>CAVQND010000018.1:0-182804 GCA_963713735.1 uncultured bacterium
TCGCAGATCCATTGGATTTTGAGGGTGGCGTAGTCTTGCCCATGTTGGTTGCCGGCCCCGGGGAAGAGTTCAGCCAAGTGCTTGGGCAGCGTTTGGGAGGTGCTGTCATGGACCCAGACGTGAGCAAAGCGTTCAAGGGCTTGGCAGGTCGGAACGCCACGAGCGATTTGGCTGAAGAGGGCCGTGACGACCCCAGCCAGAAAGCCTTTGAGGCCACCGGAGAGCCGTTCACTCAAAGACTGTTTAGTGTAGGTGGTGTCGGCGGCCAAGCCGATGACTGCGGCGGTATGCTCCAAGGCGAGGTCGGTTTCGGGAGCGAGGGCCAGGAGGCCCTTGGCAAATTTGAGCATGGGGATTTTACGTGGGCTGCGCTGCAGGAAAGCCTGAGGCTCGGGCGATACCCTCGGCGTCGATGGCGTCGAGTTTGGGGAGGCAGGCCGGGAGCTGTTGGTGGAGGGAGGCGGGCAAACCGGAATTGTTTTGCGCGGAAGGGTTAGGCGGCGTAAATAAATAAAGGTATCAAGTTGGTTCACCCGTGAGGCTCGATGGTATAGTTCCACTCACCATGGAACTTGTTAGGCTTTAGGTTCACTTGCTTCATCTGCTCGCGTGAGACTTTTCTACCCGTCGGATACTTTCGACGATCCAGCCGGCAGGTCACCGTCAATCCTTTGGCCGTCGTTGTGCTGGCAATCAGGTTCACGACCGTCTGGTAATCTCGCAACGGTTCACCGCGCCAGTTGGACGAAATGAACGAAAAGAGTCGGTGTTCGATCTTGTTCCACTTGCTGGTGCCGGGCGGAAAGTGGCAGATGGAAAGGCACAGCCCACTTTCGTCGGCAAAGCCCTGCAACTCGAGTTTCCAGAGTCGCAGCCGCCACCCATTGCTGCCTCCGCCATCGGCGGTGATCCACAGCGTCCGGACCGCAGGATAAAGTCTTCGCCCTTCAAAGCGCCACCACCCACGAATCGAGGCCACCGCAAAGGCCCCCGTGTCATGGTCGGTGCCCACGTTTACGAATCCGCTGTTGCGCCCCAAGTCATAGATGCCGTAGGGATAGGCGCGAGGCACCTCGGGACCCGGGAAGTCGTGCCCCTTGACCCGTTGCGGTTGTTTCGCCACACGCCATTGTTGGCCGCTATTGGCGTAGTTGCCCACCAGTTCCTTCTTCTTGGTGTCCACCGAAATGACCGGCTCCCCCGCCGCCAAGGCCCGCTTCACGCACCGGTTGATATGCCGAAATTGGGCGTCGCGGTCCGGGTGGTCCTCCCCTTCCTCCAGCTTCCGATTGCTCTGCAAACTGTAGTCCTGCTCGTGCAGCAGTTGGGCCACCCGCATGTGGCTCACCGGATGAGCTTGCTGGCTTAACTCCTCGGCCAGGGTCCGAGGTGCTCTTGCAGACCCAGCGCAAGGGAGATTCCGGATCGCCGCGAGTTCCGCCCTCAATCAAATCGTCCAGCGCCGCCACCAGCCCGGAATCCAACACCGTGAGGTTCTTGCGTCCGGCGCCCGGGCGCCGGATGCGCTCCGCCAGCGAGGAGTCGCCCCGCTCGATTTCGCCAATACCCTTGAGGATGGCTTTGCGGGACAAGCCACAAGCCCGGTGAACCACGCAGACACCGCCATAACCCATCTGCATAGCTTCATTGGCGGCGGTAAGGCGCCGGGTCCGCTCATTTAGGAGTGGCCAAATGGCCCTGAACTTCTGCGTCAGCGCGGCAATAGCACTCATGTGCAGCTATCATACCACGATTCTCAGAAGTTGATACCTTTATTTATTTACGCCGCCTTAGGAGATGACATGCGTGGTTTTATATAGTATTAATACTATATGCCAAAGCGACAAAAGGCGACAGAAAAAACGACGGGTTACCTCATCAAAGTGCAAAAGGTGGAGCGGCCAACCAATCGCTCCTACTATCTGAACTTGCCGGTGGTCCTGGCGGAGGCGCTGGAGATCAAAAAAGGGGAAGAAATGAAGTGGCTAATCGAAGACAAAAACGTGCTGCTCCTGTGTTGGACACAGAAAAGGCCGCCGCGTCAACTGCGCGCCAAACCTTAGCCTGACGCGAATGGGCATCGCCGCGACCCCCGGTTTCCGGCCAGAGGGGGCCTGCACCCCGGAACGGGGTGCCAGAAGGCTGCACAAAGGGAACAGGCCGCCTTCTGGCATCCCTATAGGATGCCGACCCACACCGCCGCTGAACCGGGGGTCTCGCGACGCTTCGACCCCCGGCTACCATCTGTTATCCCTCCGGGATGAATTCCTGGGCGGCGGGCACTCTCCCCGACCTCGTGGCTTGCATGGTGGTACCTGACAAGATGCGCCCGGATCCCGCTCCACCGCGAGCCCAAGTCCCGAAGGCATCGCGGCTTGCGTAGCAAGGTAATTTCCGGTTTCATCGTCGCATGAAACCGGGTCGAATCCTCAAAGAAGTCGCCCGAGACACCTGATGAAGACTCGCGAACTGGCCCGCAGCCGCATCGGCCGAATCACCCCGCCGGCCTTCGACCACATCAGCCGGCAGATCCCACCGGAACCGCACACCGCCATGTACGTCTGGCACAAGTACTGGTCCCGCAAAACCTGGAACGTAGTTGCTGAACACATCAAGGCATACACCAAACCACATCAGGTGGTATTTGACCCGTTCGCCGGGAGCGGCGTAACTGCCGTCGAGGCCGCCCGCAACCGACGCCGGGCCATTGTGTGTGACCTCAACCCCGCCGCCACTCGCATCGCCGAACTCACGCTGCGCCCGGTCAACGTGCTCAAGCTGCACGAGGCCTTCGAGCGCGTTCGCTGCCAGGTGCAGGAGCGTATTGCCGCGCTCTACACCGCCCACTGTCTGAGTTGCGGCCAGCCCTTGATAGCCGACTGCTTCGTGCGCGAAGGTGACGAACTGGTTGAAGTCCGCTACAAAGCCTGCCCCCACTGCGAACACCGCTGCGAGACGGGTTGCCAGCCGCGCAAGGAGGACCTTGACGCAGCCGCCGAACTCGAGGCCAGGCGCATCCGGGAGTGGTACCCGAAAAACCCGCTTTATTACGATGACGGCACGCCCTTCATGAAGCGGGAGCGCTACGACTCGCTGGACCAGCTTTTTACCAGACGCAACCTGCGGGCCGCGGCGATGCTTTATGAAGCCATCGAGCAGGAGAGCAGCCCGCAAATGAGAGCGTTCTTGCTCGGCGCCTTCACCTCGATGATCCATCTATGCACGCGGATGTGCCCGGCCCTTGAGCCGGGCCAGGGCAACCATCAAACGGCCTTCAGCTCGACCTGGACGCAGCACAGTTATTGGTCAACGAAGCGGTTCCTCGAAGCAAATGTATGGGAGAAATTCAAAAGCGCCGTTGTCGGACACCAGGGCCTTATCCACGCCAAGAATGAGTCCAACCAAGCCCTGGGCGACGTGAGGCTGACCGACGATTGGCGCAAAGTGCTCGACGGCGAGGCCGACATCGCCGTGGTCACGGACGACTGTGTGGAGCTGATGAAGAAGATGCCCGAGGAGTGCGTCAATTACATCTTCACCGATCCGCCCTACGATGCCTCCATCCAATACGGCGAGCTCTCTTACCTTTGGAATGCGTGGCTCAAGGAGGACTTCCGCTACACCGAGAGAATCGTCGCGCACGAGGTTGTGCGCAACGAGCGCCAGAAGAAGCCCTTCGATGTGTACCATGCGCTCCTCAACAACAGCTTCCAGGGCTTTTACAAGGTGCTGCGGCCCGAACGCTGCCTCACGCTCACCTTTCATAACCCGACTTTCATGGTCCGCAACGCGACGGTCCGGGCCGGCGTGTCTTCGGGCTTCGATTACGAACATATTCACCACCAGCCCCTGGGCCAGGTCTCCGCCAAAGCGATGTTGCAGCCTTTCGGCAGCGCCCAAGGCGACTTCTACCTCCGTTTCCTCAAAACCGCCCGTCCCGCGCGGCCGATGGAGGAGATCAGCGAGGAGCGGTTCCGCCGCATCGTCATCGAGACCTGCCGCGAGGTCATTGCCAGCCGCGCGGAACCGACACCCTACACTATCCTCCTCAACCAGGTGGACCCGGTGCTCGCCAGGCGCGGACTGTTCGGCGCGCTCCAAACGGGCCTCGATGTCAAGACCGTCCTGGAAGACAGCCTCGGCCATGAGTTCGTTTTGGTGGAGGCCAAACTCGGCGCCGCCTCGGGCAAGCTCTGGTGGTTCGCCGACAAAGCATTCACCAAGACCAAGACCAAGACCAGGACGGAGTTGGAGCCGCTCTTGGGCCTGAAAAAAAACGCGCCCGCGCGCGACAAAAATGCAGACCCAAACGGCACCCAGGCGCTCATGGAATTTGCCAGCCCCAATACGCCGCAGCCGCCCGACAAAGTTCTCGACATGGGGGCGGGCGATAAGTGAACCCCCGGCGACTGCCTCACAGCGGCAGCGCGGATTGTGGCGTGGTATTCAAGGTCTTGTCCCGGGGACAACTTGAACTTGGACATTCGTGGCGCTCTCCAGCCGCCCATGGAGCCCGCGCTGAAAGCGCCCAGCATACCAGCCCGGGGTAACACCCCGGGAAAGCCGGCCTTACTCGGCCTCGCGCCCTGCAAGGGCGCAGGTCATTCCTCCGGCATGTCTCAATCATTGCTCCCGCTCTCCCAGGGCGGGTTCGGATTGCGCGACGGTTTCCCCAGGGCGGTTTGAAACCAGTCCAGCGAGCGGGGGATGGGGCGCGGTGCTGGATTCAAATCCGACATGGCCAGGCCATTATGCGGTGAGCGTTCGCGTCTTGGGCGCGGGACTCGGCGTTGTTGGCGCCCAAGCCCCATGCCCAACACGGGAACTCGAAAGGGGAGAATTCCCCGGGGGTCTGCAAGGGAGATTTACGGTGGCGCGGTCACGTTTGGGGGCACGCCTGCAGGGCTGCATCAAGCTCGCTGTAGGGGGCCGGCATTGTCCCGGAGGGACACTTGGTAATAGCCCAACGTTTCAACGTTTGGGTCCACTCGCAAGAAGGGCGCAAGTCCCGCAGGGACGGCCGAAGGAACTGGGTCAAGGCTCAGCCGTCCCTGCGGGACTCGGCACCCTCGGCATCGGCCCCCAACGTTAAAAAACGTTGGGCTATTATCAGATGTCCCTCCGGGACAACAACCGACCTCAAACCACTTTACATTTCGAGAGGCGCCTAGCCTGGATATTTCACACGTTTGGCCGAATGGGAGGCGTAGCGCAGGCTTCGAGCCTGCTGTATCGCGGATTTCCAATCCGCAAGCGCCAGCAAGCACGTACAGCCTGCCGACTGGAAGTCGGTGATACAGCAGGTTGGAAACCTGCGCTACGCGGCCCCGGGCGCCGGTTCCCGCTCTTGGGCTGTGAAATATCCGGGCTAGGATGCCGTGGTAATGCGAAGCGCTTGCACAATGCAATGCGCTGTGGCACGGTGGACACATGACACAATCTACAATCACCGATAAATTCCAGACGACCATCCCTTTGGATGTTCGTCAGGCATTGAAGCTCAAGCCGCGCCAGCGCGTCTCGTACCAGAGGTGCGCCCGGACGGCTCGGCGGTCCTGCGCCCCGTGCCCCGGCTCGACGATCTCTTCGCCAGCGTCAAACTCGGCAAACGGGCAGCGGGCAACCGGGAAGAAAAGCAGGCCGCACGCGACGCTATCGCCCGTGAGGCGTCCACAGAGGGTCTCCTGTGAGCCCCAAACGGTATCTGGTCGATACCAACATCCTGCTGCGTTTTCTTTCCGGTGAGCCGGCTGCTCAGGCCGCCGCGGCAAGAAGGCTTTTTGATCGGGCGTCGGCGGGAGAGGTGGTGCTTGACGTGTCGCCGGTCATCGTTGCCGAAACCCTCTACACCCTGCTTTCGTTCTATGGTGTCCAAGGCAGAGTGGCGACGGAAAAACTGTCGCACTTGCTACGGCAGCACGCCTTCGGATTGCGCGACGGTTTTCCCAGTGCGGCTGCCCTGGGCTCATGTCCCCGCGCGCCCTTGGCGTGCAAAATGTCCGAAACCCCAGTCCCAGCGTTCCCACCGGCAGAATCCGGCAAGTTGGGAGAAAACCCCCGGAACCGGCAGGCTGAGAAAACCTCCCCTGCGGCGGGTCACGAGACCTCGCCGCTCTCAATGGAGGCCTGGCATCTGCAAGCCGCCATTAACGCGACTCGATCTGTCCACGTGATGCCGCCGGTCTCGAACGGGCGCGCACGCCCGCAGTCGGATTGGGTCTATATGGGCAGCAGAGTAAACGCGACTGCGAGATCGGTCGCTGTATTTGGCCCCACGGGCCGTTGACTTCGAGCGCTGGCGGCAAACGCGAAGGGGCGCGACTCCCGGCTTCTCCCCTTTTATGGTCCAAAATGCTGCCAAAAGGTGAAAAGCTATGGTCTGACCCCTGCTATGGGGTGGTTCGTCAACAGGAATGTTCGTTTTAGTTTCTTTTTCTCATTTTTCTCCGCTGCGGAGGTTGAATGTTGCGTTGCGTCTTGGATCGCCTCCTCTGGCGGAGCACCGGTCGTTGGACCTGGCTTAACCTGCTATCCGTACATCCTTTGCGGAGTACACTATATCGTTTCCAATCCGGCCAGAGGAGCGCACGGAGACCAATCTTTAAATCGGGCCATCCAAAGGCCCAGGGTCAGTCACGGTCTCCGTTACGCTCCAAAAGTGTCATGACGAAAAATGTTTAGCGTGGCTTATTGTTTACTTCAGCAATCTCGTTTAGTGTAGCTTATCCCTTACTTTAGCAGTCTCGGCCGGGTTCCTTTTGCCCGTGACAGGCCTTGCCCCTGCCCTCATGCTCCTGGCGCGGCTCGGGGGACAGGGCTCTGCAGGAGTGCAACCCGAGCACCGGGCCGCCCTTGGATTGCGGATGCATCCAGGCCTGTCCCGACCGCGTTTGGGGCAGGCCTTTCAGTTGAGGGATGGCTTCGCAACCCAAGGCCCAAAGCGAAAAACTCATCGTCTTTTTTCTCTGATCTTCTTTTGTGTTCATACGTCGCTTGGGATCTGCGTTCAGTCTTTAGAGTTCTGTGCGGCCTTGGTTTTCTTGGCCGGCGGCGCGGGCGCAACGGCCGGCGTCGCCGGGTTTGTTTTCAAGCCCAGGTCGGCGGCTTGGCAGCGGCCGGTGCGCACTCGCCACCAGTCCACGCTGAACTGCCGGCCGACAGCCACGGCGATCTGCTTGCGTTTGGAGCGGGTGGTTTTGGGATTGGCCAGCACCGGCAGCCACTTGGCGACCGGCTTGTAGGTGGGCTGGTATTGCATCAGGCGCCAAGAGGCCTCCACCAGCACGGTGCGCACGCGCGGGTTGCCGTGCTTGTTAATGGACCCTTGGAAACGGCGCTGTGCTGAGCTGTCTTCCCGGGGACACATTCCGGTGTAGCTGGCCACTTGCCGCCGGTTGTCGAACCGGTTCCAGTCAGCCACTTCTCGTTCCAACACCTCGTAAGTTAGCTTGCCCAGGCCCACCGGCAGGTCCGCAGGCGCGGCCTCCGTCAGGGCTTTACCCAGTGCTCTGAGCTCCTGGTCCACCGCTTCAATCAGCCGGCGCAACGGCTCCAACAATTCCAACACGATGGCCGGCAACACCAGTTCCTTCCACAGAGCCTCGGTCCACCAGATGCCCTTGATGTGGGCGCCATAATAAAGGGCGTGGCTGCGCCCTTGGGCCGCCAGGCGTTGCTTCTCCTTCTGCAAGCTCTCCCGCTGGCGAGAGCGACTCCGGGCTTGCTCCTGAGCTTCGGTGGGCACGCGCACCACGCAAAAGGCGTCCTCATTGCCGGCGACATACCGGTCCAAGCCCAGCACCAACGCCTTGGCGTCACGCTTGTCGGTCTTGACGTTCTTGCCGTACTCGTCCCAATCCCGAGGCCGCACCACGTAGTTGGTGATGCCAAACCCCGCCAGCTTCCGGTGCAAACTGTAGCCAAAAGGGCCCGCCTCGTAGCAACTGTAAACCTGCTTGGCCAGCGCCGTCTGTTTCCTGGCCCAGTCCAGGAACTGAGTCGGGCTGAACGCTTGCGCCGGCTGGGGTGCGCCCCCGTCGATTTGGCGTACCACCACGTAGCGATCCAGATGCACGTCGATGCCCAGCTTGATGACCTGATGCGGTCGAGGACCGCTCTCGCAGTTCGGAGCCGATGCACCGGCGACGCTCGGCACCTTGCCTGCGCTCAAGATCGTCTCGACCAGCGTATCAGTTTGTTCCTTGACCGAGGGTAGTGCTTGCTTCGCCGCGGCCTTCGTCCTATTTGTTTTCTCGTAAGTTAGTTTTATCATTGGTGGTCAGGTTGCCGAATTTTTCCCAGCCTGACCACCCCATGTTATCTTTACCGGCCCACTTGAGCCTGGTCCCGTACTGAACGGCGTGTTGGAGCCGTTGAAGCCCTCTCACTGCCCAAGCCCCCTCCTCCCAGGCCACCAGACCGAGATGAAAGCCTCTCTCAAGGCAACGGTGCTCGAAATTGATGGTTTACGGGCCAGGGTTCGAGGGGGCGGGTGGCGGCGAGGCCCCGGTTATGGCGGCGATTATCCGCTATTCAGGATTGACAACAGGGCCGTGCCTGGGCAATATCCCGTGAAAGGCTGAACCCAATGAGCACGAGCGGGAACCAGTCTGCTTTTAACGGAGCAGGGTCAATGGAAGGTCAACGTTGGCCGCGCTTCACCGGTCACCTTCACAACTTCCAACGGTTACGCTCGCTTCGAGGAGTCACAATGACCAAGTTCAAATGAAAATAACCAAAAGTCTGGCTGTGGGCATCATCGCGGGCGCTCTCCTGATTGCAGCGGTCTTTGTTTACAATACTAACGAGCAGGTCAAGGACTACAACCGGCAAACACTCGAAAGTGTAAAAGCGTTGATGGAAGCGGACAAAGCGATAAGGGAGGGACACCGCGAGACTGAAAGAGAACTTAAAGAACTCGGCTTAATGCCAAAGTTGTCGCTGCAACGACAACTTGATGCTGCCGCCAAGGCTCCTGCCGACGAAGCCGCTGCCTCGGAACAGGAGGCCAACCGCAAGGAGGCCATGCGCCAGTTGGTTGCCAGCGAGACAGTGCCGGGCATGATGCGCTCATGGAGCCTGACCAATGGGTATGTGCTCAAGGGTGCTTTGCGCATGGTGGACAAAGAAACAGCATGGATAGAGGACGAGAGTGGGAAGCGTCACGAGACACCACGCACGGCGCTTCAGCCCCACGACCAGGATGTCCTCACCCGGCTGGAAGCGAAGCTTCCCAAATAATATGGACGACAGTCACCCGCGCAACCTCAATAAACCGGCGGCGGTGGTGCTCCTGAGCGCCAGGAGGTCACTGGGGCAAATTTGGAACGGGATACCCGTGGTGTGTGAAGATGTGAAGCCGAAGAGTCTGGATACCAAAGATGTGAGGGCTTTGGGAGTAATTGTAAACAAAGACGCAGTTCAAGGATTTGACTTATGAACAGTTGGAGAACGTTCTGAAGGCCAGGTTCTCGCGGCCTTATTGAAGGCCGATAAAATCGTTTTGATGCCTTTTGGCGACAATCAACGATACGACATCGTTATTGATGAGAAAGGACACTTTGCGCGAATCCAGGTCAAGACCGCTCGCCTTCTTAAAAATGGCGCAGTTAAAGCCCGGACTACTAGTTCTGACGGGCGTGGCTACATCGACCAGGCCGACTATTTTGCATTTTACTGCCCTGGCAACGATAAAACTTACATGGTGCCAGTTAGGCAAATTGGACAAACCGGAATGACGCTATGGCCCGAATCGAAAAAGTGGCCTGCAAACACGGATTATAGTTTGGTCCACATTGCTGAAACCTACGAATTCAGGCCTGATTACAGGATTTTCCGCATGTGACCAACCAGATGCTAGGGCCAGCGCAGGCGATGAAAACGCGCTGGATAATTCGTCCACTGCGGGTCGTTGAATCTGATAAGAATTTGCTGTTTGCCGCGCCGCCGGTTCATTGACGCTGCGCGGGTGAGGGAGAATTGGCTTCGCGTCTCGCCCATTCTCATCCCATGCTGCCAGACAGGGACGAGGGCGTCAAGCGGCAGATTTTTCCCGTTTCTCCCCGGTTTCGGCCTTCCATGGGGCGCTGCCGCGTGGTGGCGCCTGCGGACCGGCTCGGCGGCCAAAAGTTGTGCGGCAGCCAAGCCGGCTCCGGGCCGACCTGGCCGGGAACACTCCGCCGCCTTTCATTTGGCGCGGTTTGCAGCAGGAATGATGTAACAGGCCCGGGTAACGGTCGCGGGGGACGGGGCGCGGCGCTGCTTTCAAATCCGACATGCCGGGCCATTATGGGGTGAGCATTCGCGTCCCGGGCATGGGGCTTGGCCTGGGCGGTGCCCAAGTCCCATGCCAAACACGGGAACGTGAAAGGGGAGAATGCTCCGGGGGTCTGCAAGGGAGATTTACGGTGGCGCGGTCGCGTTTGGACCAGGCACGCCAACAATTGCCCGGAAAGCTCCTTGCTCGGGACCCACTTTTCTGGTCTATTTGAGCCATGACACTTCGCGTCTTGGAGAAAGAAGTCCTGCAGCTTCCGCCTCGCTCGCGTGTGCGGCTGGCGGAAAGGATCATTGAGAGCATTGACGACTACGCAGATCGTCAACTGGAAGAAGCTTGGACCGCGGAAATCGGGCGGCGCGTGAAGGAAATCGAATCCGGCACGGAGAAAGGAATTCCTGCCGAACAAGTCATGAAAGACGCCCGGCGCGCATTAAATGAAACCCGTCGCTTATCATCGACTCGCCGCAAATGAGTTGATTAAGTCGGCGGAGTTTTACGAACGTCGGAATCCAACTCTTGGACAGGCTTTTCTCTCTGCCGTCGAAACGGCGCTGCCAAAAATTCAACGCGATCCTGAACTGGGCAAACCGGGCAAGCTCGGAACCCGAAGTTGGAAGACTAAAAGATTCCCATTTCGAATTGTCTATCTGGAGCAGACAGACCGATTTTGGATCGTCGCGGTTGCACACCTGAGCCGGAAACCGGATTATTGGGCTCGGCGACTGCGCTGATTCTCAAGAAATGCGCGCTGAGCCCGATGGGCGAGGCCACCCCCCTGGCGGCCTCATCGGAGGAATTCCTTTTCTTTTTGCGCCTTTTGCGTCTTTTCGCGGCTTCTTCCACCCCGGCTTCTGAGTTGAGACCCGCTAGCGGCCCCAAATATCACCGGCTACGGCGCATCCTGGAGATCATATTCTGTCCCAAAGAAACGCCCGAGAGCAAAAAAGAGCCAATACAGCCAATACAGCCAATGGAGCATTTGCCCCACCGCACCCAACTATGCGAAACTCCTTGCGTATGAACGCGACACAATGCGCAGGAACCGAAAACTCAACGTCTAACGTCCAAGAGCATGCAGGCGCAGGCTTCGATTGGGGGGGGGTGTCGAGCCAACAAGGTGCCGCCCCTCGCCCCTCGCCCCTCGCCCCCCGACACTCGCCCCTCGACACTCGCCCCTCGCCCCCCGACACTCGCCCCTTGCCTGTCGGATTACTTATGAACGGACGTTTCAACCCAATTTTAACCAATTTTAACCAATTTTAACCAATTAAACCCACCCCCCCCGGCCCGTGTCGCGCCTCCCCCATTCGCCCCCGCCCTCCGCGCCCTCCGCGCCGCCGCCCTCTTCCCTCTCCATGAGCCGTCCCTTGCTGCTCCGCCGCCCCGCCAATTTGCAATTTGCAATTTGCAATTTTCAATCCAGGCTGCTTTTGGCCGCAGAGCCAGACCGCACTTCCGGGCCAGTCGTCTCGGCAAAGGGCCGCCATTCCCCGGAACGATTTCCAGCGGCGCTCTGCCGAGACGCCGCTACACCCGGGTTCATGGCCCAATGCATCCGCCAAAGCGAATGGAGGCTCTCCTTTGAACCTCAGCCAGCAATCTGTCCCGCATTTCTGCCCCACATTCGCCCTTCGCCCTTCGCCCTTCGGGCCTCGACCTTTAGCCTTCAGCCTTCAGCCTTCAGCCTTAACTCCCGCTTGCCAGCCAACAGACTTGGGGCAATCATGGCGCGCGATGGTTTCGGGGTTTTCGAGCTGATCGGAAGAATGACACAATGGACCAGGTTTTTGTTGCGTTGAAGCAGTGGATGGTGGGGTGCGCGCCGGCGCCCTGGCAGCCGGTCGTGTCGGGCTTGATTTCCGCCGCGGCCATCATCGGCACGTTCGCAACTCTCTTTGCTATCACCACGCTCCTCGAGCGCAAGGGCCTGGGGCGAATGCAGAACCGCTACGGCCCGAACCGGGTTGGCCCTTTTGGCCTGCTCCAACCCCTGGCCGACGGGGTGAAGGCCCTGACCAAGGAAGACCTGGTCCCGCGCGGGGCCGACCGGGTGGTGCACTTCCTGGCCCCACTGGTCCTGGTCGTCCCGGTCTTTCTGGCCCTGGCGGTCGTGCCGATGGGGCGGAACATGACGGCAGTGGACCTGGACACCGGCGTATTGTTCTTTTTCGCGGTGGGCGCGGCGACCGAGCTATCCGTGTTCATGGCGGGGTGGTCGAGCCGGAACAAGTATTCGCTGTTGGGAGCGATGCGGGCAATTGGGCAGATGATCAGCTACGAAGGTGCCGCTGATGCTCTCGGCGGTGACCGTCATCATGATGGCGGGCTCGCTCTCGACCGTGAGCATTGTGGCCGCGCAGGCCGGGTATTCGGGCGGATGGCCGCATTGGTTCGTCCTGACGCCCTGGGGCTTGGCCGGCTTTGTCCTGTTCCTTATCGCCGCCACGGCGGAATCCAACCGCTCGCCCTTCGACCTGCCCGAGGGGGAATCCGAAATCATCGCCGGTTACTATATCGAGTACTCCGGTTTCAAGTTCGCCCTGTTTTTTCTCGGCGAGTACATCGGCATGTTTGCCGTCAGCGGCCTGGCCATTACGCTGTTTCTGGGCGGCTGGCACGCGCCGTTTTCTTTCCTCACCTGGGTCCCCTCCTGGGCCTGGTTTTTCGCAAAACTCCTGGTCTTGATCGGGCTGTTCATCTGGGTGCGCGGGACGCTGCCGCGCCTGCGGATGGATCAGCTCATGAATTTTGCGTGGAAATTCATGCTGCCGATGGCGCTGGTCAATATCCTGGCCGCCGGTCTGTGGCGTTTCGTGCCGGCGGGCCCCGTTCGCTGGCTGGTCTGCTCGCTCCTGGTCGCCGGCGCCTACGTGGGGTTGGGCCGCGCGTTGTTTGAGCGCCAGAAGTTCGCGAACAGAACGTATCGGTATGGGTAAGAAATGATCGCCCTGCTTGGCATCGTGACCTTGGCCGCCGCCCTCGCCGCCGTGGCGCTGCGCAACCTGGTGCATTGCGCGCTGGCGCTGGCAGTCGCCTTGGCAGGTCTGGCAGGGCTTTATTTGCAGCTCGGCGCTCAGTTCGTCGGATTCGCCCAAGTCCTGGTCTATATCGGGGCGGTGGCGATCGTCATCGTCTTTGCGATACTCTTGACTCGGGGCGGCCAACCGGCAGGGCAGGGGGTCTTCTCTTCCACCTGGGCCGTTGGCGCAGGGGTTGCGCTGGCGGTGTTCGGTGTGCTGTCCGGCATTATCCTCTCAAGCCGGGCGCTGCCGGTCGGGCTGCCGCCTGAACCGCCCGCCACGGCCGGGCGGATTGGTGACCGGTTGATGACGAATTACCTCCTGCCGCTCGAGGTGCTCGGCCTGCTATTGACTGCCGCCCTCATCGGGGCGGTCATTATCGCGATGCGTGAAAGCACTGACAACGATGGAGGATGAAGGATGAGGGATGAAGGATGAAGGATGAACTATGAAGGATGAAGTATGAGCCACCGCCGTCCGCACTCCACACTCCTGTGCGGGATGTTTCATAGGGTTTCGCCCACTGGAAGGCGTAGCGCAGACTTCCAGTCTGCCGTATCGCGGATTTCCAATCCGCAAACGCGACCAAGCAGGTGCGGCCTGCCGACTGCAAGTCGGCGATACAGCAGGTTTGGAAATCTGCGCTACGCAGCCTCGGGAGCCCGGTACCGCTCTTAGGCCACGAAACATCCGGGCCATGACCCCCCTCCACTCCTATCTGCTTGTCTCCGCGCTGCTCTTCGCCATCGGCTTGGGCGGGGCGCTGACGCGGCGCAACGCCATCGTTGTGTTGATCGGCATCGAGTTGATGCTCAATGCGGCCAATCTCAATTTTATAGCCTTTTGGCGGTTTGGCCCGCATCCGGAGGCCCTGACCGGCATCCTGTTCGTCCTGTTCTCGATCGGCGTGGCGGCGGCGGAGGCGGCCGTCGGGTTGGCCCTCATCATTGCCGCCTATCGGCACTGCGGGACGGCCGAGGTGGATGAGATCGATTCGATGAAGGGATAAGGTGCGCTGGACTGTTGAACATCTCTGGTTGATCCCGATCCTGCCGTTGATGGCGGCGGGGTTGAGCGCGGTGACCAAGCGGCCTGGCCGCGCTTTTGCCGCCTCGCTGGCCCTTGGGGCGATGAGTCTGTCGCTCGTCCTGGCGTGCATGGCGTTTGCAGAGGCCGCGCGGCATCCCGGCCGCCAGTATGTGAACTTTCCCTGGGCGCAGGTGGGCGATTCCTGGCTGAAACTGGGCTGGGTGCTCGATCCGCTCTCGGCCGTGATGCTGGTGATGGTTTCGTTGGTGGGCCTGCTGATTTTCATCTATAGCCTGGGGTACATGGCGCAGGATGAAAACCTGACGCGTTTTTTTTGTTTCTTATCGCTGTTTGCTGCGGCGATGCTCGGCCTGGTAATCGCCAACAGCCTGCTGCTCCTGTTCATCTGTTGGGAGGTGGTCGGCCTGACCTCCTATCTCCTGATCGGCTTCTCGTATGACAAACCCAGCGCCGCCGCGGCCGCCCGGAAGGCCTTCATCACCACCCGCATCGGCGACCTGGCCTTGCTGCTGGGCATGGTGTGGCTCTATGCCCGGAGCGGGACGCTGCTGTTTTTTGATGGCGGAAATGGCTGCCTGGAACCATCGGGCCTGGCCCCGCTGGTCGCAGGCGCGACGGGCCTGGGCCTGGGCGCCTCGGCCGGCATCGGCCTGCTGATCTTCTGCGGGGCGGTCGGCAAATCGGCCCAGGTGCCGCTGCATGTCTGGCTGCCCGACGCGATGGAAGGCCCGACCCCTGTGAGCGCGCTCATCCACGCCGCGACGATGGTCGCTGCCGGCGTGTTCCTGGTGGCGCGAGTGTATCCCCTCATGGGGCCATGCCTGCCGGTGGTTGCCTGGGTAGGGGCCGTCACCGCCGTCTTTGCAGCCAGCATTGCGGTCGCCCAAACCGACATTAAGCGCATTCTGGCCTATTCAACGGTCTCCCAACTCGGATTCATGATGCTGGGTCTGGGCCTGGGCGGCGTGGCCGTCGGGATGTTCCACCTTCTGACTCATGCGTTTTTCAAGGCCCTCCTGTTTCTGGGCGCCGGTTCTGTCATCCATGGCTGCCGTTCGGAACAGGACATCCGCTGCCTGGGTGGCCTGCGACGGTTCATGCCTATTACTTTCGCGACCTACGCCGTGGGCATGCTGGCCTTGAGCGGTTTTCCGCTGCTCTTCTCCGGCTTCTGGAGCAAAGACCCGATTCTCGAGGCCGCCCATGGCTGGGGCGCGTCGCAAGGCCCTTTCTACCTGGGCCTCTGCGCGGCTTTGCTGACCGCCTTTTATATGACCCGGCAGGTAATCTATGTTTTCTACGGCAACTGCCGCCTGCCGGACAACCCCCACGAAAGCCCCCGCGTCATGGCGCTTCCCCTCATGGTTCTGGCGGTTTGCTCGGTTCTCCTGGGCTTCATCGGCACGCCGGCATGGCCCTGGTTCCAGGCCTTTCTGGCGGAGCGTCCGGACGTTGGAGTGTGGAGCGTGGAGCGTGGGAGCGTGGAGCGTGAGGGCATCGCCGCGCTTTCCACGCTCTCACGCTCTCACGCTCCAGCGCTAGACCCTCTCACGCTTCACGCTCCACCCCATGCCTTCGTGCCTCGGAATCTGTTTTCGCACCTGCCCTTAATGGGGCTTTCGAGCCTGATCGTCCTGGTGGGAATAGGGCTGGGCTATTGGCTGTATGGCCGCAAGCCGCTCGGCGGGGCAGGGGAGGTTGATGTCCTGGAACGGGTCCAGCCTGACTTGTTTGGTCTGCTGCGGAATAAGTACTTTGTTGATGAGGTCTATGAGTGGGCGTTTGTCTCCTTCACGGTCGGGTGGGCGCGGGTTTGTGATTGGCTTGATGAGTGGGTTTGGGGCGGCATCGTGGAATTGGCGCGCTGGGTGGTCGTAGGGCTTTCGTGGGCAGACCGTTTCCTGGACGAATACGTGGTGAACCTGGGCTTCGACCGGCTCTGCCGCCGGTTGACCGAAGGCGGGGCGTTGTTCTCACGCTTGCAGGATGGCCGCGTCCAGCATTATCTGCGGATTATGGGCATGGCGCTGGCGGCGCTGGTCCTGTTGTTGATTTGGGGATGCCGCATGTTATGAATGGCTTTCCGTTCATCACGGCGCTCACCGGCCTGCCGCTCATTGGAGCAATCGCGGTCATCGGCCTGGCCTCGAGCCGGCAGCAACTGGCGCGGCGCCTGGCGCTGGGTTTCAGCCTGGCCGCCTTGGCGCTGGCAATGGTTCTGTGGGCGAAGTTCAACCCTTCTTTCCAGGGTGGAGGTTCAGGCCCCACCTTGCAGTTTGAAGAGCAACACGCCTGGATTCCTGCTTTGGCTGTCGAGTATCACCTCGGCGTTGATGGGCTCGGCCTGTTGATGGTCCTGCTCACGGCCATCGTCGTGCCGATGGCGCTGCTGGCCTCATGGCACATCGAGGAAAGCGTGCCGCTCTATTTTGGCTTGGTTCTCTTTCTCGAGGCCGGCCTGTTCGGCACGTTCACCGCGTTGAACTTCATCCACTGGTTCCTGTTCTGGGAACTGAGCCTGGTGCCGGCGTTTTTCCTGATCCGGCTTTGGGGCGGTCCGTTGCGGAGCGAGGCCGCGACGCAGTTCTTTGTCTATACGATGGCCGGGAGCATCGCCTTGTTGCTGGCGTTTCTGGGTTTGTTCCTGGCCGGCGGCAAGTTCGATTTCATCCAGTTGTCCGAGGCGGGGGGCGCGGGCAGGCTGATGCCTGCGCTGGCTGCCAAATTAGGGTGGCATTCACCGGGCGTCGAGCGCCTGGCGTTGGTCATTTTTGCCGGGGCCTTCCTCGGTTTTGCCGTGAAGGTGCCGGTGATTCCATTCCACACCTGGCTGCCCGGCGCTTATGCCCAAGCGCCCACCGGCACGACGATGCTCCTGGCCGGCTTGATGTCCAAGATGGGGGTTTATGGCCTCCTGCGGATACTGGCGCCGATCTTCCCGGACCAGATGCGCCAGCTCCGCACGCCGCTGCTCTGGCTGGCGGTGATTACCATCATCCTCTCGGCCAGCGCCGCGTTTGCACAAAAGGACCTCAAACGGACGCTGGCCTACTCCTCGATCAACCACCTTGGCTACTGCCTGCTGGGCATCTTTGCCTTGGCCGGTTCCAGCTCGATGGCTGCTTCGCCCGCAGCGGAGCGGGCCGCCGTTCTCGACGGCGTCTTCTTGCAAATGTTCAATCACGGCCTGACTGTGGCAACCTTGTTTTGGTTTGTGGGTCTGCTGGAACAGCGGGGCAGGGGACTCCGCGGGTTGGACGACTTCGGCGGCTTGCGCAAAGTCGCGCCGGTCCTCTGCGGCCTGATGGGGATTGGGCTTTTCTCGTCATTGGGGTTGCCCGGTCTGAACGGCTTTGTCGGGGAATTCCTCATCTTTAAGGGTGTCTTTGCCCTGGCGACCTGGGCGGCGTGTTTGTCGGTCCTGGGTCTGCTCCTCACGGCGGTCTTCATTCTCACCATTCTGCACCGGGTGTTTTACGGGCCGCTCAACCCGCGGTGGTCGAAGCTGCCCGACTTGACCGTAGCGGAGCGCGTCCTGGCGTTGCCGGCCATCGGGCTGATGTTTGCGCTGGGCATTTACCCGCAATGGGTGCTGGGCGTCATTAACAGCACCGTCCTGCGGATGGTCGACGGGCTGAAATCCTGACCCACCATGCTTGCCTGGACCATCTATGTCTCGTTCCTCGGCGCGGCGGCGCTGATGCTGGCGCCACGAGACAACGCCCGGGTGGCCAGGCTCATCGCCCTCCTGGCCGCCGGCGCAGGCCTCGGCATCGCCCTGGCCGGAGCTTTTCAGGCCAGGCCCGGCGAACTGAAAACCATTGTGAAAACCCCGTGGCTCCCGTCGCTGGGAATCGAGTATCACCTGGCGGCGGATGGGATCAGCCTGACGTTGTTGTTGCTGACGGGCCTGGCCGCCGTGGCGGGCGTTTTATTCTCGTGGAACGTGGAACACCGGCCCAGGGAGTTTTTCGCCTTTTATCTTGCGCTCATCGGCGCCGTCTATGGGGTGTTCCTGAGCTTCGATCTGTTCCTGTTATTCGTCTTCTACGAACTGGCGATCATCCCCAAGTATTTTCTCATAGCCATCTGGGGTTCGACGCGCAAGGAGTACGGGGCGATGAAACTGGCGCTTTATTCGTTGGCGGGCAGCGCGCTGGTGCTCATTGCGTTGTTGGCGGCATACGTCACGGCGGGCGCGAAGACCATGAGCCTGCTCGAGTTGGCTCGATACCCCTTTCCCCAGGGCTTTCAACTTTGGGCCTTTCCGCTGACGTTCGTGGGCTTCGGCATCCTGGCCGGCCTATGGCCCTTCCACACCTGGGCCCCAACCGGTCACGTGGCCGCGCCGACCGCGGGCTCGATGCTCCTGGCCGGGGTGGTGATGAAGCTGGGGGCCTACGGCTGTTTGCGGGTCGCGATGACGCTCTTCCCGCGCGGACTGGATGGGTGGGGCTTTGTGGTGCTGGGCCTCGGCTCGTGGCGCGACCTGCTGAGCCTGCTGGCGGCCATTGGCATTGTCTATGGCGCGACGGTCGCCCTGGTGCAGAGGGATTTCAAGTTTGTGATTGGCTATTCCAGTGTGAGCCACATGGGTTTCGTGCTGCTGGGGTTGCTGACCCTCGATGCCGTGGGCTTGAACGGCGCGGTCCTCCAGATGTTCTCGCACGGCCTGATCGCGGGGCTGCTCTTCGCCGTAGTGGGACGAATGGTTTATGACAGGACCCATACCCGCGACTTGGCGCAATTGCAAGGGATGGGGCTTGGGCGGTTGCTCCCCTTTGCGGCGGTCTGTTTTGTCCTCGGCAGCGCGGCCTCGATGGGCCTGCCGGGCTTCAGCGGGTTTGTGGCGGAGCTGCTAGTGCTGCTGGGGGCCTGGCACGCGTTTCCGGCGCTCGGGGCCCTTGCGGGTTTGGGCATTTTGGTTGGAGTGGCTTATGCATTGCGGGCGCTGCAAATGGCCTTCTTCGGCGAACCCAGGCCCGCGATGTCCGGCGCAGGCGCCCCTGGGGACCTGGCGCCGAGTTCCGTTCCCGAACGAATCGGGGCCGCCCTCCTGATAGGTGCCTCACTCCTGATTGGGCTCTGCCCGCAATTGCTGCTCCACTTGATTGCGCCCAGCTTTGCCTCGCCGCTCTTTCGGGAACTCCTCAAAGGGGCCAAGCCATGAGCTACCTCCAACTGCTGCAACTGGCCGCCCCCGAGACGATCGTGGTCATCGCGGCCCTTGGCGTGCTCGGCGCCGATCTGCTGGCGTTGCGCGACCTGGAATCGCCCTTCCGGCGGCTTATCTGCGCATTGATCGCCTGCGCCGGTTGTGCCGCGGCCATTGGCTGGATGGTCGCTCTCCCACACCAGGCCAACTTCCTGCAAGGGATGCTGGTGGCGAACCCCTTAATCCGCCTGGTTAAGATTGGGCTCCTGGTCTTGACCGTTTTCACCGTGCTCCTCTCGGTAGAAACGGATTTCACGCCCCACGTGGGCGAGTATTTCGCGCTGCTCCTCTTCGGGACAGTGGGGATGATGTTTCTGGTGAGCGCGGAGGATGTCCTGATGATCTTCATTTCCCTCGAGCTCACGAGCCTGTCGCTTTACATCCTCACCGCCTTTAATAAACGCAACGTGCAGTCAACGGAAGCCGCCCTCAAATTCTTTCTCTTCGGGAGCGTCGCCGCGGCCTTTACGCTCTTTGGAATAAGTTTGCTCTACGGCATCGCCGGCTCGACCAACTTGGGTGAAATCGCCCGCGCGGCGGCAGGCAATGCCGTCCGGGTTATCGCGGACGAAGATGGCTCGGTCCACAGGCTGATAGACCCGCTCCTGGCGGGGGCCATCGTCCTGACGATAATCGGCTTTGGATTCAAAGTCGCCGCCGTGCCGTTCCATCTTTGGGCCCCCGATGCTTACCAGGGGGCCCCAATTCCGAGCGCGGCCTTCATCGCTTCCGCATCGAAGGTGGCGGGTTTTTTCATCTTCGCAAAGGTGATGTCGGCGGGTTTTGCCGGTGTCGAGGGCAGTGGGGCCTGGGGGGCCTGCCGGGCGGGGTGGGTCCCGGTGCTGGCGGTGCTGGCGGGGGCGTCGATGGTCGTGGGCAACCTGGCTGCCCTCGTGCAAACCAGCGTGCGGCGATTGCTGGCCTACTCGGCCATCGCGCACACCGGCTACATGCTCCTGGGGGTCATGTCGGGCGCCGGGGCGGGCCTGGCGCCGCTCCTCTATTATGCGCTGACCTATTCGTTGAGTGTCACCGGCGCCTTTGGCGTTGTTTGCATCGTGCGCCAACGCACCGGGGGCGACCGCCTGGCGGATTTCGCCGGCCTAAGCCGCCGCGCTCCGGCGCTCTCCTTTTGCATGCTCATCTTCATGCTCTCGCTGGCCGGCATCCCGCCCTTGGCTGGCTTCTTTGGCAAGTTCTATCTCTTCAGCGCGGCCCTGGGCGCCGGGGCGCCGCCCCTTGGTTTGCTCTGGTTGGTGAGCCTGGCTATCGTGATGAGCGCCGTCTCGCTCTACTACTATCTCCAGGTCCTCAAGCAGATTCTATGTTGTCGAGACCCCTCCAGCATCTTTGTCGCAACCTTTGTCGCAACCCTTGTCGACGCTCAAGCAGATTTATGTCGTCGAGACGCCTGCAGCACCGGCCGCCAATCCGACGCCGCTAACCCAATGGACGCTGGTGGTGCTGGCGGGCGGTGTGGTGGCGCTGGGTTGTGCCCCGGGCCTGCTCACCGAGAAGCTGGCGGCGGCACTCAGGGCCGTTGGCCTTTAGGCCCTCATGGCCACGTTCCTGCCCCTGGTCCGCATCATGGAAACTGCAATCGATGCCCCCAAAGTGGATGCCCCGGAAAGCTAAGCTTTGGCCTGGAGTCCCTCGATCGCCTTTTCGATCGAGGTGGCGAACTTCCATCCCTTTGCCTCCTGGTAATCGGCACACTCCCGAGAGACAGCCTCAGAGCCGACGAATGCCTGGTGCAGGCCATACTTCGAACAAAGTTGTACGACCTCCTGGCCTAGCTTGATCACATCTGTGTCCATGGTCTGGAGCTGGCTCAGGTCCGTGACGAGTCGCTTCAACCCGGCACTCTCCGCCTCGGAGCCCTTTTGGCTCAGGCAGACGGTAATCTCGTCGGCAACCCACTGATCAAAACGGCCCGGCAGAGTCAAAACCAGCGTGTCATCCCGCTGCTGGAAGTACTGGTGCGAGATGTCCAAACCCAACGCGCGGATGAGTGAGGCGGCCTCGGAGCCGATGAACCCTTGAGACAGGCCCAGCTCAGAACAAAGTTGTATCGCCTCCCGACCCAATTTGATCACACTGACGTCCACCGCCCGGAGTTGGCTCAGGTCAATGACGAACCGGCTCAGGCCCGCATCCACCGCTTCGCAGACTTTTTCGCGCAGGTGGGCCGCAATCTCGCTCGCAACCAACTGGCTAAAGCCGGCGGGCAAAGTTAAAAGCATGCTGTCATCCCGCTGCTGGAAGTAGCGCTGCGAGGTGTCCAAATCCAACGTTCGGATGATCTGGTGCCGCAGGGTGGCCACATCGATGGGCTTGATCACAATGGCGTTGAAACCGAGCTGCTGCGCCTCGGCCTGTTCTGCCACCGCAGTCTTCACGCTCAGTGCCAAAATCGGCAGCGCCTTAGTCTGGGCGGCGGCGCGCAACATCCGAAACAGGGTGAATCCCGCTCCTTCTGGCAATGACAAGCTGATGAGCATGACATCGGGCATCGTCCGGCCGCACGCCTCCAGCGCTTCGCTTGGCTGGCTCACCGCCTGGACCTGCCAGGGCGTCCCGGCAAATCCTTTCAGGATGAACTCGATGATCGCCGGTTTATCCTCCACCACCAGGATTTGGAGCCGTTCGTCCGCCCGCTTGCCCCGGGTTGCCCGCTCCCCCTGCGCCTTGAGTTCGATGACGCGGCTGACCCGCTCCAGGATTCGCTCCTGGGTAAACGGTTTGACCAGGTAGTCTTTCACCCCCAATTTCAATATCCGCACGACGCTCTCCCGCTTTGAGTCGGCCGTAAGCATCAACACCGGGATGTTTCGCGTCCCCGGATTGGCCTTGAGCCGGCTCAGCATCTCCGTCCCGTCCATGACCGGCATATCGTTGTCCAGCAGGATCAGCTCCGGCCGCTCCCGGTCGGCCAGCGCCAGACCTTCCACTCCGTCCGCAGCCTCGAGGACCTTGCACCCGAACCGTCGCAGGGCCGTGCTGACCAGGAGGCGAATGACACCGTCGTCATCCACCGTCAGGATCTTTTGTTCCACCATAGATGCCATATGCTGGCCGGTTATATCGGCCATTTCAGCACGACCTTGAAGCCGGAGACCGAAAAAATCGTCCGGAGACTTAACTTCCTGGCCCAGGCGCCGATAACCAACACGGACACATTATGGTGGCCCTCAATGACCGCGTTGTCTGCGGCCTGGCCGTTTCCAAAATGAACAACTCAGGCAGCCACCGCAACGGGGCGGATTCGCGCGATGAAGCCGCGCAGGCAGAACTTGCCGCCATTTGCGAACACGCCCCCGTCATCCTCGTCCTGGTGGATGACCAGCACCGCATCGTCCGTGCCAACCGCGCCGCCGCCGCCTTGGCAGGCGCCCAGGCCGAGGCCCTCCGCGGCAAACCCGTCGAGGCCCTCCTGCGCTGGGCCCCGGGCCGCCACGACTCCCGCACCTGCGCCGTCGGCCAGGATTGCAGCCCCTGCGCTCTGCACCGCGCCATCGAACGCACGCTCCAGCAGCCCGCTCCACACCCGCGCTTCTCCCTTTCCCCTCTCCAGGTGTCCAACGGTGACTCCCATGCCGCCACGCTCCTGGCCTCGGTCGCCAGGGCCGTCGTGGCCGGCCGCGCCATGGTCCTGTTGTGCCTGCAAGACCTCTCCGAACGTCAGCGCGCCGAAGAGCGCATCCGCGAACAAGCCGCCTTGCTCGATATTGCCAACGACGCCATCACGGTCCTCGACCTGGACGGCCGCGTCCTTTACTGGAACCACGCCGCCGAAAAACTCTACGGCTGGCCGGTCGAGGAAGCCCTCGGACACGACGCCAGCCGCCTGTTCTTCGAAGAAGTCCCCCCGGAGTTCATCCAGGCACTCGAGGCCGCCCTCAAATACAGCGCCTGGAATGGGGAATTGCGCCAGGTCCATCGCGACGGCCGGCCAGTCATCGTCCACAGCCGCGCCACGCTCGTGCGCGACGCCGCCGGCAGGCCCAAGTCCATCCTGTTCGTCAGCACCGACGTCACGGAGAAAAGATCCCTCGAGGCCCGCTTCCTCCGCGTGCAGCGCCTGGAAACCATCGGCGCCCTGGCGAGCGGCATCGCCCACGATCTCAACAACGTCCTGGCCCCCGTCTCCATGGCGGTCGATGTCTTGCGCCTCCGTTCTCAAGACGAGCAGGAACAAATGCTCCTCCAGATCCTGGCCACCAGCACCCAGCGCGGCGCCGCCATCGTCCGCCAGTTGCTCACCTTCAGCCGGGGCGTCGAAGGCGCCCGCGTCCGCCTTCGGCCCAAGACGCTCATCAGGGAAATCAGCAAAATCATCCAGGAGACCTTCCCCAAGTCCATCCAACTGCGCGTGGACGTCCATGAGGAAGTCCAGGAAGTCTTGGGCGACCCCACCCAAATCCATCAGATCCTGCTCAATCTCTGCGTCAATGCTCGTGACGCCATGCCCCAGGGCGGCACCCTCACCCTGAGCGCCCGCAATCTCCTCCTGGACCAACCCGCCCAGGGCGACAACGCCGAGCGCCACTCCGGCCCCCATGTCGCCCTGGAGGTCGCCGATACCGGCACCGGCATGGGCCCGGAGGTCCTCGCCAAGATCTTCACCCCCTTCTTTACTACCAAACCTGTCGGGCAGGGAACCGGCCTCGGCCTGTCCACCGTCCGCGACATCGCCCGCAACCACGGCGGCTTCGTCGAGGTCCGCAGCCAGGCCGGCCAAGGCTCCCGCTTCACCGTCTATATCCCCGCCCCGGAAGGCCAGACCGCCGAAATTGCCGCCGCTGACTCCCCGCCGGTTTCGCTCGGACGCGGTGAACTGGTCTTGGTCGCCGATGACGAGCAGTCCATCCTCAAGCTGGCCAAACACATCCTCGAAACCCACGGCTATCGCGTCCTCGCCGCCAGCGATGGCCGCGAGGCCCTGGCCATATTCTCCCGCCACCGAGCCGCCATCCGGGCCGTCATCATCGACCTCATGATGCCCAATCTGGATGGTCCCACCGCCATCCGCGCCCTCCGTTCACATGACCCGGGCCTTCCCATCCTGGCCGTCAGCGGCACCTCCCCCAATGACAATCCTCTCTCGGGCAACAAGTGCGGCGACGTTCTCATTCCTCCTTAAGCCCTTCACCGTCCAAAGCCTCCTGGAAGCAATCAACGCCGCCCTCCGTCACCCCGCCAATATCACAAAGATAACATGGGGTGGTCAGGCTGGGAAAAATTCGGCAACCTGACCACCAATGATAAAACTAACTTACGAGAAAACAAATAGGACGAAGGCCGCGGCGAAGCAAGCACTACCCTCGGTCAAGGAACAAACTGATACGCTGGTCGAGACGATCTTGAGCGCAGGCAAGGTGCCGAGCGTCGCCGGTGCATCGGCTCCGAACTGCGAGAGCGGTCCTCGACCGCATCAGGTCATCAAGCTGGGCATCGACGTGCATCTGGATCGCTACGTGGTGGTACGCCAGATCGACGGGGGCGCACCCCAGCCGGCGCAAGCGTTCAGCCCGACTCAGTTCCTGGACTGGGCCAGGAAACAGACGGCGCTGGCCAAGCAGGTTTACAGTTGCTACGAGGCGGGCCCTTTTGGCTACAGTTTGCACCGGAAGCTGGCGGGGTTTGGCATCACCAACTACGTGGTGCGGCCTCGGGATTGGGACGAGTACGGCAAGAACGTCAAGACCGACAAGCGTGACGCCAAGGCGTTGGTGCTGGGCTTGGACCGGTATGTCGCCGGCAATGAGGACGCCTTTTGCGTGGTGCGCGTGCCCACCGAAGCTCAGGAGCAAGCCCGGAGTCGCTCTCGCCAGCGGGAGAGCTTGCAGAAGGAGAAGCAACGCCTGGCGGCCCAAGGGCGCAGCCACGCCCTTTATTATGGCGCCCACATCAAGGGCATCTGGTGGACCGAGGCTCTGTGGAAGGAACTGGTGTTGCCGGCCATCGTGTTGGAATTGTTGGAGCCGTTGCGCCGGCTGATCGAAGCGGTGGACCAGGAGCTCAGAGCACTGGGTAAAGCCCTGACGGAGGCCGCGCCTGCGGACCTGCCGGTGGGCCTGGGCAAGCTAACTTACGAGGTGTTGGAACGAGAAGTGGCTGACTGGAACCGGTTCGACAACCGGCGGCAAGTGGCCAGCTACACCGGAATGTGTCCCCGGGAAGACAGCTCAGCACAGCGCCGTTTCCAAGGGTCCATTAACAAGCACGGCAACCCGCGCGTGCGCACCGTGCTGGTGGAGGCCTCTTGGCGCCTGATGCAATACCAGCCCACCTACAAGCCGGTCGCCAAGTGGCTGCCGGTGCTGGCCAATCCCAAAACCACCCGCTCCAAACGCAAGCAGATCGCCGTGGCTGTCGGCCGGCAGTTCAGCGTGGACTGGTGGCGAGTGCGCACCGGCCGCTGCCAAGCCGCCGACCTGGGCTTGAAAACAAACCCGGCGACGCCGGCCGTTGCGCCCGCGCCGCCGGCCAAGAAAACCAAGGCCGCACAGAACTCTAAAGACTGAACGCAGATCCCAAGCGACGTATGAACACAAAAGAAGATCAGAGAAAAAAGACGATGAGTTTTTCGCTTTGGGCCTTGGGTTGCGAAGCCATCCCTCAACTGAAAGGCCTGCCCCAAACGCGGTCGGGACAGGCCTGGATGCATCCGCAATCCAAGGGCGGCCCGGTGCTCGGGTTGCACTCCTGCAGCCCCTGTCCCCCGAGCCGCGCCAGGAGCATGAGGGCAGGGGCAAGGCCTGTCACGGGCAAAAGGAACCCGGCCGAGACTGCTAAAGTAAGGGATAAGCTACACTAAACGAGATTGCTGAAGTAAACAATAAGCCACGCTAAACATTTTTCGTCATGACACTTTTGGAGCGTAACGGAGACCGTACTGACCCCTGGGCCTTTGGATGGCCCGATTTAAAGATTGGTCTCCGTGCGCTCCTCTGGCCGGATTGGAAACGATATAGTGTACTCCGCAAAGGATGTACGGATAGCAGGTTAAGCCAGGTCCAACGACCGGTGCTCCGCCAGAGGAGGCGATCCAAGACGCAACGCAACATTCAACCTCCGCAGCGGAGAAAAATGAGAAAAAGAAACTAAAACGAACATTCCTGTTGACGAACCACCCCATAGCAGGGGTCGGTCCCGGAATTCTGAATTCACAAAGGTACCGGTCCCGGAATTCTGAATATTCATGCCTCTGCCGGCGCGCTGCTCTCGTATCCCTTTTCCAACTGCTCCTTGAGCCTCTCCAGTTCGGCTCGACCCCGCTCTCGACCCGGCGGATGGCCTGCGTCACTCGGGATTCGTCCCCCATCCCTAACCGCTGGGTGACCCAGCGCCGCCGCACCGTCGTGTGCCGGCACAACCACCATGCCAGGGCCTGCTTCTCGGCCGCCCCCTTGGGCCGCTCCTCCAGTTGGCTCTCCTCCAACCTCATCACCGGCAAACCCGCCTGCAGCAAACGCTCGGCCTGTGCCTCCCCGTGTTCCCGCCTGGCCTCTCCGCCGTGTGAACTGCTCCCCCCCTTGAGCAACGGAGAACCCACCCTTCCCAGCATCCGCTCCCTGAACTCGGCCCCGCCAAGATACCAACCCCGCCGAATCCCCTTCCACTCCTCGGCCAGTTTCTCCCGCCCCTGCTCGATCCCCAGTTCCAACACCCGGCCCTCCAGATATGCCCTGTAGCCCCGCCGATTGCCGGGCCCCAGTCCAAGGCTGCCCAGCACCCGCTCGGTCACCAACCATCCCGGCCGCTCTGCCGGCCCCTTCAAATACAACGGGTAGCTGCTCCACCGGTAACACGCCAAAGGCTCTCTCCCTATCCCAATGAGTCCCGCTCGCGCCGGATTCAAGTGTATGTAGGTGCTCACCACCGCCAGGCAACTGCCTTGCGTGCCCTCCACCACCAGCGCCTTGTAGCGGCCCTGATACAGGTGGCCCATAAGCCCGTGCCGGCAATTGTAGCGCTGCGTATAAGTGCCCTGAAACCACTTCATTCCGGCCACCAAATTGGGTTCCGGCGTCTCCAGCAGCAGGTGATAGTGATTGCCCATCATGACCCACGCATGGATGCGCCAACCCGTCTTTTCGCACGCCTCCCCCAGCGTTTGCAGCCACAGCTTCCGGTCCCGGTCTTCGGCGTAAATGTCGCGTCCCTGATTGCCTCGCGCCATCACATGGTAAGTGGCGCCGGCATACTCGATGCGGAGCTTGCGAGCCATCGGCCCCCCATGCTGCCCCCCACCCGCCCTCCTGTCAAGCCCCGATTCAGCTTTCCGGGACCGACCCCTTTTTCGATGCAAGTCTTGCCTAGCGGAAATGGGAGGCGGGACGTTTTTTCCCTTCGAGGGCGTCTCCGGGGCCGGAAGCGGCAAGATTTCGCGCTTTGGGCGGCTGGCACCGCTGTTGCTTCACCCAACCCAGGTTTTGCTTTTCATGATCGAAGCCTTATTCAACGAACCGGGGTATCTGGGCGCCAAACGGATGCTCGACATGCTGGTGGTGAGACACGAGGCCCTGGCGGCCAATGTCGCCAACGCGGAGACGCCGCACTACAAACGGATGGACCTCGCCCCGTCCTTCCGCGCCGAGCTTCAAAACGCCCTGGCCACCCACGACACCGCCCGTTTGAGCGCCTTGCAGCCTCGGCTGGCCCCAGATGCCAGCGCGCTGCCGCTCAACTGCGACGGCAACACCGTCAATCTCGAAAAGGAGCTGGTCGAACTGGGCCAGAACACACTCCAACATACCGTCGAAACCCAAATGGTCACCGCTGCATTGGCCAAGCTTCGCCTCGCCATCACCGGCAAGGCCGCCTGAGCCCGCTTATGCTTCACCTCATCCCCAGCCTCGCCAGCACCACCGCGGCCCTGGACGCCGAGAGCACGCGCCTGGAAATCATCTCCCAGAACATTGCCAACGCCAACACCACGCGCGGACCCGACGGGCGTCCTTACCAGCGCCAGCAGGTCGTCTTCGAAAGCGTGCTCCAACAGGCCAAGGCGGCCAACGGCAGCGCGCCGGCCCTCATGGCCCCGCAGGTCGGCAGCATCCAAAAAGACCCCCGGCCCGGCCCCGCGGTCTATCAGCCCGGGCATCCGGATGCCGACGCCAGTGGCATGGTTCAGTTTCCCAATGTCAATATTTACGAGGAAATGGCCGACATGATCGTCGCTTCCCGGACTTACGAGGCCAACCTGGCCGTGGTGAAAAACGGTCGCACAATGGCCTTGCAGGCCCTTTCCATCGGCAAACACTAACTAAAGCCCCTTTGACGCGTGAACGCCATCGCCTCGATCCGCCAGCTCTGGTCGGGAACGCCCCAGATCCCGCCGGGACTGGCGGATTCGGGGGCCTCTCCGGCCGGCTCGATTCCCGCCGCCGAACTGCGCGAGCTCAACGCGGCCCTGCCCGGGTCCTCCGTTTCCGGACTCCGGCCCTCCGAGAGTTCCTTTGCGGGCCTGCTCGGGCAGATGGTGCAGGACGTCAATGCCAAACAAGGCCTCGCAACCCAGGCGATGGCGGATCTCCAGAGCGGGCAAAGCGTCTCGCTGCACCAGGCCATGATCGCGGCAGAGGAGGCCAACGTCTCGTTTCAGTTGATGGTCGAGGTGCGCAACCGGCTGCTGGAGTCCTACCAGGAACTCATGCGCCTCCAAGTATGACCCGCGACCCCTGAACCATGAACCCCAACGTTGCCAAGATCGGACGCCAGTTCCAGGAAATCTGGAAACAACTGGGCGCCAACCAGCGGGTCAGCGTAGTGCTGGCCACCGGCGGTGTTGTTCCTGGGAGTCATCGGCGTCGCCTGGTGGTCGGGCCGCGCCGAGTACAGCCTCCTTTACGGCAAACTCTCCGATGGCGAGGCCTCGCGGGTGATTGCCGCCCTGGATGAAGCCAAGGTCCCCTACAAGGCAGGGGCGGGCGGCAGCTCGATCCTCGTGCCCGCCGAGAAGGTGCACGTGGTCCGCATGCAACTGGCCGGCAAAGGCATTCCCCGCAGCGACGGCGTCGGGTTCGAGATCTTCGACAAACCCAATTTCGGCATCTCCGACTTCGTTCAACGCGCCAATTACGTTCGCGCCCTCCAAGGCGAGTTGGCCCGAACCATCGCCCAGATTGACGAGGTCGAAAGCGCCCGCGTCATGGTCGTGCTCCCGGAAAATCGCCTGCTCCTGGACAAAGACAAACATGCCACGGCTTCCGTATTCATCCGCCTCCGCGGCAACGCCCAGCTCTCCCCTCAGGCCATCAATTCCATCCGCTTCCTGGTCGCCAATTCCGTCGAGGGACTCAAACCCAACTTCGTCAGTCTGGTGGATAACCAGGGCAATGTCCTTGCGGAGAACGTCGAAGGCGATTCGCTGGTCGGCCTGGGCGCCACCCAGCTCGAGGCCCGCCGCAATCTCGAACAATACCTCGCCCGGAAGGCCGAAGGCATGCTCGAAAAAGTCCTCGGCCCCGGCCAGGCCCTCGTCCGCGTCGCCGCCGAGATCAACTTCGATACCACCCAGCGCACCGAGGAGAAATACGACCCCGACGGCCAGGTCATCCGCATGCAGACCAAGGACAAGACCACCGACGATTCAAACACCGCCAGCGGCGGAGAAGCCGTCGGGGTCGCCGCCAACACCCCGGGCAGTTCAGGCACCAACACCGCTGCCGGGCCCATGACCGTCACGAAGAACACGAAAACCACCGATACAACCCAGTTCGAACTGAGCAAGACCACCAGCAGCGTCATCCAGGCTGCCGGCAGCCTCAAACACCTCTCGGTCGCCGTGACCGTGGCCGCCAAGGTCCAAGGGACCGGACCCACGCGCAAAGTCGTCAATCGCGCGCCGGAGGAAATCGAGAAACTCCGCGGAATCGTCAGCAGCGCCCTGGGCATCGTTGCGACGCGCGGCGACGAAATCAAATTGGAAGAATTGCCCTTCAACGACCAGTTCGCCACCGAAGTCGCCCATCGCCTGGAGACCCAGGAACGGCGAGATTTCTGGTGGATACTGGCCCGTAACCTGGCCTATCCCGCCCTGGCCGCCGGCATCCTCTTCCTGTTCCTCCACCTTTTCAAACGCACCTCGGTGGAGGACATTCACGCGGGGGTGCCCGTCAATCGCCTCGCCCTGCACCTGGGCAACGCCCATGGGAACGGGCAGGGCAATGGCCAGGGCAATGGCCAGCATCATGGCCTGGAGCCACGCCCCGAACCGGGCAGCGGCGTCGTCACAGTCGAGGTGCTCAATCAACTTATCAAGGAGAATCCCCAAAACATGACCCAAGCCATCCGCGCCTGGCTTGACCGCAGCGAAACCCCGCCCTCGAGGTGACGGCTATGGCAATTCCAGACCCCGCCAGCAAACCTCCCGGCACCGGCGCCGAGGCCCCCCGGCTTTCACGAGTCCAGAAACTGGCCGCCTTGCTCGTCATCCTTGGAGCTGACGCGGCGGCCGAGGTCCTGCGCGGCTTCGACCCTGCGGCCGTTGAGGCCATCTCCGGCGAGATGGCCAAGTTCACGATGATCGGCCAGGAACTCCAGAACGAAATCCTGGCCGAATTCTCCGAAGTTGCCGTCGAGGCGGGCACGGCCATTCGCGGCGGACTCGACGTGACGCGGGAGACGCTGGAAAAGGCCATAGGCGTGTTCAAGGCTGCGGAAATCCTGGGCGTGTCGCCCCCTCCCGCTCGACGGTGGCGACCATCCATGAAATCCTGGATATGGAGCCGCGCCAAATCTACAATCTCCTTCGCCACGAGCAGCCCCAGACTGTCGCGCTGGTCCTTTCCTATTCCAGCCCGGACAAAGCGGCCGAGGCGCTATCCTACTTCCAACCGGACCAGCGCGACAAGATCCTCGAGCGCATCGCCACGCTGGCCCCGACTCCGGTCGAGGTAGTGGAAAAAGTCGTCGAAATCCTGGTCGCCAAACGCGGAGTCAGCCGGACTCGGGCCCTCAGCCAAACCGGCGGCATTAAGAGTGCCGCCGACCTCCTCAACGCAATGGACAACACCCAGGGCAAGACCGTCCTGGGCTCCCTGGAGGAGCGCAACCCGGAACTGGGCCAGGCTATCCGCCACAAGATGTTCACCTTCGAAGACCTGGTGGGGCTGGATACGGTCACGCTCCAGCGCATCCTCCGGGAAGTCGACCTGCGCGAACTGGCCCTCGCCCTCAAGAGCGCCAGCGACAAGCTCAAAGCCACACTCCTGGGCTGCATCACCAAACGGGCCGCCGAGTCCGTCGTGGAAGAGATGAGCTTCATGGGGCCGGTGCGCCTGCGCGACATCGAAAGCGCCCAAACGCGTGTCATTGATGCCATCCGCCGCCTCGAGGCGGAGGGCGCCGTTAACCTGAGCCAAATCCGCAAGGAGGGCCGCTATGAGATGGTGTAAGTTCATCGCTTTGAACCAACCCCTCCTTGAAGCGCGTCTGGTCTCTGCCGACCCTTCCCAAAGCCAGGAGGCCAGCCAGGCGCGCGACCGCCAACTCGAGCAGGCCGCTTACGAACGGGGGATGGCCGAGGGCGAAAAACGCCTGGCCGACCAACTCCTGCGGCAGCGGGCTGAACTCATCGAACTCCAAAACGGCGTGCTGGCGGCTCTCCGCCAAGCCGTCCCTCAGGTTGTCGCCCAATGCGAGTCGGGCTTGATCGATCTCGCCCTGGAGGTTGCCCGGAAGCTCGTCTTCGACTTGCCGATTTCCGTCGAGATGGTCGAAGCTGCCATCCGCTCTGCCATCGCTCAGGCGGATGAAAAGGCCGAATTCGACGTTCATTTGCACGCCGACGACCTCGCTCTGCTCCAGCAGTACAATTCCCCGGCCCTGCTCCCCGCAACCGGCAACGAAAACCTCCGCTTCCATAACTCTGCCGAGGTCAGCCGAGGCGGTTGCCTGGTCCGGACCCGCTTCGGCGCCATCGATGCCCGCCGCGAGACAAAACTTGAATTGATCCGCCAATCCTTGGCCCCATGAACGGTCATTTTCCAGAACCCCCGCCTCGCCTGGCTCCGGCCCCCTTCGCCGGCGGTCCCAGGGTGACGGCCTCGGCCGGGCCCGTGCCCCGTTCTTTGGCCTCGGCCTTGGCTTGCGTGCGGAAGGTTCGCCCTGTCGAAACGCGTGGACGAGTCGTCCAGTTGATCGGTCTGGTCGTCGAATCTGAAGGTCCGCTGGCCGCCGTGGGCGAGGTCTGCCGCATCGAGTCGGTCCGCCACGACAGCACGACGCTGGCGGAAGTTGTCGGCTTTCGCGACCACCACCTCCTGCTTATGCCGCTGGGCGAAGTGCACGGGATTCACCCGGGCAGCGAAGTCCTGGCCACCGGCGCTCCCCTGTCCATTGCGGTCGGGGAGAACCTCAAAGGCCGGGCCATGGATGGTCTGGGTCGGCCCATCGATGGGCAGGGCCCGATTCGCGGTCCCCACCAGGTTGGGTTGCATTTACTGCCGCCGCACCCCCTCAAACGGCAGCGCATCCACGCTCCCTTTTGCACCGGCATCAAGGCCGTCGATACCTTCGTCCCCTGCGGCCGCGGCCAGCGGCTGGGTATCTTCGCCGGCAGCGGGGTGGGCAAGTCCACGCTCCTGGGCATGATGGCCAGCCACGCGGAGGCGGACGTCAACGTCATCGCTCTCATCGGCGAACGCGGGCGTGAAGTGCGGGACTTCCTCGAGAAGGACCTCGACGAAGCGGGCCGGCGGAAGTCAGTCTTGGTCGTCGCCACCTCCAATGAGCCCGCGTTGGCTCGCGTCAAGGGCGCCTTCCTGGCGATGGCCATCGCCGAACATTTCCGCGGCCAGGGGCAGAACGTGCTGCTCATGATGGATTCGATCACCCGCTTTGCCATGGCCCAGCGTGAAATCGGCCTGGCCATCGGAGAACCCGCTACCACGCGCGGCTATACGCCCTCTGTCTTCTCCCTCCTGCCGCAGTTGCTCGAACGCGCCGGCGCCGGCGAGCAGGGCACCATCACCGGCCTCTTTACTGTCCTGGTCGAGGCTGACGATATGAACGACCCCGTTGCCGACGCGGTGCGCTCCATCCTGGACGGCCACATCGTGCTCTCCCGCGACCTGGCCACGCAAAACCATTACCCTGCCATCGAGGTGCTCGACAGCATAAGCCGCCTGGCCCGGGAGCTGCACACTCCGGGGCAGCTCGACCTGACCGCCCGCGCCCGTGAGCACCTGGCTGTGTACCGAAGAAATCAGGACCTCATCAGCATCGGCGCTTATCCCGCCGGCAGCAACCCGGCCATTGACCAGGCCCTTGCCAGGCATGAGCCGTTGCGCCAATTCCTCCGCCAGGATGTCGCCGAGGGTTTCACTCTGGAGCAGACCTGGTCGTTGCTCGACCAGACCCTTGCCCCAATGCCAAAACCCAAGGCCACAGCCGCCCTCAAACCCGCATGAAGGCCTTTCGTTTCAGACTCCAGGTCGTATTGACCTTGCGCGAGCAAGCCGAGCAAGTCGCCCAGCAGCTTTGCGCCCGAGCCTTCCTTGAGCTCGAGCAGGCCACTGGCCGCTTGCGCGCGGCGGAGGCTGCCATCGCCGCCGACGACCAACTGTGGCGCACCCGCCTTGCAACGGGCCTCCGGGCCGCCGAACTCGAACAAAGTCGCCTCTATAGCGCCCTGCTCGATGAGCGTCGCACCCGGATCGCTCGCGAGGTCGCCCGGGCGCAGCAGCAGATGGAGGAGGCCCGCGGCAAGCTCCTCCTGGCCACCCGGCGGCGCGAAATCCTTGAGCGCCTCCGTGACCGCCAGCGCCGGGTTTACGATTATCAAACCGCCCGCGCCGAGCAGAAGCTCCTGGACGAACTCTCCAAGCGCGGTCCCATCCTGGCCGGTTCCGGTCGTGAAGCACCCTGGCCCGCCCTATGATCCGCCTGCTGAAAACCAAATGGATGGCCGTGGCCCTCGGCGCCGCCGCCTATTCGCTCGCCACCTGGCTGTGCCTTCAACCCGGGAAACAGCTCAGCCGCGCCGCCGCGGAGTTCGCCGGCGCCGGCCAGGGCCGCCCTCTCTCCAGCGCCGGCCCCTCGTGGAATTTCGAGAACCCGGAGATGACTCAACTCATCGCCGAACTCAAAGACCAGCGTGACGCCCTCCGCGCGCGCGCCCTGCAACTGGACGAACTGGAGGCGCGTCTCAAGGCCGAGCGCCAGGAAATCTATTCCGTCACCCAGGCCGTTTTTCAACTCAAGACCAACATTGAGGCTACCGTGACCCGAGTCGGCGAGGAAGAGGTTGTCAACCTCAAGAAGGTCGCCAAGGTCTATGCCAAAATGACCCCCGAGGGCGCCGCCCACATCCTTCAGGAGATGGAGGATGAGCAGGTCGTAAAGATCCTCGCCCTCATGAAAGAATCCGAGTCGGCCCTGATTCTCGAGAGCCTGGGCCAGGGCACTAAAGATGAACCCAAGCGCGCCGCTTTGCTCTCCAATCGCCTCCGCCTCATCGTCGCCTCCGGCACCCCGAGGAAGACCTCGGTCCCATGACCCCCTCTGCTCCCACGCCCAGGCTCCTCTCCGGGGCGCCCGTTTCCGAGGGCCGACTCAGTCCACGCGGCCCGTCCCTCCCAGGCGCCATCTTTGCCTCGTTCATGACCCAGGCCGCCTTGAAGCCCGGCGCCGAAACGCCCCTGATTGCCCCGGCAGACACTCCCCCCGACCAAGGCCCTGGCGCACCCACTCAACGTGCCCCCGCAAAGAGCCCCGCGCCCTCAGGACCAAAACTCAGAAACCAGCCAGATTCCCTGCTGGCTCCCCAATTGGTTTGCCGCCTCTGCCTGCCAGCCGCCGGCCGGGACCGGAGCACCTGTTGCTTCCGCCCGGCCTTTCGTTCCCACGCCCGAGGCTGGTGACGAACTGCCGGGAGAGCAAGCTCCCAGTCCCCCTGAGCGGCCACCCACGGATGGCTCGCACGTCGCGGTTCCCGGTACTGCCCCAGCCCTTGGATTCCCTAGGCGTCAAGGCCGGGCCTCAGGGGACTGTGCGGGAGCCTTCCGACCCTGCTCCATTCAAGGACCCCAAAACGGGGCCGCCTGCGTGTGCCGCGCCTGCAAGAACCCCTCCGGCAAAGTTGAGCCAGAGTCAAGTCCCCCAGGACCATCGCGAAGAACCCCCACCGGTGAGCCTCGGTTCACCCGAGAACGGGCGCGCTCCGGCTGAATTGCCGGTCAGGCCTATTCCTCCGAAAGCGCCCGACGGAACCGGCCCGCCCGCGCCCGACGCAACTATAAGTTCGCAGCAGCCCGAAAATGGTATGTCGGTTGCTCTTCATGCTGGCACGATGCCGGCACCGACCCAAGTGAACGAAATTGCCTGCCCGGGCGAGCAGAAACTGCCCGGCGCAGCCGCCGGAGGCGTTGTGCCTCCTGCCGACGAACGCGAGCGGAGGGCCGGTGGGGCCGCTCCTGAACCGGATTTGACGATGCCCTCGGGCGCAGCACAGCCAGGTTTGGGGACGCCGGAGCCTCCCGCCGAACAGGAATTGCCCGTTCACCCTGAGCCACTGTCCCCTCACCTTGGCGCTGTCGAGGCCGTCCGCCACGCTATAGATGACGCGGCCGCCGGGCTGCGGCGGGGTGATGGGGCCTCCGTCTCCCTGGTCCTCAGACCTGACGCGAACATACAACTGGCCTTGCACGTCAAGTTTCAGCAGGGCCATCTCGAAGCGCTCGCCGTCCTGGAGCGTGGCGATTTTGCCGCGCTCGGGGCAGGGTGGACGCAATTGCAGAGCCGCCTGGCGGAGCAGGGTGTGCGCCTGGCGCCCTTGGTCCCCGGCTCCGACCCCTCGATGTCGTTCCTTGGAGGAGAGCCTCACCGCCCTGGGCAGGATCGTCAGCCAAAGCACCCCACGCCCGCATTGGAAGACCTCCCCAACCTGGTGGCCACCCGGACCGGGACCTCCAAGTCCGCCGCCCGGAACAAGTCGTTCTCCACTCAACGCGAATGGTGGGCCTAACTTATCCTAATAATCCTAATCCTAATCTTAATCCTAATCTCAATCCTATGCCTGTCGCTTTAGACGCATCCTTGCCTCCGATGACCTCCTCGTCAGGTCTGAATCCCTCGACCCCATCGCAGCCGGTTCAACTGCCTGAGCAAACCCTCAACCAGGGCGACTTCCTGAAACTGCTGGTGACCCAACTCTCCTCCCAGGACCCGATGAATCCGGTCAGCGACGCGGAGTTTATCGGCCAGATGGCCCAGTTCAGCACGCTCCAGGAGACCCAGACCATGCAAGAGAGCGTCTCCGGCCTTCAGGCCAGCAACCTCCTCGGACAGACCGTCCAGGTGCAGAACACCCAAGGCCAAACCGATACCGGCGTCGTCAGCTCTATTCTGTTGCAGTCCGGCTCCCCGGAGCTGATTGTCAACGGCCAGTCCTACGACCTTGGACAGGTGCTCTCGGTTTCCCAAACCCAACCCCAATCTTAAACTCAACACTCTTACCTCATTATTACTATGTCATTGTTTCCCGCTCTGAATACCGCCGTCACCGGCCTCCAACAGTTCCAACAGGACATCAATGTCATCGGCAACAATATTGCCAATGTCAACACCACCGCCTACAAGACCGAGCGCATCGATTTCCAAGACACCTTGAGCCAGGTGCTCGGCGATGATCCGTCGGTCCTCGTCGGCACTGGCGTCACCACCACCCCGGTAGAAAGCAATTTCGCCGGCGGCAGCGTCGCCACCACCGGTGTGGCCACCGACATGGCCATCACCGGCAACGGCTTCTTTATCGTCCGTAATCCCACCACCGGCGTCCAGTACCTCACCCGCGCCGGGGACTTCCAACTGGACACTAACGGCTTTCTAGTGACCTCCGGCGGCCTGCGCGTCCAGGGCTTCAGCGACAGCGGCCTCTCCAGCATGGGAGATATAAAAATCGACGCAGACCGGGGCGCCCCCCACGGCAGCGGCCGGAGCGACCGTTTCCTCCTTCACCATTGATGCCAGCGGCGTCATCAAAGTGACCCTGAGCGACGGCACCAGCTTTGCCCGGGGCCAGGTGTTGCTCCAGAACTGCACCGACCCCAACGGGTTGGTCAACACCGGCGACAATCTCTACGCCGAGACGCCGACCGCCGGGTTGCTCTCCAAGCCGGTGGCGCCCCAAACGGCCGGCGTCGGCGCCATCCAGTCCGACGCCCTCGAAGAGTCCAACGTCAATCTGACCAACGAGATGTCCAACCTCATCACCGCCCAACGCGCCTTCGAGGCCAACTCGAAGATCGTCACCACGAGCGACGAGATTCTTCAGGACCTGGTCAACCTCAAACGATAAACCCTTATGCCTGGCCAACGCCCCGAACCTGGCCGCCCCGCCGAGGAAAAGCACCCCGGCGAACCACGGCCGGAAACCGCCGGCGCCAGGGCCCCCGCCGAGCCGGCGCCCAAAGGTGAGCCTGCCCCTTGGTGGCGGGCCTGGTTGCCGCTGGCGGTTGCGCTGGCGGTCATGCCGTTGCTGGCCTATGCGGTCACGACCTTCGTGCTCGTGCCCCACCTTCAGAAGGCCCTGCGTGGGGCAGGGGCCGCGCCTGCCGAAACCGGGGCCTCCTCCTCCAAGGAGGGCGCCGCCGCCCCCAGCCAGCGGCAAAGCGTCCCGCTTAACAAGTTGCTCGTCAACGTCGCCGGCACCATGGGGTCCCGCTACCTGCTGGTCAGCCTTGCGGTTATGGGCAACGGCTCCAATTTCCGAACCCGCATTGCTGATAAGGAACCTCAATTGAAGCGACATGGCCAGCAGCATTCTAATGGCCAAGACCATTGCCGACCTCGAGAAGCCGGGCGCCCGCAACCTCATCCGCGGTGAATTACTCGCCGGCTTCAACAACATCCTGGGCGACCCGGGTGTCCAGGAAATCTATTTCACTGAATTTGCCATCCAGTAATCGGCATTGGACCCTATGGACCAAGCGAAATCAGAACCTCCCGCCGGTGAGCCTGCCGACGCGCCTGCCCAAGCCGCCGGCGCCCCGGCCCAACCCGCCGAAGGGGAGGTCGCTCCGCCAAGCAGCCCTGGCGAATCGTTCCCCCGGTCCGATGCCCAGCCCGGGAGAGGTCCCCCCGAGCCTGGCCGCCGACCCGGGCGGCCCGGTCTCGGAAACTCGATGCCAGGCGCGGCGAGGCTCCGGCGTCTTCGCCAGAAACCCTTAACGAGGTACTTTCGCAAAGCGAGGTCGAGCGACTGCTCTCACAAGTTCAGGCCGAAGAGACCATTGCCACGGTGCTTAAGCCTGGAGGCCGCAAGACGCGCCTCAAGAACGAGGACATTCAGCCCTGCGACTTTCGCCAGCCTGCCTTCCTGACCAGCAGCGAATTGCGCAGGCTCCGGCTCCGTCACGAGGAGTTCATCCGCTCTCTGGCGGCCCATCTCTCCATCTACCTGCGGCTCGAGGTGGTCATCCACATGTCCAAGCTCCAGACCCTCAGCTTCCAGAAATATGCCGACGGCCTGCCGAACCCCACCCACCTGACCCAATTCAAGGTTGAACCCCTCAAAGGCGTGTGCCTGCTCGACATGTCGCCTCGGCTGGGCTTGACGTTCGTGGACCGCCTCCTTGGCGGCCCGGCCCATTCGGTCAGTCTCAATGGCGAATTGAGCGAGATCGAGGCTGCCCTCCTGGATCAGGTCGCCGGCCTCATCTTGAACGAATGGTGTGCCTTGTGGCAGAAAATCCAAACCACTCGCCCGGTGCTTCTGGGCCACGAAAGCAACGGCCGCTTTCTCAACAGCTCGGCCCACGACACGGTGATGTTGATCCTCTCGATGGAAGTCCGGTTGGGCGATTGCGTCGAGCAGATGCAACTGGCCTTCCCCTTCATGACCATCGAGCCGCTCATCCGCAACTCAGCCCAGGCGGCCGAACTCCAGATGGACGCCGCCAACCTCCGGGGCGAGCTGCGATGGAATCCCGGCTTCGATGAAGTCCTTGTCCAGCTCCATGCCCAATGGCACGGCCTGGAATTGACCGCCCGCCAACTCACCAGCTTGAAATGTGGCGATGTCCTCCTGATGGACGCCAATTGTTTTGACCGAGTGGAAATCCGCTTCGAACAACTGACCAAGTTCTATGGCCGCCTCGGCACCTCCGGCGAGCGTTGGGCCGTCGAACTGAGCGAACCTGCCAAGAGTTGAATCCTCCTATGAGCGCACCTGCAACGGCTTCCTCCAACCTCGACCTCGTCCTGGACGTGCCGGTAAAACTGACCGTCGAACTGGGCAGTTGCCTGCTGCCCATGCGCGAGGTCCTCCAATTGGGCGTCGGCTCCGTCGTGCAACTGGACAAGGTCGCCGACGACCCGGTCCAGCTCTCCGTCAACCGCAAAATGGTCGCCCGGGGGGAGGTGGTCATCGTGGAAAACCGCTTCGGCATCAAGATTACGGAGTTGATCGAGCGGTCCGCCCAAGCCATGATTTCCCTTTCCCAGTTACTGTTTAGGGGCTGGACAGGCGGCCTTGTGCCGTTGCTCGTCGCCCTGCCCTCGGCCGCCCTGGCGGACCCGGCCAACACCTTGACGCTCCGGACCGAGTTGCCGGACGCAGGTCTTTCGGCCATTCGCACGCTGGCGGCCCTGGTCATCGTGCTGTGCCTGTTTTTCGGCGGCGTGTGGGTGTACCGCAACAGCCAGCGCCTGGCCTGGCGCAAGAGCGGTCTGCCCAAGCTCGCCATCCTCGAATCGCGCCCGCTGGGCAACCGTTATGCCCTCCACGTCGTGGGTTATGAACAGCAGCGCCTCTTGATCGGCAGCTCTCCCGCCGGCCTGAGTCTGCTCAGCCAATTGCCGCCTGCCGCCGCTGCCCCGCCGGAGGCGGTTGCCGCCGCGCCTGCGCCTGCGTCGTTCACCCTGTGTTTCCAGCAGTTGTTCAAAGCCCGGCTGGGCAGCAAGACCGAAGGGACCGGATCATGAGTTGCCCCGCAACTCAGACCCCGGAGTCTGCCGCCGCGCCCCGGGCGTTCCAGCCCGCAGAGGCCCGAAGGGCCCATTGGCGCTGCTTCTTGCTGACCCTCCTCCTGCTGGGCCTGGGCGCGGCGGCCAACGCCCAAACCAACACGCCCTCCGCCTCGCTTCCGTTCCGGATTACCTTCCCGGGCAGCGACCAGCCCCAGGACGTGGACATGGGAATTCGGATTCTCATTGCCATCACCCTGCTGTCGCTGGCCCCTTCCATCCTGCTGCTGATGACCTGCTTTACGCGCATCGTCATCGTGCTTTCATTTGTCCGCACCGCCCTTCAGCTCCAATCGGCCCCGGCCAACCAAATCGTCATCGGCCTCTCGTTGTTCATGACTTTTTTCATCATGTCGCCCGTCTGGCAGAACATCAGCCGGGATGTCCTCGCCCCGTATCGGACTTCCCAGATTACCAGCGGCGAGGCCATCGAGCGGGCCTCGGGCCATATTCGGGCCTTCATGCTTAAACAGGCCCGCACCAAGGACGTCGAGTTGTTCGTGGCATTGGCCAAGCTCCCGCCCACACCGCCCGACCAACTGCCGTTGCGGGTCGTCGTGCCCGGCTTCGTCATCAGCGAATTGCGCACCGCCTTTCAAATGGGTTTCTTGATCCTGGTGCCCTTCATCCTCATCGACCTGGTGGTCAGCACGGTACTGATGAGCATGGGCATGATGATGTTGCCCCCGGCCACAATCTCGATGCCGCTCAAGCTCCTGCTCTTCGTCCTGGTGGACGGCTGGGCCCTCATCGTGCGCTCCCTCATCTCAAGTTTCGCTTCCTGAAACACACCAGGCTCCATGAACCCCGAATTTGCCGTCGAGCTGCTCAAAACGATCATCCTCCAAGCGGTCTTGTTGGCGACGCCCTTTCTTGGCATGGCGCTCATTGTGGGCCTGGTGGTCAGCCTCTTTCAGGCCGTCACCTCGATTAGCGAACCGACCCTGAGTTTTGTCCCCAAAGCCCTCTGCGTGCTGGGGTTGCTCCTGCTGCTGCTGCCCTGGATGATTCGTCAACTGGTTGAGTTCACCACGGCGATCATCGAAAAAATCCCGCAGATGGCCATGTGAAAACATGGATTGGGACTTCAATAATTGGCTGCTGGTCTTCGTGAGGGCAGGGGCGTTTTTGAGCGTCCTTCCGCTCTTTACCATGCTCAACGTGCCCATCCAGGTCCGCGTGGTCTTCGCGGCCCTGCTGGCGGTGCTCACGGCCCCCACGCTCCCCGCCTTTCCTTTCGCCCGCCTGGGCTTCATCGATTGGCTCGGATTATTCACCCAGGAGGCCCTGTGCGGGTTGCTCATCGGGTTCGTCACGCGCATGGTCTTCTTCATCACCGATTTTGCCGGCTTTCTGATCGGCAACGAAATGGGCCTCAACATGGCTGCCGTGTTCGACCCGGTCAACGCCCGGCCCACCCAGGTGCCGGGCCTGATCATGTTCGTGTTGACTTGCGTCCTGATGATGTCGCTCGACATGCACCACTGGCTCCTGACGGGCTTCCAATACACCTATACGCTCGCCCCGATTGGCGGCGCGCGGCTCAGCAACCCCCTGTTCACCGAGATCCTCACCCATACCAGCCGCGTCTTCCTGGTCGGCGTTCAGATCGCCAGCCCCATCATGGCCTCGTCTCTCTTGGTAATGCTCCTGCTGGGGTTTCTCGGGCGGTTGGTGCCGCAGATGAACGTCTTCGCCGAGAGTTTCTCCATGCGGATTCTCTGCGGCATGGCCATCTTCGCCCTCACCCTCGAGATCTCAGCCCAACACATTGTCAACGCCCTGCACCGCTTGCCCGAAGACATGCTCCGCGTGGCCAGGTTCCTGCATGGCGCTTAGGGGTCATGACCTCCTAGCCGATGAACGAGCAAACCGGCGAAAAAACAGAGCAACCGACACCGCGCAAGCTGGACGACGCGCAAAAGAAGGGCCAGTTCGCCCGCAGCTCCGAGGTCCAGACCACCCTCGTCCTGCTGGCCGTCGTCTGCGCCCTCTCCTTCACCGGCGCCGAGATGTGGCGCAACCTGGCCGGCACTATGGCCGCGGTGCTCGGCCACCTCCACGACACCACGCTAACGCCGGCCGCCTTGCAGGGCTATTCTTGGCGCGGCGCGCTGCTCTTCCTCCAGTGCACCGCCCCGGTCGTGCTCGCCGCCATGCTCGGCGGCCTGCTGGCCGGCGGCATTCAAAATCGCTTTAACACCGCCTCCGAGGCCCTGGGCTTCAATTGGCAACGCCTCAACCCCGTCGAGGGCCTCAAACGGATCTTCTCCGCCCGCTCGGCCGTTCCTGCCCTGGTTGCCGTTGCGAAATTCACGGTCATCTTCTCTCTCACCTTTTCCACCGTCAAGGGCGTGCTCCACGACCCGGTCTTTACGACCTCGGTGAGCCTGCAGCGGTTCATCGAGTTCCTGGCCCAATCCTCTCTGCGGATTGCCTTGCGGCTGCTCCTGGCCATCGGTGTCATCGCCGCCGCCGATTACGCCTATCAGTTCTGGCGCACCCATCGCGACCTCATGATGACCCGCGATGAACTCAAGGAGGAAAGAAAAAACACCGAGGGCAACCAGCAGATCAAGACCGGACGCCGCCGCCTGCGCCTCTTCTCCAAGCGCAAAATGCTTGCTGACGTCCCCAAAGCCGACGTCGTCATCACCAACCCCACCCACATCGCCATTGCTTTGCGCTACGACCCAAAGACCATGCCCGCCCCGCGCCTCCTGGCCAAGGGCATTCGCAAAAACGCCGAGCAGATCCGCGACCTTGCCCGCCAGCATGGTGTGCCCATTGTGGATAACAAGCCCCTGGCTCGCTTGATGTGGAAGCATGGCAAGGTCGGCCGCGAAATCCCTACCCAACTCTACGTGGCCGTCGCCGAAGTCCTCGCCTACGTCTATCGCATCAACCCCTACCGTTACTATTCCGAGGCCTTGAATGTAAGGACGACGGGCGCAGAGCCGGCCTTGGGGCGCTGAAAACCCAACCCCAGCCCCGCCGCGCAGCCAAATCCTGCTACTCCTGGAGGTTGAAGTCAGAGCGGATGCGGGTTAATATCTCCACATGTTTCTGGCCGAGACGAATAAAGTGAAACGGTTGCTGCACTTGAACTTTATCGGGCATGTGCAGGTTTCGGAGCTTCAACAAACCCGTGATGAGGTGGCTCTGCTCTTGGCTGAGTTGCCCACCGGATTCCGCTTGTTGACGGACTTGAGCCATCTGGAGACGATGGATACCGCCTGTGAGGCCGAAATCGCCCGGATGATGGAGTTGTGCGACCAAAAAGGCATCGGCTCGGTGGTGCGCGTGATTCCAGAGCCCCAAAAGGACATCGGGTTCAGTATCCTGACGGCGTTCCATTACGACCGCCGCGTGCAGGTGTCCACCTGCCCGTCCTTCGAAGAGGCCGTTCGGATGCTGAATGGAGTGGCGCTGTAGGCACCTTGCGTCTTGATGCCGGAGAAACCCCGAGGAACCACGCCGGCCACCCTCAGGGCTTTGGATACCCCACCGATTGAGCCAGGATGACGGCTTGATCGGGCCGGAGTTTCATTTTTGACCCCAACGCTGCCCGATCCACTGAACCCCTCGCCCCGGTCGCCAATCCTTCCGACGCGCAGAACAGATACACGTTCTGGGAGATGTACCCGACATTGACATTGGCGGTGTTCTTTTTGGACTCGTCACTTCCATTGCCCATCTTGGAAAGATCAGCGACAAACACGAGCGTGACCGGCGCGTTGGTCACGAAATCCTGTGTTCCTCCAAGCTTCCGGATGTCTTCTGCCAGGCGCAGGTCGAGTTTGTTCAGCCTTCGCGTCGTAAACGTAGGCGCCCCTCTTCAGGAGCACATAAATATCCGTCGCCTGCTTGTTGTTGGCCGAAGGGGCCGTGCGTTTGCCGTCAGCCCGATTGATGCCGAACGCCGCCCAAAGCAGACTGGAGAGTTGCTCGGCTGATAGATCCTTGGAATCAAAAGCTCTGGAGGTGGACCGTTTCGCCAGCGCATCCATCAGGGGCAGTCCTCCTGTCTTTTGGGGCGCGGGTAGATTGATGTCCTGGGCAAAAAGGCTGCCGGTCAGGAGGGTGGCAAGGAGTAGGTAAAGGGCCGGTGTCGTTCGAATGGTCTGATTCATTGTCAATGCCAATTACAGGAAATCGGGGCAGAGGGGTCAAGCGGTTTCCATTCCTGTACTCAGCCAGGGACGCTTAGCCCGGATATTTCACAGCCTAAGAGCGGCACTGGGCTGCCGAAGCTACGTAGCGCAGGTTTCCAACCTGCTGTATCGCCGACTTCCAGTCGGCAGGCTGTACCTGCTTGGGAGCATCTGCGGATTGGAAATCCGCGATACAGCAGGCTGGAAGCCTGCGCTACGCCTTCCAGTTGGCGAAACCCGTGAAATATCCGGGTTAGCCACCGCGCAAAAGAAGGCAATCGTGGAACTCATATCCCTGGCAGCTTGCTTATCTGGCTGTCGCGGCTCAGATGCACAAAAGCCTCGGCCATGGACACCCCAGCCTCCCGCCCCCGCCAAATGCCGATGGGTTCATGATGTTGCCGCCATATCCCCAGCCCATCCTGACTCACATGGGCAAGCAAGGCGGCCTTCTTCTTTTCGAGCACCGCCGAGACGTTCACGTACGTATTCGGCAGAAAGCCCCGGGACTGGCTGCCAGTGTTGACTTCAAAGAAGAAGAGGCGCGGTGCCTGCGGCAGCGCCATGCAAGCGCGAATCGCCAGGATGCTCGCCACTTGGTGGTCCACGTGCGTATCGATAGGCCAATGCGCGAAGACGACATCCGGGGCCTGGTCGGCAAGGAGCCGGCTCATCGCCTCCACCTGTGTGTTGTTGACTTCTGTGGCGCCGTTGATCTGACCAAAGAAGACCGCTTTCGCTCCGATCACGGCGCAGGCCGCCGTGGATTCCTGCGAACGGATGCTGGCCGCTTCGTCGTAGGATTTGCCCCGAATCCCTCGCTCACCTCGCGTCAGATAGACCACCGTAACCGAATGTCCGAGCTGGGCGTAACGAGCCAGCGTGCCGGCGCAACCCGACTCCGGATCATCAGGATGAGCCCCGATGCAGCAGACTTTGAGGGGGCGGGCTGCCGCCGCCTCGGAAGCGGCGGCAGGAACTGGGGAGGTAGTCCCGGCCACCATCGGGCCGGCAATGACGAGGGACTGCCTAAGAAACTTCCGGCGGGTCACGGAAGGCATTTGCATAAACTTGGATTGAGCTTATCTCGACCGCAGGCGCTTTTCAACACAAAATGAACCTCCAGAAAGTGTTGTGGTGTGAGGCAGAATTCTTCGGGGGCGGGCTGGAACCTGCCTTGCGGGCGTGTTCTTGACGCCAACGGCGTCTCTCATACCAGCCCAGGGCATCGCCCTGGGAAAAGCCGCCCAAAAGCCATACGGAGCGCTGAAAGCGCGATTCATCCCGCTGATGAGGCAGGCCGCTGGCCTGCCTTGGATCATTACGGCTTCCTCCAACCCAAAGGGTTGGCAGGTGGTAGCCGGTGGTCGTTCGGGGCAGAGGGGAACGACCACCGGGCAGGGCGTCCCCTGCCGCCCGCACCCCGGAGGGGTGCCAGAACATAATGTTAGAACCACTCCCTGCCTCCGGAACCTATTCTGGCACCAACCCTAACCTGGATATTTCACAGCCTAAGAGCGGCACTGGGCTGCCGAAGCTATGTAGCGCAGGTTTCCAACCTGCTGTATCGCCGACTTCCAGTCGGCAGGCTGTGCCTGCTCGGGAGCATCTGCGGATTGGAAATCCGCGATACAGCAGGCTGGAAGCCTGCGCTACGCCTTCCGGTTGGCGAAACCCGTGAAATATCCGGGCTAACGGTTCTGGCCGGCGACCGGCCGGATCTTGGGCTGCGTGATCATGTCGAAGTCGTCCGTCCGGAACGGGGTCACGGGCAGTCCGTCGTTGCTGAAGAGATTACACAACGGGTTGTCTGCCCAGGCATAGCGAACGGCGATGGGGTTGCGCCACCTTGTCGGACCAAACCTCGACTTTGTCTTTTCCTTGAACGGCGCCTTTGGCCCAGTGCCACACCTTGTCTTCGCCGCAAACGGCAAAGCCGATCGCCTGATCTACGTCAAAAGGACGGAGGCTGCTGCCGAAACAATCGAATGTAAGCAGGGCTTTGTTGCCGCTGATCGCCATACTCTTGAACTCCGGGCTGCGATACGGAAACTTCATCCCGTAGTCTTTCACCAAGGCCCAGCGCGCGAGACGCGCAGCCACGTCGTGCTTGTTCCTGGGGTGGATATCTTTGCCTTCACCCAGGTCGATGATGACCGCCTGGCCCGTGTTCGGAAGCTTCAAGGTCTTGGTCTGTGATTCGCGCAATTCCGCCCAACTGCTCTCGCCAGGCTCGGGCTTCTGCGCCATGAAGTTCGCCAGTTGCGCCCAGTAGAACGGGAAGTCGCCTTGGTTCCATTCCTTACGCCACTCCTCGATCACGAAAGGGAAGAGTTCCGCGTACTCCCAGGCGCGCCCGGCGTTGGATTCGCCCTGATACCAGATGACGCCCCTGATGCCATAACCGAGCGTGGGATGAACGACGCCGCAGAAAATGTTGCCGGGGCGCGCGTTGCCGGTGAGCCACTGGAACGGGGAGGAAGGCTGGCGCGGCGCAGGCTTCTGTTCCGCTTTGGCCTTTTCAACGCTCTCTTTCCATCTGGCCACTTGCGTTTCGTAGTCGGCCTTGGCTTTCTCACTTTGAAGATAGGCCTCTTGCTTGGCTGTGCTTTCCATGAGCGACTTGAAGCGCCCGTCTTTATCGAGCGATTCGCGGCGGACCCAGGCCTCGGCCGCAGAGCCGCCCCAGGAATTGTCAATCAGGCCGACCGGCACGCCGAGGATCGTAGTGGACGTACCTGCCGAAGTAAAAGCCCACCGCACTGAAGTTGCGGGCGGTTTCGGACGTGGAGGCCCGCCACTGGCCCTTGAAATCGTTCTGCAACTCCTGCGTGCCGACCTGGGGAACCTTGATCAGACGGAGGTTGGGCAGCCTCGAAGCGGCGGCTTCAATGTCCCCCTTCCAGTCGCCGGCCAAGGTGAAGCCCATGTTGGACTGGCCGGAGCACATCCAGACCTCGCCCACGAGCACATCCTGAATCTCCCTCTTTTCCGTGCCGGTGATGGTCAGGGTCTGCGGCTTGTCATTGGCGGAGACAGCATCCAGCTTGACCGTCCATTTGCCATCCGCTCCGGCCTGTGTGGACTTGGTCTGACCGGCGAAGGTCACCGTGACTTGAGTCCCCGGCGCATCCCAGCCCCATAAAGGATTAGGCAGATTCTGTTGGAGCACCATATGATCGCCGATGATGGCCGGGAGTTTCAGCTCGGCGTGCAACACCGGGGCCAGCATGAGCAGGAGCACCGGCAGCAAGGCGAACTTGTTTCCGCGTGAAGAGAAACGGTCCGTGTGAAGACCAGAGGACTCCAATGGCTCTGAGCGGTCGTTATTCATATTCCCGGCGTTTTATCGGAGCCGGCCAAAAGAGGCAAGACAATTAGAGTCTTTGACGACTGACTTGCGAATCTCCTGGCCTGAGCTCAGACCTCCCGAAGATTTCATTCACGTCAGGAGCACCTTCTTTTTCACCAGAAAGAACCAATACAGCCAACTGGGAAGATATTGCCCACCCGGCTTGTCCAAGTCTGCCCTGTACCGCAACACAAACTGCGGGTTTCGGCACTCCTGGTTTTCTGTTCAGCATGGCCCTTTTCATGCTTCACGCCGGATGAAGTCTCGACGCGACGACCATGGCCAAGCTCAGCCAGAATTTGCGGTTGCTCTTGAAGCACGGGGATCTATGGCTCATTGCCGGGCTGTTTGGCACGGTCCTGCTATTGATCCTGCCGATCCCGCCGACGCTGCTCGACAGCCTGCTGGCGATGAGCATTGCGCTGTCGCTGCTGACCCTGTTGGTCATCCTCTATGTAAAGCAGCCCTCGGATTTCAGCGGATTTCCCACCTTGCTCCTGTTTCTGACACTGTTCCGGCTTTCCCTCAACGTAGCCTCCACCCGCCTCATCCTGCTGGATGGCTATGCGGGCCACATTATCCAGGCCTTCGGCAATTTCGTGGTCCGGGGCAATTACGTGGTCGGTTTGGTGGTCTTTCTGATCCTGGTCCTGATCAACTTCATCGTTATTACCAAGGGCGCCGGCCGCATTGCCGAGGTGGCCGCGCGCTTCACGCTCGATGCAATGCCGGGCAAACAGATGGCCGTCGATGCGGAGTTGAACGCCGGTATCATCAACGAGAGCGAAGCTCGGGCGCGCCGGCGCGCGGTGGAGGAGGAGGCCGATTTCTATGGCGCGATGGATGGAGCCAGCAAGTTTGTGCGGGGCGATGCCGTAGCGGCCATTCTGATCACCCTCATCAACGTGATTGGCGGATTTGCTATCGGCATTGCCCAGAGGGGCATGACGGTCGCTGAGGCGCTTCAACGGTTCACGATCCTCTCGATTGGGGACGGCTTGGTGTCGCAGATCCCCGCCCTCATCACCTCGACGGCGGCGGGCATCCTCGTGACGCGGGCGGCCTCGAGAAACGACTTGGGCCATGAGTTGACTAAACAACTGTTGATTTACCCGCGCGCCATGACCGTCCTGGCCGGAATGATGTGCGTCTTTGCCTTGGTGCCGGGTTTGCCGGCCTTCCCGTTCGGCTTGTTGGCAGCTATCACGGGTTTGCTGGCCTATTCGCTCCACCGGCATGGCCCGCTCGAACCGGCGGTGGCCGAGGCGGGGCCGGGCGCGGTTCGGGCTGTGGCCGCCGGCAAAGGCGCTGCGGCGGGGACTCCCGCCATGTCAGGTGAGGCCAGGTCCATCAACAAGCTGGAAGAGTTGCTCCGCCTGGACCCCTTCCAGGTCGAGTTGGGATACGGCCTGGTTTCCCTGGCCGACAAACGGCGGGGCGGGGATTTGCTGGATCGGATCACCAGTGTTCGACGCACCTTTGCCCAAGAGATTGGAGTGATCGTCCCCCCGATTCGTTTGCGCGACAATTTGCAGCTTGGGGCCAACGAGTACCGCTTTCTGCTCAAAGGCAACCCCGTCGGCAAGGGAGAATTGAGGCCCGGCTTCTGGATGGCCATGAACGCCGCCAAGAGCAAGACCGCCCTCAAAGGCGTGCCCACCGTCGAGCCGGTGTTTCAACTGCCGGCAACGTGGATAGCCGATGCCGAGCGCAAGACCGCCGAGGTGAGCGGCTATACGGTAGTTGACGCCCCTTCGGTGCTGGTCACGCACTTGAGCGAGACGATTCGCCGGCGGAGCCACGAGATACTGAGCCGGCAGGATGTCCAGGTGCTGCTGGATAATCTCAAGCAGACGCACCCCACCCTCGTCAACGAGCTTGTCCCCACGCAGCTCACCGTCGGCCAGGTGCAGCGCATCTTGCAGAATCTGCTGGCAGAAGGGATCTCGATTCGCAACCTGGCCGGCATTCTCGAAAAGGTCAGCGATTACTCCGCCATCAGCAAGAACCCGGATGAGCTGTCCGAATGCGCCCGGCGGGCACTGGGCCTCCAGATCACCCGGCCGTTTCAGGCGCAAAATGGGGCCCTGCGCGCCATTACCCTCGACCCCCGGCTCGAGCAAGCCATTGCCCAGGGCGTTCGACAGACCCAGACCGAATTGTCCCTCGTGCTGGAACCCGGCCTCGCCCGGCATATTACCGATGCGCTTGGCAAATTCGTCCAGCAAATGTTGGCCGCCGGCCACCCTCCTGTCCTGCTTTGTTCGCCGCAGATCCGGCTTGGCTTCCGCCGCTTCTTCGAATCCGCCTTTGCCGACCTGGCGGTGATTTCCTACTCGGAAATCCCACCGCGAGTTGAAATCCAAAATGCCGCCACCATCCCGGCTGCTGTATGAATGTAGTTCGATTTCTGGCTCGAGACACTGCCGATGCGATTGCGCAAGTCCGTTCCCGCCTGGGTCCGGAGGCGGTCTGGGTGGGCCTGAGGCAGGTCCCTGCCGGCGGCCTGAGCCGGCTCTGGCGCAGACCCCTTCTGGAGGTGCGCGCCGCTCTGCCCGACAACGCTCCCGGCGCGCAGCAGGCAGCTAAACCCTCCGCTGGCATCGCCTTGCTTCCTGTGGCGCCTTCCGCCGGAGCCAGCCCCAGTTCACGATACTCAGAACCGACCCCGGCTGCTCAGCAGCAGCCACTGCTGCGCCGTCATAAACGCGGAACGACCAAGGCTGGGCCGCCCGGCTCGAAACGGCCTCGCGCGCGAGTTACACGCCGGGAGCGCCGGCATTCTGGCAGCGAACCGGCCGCAACACCGAGCCCTGAGACCTCCAATGTCCCCGTCACGGCCCCGGTGACAGACGCTGCGGCGGATGGCGGTCCGCCCGGCTTGGGGGGCCGGTGGCGGAGCGGAGCGGTGCTCCAGCAGTTGGGCTTGCAGCCGATCCTCGTCGAGAAGGTGCTGGAACGCGCCCGCTCGAAGCACGGCGAGGAGCCGCCCGCCGTTTTTGCGGATGAGATGGCCCTGACTCGAACCGCCCTGGCCAGCTTTTGGCGCGCGGCGTCCGAGGTCGAGGGGCGCTCGCCGCAGATTCATGCATTCATCGGACCGCCCGGCTCCGGCAAGACGACCGTGCTCTGCAAATGGCTCGCCAAATCGGTCTTGACTGAGCGACGCCCGGCGCGGGTTTGGCGGCTGGATAGCCGGGCCGCCAATTTCGGGGGTCTTCTGGATTTCTACGCGGAGGTGCTGGGAGTGCAGGTCGAGCGGGAATGGAAGGGGGCGGCGGGGCTGGCGGGTTGCCAGGGGGCCTTTGTCGATCTGCCGGGGGTCAATCTTCAGGATGCGACCGCGGTGGAGCAGTTACAGGCGCAATTGGTCGCACTGGCCGGGGCGCAGACGCACCTGGTGCTCAACGCGGCCTACGAGGTGCCCGTGCTCCTGGCCCAAGCCCGGGCCTTCGATGATTGGCCCGTCAGTGACCTGATTCTTACGCATCTGGACGAGGAAAAACGCCTCGGCAAGTTATGGAATTTCCTTCTCGGCACAAAATTCAGCGTCGGTTTCCTCTCGGGTGGGCAAAATGTTCCTGGGGAGTTCTCGGCAGCCACGCCCGAGTTGCTGATTCCCCAATAATTGGGCGGGTTGAAAAATTGAAGGTGCTTGGCAAAGGCCTTGCTGAGAACCCGTATGAGACGTCCGGTGAAATGAAAACGCTAATGCTTTGCGGAGCGATGGTTGGGTTCTGTCTCGGTTTGGCCCTCGGGTATGCCGGGCGGGCCGAGTGGCCCTCGATGCTTTGGCGGGCCTGCGCGGCGGCAGCCGCCCTTGGACTGCTGATGCGTTGGTGGGCGAAAGTCTGGTTGCGTAGTTTCCGGGCATCGCTCTTTGAACGTCGGGCCGCGGAAATGGCGGCGCGGCAGCAGTCACCGGCCACATCCCCATCCAGAAAATGATCTCTGACGCATCTATGGACACGGCGGTTGCTCAGGCGGAGGAGTTGCCACGCCCGGCGCCCCAGGAATTATGGCAGCGTTATCACCAAACCGGCGGCGATGCCGGCAGTGAGAACGCCCTGGTCGAGCAATACCTGCCGCTGGTGCGCACGGTCGTAGGGCGGCTGGCAATGACCTTGCCGGCGCATGTGAGCGCCGAGGACCTCTACAGCGCGGGCCTGGTCGGGTTACTGCAGTCGGTTCGCGGTTTCAATCTCCAAGGCGGCGCTTCCTTTGAGACCTTCGCCCGCTTCCGGATTCGGGGGGCGGTGCTGGATGAGCTCAGGAAGATGGACTGGGTGCCGCGGTTGGTTCACGAGAAGGCGCGCAAAATTCAGAACGCCCTGGCGGCGCTCGAGCAGCGCCTGGGCCGGCCGCCCGGCGAGACGGAGATGGCCAGGACCTTGGGTCTGTCACTGGAGGAGTATCGCTGCTGGCTGGAGGAAGTTCGGCCGGTGGCATTTGTCTGCCTGGATGCGGTGCCGCACCAGGGCGCCCACGATGGGGTCCAGCCTCATGAGAGCATTGCCGATGAATCGCAGACGGATCCCTCGGAGAACGCGTCGCGGTCCGAACTCAAGGAACTCATCGCTCAGCGCATCAGCCAATTGCCGCCAATCCAGCAAAAGGTGCTGGCCCTCTACTATTTTGAAGACCTGCGGTTGCGGGAAATCGCCGAGGCCTTCGGGCTGACGGAATCGCGCATCTCGCAAATTCATTCCCAGGCCATCCTGGCCATCCGCTCCTTCATCGAGCGCCAGGAAGCCTTGGCCCTGGGCGGAGGCGTCGAGGCAACACCATGATTGTAGTCCTTGGAGCCCTGGTCGTCATCGCCTCGGTTGCCGGAGGGTTCCTGATGGGAGGCGGGCACATGCACACGCTCATGCACCTTTCCGAGTTGGTGATCATCGGCGGTGCGGCGGCGGGAGCGACGATCATGATGGCCCCAAAAAAGGTCTTGATCGCCCTGGCGGGCCAGGTAGTCCATGTGCTCAAGGGGACGCCCTACCGGCGCAAGTCCTACGAAGACCTGTTCATGATGCTCTACGAACTGTTCCTGCTGGGGCGGCGCAACGGCCTCATCGCCTTGGAAGAGCATCTGACCAGCCCGCCGACGAGCGCGATTTTCCAGCGCTACCCCACCGTCCTGCGGAACCGGCCGGCGGTCGAGTTCCTGTGCGGGGCCTTGCGGCCCGTCATCGATGGCCGCGTCAAGCCCGACCAGTTGCGCCAGTTGCTCGAGGTCGACCTCCAGCGCATGGAGGAAGAGAACCATGCTCCAATCAATGTCCTGACCCGGGCCGCAGATGCCATGCCCGGCTTCGGGATTGTAGCGGCCGTGCTGGGCATCGTCATTACGATGGCCTCGATCGCCGGGCCGATCGAGCAGATCGGCACCAAAGTGGCCGCCGCGCTCGTAGGGACCTTCCTGGGCATTTTTCTCGGCTACGGTTTCCTGAGCCCATTGGCCGTGAACATGGAATTCAACGTGCTCGAGCGGTTGGCCTACTTTCGGTGCATTTCGGCCTCGGTGGTCAGCTTCGCCTCCGGGATGGCCCCCGGGATGGCGGTCGAGATCGCCCGCCGGGCACTGGGGGAAGAGCTGCGGCCCGGCGCCGAAGAGATGGAAACCATGCTCAAGCACCTGAACACCAACGTGGCCAAGAAGTAGGGCGGCCAACCTCCGAATTCAATCATGGCCCGGCACAAACACCATGGCGGATCGTGGAAAGTGGCCTATGCGGACTTTGTGACCGCGATGATGGCCCTGTTCCTGGTCCTTTGGCTTACGGCGCAGGACAGCAAGATTAAGGAGGCCATCGAACGCTCCTTTCGCAATCCCTTTTCGTCCATCACCAAGGAGTCGGTCGGCATCATCCCCACTGACAAGGAGATGCGGGCGCTGGAGAACCCCAAGGGCAACTTCGATTCGGCTTCCGCCTTGAATCTCGAACTGCTGCGCCGCCTGACGGAGGACTTGGCGAAACTCCTGCAGCAGGACCCGCAGAGCCAGGAGTCGGTCCGATTCGAGTTGACCTCCGAGGGGCTTCTCATCAACGTGTTCGACCGTTCGCAGAAGCCGGTTTTCGAGCCTGAGAGCGCGCGTTTCACGCCCTATGGGTCCTGGGTGTTCTCCACGCTCGCCTGGGAAGTGAGCCGCTACCCGACTTTCAACCTTCAGTTGTCCGGCCACACGGAGTCCGGGCGCGCCGGCATCCGGGAGGATTATGGCCCATGGGAACTCTCGTCGGACCGCGCCAACACGGCCCGTCGCAAACTCGTGCAGCACGGGGTCTCCCCGATGCAGATTTACCAGGTTTGCGGCTGCGGCGACATTCACCCGATGACAAACACTGCGCCGACCGACGAAATCAACCGACGCGTCTCCGTGCTGCTCAGGCTCCAGGAAGGCAGCCGCCTTAACGAGGGCACGACCAACCAGGTCAGCGCTACCACAGGCACCCAATGAACCAAGCCTTTGTTCCCTTCAGTCTCTCGGCCCGTGCCCCTGCGCCTGCTGGTGACGGCCAGGCCAAAGCGGCCACCGAACCTCTGCCCTCAACGCCCTTCCGGCCCCTGGCTTGCGCCGCGGCCTCAACGCCGCCTGTGCCGGCGGCGGGCGGAGAACCCATAGTGACCCTCGAACGCGAGGGGCCGCGCATCACCCGCATCAAGGTTCAATGCTGCTGCGGCCACGTGATCGAGTTAGCGTGCAAGTCCAAGGGGTCGGTCCCGGAATTCTGAATGCCGTTCACAGGACCGACCTCACCGCCGCCAGGCCGAGTTGAGTTGAAACACCTCGAGGGAGTGGATTCGTGGCTTCGCCGCCGCGGGCGTAGAGGTCCAGTGAAGTGTTGTCCGGCGGGACGATGACCCCGATGGGCATGTAAAGGGGGCCGCCATTGCCGAAGATGTCAATCGAGGCGCGATCCACAAACACGTGGAGGCGTACTCTGCCGTCGACGAGCGGCAGGGCAGCGGTCTTTCCCTGGCAGGAGAGTTCCATTCTCCGCACGTCATAGATCACGGGCACGTCGCGCACCTTGAGGCCCAATTCGGTCGCTCCGCCGGGCTGGATGTCAGCCAGGATTTCGAGGAGTTCGGCTTTGACTGCGGCCAGGGGGTTGCGACCCGGGGAGAGCGATTGCGGCTCAAGGGCATAGTGGCGGCCACGCAGGGACTGGAGTTCCTTGACAGGGTTGACGTGGAGGCGGAGTTCCTGGCCGGCGGCGCGCAGGGTGAGTTCGACCGGGAGGCCCATCATCTGGTTGAAAGGCATGGCCGGCAAGGCGATCTGCCCCCAGGGGATGAGGATGCGGCGGCCATCTGCCGGGGGTATATCGGCAAAGGTTTGGGAGGCATAGAAACAATTGCCGAAGTGGAGCGGCTGGGGGCCGGACTCCGGGGTGAAGGTCCTGCCATCGAACTTGCCAATCAAGTAGCGTCCATTGCCGCCATAGAAGATCCAGCGGGTGTTCCGGCGGTTTCCGTCCAGCGGGAGTTCGAAGAACTCGGGGCATTCCGAGGTGCCGGGAAAGGGCACGTCGCTGAGGCGCTCCCATTGTTTGAGGTTAGTGGACCCCAAGAGGGCGTAAGCGTCTTTGTCCAGGAAGAGCGCCATGATCCACTTGTTTGCGGGCGCGTACCAGACGACTTTAGGGTCGCGATTGCCACCGACGATGTGAGGGAGGACCGGGTTGTTCGCGTACTTGGTCCAGGTCCGTCCACGGTCGTTGCTGAAGGCGAGTCCCTGGGTGAAAGGGTCGCCGGCGGCAGTGAAGATGCAGATCAGGGTCTTTTCCTCGCCGGTCTGGAAGCCGGCGGTATTGTTCCAGTCAACCACGGCTGAGCCCGAGAACATGGCGCCATGTTCATCGGGGTAGAGCGCGATGGGCAGTTCCTGCCAGTGCACCAGGTCGGGGCTGACGGCGTGGCCCCAATGCATATTGCCCCAGTTCCAGCCGTAAGGGTTGTGCTGGTAAAACATGTGGTACTCGCCCTTGTAGAAGACCAGCCCGTTGGGGTCGTTGTTCCAGCCCCGACGCGAGGAAAAGTGGAACTGTGGACGGAGAGGCTCGCGATAGAGGTCCTGCGCGTCCCGAATGTCATCGGCCTGCTCGATTGCCTGGAGCGCAGAGGAGCCCTCAGGCAGTTTGTCCACCCGGATGGCCACCCGGCAGCCTTTGAAGGGCGCCAGGTCCAGGAAGGCCCACCAGTCCGGGGCGCCCTCTGCCAGCTCGATATCGAACTGGCGGGCGGGGCGGCCATCGATGACCAAGGCCACGTGCCGCATGGGAGCGCCGTTTTTCACCGGCAGGTTCAGATATCGCTTTTGGACGGCGAATGTCCGTACGGCCGGATGAGGAGCAGTAACTTGTTCGGCGGCAGGGTTTGTCGTGGCGCGCGCAGTTGCAAGGCCCGTTCCAATCAGGAGCGCCGCCATCCACCAGGGTGTCAGATTCATGGGGCAGAAGTTTCGCATGGTTAAGGGCCGAAGGGCAACTGCTCCATTGGCTCTATTGGCTGTGTTCGCTTTCTTCAGATCACTCGCGGACGGCCCTCGAGATTTCGAGCCACTTTCGCTGCGCCAACTGACTGCGGGTAATCCTCCCTCTCCCCTGGGGAGAGGGCCGGGGTGAGGGGAAACTGGCTGCCCAACAAAACCGGTTCCTAAAGACCGGTCCGCCCCTCACCACAATAGTTACAAAAAACGTCTTGACAATTTCGGTCTAACTGTCATAGTGTTCTATAACAGTTTAACAGCTATGATGCTCCAGGTTGATTTCCAGGCCGGCAAACCGGTTTACCTCCAGCTCGCCGATCAGATTCGCTACGCCGCCGCCTCGGGCAGGTTGCGCCCGGGCGAGGCGCTGCCTTCCCTCCGCCCGCTGGCAGAAGAATTGCGCATCAATCGCAACACCATCGCCCGGGCCTACTCCGAACTGGAGGCCCAGGGGATCATCGAAACGCTGCCGGGCAAGGGTCATTTTCTGAAAAAGAACAGCTCCCCGTTCAGCGAGCAAACGCGGGAGAAGCTGCTGCTGACAGAGATTGATGAGGCGGTGGTGCTGGCGCACCACCTCCAAATCGGTCGCGACAGGTTCCTGGGTCTGGTCGAGGAACGTGTCGAATACTTTGAGCGCAAATCCGCCTCCAGGAAGGACGGCAAGTAAACCAACGAAACTCTATGGAAACAGACACTCCCTGGGGAGCTGCCAGCTGAAGCCGGCGTTCCGGGCGAGTAAACGAAGGAAACTCTATGGAAACTGACACCCCAGTGATCGAACTGAATCACTTGACCCGCCGCTACGGGAAATTGGAAGCGGTCAACGGCCTGAGCCTGAGCGTCCGCGCGGGCCGCTGTTACGGATTCTTCGGCCGCAACGGGGCGGGCAAGACGACGACCATCAAATGCCTGTTGAACCTGCTGCGGCCCAATTCCGGCTCGGCGCGCGTCTTCGGTCTGGACCCGCAGAGACAGGAAGTGAGGGTAAAATCGCGCCTCTCGTATGTGCCCGATACCGTGGCCTTCTACCCCTGGATGAGGGTGAACCAGACGCTGGAATTCCTGGCCTCGTTCCGCCGCCACTGGAATCGGGAGATCGAGGCAGATTTACTGAAGCGTTTCCAGCTCGACCCGGCTCAGAAGGCCAGCAACTTGTCCAGGGGACAGAAGACCCAACTGGCGCTGATTGGGGCGGTCTGTCCGGAGCCGGAGCTACTGGTGTTGGACGAACCGACGTCCGGCTTGGACCCCATCGTGCGGCGGGAGTTTATCCAGACGGTGATTGGGGCCTACCACGGCAGCGACCCCGAGCGCCGGACCGTCTTCGTCTCGACGCACCTGATTTCGGAGTTCGAGGGGCTTATCGATGAGTTCACCATCCTCGAGCAAGGCCGGGAACTCCTGACTATGGCCGCAGAAGATGCGCGCGAGCGTTTCCGCAAAATCCGGGTCAGTTTTGCGCAAGAGCCGGCGGGGTTGGACCTGTCCGGCGCGTTGCACGTGCGCCAATCCGGGCGCGACCTGGAAATCCTGGCTGACGGCAACGGCGAACAACTCCTCGAGCGGCTCCGCGCCCGCCAACCCGAGGAGCTGCGTTGCGATTCGCTCACGTTGGAGGAAATCTTCGTCACGGCGGGGACCTTGGCCAAGGCGGGGTTTCAAGGGGTCTCGGGCAAAAAGGAAAGTCTGACCAAGTGATCTTGCATCGGGTCCCATATTTATGAAAGCCCTCGTTCAAAAGGAAATTCGGCTGCTGGGGCCGGCCTACGGGCTGGCGTTGTTCCTGGCGATCGTGCCGGTGTGGCTGCTGCCAGAGGCCCCTGGCAACACCCCCGCCGCCCTGTCCCTGTTCCCGTTTTGGTTCGGAGCCATGATGCTGGCTTTGTCTGCTTTCGGCCGCGAATTCGGCCTGGGCACTTTTCCGCTTATCCTGGCGCAGCCCTTGGAGCGCAACCGGATTTGGCGGACAAAGGTCGCCGTGCTGGCCGGCGCGATGGCGAGCGCGTTCGCGGCCTGGTGCCTTTCTTGCGCGGCCTGTGTGCGTCCGGGGATGGGGAGGACCTTTTGGTTGGAGACGCTGACGATCGGCGGGACCACGGCGATGGTCTCGTTCGCCGGCGGGCTTTGGACTACGTTGCTGCTGCGCCAGATGGCCGCTGCGTTCTGGTTCACCATCCTGGTCCCGGACGCTATCGGCTTCGCGATCGAGACGCTCGGCGGCTCGGATGCGATGGTGGTTGCCGCCCTGGGCCTTTATTCCATCCTCGGGTTTTTCTGGGCCCGGCGGCTGTTTTTCCGGTTCCAGGAAGCGGGATGGACTGGAGGTGTCATTTCATTTCCCGGCTGGCGAAAGGAACACGCAACCTTGCAGCCGGCCCTCCGGACGCACGGTCCGCTGGCCGCCTTGTTCTGGAAGGAATTGCAACTGCAGCAGGTCAGCCTGGCGGGAATAGGCTGCCTGTTCCTGATGCACCTGGGCGTCGCGGCGATCCGCAGGTTCGGCCAGGATTCTCTCGGGGACGCTCTGCGCTTGGGATTGGAAGTCTTCGGCGGCGTTTGGCTGATCGTGGCCTTGCTGGTTGGAAGTTCGAGCGTGGCCGAGGAACGCAAGCTCGGCGCCACTCCGGAACATCTGTGCCTGCCGGTTTCCAGCCGGCTGCAATATGTGCTTAAACTGCTCTTTGTGCTGGCCCTGGGCGGGGTCCTGAGCGGGCTGCTGCTGTGGACCGCCGAGGGCATCGGCAGCACGGTCCGCGGGAATTCGAGCATCGAGGCCTTCAAAACACCCTTTCAGGTCCAGACGCTCGAGGTCTCGACCCTGATCTGCCTGGGCCTTTCACTCATCGGCTTCTACGCCTCGACGCTGACTCGCAGCATTGTCCAGGCCCTGGCGGCAGCGGTAGCCCTGGCGGCAGGCGTTTGGGTGGCCGGGTCGCTTGCCGCGGCGATCGCCTTCGGCAACTTGCCGATCTGCGGCATCCACCTCTGGCGGGGGTGTTTGGTATTTTATATCGGCTTGCCCACGCTGGTCGCCGCCTTCGTCGCGCTGGCCTATCGCAACTTCCGACGCGGCTCAGCGGATTGGTGTCTCTGGCGGCATAATCTGGCTATTTTGGCGGGTGCGCTCCTGCTCGTCGCAACATTGACGACGGCCACCTACCATCGCGCCTGGGAGTTGGTCACCCCGCTCGACCGCGGCACGGCCCCAACAGGCTGCTGGGGCCGACCGCAGCCAGGCCTTCCGGAACGCCGCCTTCAGGCGGCAGCAACCTCAGCCCCAACAGGCCATTGGAGCCAGCCGCAGCCAGGCCCCTGCAGCTCGACCATTATGGCGGCCGCGCCCTGTCAGCCTTGCTGCCGGATGGCAGGCTTTGGGTGGACCGCATCGGCTATGAGCCTGGCCGGCTTGATCCTGGCATTTGGGGAAAGCACCGGGTTCCGCGTTGGTGGAAAATGGGGGAGTGTGAGCGGAAACCAGATCGAACCTGGGTCGAACTGGGTTGCGGTGGCGGCGACTTTCACTCAAACCGTCGCCATCCGTGCCGACGGAACTCTTTGGGTGTCCGAAAAGCCGCGCCTCGGGGATAGTTGGAATGGGGTCAACTCGCCGACCTTCGAGGAGGCGGCCCCGCTGGTCAGGTTCGGGCAGGAGACTAACTGGCAGAGCGTGGACCGGTGAGGGTACGAGTCGTTTTCAGTGGTCCTTCAAAAGCGGGATGGCACGCTATGGCTCTGGCACCCTGACCACCCGCTGCCGAAACGCTCGGAATGGCTGGGACTTCGTTCCTTTGAACCGCATCGCCTGGGAACCGAATCCGATTGGGCAAGGATTCTTTCCACAGGCAACAGCGTGTATGCTTGGAAAAATGACGGGCGTGCCTGGGTGATTCACCCGCCGGGCCGCAAGCCCCGAAAAGAAGAGGTTCCCCTTGCGCCGGGTGTCGTCACCGAGCGGTCGGCAAGTCTCGACAACTTCAAGTGGCTAAGCCTCGCTCGGTATTGGCCCTGGCACGCAGCCGTCCGTGAGGATGGAACCTTGTGGGCCTGGACTAATCTGCCGCCGACGTTTGCCCAAAACGGCGAGAGTTTCCTGGCGCAACCGCCGGTGCAAATTGGCAACGAGAAGGCTTGGAGGGCCGTTGGGGGCAACTTTGGACCCCTGGCGGCGCTCAAAGCGGATGGCTCGCTCTGGCAATGGCAGCGGAGCGACGAGCGCCAACGGGAATCCGGCTTTCCAACGAACGCCCCCGTCCGGCTCGGCACGCGCAACGACTGGCTGGGCGTCGGCAACCCGATGGATGGCACCGTGTCCCTGGCGCCCGATGGCAGCCTTTGGTACTGGTGGGATCGAAGCCACCCTTATTATTACAGGAACTCCGGCCAACCCATGCTCGCGCCCTCCAGAAGACCGTCCAAGATCGAGAACATACTGGATGGCAGAATAAACCGGTGATGAGCATGAATAGGCACGCGCAGAAATCGGCGCCAGTTCCACTTCGTGCCGGGGGTTGTGCACAATCCAGCTCCTGTGGATCCGTGGCGCCTGCATTCTGTCCCGGAGGGACATCCGAAAATAGCCCGGCGTTTCAACGCCGGGATCAGCCCGCAGACAAACCCCGTCCCGAAGGGACGGTCGAAAACCAAGCGCCCATTCGGCCGTCCCATCGGGACCTGCCCCTCGGTGCGTCCAAATCCGGCCTCGAAACACCGGGCTATTGCCAGAAGTCCCTGCGGGACGGGGGTTCCAGTGCAAGGTGCGTTCAAGAGTCAATTTGCGCCCCCGGGGCTTTCACCCTAAGGCGGCGTAAATAAATAAAGGTATCAACTTCTGAGAATCGTGGTATGATAGCTGCACATGAGTGCTATTGCCGCGCTGACGCAGAAGTTCAGGGCCATTTGGCCACTCCTAAATGAGCGGACCCGGCGCCTTACCGCCGCCAATGAAGCTATGCAGATGGGTTATGGCGGTGTCTGCGTGGTTCACCGGGCTTGTGGCTTGTCCCGCAAAGCCATCCTCAAGGGTATTGGCGAAATCGAGCGGGGCGACTCCTCGCTGGCGGAGCGCATCCGGCGCCCGGGCGCCGGACGCAAGAACCTCACGGTGTTGGATTCCGGGCTGGTGGCGGCGCTGGACGATTTGATTGAGGGCGGAACTCGCGGCGATCCGGAATCTCCCTTGCGCTGGGTCTGCAAGAGCACTCGGACCCTGGCCGAGGAGTTAAGCCAGCAAGCTCATCCGGTGAGCCACATGCGGGTGGCCCAACTGCTGCACGAGCAGGACTACAGTTTGCAGAGCAATCGGAAGCTGGAGGAAGGGGAGGACCACCCGGACCGCGACGCCCAATTTCGGCATATCAACCGGTGCGTGAAGCGGGCCTTGGCGGCGGGGGAGCCGGTCATTTCGGTGGACACCAAGAAGAAGGAACTGGTGGGCAACTACGCCAATAGCGGCCAACAATGGCGTGTGGCGAAACAACCGCAACGGGTCAAGGGGCACGACTTCCCGGGTCCCGAAGTGCCTCGCGCCTATCCCTACGGCATCTATGACTTGGGGCGCAACAGCGGATTCGTAAACGTGGGCACCGACCATGACACGGGGGCCTTTGCGGTGGCCTCGATTCGTGGGTGGTGGCGCTTTGAAGGGCGAAGACTTTATCCTGCGGTCCGGACGCTGTGGATCACCGCCGATGGCGGAGGCAGCAATGGGTGGCGGCTGCGACTCTGGAAACTCGAGTTGCAGGGCTTTGCCGACGAAAGTGGGCTGTGCCTTTCCATCTGCCACTTTCCGCCCGGCACCAGCAAGTGGAACAAGATCGAACACCGACTCTTTTCGTTCATTTCGTCCAACTGGCGCGGTGAACCGTTGCGAGATTACCAGACGGTCGTGAACCTGATTGCCAGCACAACGACGGCCAAAGGATTGACGGTGACCTGCCGGCTGGATCGTCGAAAGTATCCGACGGGTAGAAAAGTCTCACGCGAGCAGATGAAGCAAGTGAACCTAAAGCCTAACAAGTTCCATGGTGAGTGGAACTATACCATCGAGCCTCACGGGTGAACCAACTTGATACCTTTATTTATTTACGCCGCCTAATCGAACTTCTGGTAGTTATTGCCATCATTGGCATTCTGGCCGCGCTGTTGCTGCCGGCGCTCTCTATGGCCAAGGCCCAGGCCCGCTCGGCCGCCTGCAAAAATCATCTGCGCCAGATGGGCCTGGCTTTGCAGATGTACGTCCATGACCACCAAGGCAGGTATGTGAACGGCTACGAGCACTGGTTCCTGCCTCTTCGGCCGTATTATCCGGTCGAATGGACAAACGCCGGGTATCATTGCCCTGGATACAACGGGGTGATCACTGCGTGGCTGATGCCCTCCCCCCTCGCGCCTACGCGTTGGGCAGCTACGCCTATAATGTGATGGGTGTTCGGTCCTTCGTCTGGGGTTGGGATGACCCCATTCACGGTAACAAATTCCAGTTCCCGAACGAGGCATTCGGTTTGACGGGAATATGGCGCGGATGGAGACCAACCTCCGAGAGCCAAGTCCGGGTGCCAAGCGAGATGATAGCTTTTGGCGAATCCAGGTTCTTGAAGTCGGGAATAAATTTTGATCCCGGAGGTCGAGTCCAGTTACAGACCGGATGGTTAGGGCTGGGATGGCTAAAGTGGACGATGCCGGGCTCGCATCGGAATTTCGCCTTCGGCCTCCGGCACGGCAAGAACTACAACATTTCGTTTTGTGATGGTCATGTGTCGGCCATGAGCCCCTGGGTCTTTTTCAATCCCACGAACACCGCGCCGATGTGGAATTACGACCATCAGCCGCACCCGGAACTGTGGCTGCCGCAGTGAGTGCCGTGCTTGGAAACACGGCAAACTGGCACTCATTATAGAAACACGCGAATTGATAGGTTATCCTACCACTGCCCGGGCTATAAAGGGGCCATCCGAGGGTCCATTGCGGATGGGCACGGATACACTTATCCTCTCGGCAGCTACGCTTACAACGCAATCGGAGCGAAGGGTGGAAGTTGGATTGCGACCAATGACCTTACCCTTGGGCTGGGGGGAAGGGTGTCCTACCCTTCGCGCCCTGGGCGCACGGCCAGCGCAGCGTCGGAAGGACAAATAGAGGCGCCAAGCGAGATGTTTGCCATCGGTGAATCCAGGTGGAAAGAGCAGGGAAATCAGGGACAGGAAGGCGGTTATGACTACATGCGGTGCGGCTTGATCTATGGACCGGGCTATGCGAACAGGGGAGGTTGGGCCTTTGACCCGGCAAGGCACGGGAAGAATTATAACCAGCTTTGCTGTGACGGGCACGTCTTAGCGATGAGTCCCTGGCTGCTCTTCAATCCCACGAACACCGCCGCGATGTGGAACTACGACCACCAACCGCACCCGGAGTTCTGGCCACGGGGATGAGCGCCATAGCGCGCAATCGAAGAGCCGCTTCGGATGTCGCGCCAGCGTTTGGAGTGCGTGGAGCTTGCTCCCGCTCTTGTGCGGCTCAGCCAAACCGAAAGCGCCGGCAAGCTGGACGCACTGGACATTTGGGCAGGGCAGGGGACCCGCGCGGTTACGGCCACTTCACTTGCCAACGGACATTTCACGTAACACCAAACAGAGATTTGCTCTCGAAGATGCCGCCGTGAAAGCCCCTGGATCCGGCCAGCCACGCCCGAGTGATTCAGCCACTGATTGCACAGATTGCACAGAAAAGAATCCTCATCTGTGCAATCTGTGCCATCTGTGGCTCTACAACCACGTTCGAGGTGCTTGGTTGTAGTATGACAAACAACAAGAATCCGCTGTGTGAATAACCTGGTGAATAACCCGGTGAATAACCCACTGGACGTTTGAACAGCAGGGCAGGGGACCCCAACGCATTACGTCAGCTTGGGCAGCGTAGGGGACAATCCGCGCTCTTCGCAAAATCGTTGCAACCGCGGCGACACGACTTCGCCGATGCAGCACACGCGCAACGCGCCGCGCTGCCATTCCTGAAACCGGGCGCAGCCGCCACGCCGAATGATACGTGGACGTTCACTGTCTTATACTGATCTTATGTCCAGAATCATGCCAGCATTAGACATGCAATGTCCATCCAAACAGTTGGACCGCCTAACTCGTGTAGCATAGCTATCCTATTGTACAGCCGCGCTATCTTTTATCCAGCCGCAGCCCACGACCTTGCCTGCAGAGCCGATGATGCCGCCCGAGGGATGAAAGCCGGGAAGGGGTTGGCTCACCGGGTGAGCGGCGGGCGGAAGCGCACGCGGCCGGCTTCCAGGATGACCAGGTCAGGCGGCGAGTGGATGAAACGATTCCTGCTCAGCCAGTTCGCCGACGAGCTTGAGGGCCGCCCGGATGTCTTCCAGGCTGAGATCGTATTCGCGCTGGACCTCTTCGAAAGTCATTCCGCCGGCGAGGCTGACGACGACGCGCGTGACCGGCATTCGGGTGCCGCGAATCGCCGCCTTGCCGTGACACATAGCCGGGTCAATGGTAATGCGATCGTGACCCTTCACGAACCAAGCATAGCCGCTATGGCTCTGGGATGGCAGGGGAAAAGCGGCTGCCCTCAATTGAATATAACAAACATTGTGCGAAATAGTATCGCCGAGGGGGATCCGTGGCGATCCAAGCGGATTCGGCCTCGACGGGTCAGTTGGTGGGCGGGTCAGTCCGAAATCGTAACCATTCAGGTTGCGTGGCAGCGAACGCGGAACATCCCGGCCCCGGCGCGGGGCGGAAGACTTCGCGGACCACGGGCGCCCAAAGCCGCCTGAAGCCGGCGTTCCGGAGCGCCGGCTTCAGGCGGCTTTGGGCAAAGAACGCGGGCAGGTGCTGAATAGTTGCCCGAGATCCGAGAACCCCTTTCGTCACAGCCGCCTGGTCCATTGGCAATCATGGCGGGCACACTAGCCCGCTCCGCTCGAGTGATTGAGCCGCCGATTGCACAGATTGCACAGAAACGAATTCCTATCCGTGCAATCTGCGCAATCTGTGGCCCAAAAATCAGGGGGCGGTGCTTGGTTGCGGCTCAGGTGTTCAGGTGTTGGGCCAGCTTTGACCTGAATGGTCAGGCGGGGACGACTTGGACCTTTGTCCCGGAGGGACAGCCCGAGAGTAGCCCGGCGCTTGAGTGCCGGGTACGGCCCCAAAAGAGCCCGCGTCCCGAAGGGACGCTCGAAGCTCAATCCCACAACTGTATGATATGCGGCTCATTCAGCCGTCCCTTCGGGACGCACGCAACACTGAACCCCTTCTCCCGGCGCTGAAGCGGCCGGGCTATTGTCGGGATGTCCCTCCGGGACAACAGCCGATCGCAAACCACTTGACACTTCGAAAAACGCTTACGATGCCGGGGCAAATATGCCGGTGCGCACCTTGTCGAACATGGCGCCCTTTCGCAAAAGGACGCTTGGAAGCGCGGGGAGAGGGCGAGTTGGCGCAGCGTTGGGTCCCGGCGCTTGTGCCTTTCTGACCGTCGCCTTCCAACTCTCGGTGGCTCCCCTGCCCTGGTGTGGACGTGGCCCGTTGGCCCGGTGAGGACTTGGAAGTGAGCGACGCTATACAAAAGGATTGCTATGCTATACAAATGAATCGCCGGGCTACACACGCTAGATTGTGTAACTTTCCGGCTTGACTTTGCAGGTTGGACGTTTGTATAGTACTGTATATAAGTTCAGTATTAGACAATCAATGTCACTACATCCTGTGGGGTGGCCGTGCCGCCTGGTTTCAGGAATGGTCCGGGGGCGTGCTGCGGGTGTGCCACTTTGGCGAAGTCGTGTTGTTGCAGTTGCGGGAATGTTGTCAAGAGTGCGCATTGTCTCTCGTCGAGAAGGGCAAGGCGGGACGGCCGTAAACGGGCTTACGTCCCGTCCTCGCGAAGCGTTCTGGCCTGCCCGGCCTGAGGGCTATAAGTCGCTGGAACATGGACTGCCGGCGTTCTTCCGAGCTCGAAGCCTGGCCAGTCGAGAGAGCTTTCGGGCTGCGCACTCTCTGAAGGCTTCCGAGAAAGGGTCCCCTGCTCGGTCCCGAGTCCCCTGCCCTGCCCGGCCGCTCGGCCCCGGGTTTAATCAAGCATGCGCCAGAGAATATCTGCGAAGTGCTGGGGATTCCATCTCAGCCCGGACTTAAAGGGCAGTGGAAAACAAGCTGGTGCAGTTTGCTCACATTGGCGGCGTGAGATGCACGGGTCTTCGTAGAGGCGATCAAAACGAATCTTGACATACCAGATTGGTTTTCCCGGAAGCACCCGGGTCCGGTTAAAGTCTGTGTCTTGAAACGGTGGGCTGTCAATGTACCCGCGAGCGATGATTCCCTGTTCATTCATCTCTGGGCCTTCCGAGGCGCAAGAGTATGGCTCTGGGTACATCCCTTTGCCTCAGTTCATCTTGGACGTGGAGGCGGGCGCCACATGCCCACGGAAGTGTGGCCGTTCCGTTCTTCTTAAAGGCGTCGAGGTCTGTTTTCCGGTCTCGCCAGTGTTCCTCGTTGCCGTTCCAAGTGAACAAGAAAATACTCATAATGGCGGGAAGCGTCGGAGATTCGGGGGAGTAGGGTCAAGCAACAAATCCGTTCCCCGCACCTTCCGTTGAAAGTGGCTCCCCTGCCCTGCCCTGCCCCGCTCTGCCCTTGCCGTGGTAGTTACGCTCCCCCTGGGGAATCCGCTAAGGAAAACATCCGCGCAACGGTTCGTCAACGAGGTGGTTCCATTTCATGTGGCGGGTGGGCACGGAGAGGGCCAGCCTCTGACGTGCGTGTTGGCTAATGGAGTCGAACCGGCCCGGCTCCGCCCGCCACACCTGACCGGGTCTTCAGGGCAAGTGAGGGTGCCTCGGCGCGTTGGCATCGTTAGACGGACTCGTGCCTGGACGTGGGCTGGGCGCCGTCGGCGCTGTCAGGAATTCTGAGGAGTCCCCTTCGCGGCCAACGGTGTGCTAACTGACTGAGGGAGTCCAAGAAACACAGCCTGCGGGCGCGCGGCGACTGCTCAGAACTCTCTGTGCATCTGCTCCCTGCAGTTTTGGCCAGATGGACCCCCTAAAGCAATCTACGGGTTTCTTTTTGGCTATTTCCAGACGAGGTCCAAAATGTTGTCTATCGGTTCCACTACCGAGTAACCAGAATTCTCAGTCTCTATACTTTGATAACCCATAGATGGATTCACTTCCATCTTGGTCAAGACTGGGATAATGTCTGTTTGAATTCCGATTATTTTCCAATCAACGATGGACATGAGCATGTTATTTGTGGTAGTCAATCCGGTGCTCCTTGTTAACACCATTCCCCCGCTGTTGCCCTTATACGCTGGACAATCTGCAATAATAATTCCCCTTTGAAGGTTCATTCCGGCAACTATTCCTTTGCGCAATAGGGGCTGCGAGAAGTCAATTGCAGACGTATTGCCCAAGCCAAGAACCGTTGGAAATCCGGCGCCATAACAATCGGCTCCCACTTCAACATCTGGCATGCGCACGCAATACAGTTCATGCCAGGGATTTAGCGTAGTCGGTGTTTCCCATTTCACCCAATCGAGCCAGTGTACGTAAATCTTGTTCGTTGGGTTGCAATCCTCAAGTCGGACTAAGCAAATATCATGGTTTGTGAGAAATCTGATTTCGCTCAAAACAAGGGCCTGAGTGCCATCTACGCTCCATTCTCTATGCGTATTGGTCATATCTGGAGCGTGGAGATATGTGCTGCACCTGATAGGAGAATTCTTCAGGGTGTAGGGGGGCGCATCATTGGCCTCAGGGTCAAAAAGAACGTGCCTTGCGGTAACGAGGTACACGGAGTTACTGGCCTGCATGAGAAATCCAGACCCGGTTCCTTGACCGATTGTAATCGAGACGGCAAGGTCTGTGTGCTTCATCGGCAAGGCGGGCAACTGGGCAGCATCGCACATACGAGAGCACCAACAAGACAGAAATAAGCAAAGACAATATAGGGTAGAAGATTTAGGGTTCATAGAACCTCGTTTTCTCTTAGGCGGTGTAAATAAATAAAGGTAGCAACTTCGGATGCCGGGTGGTATAGTCATCGTGTGTGAGTGCTATGGCTACGCTACGGCAGAAGTTCAGGCTCATTTGGCCACTGTTGAATGAGCGGACCCGCCGTCTCACCGCGGCCAATGAGGCGCTTCAATTGGGTTATGGCGGAGTTTCCATGGTGCGGCGCGCTTGCGGGTTATCGCGCAAAGCGATCGCTAAGGGGATAGACGAAATCGAAGAAGGAGACTCCTCGTTGGCGGAGCGTATCCGCCGCCCTGGTGCCGGACGCAAGAACCTCACCGTGATCGATCCGGCGCTGGCCGGCGCGCTGGACGGGATGATTGCTGGTGCCACCCGTGGCGACCCCGAATCTCCGCTACGGTGGGTCTGCAAGAGTACGCGCACTCTGGCCGCCGAACTGCAAGCCCAAGGGCACCCGGTGAGCCATCAGCGGGTAGCCCACCTTCTGCATGCTGAGAACTACAGTCTGCAGAGCAACCGCAAGCTCGAGGAGGGCGAAGACCACCCCGACCGGGATGCGCAGTTTGGGCATATCAACCGGTGCGTGAGGCGCGCCTTGGCGGGAGGGTGGCCGGTGATCTCGGTGGACACCAAGAAAAAGGAACTGGTGGGCAACTTCGCCAACGGCGGCCAGCAATGGCGCGTGGCCAAGCAACCCCAACGGGTCAAAGGACATGACTTTCCGGGGCCGAGGTGCCGCGAGCCTATCCGTACGGCATTTTTGATTTGGGCCGGAACACCGGGTTCGTGAACGTGGGGACCGACCATGACACGGGAGAGTTTGCGGTGGCCTCGATCCGGGGTTGGTGGCGCTTTGAAGGCCGGAAACTTTATCCCGACGCGCGGACGCTGTTGATCACCGCCGATGGCGGGGGCAGCAACGGTTGGCGCCTGCGGCTCTGGAAGCTAGAGTTGCAAGGTTTTGCCGATGAGAGCGGGTTATGTCTTTCGGTTTGTCACTTTCCGCCCGGCACGAGTAAGTGGAACAAGATCGAGCATCGGCTCTTTTCGTTCATTTCGTCCAACTGGCGGGGCGAGCCGTTGAGGGATTACGAGACGATCGTGAACTTGATCGCCAGCACGACGACGGCCAAAGGACTGATGGTGACTTGCCGGTTGGATCGCCGCAAGTATCCCACCGGGCGGAAAGTTTCGCCCGACGAGATGAAGCGAGTGAACCTAAGACCTAACAAGTTTCACGGAGAGTGGAACTACGCTATTCAGCCCCACAGGTAACTCTACACACAACCTGTGGGGGTGTTTTGACAGGCATTGTAGCACCGGTTGTGGACTTGTTGTTAAGCCGCCAACTTGCTACCTTTATTTATTTACACCGCCTTAGCGTAAGGTTCTTTCAAGATTTGTCAAGCTGACCTGGCGGGCGAAAGCCTATGGGGAAGCGCCGGTGGCATTGACTGGGCCTGGCTGGTGTTTGGGATGGTTGAGGTCGTGTGGGCCTGAGTCCCCTGCCCTGCGCTGAATTTTGCGGTTGACAGCAAACATTGTGCGAGACGGACCTGCGGAAGCATTCATGACCCATTGCGAGTTCTGGCGAAGGGCGACCTGATAGCGCCGCTCCGGCGAGCGCGGCGAGCGTTACCAGTTTGACGCTTGCCCGCCCCAATGGGATAAACCAGATGTGAAACCGCTCAAGAAACCTGCGGCAAATAAGACGGTCGGCACCTTGATCGTGGAGAGGCAACGTTTGCGGATGAACAAGCTGACACCAGCGGAGCGCCAGCAGTTGCGGGATCGAATCGGACAGTGGCAGCGCGAGAGGTTCAGTTGCGGGGTTCGGGTTCGTTTGGTTGGTTTCCTCCGAGTCGTTTTGCGGTTGACAGCAAACCTTGTGCGGAGTCGTGGCGTGAAGAGGTTGGACGCCGTGTGGGGTGCGCGAGGCAGCGTTAATTGGACTTGGCTCGGAGCACGCTCCAGCCTATGTTTCCACCATGAATGCGGATTTGATTGAGATCCATCCCGACGTGTGCAACGGGCGGCCGGTGCTGCGTGGAACTCGCATTGCCGTGCAGTCGGTGCTGGAGATGTTGGGCGCGGGGGACTCCGTGGGGGATGTACTCGAGGCGTTCCCCTCACTCACCCGCGAGCAGGTCCTGGCTTGCATCGATCACGCGGCTCGCTTGATGGGCAAGCGGTATTCTCTGGAGCCTGTGGCGTGAGAGGGTATCTGTTCGACGAGAACTTGCCGCAGGTTCCGTCCCTGCCAACCAGCTTCCCGGTCACGCACGCCGTGGGCTTGGGGTCCCGGCTGACCGATTCCGAGGCTCTGGAAACACGGGAACATGCGCCGCCGCGAATTCGCGATCTGGCTTGCGCGCACCTGGCCGCAAATCGAGGCTTTGGTCGCTTCGCACAGGCTGGTGAACGTGTATCGAGACCGCATCGAAGCCATCAGGTAAACGCCCGGTTCGGCAGCGTGGCCAGTGCGGCGGCGCCTGGGCATCGTTTGCCGGTTGACAGCAAACATGGTGCGGTGTTTTCGGTTGACCGGCGGCAGCGTCTTCGACGAGGTCGGCCGTACGATGATAAGAAATGCAGGAGAAAACTTTGTCATGACGGACGCTGCAATCCTCATGAGCCTATCGGGGCCCGTCCTGCAACGCGCTCCGCACTCATTTTGAGCCACAGATTGCACAGATTGCACAGATGGGAATTCTTTTCTGTGCAATCTGTGCCATCTGTGGCTCAAGGACCAAGCGGCCAGAGGAGGATGGCCATGTCGTAGCGCAGGTTTCCAACCTGCTGTATCGCGGATTTCCAATCCGCAGCCGCGCGTCCATTCCGGCGGACTGCGCGTTTCCGTCGCCCTGCCGGCTGGAAGCCGGCGATACAGCAGGTTGGAAACCTGCGCTACGTTGCTTGCGGCTTCGCCGCGCACGCTCGACACGCTCGACACGCTCCGACGCTCCACGCTCCACGCTCAGTGGTAGCCCCAGCCAAAGCGTTCGGTAATGGGCCAATAGACGAAGAAGGATTTGCCGATGGCCTGGGAGGCCGGGAAATCGCCCCAGAAGCGGGAATCGAGGCTGTTCATCGTATTATCGCCCATGACGAAGAAATGTCCGGGCTCGACGGTGTATTTGTCGCCCGGGGCCAGTTTTCTGATCATGGCGTGGCCGTAGTAATGGTTCTCTTGATAGGCCAGGGTCTGGTTTCCGGGCTTGGCCTTGGAGGCCGGGCGTCTGGAGGCGCCGTGGAATGAATAGACGTTCTCGAAATGGCGGGTGGCAGCGGTAATGGGGCGTTCATCGACGACCAGGTTGCCCACGGGGACAGTGCCCGAATCCGGCGGGACGCCCGTGACCAGGTAATCCTGGGCCAAACATAGAGTCTCGGAGCCCAGCCCGCACAGTCGTTTGATGTAGAACTGGTCCGGAGGCAGGCCCTGGATACCCTTGGTCTCGAAGACGATGATTTCCCCTCGTTCCGGCGCGCGGAAATTGTAGGTGACGCGGTCGACAAAGAGATGGTCGCCGGCAGAGACTCTCATATTGATGACATCGTCGCCTTTGTGGAAGAACTGGCCGAGGCTGATGCCGGCGCGCTCTTCGAGGCGCGGTTGGCCATAGTCGGGCGGCAACCAAAGGATGTAGGTCTTGCCGCCAATGACCAGTTTCTGCCAGAGATTGAAGATGAGGAGGCGAACCGGAGGGGCGACCTCGTCTAAAGTCCCGTCATTTTTGGCCACGACGTGGAGGTAGGAGATGCCTTCGAACCACTGGCGGACGCGCTCCCAGCCGGCGGGGACCTCGAACCTTGCCGCGGCCCTTTCCCGGGCGGCCTCGGCCAGGTCGCGGCTCCTGGAGCAATCGGGTGTGGAGGTCACCCCATAAAGGGTTGGTTGCATCGAGCCGGTCGGGATTTTGAATGGCTGAAGGAAGAAGGTGCGGATGCCCATGGCGACGGTCAGGGCGACCAGGAGGACCTCGATATTCTCGCGGTAGCCCGGATTGGGGTAAGGCTTGAGCCATTTATTGGCGGCCTCTTCGAGTTTCTGCATCTGCTTTTCCAGCTCGGACTTGTCGGCCCAGTCGGCCACCGCCTGCCGGAGGGCGGTGATAGCGGTCCGGAGGTTCTCGAGGGCCTGCGGCGAGAGGATGTCGCGCTGGTGGTCGAGCAGCTTCTGAACGTGCTTGCGCATCGCGGTAGCATCGCGAACGGTCTTGGAGAGAAACCAGTGTATCATTTGTTTATGCCTTGAGGACCTCGATGAACGCTTCCTGGGGGATATTGACGGAGCCGAAGGACTTCATGCGCTTTTTGCCTTCCTTCTGTTTTTCAAGCAGCTTGCGTTTGCGGGTGATATCGCCGCCGTAGCACTTGGCGGTGACATCTTTGCGCAGGGCGCCGACGGTTTCGCGGGCAATGATTTTGCCGCCGATGGCGGCCTGGATGGCCACGACGTATTGCTGGCGGGGAATGACCTCCTTGAGCTTTGCCGCCAGGGCGCGTCCCCTGCCCTCCGCCTTGTCACGGTGCACGATGCACGAAAAGGCGTCCACGGACTCGGCGTTGACCAGCATGTCCAGCTTCACCATGTCGGATTCCTGGTAACCGGCGTGCTCGTAATCCATGGAGCCATAGCCGCGCGTGAGGCTCTTAATGCGGTCGTGGAAGTCGATGAGGATTTCATTGAGCGGCAACAACCCGGTGAGCATCACGCGCCGGGCGTCCAGGGTCTCGGTCTGGCTGACCGTGCCGCGTTTTTCGGAGATCAAGGCCATCATGTCGCCGATGTATTCGTTGGGGCAGATGATAAAGGCCTTGACCAGGGGTTCACCGATGGCGGCGATGAAAGTCGGTTCGGGCAGGAAGGCCGGGTTATCGACCTGTTTGATGGAGCCGTCAGTGAGTCTGACGCGGTAAATGACGCTCGGATAGGTGGCGATGATGTCCATCCCGTATTCGCGGCGCAGACGTTCCTGGACGATCTCCAGGTGCAGCAGGCCCAGGAAGCCGCAGCGAAAGCCGAAACCGAGAGCGACCGAGGTTTCGGCCTGGTAAACGAAGGCCGGATCGTTGAGTTGCAGCTTGGCGAGGTTGCTCTTGAGATGCTCGTAATCGGCGGTGTTGATCGGGTAAATGCCGCTGAAGACCATCGGATGGATTTCTTTGAAGCCGTGCAACACGGCGGAGGGATTGCGCGCATCGGTGATGGTGTCGCCCATCTTGACTTCCAGCGGGCTCTTGATATTGGCCGTCATGTAGCCGGTCTCCCCGACCTCGAGCTTCTGGCGGGCGTAGGGCTTGGGGTTGAAGCCGCCGACTTCCTTGATTTCGACGTTCTTGCCGGAGTGGAGCAGCTTGACTTGCAGGCCGGGCTTCAATTCGCCGTTGAAAACGCGCACGAGAATAACGACCCCTTTGTAGGTGTCAAAATAGGAGTCGACGACCAGGGCCTGCATCGAGGGGGCGCCCGTGGGCTTGGGGGGCGGGATGCGTTCGATGATGGCCTCGAGGATTTCGTCGATGCCGATGCCTTCCTTGGCGCTGGCCAGGATGGCGGAGTCGCCGGGAATGGCCAGGATGTCTTCCAACTGCTGGCGGGCCTGGGGCACGTTGGCATGGGGGAGATCGATTTTGTTGATGACCGGGATGATGGCGAGGTCCTCTTTCATGGCCAGGTGGACGTTGGCGACGGTCTGGGCCTCGACGCCCTGGGCGGCGTCCACCACCAGGAGGGCCCCCTCGCACGCACTGAGGCTGCGCGAGACCTCATAGGAAAAATCCACGTGGCCGGGCGTGTCGATCAAGTTCAGCTCATAGACTTCCCCGTTTTTCGCCTCGTAACGCATCGTCACCGGATGCGCCTTGATGGTGATGCCCCGCTCCTTCTCGAGGTCCATCGAGTCGAGCAACTGGTCTTCCATCTCACGGGCCGTGATCGTGCCCGTGCGGTGCAGCAACCGGTCGGACAGCGTCGTCTTCCCATGGTCGATATGGGCGATGATGCTGAAGTTTCTTATGTGCCTTGCGTCCATCTTTCCAGTGACGGCGACAAGATACTGAATTGCCGCTCAAAGAAAAGGACAATCCATCCCACTTTCGCGCTTCTCCCCTGCCCTTCCTTGCGCTAAATTGCCCGCAAAGGCTCCGAGCATGAACCGGCGAAATTTCTTGCGTCTGACCGCCTTGGGCGGTGCCGTTGCGGTTTCCACCCCCGCGCTCGCCGGGAACAGTTACCGATCACCCGCGGCTGGAAGGCGGCGCGCTCACGCTGTGAAATCGTTTGTGCTGGACGAGATCACCATTTCCGGACTCCAGGCCCGCCTGGCCGCCGGCAAGGACTCAGCCGTCTCTCTCGCCGGGAAATACTTCGCCCGCATCGGCCAGATCGACCGGCGTGGCCCGACGCTTAACGCTGTCATCGAACTGAATCCCGATGCCCTGGCCATCGCCGCCGAACTGGACCGCGAACGCAAGAGCCAAGGTCCGCGCGGCCCGCTCCACGGCATCCCGGTCCTGATCAAGGACAACTTGGATACCCACGACCGGATGACGACCACCGCCGGCTCTTTGGCCCTGGCCGGCTCGATCCCGCCACGCGATGCCTTCGTGGTCGAAAAACTCCGCGCCGCCGGGGCCGTCATTCTCGGCAAAACCAATCTCAGCGAATGGGCCAACTTCCGCGGCTCGCTCTCGACCAGCGGCTGGAGCGGACGCGGCGGCCAAACCCGCAATCCCTACGCCCTGGACCGCAACCCCTCGGGGTCGAGCTCCGGCTCGGCCGTTGCGGTCGCCGCCAATTTGTGCGCCGTCGCCCTCGGCACCGAGACCGACGGCTCGATTCTCTCGCCTTCGTCATACAATGGCATTGTCGGCTTCAAACCTACCGTCGGCCTGATCAGCCGTTCGGGCATCATTCCCATTGCTCACAGCCAGGACACGGCCGGCCCGATGGCCCGAACCGTGACCGATGCCATCCTGCTGCTGGCCGCCCTGGCGGTCCCGGACCCGCGCGACCCCGCCACCGCCCCGCAACCGAACATCGCGCCCTCCAATTACACCCGCGCCCTCGACCCCAACGGCCTGCGCGGCGCCCGCATCGGCGTCGCTCGAGCCTTCTTCGGCTTCTACCCCAGAGTGGATGTTTTGATGGAGCAGGCCCTGGCAGAAATGAAACGGGCGGGCGCCGAGCTGGTTGATCCTGTTTCGGTGCCGAAAGCCGACCAGCTCAATGGGGCAGAGATCGAAGTGCTCCGCTACGAGTTCAAGGCCCACTTGAATGCCTACCTCGCCGCCCTCGGCCCAAACGCGCCGGTCCATTCTCTCGACGAGATCATCGCCTTCAACGAGCGCCGCCGGGACCAGGAATTGCTCTGGTTCGGTCAAGACGAGTTTCTCAAGGCCCAGGCTAAAGGGCCCTTGACCGAACAAGCCTACCTTGACGCCCTGGCCACCTGCCGCCGCCTGGCCCGCACCGAGGGCATCGATGCCGCCATGGACAAACATCGAACTCGAGGCCATTGTCGCCCCCACTGCCGGCCCCCCACACCTTACGGACTGGGTCATCGGCGACCATGGCCTGGGCGACAGCACCACTCCGGCCGCAGTCGCCGGCTACCCCAGCATCACGGTCCCTTTGGGTCAACTCTTCGGGTTGCCGGTCGGCATCTCCTTCTCGGCCGCGCCTGGAGCGAGCCGACGTTGATTCAAACCGCCTTCGCCTTCGAGCAGGCCACCAAAGCCCGCCGCCCCCCGCGCTTCCTGCCCTCAATCGAAACCCCAGCCGACCTATGAAAGTTTCGTGGCATCCCCACCCTGCCCTCCTGCTGCTACTGTTGCTGCTGCTCGCCCTCACTGCCTGCGAGAAACCTGCCACGCGCCAGCCGGCCGATGCGCCGCAGGCCCTGCCCATGGAAGCGCCGGAAGCCACGCAGATGGCGCGAGCCCTGGCCAACCAGCAAGCCCTGGCCCTCTACCGGTCCGAGCCCTTCGTCAACGGCCCTTCCGCCGTCTGGACCAACGAGCACTGGCTCTGGCACGCCCGCCAGGGACTTGGCAACGGCGACATGGAAGCCGTCGTCTCCCTCGCCCCTGACGGCTCGACCCAGAGCGTCCAAGTGCTCCTGCTCCATAGCAGCGACGCTAGCCGCCTCCTCGATAGCAGCCCGTGCCGGCCGGAGTGATGAATCAGTTTCGTCCCATTCCCCGCTTGCCTCGCCCAAGCCCTCAGAGCTAAAGTGTCTTTAACAAAGACACCACGATGAATCGACCACATCCTCGGAGCTCGCAGCACAACCATTCCACCGCACTCAAAACGCTTCGCGACCTCGACACAGCGTCCGAACCAGGCGAAGCCCTTGGAGTGCGCCGGCAGAGCGAAGCGGCGACGGCGCTTTCGGCCGCCCGGGACATCCCCGGACGCCAGACGCTACGCGAGCCAAAGCGGTGTCGCGCTCCGCTTGCCACCGCACTCCAAATCGCCGCCTTGTTCCTGGCCGCCACCGCCGCTACGCTTCAGGCAGCCGTTTCCCTCGTCCCGGAAAGGGTTGCCTCGCAAGTTGCCGACCGGCAGGACTTCCAACCGCCGGACCGGGTGAACCTGAGCGGCTGGGTTGGCAGCCGCATCGAGGTCAACGAGTCCAACCGATTGGTCAAGCTCGATCCCGCCCGCCTGCTCGAGGGCTACCGCAAACGGCCCGGCCGGCAGTCCTACGACGGCGAGCACGTCGGCAAGTGGCTCCATGCCGCCACCCTGGCCTGGGTCAACACCGGCGACCCGGCCTTGCGCGAGAAGCTCGATCTCGTGGCGGTTGAACTCGTCAAGTGCCAGCTTGCGGATGGTTACCTGGGCACCTATCTCGATAAAGACCGCTGGACCGAGTGGGACGTTTGGGCCCATAAATACAATCTCATTGGCCTCATCACCTACATGCGCTTCACCGGCAACCTGGACCCCCTCCCGGCCTGCCGCCGCATGGCCGACCTGCTCTGCAACACCTTCGGCGATGCCCCCGGCAAACGCGACATCATCCGCGCGGGCCATCACGTTGGCCTGGCCCCCACCAGCGTGCTCGAGCCCATGGTCTTGCTTTACCGCCTGACTGGCGAACGGCGCTACCTCGAATTCTGCGATTACATCCTCCGCGCCTGGGAGCAGCCCAACGGACCCAAGGTCATCTCCACACTCCTGACTGCCAAACGCGTCGATAAGGTCGGCAACGGCAAGGCCTACGAAATGCTCTCCTGCCTCAACGGCGTCCTCGAATACTACCGCACCGTCGGCGACCACAGGCTCCTGGACGCCTGCCTCAATGCCTGGCAGGACATCGTCGATAACCGCCTTTATCTCACCGGCGCCGCGAGCTACGGGGAGCTTTTCCACGATGATTTCGACCTGCCCAACGTCGGCAATGTCGGCGAGACCTGCGTCACCGTCACCTGGCTCCAGTTCAACGCCCAGTTGCTCCGCCTCACCGGCGAGGCCCGCTTTGCCGACCAACTCGAGCGCGTCATCCTCAACCAACTCATGGGGCTCAGCGCCCCGACGGCTCCGCCTGGGGCTATTATGTCCAGATGGAAGGCAAAAAGCCCTACAGCAGCGCCCTCGACGGCCATTGCTGCCTCTCCAGTGGACCGCGCGGCCTCGCCCTCATCCCCACCTTCGCCATCACCACCGACCCCGAGGGCGTCGTCGTCAACCTCTACGACCCCGCCCTCGCCCGCCTCTCCCTCCACGACCGCACCCCGGTCGCCGTCGACATCGAAGGCGCCTTCCCCAGCGACGGCCGGGTCCGCATCCGCGTCGACTCGACCTCCAGAAAGCCGTTCATGGTCAAATTGCGCAACCCCGCCTGGTGCCCCAGCACCCTCGTCCGGCTCAACGGCAGGGTCCTGCCCAATCCGCCCGAAATCAACGGCTACATGGCCATCACTCGAAGCTGGCACCGCCACGAAACCATCGAAGTCGAGTTCAGGCTCCAACCGCGCGTGATTGTCGGCGACCACCTCAATGAAGGCAAAATCGCCCTGCTCTATGGTCCGTTGGTCCTCGCCGCCGACGAGGCCCTGCTGGGATTCACCAACCTCAGTTTCAAAACCATAGGCGTGGAGGAAAAACAGTTGGCCAGCCTAGAGTTCACACCCGAACCCGCCCCCAGCCAACTCCGGTTTTGGCCCGCCGCGCAGGTCTTCCGCATCAATGGCATTGTCCGCCGCGCCACCGGCCCCCTTCCCGCCGGCGCGCGCCTGCCCATTCGCCTCATCCCCTTCGCCGACGCCGGCGCCACTGGAACAGAATATAAAATCTGGCTCCCGGTCGGCCTGGTGGCCACCCCCAATTTGCTCTTCGAGGCCAACGAAAGCCGCTCTCGCAAAGGCAATCTCTACGCCTCCATCACCGATGGCAACCCCGCCACCGCAGTGGCCACCTTTGACGGCAAACCCGCCGACGAGGATTGGTTCGCCGTCACCCTGGAAGAACCCGTCACTATTACTCGCGTCGTCTTCTTCCACGGGTGCACCTTCCACGACGGCGGCTGGTTTGATGCCAGCGCCGGCAAACCCAAGGTTCAGGCCAAGTCCGCCGCCGACGCCCAGTGGGAGACCCTGGGCGAACTCCAGGATTACCCGGCCACGACCGCCACCGACCCCGCCAAACTCAAGGGCGGCGAGGCCTTCACCCTCAAACTCGCCAACCCCGCCAAAGTCCTGACCCTTCGTGTCGTTGGCAAACCCGCCTGTGGCGACGATCCCAAACAGGCCTTTTCCTCCTGCGCCGAACTCCAGGCCTTCAGAGATAAGTAGAAGAGAATTGGGGTCGTAGAAGAGAATTGGGGTCGGATTTAAACGTTTTTACAATTGCCCATGAAATGCAAAAAGGTTTAGATCTGACCCCAAAAATGCTGATTACAACTCAAATCATGTACCTGCCGGCTCAGGGCGGACCGGCTCCTGCCAACTGAGCGGCGGCTTCTTTGGCGTTTGCGTTTCCGTTCGCCGCGGCCTTGTCAATTTCAAGCTTAAGCTGGGCCAGGCTGGACAAGGCCGCATTCTGCTGGGCTGTCGATCGGCAGAGACTTATTATCTTTCGCATCCCGGTAGCGGCCGCACGGTAGTCCTTCGCCTCCCATGATGATACCACATGCTTGGCGATGTTACTGATATAGGGACTCGGGTCTGTGCAGAGGCTTTTCAGCCCCTCCTTGGAGGGTTGCGGCATGTCTCCTACATCCGGGGCACGGGCATCGCCTTGAGCCGCCGAGGCCGCCGGTTCGGCGGCAGCCTGGCCGGCTGCAGGCTCAAGCGGCTTTGATTCGGTTTTTTTTCGGTTGCAGCCTGCGAGCAGGACCGCCAGGGCTACGGCCAGCAGTAGAGGAGTTCTCATGGAGTTTTCTTGCGCGCGCGGCGCCGGCTCGGTCACCACCAGAATTGCGGTTCGAATCCCGCAGGGGTCCTGATTCTCATCGCTGAGAACTTCTGCCACGTGATATGGCCATCGAGGAAGAGCAGGTTGCCCCCCGCCGGCAGCGCCCCATTAGAAGCCTTCCCCCCTTGGGCAGCGCCCCAATTCTGGAGATGGCTGGTCCGGTGCGGCTCGACCCAACCACCGATAACGTCGGTGAATGTGCCGCCGCCGGCGTACACTCCATTTACCGCGCGGGCGTTGTCCGAGATGGTTGCATCAGCCGTAAGGACTGCCTGCGCAACGTTGGTGTGCAGCCCGACACTCATCATTTCCTGGGCGTATTGGGGATCGACCCCAGCCACCCCCTTCATCCAGAAGCTGTAGCCCAGGACGTGGTACCCGTAGTTCGCGGCCCAGTAGTCCCAGAGCGTGTCATTATCCTGCGTCTGGGCCGAAGGGCAGTAGAGCACATGCCGCTGCATGCCCGTCCGGAGCAGGTTGGTGGCCGTCGCATTATCCATATCCCACGGCCAGTAGCAGATAGTCCCATTGACTAGCGGCAACCGGTCCCGGTTGTCGCCCGCATAAATATGCATGGCGATGCCGATTTGGTTGAGGTTGCTGGCGCACCCGGCGCGCCTCGCCCGTTCCTTGGACTTTGCCAATGCGGGGAGAAGCAATGCCGCCAGAATCGCGATGATGGCGACAACGACCAGCAACTCGATGAGGGTAAAAGCAGGCCCTTCGCGCGGGAATTCCGGATTCGTTTTCATCAGAACCAATTACGAACGTTCTTCATTATCCGGTCGCGGGTGATCGTTTTTCATCCTGCGGCGGACTAGACGCCTGAACTGATTTGGCGGTGATGGCGCCGCTCGGCCTCGACGACCTGATTCGTGCCAACTCGTGCATGCTGGATGCGGTTGTAAACGTTTGCATACATCCTGTCAAGAGGATTGTTTTGCGCCCTCGCGGGGCCGGCCGGCACCCGACGAGGTCGTGCAGATGCAACTGACTGCATCACAATGATCTACGGCTCAAGAAGGCGGTTCTCCATTCCTTCAGCGGAAGATTCCGCTTGCAGTTCTTCCTGTAACCGTTTACAACGGCATCCGGCATGAAAGAGCCGGCACGAATCAAGCCGCCGAATTCGAGTGGTCCAATAACCATCAAGGAAGTGGCCGTCGAAGCTGGCGTTTCGACGGCGACGGTGTCACGTGTGCTGGCGGGTCTGAATGGGGTTGCGGATCAAGCGCGTGATCGCGTCACTCGGGCCGTTGCTAAACTCAATTACCACCCAAACCGCCTCGCGCGAGGCCTGCGCCTCGGTCACCGAAAAGTGATTGGGGTGATCATACCGGATTTGCAGAATCCGTTTTTCACGGGGGTGGTCCACGGAGCTGAGGCAGAACTTTACCGGGCGGGCTATACCCTGTTGCTCGGACATTCAGACGGACTGGCCGAGCGCGAACAAGAGCAGTTGAGAGTACTGCGAGGCGAGGGGGTTGCCGGCCTGGTGTTCATACCAGGAAACCGGCCGGGCGCCAACTATGAGTCGATTCGAACCTGGGAGATCCCGGTGGTGGCCGTTGACCGCTCGCCGGGCGAACTGGAGGTGGATTTGGTTTGCTCAACCAACCGGGAGGGAATGCGGCAAGCGGTGAATCACTTGCTGTCTCTGGGTCATAAGGAAATTGCCCTTCTGAACGGTCCTGAAGGAATCAACGTCACCCAGGAGCGCCTGGGTGGGTATCAGGACGCACTCCGGAGCGCGGGGAAAGCTGTGCGGGAGTCGTTCATTATCCACAGCGATTTCCGGCAGGAGGGCGGTTATGGAGCGATGGCGCGATTCCTGGATCTGCCGAGGCCGCCCAGGGCCGTGGTGGTCGCCAACAACCTGATGACCCTGGGGGCACTTCAGGCGATTCATGAGCGAGGCATTCGCATTCCTGAGGAGTTGGCGGTGGTGTGCTTCGATGACATGCCTTGGGCGACCTCTCTTCGTCCGCCACTTACCGCGGTGGCCCAACCGACCGAGGAACTGGGGCGGACCGCGGCTCAACTCTTGCTCGAACGGCTTAAGGATCCCAAGAGACTCGTCAGGCAAGTGGTTTTGCCAACGCGCTTGATTGTGCGGGCTTCGTGTGGGGCTCGCACCGCTCTTCCGACTGAGCAGCCGGGAGGGGCGCCTCCGAGGAAGTCGGGAGGCGTTCCGCGGCAGACCAACCCCTATTTGCCTGTTACGACCGCATCGTCCTGAGGCTGGCGGGCCGCTCAAATCCTTTAACCAGAGACCAATACCACTATGTTCACCGTCCAATCCTACCCTCTCGCCATCGCGATGTGTTTGATCACCATGCTGTGCTGGGGTTCCTGGGCCAACACCCAGAAGCTCGCCAGCAAGGAATGGCGCTTCCAGCTCTTTTATTGGGACTACGCCCTCGGCGTGCTGCTGCTGTCGCTCATCTTGGCCTTCACCCTGGGCAGCGTGGGAACGACAGGCCGCAGTTTTATGGCAGATTTGGCTCAAGCGAGCCTGCCGGCAATTGGCCTGGCTCTGCTGGGGGGCATTCTCTTCAACCTCGCCAACATTCTCCTGGTGGCGGCACTCGATATCGCCGGCATGGCCGTGGCGTTTCCCATCGGTGTCGGCATTGCGTTGGTGGAGGGCGTAATCATCAATTACGTCCGGGAGCCCAAGGGAGATCCCAAGTTTCTGTTCCTTGGCGTGGCCCTGATTGTGGCTGCCATCATTGTGGATGCGCTGGCCTACAAGAAACTGTCGGCGCAAGGTCACAAAACTCCGGTCAAGGGCATTCTGCTGTCCGTCGTCGCCGGGTTGTTGATGGGGGTGTTCTTCTATTTAGTGGCTGCTTCAATGACCAGCAAGGTGTATGCGGATGCGTATCCGGGCGGACTTGAACCCTCCAAGCTGGGCCCGTATGCCGCCGTCGTCCTCTTTTCGGCAGGATTGCTCCTGTCCAATTTCATCTGGAACACCTGGGTCATGGCCAAGCCATTTGTGGGCGAGCCGGTGGCACTAGCCGACTACTTCACCAAGGGCAACGTCCGGCTGCACCTAATCGGCATTCTCGGCGGCATGATTTGGAATACGGGGTTCTCCTTCAGCATGATCGCGTCCGGCAAGGCCGGATTTGCGATTTCCTATGGCCTGGGACAGGGCGCCACGCTGGTGGCCGCGATTTGGGGGGTGTTCATTTGGAAGGAATTCAAGAATGCGCCACCGGGGACTTCTCCCTTGCTGGCACTGATGTTCGCGTTTTACGTCATTGGGCTGAGCCTGATCGTTTACGCAGGCATGTAAACAAGCATCACGATCCTTTAACCAACTCTGATTATGGCCCAATCCTCGATCGTCGTGGTTGGCAGTTCCAACACCGACATGATCATCAAACTCGACCGCATTCCGAAGCCGGGCGAAACCATTCTGGGCGGCGAGTTTGCCACCGCCGCCGGGGGCAAGGGCGCCAACCAGGCGGTTGCCGCCGCCCGCGCGGGCGGCGATGTCACCTTCGTCGCCCGTGTCGGCCAGGACATGTTCGGAGAGAAAGCCGTCGCCGGATTTGTCCGCGATGGCATCCATGTCCAATACGTCACTCGTGACCCGGCCGCGCCCTCGGGCATAGCGCTCATCTTCGTTGCCAAAGACGGCGAGAACAGTATCGCCGTGGCCGCCGGCGCCAACGGCCGGCTTTCCCCCGCCGACGTAAAGAAAGCCAAGGGAGCCCTTGGCGGCGCCAGCGCGCTGCTGATGCAGCTCGAAACGCCGCTGGCGACCGTGCAAGCCGCCGCCCAACTTGCGGCCCGGGCCGAGGTGCCCGTTATACTCAATCCGGCCCCAGCGCGGGTCTTGCCCGACGAACTGCTCAAGCTGGTTTCGATTCTTACCCCGAACGAAACCGAGGCCGCCTTGCTCACCGGCATCTCGGTCACTGACGAGGCCACGGCGGCGCGGGCAGCGGCGGAGCTTCGCGCCCGGGGGGTGGAAACGGTCATTCTCACGCTGGGCGCCCGCGGTGCATTCGTGACTGCCGCTTCCACCGGAGAACTGGTTCCCGGCTTCCGAGTGAAGGCAGTGGACAGCACCGCGGCGAGACGTCTTCAACGGGGCGCTGGCGGTCGCGCTGGGCGAGGGCCGGGCTGCTGCTCGAGGCCGCCCGCTTTGCCAATGCGGCTGCAGCGATTTCCGTAACCCGGCTTGGGGCCCAACCTTCAGCGCCGGACCGGAGGGAAATCGAGTCTTTCCTCGCCAATTCAAACGTAGCGACCCGCGCGAGCGCACCGTGCAAGTGAGGCTCTTCGAGCCGGTATTTGGCAGCGCCGTTACGTAATCCATTACTCGTGCGTAAGTCATTTTTGTGTAGAGACTTGTATAATATCTTTGGGAAAGTTATTGACTGCATTGCGAAATCGTTTACAACTCCAGAAACAGACCATAGACAAGAAAAGTCCTATGAAAACAAAGAGAAACATCAGCATGCTGCTCGCCTGCCTGGCCGGCGTATGCCTTTTCAGCAGCCAGGCAACCGCCGGAACACTGATCGGCAGCACAGCCACGGCCCCGGCAACGGTCAACCTGACCGCGGAAGGCACGCTCGACTGGGCCCACTGGGGTTTGAACGTGGCAACGGATTTCGATCAAAAGGAGGGGGGCACAAATCAAATCAGCAACTTCACGCTAATCGGCCCTGCGCCTGACGGTCCGTATCAATATGGCAATGCGCTGGTCGCATACTCCTGGAGCGATGGCACTCCCGACACAACCGCGGCTGGCACGACGACCGGAGTTTATTTTAATGGCCTGAACAACGGTTACCAAATCACCGTGCCGGCGGACACAACGAAGAGGATTCTCAGGGTATATGCTGGGGGGTGGGATACAACGGTCCACTTTGGCGCCTCGCTGAGTGACCAAAGCGCGCCTGACTATGTGGATGAGAGTCTCGTTACTGCCGGCGCGAACCAGGCTGCGGATGCCTATACGCTAATGTATGCCGCGGCCTCAGCGGGCCAGACCCTTACTATCACAGTTTACTGCGTCACAAGCAGTGGCAACTGCACACTGATGGCGGCTTCGCTGTTTAACGCGTCGCCGAACATTCTGAACCCGCCGGCTTCGCAGATGGATTTCCTGGGGTACAGCGCGCACTTTACGGTGCAGGCCGAGGGTTGGTCGCCGCTGGCTTACCAATGGTGGCGGGAATCCAACGGTGTCTATGCCCCACTGGCCGACGGAGGCCAAATCTCCGGCTCGACGACGCCGAGTTTGACCATCAACAACCTGGTGCCGGCCAATGCGACAAATTACATCGTCACGGTCACCAACGCTTACGGGGCGGTCACCAGCACTGTGGCAGCCTTGACTACTGCGCCCGTCACTGGAGTCCTGAACGGCAACGCGGCCCCAGCCCCGGCAACGGCCGACTTGACCGCGCAAGGCACGCTGGACTGGGCGCACTGGGGTTTGAACGTGGCAACCGATTTCGATGATAAGGAGGGAGGCGGAAATCAAATCAGCAACATCACGCTCTTCGGCCCCAGCCAAAACGGTCCGTTTCAATATGGCAATGCCCTGGTCGCATACTCCTGGACCGACGGCACTCCCGACACAACCGCGGCGGATACGGCGACTGGGATTTACTTTAATAACTTGACCGACGGTTACGAAATCACCGTCCCGGCGGACACCACCAAGAGAATTCTCAGAGTATATGCGGGGGGTTGGAATTCGACGGTCCACCTGGACGCCGCGCTCAGTGACCAAAGCGCCCCTCCTTACATCGATGAGAGTCTTGTTACTGCCGGCGCGAACCAGGCTGCGAATATCTATACGATAGATTATGCCGCGGCCTCGGCGGGCCAGACCCTTACCATTACAGTTTACAATTTAACAAGCGGTGGCAACTGCACCCTCATGGCGGCTACACTGTCTGGCCCCTCGCCGACCATTGTGAACCCACCCGCTTCCCAGACGGCTTACCTGGGGTACAGCGCGCAATTAACGGTACAGGCTGAGGGCTGGTCGCCGTTGGCTTACCAATGGTGGCGGGCATCCAACGGTGTCTATGCCCCCCTTGCCGACGGAGGCCAAATCTCCGGCTCGACCACACCGACTTTGACCATCAGCAACCTGGCGGCCGCCAATGCGACAAATTACATCGTCACGGTGACCAACCTTTATGGCGCGGTCACCAGCACCGTGGCAGCCTTGACCGCTGCTCCCATTACCGGAACCCTGAACGGCAGCGCGGCCCCGGCCCCGGCAACGGTTAACCTGACCGCGGAAGGCACGCTGGACTGGGCCCATTGGGGTTTGAACGTGGCAACCGATTTCGATCAAAAGCAGGGGGGTACAAATCAAATCAGCAACCTCACGCTAATCGGCCCCAGCCAAAACGGTCCGTTTCAATACGGCGGTGCGCTAGTCGCATACTCCTGGAGCGATGGCACTCCTGACCCAACCGCGGCGGACACGGCAACTGGGGTTTACTTTAACAACTTTGACGACGGTTACCAAATCACTGTCCCAGCGGATACCACGAAGAGGATTCTCAATGTATATGCGGGGGGCTGGAATACGACGATCCACTTTGAGGCCTCGCTCAGTGACGAAAGCGCCCCTCCCTACATTGATGAGAGTCTGGTGACTCCGGCCAATGGCTCCCTGGCGGATGTTTATACGATAGAGTATGCCGCGGCCTCGGCGGCCCAGACCCTTACCATCACCGTTTACGGCATCACAGGCAATGGCAACTGCACCCTCATGGCGGCCACACTCAACGGCCCGGAGCCGCGCCTAACGGGTCAGCCTGCTTCGCAGACGAATTGGACTGGGCAGAACGTGCAATTCTCGGTGAGTGCCCTGGGTTGGCCGGTCCTGGCTTACCAATGGTGGCAGGAAGCCAACGGCGTCTATGTCGCCCTGGCCGACAGCGCCCAGGCCTCAGGTTCCACGACACCGACCTTGACCATCAGCAATCTGGTCTCTGCCAACGCGACAAATTACTATGTCGTGGTCACGAACGCCTACGGCGCGGTCACCAGCAGTGTGGCATCCCTGGCTGTGTTGCCGACCACTGGAACCCTCGAGGGCAACGTGTTGAGCCTGTATAGTCCAACCGACAGCGTCAACGCGGCGCCGACGAACATCATCTTCAACCTGACTGAGGAAGGCACGCTCGACTGGATCAAATGGAATTCGTCCAATAATGGAGGCGGTGGTCCGTTCGTCAATGCTTTCGATCAAAAGATTGGAGGCGCCAATCAAATCAGCGACGCCTCGCCTTACGGCTCTACGAGCATCTACTATGACGGGTTTCAAGCCGGACCCTTGTTTTCCTGGAACGATGGCACGCCCGACCTGGCCGCGAATGCCACGAACTGGGACTTTTGCAATTGCGGCTTGAACAACGGCCTGCAATTCACGGTCTCGGCGGACACCACGACTAAATATCTCAGGGTATATGCGGGAATCTACGGCGGCGGCCTGACTTGCGAGGCCACGCTCAGTGACAACAGCGCTGCTCCCTATATTGACTCAAGCGTCTTAAATGGCCATGACAACCTGTCGTTCAATGTCTATACGATACAGTTCGCGGCCCATTCGGCCGGCCAGACCCTTACCATCACTCTCTACGTGAATTACGAGGGCTATGACGGCCAGTACGCCAGCGCCAACCTCCAGGCGGCTTCACTGCGGAGCACCCCATTCCCAGCGGTGTTGCCGCCGCTGGCGCTGCAGTCCAGCCGCTCGGGTTCGAGTCTGCGGTTAACCTGGCCGTATGGCACGCTGCTGCAAGCGACCAACGTGACCGGACCGTGGACGACAACTGCCTTCACTTCACCCTACACCGTGACCCCGAGCGGACCCCGAAGGTTCTATCGGGTTCAGGTGCAGTAAGGCAGGCGTTGACCATCATGGGAGCAGGCTGCAAGCCCTCTTGCCCCGACCGGATTCGACCTTGGGGCTTGCGGAGCGGCGGGTCCGCAACTTCTGCCCCTGTCGTGATCGTAAGTATCGTGACGACTGGAATTAAAATGAAAACGAAAGAACATAGGGACATGATCAGTGGTTTTACCTTAATCGAACTGCTGGTCGTCATCGCCATCATCGCGATTCTGGCGGGCATGCTCTTGCCGGCGTTGAGCAGGGCCAAACAACAAGCCCACATCACCACCTGTCTCAGCAACATGCGCCAGGTCGGGATTGCGTTTAAGCTCTATGCCGATGACAATAGGAGTAAATTTCCATTTGACGATGGGAGGCCGGGAGATTACTGGCACGGATACGCTTCGAACGGCGACCTCGAATTTGCCTACGGCGGCGGTGATCAAACCGTCTTTGGTTTAGTTGTGCCCCCAGCCACTAACCGGTTGCTGTATGCTTACATGCGCAAATCGGACGCATTCCATTGTCCGGCGGACGTCGGGGAGAGGATGCCGTTCAGCGGCGGAATGTGGCTGCCAAGCGACTTCCAAGCGATGGGTTCCAGCTATCGGTATAACTATACCACCGAAAACTGGGGCAATCCAACGGCGCAACCACAAGATAGCTCCTCTTTTTTTGCGCTGGCCGACAAGCCCGAAAGTTGGGCGCCGAACCCGTCGCTTTACATCCTCTTGCATGAGCCGCCGGCGTGTCGCTGGAATTGGAGTCCATGCTTTTACCAGTGGCATAAATCCAGAGGTCCCGGGACTTATGGCAGTGCCACGGCAGCCCCGTCCAAGTTCATCTCGGTCATTGCATTTGTGGATGGGCACTCCGCTTCGCTCGATTTCAGTCCGTCACTGCTGCACCCGCTCAGCGGAAGGTATTACATCGAACCGACAGCCAATTGGATGTGGTACAAAGCGAAATAACAGGAAATCCCAACTGTGCAAAAACTCAAACTGCTCGCCGGGGCGGTTCTGGCCATCGCCGCCGTGGCCTTTCTCGTTTATCAGATTCGGCCAGGCTCGGCAAATCGGGCGCCCACTTTCGACTGGCAATGCTCTAAATGCCAGTATCAATTCCGGTTGCCTGTGCGCAATGCGGCCGCCGACCGGCCAATCATTGAGTGCCCCAAGTGCAAAGCGCTCGCCGCCGAGCGCATCCTGCATCTTCAGTGCCGGAACTGCTGGACCAAGTACGACCTGCGCGGCGCCAACACCACGCGGGGCCATATTCGATGTCCAGCCTGCGGCGGCGGATCGGCGCGCGATCTTGACAACCCGATGCCGGGCGACGACACGCCGGTTGAGGGCGGGAAACCGTATCCGGGGAAATGAGACGCGTAAACGTGCGAGCCGCACCATACCGGCAAGGCGAACCTGCAACAACTCAGGGAACAGTCCAACCCAACCTACTGTCAAAGGCAAATTCGATCAGCAACCCCGTGAAGACGGGATTATGATTAAAATCTATAGATTATTTCTTTTTCAGGCGCGCGGCGATGTCGGCCTGAAAGGCCGGCGGCGCAAGCTCAAGCAATCCGCCGGACACGGCCGTCTCACCGGAGACCCACGCGCTTGCCTTCCAGTCGGTCCCGTACTCGCTGACGAAGAAGGGCTTCCGGTATTTCTCGAAGAAACGCGCAGACATCCGGGCCATCATTTGGGCAGGGTGCAGCTCGTTGTAAGAGTGGTACTGGGAGAAGTCCATTTCCGGCAGCGCGAAGAGGTCCGGCCTTTCGCTGCCGCCGGTAAAGCTCGAGGAAATGAGGTGCCGGCAGGGATCCATCGCGCGCAACCGGCGGCCCATGTCCCGGTGCCAGGCGACCACGTCCTCATGCCTGAGATAGGCGTGCCGTCGTCCAGGCAGAAACTCCGTTTTTCCCTGGGCTCGACGCGGACCAGCCCAGGCCGTTGCCCGGCGGCGATTTCCATGACGGCTTCTGCCCGCCCCGCCGGTTGGCCATTGAGGGCCGCGGTCACGAGCAGCTTGTGCGGGCCTGCTTCCAGAGGAAGCCAGCGAAGACGCCACCCCCCATCCGCCCGCGGCGACAGGACCTCGCGATTCCCTTCCAACTTGCGAATGAGCTCACGGCCAAAAAAACCGGGCACGTGGACAACTTTGCCGGAAGGCGGCGTGGCCTCCAGATCCAAGGCGACCCACCTCGGGGTCAAAAGGATTGGTCGTGGAAGGCATCCCCGCAACCGCTATCTCGACCCGCTCGAACACCTCGGGCTTCGATGGTGGCAACGTCAATGCGAGCTGCCTCACGGCATCTTCTCCGTGAACAGGCATCAAAAGCAAAATGGGAACAACAAAGATGATGATGATTGCGAGGCGGCGGCTTTTCACCAGTGCTGTATCCACCAGACCCGGCAATGGAATCAAGCCCAAAGACGCGACCATTCCGACCACGAAGGCGCGCGCGCGTTTTATGAAATCAGTTTCCAAACGCCAGCAACCCCGCGCATGACGAACACGCCTGCCGCGGATAGATCGTCTCGTTGCGGTCTGGGTTTCTCATTTCCGGGATGATCGATTCCCGAAACCGGGACGCCTGGGCGGCTGGCCGACCTGGCCTTCCTGTCTTCGCATGTTGAGCGGCAGCGACTTGCGCAGAGTGGTGGGGCTTGGCATTCCGGCTGCATAGTCTCCGCCGTTGATGAAATACGAACTGGACCATAAATGGCACGCACTCGGCGACGTTCGATTCCCAGGTTGCCACCTGCGCGGCAGTCTGCGCCCTTCCCGATGAACGACCTTCGCTTCGCCCTCCGTCAACTGCTCAAGAATCCCGGGTTCACCGCGGTGGCCGTGCTCACGCTCGCACTGGGCATCGGGGTGAACAGCGCCTTGTTCAGCGTCATGTACGCCGTGCTCTTCGAGCCTCTTCCCTACCCTGATGCGGGCCGGTTGGTGCAGGTTCAGTCCACGATTTCAGCGGCGGGCAAACCGATGGAGACCTTGCCGGTCTGGGCTTACCCGCGCTTTGAATTGCTGCGCGACCACAATCGGCTCTTTGCCCGGATTGCCGCCTTTGACAGCAGCACCGTGACGGTGGCGGGAGGGGATAGCCCCGAGCGTGTGGAGGCCGAACTCGCCTCGGCCAGCTACTTTCCGCTGTTGGGGGTGCGCGCGGCGCGGGGCCGGGTTTTCCTGCCCGAAGAGGATCGGAAAGGCAGCAGTCAACCCGTCGTGGTGGTCAGTGACGGTTACTGGCAGCGTCGTTTCGGGGGCGACCCGGGAGTGGTCGGGCGGACGGTGCGAGTGAACGGGATGCCATTGACCATTGTCGGCGTGCTGCCGGCGGGGTTCAAGGGCCAATCCGGGGCAACGGAGATGTGGATGCCGATCACGCTGGCGCCGGCTTTGGCTGGCGATCCGAGCCGGCTCGAGCGCCCCTTCACTATGTGGCACCGGGCGCTGGCACGTCTGCAGCCCTCGATCAATCTGGCCGCCGCCCGGAGGAGTCTTGACTCCTTAGAGCGGCAGCTTGAGTCCGTGCTGCCGGTGTCCTCCGAAAAGGAGGCGTATGGCGTTGCTCTCGTGCCGTTGAGGGAGGCTACGACCGATCCCTTCATTCGGCGATCCCTGTGGGTGCTGGCAGCGGCGGTGGGTTTCGTGCTGCTGATCGCTTGTGTCAATGTCGCCAACCTGCAACTGGCGCGGGCGGCGTCGCGTCAACGCGAGTTGGCCGTGCGGTTGGCCCTCGGTGCGACCCGGGGACGGCTCACCCGGCAATTGCTGGCCGAGAGCCTTGTCCTGGCGGTGGTGGCGGGGATGGTCGCCCTGCTGTTTGCCCGCTGGGCAGTTGAGGCGATGTCGGCATTCCAACCGGCGGACAGCTCCGGTCTTCAGGGGGATTATGCGCGGTTGCCGGATTTCGGAGCGATTCGTCTGAGTGCTTCTGTCCTGGCTTTCAATTTCAGTATCGCGCTGGGGTGCGGGGTGGTTTTTGGGCTGTTTCCCGCCTGGCGGGCCACACGCGGGGCGTTAAGCCCGGCGCTGCATCGCTTGAGTGACCGGCGGACCGGCGCGCACCAAAGCCTGGGGCTGCGCGGGGCGCGCGGTCTGCTGGTGGTTGCCGAAACGGCCCTGGCGCTCATGCTATTGGCTGGGGCGGGCCTGATGGTGCACAGCTTCGCGCGGCTGGCGACAACCCGGCTTGGATTCGATCCGAAACATCTGCTCACCTTTCGACTGGATCAACCCCGCGGCGCCTCGGATGCGAGCAGCCAGCTCTTTTTCCAGCAGATCCTCGAGCGTGTCGGTGCTATCCCCGGCGTGGAGTCCGTGTGTTTAGCTAACGCCACGCCGCTGTCCGGCACCTTCGATCGCAGTTTCATGGTGGTGCGCTCCCCAGGAAAAGATAGCGGGCGCGTCGAAGCGTTCATCGGTGTCCATTTGGCCAGCCCGGAGTATCTGCAAACCCTGCGCGTGCCCTTGGTGCGCGGTCGTTGGCTTGCGGAGCAGGATCGCCAGGGTACGCCCCTGGTGGCGGTGATCAACGAGGCGGCCGCCCGCAGGTACTGGGCGGCTACGGACCCTATCGGCCAGCAGATCGACCTCAGCCCGGCTTTGGGGCCCCAGTTCCCGTCGGTCGAGGTGGTGGGGGTGATCGGCGACGTGAAGTACGACCAGATGGCGGCCGAAATCGGTCCCAACGTGTACCTCTCTTACAGGCAATCCGGCTATCCCGGCTACTATGTCACCCTGCGCACCGCGGGCCATCCGCTCACCCTGGCTGGCGCCGTGCGCGCGGCCGTGGCCGGCGTGAGTTCCGCTGTGCCCCTATATGACCTTCGGACCATGGAACAACGCATCGCCAATTCCACCTCACGGAGCAAGTTCAACACCCTGCTGCTCCTGGCGTTCTCCGTGCTGGCAGTGGTGTTGGCCGCAGTCGGCCTCTATGGCGTCATGGCTTACTCGGTCACGCAACGCACCCGCGAGATTGGCATCCGCATCGCCCTTGGCGCCCGAACGTCAGACGTGCTGCGGCTCATTGTGAGACAGGGGATGCGCCTGGTGCTGGCAGGCAGCCTGATGGGGCTGGCTGGGGCACTGGCCTTGACCCGCCTTTTGCGAAGCTTGCTCTTCGGCGTCAGTCCGGCGGACCCGCTCACGTTCGCGATCATCCCGGCGTTGCTGGCCGGTGTGGCGTTGCTGGCCTGCTGGCTGCCCGCCCGGCGCGCTACCAAGGTCGATCCCGTCGAAGCGCTGCGGTATGAATGATCCGTTTCCGTTCGTCCGGTTCTCACTCGTCCCTGAGAGCGACCATCGGATCAACTTGGGCGGCTCGGCGGGCCGGGATGGAGCAGGCTGCCAGGGCGATGAGCAGGAGCAAGACGGAGGCGGCGGCGAAGGTGAGCGGGTCCAAGGCGGTGACGCCGTAAAGCAGGCTGGAGAGGAAGCGGGTCAGCCAAAAGGCGGCCAGCAGGCCCGCGCCCAGGCCTGCCAGGGTGAGGGCAAGTCCCTGGCGAACCACGAGCCAGACCACGTCCCCCACCTGGGCGCCCAGGGCCATGCGCACGCCAATCTCATGGGTGCGTTGGGCGACTGAAAAGGCCAGCACGCCATAGATGCCGACCGCCACCAGGCCCAGCGCCAGGACCCCCAGGGCGCTCGAAACCTGCATATTCACCCGTTGCGGTGAGAGGTTGTCCGCCAGTCTCTGCTCGAAGGTGGCCAGGTTGTGGATCGGCTGGTCCTTGTCGATCCTCAGGATTTGGCTGCGGACAGCCCCGGCCAGCTTCAATGGGTCGCCTCGGGTGCGCACAGCCAGGCTCATGCTCTGGAAGCCGGATTGCAAGTAGGAGAAGTAAATCAACGGGCCAGTCGGCGCCTTCGGGCCCCCTTGCCTGACATCTCCTACCACCCCTACGATGGTGGCATCCTGGACCTTCTTGCCCAGCGGCTCCTCGAGGCCGAAGCGGCCTCGGGCAAAGCTCTCATTGACCAACGCCACCTTGGTTTTCCCCTCGCGGTCCTGGTCTGTAAACCCGCGGCCCTTCTTGAGGGGAATCCCCATCGTGCGAAAGTACTCGGGGTTAACGACGCCGGCATACAAGATCTCGGGGTCCTTTCCGTCGTCGCGGTATTGAACCATGGTGAAGCTGTAGCCGCCCAGCGGCAAGGACGCATCGGCGCCTACCGCCTCGACCCCCGGCAATTCACGAATGGCTTGGATGACTTGTTCAAAGTAAGCCGCTCGCGACCGGGCATCAGGGTACTTGGTTTTCCCCAGGTCCACCCGCAGGCTGAGGATTCTGTCCGGGCGGAAGCCGAGGTCCACACCGCGCAGCCGGATGAAGCTCTTGAGCAGCAGACCGGCGCCCAGCAGGAGCACAGAGGCCAGCGTCACTTCCGAAACGACCAGCAGCGCGCTCAAACGGCGTTGATGGCGGCCGCCGTATCCACCGCCGCGGGTTCCTTCTTTGAGCGATTCGCCCAAGGAAAGGCGCGAAGCTTCCAGGGCCGGAACCACGCCGAAGACCAGGCCCGTTGAGATAGCCACCAGGAAGGTGAAGGCCAGCACGGAGCCGTTAATCCGCGCGGGCTGGAGTTTGGGCAGGTCCGCCGTCAAGGGGGCGAGCAAGCTGCCGCCCCAGAAGGCGAGCAGCAGGCCCACCAGGCCACCCATCGAGGCCAGCAACACGCTTTCGGTTAAGAGCTGCCGGACAAGCCGGAAGCGGCCGGCTCCCAGGGCGGCGCGGATGGCCATTTCCTTGCGCCGGGCGGCACCGCGAGCCAGCAGCAGGTTGGCGATGTTGGCGCAGGCAATGAGCAGCACCAGGCCGACCGCCCCAAGATAAATCAGCAGGCTTAGCTTCACGTGTCCGACCACATGCTCGTGCAAGCCGGTCAGCATCACGCGACCGGGGGCCTTTGGGTCGCGAACGCGCTGGTAGATGACATCCAGCCCGGCCCGGGCCTGTTCGAGACTCACGCCCGGTTTGAGCCGGCCAATGAAGTGAGGCAGTCCGGGCGCGCTCTCGCTCAGGGCCAGCGGGACCAGCACATCGAGCGGCTCGGTGAACTGGAAGGTGGCCGGCAGCACCCCCACGACAGTCCACGGCTTGTCATAGAGGGTAATTGTTTGGCCCAGGATGTTGGCATCCCCGCCAAAACGCCGCTGCCACAACCGGTGGCTCAGAAGGGCCACGGGCGGACCGCCCGGACGATCTTCCTCCGGCAGAAATCCGCGCCCCAGCCCGGGCACCGCTCCGAACATGGAAAAGAACGACGCAGTGACTCGGCCACAAGTCACTAATTCGGCCGCCTCACGGCCAGTCAAGGTCGCTTCCTCGATTTGGTAGGTGGTTTGTTGTGAGAAGGCCCTGTTGAATTCCTGCCAGGCGAGGACCTCCTTGGTGTCGAAGGCGTCGTCTATCTCGCCGTTGGGGGCCCAGAATGGTTTCCAATCCTTTTGGACCACGACCAGCCGCTCCGGCTCCGGATAGGGCAAGGGGCGAAGCAAAACCGCATTGACGAGGCTGAAGATGGCAGTGTTGATGCCGATGCCCAACCCGAGGGTGAGAACCACCACCGCGCTGAAGCCCGGGTTCTTGATCAGCATCCGGACCGCCAGGCGGAGATCCTGGATGAGCGTTCCTATAAACTGAGTTTTTTTCAGTTTCATCTTTATTAGGTTGGTTCACTTTCACTCGCACCTCAGGGCAACCATCGGATCGACACTTGTGGCGCGGCGCGCGGGAACCCAACAGGCAAGCATCGCCACGCCGATGAGCACCAGCGCAACGGCGGCAAACGTCGCCGGGTCGGTGGCCGGAACGGCGTAAAGTTCACTGGCGATGATTCGGGTCAGGCCGATGCCCGCCAGCAATCCAACCGTAACGCCGGCCAACGCCAGCCTCAGGCCCTGTTTTAACACCAGTCCCAGTACCTGCCTGCCGGCTGGCCCCGAGCGCCATCCGGACGCCGATCTCATGGTTGCGCTGAGCCACCAAGCAGGAAATCACTCCATAGATGCCCACTGCCGCCAAGGCCAAAGCCAGGCCTGCGAAGATACCCAACACGAGCAGATAGGACCGTCTCGGGGCGAGCGTGTGGGCCAGCCGTTGTTCCAAAGTCGTCAGGGCATAGATGGGTTCGCCCTTATCGACACTCATCACCCGGCTGCGCAACGCCCCCGCCAGTTTCGCGGGATTGCCAGAGGTCTTTACGGCCAGGCACATTAACGGCCGCCCGGCTTGCAAGTAGCACCGGTACACCTGAGGTAGTTGGTTTCCCTCCCACGATTCCAGATCATACTCGCGCACGTCGCCCACGACTCCCACGACCGTTTGCCAGCCTGGGCCGCGGTGCGGGTTTCTGAGGCGCTTTCCGATGGGGTCTTCGTTCGGGAAATAGCGCCGGGCAAGACTCTCACTCACGACGACCACCTCCGGCGCTCCCGCCCGATCCTGGTCGGTGAAACTCCGTCCGCGCAGCAGCGGGATGCCCATTGTGCGGAAATAATCCGGGTTGACGACGGCATCAAAGACGGACTGTCCCGGGCCAGCAGGGAGCCCTTCAACCTCCACGTGAAACTCCATTCCTCCGATTTGCATCAATGGCAGCATCGAGTTGGCCGCGACGCCCTCGACGCCGGGGAGCGTGCGGAAACCGTTGATGACCTGCTCGAAATAACTCACTTGCGAGCGAGGGTCGGGATACTTCGAACGGCTCAGGTTGATGGCAAAGCATAGGAGGCGAGCCGCTCGAAACCCCGGATCAACGCCCCAGAGCCGCACAAAGCTCTTGAGCAACAGACCGGCGCCGAGGACCAGAACGACGGCCAAAGCGACCTCCGAAACGACCAGCAGGTTACGCAACCGATGCTGCCTCACTCCGGTCGTCAACCCACGGCTGCCTTCCTTTAGCGAGTCAAAAAGCGAGGTCTGCGCCGCCTCGCAGGCCGGGGCTAAACCGGAAAGCACCCCGGCCAGAAGGCTCAGGGCGACTGTAAACGCCAGGCCCCAGCCGTCCACGCGGATGTCGCCGAGAACGGCGCCAGCGCTGGCGATAGGATACTGGTCGGTGAGCAGAACGGTGATCAAGGGTCGCAACAACTGAGAGCTCCAGCAGGCCAGAAGCAGTCCTGCCAGACCGCCGAGCAACCCCAGCAAGAGGCTCTCGGTTATTAGCTGCCGCACAATCCGAAATCTGTCCGCGCCGAGGGCCAAGCGCATCGTGATCTCCTTTTCGCGGCCGGCCCCCCGGGCCAAAAGCAGGTTGGCTGCATTGGACACGGCGATTAACAGCACCAGGCCCACAGCCCCCAGCAAAGCCAGCAGTTGGCCTTTCACGCCGCGCACGGAATCGTCTTTCAAGCCGGCGAGGACAACCCGCCCAGGCCACTTAGGGTCATGCACCGCCTGATATATGGCATCCAGGGCCGTCTGGGCCTGGGCCAGACTGGTTCCGGGCCTGAGACGGCCAAAGGCGCGAGGACGCGATCCAAGGTGCTCTTCATCCCCCGCCTCACGACCGACGGCCAGGGGCAGCAGGAGGTCGTAGAGTTCCGGGAGTTGGAAGCCAGCCGGCAGCACTCCGATGACCGTGCAGCTCCTTTTGTCAATGCTCACCGTCCGGCCCAGAATCCCCGGATTGCCGCCATAGCGGCGTTGCCAAAGCCTGTGGCTTAAAATCACCACCGGCGGCGCGCCAGGACGGTCCTCTTCGGGCAAAAAATTGCGGCCCATGAGCGGGGGCACTCCCAAGACCGTCAGCAAGGAAGCCGTCACGCATCCGCAGGTTATTCGTTCGGGTTCATCTTCGCCGGTCAGGTTCGCCCGCAGCCAGGTGTGGGCCGCCACTTGCACGGGCAAGTCGGGTTGCCTGGTCCACGCCAGGATTTCGTCGAACCCAAGCCAGTCCGTGTGCTGCGTTTTGTTTCTGTATACAAGCTCCAGCTTAATGTTCGCGAGCCGGGGCAGGTCCGGGTAAGGCACGGGACGGAGCAGAACCCCGTTGACGACACTGAAGATGGAGGTGTTGACGCCGATGCCGAGCGCCAACGTCAGCACAATGACGGCGGTGAAGCCGGGGTTGCGGAGCAACATCCGGCTGCCATAGCGAACGTCCTGCCACAGTGTCTCGATCCAGCGCATCGGGTTAACTAACCTTTCGCTTTTGTTGATTTCAGTTGGTGATCAGCCTCAAACGGCGGCCTTTCATTCACATCGCAGCGCCTGGATGGGATCGACCCTGGTTGCGCGGCGCGCGGGGAGGTAGCAGGCAACCGTTGCGGCCAGGGCGAGGCACAAGGGGGCCACGGTGAGGGCGAGCGGGTCAACGGCGTCGGCATCATAGATCACGCTGCGGAGCAGCAAGCCAATGGCCAGGGCCAGGACCAGCCCGAGGCCCACCCCTAAACCAGTCATGCGCAAGCCCTGGCGCAGCACCATCCAGAGCACGTCCCGCGCCGTTGCGCCCAAGGCCATGCGGATGCCAAACTCCCTGGTGCGCCGCGCCACGACATAAGCGTTGACCCCATAGACGCCCACGACGGCCAGGAAAAGCGCCAACCCGCCGAAAATCCCAAACAGGCGGGCCACCGTCTTGGCCATCCAGAGGAGCAGCCCTTCGTCGTGGAAGTGACGCATCGTTTGCACGGAAATGACCGCCAGGCGCGGGTCCACCGAGCGAATCGTGTCGCGCACCGCCTTGAGCATGGCGGCGTCCGCCTGGCGGCTGCTGCCGGTGTAACGGACGTGCCAGGTGACTCCCGGGCGGTATTCCTGGCCGAAGGGGACATAGAGGTGGGGTTGCGGGGCTTTGTCGTTCAAATCGTTGCGCACTCCGGCTACGACGCCCACCACTTCCATCACCTCGGCCCGGTCCGAGAACTTGGGTTGGCGGCCAAGGGGATTGGCTCCGGGCCAGAGCTGCTTTGCCAGGGGTTCATCAATGATGGCCACCCGCGAAGCCGAGGACGAGACGGCTTCCAGCCGGCTGAAGTCGCGTCCCCTGAGCAGAGGCAAGCCCAGCGTCTTGAAATAGTCGCTCCCGACGATATTGAAGCCCGAGGGCACAGACTTTTCCGCCTTGGATGGGCCACCGCCCGCGCCGGATTTCGAGTCGTCACCCGCCTGCAAAACGTCGCGGCTTTCGTTGAACAGGCCGAAAGGCACCAGGAAGGCGAAGCTGGCAGATTGTACGCCGGGCAGGGCCTGGAGGCGGTCGGCCAGCGCCTGGTAGAGCTGTCGCGCGCGCGCCTCATCGTAGCCGGCCAGGCTCGCATCGACCTCCGCCAGAATGTCCTTGTCCAGGCTGAAACCCGGGCTTCTGCGGGCCGCCTTGATCGCCCGATGAGCGAAGAGGCCGGTGGCGGTCAACAAGGCCAGGGCCAGGGCAAGCTGGCCGACCACCAGCAGGCTGCGCGGGGCGAAGAGGCTGCGGTTGGCCTTGCCGTGAAGCTCGTCCCCGGCCTGCTCCTTCAACTGGCTCGTCACGTTGGTCCGGGAGATCCTCCAGGCCGGGCCCAAGGCAAAGAGCAGAACGCTCAGGACGCAACAGCCCATCGTGACCCCGAGCACGCGCCAGTCTGGCCGCAGGTCGAAAACCACGTTCATGAACGGAAGCCTCGGCGCGCCCGAGGCGACCAGGAGCTTCGATGGCCCAACTCCCCAACCAGAGGCCCCCTGCGCCGCCCAAGAGCGAGAGCAGCAGCCCTTCGGTGAGCAGTTGCCGCACCAAGCGGCCCCGGCTGGCGCCCAGCGACAAACGAATCGCCACCTCCCGCCGGCGGGCTGCGCCGCGGGCCAAGAGCATGTTCGCCAGGTTCAGGCAGGCAATGAGCAGCACCGCCCCGGACATGCCCATGAGCACGATGCTCATCGCCGACGAATCCTGGTCCTTCGTGGGGTTGGTGCTGATCGCCGTCCGCGACAGTTTCCCAAGTTCCAGCGTATAGTCCTTGTTCGCCTCCGGGAAGGTCCTCTCCAATCCGGCCGCCAGGGCCACGAGGGCGGGCTGGGTGGCGGCCATCGTCAGGCCCGGTTTCAGACGCCCGACCACCATCAAGGCGTCGTTCCGGCGATCCTCGAGCCGTTGCGTCTTTAGGTTGATAATGTCGTTGGGCAAGGCGTCATACATCCCCAGTGGGAGCCAAAGGTCGAACGAGACCAGGGTGGTGGTGTCGGAGAAATGTTCCGGGGTGATGCCGACCACTTGGAATGTCCGCGAGTTGATGCGCAAGGTCTTTCCCACCAGCGCCGGGTCCGACCCCGTCCGCCGCCAAAGCGCGGCGCTTACGACCGCCACCGGGATCCCGCTCCCGGGCCTCTCTTCCTCGGGCAGGAAACCGCGGCCGGCGGCCATTTGGGCGCCCGGCGTGGCGAAATAGTTCGCGGTGACCAGGGCGGCAAAAGAACGCCGCGTCAAGTCCCCTTCGTCAACTCCAACTGCGGCCAGCGTAAAGCCGGCCAGGTCGCTGAATACCGTGTTCTGGTCCCACAGGTCGAGATAGTTCGGGGTAGGACCAACCGCGGTAGGTCCCGTTTGCCTTCTTTTCCTTGCCGTACACGCGGACCAGTTCAGCCGGGTTCCTGAGCGACGGCGGACGCAACAGCACGGCATTGATGATGCTGAACATCGCGGCCGTCCCCCCGATCGCCACCGTGAGCACCAACACCGCAACCACGGTGAAACCGGGCGTCTTTCGCATCATGCGCAGGCCGAAGTGGAGATCTTGGATAATACCATTCATAAAAGATGCTTTCATTCCTGTCTGAGCGCCTCCATGGGATCCACCGCTGCCGCTCGCCGGGCCGGCAGCCAGGCGGCCGCTACGGACACCAGGAGCGCGGCGGCGGCGCTGGTCGCGTAGGACAAGCCATCCAGGGGAGTGACTCCCAATACGAACGAGCGGACACACCACGCGCCCGCGCCAACCAACCCCAGGCCGATCACCACTCCCCACGCGATCATCCGCACCGATTGGCCCAAGACCATCCGCTGAATCCGGCCCCGCCCTGCGCCCAACGCGAGGCAAATCCCGATCTCCCGGGTGCGCCGATTCACGATGTATTGGATGACTCCGAAAAGTCCGGCGGCGGTCAGCAGAAAGCCGAGGATCGCGATCGCCGTCGTTACGTTGGCCGCCATGCGGTCCATGAACAGCGCCCGGTCCATGTGCTGGCGCAGCGTTGTCAAGTCGTATGTCATCGCCCCCGGATCGAACCGCTTCAATTCCTGCCGCACCGCGCGGATGAGCGATTCGGGTTTGCCGGCCGTTTCAACGATGAAGGTCAGATCACCGGAGGGAAGCTGCGCGTGGGGCAGGTAAAGGCTGGGCTGGCCCGGTTCGTGCAAATAATTGACGGGCGCGTCCGCGCACACCCCGACGATCTGCCGGGGCTTGCCTTCAATCTTGACCCATTCGCCAACCGGACTGTGATCCCCGAACAATCGCCGCGCCAATTGTTGCGACACCACCGTGACCAGCGGGGCGTCCGCCCGGTCGCCCGGCCCGATTCCCCGGCCAGCCAGCAACCGTGTGCCCATGAGTGAAAAATAGTTTGGGCCGACTGAATTGGGGGCAACGGCCAGGGGCGCTTGTCCGGGCACTTCTACGTGGGTCACCATTCCGCCTCCGCTGCCGCTTAGGGGCAAACGCCGCGCGAACGCGGCCCCCTTCACACCCGGAATGCCGGCCAGTTGGGCGCAGACTTGTTCGGCCCAACGGGTTCCGTCCATTTGCAGACCGGGCGTTGCCGAAAAGACAATCATCGGCTTGGCCGGATTGAAACCGGGCCAGATGTTGGCGGCGTTGTGAAAACTCTCCAGGAACAAAACCGCCAGGCCAAAAAATGCCACGCTCGAGGCCGTCTGGCCCGCAATCAACAGCCTTTGCCACCCGCTTCTGGTTCGGGTGGTTCCCTGACCGGATTTGAGGGATTCGTTCACGTCCAGGCGCAGGGCATGCCGCGCGGGCGCAAGCCCGGCCAGCAACAGAGCAGCCGCTGTGGCCGCCAGCGTGAAAGCCAACACCCGCCAGTTCAGGCCCGCGCCGAAATCGGCATTGAAAAGGCCGGTCGAGATCGTCGCTCTTAGCCACTGGGCCAGGGCATTGGCCAGCAGCAGGCCAAGGAGCGCGCCCGCGCCGCTCACCAAAGCGGTCTCGACCAGCAGCAGCCTGACGACGCCCCACGAACTGGCGCCCAGCGCTACGCGCACGCACAATTCCTTTTTCCTGGCCTCAGTTTGTGCCAAGCGCACCTGTGCCACATTCGCGCACGCGACCAGGAGCAGGAGACCGAAGCCGGGCAGCAACCCGCCGCCCACCGCGAGCTTCTGGGGCCAACTCAGCGCGAACCTCGCTCCCAGCCTCGTGGCCCAGGAACCCGCCGGCGCGGGCTTGTGGGCGCCCGGACCGCGAATCGGCGGGTCCAGCCGTGCCGCTACCGCGAGCGGGTTCGCGTCCGCGCGGAGGCGCGCGATGATCTCGAACTGACCGTCCACTTCGTTGCGCTCGTTGCCCGAGCCCAGGACATCAAACCAGGCGTCTGTCCCGACCCATACATCGCAGAGAAATCCCTTAGGTAATTGGGTGAACGCGGAGGGCATCACGCCGGCAATCGTGAAGGCCTTTCCGTTGAGCATCGCCGTTCGACCCACGATTGCCCTGTCGCCGCCAAAACGCCGCCCCCAAAGCCCCCGGCTGATGACCGCTTGCGGACGTCCGTCGGGCGCCGTGTTCACCGTGGCTTCGCCCAACATGGCTCGAACCCCTAAAAGGGAAAAGAAGTTCGGAGTCACCGCGTGAGTGAGGACCATTTCGCTGCCTTCGTCGTTCGAGAGAAAAGCTCCCCGTTTTTCGTAAGCCAGCAATTCCCCTGAACCGGCGACGGCTTTGGCCATCGCGGCGCAATCCGGCCAGCCGTAGCCGATTTCGCGTCCGTCGTAACCCTGGGAAATGACCGCATACAGTTGTTCGGGATGCGCGAAGGGGGCCGGACGGAACACGGTCGCCTCCACGATGCTGAAGAGCGCCGTCGTAATTCCGATGCCGAGCGCGACGGAGAATATGCAGAGAATCGTTGCGCCGCGGTTCTTTGCCAGCGTCCGCAGGCCGAAGTGGAAATCCTGGGCAAGGCTATTCATAAAGTTGCGGACTGCTCAGGGGTTGGACCGGGTTTGACGTGAGTGCTCGCGCGGGGTCGCCTTGAGGCTTTATCCCGGGAGACATCGCGGGCCTCTTTGAGACGCCAACGGCGTCATTCATACCAGCCCAGGGCAACGCCCTGGGATCATTGGCCAAAGACCATTCCGAGCGCTGAAAGCGCAATTCATTGTGGTGATGGATTGAGGCCTGGCGATGTGGATAATGTCCAAACTCCAGGCCCGGCGCTGAAGCGCCGGGCCTGGAGTTTGGACATCCGTGCTGCGCCCCGGCTGGCCGTGGAGTCCGCGCTGAAAGCGCGCAGCATACCAGCCCAGGGTAGCACCCTGGGAAAGCCGGCCTTATTGTGGTCTTGCGCCCTGCAAGGGCGCAGGCCACTCTTCCCACATGTCTCAAAGATAGCATTCGATGAGCGTTATCTCTGGGACAGAGGCCACTGCTCCCGCCCTTGCAGGGCGGGTTGGGATTGCGCGACGGTTTTCCCAGGGCGGTTGCCCTGGGCTGATATGCCCGCACGCCGTTGGCGTGCAGAATGTCCAAACTTCAGTCCCGGCGTTGAAACGCCAGGCTATTCTCAGCACCCGTGCAAGAATTAATTCCGATTTTCCTGTCGGCGGACGCAGGCAAAGCGCGGGAATGCCGCGCACTCCAAACGCTTCGCGATGTCGGCCGCGCATCCCTGGTGCGCGGAGCGTTTGGAGTGCGGCGTATCCCGCCGCTTTTGACGCCAATCGCGGTTTCAATATCATTGTCGAAATGGTTAGATCGCCGCCGGCGCGGGTTCACCGGGGGATTCCTCGACGATTCTGCCGTCGAAGAGGTGGACGATGCGCTCGGCGTGCTTCTCGAAGCGGGGGTCGTGAGTGACCATGCAGATGGTGGCGCCTTCGCGGTGGAGTTCGGCCAACAACTGCATGACGGCCTCGCCGTTTCTCGAGTCGAGGTTGCCCGTCGGTTCGTCGGCCAGCAGGATGGAGGGTTTGCCGCCCAGCGCGCGCGCGACCGCCACGCGCTGCTGCTGGCCGCCGGAGAGCTGCGCGGGGTAGTGCCGAGTCCGGTGGCCCATGCCAACCTTCTCGAGTGCCTCCTGAACGCGTTGCTTCCGCTCCGCCCCGCTCAGGCCGCGATAGGTCAACGGGAGCTCGACGTTCTCGAACACCGTCAGGTCGCCGATGAGGTTGAAGCTCTGGAAGATGAACCCGACCTCGCGATTGCGGATGCGGGCGCGTTGGGCGAAGTCGAGGTTGGCCACCGGCTGGCCGTTGAGGGTGTAACTGCCTTCGGTGGGCGAATCCAGCAAACCCAGGATGGACAACAGGGTGGACTTGCCGCAGCCCGAGGGCCCGGCAATACAAACGAATTCGCCCCGGCGGACTTCAAGACTGACTTCCGCCAAGGCATGAGTTTCGACTTCATCGGTCAGGAAGACCTTTTTGATGCCATCCAGGTGGATGAGGGTGTTTTGGTTCGTCGTCATAAAATCTCCGGCTTCAGTTCAACCGCACGCGTTCGAAGGCATCCCATTGAGACATGTCCGAGAGGATGATCGTGTCGCCGATTTGCAGGCCCTGCACGACCTCGATGGCGCTCACCGAGCTGCGCCCCAGCTTGACTTGAACACGGTTGGCCGCCCGGCCGCCCTCGATGACTTTGAAGAGGCTTACCAGGCTCTCCGGCTGGCCCTGCACCGGCCGGCCGACATACAGAACATCCTGGAGCCGTTCCAGCTCGATGGTCCCATCGACGCTCAGGTCCGGGCGCGCGCCTTTGGGCAGGGGCGCATCCAGCGCGACATCGACGGTCACGGTCCCATTCTCTACGGCCGGATCGACGCGAATGACATGGCCGGGGATGACGCCATTGCGCGTGTCAATTTGAGCGACTTGATCCAATTGAATGTCTTTGGCCTGGGTTTCGGCGATCTTGATCGCGGCCTTCAAACGGGCCGGCTCGGCCACGCGGGCCACGAGGGCGCCAGCCGGCAATTGCTGCCCTTCCTGGAGCGGATTGGTGAGGTCCCCCAACCGCTGTAACACGCCGTCCACACCGGCGCGGATTTTAAGGCCCTCGACCTGCAGCCGCTTGAGCTGGAGCTGGGCGCGCAGTTGGGTCAATTTGGTTTCCTGGCCCGCGAGTTGGGCGGCGGCGGCATCGGCGCTGATCTTGAGGCGTTCTTCTTCGATTTCCAAGAGGCTGGCGAGTTCCTCCGCTTTGCCCTTGGATTGCTTGAGGATGATGGCCGGGACCAGGTTGTCTTTGGCCAGGTTTTCGTTGGCCTCGAGCTCGAGTTTCGCGCTGTTGTAGTTCGCGTGGGCGGTGGCCACGGCGGAGCGTTGGGTCAACCTCTGCGACTCGAGTGTCACCCGCAAATTGGCCCTATCCGCCTCGGCCGTTTTGACCGCTGACTCGGCATCGAACGCCGCCTGGGTCTGATCAGGATTGCTCAGCTCCACGAGCACCGTGTCGGCCTTCACGCGGGCCCCGGGCAGGACCAGGATGCGCTCGACCCGCCCCGGGCTGATGGTTGGTATCCAGCGAATCTCCTGGGGCACCAGCGTGCCGTTGCCCCGGACTTGCCGCAGCAATTGGCCGCGTTTGACGGTGTCGAACAGGAGGGAGGCGCGTTCGACGGGAGGCGCCGCCGGCTTCAGCCGCGCCAGGCCCACTGTGATCAGAGAGAGGACCGCCAGGCTGCCGAGGAACATCGCTATCCTGCGGCGGCGTTTCTTGCGGGCTTGGTCCGGTCGAGGGATGTCCATGTTTAGTCCTTTACCAGCCAGCCGTCTTTGAGTTTGATAATCCGATGGCCGTAGGCGGCGTTGGTCTCGGAGTGGGTGACTTGCACGATAGTGGTCCCTTGTTGGTTGAGCTTTTTGAACAGCTCCATGATGTCGCGGCCCTGCTCGGAATGGAGATTGCCGGTCGGTTCGTCGGCCAGGAGCAGTTTGGGCTTGGCGATGATCGCCCGGGCGACGGCGACCAGTTGTTGCTGCCCGCCGGAGAGTTGGCTGGGAAACAGATCTTTTTTGCCGACAATATTGAACCGGTCCAGCGCATCGGCGACCAGCGCCTGACGCTCGGACCGCTTGACGTCGCGGTACGAAAGAGGGATGTCCAGGTTCTCCGCCACGGTGAGATCATCCAGGAGATGAAACTGCTGAAAAACGAAGCCAACGAAACGCTTGTTCAGGACGGACCGTTGCTTTGGACTGAACCGATGGACCGGCTGTTCGGAAAAGAAAAACTCGCCCTCCCAGGCATGGTCATACATCCCCAGAATGCCCAGCAGCGTCAATTTCCCGGCGCCCGACGGCCCCATGATGGTGATGAATTCGCCCTCCGCAATGTCCAGCGTGATCTGCCGGAGCACGTATGTGAACCCGGCCCTCGTTTTAAAGCATTTCTCAACGTTGCGCAGTTGAATCATGGTCTTATTCGTATCGCAGGATTGTCATCGGATCGGTGTTCATGGCGCGGCGCGCAGGGAGGTAGCAGGCCAGAAAGGCGACGGCGGCCAGGAGCAGGACAACTGCGGCCATCACGAGGGGATCGGTCGGACTGACCTCGAAGAGCTGGCTGCGCAAGAGCCGGGTGAGCCAGAACGCGGCCAGAAGGCCAACACCGAGGCCAACAAGGACCAGGCGCGCTCCTTCAACGATTACCATCCTCAAGACATCCCCGCGTTGCGCCCCCACAGCCAGGCGAATGCCGATTTCCCGCGTGCGCCGCGCCACCGAGCAGGCCAGCACGCCATAAATGCCAAGCGCCGCGAGCAGCAAGCCTACGCCAGCGAACAACATGAGATAGAGCGCATACGTGCGCCGGGCCTGCGTGGCGTCATACAGCGTCTGGCGTACAACCTGAAACCACGGCGTGGTCATGGAGGTTTCGGTCGCCTTTATGGCGTCCCGGAGCGCAGGGATGAGGGCTCGTGGATCGCGGTCAGTACGGACGGCGAAGAACGGTCCCAGCCCGCCGCTGAGGGCCTGTTCCTGATAGGGGCGATAGAACGTGGGGCTCGACTCGCTCATCGTAGCCGTTGATGCGGGCGTCACCCGCAACGCCAACGACTTCATAAACCCGTCCACCCCGGTCGCGGAACTTCTTGCCGAGGGCGTTTTCTCCGGGCCAGCAGAGGCTGGCCATCGTTTGGTTTACTATGACCGTTCCAACGTTTTTGCCGATGTCGCTCTTGTGGAAATAACGTCCAACCAGGAGTGGGGTGCGCATGGCGCGGAACAGAATCGCCATCGCCCACGCCGGTTCCAGCCGGCAAGAGCCCCACCGGTTGGTCTTGGCCTTGGACTGCGAACCCAAGCTGAAAAAACTGAATCTTGCTGATTCCGACGGCTTTAACGCCCGGCAGTGCGGCAAATCGTTCTCGGAGCTCTTCGTGCAGCGCGCTTTCCACTTCCACCGAGCGGTCCGAGGGGCGATATTTTTCGCCGCGAAGCAGTCCCGGGCAAACGAAGACCAGATTGTCGGCATCGAACCCGGGATTCACGTGGAGGAGGCGGATGACGCTTTCTATCATGAGTCCTGCGCCGGCCAAGAGAAGCAAGGAGAGCGCGACTTCGATAACCACCAGGGTACCCCGATAACGGCGCCAGGCTGCGCTGAGGGTTACGCCCATCCCCGCTTGCTTGAGCGCGTTCCCCAGCGAAGTCCGGCCCGCGTGCCAAGCCGGAACCAGTCCAAAGGCCAGCACCGTGGCAATGCAAACCAGCAGAGTGAACCCGAGCGCTTGGCCATCGATCTGAATCGCTCGAACCCGCGGCATCTGCGCTGGAACCAATAGAAGCAGCAGTTTCATGCCCAGCACCGTAACGGCCAAACCGGCGAACGCCCCGAGGCTCGCGAGCAGGGCGCACTCGGTCAGAAGCTGGCGCATCAGGCGCGCGCGGCCCGCGCCCACCGCGGCGCGTATCGCAAATTCCTGCTGGCGCCGTTCCGTTCGGGCGAGCATCAGGTTGGCGACATTCACGCAGCCGATCAGCAGCACGAACCCAATTGCCGCCAGCAGACCGAACAGGGTCCTCTGGAGGTCCTTCGCGCCGTAAGGGGTCTGCGTGAACGCGTGACGCAGCGGACGGGTTAGAAAAGCGAAACCGCCTCCCCGCTTGCGCCACGAATCGCCGTAGATCGCCGGATACTCCTGCAACAGTTGGCGCGCCACTGTATCTAGCATCGCTTGCGTCTGTCTGACGGTGACGCCCGGTTTGAGACGTGCGAAGATCTGGGTGTTGGCGAGCTCTACGTCGCTCGGATCCGGATTCTCCACGGGGACCCAGAACGTCGGATAGGCGCCGCTGGGGAACTGAAAATGCGGCGGCATCACGCCTATGATCGTAAAGTGGCGGCCGTTGGCTTCGATCGTCTTGCCGATCACGTCCGCTTGCCCTCCGAACCGGGATTGCCATAACGCGTAGCTCACCACCATGACCGTGTCCCGGTCCAGCGACTTATAGTCAGTGAGTCGCGCTGCCTCGGCTTTGGAGAAAGTCCGGCCGAGAATCGGTTTGATACCCCACTGCGCGAAGAAATTCGGCGAGACCGCGTCTCCGCCGATTCCCTCGATGAACTCGGCTGTTTTCCTCTCCAGAGTACAAGTCCCTCATCCAGACGAGATCTGAAAAGAACTCTCGTTGCGCTCTCAGGACTTCCACTGCAGGTGCAGTGACCCCGCCGAACCTGGGTTCGTCCTTGTTCCCATGGGAGCGTTCGCCGATTTGAATCAACCGGTCCGGCTCCGGCCCTGGGACGGGGTTCAAGAGTAGCGCGTTTACCACGCTGTAAATCGCCGTGTTCGCCCCGATCCCCAGGGCCAGCGTCAGCGCCGCCGCGGCGGTGAAGCCGGGATTCCTGGCGAGCTGGCGGAAGGCGAATTTGAGGTCGTTCATGGGTTGCAGCATGCGGTCATTTTAAATGAGACTGAATCGCCGGGCGCATCCGGTTACTGCCCCCGGAGCGCCGGCTTGAGCCGAATGGCGCTAAGTTAAGGCATAACTTTCGTATTGTGAACTACTTGCGTTTTCGCACACCAGGCACCTTTTTGAGGATTCTTTCGAGCGTCATCGTTTGGAGTTTGCCCAGGGTAGCCATCACCCTTCGATTGGCTGCAATCGCACTTTTAGCCACTTCGTACTGCTCTCGGGACAGCGCGTAACAAACGGTTTTGCCTTGGCGCTTGCCAGTCCAGAGGTAATAAGGCCCCTTTTGGACCCACTGGCCGGCGACCTTGCGTCGCAAGGGCCGGCTGACCACCGTGCCCTGGCAGAACCAGCCCGCCCGGGGCAACCGGCCCAGGAGTTTGGTATAGGCGGCGGGCGGAGGTCCCAGGGGGTGTTCGGCTTTTAAGCCCATGGGCCATAATTTTGCCAGAAAGGGCTTGACTTGTCAATTAATATCTGTATTTATACAGATATATATGTTTACGACCGCTCCTCTCTTCGGCAAGTTCCACTCCCCTTTGAAGCAAACCGCTTAGCCCTTGCGCGGCCAACCCCTTCATCACCTGGAAGGCCTCCTGGCCGACCGCCTCGACCCCGCCCTGCTCGCCCCCAACCCCACCAAAACCAATAGCCGCCAGCGCCTCTATCCCCCCAAACTCACCTTCCTGAGCTTCCTGGGCCAGACCCTCAGTCCGGACTCCTCCTGCCGCGAGGCGGTCCGACAAATCAGGGCCTACCACCAAAAACAGCCCGACCCCAAGCACCTGGACAAAGACACCAGCGCCTACTGCCAGGCTCGTGCCCGCTGGACCCTCGATGAGTTGACCGAGATCCGCTCCCACCTGGCCGGGCACATCTGTCGCGATCCCTTCGATCTGGAACTCGCAGCAATGCGCCCTCTCAAGGTTATCGATGGCACTTGCCTCAACCTGCCCGACACCCAGGCCAACCGCCTGCTCTATCCCCAATCCTCCGACCAGCAGCCCGAGTGCGGCTTCCCTCTCCTGCGTTTGGTCGGGATCTTTTCCCTCCGAACCGGCGCCCTGTTGGAGCGCGCCTACGGCCCCTACAGCACCAGCGAAAACGCTCTGTCTCACACGCTGTGGCCGACCATCAAAAAGGATGACCTGCTCCTGGGCGACCGCAACTTCGGCTCCTGGGTCAATCTGGCCACCCTCAAAGAGCAGGGGGCCGACGGACTGTTCCGCCTCCACGCCAGCCGCAACGAGGACTTTCGCCTGGGCCAACGCTTGGGCCACAACGACCGCTTGATCCTCCTGGCCAAACCCAGACAGCGATCCAAAAACATGACGCCAGAACAATGGCAGAGCCTGCCCGCCACCCTCACCGTGCGCATGGTGCGTTTCCGGGTGCCCACCGCCAACGGCCTGCTCCAGAAAGATCACTCTGATTACCACCCTCACCGATCCAGTGCTCTGGCCCGTCGAACTGCTGGCAGCCCTATACGCACGGCGCTGGAATATCGAACTCTATCTGGATGACATTAAGACCACCTTGCACATGGACATGCTCAGTTGCTTGACCCCGCCGATGATCCACAAAGAACTGGAAATGCACCTCATTGCCTACAACCTCATCCGCTCCATTATGGGCGAGGCAGCCTGTGTCTGCCACACCCCGCTGGACCGACTCAGTTTCAAAGGCACGCTGGACACTGCCCGCCAGTACAGCCAAATCATCGCCCAAGTCCCGGTTTCCCACCGCAAATTGCGCCGGGCCATTTATGCGGACATGCTGGCCGTCGTCGCCGAAGACCAAGTGCCTAAACGGCCCGACCGTTTCGAGCCCCGCTGCCAAAAACGCCGCCCCAAAGCCTACCCTTTCATGAAGCGCCCCCGGCGTGAATTGAGGGCGGCGCGCGTGGACCATCTTCCCGCCCGCAAGAAGCGCCGTTCTTAACTTAGCGCCATTCGGCTTGAGCCGGCTTTGCGCGCACCAGGATTCCTGCTGTGCCCCTATTGAACATTGGACATCCAAAGCCGGCTGAAGCCGGCGCTCCGGTCCTTCGGCACCGGCTGCGGGGGCGGTGTCCAGACGCCCCCGGCAAGACCTCGAACGGCCCTCTGCGCTTGCGCGAATCCGGAAATTCCGATAACGTTGAAGACATGAAAGCGGATGACATCCGGGAGTTGCTCCACGCCGAGCCCTTCCGCCCCTTTTTCGTTCACGTGGCTGACGGTGGCCGTTTGTTGGTGAAACATCCGGATTTCGTCGCCTTGGCCCCCAGCGGGCGTGAAATGCTCGTTTTCCGGCATGATAAACCCGACGATTATCAAGCTGTGGACATCAGGTTGGTCACGCGCCTCGAAGTTCCGGCGCGCAACGGCGCAAAGAAGCCTCGAAAGTAATCCCCTTCGCAAGCTGGCTGCCCCGGCGGTGAAGCCGGGATTCTCGGCGACTTGGCGGAAGGCAAATCTGGCGTCGTTCATCTCCGGGTCACGATACCGTAGAATCTTGATAGCACTGGCGCATGGCGACTTTCTTCTAATTCGGCTTCAACGTCGGTTCCTTGCGGACCTGCACATACTTCCGCAAGGAACGTGCCAACCACCGCGCAAATTGTAAGTGACTTGGAATCAGAGCGTTACGACAGGGGCGCTGCCAGGAATGGCTGCAGCCCTTGTTCACCCGTGGGAATTGCCCGTCCCACGAATGGGAAAACCGGCTACTTGATCGGCAAGCGCAACCGGGCGCGACAGCCCTGGCGGTCCGTTCGGTTTTCCAGCATGAGGGAACCTCCGTGGGCCTCCGCGATTTGGCGGCTGAGGACCAGGCCGATGCCGGAACCGGTCTTTTTGGTGGTGAAAAACGGCACGAACAGATTCGCCGGGTTAGACAACCCCGCGCCCTCATCCTCGACCAGGACTTCAAGCCCGGAGATATTCCGGCCCCAGCGGATTTTGACCCCCCCGGTGGTTTCCAAAGAGGCGTCGACCGCGTTGCGCACCAGGTTGATCAGGAGTTGGTCCAAGAGGTCGCCATCCGCCTCAATCGTCAAGGGCGGGCCTGGCTCGACTGTGAGCGGCAGTCTGGTTTCGAGTCCGACTACGCGCCGGACCCACGCACCGACGTCCACCTGGCCCAGCCGAGGTTGGGGCAGCCTCGCCAATTGAGTGTAGGCGCCGACAAACCGGTTCAGCGCCTCGGCGCGGCTCGAAATCACTTCCAACCCGCGCCGCATATCCTCTTCCCAATCCTTCATTCGCGGCTGGCGCTTGAGCAGGCCGGTCATGGTCCCGGCGATGGATTTGATGGGCGCCAGGGAGTTGTTCAGTTCGTGGGCCAGAACCCGGAGCAGGCGCTGCCAGGCCTCGCGCTCTTCTTCGCGCAGGGCGCGGCTCAGGTCGGTCAGAACCACCAAGGTATGCGGCAGGCCGTGCTCACGGAAGGTCGTCCGCCGCAGTCCCCAGCGGCCAGCCCCGCCCGGCAACATGATTTCCATCGTCCGGGACGGTTCTCCCTGCAAACAATCTGCGAGTCCCAAGTCCGAGGCGCTGCCGTTGAGCAACCGTTGGGCCGGCTTGCCGAGCAACTTTTCGCCGGCACGGTTGACGAGCCGAAGTTTTTGGGCGCCATCGAAGGTGAACACCGCAACTTCGATCTCCGTCATCACCTTGCTCAGCAAAGCGGTCGCTTCCAAGGCCGCCAACCGTTGCTGGCGCAGATTCTCTCCCAAGGCATTGATCTCGATGATCACTTCGCCCAGCGCGTCTTCCCGCCGCCCGCCGTGAGCCCGGATGGAGTAATCGCCCTCGCGGATGGCCGCCAGCAAACTGGAAAGTGTTTGGAGTGGGAACCTGACTTTCCCGAGCAGCGAATAGGAGCACCCGAGCCAAACCACCAGAATGAGCGTCATGACTGCCCACTTTGTTTGAGCGCCGTAGCCGCCTGTCCAAAGGAAAGCCAAGGCCGCGGCGACCGCTGGCAGGCCCGCCAGCAGCGCAATCCAGAAAATCCGATGCTCGTGCTTCAACCGCATGGACGCAGGCATTCTATGTGAGGTTGAACAGGAGCAAACAGAGTGAACGGAGATACTCTTCTCTCAGTTTCCTCTGTTTGCTCCTGTTCATCTGTTGGATCCGCAAAGCATTCCGGCGCGGTGCATGATTACAGCCCATATTTCTCGAGCCGCCTGTAAAACGCGCTCCGGCTGAGCCCCAGAGATTCCGCCGCGTGCCGGGCATTGCCGTCAAAGCGCACGAGGGTTTTCTTAATCAGCAACCGCTCCACTTCTTCGAGGCTCATTTCCTCGAGCGCCCGGGACGGGTTGGCGCTCTCCTGCAAGCCCAAATCACCCACCCGCACCGAATCGGTTTGGGCCATTATCACCGCGCGTTCCACGACGTGGTTCAGTTCCCGAATGTTGCCCGGCCAGGGATGGCTGGCGAGAACGCGCAACGACTCTTCGTCAAATCCCGCCAGGCGCTTACGGTAGCGTTGCAGGTGTTGCCTCAAAAAGAGCGCCGCCAGGGCCGGAATATCCTCACGGCGCTCCCGCAGCGGTGGCAATTGGATTTCGACGGTGTTCAGGCGAAACAGCAGGTCCGCGCGAAAACGGCCCGCGCCGATCTCACTCCTCAGATCGGCATTGGTCGCGGAGATGACGCGCACATCAACCTGGAGGGTCTTGGAGGAACCCACTCTCTCGAAGTTGCCCGTTTCGATGGCGCTCAAGAGCTTGGCCTGGTGCTTGAGGGGGACATTGGCGATTTCATCCAAAAAGAGCGTTCCACCATCCGCCAATTCAAACCGGCCCACGCGATCGGTCTTGGCATCGGTGAACGCGCCTTTGACGTGGCCGAAGACCTCGCTTTCAAACACTCCTTCCGAGAGCCCGCCGGTATTCACCGTTACCAGGGGTTTCCCGGCCCTGCTTGAAACTGCGTGCAGAACGCCGGCGATTAATCCTTTGCCGGTGCCGCTTTCCCCCGTGATGAGCACATTGGCGTCAGCGGGGCCTACACGGTGGATCAGTTCCAGGACCGGCCGCATGGCGGGGGATTCGGCAATCAGGTTAGGGCGCGCCTGGCCGCGCAGAATCTCGTTTTCCGCCTCCAGCCGGTTGCCTTTCCGCAGGGCCTGGCTGAATTCGATTTGCGTCCGGACAATCGTCAGCAGCCGGATATTGTCCCAAGGTTTCTGGACGAAATCCCGCGCTCCGCGCCGCATCGCCTCGACGGCCAGCTCCACATTCGCCCACGCCGTCATCACCACGACCGGCACACTGGCATCCACCTCCTTGATGCGCGGGAGCATTTCGATCCCCTCGCGGCCCGAGGTCGTGTCCCGGGAATAGTTCAGGTCCATCAACACCAGCGAGAATTCCTCCTGGCGCAGCAACTCAAGCGCCCGCGCCGGCGAATCCACCGCCTCGGACTGGTAGCCCTCGGCCTTGAAAAGCAACAACAAGGCCTCCCGGACATCCGCTTGATCGTCCGCAATCAGTATCCGAACTCCAGTTGCGCCGGGTTTCTTCATCAAAATCGTTGAGCCAGGCCGCCGTTCCGCCGGCCTGGGATTCCCGCGGCTTGGCCACAACCAATCAATAGTCCAACTGGCTCCTAACCGGCGAGGAGAATTTGCGGCCCCAGCTTGCTAGTTATTAGCCAGATTAAGGTGGCGGGCGGTCAGTTATTCCATCGTGCCTTGTAGAGGTGCTCGTCTCCGCGTTGGAGCTCGCCCTCGGCCCGAGGAACAAAACGCGGGACGACCACCAGCTCGTCTCCGCCTTCACGTAGGCGATTCGTCCTGTCCGGGGGTGGATGTCAACGCTCTTTACGTCCTGAAGGTCCCCTACTCTGTCCAACGGCTCGAACCGGCGGGTTTTCGGGTCGAAGGTCCAGACATGCCGGTTCGTGGTGAGGACAAGCCGCCGCGTGCCGGGCCACGGGCGGAGGTCGTGTCCACCCCGATCAGGCAGATCGAATCGGCGAGTGAGCGCGAACGCCGGCGTCGCGGTCCCCCAGTCCTTGAGCTCGATAAGCCTGGAGTTCTCTATAGCCCAAAGCCCAGAGACAACGGAGTCCCGGGTCCCAGACCAGGCCGTGGGCTCCGTCAAGAGGGTAACTGGCTATCTCCTTTTCTGACTCGGACAGGTCAAACAGGGCGAGGCGGTTCGCGTCGGCTCCCGCCACCACGACTCGGTTGCGGGGGAGCATCTCGGCGGAGTGGGCGTCTTGGACCGACGCCCAGAAGAGCGCCCGGCCGCTGGCACGCTCGACCAGGACGACCCCGCCTCCGGAAGAGGTGATGAGGACCCGCGCTCCCTCCTCCACGGGCTTGCAGTCGTCCGTCGTCCCGAAGAGCTTCCTCACGCCCTCGGGGATTTCCGGATGTTCGGCCGCGCGCCAGCTCCACACCTTCTGGCCGCCTTCCTTGAGGTCCAGCACGAAGACCTCCTGGTCCCCGCACAGGATGAGTTGCTCGGCGGGCAGGTTGGGAAGACGCCGGTTGTCCTGGGCCATCAGCGCCATGGTTGTCCCGAGACCAGCAATGACGACAGTGCCCATCCTGATTTTGAGTTTGGTCATGGTCATGAGTCTTTCTTGATTCGACATCGCTATTAACCGTCTGACGATGCGGCCGCGGCAGGTTAAAGCGCATCCGCAAGCCGAATCAATGCTTTCCTGGGACCGGCGGCTTCACCTATTATCGAGCGTGTCCCGAAAGCCCGGCGAACGGAAGCCTTCGTCGCAGCCTTTGTCGAACTGGCCATTTTTCGACAAAGCTGTAAAACCATGATTATGAGCCCGAATCTTGAGCGAGGGGAGCTGATAAAGGAATTCTTCACCCGCAAACTTGGGGGAGCGCCCTCGTTGGTGGCGCGGGCCCCGGGACGCGTCGATCTCATGGGCAGCCACACCGACTACAACCTCGGCTTCGTCCTGACTCTGCCCATTGGTTACGACACCTGGATAGCCGCCTGCCCTCGGGCGGATCGAACTGTGCGCCTGCACTCGATGAATCTGGATGCCGATAATGCCTTCAGCCTTGACGGTCTGATGGCCGACGCTGGACAACGCTGGAGCAACTACGTTCGCGGCGTTGCCTCGGTGCTCCAGGCCGAGGGCCTGACCCTCCAGGGCTTCGATGGCGTCATCCATAGCACCGTCCCCATAAGCAGCGGGCTGGGTTCGTCTGCCGCGCTCGAGTGCGCGGCGGCGACCGTCTTCGAGGCCCTGGGGGGCTGGAAACTGGACCCCGTTATCAAGGCCGTGCTCTGTCAGCGCGCCGAGAACGAATTCGTCGGGGTCAACTGCGGCATCCTCAACCAATACACCGCTTGCGTCGGACGGGAAGGCTGCGCCCTGCTGCTCGATTGCCGGGACCGTTCGAGTCTGCCGGTGAAACTGCCGGACGGCCTTCAAGTGGTCATTTGCGACACGAAGTCCAGGCGTGAACTGGCCGGCTCGGAGTACGGCCAGCGCCGCGCCCGGTGCGAGGAAGGGGCGCGACAACTCGGGGTGAAGGCCCTCCGGGAAACATCGCTGGAACAATTCAACGCCCGCGAGCGCGCGTTGCCGCCGGAAGTCGCCAAGCGTTGCCGGTTCATCGTCGAGGAGAACGACCGCGTGCTGAACCTGGCGGCGGCACTTCGTGCGTTCGACCGAAAGGCCATCCGCCAACTGACGGCTGCTTCCTTTCGCGGCGCGTGCGACCTTTACGAAATCGGCGCCCCCGCCATGCACACCATGATGAAAGCGATGCTCGCCGCGCCGGGAGTCATTGGCGCCCGCCAGGCCGGCGCCGGCTTCGGCGGCTGCATGGTGGCGTTCGTAGAGGCCGCGAGCGTGCCCGCTTTTGCCGCCTCGGTGCGGCGCCTCTACTTCGCCGCCACGCAAACGCAGCCTGAGGTCTATCCCGTCGAGGCGGCTGCCGGCGCCAGATTGCTTGCCCGGATGCCTTGGGGCTCCCGGGCCGTTGACGGGCCAACCGCCCGGGCTGGCAATGCCGCGACGCCGACTCCTTCGGTGACGGCCCCACCGGCTGAATAACCAGGCAAATCGTTGCCCAATTATGACCCCCACCCTCAGACCGAGCCCGGCTTTGGAAAACCGGGATTGGCCTTTCAATCGAACTTACATCTTCAGCATCTCGCTCATTGCCGCCCTGGGCGGTTTGATGTTCGGATACGACTGGGTGGTGATCGGCGGTGCTGAGTTGTTTTACGAAAGGTACTTCAAGCTCGCCTCGCCGTTGCAGGTCGGCTGGGCGATGAGCAGCGCCCTGGTGGGCGCCCTGGCGGGCGCCCTCTTTGCGGGGACGTCGAGCGACAAATTCGGGCGCAAACCGCTCCTGCTCCTTTCCGGCTTCTTGTTCGTCGGCACGTCAATCGGCACCGCTCTGGCGCCCACGTTCCCGCTATTTGTCGCCAACCGGCTGCTCGGCGGCACGGCGATTGGCATCGCCTCAAACCTCTCACCCCTCTACATCGCCGAGATTGCCCCGGCCGCCATGCGTGGCCGGCTGGTTTCCGTCAACCAACTCACCATCGCCATCGGGGTCGTGGCGGCGCAATCCGTGAATTGGCTCATCGCCCAACCGACGCCTCCGGGGACGATGGCCGATCAGCTCCCTTTTGAGTCCTGGAATGTGCAAACCGCCTGGCGTTGGATGTTCGGGGTGACCGCCGCGCCGGCGGCGGTCTTCTTTGTGGCCATGTTCTACGCGCCGGAAAGCCCCCGTTGGCTCGCCAAGAAGGGCCGCTCGAATCGGGCCAGGGCTGTCTTGGGAAAGATCGGCGGCGCTGACTACGCGCAATTCTCCGTGATGGACATCGAAGCCACGCTCGTGAACGAGATTGACAGAGTTGACCTGCGTGACTTGCTCGATCCCAAGATGCTCAAAATCCTGCTCGTCGGTGTGGTCCTCGCCGTCTTCCAGCAATGGTGCGGCATCAACGTCATCTTCCAGTATGGTTCGCGCATCTTCGCCGATGCGGGCTACGCGGTCTCCGGCATCCTCTTCAATATTGTCATCACCGGAATTGTGGCGGTCCTGATGACCTTCGTGGCGATTGGCACCGTGGACCGCTGGGGACGCCGCATTTTGATGCTGAGCGGAGCCATTGGTTTGACTTTCATATACGCCCTTACCGGGCTGGCTTATCATCTCGGGCTCAAAGGCCCGCTTCCGGTCGCTCTCGTGGTGGCGGCGATTGCCTGCTACTGCTACTCGCTCGCGCCCATCACCTGGGTCATTCTCTCGGAGATTTTTCCCAACCGCATCCGTGGCGCCGCCATGTCGGTCTCCGTAGTGGCGTTATGGCTGGGCAATTTCCTGCTCGCTCAGACTTTTCCCAAGATGTATCAGAGCCTGGGCCTGGCGAAGTGTTTTTGGGTGTATGCCGCCATCTGTTTCCTGGGGTTTTTGTTCATCTGGCGGCGGCTGCCCGAAACCAAAGGCCAGACCCTCGAGGCAATCGAGCGCGCGTTGGTGGATTAGGTTCCTGCTCAACGCTTCACTTGCCGATGCAGAATTGGCTGAAGATCATGTCGAGCAGGTCTTCGGTCGTGGTTTTGCCGACGATCTCGCCGAGGGCATTGACGGCGATGCGGAGGTCCAGGGCCGGCAATTCGAGGGTCTGGTCCGAGGTCAAGGCATCGGCGGCGCGGAGCGTGGCGGCGCGAGCGCGGTTGAGGGCGTCCTGGTGGCGGGAGTTGATCATGACCTCCAACATTTCGGCTTTGATCTCGCCCGACCAGGCCAGTTCTTTGATGGCATCTTTGAGGGCCTCCATCCCCTGCCCTGTCAGGCAGCAAACGTCTGCCACCGGCCCCGCGAGGCCGGGCGGAAACTGAAGCCGGGCGCGGAGGTCGATCTTGTTCCGAACCAGGATGCGCTTCTTGGGGGCGAACTCGGCAAGATAGTTGGCATCGGCTTGGGTCAGGGGCTGCGAAACATCAAACACGTGCAGGATGAACTCGGCCTGACCAAGGGTCTAGCGGTGCGGCATGACTGGTTGGCCGCTCGGGAAAATAAGTTGGCAACTGCCGGTCCAGCGGTCCACGCTCCAAGCAAAACCTGATTCGTCGTCTGGTTGGAGGTCCTAGCGGCCACCAGCAATCAGTCCGACAGCAATTCCGAGGATCGCGCCGATTGCGGCCCACTTCGCCCTGTACCTATGCGTATCGTTCATCTCGGGACCATAGTGCCGAGCCGGGGCAGGGGTCAACGACTTAAGTCGCGGCCAGGGTACCGAATCAGGACCTGTCTCTACCGTGCTCCTGATTTCGACGAGATTTGTCGGGTTGTGGCAGGTTATGGGCATGAATCATATGAATTCCGAAATGTTTGCGAAGTCTGGGGTCTTCGGTGAATATTTACGGGTCAAGAAAACTGGGGAAATCGTCGAATGGGCAAGCCGGGACGATAAGAAGTTGACGGTTGAAATTGTTTCGCTGACGACACGAGTCGTTTCGACCGTTCGCCTCTGGGAAATTGAGGTACTTACAGCAAATGAGTGTTGTGACGCTGAGCGCAGCCTGAAGAAGCGGGCTATGGAGGGGGGTGTCGGAAACATGCCTTCGGGGCCCTGAATCGGTCAACGCAGTAAGAAAGCGGCGATCGTGCCGACGAGAATTCCGGCCCAGAGTATAATTTCTCGACTCTGTCGCCGGATTCGCCGCTGCTCTCAGCGGTCGCCTGCGATAGGTGTCAGGGTTTGATAGCGCTCGATGACGAAACGGGGCGGTTACCGCGCCTCCCACCAAGGAAAGTGCAGCGATAATGAGGGAGCGACGGAGCCATTACGCAACACTTACTCATCAGTAAATAGCATAAGACACACTTGGAGCCATAAAAAAAGACCGGACCAGGCTCCGATCCTGCTTGATCTCAGCTAAGGCGGTGTAAATAAATAAAGGTAGCAAGTTGGCGGCTTAACAACAAGTCCACAACCGGTGCTACAATGCCTGTCAAAACACCCCCACAGGTTGTGTGTAGAGTTACCTGTGGGGCTCAATAGCGTAGTTCCACTCTCCGTGAAACTTGTTAGGTCTTAGGTTCACTCGCTTCATCTCGTCGGGCGAAACTTTCCGCCCGGTGGGATACTTGCGGCGATCCAACCGGCAAGTCACCATCAGTCCTTTGGCCGTCGTCGTGCTGGCGATCAAGTTCACGATCGTCTCGTAATCCCTCAACGGCTCGCCCCGCCAGTTGGACGAAATGAACGAAAAGAGCCGATGCTCGATCTTGTTCCACTTACTCGTGCCGGGCGGAAAGTGACAAACCGAAAGACATAACCCGCTCTCATCGGCAAAACCTTGCAACTCTAGCTTCCAGAGCCGCAGGCGCCAACCGTTGCTGCCCCCGCCATCGGCGGTGATCAACAGCGTCCGCGCGTCGGGATAAAGTTTCCGGCCTTCAAAGCGCCACCAACCCCGGATCGAGGCCACCGCAAACTCTCCCGTGTCATGGTCGGTCCCCACGTTCACGAACCCGGTGTTCCGGCCCAAATCAAAAATGCCGTACGGATAGGCTCGCGGCACCTCGGCCCCGGAAAGTCATGTCCTTTGACCCGTTGGGGTTGCTTGGCCACGCGCCATTGCTGGCCGCCGTTGGCGAAGTTGCCCACCAGTTCCTTTTTCTTGGTGTCCACCGAGATCACCGGCCACCCTCCCGCCAAGGCGCGCCTCACGCACCGGTTGATATGCCCAAACTGCGCATCCCGGTCGGGGTGGTCTTCGCCCTCCTTGAGCTTGCGGTTGCTCTGCAGACTGTAGTTCTCAGCATGCAGAAGGTGGGCTACCCGCTGATGGCTCACCGGGTGCCCTTGGGCTTGCAGTTCGGCGGCCAGAGTGCGCGTACTCTTGCAGACCCACCGTAGCGGAGATTCGGGGTCGCCACGGGTGGCACCAGCAATCATCCCGTCCAGCGCGCCGGCCAGCGCCGGATCGATCACGGTGAGGTTCTTGCGTCCGGCACCAGGGCGGCGGATACGCTCCGCCAACGAGGAGTCTCCTTCTTCGATTTCGTCTATCCCCTTAGCGATCGCTTTGCGCGATAACCCGCAAGCGCGCCGCACCATGGAAACTCCGCCATAACCCAATTGAAGCGCCTCATTGGCCGCGGTGAGACGGCGGGTCCGCTCATTCAACAGTGGCCAAATGAGCCTGAACTTCTGCCGTAGCGTAGCCATAGCACTCACACACGATGACTATACCACCCGGCATCCGAAGTTGCTACCTTTATTTATTTACACCGCCTAAGTCTTGCTCGACGCGCTGTCGAAGCGCTTCATTCTTGCGCAAGGGCTTCTTACTCGTGCCGTTCTGCTTTAAATGGCTCCAGGCGAATTCGTCAGGGTTCAAATCTGGAGCATAGGGTGGTAGGAAATGCAGCTCTAAGGCGGCGTAAATAAATAAAGGTATCAAGTTGGTTCACCCGTGAGGCTCGATGGTATAGTTCCACTCACCATGGAACTTGTTAGGCTTTAGGTTCACTTGCTTCATCTGCTCGCGTGAGACTTTTCTACCCGTCGGATACTTTCGACGATCCAGCCGGCAGGTCACCGTCAATCCTTTGGCCGTCGTTGTGCTGGCAATCAGGTTCACGACCGTCTGGTAATCTCGCAACGGTTCACCGCGCCAGTTGGACGAAATGAACGAAAAGAGTCGGTGTTCGATCTTGTTCCACTTGCTGGTGCCGGGCGGAAAGTGGCAGATGGAAAGGCACAGCCCACTTTTGTCGGCAAAGCCCTGCAACTCGAGTTTCCAAGTCGCAGCCGCCACCCATTGCTGCCTCCGCCATCGGCGGTGATCCACAGCGTCCGGACCGCAGGATAAAGTCTTCGCCCTTCAAAGCGCCACCACCCACGAATCGAGGCCACCGCAAAGGCCCCCGTGTCATGGTCGGTGCCCACGTTTACGAATCCGCTGTTGCGCCCCAAGTCATAGATGCCGTAGGGATAGGCGCGAGGCACCTCGGGACCCGGGAAGTCGTGCCCCTTGACCCGTTGCGGTTGTTTCGCCACACGCCATTGTTGGCCGCTATTGGCGTAGTTGCCCACCAGTTCCTTCTTCTTGGTGTCCACCGAAATGACCGGCTCCCCCGCCGCCAAGGCCCGCTTCACGCACCGGTTGATATGCCGAAATTGGGCGTTGCGGTCCGGGTGGTCCTCCCCTTCCTCCAGCTTCCGATTGCTCTGCAAACTGTAGTCCTGCTCGTGCAGCAGTTGGGCCACCCGCATGTGGCTCACCGGATGAGCTTGCTGGCTTAACTCCTCGGCCAGGGTCCGAGTGCTCTTGCAGACCCAGCGCAAGGGAGATTCCGGATCGCCGCGAGTTCCGCCCTCAATCAAATTGTCCAGCGCCGCCACCAGCCCGGAATCCAACACCGTGAGGTTCTTGCGTCCGGCGCCCGGGCGCCGGATGCGCTCCGCCAGCGAGGAGTCGCCCCGCTCGATTTCGCCAATACCCTTGAGGATGGCTTTGCGGGACAAGCCACAAGCCCGGTGAACCACGCAGACACCGCCATAACCCATTTGCATAGCTTCATTGGCGGCGGTAAGGCGCCGGGTCCGCTCATTTAGGAGTGGCCAAATGGCCCTGAACTTCTGCGTCAGCGCGGCAATAGCACTCATGTGCAGCTATCATACCACGATTCTCAGAAGTTGATACCTTTATTTATTTACGCCGCCTAAGCGGCCTTTGGTGGACTGTACATATTTGGCAACCGACTTAGCCTTGTGCGCGGGCAATCCGTCCACGACCAACATTACCGGCTTCTTGCGCCCTTTCATAAGGTCTTTGAGCATCACAATGAACAATACGGCCCTCAACGTGCCGCCGTAGACCTTGTACCAGAAGGCTCCCTTGGCATTCACCGCACTGATCGCGTTAATCTGCTGGCGCTGCCCAGAGGTTTTCACCACCGGTGTTTTGCCTTTCAGTCCGTAACTCCGCCCCAGCGGGCTATCAGATCGCACGCCCACTTCATCGAGAAAGAAGATGTCCGCACCCCTCTGTTTAGCCCGTTTCCTCAACTCCGGATACTTCTCCTGCTTCCACTGGCTGATCTCCGCTTCATTTCGTTCGTAGGCTCGGCGCAGTGGCTTCTGGGGCGTTATGTCCAGCGAAGTCAGCAGACGACCTATCGAGGGAAGAGTCAGCGAGACTTTAAACCTATCCTGGATCATCGTGGCGACGATGCTTCGGGTCCATAATCCGAAATCAAATCCGTATTGGCGTGGGTCCTTGCCGACGATCCAACGCCTAACCCGCCGCTTTTGGCCTTCCGTTAGCTTGGGCGCCGGCCCTTTAGCAGTCGTGCTCCGCAAAGCTTCGCGTCCACGCTTCCTACGCGCGCGCAGCCACTTATAGATGGAAGTCCGATAGATTCCGAACGACTTCGCCACAACACTGGGCCTCTCGCCAGCCAAGACTCGGTCGGTGGCGAGCATCCGCATGTGCTCCAAGACCTTGTGGTCTAAGGAACGATTATCGATCTTTGCCATGACGGAGTGAGCATAGCACGGCTCCATCTAGTGTGTCAAATCCTATTTACTGGTCAGTAACGGTCAATCCTATTGCAAACCACCGAGGGCCATAGAGAGAATCCAACCGCCGATTACGCCTACAAGAATTGCGGTCAAGACTATAATGTCCCGTCTTTCTCCCACTACAGTTGTGAACGCTTGAAGTCGGTGGATGACAAAGGCGGCGATTCCCGCGCCTCCCACGAAGCAAAGTGGGGCGGTAATGAGGATACGGAGCCAGCGGTTAGTTTGAGCATTCGTTAAGAACGAGGCTAATGCCTGTGCAGGTTCTGGTCCAGCCTCGCTTATATACGTAAGGAAACCGCCGATTACGCCGACGAGAACTCCGGTGTGCAGTATAATATTTCGAGCTCCTCTCCTGATTCGCTGCTTCTCTTTGTGGTCCCGTTCGCAGGGTTGAATCCCGTTGATGACGAGCGCGGCGATTATCGCGCCTGGCACGAAGGAACATGCGGAGGTAAAGAGGCAAAGAGGTAAGAGGCGGCCCGGCAGGATGTCGCTCATACAGGGGCACGGGTGTCGCGTGGCGTCTTCTGCGATTTACTGTGCTGATAGGCCTTGCAGATTTTAAGCATTTGGTCGCCGCTTATTGGCTGGTCGGTGCATTGATTCCAGATTTCAAGCATTTCTTGGGCGATGATTCCCTTGTTCATGGACCTCTCATCCTCGGTTTTGCCATCGTGTTTGATAAAAACAATACTAAGAACTCCAGCTTTTTTAATTTCCGTGATAACTTCTTCTTTCGTGCAGTTGCGAAAATGTCCCATAAGGCCCCAATACTTCTTGCCGGGTTCGGGTTGTAGCCGAAGCCAATACCTTCCATTCACTTTGTGCCTTTCTTCATCTGAGGTTATTGGGGGGCTGATACACCTCCAAGCCCGGGATTGCAAGGCTGAAATTTGCGGTTGCGTTTCAGCGAATTGGCTCCGCCGATGGGACGCGGGGCGGGTCGGGGCGTTGCTGGGGGTCGGGGGTGAGGCTTCGCCGGTTGGGGCATGGTTGCAGGCTAAATTTGGGGGGTGGAAAGTGAAGCGCGCGTAATGGCGGGGGTCTCCTATCTTGTGCATGTGTGGAGTGGGTCATTGACAAAGTTACCCACCGGGTTATTCACACTGCGGATTTTTCTTGTTTGTCATATTCGGTCATCCGGTCCGCAGCGGAGTTGACGCGCCGGCGGTAAGACAATATCTTACGGCGTAATGACGACGACGATGTCCACCAAAGGGCAGATCATCCTGCCTGCTGAAATCCGCCGGCGGGACGGTATCCAGCCGGGGCAGGAATTCGAGGTCGAGCGCATTGACCGCGGCGAATACCGGCTGGTGCGCCGCCGGTCGCGCCCGAATGAGGGGATCGTGGATTGGCTGCTGGCCTGCCCGAAAAAGGGTTCTTCGTGCCGGTTGAATCCGAGTCGACAGACATGCTGTGACCTTCCTCGTTGATGCCAATGTGCTCAGCGAACCGACCAAGACGGCACCGGATGCCAAGGTGGTTGAGTGGCTGCGGCGCAACGAAAGCGAGCTTGCCGTTGATCCGATTATCCTCGGTGAGATTCGGTTTGGCATTCATCTCCTGCCCGCCGGCAAACGGCGCCAACGTTTGGAACTGTGGTTCAAGGAGGGGGTGAGCGGCATTGCCTGCCTGACGTGGGATGCCGCCCTGGGCCTGCGCTGGGCGGAACTGCTTGCCGAGTTGCGCGGACGAGGACAAACCATGCCCATCAAGGACAGCCTGGTTGCCGCAACCGCCCTCGTTCACGGTCTGACCGTCGTTACTCGCAACGTGTCTGATTTCAAAAAGGCGGGAGTGAAGGTCGTCAATCCCTTTGCCTGAGGCGGGAAGAGGACCCTCAACACGTTCGCCAGGGCGCAGGGACCACTCCTGTCATTTTCCCAAAAAGGGGTTGCAGTGAGGAACATTACGCGTTGCCAGAGGGGTTTCGCGGTGCGTCGAGCATGGCTTCGGCTTTGGTTGGGCAGCTCGCTACGAATGCAATCGAGGGGAACTAACATGTGAGAATCCTATTCCGTGCAATCTGTGCAATCTGTGGCTAAAGTTCCCAACAGCCCTTCATTTTCCGATGCAGAATTGGCTGAAGATCATGTCGAGCAGGTCTTCGGTAGTGGTTTTGCCGACGATCTCGCCGAGGGCATTGACGGCGATGCGGAGGTCCAGGGCCACTAACTCGAGGGTCTGGTCCGAGGTCAAGGCATCGGCGGCGCGGAGCGTGGCGGCGCGGGCGCGGTTCAGGGCGTCCTGGTGGCGGGAGTTGATCATGACCTCCAACATTTCGGCTTTGATCTCGCCCGACCAGGCCAGTTCTTTGATGGCATCTTTGAGGGCCTCCATCCCCTGCCCTGTCAGGCAGCAAACGTCTGCCACCGGCCCCGCGAGGCCGGGCGGAAACTGAAGCCGGGCGCGGAGGTCGATCTTGTTCCGAACCAGGATGCGCTTCTTGGGGGCGAACTCGGCAAGATAGTTGGCGTCGGTTTGGGTCAGGGGCTGCGAAACATCAAACACGTGCAGGATGAACTCGGCCTGGCGAAGCGTCTGGCGGCTGCGGCGAATGCCCTCCAGCTCGAGCTCGTCCCCCGCCTCCCGCAGGCCGGCGGTGTCAACCAGAAGCACCGGCAGCCCTCGAATGTTGGCGGTTTCCTCGATCGTATCGCGTGTGGTGCCGGGGATGGGGGAGACGATGGCGCGATCCCGGCCGAGAAGCTGGTTGAGCAGGCTCGATTTGCCGGCATTGGGACGGCCGATGATGGCGCCGCGGATGCCGCGCCGCAGGAGCTGCCCCTCGTTGGCGGTGCGGAGCAATTGGTCCATGGAGGCTACGCCCCGCTGCAGGCGGTCCAGAAGCTCTTCGCGGGTATCCGCGCCGATGTCATCGTCGGGAAAGTCAATGTGCGCCTCAAGATGGGCGAGCGTCTTAAGCATCTGGTCCCGGAGCTGATCGATGCGCTGGGAGAGCTTGCCGGCAAGCTGTTGGTTGGCGGCCTGGAGCGCCAGTTCGGTCCTGGAATGGATGAGGTCAGCCACCGCCTCGGCCTGGGCCAGGTCTATCCGGCCGTTCAGAAACGCGCGCCGCGTGAATTCCCCCGGCTCGGCCAGGCGCGCCCCATTGGCCAGGACCGTATCCAGGACCATCTTGGTCGGGAGGATTCCGCCGTGACAGGTAATCTCGACCACATCCTCTCGCGTGAAGGTCCGCGGCGCGCGCATCACCGCCACCATGACTTCGTCCACCGTCTGGCCGTCCCGCGCAATATGTCCGAAATGAAGCGTGTGCGTCGGGGCCGCCGACGGCTTGGGCGCCCCCTGTCCCTGGGCACAAAACAGCGATCCGCCACGGCCAAGGCCTCCCGCCCTGAAAGCCGAATCACCGCCAGCCCCCCTTCTCCCAGTGGAGTCGCAATTGCCCCTATCGTATCGTCAAACATATCGGCTTCCAAATGTTAGATTGAGAATTGATTATTGAGAATTGGTTATTGGTAAATGAATCCGGGCAGCATCGATCGCGGATATTAATTGCCATTGACCAATTTTCAATTCTCAATTTTCAATAATCCCCAATACCTCGGGACACGTGCCCGTTCGGAAAATAATCTGAGACGCACACCAAATGAGTGGGCGCATCTTGCCAGTACCACCAGTCGCCAGGATGCTCGCGTTGGTAGCGCAGGTTTCCAAACCTGCTGTATCGCCGACTTCCAAGTCGGCAGGCTGTAGCTGCTTGGCCGCATCTGCGGATTTGAAATCCGCAATATCCCGGCACGCCGGGAGAAGTCTGCGCTACGGTGGTGCTGGCAAGATGCGCCCCAAATGAGTTTTCCCCTGAGAATCTGCTGGCCAGGGGCGAGTGAATGGATATAGTCAGGGGCCTATGTTGAACACCATTGCCGCTTCCACTGCATTTCCTGGCATTTCATCCCGTCTTTCCCTGCGCTCCTTGGGTTTGTGGCTGCTGCTGCTGGCAGCGGGTTCGGCGCGGGGCGCGGACTGGAAACTGGTTTGGTCCGACGAGTTCGACAAGCCCGGGCTGCCCGACCCCGGGAAGTGGGGCTACGAGACCGGTTTTGTCCGCAATAACGAAGCGCAGTATTACACGCGCGAGCGCAAAGAGAACGCGCGCGTCGAAGACGGGCTGCTGGTCATCGAGGCGCGCAAGGAGCAGTTCAAGAACCCGGATTATGACCCGAATGCCGTCGCCAAAGGCAAGGGAGCGGGGCGGCGCGGCCCGGAATTGGCCGAGTACACCTCGGCCAGCCTGACCACGCGCGGCAAGGGGAACTGGACATACGGCCGGATCGAAGTGCGGGCCAAGCTGCCCAGGGGGCGAGGCACCTGGCCGGCCATCTGGATGCTCGGCACCAACCGCGCCGCAGGCTGGCCGGCGTGCGGGGAAATTGACATCATGGAAGAAGTCGGCTATGAGCCGGGCATCATCCAGGCCCACATTCACACTGGAAAATACAACCACCTCAAGAACACCAGCAAAGGCGAGCGCATCACCATTGCCGACGCCTCGGAGGCCTTCCATGTCTATGCAGTGGAGTGGGACAAAGACAAGATGGACTTCTACGTTGACCAGCAGAAGTACTTCACCTATCGCAACGAGGGGAGCGGTTCGGAGGCCTGGCCATTCGACCAGGACCAGGACCCGATCCTTAACCTGGCCATCGGCGGGGCCTGGGGCGGAGCCAAGGGCATTGACGACTCGATATTCCCCCAACGCTATTACATTGACTACGTGAGGGTTTACCAGCGTTAGTTTCCATCCAGGCATCGGCGCACGGCCTGGAGCAAAGTGCGCGGCGAGCATGGTTTGTTGAGAAAATGGCTCCGTGTCCGCTGGATAAACGCCGTGTCCTTGCCCAGGGCCTCCGGGCTGTAGCCGCTCATGAAAATGAGCTTCAAGCCGGGGCGCTGGGTCAGGAGTTGCTCGGCCAGGTCCCGGCCAGTCATCCCGCCGGGCATGACGAAGTCGGTCAGCACCAAAGCGATTTCCCGCTCATGCCGGCGCCAGACCTCGAGGGCCTCGGTGGCACAGGTGGCTTCGTGGACCTTGTATTTGAACTTCTCGAGCACGCGGCGCGTGACCAATCGCAGCGGGAGGTCGTCTTCGACCAGGAGGATGGTCTCGGGGCCTCCGCGCAACAGCGTTTCGGCCGACTGGGAAGTCCCGGTCAGGGCCGGGGCCGGAATGGCGGGCAAAAAGATCTTGAAGGTGGCGCCCTGGCCGAGGCGACTGGCGACCTCAACCCACCCCTGATGCTGCTTGACGATGCCATAGACGGTGGCCAAGCCCAGGCCCGTGCCTTTGCCTGGCTCTTTGGTGGTGAAGAAGGGCTCGAAGACGTGCTGCAAGTGCTCCGGGGCAATGCCGGTGCCGGTGTCGCTCACCGCCAGTTCCACGAACTCGCCGGCCCGGGCCGCGGGATTGGTTTGAACGAACTCTTCATCGCGGCAGACCCTTTCGGTGGCAATGAGCAGGCGGCCACCCCGAGGCATGGCGTCGCGGGCATTAACCACCAGGTTGAGGAGCACCTGCTCGAGCATCCCCGGGTCAGCCTGCACAAAGGGCAGGTGTTCCGCACAGAGGCAATCCAGGCGGATGTCTTCGCGGATGGTGCGCTTGAGCATCTTGGTGAGGTTGCTGATGAGTTCGTTCAAGGCAACGGGCCGGGACTGCATGATTTGTTTGCTGCTGAAGATGAGCAGTTGCCGGGTCAGGCTCGCCCCCCGTTCGGCGGCGTTGATCACATGATTGAGGCCCTCGATGGCCTCGGCGTGGAGTTCAGGTCCCCGCAACAGCAAAAGCTCGGCGTTGCCGCTGATGATGCCCAGCAGGTTATTGAAGTCGTGGGCGACCCCGCCCGCGAGTTGGCCGATGGCATCCATCTTCTGGGCCTGGCGCAATTGCGCCTCGAGCAGCGCCTCCCGGGACACATCGCGCTTGACCGCAACGTAGTTGGTGATCTGGCCGGTGACGTCCCGGAGCGGGGTGATGCTGGCGTCCTCTTCGTAGAGCACGCCGTCTTTGCGCTTGTTGACAAAACGGCCGCGCCAGACTTGGCCTTGCACCAGGCTGCCCCACATCCGCCTGTAAAACGTCAGGTCATGCTTGCCGCTCTTGACGATGCGCATGTTCTGGCCCAAGGCTTCCTGACGGCTGTAACCGGTGATCTTCTCGAAGGCGGGGTTGGCATAAACAATCGTGCCCTCCACGTCGGTGATGATGAAGGCCTCGGCAGCCTGCTCGATGGCCGTCGCCAGGCGGCGCTGGGCTTCCTCCAAGGCCTTCCGGCTCGTGATGTCCTCGGCAACACCCGCGATGCGCGGGACTTCTCCGGAGGCGGTCCGGATCGGGACTCCGCGGTCGCGAATCCACCGGATCGAGCCATCGGGCCGCACAATTCGATATTCGATTTCGAATTTCTCGGGCCGGGGGAGGTGCGCTTGGAGGACGTTGGCGAGGACTCGTTGGCGGTCTGCCGGGTGAACGGCATCAATAAAGGAGGCCGGTTGCTGGTAAAGGCTGGCAATCGAGCGGCCCCAAACTCGTTCGTAGGCCGGGCTGACATAGAGCACCCGGTTTTGCTCGGCGCTCCTCATCCAGAACACGCACTCGATGTTCTCGGCCATCTCGCGGAACCGCTCCTCGGTTTCCAAAAGGGCTCTTTGCGCGCGGTGCCGCTCCACCGTGTAGCGCAGCGTGCGCGTCAGCAACTCCGCCGTCAGTCCCGTCTTGACGAGAAAATCCTGCGCCCCCTGGCGGAGCGCCTCGACCGCCAGGACGTCATCATCCATGCCCGTGAGCACGATGACGGGAAGCCAGTCGGCCGTCGCCTCCTGGGCCTTGGCCAGGGTTTCCAGTCCTTGGGAGTCCGGCAGGCCCAAGTCCAGCAGCAGCACGTCGCAACTCCGCTCGCGCAGGGCGGCCAAACCCAGCCGCAGGTCTGGGACTGTTGCCAAGTCAAAGAGCCTTTGCGGCCCCGGGTTGAGCATCTGCTGGATAAGCCGGGCGTCGGCGGGATTATCCTCGATCAGCAGGATCTTCATAGGGTGTCAGTCGCCTTGCCGGCCCGCCATCCAAAGCCCGCGCTCGGGCCCGGGTAGAATTGGCCGGTTCAGGGCAGGATTGTCCGGAACGTCTTGCATCCTTGTTGCTGAGAGGCCGCTGCATCTTAACTCAAAAGCCGGAAAGGGGTTAATAAAGAAAACCCGATTGGCTTGTAGGTCCAGGCTTACAAGGGCTTGCCCTGATTTTGATTGCCACTGCGCGGCCCAGAGCTATACTGGCCAGACTGCGGTTATGAAATCTTCATTGCTGGTTGGAGCGTTGGCGGGCAGCTTGGCGCTCAATTTCGGGGAAGCTACAGGCTTGGCGGCCGCACCGGCGAGCGCGCCGCAAAATGCCGCCCGGCTCGAGTGGTGGCGCGAGGCCCGATTCGGCATGTTCATTCATTGGGGACCCGTCAGCCTGAAGGGCACGGAGATAAGCTGGTTGCGGGGGGCGGAGATCCCGATTGCGGAGTACGATAGCCTCTACCAGCATTTCAATCCCACCAATTTCGATGCCGATGCCTGGGTCAGGACGGCAAGGGATGCCGGCATGAAATACATCGTCTTCACCACGAAACACCACGACGGTTTCTGCATGTGGGACACTCGGCAGACCGACTACAATATCATGCACTCCCCCTTCGGACGGGACGTGGTGAGAGAATTGGCCGCGGCGTGCCGCCGGCAGGGCCTGGCCTTGGGCGCCTATCACTCCGTCTGCGATTGGCACCATCCGGATTTCCCACGCACCAGCCCGGGCGGTTCGGTTCGGCGTCCGACCTCGAACCTGGATAGCTACGAGCAGTATCTCCGGGCGCAGGTCTCCGAGTTAATCACCCGCTACGGCCCGCTCCTGGTGATGTGGTTCGATGTGCCGCAGGAATTCAGCGTCGCGCGCGGCCAGGGCCTCATTGATTTTACACGCGCCCTCCAGCCGGACATCATTATCAACGACCGCAGCGGCGCTCCGGGCGATTACGACACGCCGGAGCAGCGCGTCGGCAAGTTCCAGGACCAGCGGCCCTGGGAGACCTGCATGACGATCTGCCGCCAATGGGCCTGGAAACCCGGCGACGAGATGAAGTCGCTCCGCGAATGCATACGGACCCTGGCGCTGTGCGCCGGAGGGGACGGCAACCTGCTCTTCAATGTGGGCCCGATGCCCGATGGCCGCATTGAACCGCGCCAGGTCCAGCGCCTTGAGGAAATGGGCGCCTGGCTCAAACGCTATGGCCAAAGCATCTATGGGACCCGGGGCGGGCCCTGGAAGCCGAACCGCGCGCTGGCCAGCACCCGAAAGGGGAACAGCGTCTTCGTCCACCTCCTGCGTTCCGAGGCCGCCACAGTCACTTTGCCGGATATCCCCTCCAAAATCGTCCGCAGCGAGTTATTGACCGGCGGTTCGGCCAAGGTCACCCAGCAGGACGGCCAACTCACCATCACGATCTCCCCTGCCCCGGCCCCCTCGGACATCAACTCTATCGTGCGCCTCGAGCTGGACCGCTCTGCCATGGACCTCAAACCGGTCGAACTGGCCTCGGGCATCAAGGCCACGGCCTCGAACGTGTTTCAAAACTTGGAGGAATACAGCGCCGGCAAAGCGTTCGATGGCGACCCGGAAACCCGGTGGGCAACGGATGCCGGCACGCGGCAGGCCTGGATCGCGCTCGCTCTCGGCAGTCCGAAACGGCTAGCCGGGGTGCGCATTCACGAGGAGTACGCCGGCCGTGTGCAGCGATTCGAGTTCCAACGCAAAGAAGGGGCCGAGTGGAAGACCATCTTCTCCGGCGCCACGCTCGGCCAGGACTTCTCGCGCCAATTCCCGCCCATCACTGCCCGTGAGTTGCGCCTGAACATCCTCGAGGCAACCGAAGGCCCCACTCTGAGCGAAATCGAACTCATCAGCGAGAGGTAAGAAGGCCTTCAATGTGTAATCCCAAGATTGCGTTGATCCCGGTCTGTGCGAATCCGCTCTAACAAATTGTCCCCAAGCGAAAGAGGCAGGGGGTGGCCGGTGCGGAACACCCAAACGCCTTTTTCCTTGGCAAGCGGGACCGTTCCCCGGGTGGGGCGCAGCGTAATGCTCTCGCCGGCGGTTTCCAGTTCGAATGCATCCCCGCGCGCAAGGTCGAGTGCGTCCCGCAAGGGCTTGGGGATCACGACGCGGCCAGCACCGTCAATGGTCAGTCGGGTTGTCATAATGGCATAATACACTGGGTCAACCCACTCGAACAGTTTGCACCGGGAGCGTGCCCCTTCCACCGGGCTAAAGCCGCGGTGCTAATGGCAGAGCCGCGCAGGTCTGAAAAATACGGGCTAGAATCAATGCCTTTCGGAAATTCACCGGCCCCTTGTCCCGGAGGGACATCATGAGAATAGCCCAACGCTTGAGCGTTGGGTCCAGCCGTACAGGGAGAACAAGTCCCGAAGGGACAGCCGAGCTCGGACGGCATCTCAGCCGTCCCTCCGGGACGGTGCCCCTTGTTAACCCGCTAACCCAACGCTAAAGCGTTGGGCTATTCTCGTATGTCCCTCCGGGACAAGAAATTAGCGAGACACTGTGGATTTTCGAAAGGCATTGGGCCTAGAATCGCTTGGTGAACGTCAGTGCCACCGTATGTCCCTCCAATCGGTTCTCGGCCATGAACTCGTAAGCATAGCGGAGCGACACCCCGAGGGCGCATTTGGGAATAAAGGCGCTGATTTCCGGGCCAACGCCCGAAGCGCGGTTAAGGGGCGAGCCGTTGTTGTTGCTGGTGACTTGCTGCTGGTAGTAGCCGGCGAGGCCGGCGTCAATAGTCGGGATGATAGCGCGGCTGAGGCCCCATTCGAGTGTGTAGGCCTGGCCGGCCGTGAAGCCCTCGTGCTCCATGTTGATTTCATAGCGGCTCAAGGCGGAAACCGACCACTGTTTGGCGGCATCGGGATAAAAGGTCGCGCCGGCGGTGAACATGTGCGTCCAATAACCCAAACCGGCGTGGGTGGGATTGTGCCCCGGACTCGAGGAAGAGCCCGTGGGTGCCCAGGCGCCATAGGCCGCAGAGACGTCAACTTGCTTCCAGTGTCTGGACCAGGTGCCTTCGGCGAAGGCGTCGCCGACGCCGAAGGTGTGGTCGTCAAAGCCGCCGACTCTGAGGCTAGTGTAGGCGAGCGGCACCAGGGCGTCCACGCCGATGTTGCCGCCCAAGACCTGGTACGGGGTGATCCAAATCACACGAGGCACATTGGCATAGACAAAGGCGCGCGTGTTCAGCCCCCCGATCTCGTCGCCGTTCGGGTTGTTCAACTGACCGGAATAATAGGCGACGTTATAATCCCGCACGTAAACCCCCGGTGGCGGCAGGGTGGCGCCCTTGATGCCTTCGACGCCGGGGACGTAGTGTGCGGAGGGCTGAGCCAAGCTCAGCAGCGGCAACGCGAGCAAGGCCGCGCCGATTGACAGACAGGTGGACTGGAGTTTCATAGTTTGTATTTGGTTTTGGGTTTCTTGCGCTAAACATCCTGCAACTTGCCGGCCAGGTAGGCCTCGTAGGCGGTCAGGTCGAGCAAGCCATGGCCGGAGAGGTTGAAGAGCAGGACCTGCTTACGGCCAGCCTCGCGGGCCTTGATGGCGGCCTCGGCGACGGCCGCGATGGCGTGGGCCGATTCCGGGCGGCCACCAGGCCCTCGGTTCGGGCAAAGAGCGTGGCCACCTCGAAGACCTTGGTCTGGTGATAGGCCTCGGCTTCGATCAACCCCAATTTGAGGGCGTGGCTGACCATGGGGGACATCCCGTGGTAGCGCAACCCGCCCGCGTGAATGGAGGGCGGCATAAACTTGTGCCCGAGGGTGTACATCATCAGCAAGGGGGTCGTTTCCGCCGTGTCGCCAAAGTCGTAGCGCAACTCGCCCTTGGTGAGCGAAGGACAGGCTGTAGGCTCGACCGCGACGATGCGATAGCGTTTGCCTTCGGCCAGCTTGCGGCGCAGGAACGGGAAAACCAGCCCGGAAAAATTGCTGCCGCCGCCGCAACACCCGAAGATGGCGTCCGGTTCTTCGCCCGCCAGTTCCATCTGGGCAATGGCTTCCTGGCCGATGACCGTCTGGTGCAGGCAAACATGGTTGAGCACGCTGCCCAGCGAATACTTGGTGTCCGGGTGGGTGACGGTGTCTTCGATGGCCTCGCTGATGGCAATGCCCAGGCTGCCGGGACAATGCGGATCTTCAGCCAGCAACTTCCGGCCAAATTGCGTCTGGTTGCTGGGGCTGGGATGGACCGACGCGCCCCAGGTATGCATGAGCATCCGCCGGTAGGGCTTCTGCTCGTAGCTTACCTTGACCATGTACACGTTGCACTCCAGGCCGAACAACGCGCAGGCCATCGCCAGGGAGGACCCCCATTGGCCGGCGCCGGTTTCGGTGGCTAACCGCTTCGTCCCGGCCTGTTTGTTGTAGTAGGCCTGCGCGACCGAGGTGTTCGGCTTGTGGCTGCCGGCGGGGCTGGCCCCTTCGTACTTGTAATAAATGTGCGCCGGCGTTTGCAGCGCCTTCTCGAAGCGCACCGCCCGCAGCAGCGGCGTGGGCCGCCACAGCGCGTAAATCTCCCGGACCGGCTCGGGAATCTCGACCCAACGGTCGGGGCACATTTCCTGGCGCACCAGGTTCTCGGGAAAGATCGCCATCAGCGCCTCCGGCGGCACCGGTTGTTTGGTCCCGGGATGCAGCGGCGGGGGCAGCGGCTCGGGAAAGTCGGCCAGGAGGTTGTACCAGGTTTTCGGGATGTCGTTCTGTGTCAGGTCGAAACGTGTTTGCATAGCCAGTTCAGGTTCTCAGTTTTGGACCCGCCGAGTATAGTGATAGCCCCGGTTGATGTCATCAAAAACTTTGCTGGCCCTGTCGACGCTTCACCCTCCGGGTTGCGACTGCGGGGCGCTGGGTCTGGCCGGCGCCAGCGCAGGCCAGTTCTCGCGCAGTTGTTCGGGGCTCAGACCCCGCATCCGCAGGGCGCGCAGGCTCAGGGCGTCGTGCCGCTTGGCCAGGCGGGCGCCGGATGGGTCGGTGAGTAACGGACAGTGGTGGAACTGAGGCGGCCTCAGGCCAAGGGCGCGGTAGAGCAGGAGTTGACGGGCGGTCGATTTGAGCAGGTCTTGGCCTCGCACTACCTCGGTGAGCTGCATGGCGGCATCATTGACCACCACCGCAAGCTGATACGAGGGCACGTCATCATGACGCCAGACCACAAAATCTCCAAAGTCCTTCCCAGCTACGAACTCCTGCGCACGGTAGTATCCGTCAACAAAACGAACCGGTTCGCCGTCCGGCACCCGGAAGCGCCAGTTGCATCGCCGGCCCCCCAACCCCTTGCTCGGGTCTTGGCCGGCTGCCCGGCACGTGCCGGGATAAATCGGTTCCTCTTCGCCGGCGTGCGGCGCTTGAAGGGCATTGAGCACGTCCTGGCGCGAACAGGCACACGGGTAAACGAAGCCCGCCTGGCGCAGTCGCTCGAAGGCTGCCAGGTAATAGGACCGGCGCTCGCTTTGGGAGTAGGGAGCCCAAGGTCCCCCGCAATCCGGTCCCTCCTGCCATCGAAACCCAAACCAGCGCAGGTCTTCCAGCATGGCTGAGATGTACTCGGGTCTGGACCGGGCAGCATCCAGGTCTTCATTTCGCAGAACCAGGATGCCGTTGCGGGCCTGCGCCCGTTGCTGAGCGAGCCAAAACGTGCGGGCATGTCCCAGATGCAAGAACCCGGTTGGCGAGGGGGCAAGCCGTCCGCGATATATCCTGCTTTCCATTTCAAAACACCTCGTCCGGGTGCTCGGCCAGCCAGCTTGTCAAGCCTGGCAGAGGAAAGGAAAGACACTCCTGTGCTTTGGCGCAGTTGAGCGAAGTATCCGGCGGGCGTGGAGCGCCGCTGTATTCTCTAAGAGAGGCGGGGACAATCCTGGGATGAAGCTGGGGCCAGCGGGCGGCCAGGAGTTGGCCGAGCTGCAAGCGGGAGAGCCGCTGGCTGCCGGCCACGTGATAGAGGCCGGCCTTGTTCCGGGCAACCAACTCCCAAATCGCGCGGGCCGTCACTTGGGCGGGAATCGGGCTGCGGAATTCATCGCTGAATAAACGCACAGGCTGGCCGGCCTCCCAGGCGCAGCGCATCTGCTCGTTGAAGGCCCGGCGTCCGCTTGGCGAAGTCCCGCCGTTGAGCGAGGTGCGGATGACCGTGTGGTTGGGGTTGGCCAGCACCACCCGTTCTGCGAGGGCCTTGGTCTGGGCATAGAGGCTCAGGGGATTGACTGGCGCAGTCTCGTTGTAATTGCCGGCCTGGCCGTCGAACACGAGGTCGGATGAAAAAAACACCAGGGGGATGTCCGCTGCCAGTTCTGCCAGCAGGGCCGTCACTTCGACATTGAGCCGATGCGCCAACTGTGGGTTGGCCTGGCACTCGGGGCTCTGGCTCATCGCGGCACAGTGGATAACGAGCCGCGGCCGCTGGCGGCGGAACTCGCTCCGAACTGCCGGGAAATCCGCCAGGTCCAACTGCGACCGGGTGAGGCCGACCGTCCTGAGCCCCGGCGCGCCCTCCGGCGCAGTCGCCACCAGATAACGGCCAATCAGGCCACCGGCGCCGGTTATCCAAACAGGCCTCTCATCCATCAATAAACCTCTTGGTCAAATCACCGTAGGCATCGATGCGGCGGTCGCGCAGGAAAGGCCAATGAGCGCGCGCGCTTTCCACTTTCCCAAGCTCCAGGGGCACGACCAGGATTTCCTCCCGCTCCGCCCCGGCCTTGGCCAGGAGCTCCCCGGCAGTCCCGGCGACGAAGCTTTGGCCCCAGAACTCGATGCCGTCCCCGGTCAGTTTCTCGAGGCCCACACGGTTGGGCACGGCCACGTAGCAGCCGTTGGCAATGGCATGAGCGCGCTGAATGGTCTCCCAGGCCGCATGTTGGCTTTGCCCCTGTTGGGCCTTCTCAGCCGGATGCCACCCAATGGCAGTCGGGAAAAACAGAATCTCCGCCCCTTGCAAGGCTGTCAGACGGGCCGCCTCCGGATACCATTGGTCCCAGCAGATCAGAACTCCTATCTTGCCGTAACGGGTCTGCCAGGCCCGAAACCCCAGGTCTCCCGGCGTGAAGTAAAACTTCTCGTAGTAAAGCGGGTCGTCAGGGATGTGCATCTTGCGGTAGAGCCCCAGCAGCGAGCCGTCGGCGTCGATGACCGCCGCCGTGTTGTGATAGAGCCCGGGCGCCCGCCGCTCGAACAAGGAAGCGATGACCACCACCTTCCGGCTTCGCGCCAATTTCTGGAAGGCCTTCGTGCTCGGCCCGGGGATCGGCTCGGCCAATTGGAAGAAGCTGTGGTCCTCGGACTGGCAAAAGTCCTGCGTGCGAAACAGCTCCTGCGTGCAGATGATTTGGGCCCCCTTGCCGGCCGCTTGTTCGATGGCGGCGAGGGTCTTGCTCAGGTTCGCCGCCGGGTCCGCCGAGGCGCTCGATTGGACCAGGCCCACCTTCACGATCGGGTTGGCAACGGGTCTCATCTGGAACAGGAGTTGGAACCCGTGGACCGAGGCAGAGAAATCTGCCGGAGCGCCAGCGGGCCCCCCGGAGCGGTCTGGCCGCTTGAGGCCGCCCCTGGTCCAAACAATATCCTGAAGAGGGCCACTCCTGGATGTTGACCGAACCCCTTCCACGAAGTCAAGCCCCGGCTATTGAAACGACGTGTCTCGGGGTCGAGTAGGGACGCGGGTTGCCCCGCGTCCCCCTCGCAGATCCCGGCGGGCGGTTTTCCCGCACCGGGCTCTTCACGACGACTCGCTGACTGGCCTGCAGGAAAGTTCGCCAGCCTGATTCCGTCGTGCTTACGGCGCTGGTTTCCTTTGCAGGCTGCGTCGTCGTGCCGGCCCCTTGGTCCGGGCTGGGGCAGCGTGTGCCTGGCCCCGGACTACTATGGACCGGTCCGATTCCCTGCTCTATACCCTTGGGGAGGTCTTCTTGTCGTTGAACCTCCTGTCCCGATTGGCCCCCGCAGTTGGTGCGTCGGGGGGCGGCAGGGCTTCCCAGTTTCCGTACGGCTCGTTGCTCGCGTGCCACGCTCTGCGACCCCGGCAGGTCTCCGGAGACCTCACCCGTAGCGGTCTCCTCTGTGTTGGGTTCCGGTGATGCGACACCGTCTCCACCTGCATGTTGTGACGTTTCGAGGCTGGATTGCTTTAGCGGGGTGCGACTCCCGCTTGCGGCCTGCGAGCTTCCCTGTGTACAGCTTCCAGGCGGTCGTTCGGCTTTGGGCATCCCTTACGGGCGCTTGGGCCTGTCCTTCCGCCCGGCAACACTCGGGCTCGGGGAGCTGGTTAGGCTTTCCCCCCCAGTTCTTTCGTGCTGGGTCACTGTTCATGTTTTCGTGTTGTCGTTCATGTTCAGTCCTGGAGGGATTTGCACCCTCCGAGCCGCCAGACTTTCACTGGCGCACCGCATCTTGTCAGTACCACCATGCGAGTCACGAGGTCAGGGAGAGTGCCCGCCGCCAAGGAATTCATCCCGGCGGGTTGCCCCGAGGTATGAGCACAGGAACGATTCAGATCGACAAAGCCGGGCGGTTGGCGCTTCGCAGGGCCTCGGTGAATTTCCGGTGAATTTCCGGTGAACAACTCGTCGCGAATTCCATTTGAATCCCTCCATACCCGGGGTTACGTTCAAAGTTAGTACCTTGAATCATGAGCCCGAGCATTTGCATTTGTTGTGGTGAGGCAATGGCTCCGGGTGGGAACTCCCGCTCGCGCAACCCAAATTTATGCGCTTCCTGTTCGAGCATGTGGGACGGCATGGATGAACCAGAGTCGCTCGACGGGCTTGAATCCTCACCCGAGGCCCCGTCCGCCAAGCCCTCCGCGCCGGCTCCAGGCAACAGCAGGCCCCCCGGTCAGAGAGAGCCGGCAATCAGGACGGTGTAGCACGCGCCGTTTGGCGGGTGATTTCATCGCTAGGAGACGACGTGAGGAGTCTCTGATTGATTTTTGGGCACAGCGAAAGCCTGCTCCCCTCGGAGGCCATTGATCAGAGACTGCTTACGTCGTCTCCTACAGTCAGGGAATGGGGCCCGTTTCGGCGACTTTGTCAGCCGCCCTGGGCGTTTCCGTGAACGGCTCACGAAAAAGCTTGCGCTGGCGCGCCAAAAGAGTTTAATTCGACCCAAGCCCGAGCCTTTCGACTCGAGTTGGCAAGCAAGCGACCGTTAACAACAAAGCGCATCATTGACAATTATGGCTAACGCACTCTCCAAATCACAAATCGCCGCCACGATCGCCGAGGAGAACGGGATCTCCAAGAAACAGGCCGTGCAAGTCCTCGACACGATTGCAGCCCTCGCCTACAAACAGGCCAAGAATACGTTCACCCTGCCTGGCATAGGCAAGTTGGTGCTGGTCAGCCGTCCGGCCCGTTCGATGATCATGCAGTTCGGTCCCGACAAGGGCAAGACCATCACCATCCCCGCCAAGCGAGTGGTTAAGTTCCGCGTTGCCAAGGCCGCCAAAGACGCCATCCTCGGGGCCGGATAGACGGCTCGTTTGTCCAAAAGCACCCTGCCCAACTCAGGGTGCTCTTCATTTCTCTCCATGAAGATAGCCGTTGTTGGCTGCGGGGCTGTGGGCAGCTATTACGGAGCCAGACTCGCCCGCGCCGGCCACGAGGCTCATTTCCTTTTGCGCTCGGACTACGAGATTGTGCGGCGCCAGGGTCTGCGGGTCCGCAGCTTTCAGGGCGACTTCCACGTGCGACCTGCTTGCGCCCGGCTGCCCGAGGAAATCGGCCCGAGTGAGGTCGTGCTTATCGGGCTCAAGACGACCGCCAACGACCAGCTTGGCCGCCTGCTCCCGCCCCTGGTCGGGCCGGGGACCGCCGTGCTCACCCTGCAAAACGGACTGGGCAACGAAGAACAACTCGCCCGCCTCTTTCCCATCGAGCAAATCCTGGGCGGCCTCTGCTTCGTCTGTCTGAATCGCCTTGCCCCGGGCCTCATCCATCACATCGATCACGGACAAATCATCCTGGGCGAATTCCAGCGCCGGCCCGAACGGCGCACCCATGAGCTGGCTTCTGTGTTCGGCCACGCCGCCGTTCCCTGCTCGGTCACCGATAACCTCGCGCGCACCCATTGGGAAAAGCTCATCTGGAACATCCCTTTCAACGGCCTGGGCGTAGCCGGCGCTGCAGGATGGGACGCGGCCAGGCGCGGCCAGTTGCCCGCCAACAGCCCGCTCGGCCCGTGCCTGGCCACCGCGCAACTCCTGGCCGACGCGAAATGGAAAAAGCTCCTCCGCGAGCTGATGCTCGAGGTCATCCAGGCGGCGCGGGCGCTGGGCTTCGAGGTGCCCGAAACCCTGGCCGACAAACACATCGAACGCACCGGCACCATGGGCGCCTACAAGGCCTCCACGCTCCTGGATTTCGAGCGCGGCTTGCCCCTCGAACTGGACAGTCTCTTTCTGGAACCTCTCCGCCAGGCGCAGCAAGCCAAGGTCCCGGTCCCACGCCTCACGGCCCTGTGCCGGCTCCTGGAGGCCATGGAAGGAGCCCGCCGCACAACGCGCGCACGGAGTGCATTTCGATAATTGGGGTAGCCGCTCCTATTCGCAATCCTAATCCTGCTCCTAATAGACTAAGCGCAAGATTGGGAGCCAGAAATCGCCGCGCAGTTTTAGTGATGCAATGTATTCAGAGGGTTGACAGGCTGCCGGCGGGGGCGTAGCCTGCCGGTCAATGAACGTGCTGCCTGATTCGTTGCTTGAACTCATTCGCCGCGCGTCGGCTGAGATTCCCGACGATGTTCACCGGGCCATCCTCGCCTCGCTCCAACGCGAGAAGCAGGGAACGATTGCCCAGAGCGCAATGAAGATCATCGATGCGAACATCGCCTTGGCCCGAACCAAGTCGCAGCCGATCTGCCAGGACACCGGGACCATCATTTTCTATGTCCAGTGCCCGGCCGGTTTGGACCAAATCGGGTTCGAGGAGGCCGCGCGCGGGGCGGTCAAGCTCGCCACCGCCAAGGGTTTTCTGCGCCAGAACTCGGTCGATTCGATTACCGGGCGCAACGACGGCACCAACGTCGGGCCCGGCTCGCCGGTGGTCCACTTCCATCAACATCGCTCCCCGGAAACAACGGTGCGGTTGGTGCTCAAAGGCGGCGGGTGCGAGAACGTGGGCGCGCAGTACTCGCTGCCCAATGAGAAGCTCAAGGCGAACCGCGACCTGGATGGGTGCCGCAAGGCCATGCTGGACGCGGTGCTCCAGGCCCAGGGCAAGGGTTGCGGGCCGGGCATCCTCGGTGTCTGCATCGGCGGGGACCGCGCCACGGGCTATGAATTCTCCAAAGCGCAATTCTTGCGGCGGCTCGACGACCACAATCCGAACCCCGAACTGGACCGGCTCGAGCGGGACATCGTTTCGACTGCGAACAAGTTGGGCATCGGGCCGATGGGCTTCGGCGGCCAAACGACATTGCTGGGAGCCAAGATTGGCGTGCTCAATCGCCTGCCAGCCTCCTATTTCGTGAGCGTCAGTTACATGTGCTGGGCCTACCGGCGCCAAGGCATCGCGCTGGGTTCCGAGGGCGAGATCCGCAACTGGCTCTACTAGGCATCATCCGATACGTCCCCTTCCCCATGATTACTCTTACGACACCGGTTACCGAGGCTGCGGTCCGCGCCTTGAAAGTTGGCGATGAGGTCGCCATCACGGGCATTTTATTCACCGGACGCGATGCCGTTCACAAGTATCTCCACGACGGGGGCCAGCTCCCGCCGGGAGTGAGCCTCCAAGGGGGCGTCCTTTACCATTGCGGCCCGGTCATCATCAAGGACGAGCAGGGCAACTGGAAATGTGTGGCCGCCGGCCCGACCACCTCCATCCGTGAAGAGCCTTATCAATGGCAAATCATCCGCGATTTCGGCCTGCGCGCCATCATCGGCAAAGGCGGCATGGGCGACAAGACGCTGGCGGCGTGCAACCAATACGGCTGCGTGTATCTGCACGCAGTCGGCGGGGCGGCGCAGGTGCTTGCCGAATGCATCCACCAAGTGCCAAATGTCTATTTCATGGAGCAGTTCGGCGCCCCTGAGGCGATCTGGGAGTTCGCGGTGGCCGGGTTCCCGGCGGTCGTAACGATGGACGCTCACGGCAACTCCCTGCATAAAGAAGTGCTCGCCGCCAGCCAGGCTGAGTTGGCGAAGCTCCTATGAGCCTATGCGCGCGATGGTGCTTCGCGGGCCGCGGCAACCGCTTCAGGCAGTCGAACTGCCGACGCCTGGACCGGGACCGGGGGAAGTTCTGATTCGCATTCGGGCCTGCGCCGTCTGCCGCACGGACCTGCATGTCGTGGACGGCGAATTGCCGGGGCCTAAGTTGCCGCTCATTCCAGGGCACGAAATTGTTGGCGTTGTGGCGGAGGCGGGCAAAGGGGCGGCTCGATTTCAAGTGGGCGACCGTGTGGGGGTGCCGTGGCTGGGTTGGACCTGTGGCGCCTGCCAGTACTGCGCAACGGACCGCGAGAACCTCTGCGACCAGGCCCGCTTCACCGGCTACACGCGTGACGGGGGCTATGCCGAATACACCCTTGCCGACCAGCGGTTCTGTTTTCCCATCCCCGACGGCTACTCGGACGCCGAGGCAGCTCCCCTGCTCTGCGCGGGATTCATTGGGTATCGCTCGCTGGTCAAGACCGGCCAGGCGCGCCGCGTTGGCATCTACGGGTTCGGCGCCGCGGCGCACATCATCGTTCAGGTGGCTCGCTTCCAGGGACGGGAGATCTACGCCTTCACACGCCGGGGCGATTGGCAGGGCCAACAGTTCGCAAAGTCCCTCGGGGCCGTCTGGGCGGGGGATGCGGCCCTGCTGCCGCCCGCCAGGCTCGATGCGGCAATCCTCTTTGCTCCCGCCGGCGAATTGGTCCCGCTGGCGCTTCGGGCTGTCGGCAAAGGCGGCATTGTCGTGTGCGGCGGCATTCATATGAGCGACATCCCCGCCTTTCCATACGCGCTGCTCTGGCAAGAGCGCACCCTGTGCTCCGTGGCCAATCTGACCCGCCGCGATGGCGAGGAGTTTCTCGCCCTGGCGCCCCGGGTTCCGGTCCGCACCACGGTCGGGACCTTCCCCCTGGCCCAGGCCAACGACGCCCTGGAACGCCTCCGCGTGGGCAAAATCGAGGGAGCGGTAGTGCTGGTGCCGTAGCGGGCACTTGCCCCGAATTTTTCATAGCCAAGGAGTGGTACCGGGCTCCCGAGGCTGCGTAGCGCAGGTTTCCAACCTGCTGTATCGCCGACTTCCAGTCGGCAGGCTGTACCTGCCTGGTCGCTTCTGCGGATTGGAAATCCGCGATACAGCAGACTGGAAGTCTGCGCTACGCCTCCCGGTCGGCGAACCCCTATGAAACATCCGGCTTAGGGCCCGACGTGGCCCAAGTCAATGGGGTGGAAACCGAGCTTGAATGCGGGGGAGCCGGGTTGGAGGCGGAAATCGTTCTTTTCGGGCGCGACGAAGAGCGGGTCGGCAATGATGGAATTGCGATCGTGATTGCGTTCGTGCCATTCCTGGAGAGAGCAAGGACCCACCGGCAGAGACTCGGGCCGGGCGCCGGGCCGGGCATCGAAATAGAGGTTCCAGTCAATCTGGCAGTGGTCGTTAGACCAGTTGCCGCCGAAAAGCGTGCCGGAATCAAAATAGACGATGTTGGTCTGGAAGCTGAAGCTGGGATGGTCTTCCGGCCTGGAGCGCTGGATTTGCTGGTCGCGGGCGAAGGCGAAGAGGTTGTTGCGGAGGAGGTTGGTTTCACCGTAGTGCTGATGGAAGCCTCCGTGGGTGGTGCGATAGACGACGTTGCTTTCGGCGAGAATGCCGCTGCTGCCTTCATCGAAATAGATGCCCCACCCGCCGTAGCGGAACCCGGCGATGTCATGCCAGAGATTGTTGCGAATAGTAGTGCCCGGCTGTTTGCCCAGGGTATAGATGCCACCCATGTCGCTGAGGATGGGCCCGTCGCCGTCGGTTTTCACGCCGATATGGTGGACATGGTTGAACTGGACGGTGTTGTTGCTGGCGCGGGCATCGCCGTAGCCCCAGGTCCAGCCAATCGAAATGCCGGTGTAGTAGAAGTCATGGATGAGATTATGGGCCAGGAGGTTGTCGGGCGACTGGCCGATCCAGATCCCGATGGCGCTGTGGAACATCTGCGCGCCATCGTGAATGCGGCAATAGCTGACCTCGTTGGCGCGCGACTGGTCGGCAGGCTCGGGGCGGATGGCAGTTTCGCCAATCTTGATGCCACCCGCGCCCAGGCCCGCAAAGTCGCAGTGGAAGACGCGATTCTCGCTGCAGGCGCGCCCGAGTTCGAGGCCATAGTTGCCCAGGTTCGAGAACGCGCACCCTCCGAAAAAGCAATGGCGCAGGCCCTGGCCCCAAACAGCGCCGGGCACGCCGATGTCTGCCTGGCCGAAACCGCCGACATCGGCAGCGGGGGCCGGGTCAATAACGGGCGCATGCTCGCCGGTGGAAAAGCCTTGCGGAAAGCACCACTCGGTATGGGAAAAGGTCAAGCCGCTCAGGGTCACGTGCTCGATCCACTGCCCGGCCTCGGGACGGCCTTCAAAGCGAACGACCTGAGCGAGCACAGGGGCCACGGCCCGGACCTGGTTAATCATTTCCCCGGGACGGGGCCAGTAGTAAAGCGTGCCGGCGGCCGAGTCCAGGCACCATTCGCCCGGTTGGTCCAGGAAGTCGAGCGCGCCCTCGGCATAGTAGAGGTCGCCCGGCTCGAGCGCGAAGACTGAGCGTTTGGCAAAGCGGACGAGGCGCTCTTGTTCATCCACGGCGAGGACGGGCAGGCGCGATTCCACCCACTTGGTCATGACGACAACCTCGGCATTGGTCACGGTGTTCCAGGCCTTGAGGTCGCCTTCGCGAAAGCGGAAGCGGCTGTTGCCCTTGGTCCAATCGGAGGCCTTGTCGGGCAGTTCGGCCACGGCCAGGTAGCCTTTGTTTGGATGGCGTGCGCGCACGGCTCGCCGTCCGTTGACCCACAGTTCATGGAATGGCCACTTGCCGCCGCGGGCGGCGGGGAGATCGGCGGCCCAAAGCTGCTTTCCATCCAGCGTAGTCTCGCGCCAGCCGGTGACAGGCCGGCCACCGCTCACGATGGGCGTCTCGCCCGGATGGGCGGCCAGGACCAGCCCTGAATCTTCAGGCTTGAGAACCAGCGGTTGGTCCAGGAAATGGGTGCCGCCGCGAACCCAGACGGTGAGTCGCTGCGTGGGTGGGGCGCCCTGTTGCCTGAGGTCGCGGGTGGCCTTGAGCGCGCGCGCCAGCGTGGCAAAAGGCCCGTCAGTCCCATCCGGCTTGGGCGCGGGCAGAGCGCCGAACCACTGGTCGTTGCCGTTGGTGGCCACAAAGAAGCCCGGGCTGAGTCCGGGCGTGGAAGGGCCCGAAATGGACTCTCCTGGCTGGGCCCGGAGGCAGTCGGCCACACCGAGCAGAGAAAGGAGGGACAACGAGGTTGACCAGAGGTGTTTGGTGTTCATACCGGATGCGATGATTACACGCAACGAAGGAGCAACGCACGAAAAAATTAGAAGACAGGGTCGAGCCAGCACGGCTGATTCAAGATTCTGTAGGAGCCGACGTAAGGAGGCTCTGATCTGAATGGCGCTTAAATAAGACCCAAGACTTTCTTGCCCAATCGTTTACGACGAGGGGGGTGGGGCAGCGTTTCGAAGATCACCCGGCGGGAAAGTTGTTGCATTCGCCGCAACGTCTCCTGGACCTGTCGCCAGTTTTGGATGGCTTGGCCCAAGGCCTCATACTGCTCTCGGGAGAGCGCCACGCTCACCGTTTTTGCCCTGACCTTGCGCGTCCACTGGTAGCAAGGGCCGCCGGCACCCGGTCCCCGGTCCTGGACGTAGCCCTCGCTGATCCAGCCGACGGTATTCAGGGAGCGGCGCAGCGTCTCGTATTCCGACTGCCAGGCCCTCAGGCCGGGCTCTGACTTTTTTGCTGGTTTCATTGAATAGGAGCGTAGCAGATTCGTCAATAGGGCGGTATATATACCGCCCTATAACGATAACGACAAGCCGCCCCAAACCCAAACACCCCCAAACCACCCCTCCCCCATGCCCCACACACCCTACTTCCCCGCCTGGCGCTCGCGCCTGGCTAATCTCGGACAACACCTGGAGACCTTCACCCGCCAACCTCTCCTGCACCTGGAAAGACTCTTCGCCCCGCTGCTACCCCCGGGCCTGCTCTCCCAGCGCGACAAAGGCCCCAACAGCCGCACGCGGCTCTACAGCCTCTCCCGCACCTTCTGGGCCTTTCTCTATCAGGCATTCAATCCGGGCTGCCCCTGCCGCGAGGCCGTCAGTCAAATCCTGGCTCACCTGGGGCTGCACGACCTGCGCCCGGAGGAGGCCGACCCCAAAAACAGTGCCTACTGCACCGCCCGCAAACGCCTTCCCCTGGAGGTGCTCCAAAGCGCCCGCGAGGCCGCCGCCCAGCAGGCCCAAAACCGCGTGCCCTCAGAACAATCCCGCTGGCTGGGCCATGAGGTCAAAGTCGTCAACGGCACCACCTTGTTGATGGCCGACACCGCGGACAACCAACGGCAGTACCCCCAACTGTCCAATCAGAAACCCGGCTGCGGGTTCCCCCTGATGAAAGTGCTCGCCCTCTTCAGCCTGGCCAGCGGCGCACTCTTGGCTTATGCCAAGGGCAACAAGCATAAATCCGAGTTGTCGCTGCTGCGCCGCCTGGTGGACTGCATTAAACCCAACGACGTGCTGCTGGCCGACCGGGGCTTCTGCAATTATGTCTTGCTGGCCCTGCTGCTGGTCTTCTGCCAGGCCCAGGCGGTGTTCCGCCTGCACGCGGCGCGCAAGGTCAACTTCCGCCGGGGCAAGAAACTGGGGCCGGGCGATGCGCTTTTCACCTGGAGCAGACCCGGCACCAAACCGCGCTGGCTGCCCCAGTCTCTGTGGCGTCGAGTGCCGGACCAGTTGACCGTGCGCGTGGTGCACGTGTCCCTCCACCGGCCAGGCTATCGCACTCACTCGGTCACGCTGGTGACGACGCTCTTGGACGCCCAGGCCTATCCGGCGCTGGAATTAGCCCGGCTCTATCTGCGGCGCTGGCGCATTGAACTCTGGTTCCGGCACATCAAAACGACAATGGGGATGGAATACTTACGCTGTCTGAGCCCGGCGATGGTCCAGAAGGAACTGGAGACCTATCTGATCGCGTACAACCTGATTCGGTGCGTCATGGCCGAGGCGGCGCTGGTCCATCACGGGGACCTGGAGCGGATCAGCTTCAAGGGCGCCGTGGATAGGATGCGGCAGTTCAACATCGTGCTGGCACAGGCGCCGACCAAGAAGAAACGGCGGCAGTTGGTGGCGATGCTGTTGTCGGATTTGGCCAGGGATGCGGTGCCGGAGCGGCCAGACCGCTGGGAACCCCGAGCGGTCAAACGGCGGCCTAAACCCTTCGCCTTGCTGAACAAGCCGCGGCACTCGTTCAAGGATGTACCTCACCGCAACCGCGCTTGGTGGAAGAGAGGCACCCGGAAGAATATGGCCCTTATTTAAGCGCCATTCGGCTCTGATCTCCGCCCTTCTTAAAAAGTGAGCCTCCTCACGTCGGCTCCTACACTTTCGAGAACCGGCCCTGGCTGCTCCCTCTCCCCCGGGGAGAGGGTCGGGGTGAGGGGGAATTGGCTGCTCAACAAAACCAGTTCCCTAACGCTGGTTTGCGCCCGTTTGGTCAGTGCTATTCGTGTCTTGACGTGCGGCTGCGCTACGGTTGGTGATGCGCGGTTGGCCGGTAAAGATGTTGTCAGAAATGACAGAGCGGCGGACGGATTCCCCGAGTTCGATCTGCGGCTTGTTTTCACGAAACTCGCAGCCGCGGACCAGGATGGTTCCCCCGTCGGCCTGGATTGCATGACGCCCCTCGTTCTTGTGGTCCCATTGGACAAAGGTGCAATCGCTGAAACCGACGGTGCCGCGTCCGGAGATCTTGGCGATTTGATTGCACGGTCCCCAAAACGCACAGTTCACAAACCGCACGCTGCCCGAGTTGGCGGCTTCTACGCGGACCATGGTGGGGTCCGGTCCATGAAAGGAGACGAATTCACCGTTGGAGATGAGCAGGCCGAAAGCGGCGGAGTTTTCGACAACCAGGGCGGTGAAGCAGTCGTCGGCGCCAAGGCCCAGGAAGTTTCCGTTGCAGACCCCGGCCCGGGTCTGGATGAACTTGTAGCCGATATTATAGCCGAAGCAGAAGGTGTTGAAGACGTATTGCCAATCGCTGCGGCCGAAGATGAAGGCCTCCCCGTGCTGCTGCTGCCATTGGAACAAACGCGGCTTGTTGCTCCACCAGGGATTGAAGTGGACGTTTTCGATGCGGCCGATGTCGTAGATGTCATCCACCAGAATGCCCCGGCGCAAGGGCTGCCCCTGCACATCGCGGATGAGGTGCCGTTCGTTGTGAGCGGCATCAATGCCGTTGTAGGGGTTGAGCAACTCGACGGCGAGGACGGCCGGATTCTTGCCGCGCAGGGCAATCGCCCAGGGATAGGCCTTAGGCTCCTGGGCGGGGTCCTGGAGGGGATAGTAAATCACCACGCCCTTGAGCGTGCAGTTATGGTTCAGAGTGATGAAAGCCGGACCGTCCTCCTTGCCCGGATTCTCGGTGACGAGGAAGGTCGTGCCGTCATCGGTCGGCTTGGGCAGGCCCGCATCGCGGATGCCGTTATGGGCCGGGACGGATTCCCAGAGGCCCTTCAAGGTGACCGCAGCCGGCACGTTAAGGTGCCCGGCGAAAAGGTAATTGCCGCGCGGGGCATAGACGATACCCCCGCCGGCCTTCCCAGCCGCATCGAGGGCTTTTTGAAAGGCTGCCGTGTCGTCGGTCTGGCCGTCCCCTTTTGCCCCAAACTCACGAACGGAAAGGACCTCCGGCTCCGGCGCCGCGCCGGCCAAAGCCGCGGCAAAAATGAGGGCCAGCCCAGCGCCGAGGCGAGTCAGCATCGATCGAAATGATATGTGCATGAAGACAGAAAGATCGAAACGGCCAGGAAATCAAGCCGCAACCGCTTCGACGCGTGCATTTCACCTTCTTGGGCGGCAGTCTCCGACTCCTAATCCTAATCCTAATCCTAATCTTTAGGAGCAGGATTAAGATTATGATTAAGATTATGATTATAGGGGAATTGGGGTCAACTTAAATTGGGGTCGGATCTAAACTTTTTTACAATTGGTTTTGAATTGTGCAAGCGTTTAGATACGAGCCCTGCTCCGTGTTGACGGGGCACCGGAAATCCAGGCTAGTCAAGTCCCAACATCTTGGGAAAGCCAGGAGGGAGATTGGCGCGGACCCACCGGGGGTAGCAACGCGTGACTAGGCGGTCGAGGGTGTCTCTATCCAGCTTGCGGGCCTCCGCGGCGCTTTCCAGGTCGGCTTGGTAAAGCGCGCGCAGTCGGGCGTCTTCATCACGATTAGGAGCTTGTCGGAAGGCGTCCATGGCCTTGAGCAATCGCTCCAGGTCAGGCTTCATCCGGGTGAGAGTTTTGCGATCAGCGGATCGTCGGCAAAGTGCTTCTTCAGGTGCGCCTGCGCCTCCGCCTCGCTCATCGGGTTGTTCAGGCTGCGCCAGGAGTCTTCGAGCTGACGCACCCGCCAGGCGATTTCTTCGGCGTGTTGCGGAGCAGGATAGTCTGGATCTGTAGCGAGGCCTAACAGATGGCTGGCGGAGCGCAGCAACCACCTTAACTCCTGCCGGAATTCGGCCAGCTTCGCTTCTGAGGGTTCGTGTTCGATAATATCGCGCCATTCCCGCTGCCGGAAATCCTCACAGAGGCCGATCCGAATATCGAGAAGCTTCAGAACAACAGATGTTCCCCGGTCCTGAATCTGGCTCGGGGAGTCCAATGCTATCGCAACATTCACAAGAGCAAGATGCCCAAGCGGACGTGGAATTCAAGCCGAATCTGTAAGGCGGCGAAACTCGGTCGAACAGACCTGCCAGATTGGTCCTCAACTCTCCTCAATTTGGCTTGAATTGTCGAAAAGTTCAGCTCCGACCCCTACTTTCTCCCTCCGGGACAGAATCCGGGGCGAAGGGCTTGCAGGAACTGGTTTGCGCCCCGCCGCTTCGGTCTGCCGACGCGCTCCAATCCCACCTTGTCGGGATGTCAACGGCCCTGTTATTCCCTGACCTTCCACTGCAAAATGCCGCCCGAGAAGTCGGGCTGGAGGCGGACCTCGAGGCGGAGGGCGGTGGTCTGGACGGGCTTGAAATGGACGCGGTTGTAGGTGTCCACGTTGACAGCGAATTGAGAGGCGTCCTCCACCGGTTTCCAGTTCTCGCCCTCTTTGTAAAGCAGCTTCCAGGAGGCCGGGACACGGCACTGCCCGACGCCGGTATCGTCGAACCAATAGACTTCGACGGCGGAGACTTTGCGGGGCCGGCCAAAATCGTATTGGACCCACTCGGGGCTGCCACGATGGTCCCACCAGGTAAAGCGGGGGATGGAGTGGTCGTTGGAGTTTTTTGGTTCGAGGCCATCAATCATGGCATCAACCGTATCGCCCTCGTTGCAGTGGGAAGCGGAGACAGGGGGCACCTTGGGCGCCGTCCATTCGTGGACGCCTTCCCCTTCCCCAACGACGGGGAACGCCGAGATGCGCAGGCGGGCGGCGCCCATCGGTATGAGCGTGACGGTTTCGAGGGGCTCGTTGGACTTGACCGGGCTGGGCTGGAGTTTGCCGACCAGGCCGAGGCTGTCCTGTTTCCAAGCGGGGATCTTCTTGGCTCGGGCGTGAAGTTCAATCGGCGCGCTTTCAGTGGTGAAGGGGTTAAGCGGCACGGGACCGGGTTTGGTCACAACCTCAAACGACTTCCCAGGGTCCTGGTCATCAAGGACCAGGCCGTAATTCCAGGAGGTGGTCGGGAAGACTTCAATCTCGGGCCAGGCCGGCGTTCCGCCGTAACGGGAATAGCGTCGCCAATCTTGAGCGAGAAGGTCAACGGACCATAGTCCATCAACACGGAGTCATTGTTCCTGGCCCATTTGCGGACCGAGACTTTCATGGGCAGGCGCAAGGAGAGCCGGTCGCCGTCTGTCCAAGTGCGGTCCAGGACAGCATAGACGAGGGGCTTGGGGTCGAGGAGGACGGATTGGCCATTGATGGAGACGGAGGGGGCGGCGCACCAGCGCGGGATGCGGAGGTAAAGCGGGAAGGAGACGGGCTGTGGGGCGGCGAGCTTGAACTCGACGGTGTCGCCGAAGGGATAATCGGTGTCCTCGGAGATCGTGACGCTGACGGCGTCGCCGACTCTGGCGGTGACCTGGCTGGCGCAGTAGAGGGAGGCGCAGAGGCCGCGGTCGGGGGTGGCCAGCCAGAGTTCTTCGGCGTAATAGGGCCAGCCATGGGAGACATTGTGCTGGCAGCAGCGATAGACTTCGTAGGGGCTGTAGGAGAACATGGTGCCGCCGTTTTGGACACCGGGGGACTTGTTGTTTTTATCGAGCTGGACCTGGTTGGCGCAGGTCAGGTAGTGAAGCCCTTTGAGGTCCGGCGTGAGGGCGGCGGGCAGGGAGTTGAAGGCGATGTCCTCGCAACGGTCGGCCCAGACGGGGTTGCCGGAGATCTTGGCGAGCATCTCGAAGCTGTGCATAAACTCGACAATGCCGCAGGTCTCGAAACCCTGGCGCGGATCGGTGTAGCCCGGGCGGCAATTCTCGTCGCCGGCGAACCCGCCGCCGGGGAACTGGCCATACACGCCCATGACGGCCTGGTAATTGCGCTCGGCGGCATCGAGGAATTTTGCATCGCGCGCCTGCTGGTAATAGACGCCGGGCTCGCGGAATCCCTGGGAGATATTCACGTTGTGCCAATTGATGACGCCGGTGTCCCAACGGGCCATGTTGTCATGGATCTTCCTGCCCAGGTCCAGCAGCCAGGCCTCCCCGGTGCGGTTGTAAAGCCAGTGGGCGGATTCGATGGTGTCGCCGAAGCGGATGTTGGGCCAATAGCCGCGCCGGAAGGTTTCGGGCGGCTGCGCGTTGAGCCACTTGAGGTAGCGGGTCATGAAGGGGATGACGCGTTCATCGGCGCTGAACTCGTAGAAGGACTGGAGCACGTTGAGCATGACTATGTGTGGCCAGAGGTCGGGGTGGCCGTCCAGGCCAGTCTTATTGGCGCGCGGGCCGAAGTCGCCATCGGCTTCCTGGCTCGAAGAGGGTGGCATCGATCCATTTGCGGGCGCCCCGGATGATCTTCGGGTCGTTGAGAACGTAACCGAGATCGCCGTAGCCCTTGAGCCAATACGGCAACTCTTCCCAGCCGAACTTGCCTTGGCCGGAGGGCGAAGCCCAGGCGCTATCGTTGAACTTGCACCATTGGGAAATCTCCTCCAGATGGCCGGTCATGCCGTCGGCCTCGAGCTGGAGCTGGAATCGGAGCCAGCCTTTTGGGGTGATGCTGCCGATGGGCAGCTTGATGAGCGGGCTGGGAGTCAGGGGTTGGCGGTTGGAGGGGTAAAACGCATTGCGCCAGGAAGCGGGCGGAAGGGCCACCACCCTGGCCGTGACGTTTGCCTCAGCCATACAGAAGACCTCGGATTGGAGGCAGAGCGCGGCAAGCAAGGCCGCACGGCCAAACAGACGGGGGTTTGGATTGTTCTTCATGGGACCGGTAGCTGCATTCGCATTCATCTGGTTATAGATCCGGCGGCTCGATGCCAACCGCCGCCATTAAACAGGCGCGAAATCGCAAAAGTCAAGTTCGTCGCCAATGCAAAATAACTTGGACCATCTGACTGGCTCTTTGGGCGGCTGGGGTTTCATGGAGTGCCTCCAATCGCTTGTGCGGATGCATTGGGACCATGAACGTGGGCGTAGCGGCTTCTCGGCAGAGCGCCGCCGCTCCCCGGAACAATCTCCGGCGTACGTGGAATATCGGAATTAATTCTTGCAAGAGGGTTAGGTCGCCATCGGGCCCGGCAAGGCGGTGGCTTTGGCCTTGAGTTGGGCCTCGGCCTTGGCCCTGGCTTCGGCCTTGGCCTTATCGGCGGCAAGGCGGGCGTCAACTTCGGCAGCCTCGGCGGGATGGATGTTGAGGTAGTATTGGTTTGACCTGGCCAATCGGTCTTTGTGGAGGAGCAACTGAGCAAACCGGCCGCTGGTGCTCAGTTCATAGGCAACGTCCATCTTGATGGCATCGAAGGGGCAGACCTCGACGCAGACCTGGCAGCTCATGCAGACGGAGATGTCGATCGCGAAGGTCTTGGGCTGGAACTGGGGTTTGCCGAGGTAATCGGGCACCTTGACGGCGTCCTTGACGATGTAGATGCACTGGGGGGGACATTCCTTCTCGCAGATCTGGCAGGCCACGCAACGCAGCCGTTTCTGCGTGGCGTTCTCGTCATAGACCAGGAAGGGGAAATTGCGGGCGGCCTCGAGCTGCGGAAGCCGCTCCTCGGGATACTGCGACCGTGACCAACCGCTCCGGCTTGACGTAGCTGCCCAGGAAGTTCCTGGCGGTCTCCGTCATCCCTTTGATGATGCCTTGGCCTAGCATGGCTCAGTAAGTCAAATTCAGCGGTCCACTTCCCCGAGCACGATATCCACGCTGCCCAGGATGACCACCACGTCGGCCAGGTGATGGCCCCGGCATAGGTCCTCGAGGACAGTCAGGTTGATGAAGCTGGGGGCGCGCACGCGGTAACGCCAGGGATTGGGCGAGCCGTCGCTGATCAGATAGAAGCCCAACTCCCCCTTGGGGGCCTCGATGCGGGCGTAGGCCTCGCCGGGCTTGGGCCGGAAGCCGCGCAGCCTGGCCTTGGGGTCGAGAACCGGGCCTTGGGGAAGTTGGCGCAGGGCCTGTTGCAGGATTTTGACTGACTCGCGCATTTCCAGGACCCGCACCCGATAGCGGTCATACACGTCGCCATGGTCGCCCAGCGGGATGCGGAAGCTGAACCGGTCGTAAATGCCGTAATGGTCGGCCTTGCGCAGGTCGTAATTGACGCCGCTGGCGCGCAACATGGGGCCGGTGACCCCGGCGTTGACGGCCAGACCGGGCGGCAGGACGCCCACGCCCTGGGTGCGGGACATGAGAATCTCGTTCTCGTTGAGCAGGGCCTCAAACTCGTCCAGGAAACGCGGGAACTCGTCGGCGACGCGCCGGGCCTGCTCGGCCCAACCGGGGGGCAGGTCGCACCGGCAACCGCCGAACCGCATATAGTTGCACATCATCCGCGCCCCGGTGAGGGCCTCGAACAAATCGAGGATCTTCTCGCGTTCACGAAAGGCATACATCAGGGGCGTGCCCGAGGCGCCCATGTCTTGGAGCAGAAAGCCCGCCAGACAGGCATGGTTCTGCAAGCGGGTCAATTCGGCGGTGATGACGCGGATGTATTCGGCGCGTTCGGGCACCTGGAGGCCGGCCAACGCCTCGACCGCCAGGGCATAAGCCCAGTTATTGGTGAGGGAACAGAAATAATCCAGCCGGTCGGTGTAGGGCATGGAGCCCAGGTAAGTCATGCCCTCGCCGAGCTTCTCGTGGTTGCGATGGAGGTAGCCAAACACCGGCTTGACGCTCACGACCCGTTCCCCGTCCAGGACGAGGTCCATCCGGAAGACGCCGTGGGTGGAGGGGTGCTGCGGGCCCATTGAAATCTCAAGCCGGTCCCCCTCGAGGGCCGCGCCGTCCGGCGCGGTCCTGGGGACCACCCGATAAGTCTGGGTTGAACTGGATGGCACGGTCTGGATGATGGCGGTGGTTGGATTTCCGGTCTGCCTGCCGTCCCATGTCATTGGGCGGCCTTTTGCGCGGCACGCCGCCCGGCCTTCTCAGCACCTCATCATGGGCCGTCGGCTCATATTCGTAATCGTCCGGCTCGAGATAGTCCTTGCGCATCGGGAAGTCCTTGAAGCCGTCCCACATCAGGATGCGCCGGAGGTCGGGGTGTCCGTCGAAGACAACTCCATACAAGTCAAAGACCTCGCGTTCCTGGAACTCGGCGCCGCGCCAAACCGGGGTGAGCGAGGGCACGCGAACCTGGTCGGCGCGGTTGGCGGTGCGCAAGCGCAGAATCACCGGCCCGTGCTGGAGTTCCATCGAGTAAAGATGATACACCACCTCGAGAAATCCCGGCGTCTTCCGTTCGGTGGTTTCCTCGATATCCCGCTCGACTCCCTCGATGAGCCTTTTTATCTTTCGCTTTTCCCGCACTACCGAATCGGGCCAGTCCACGCCCGTGACATTCGAGGCATAGTCCAGGCGCAGCAACGGGTCCTCGAGCAGAAACCTGGCCACGGCCAGGGCGTGCTCGTTGTCAACCCGCAACGAGTGCTGGCCCGAGGGGCTCCCGTTGAAGACAATCTCCAGACGCGCCCCGGCCACCGCCGCTTCCACTCTGGCTTTGATTTGGTCCAACATGGCTGGTTTGGGTGCTACGGTTGTTTTGCCGGTGGTTGCCACACCCTTGGGTTGCTGGGCGGGGCCAGGTCGTGGTCGCCAAACTCGGGCGCCGGAAACTCACTCGGCGCATCGGCCAGCAGGTGTCGGGGGCGCTTGGCGCCGGTCAGGGCCTGGCGCTGGATTTTTTCCTGGAGCGTGATGATGGCGTGGAGCAGGGCCTCGGGCCTGGGCGGGCACCCGGGAATGTGCACGTCCACAGGCAGGTAGCGGTCGATGCCCTTGAGGACATTGTAGCCCTGCTTGAAAGGGCCGCCGGAAATGGCGCAGGCGCCCATGGCAATTACGTACTTGGGCTCGGGCATCTGGTTGTAAAGCCGCACCACCTGCGGCGCCATCTTCTTGGTCACCGTGCCGGCAACGATCATCAGGTCCGCCTGGCGCGGCGAGGGGCGGAACACCTCGGCGCCGAACCGGGCGATGTCCCACCGCGCCATTGAGGTCGCCATCATCTCGATGGCGCAACAGGCCAGGCCGAAGCCCAGGGGCCAGACCGAGTTCTTGCGCCCCCAGTTGTAAAGTTCCTCGAGGGTGGCAGTAACGATCCCCTGCCGGCCCAATTCGTCTCTCAGCACGTCATTTTCCATGTGAGCACGCCTTTCTGCCAGGCCCAAACCAGGCCCTCAACCAGCAAGAGCACAAACACCACCATCGCCACAAACGCTCCCGCCGGCAGCCCCGCAAAGGAGACCGCGAACGGCAACACAAACACGGTCTCCACGTCAAACACCAGAAAAATGATCCCATACAGATAGTATTCCGATTGGAACTGCACCCAGGCGTCCCCGCTGGATTTGAGGCCGCACTCATAAACCGCGTTCTTGTCGGGCCCCGGTTTGGGCGGTGAGAACCGCCTGGCCCAAAGCCAGGACAAGCCCAGAGGAACCAGGGCAAACAGGAGCGCCGCAGCCAAGAGCAGAACGATTAACAAATAGGGGTGGTCGTCAGGCAACATTGTCCTGCGCCGGCGGACCGGAGTCGTCTTTTTTGGGGGCAGGGCGCCGCAGGCCGACCGACTGGGCCACGTCGTCGAACTCCTCGCGGCTGATGTCCTCGAGTTGCTTGCCCTTGGAGGCGAGCTTCTCGTTGATCTTAATCACCTTTTCGGTCATGATTTCGTGAGTCTCCTGCGCCCCGCCCACCAGCAGGAAGTTGGGGCCCGTGGTCAATCGTTTGTGGCCGTCGGAATCGAGGCCGAGTCCCAAATAAAAGGGCTTTGCGGGGCCCTTTCTTCTTGCTCACATTCGCCATAAGGCAAGGCTAAAGCCAACGCACTGGGCCGTCAACACGATTAGAAGCGCATTTCAGCATTCCGGGTGGCGGTTTCCGGCCCCTAATCCCAATCCTAATCCTAATCCTAATCTTAATCTTAATCTTAATCCTAATCCTAATCTTCCCGGGAAAGAACGCCCGCGCCGCATGGTTTCGATGCTCGCGGGTTTAATCCAAGCCAGTTCTGATGACCGGTTGCGCGAGGGAGATTAGGAGCAGGATTAAGATTACGACTGGGAGCGGCTACGCAAACAAGTGAAATGCGCCCCACGACAAGATTCCGGGCTTGACGCCCCTGGGGCGGGCATTAGCATCAGGTCCAAGCTGGCGCCGAGGGAATCCTCGATCAAGGAAGCAGTTGCCGAGGGCTCCCGGCAATGAACACGAATATTTGACCCTGAACCTGGACAAAAATGAACGAACCGAAAAAAGTTGCCATTCTAACCGCAGGCGGCCTGGCTCCATGTCTGAGCTCCGCCATCGGGGGATTGATCGAGCGTTACACCGAGATCGCCCCAGCCATCGAGATTATTTGCTACCGGGGCGGGTTCAAGGGGCTTCTGCTGGGGGACAGTTACAAAGTCACACCGGAGGTCCGCGCCAAAGCCGCCGTGTTCCATCGCTTCGGCGGCTCGCCCATCGGCAACAGCCGCGTCAAACTGACCAACGTGAAGGACTGCCTCAAGCGCGGCCTGATCAAACCAGGCCAGGATCCGCAGCAAGTCGCCGCCGACCAATTGATCAAGGACGGCGTTGATGTGCTCCATACGGTCGGCGGCGATGACACCAACACCGCGGCGGCCGAGCTGGCCGCCTTCCTGGCCAGGAACAATTACGGCCTGACGGTCATCGGCCTGCCCAAGACAATCGACAACGACGTCTATCCGATCCGGCAATCGCTCGGGGCCTGGACGGCGGCCGAACAGGGGGCCCATTACTTCCGGAACATCGTGGCCGAGAACAACGCCAATCCTCGCATGTTAATCGTCCACGAGGTGATGGGCCGCAACTGCGGCTGGCTGACCGCCGCGACGGCCAGGGCCTACCGCGCCATGCTCGACCGTTGCGAGTGGGTGCCCGCGCTGGGCCTGGACCGGCGGTGCTTCGAAATCCACGCCGTCTTTATCCCGGAAATGGAGATAGACCTTGCCGCCGAGGCCGCCCGCCTGCGCAAAGTCATGGACACCGTGGACACCGTCAATCTCTTCATCTCCGAAGGCGCGGGCGTCGAGGCCATTGTGGCCGAACTCCAGGCCAAAGGCCAGGAAGCGCCCCGCGACGCCTTCGGCCACCTCAAGCTGGACGCGGTGAACCCGGGCAAATGGTTCGGCGAGCAGTTCAGCAAGATGATTGGAGCCGAGAAAACGCTCGTCCAGAAGAGCGGTTACTACGCTCGCGCCGCAGCCGCCAACCTCGAGGACCTCCGCCTCATCAAGTCCTGCGTGGACCTGGCCGTGGAATGCGCCCTGCGCCGCGAAGCCGGCGTCATTGGCCACGATGAAGACAAAGGCGGGATGTTGCGGGCCATCGAATTCCCGCGTGTCAAAGGCGGCAAACCCTTCGACATCGACACGCCGTGGTTCGAGCAACTCCTGCGGGACATCGGCCAAACCAAGGGCGCCAGGGCGCACCGCGAGCACTGAGGGCCCGTGCAAGAGAATTCCGAGATGTCAATGCTTGGGGTGGAGCGGGAGAGCGGGAGAGCGTGGCAATTCCCACGACGCCCTCACGCTCCACGCTCCGACGCTCCACGCTCCGCACGCCGGGCAGAGGCCCTATCTCCTGGCGGCCTCGTAGTACCGGGCGGCCTCAGGCCAGTTGGCCACGTTCCAGAAGGCCTTGAGATAGTCGGCCCGACGGTTCTGGTATTTCAGGTAGTAGGCGTGTTCCCAAACGTCGCAGCCGAAAATGGGTTTGCCCTCGGCGCCGGCGACGGCCTTGCCCATGAGCGGATTGTCCTGGTTGGCAGTTGAGACGATTTCGAGCCTGCCCTGGTTGAAGACCAGCCAGACCCAGCCGCTGCCGAAGCGGGCCAGACCGGCGGCCTCGAATTTTTCCTTGAAGCCCTCAAAGCTGCCAAACGCCGCCTTGATGTCGTCTCCCAGCTTGCCGCCGGGCGCTCCGCCCGCTTTCGGAGCGAGCAACTTCCAAAACATCGAGTGGTTGGCGTGGCCGCCGCCGTTGTTTCGGACCGTCGTGCGGATGTCGGCGGGCACGGCGTCAAGATTCCTGATCAGATCCTCGATGCTCTTCTTTTCGAGGTCTGGCTTGCCGGCAACGGCCTTGTTGAGGTTGGTCACGTAAGCGCCGTGATGCTTGTCGTGATGGATTTCCATGGTCAGCGCATCGATGTACGGTTCGAGCGCGTCCTTGGGATATGGAAGTGGAGGTAGTTCGTATGCCATAATGTTTCCCAGTCAGTTGTCTGTTCCGCGATTCAGTTGTTCCTAATGCAAACGATTAAAGATAGCACGTCTGTACCAGTGTCAAGTGAGACCCCTCCCTTCGTTGCGATCTTAGCCCGCGTGTTTCACGATTGCCGGCAGCGGCGAAAGCTCCGTTCGGAGCGCCATGTTTATAGAAACGCTTTCCTGAACCGGTGCGTAGGCAGGTCGCCTGAGCGCGTGAATTTGCCTCCCTTGGCGCTTGGACCAATCAGGCGCTCAGTTCCACGAAATTGCGCAGCAATTGCAGGCCCACGTTTTGGCTTTTCTCGGGGTGAAACTGCGTGGCAAACACGTTGTCACGCCAGATCGAGGAGGCAAAAGTCTCTCCGTAGGTTGTGCGCGTAGCGACGAGCGACGGGTCGGCCGGTTTGGGAAAGAAACTGTGGACAAAATAGACGTAGCTGCCGTCGGCGATGCCGCGGAACAGGGGACAATCCGGGCGCGCAAGTTCGATTTGGTTCCACCCGATTTGGGGGACCTTAAGTCCGTTGGCTCCCGAAAAGCGGACGACCTTGCCGTGAAAGAGGCCCAGACCGGCGGCGCGACTGTTGAACTCCTCGCTTTTGTCGAAGAGGGCCTGGTAACCGACGCAGATGCCCAAAAACGGGCGTCCGGAGCCGATGAACTGGCGCGTGGCCTCGAGCAGGGCCTGCTGCTCCAGCGCCCGGATGCAATCGTCAAAGGCGCCCACTCCCGGCAACACTGCCGCCGCGGCGTCGGCCATGCCTTCGGGCCGCTGCACGAGGCGCACCTGGGCGCCGGCCTTGAGCAGCGCCTTCTGCACGCTGCGCAGATTGCCGGAGCCGTAGTCAAGCAAAGCAATCACACCTGCCACCATACGGTCCGCAGTCGGGCAAGGCAAGCCGGGCTGCTCTCAAGTCACGCCAATGAGGTAAAGGGCAAACCCCGCAACCCTGAGGCGAGATTAACCGCAAAGAACGCAGAGATCACAAAGAAATGCCTTCTCTTTCTCAGGTCTCTGCGTTCCTTGCGTTCTTTGCGGTTAATTCTGCAACCGCTCCTTCTCGGCTTTCTTTGCCAGGGCGCAAATCATTCGGACTCCGCTCTTTGGACTCCTTTCGACCTTCGGCCTTCGACCTTCGGACTTCAGGGCTGCCCGCCTGGCTCTCCCCCCGGCCCCCCGGGTTTAGAGCAACTCAGCCGCACGCTTTGACTTGCGCGGGGCCTGCGAATTGCCTAAAAGCTTGGCCTGCCGCGCGCGCCGGCCCGATTAGTCTGGCAGCCGCGCCGCTGGAACCTGAGTGCGCAATCGAAAAGCTGTATTATGCCTGCCGCCGATTGACATCGAATCGAGGCCAACCCTCCAGACTCTGCCGGGAGACGACCTTCGCCAACTCATGTGGCGCTTTGCGGAGCGTTACGATCTGGCCATGCTCGTGCAATCGGCCCGCGCCGTGGCGCGCGGACCGGTAGCGCGGCTCGTGGCCGCCGGCGCTCGCAACTCCCACGAATGGACTCCCGAGAAGGCCGAGCCTGCTGGCGGCCTTCGACGAGAGCGGCATTACCGCCGCCTTCCTCGAGCCGGAATTCGGCGGGTTCCTTGAGGGGCCGAAAAACCTGGCGTTGGCGCTGATTGCCTTCGAGCTGTCCTGGGTGGACGCCGGCGCCGCCACGTGCAGCCTGGCCGGCAATCTGGGCCTGGCGCCCATCTGCGAACGCGGCACGCCCGAGCAACGAGCCCGCTACCTGAGCCTGGCGGCGCCCTTGAAGCCCGGCGAAAATCGCAAACAAATCCGCGCCGCCTTTGCTTTGACCGAGCCGCTTCCCTTCGTGGGTGTCGAGACGGCCCTGCTGGGCGGCAAGGTCCGAATCGCGCAGTGGGCCGAGGGGAGTGAACCGGTGCTCCAGGTCGAGAAACGCGGCCGCTTCATCACCAACATGGGTTTTGCCAATGTCGTCACGGCGGCGGTCAATTCTGACGACCCGCGGATTAAGGGCTCCTGCGTGGTCATCCTCGAGGAAACCGACCCTGGCTCGTTCGATCGCGGCGTCCCGACCCGCAAGTTGGTCCACCAACTCAGCTCGACCCGGGACCCGGTGCTCAAGCTGCAGGTCCCCGCCAGCCGAATCGTCGGCGGTTACACCGTCAAAGACGGCGTCCTGATCCCGCGCTACTCGCATGCGGAGATTATCGAGGCGGTCTTCCGGCGCACCCGCGTCACCGTCGGCCTGATGACCGCCGCCAAGCTCCTGTCCTCAGTCGCGCCGCTCATCATGTACCAGCGACGGCGTTTCCGCGGCGGAGAAGGCGCTCCGGGCAGCCCGCGCTATAAACTGGGTCTGCAACAAAAGGAAGATGTGCTGCAGCGCCTCGTCGAGGTCTGGGCCACCGGCGAGGCCAGTGCCGCCCTGGGCTTTGCCGCAGCCCGGACCTTTGACCAGCTCGAGCCGCTCGAGAAGAAAAAGACCGGTTCCTGGCCGGGCAGAACCTCGCCGGCCGCGCCGCATTTAAGGCGCTGGCCAAGGCGCAGCAAGAGGCCATCGAGTGGCTGCGGCTTTCTGAAAAACCCCAAGACCAGCGCGAGCCGGCTCGCCTCGAGGCCCTCGAGACCGACCCTTTAGTCCGCTTCGCCCTTCTGGACTCGCAGGCGAACGTGTTCTGTGCCGCCTGCAAGCTCTGGAACACCGGCCACGGGGCCAACATGATGCGCGAGGCCGTGAGCCTGATGGGCGGCTACGGCGTGACCGAAGATTGTCCCGGATTCCTGGGCCAGAAATGGATGGACGCCCAACTGGAGGCCACCTACGAGGGTCCCGAGGCCGTGCAACGCCTCCAGCTTTCCATCACCATGGCCAATGAACTGTTCCTGGCCCAACTCGACCAATGGACCGAGGACCTGCGCCGGCTCGCAGCCCGCCGCCCGGGCACCGGCGCCTGCACCCTGGCGAGCGCGATGAAACTCTGGCGCTGGACCCTCAGCCACGTTCAGACCGCCACCGATGCCCAAGGCGCCAAGCTCTACCACAAGACCCGCCAGGGGGTGACCTTCCCGCTGGCCGACGCGCTATGCTGGCTCCTGGCCGCCAGACAGTTCATCCTGGATGTCGTGGAACTCGACGACAAGGGCATGGCCAACCCGGCCCTGGCCCCGGGCCTTGCCGGTTTCGTCAATTTCTTCACCGACCTGTGCCACGTCCAGTGCGCCCGCGCCGCCGGTGAGGTGGGCCGCATCTGCGCCGAACTGGTCTATGGCTTCAACCGCCACCCTGCCTGGGACGAGGCCAGCCGCCGGGGCTGTTATTGCGCCGAAGAACTCGAATCGCTCGAGGGCATCATCCCCGGCATCGAGGGCGCCGCCCGCGCCTGCGCCGAGGTCGTCGAACCCGGCCAGGCCGAGCCTGCCAAAGCCGGCCCTTGCGTGCAATTCACCGGCCTGGAGCCCTTTGTGCGCCTGCGCGCCAAACTCGACGGCTGCCTCACCGGCGCACGCCTGGCCAAAGACCGCGCCGCCGACGCCCTGACCCAGGTAATGATCCCGGAGGCGCTGGATTATCCATTGTAATCATGGGCACGAAAACCAGAAACCGAGCCTGTCCGGCCGCCGGCCGGGAAATTACGTCCTCCGAGTGCGGCCTCGGCCGGCACACGACCTACGCGTGTCCGGAGCAGTGCCCGTTCAATCCGTTTTCGGCCGCCAATTACGACGAGTGCGGCCGCATCGAACACGGGGCCGAGAAGAAGCTGTTCGAGTGGATGTTGGCCAATGCGCCGGACCGCGCCCAATTCAAGGAGGGGCTCCAGCGGGTCATGGGCAGCGGTCCCAACCCGCGCTATTTCCATTATCTGGCCTGGCACAGCGTCTTCCAGACCGGTCCGGACGGCGACTCCTGCATCGGCAAATGGGCCAAGGCAGGTTTCCCCGGTTTGACCGCCGACGAGCGCGTGTTCGTGCGCGGGCGGAGCCAAATGCGTCCGGCCATGATCGAGGTGCATCAGGTCCTGGACGGCAAGCGCACGGAAGCGGTGGACCTGCTCGACGCCGAACCAAGGCCGATTCTCGTCGCCGATGAGAGCCTTGCGAGGCAGGCGATCCGTTTCGGGGTTTACGAGGGCTACCTCATCCCCCTGCCCAACTACTGCCGCATCTTCGGGACCTGCCTCCAGGTCCCAGACCTCTACCCGCTGGAAAGCCAAGAGGTCATCCGGGAGATCATCAGCCACTTGGGCGGCGGCGCCGGCGAAGCTGGAATGAGGAGCTTTCTGGCACAGCATTTCCAGCGGTTTGAAGAGGCGCTGATGGCCGCCGCACTGGCCCGGCGAGAGGCGATACTCGAGCAATTAGACGCCGGTTCGCGAGCCGAAAAGCCCCCCTACGACCCGGCGCTGGTCCCAGCGGCGTTGCTGAAAGACCTGCCCAACCTGATTTCCGACGTTCCCCCGCTCCCGGCGCCCGCCGAGGCGGCATCGCCCGGCAGTACCGCCGCGGACTTCAGGCAACAGCGCGACCGGGAATTCCTGGATGCCCCCATCCCCGCGCTGGACGGAAGAACCGCCCGCGAGGCGGCGTCCGACCCCGCCTTCCGCCAAAAACTGCTTCGTCTCATGAAGTATCGAATCCGGGCAACTGACGAGCAGAATCTCGAAACAGGCAGGAACGACAACGTCAACTGGATGGTGCGCGAGTTGGGCCTCAATGAGATCCTCTTCGAGCCGCCGCCGTTACGCTCTCGGCTCGGACGGGGCCCTGGGTGAGCGGGTCGTTAACATCGAACGGGGATTTCCCGGCGTTCGGGTGAGCTATAGAGGAGTCCGCAGGAAACAACACAAGCCAGATAGCCGCGAAGAGGCGCAAGAAGCGCATAAACCATAATGCTCTGCGCCTCTTGCGCTTCTTCGCGGCTGTTCCCTTGCGGGTTAGGTGTCGTCCATCCCACGGACCAGTCAGTACGTCAACCAAACTCCCTGGCAGCGGGGCTGGGCGCCCCAAGCCGCTGCTGCCACCGCCAGGCCAGGCAGTGGATGCACGGTCCTCTCGATCCCTCCCTGGCTCTGCAACCGCGCCACCTCCAGGTCGTAGTCGGCCTGAATGCCGATCCATAATTCGGGCGACACGTTGAACAGCCGCCCCAGCTTGAGCGCCATCACTGCGCTGACACCCCGCCGCCGGCGGCAAATCTGGCTGATAGCAATGGGCGTCGCGCCAACGGCTCTTGCCACCGCATAGGCACTGAGCCCGAGCGGCTTCATAAAATCCTCGCGCAGCACATCGCCCGGGTGTACCGGGGCCAGCCGCTCATTTCGCTTGCTCATAAGTTCTCAGTTATCGGATTACGATAACATGTCAAATCCAAACCCCCGGGGCAGGGCTGAATGACGGCGAAACCTGCCGCCTCACCCTCCCCATGAACCGAGCCCTCGTAGCGGCGTCTCGGCAGAGCGCCGCTGCTGCCGGGAGCGACCTCCAGCGGCGCTCTGCCGAGGCGCCGCTACGCCGTGGTTATGGGTCCCAATGCGTCCGCAAAGGCGAATCAACGTTCCCCATGGCCAACAACGCTGCATTGAAGAAATGGGGTCAAATGGCCAATGTTTTTTTGTCGAGAGGTCAAATTCCGCCGCCGAATGACGGGTTGACGCCCAGCGTAGTTCAACTTAGGATGAATTGTCGATGAACACGTTGATTAGCGCCTTGGGCTTGGCGATGATGCCCTGAACCTCAGAACCCGACCTTCTACCCTTGGATACACCCTCAGTTTCGGAGCAAACTCCCGCCGTTGTTGACCGCCAGCGCATGGACGTGGACATCGCCTGTGTCGGGTTTGGACCGGCGACGGGGGGATTCCTTACGACCCTCGCAAGGCGGCTCGTCAACCCCGATGGCACGCCGGCGGTGGCGAGCTCCGCCGTGCCCGGCGGGCCCCTCCAGGTCGTTTGTTACGAGCGCGCCGATGACATCGGCTTCGGCGTCTCGGGCATCGTGACCCGCGGGCGCGGACTGCGAACCACCTTCCCGAACCTCGACCCCAAGCAGATTCCAATGGCCACGCCCATCCTGGAAGAGAAGATGGTCTATCTGCTGGACCCGATTGGCGCCAGCCGGCGGTCGTGGGCCTTGCGCGCCGCCGATGCATGCATCCGGGCTTTCAAAGGACTGCTGCCCTTCGATAAGGAAGCCATCGAACTGCCCTGGACGCCCGCCTTTCTGCACAAAGAGGGCGGTCTGCTCCTGTCGATGGGCCAGTTCATGCAATGGGTCGGCGCCCAAGTCCAGAGCACCGGCGCAGTCCAGATTTGGCCCGGCACCCCGGTTTCCCAGGTCCTCATCCGGGAAAACAAAGTCACAGGAGTCCGTCTGCTTGACCAGGGCGTGGACAAACAAGGCCGGCCCGGAAGCGGATTCATGCCCGGCATGGACATCCATGCCGCGCTCACGGTGGTGGGCGACGGCCCCGTCGGCGCCATCGGGCAGCAGCTCGACACCCACTTTGGCCGGCCCCAAGGCCACCACACCCGCGACTGGGCGGTCGGCATGAAATTTGTCGTGGACCTTCCCCAAGACACACGGCTCAAGGCGGGCACGGTGCTGCACACGTTCGGCTTTCCTGAGCCGGAGATTTTCGGCTTTTTCTATGTCCATCCCGAGCGTATCGCTTCGCTGGGCATATTCGTTCCGTCGTGGTTCGATAGCCCGGTCCGGACCAGTTACCGCTACCTGCAGCATTGGATGCGCCATCCTTATCTGTGGGGCTATCTGCAAGGCTCCAAGCTTCGCTCCTGGGGCGCCAAGACCCTTGGGGAATCCGGGGGCCGGGGCGAGCCGTGCCTGGCGGGCGACGGCTACGCCCGCATTGGCGAAGGCTCGGGCACGACCAACGTGCTCAGCGGCTCCGGAGTGGACGAGGCCTGGACCAGCGGCACGCAGTTGGCGGAGAGTGTCCTGGAATTGCTTAAATCCGGCAGGCCGTTCACGAAGGCCAATCTCGAGGACACCTACGTGAAACGCCGCCGCGCCAGTTGGCTGGAGGCGGAGGGGCGCGTGGCGGAGAAATCGCGGGACGGATTTCACAAGGGCGTCGTGCGCGGCCTGCTCGGCATGGCCCTGGCCGGGTTGACCCAGGGCCGCTTTGCCTTCAAGGGCGAACCGGTCCCTCCCTACAAACGCCTGCCCACGCTCGAGGAGTATTACCGGGGCCGCATCTCCGCCTCGGACCTCGAGCAGTTGCGCAAAGAGTGTGCCATCAAGGGCGTTTCGCTCCATGCCGCGCTGATGCCGCGCTGCGGTTGGCCGGCCATTCCCTACGACGGCCAGTTGCTCATGTCGCACCAGGACGCGCTGTTGCTGGGGGGCAAAGTTCAGGGGCCGCCCGGCTATGCCGATCATGTGTCGTTCCTCTACCCGCACCTGTGCGTCGAGTGCGGAACCCGGATCTGCGTGGAAGTCTGCTCCGGCCAGGCCATCACCCCTGGCGAAAACGGCGTGCCCGCCTTCGATCGCGACAAATGCGTCCATTGCGGCGCCTGTTATTGGAACTGCTCTCAGCCCCATCCGGACAGACCCGGAACGCATGAACATCGCCTTCGGCGCCGGCGCCGGAGGTTTGCACTCCGCCGAAAACTGAGCAAAGGCAAAGGGGTCGGTCCCGGAAAGCTGAATTTCAAAGGGGTCGGTCCCGGAAAGCTGAATTTTGACCGGGATATGAAGAGAATTCAGCTTTCCGGGACCGACCCCTTAGCGAGCGATAATTGTCTTGCGCTTCCTTGGCTGTTTTGCGGCAATTCATGCGGATAATGCTATGTCGCGACAAACGTGGATGATTGCCGGCGCGCTGACCATAACCCTTTTGGTGGCGGTGCTCGGTTTTTCCTATTATGCCAAACATCGTGAATTGGAGCAGGTGAACACCGAATTGGCCCGGGTCCGCGCCACGTTGGCCCAGAGCCAGGGCGAGGCGAGCGACCTGAGCCAGAAACTGACCGAGAGCCAAAACCGCATCGAGAATCTCGAGAAGGAAAAGGAAACCGCCGTCCAATCGCAAAGAAACCTCGAAGGCGAGATGCGCGCCGCCCTCGAGTCGAAAGGACGTGACCATTTCCCAATTGCAGGGCAAGCTGACCGTCAACATCCTGGACCGCATTCTGTTCGATTCGGGCGAGGCCGACCTCAAACCGGATGGGGCCAAGGTGCTGCGCAAGGTGGCAACCATCCTCGCCGCCCATCCCACCCTCAGGATTCATGTCGTGGGCCACACGGATGATGTGCCGATTCGGCCTGCGGCCCGGAAGCGTTTTCCAAGCAACTGGGAGCTCTCGACCGCCCGCGCCACCGCTGCCGTCCGATTCCTCACCGAACAGGCCGGGGTCGACCCGCGCCGTCTGGGGGCCGTCGGCTACGGGGAATTCAGGCCCGTGGCCGACAATTCCACCCCGGAAGGCCGCGCGCGCAACCGCCGCATCGCCATCACGATTCTCTCCGACGAAATGGTCGGGGCCGATACGGTGCCAACGGCCGTTGTCAGCATCCCGGCCACGCCCTCGCCAGAACTGGGCGCCACCAACGTCGGAAGGCCGGGGGCCGAAGGCCGGAGGCTGGAGGCTGCCGCGTTGCAAATGGCCGGCGGCGACACTAACGCGCCTGCCCCGTCGCAGACCGCCCCCGGCGGCACCAATGCCCCCGCCGCGTCGCAGACCGCCCCCGGCGCCACGACCAACCCCCCGCCCGAGGCTTCGACAACCGAGACGAATGCCCCGGGGACGAAGTGATTTTTCCCATGAGCAGCGCATATCAGATTGTCGTGTGCGGGGGCGTAGTGCCGGACCCGCTCCAGACACTTGGAGCCGGTGAGCGGCCCGTCCGGCCCGGGTTTGAAAAATGAGATGATGTTGCCGGCGGTCCTGGACCCCTGGGCGGCCCATGCCCTTTACGAGGCCGCTCACCTGGCCAGGACGGCGCCCGGGAGCAAGGTCTGGCTGGTGAGCCTCGGTCCCAAGGCCAAGCTCCAGCAGGTCCTGATGACCGTCGCGCAAAAGGCGCTTTTTGAATTCATCGCCCTGGACGGTTCGGCCAGCGGGTTCACGGATGCCGGCGGAAACTGCGGCGTTGCTGGCCGAGTCCATCCAGGCCATCCCCGGGCTTGACCGCTCGAGGCTCCTGGTGTTCGGGGGATGGGAATCGGCCTCGCGCGGGGCGGGCGCAACCTTGCAGATGGTGGGTGAACGGCTGGGGATAGCGGACCAGTTTCAGGGCGTGGACGAACTCAAGCCGAACCCGGACGGCACTCTGGAAATCCTCGAGCGGATCGAGGGCGGTCGGCACCAGGTCTCGCGTTGCGCCGGGCCCCCTGCCCTGCTGGGCTGGGCGACAGGCAATTTGCCCGAGCCTAAGAACAACCCGCATGTCGGCATGATCAACATGCGCACCGTGATGCCCGGCCTGCAAAAGGCCAAGCCGGTGAAGCTCTCCGGCAACGGCCTGACCTTCGCCGAGGTCTGCCTGCCCAAACAGTTGCGCGAGACCAGAATCGTCAAAGACAAGTCCCCCGAGGACATTGCGCGCGAAATCGTCAACTGGATAATGGCCTGAACCGATGGAAAGCATTCTCTTTCTTGCGCATACCGAATCCGACGGCTCGCTGGGCAAGCCGGCGCTTGAGGCCTTGGCCGCGGCAAAGACCCTGGCCCTGACCCTGGCCGATGCCAAGCTGGCGGCCGGGTTGGTGGGCGGGCAAGTCCAACGGGCTGCCGATAGCATTGCCGTCGAGCGGCGCGGCCCGGTTCCTGGCCGTGGCCGGGCGCTGACTTCGCGCAATCCCGCTACGCGAGCGATGCTGCCGCCATCGAAGCGCTCTGCAAGGCCTCCCAGGCAACCCTCATCATCGCCCCGGCAACCTCGCGTTGGAACCGTGTGGCTGCAGGCGCCGCCCAGCGCCTGGGCGGAGGTGTGGACACCCACGTTGCCGGAATTGCCGTAGAGGGCGGCGCCGTATGGGTCAACCGCTGGTATTATCGCCAGCGGTTGGAAGCGGTGCTCCAGCGCGCCCAGCGCCCATGGTTTATCGTCCGTTGACCCGGGCAGCCAGGCCCCTTATGAAGGTGAGGCCGGCGCGGCCCCAGTCGAGCTGATCCCGGTCAACCTGCCCGAATCATGCAAACGCACGAGCGTGGCAGGCACCCGCCAACCGGCGGGCGACGCCCAGACCATTCGCCCCGACGCGGCCCTGCTCTTCGTGGCGGGCGCAGGCTGGACAAAGAAGCAGGCCGATGGCCAGGTCCATGTCAAAGAAGCCGAAAAGCTGATTCTGGATTGTCCTTAGACTCACCCGCGCCTCTCTTGGCAGCAGCAAGTCCCTGGTGGACTTGGGCAGCGAAGGCCAGGCGGTGCTTGGTTTTCTCACGCACCTGAACCAGATCGGTCAGACCGGCTCCACCCCGCGGCACGCCAAGGGCCTGGCCGCCTGCTGCCACGGCGAGGAGCCCCACACCGTCGGCTGGCGCTTTGTCAACGAACGCCGCGCCATCAATCTGGACCCCAATTGCGGCTGGGCCCGCGGCAAAGCCGACGTGCTCTACGTAGCCGATGCCTTCGCGGTGATGGCCAAGGTCAACGAACTGCTGGCGGCAGGGCCGCTCTCATTAACACCGGGGCTTCAGCCCGGTGTACACGACCTGCGAGCCGATTGAGCCGTTTCAACGGCTTTCCGGTCTCCCGGGCAAACCGTTGAAACGGTTGCCGCGCCTCGGGTGCCTCTTTGCACCGGGCTGAAGCCACGGTGTTAATGGGACGCGGCCCCACAACGGCTCTCTCACCGTCAGGAGAATCGAGTAGGAGTCTAAAGGCGCCGTTTCAGAGCCATGGTTTGCTCCAGCAAGGGCAGGTGGGCGAGGTCCTTGGGGCGGCCGACGAATTTCTTGCTGCGATGGATGCGGGCCAGCGGGAGCACGGCCACCCTGAGGCCAAGCCACTGAATTCGCCGGGCGCGGTTGAACTCGTAGCGGAAGCTGTGCAGGCCGTCCACGTGGTAGAGGAAGTTCACCAACGAACCGTCGCTCAACTCCACAACTGTGTTGGCGCGCATCGTCCCCCCAAGGCTGAGGCCCAGCCGGATCACTCGCATGTATTGCCGCTCCGGCAGATCGATCCACAGGTCCGTATCCAGCGTCGTGGCTGGAACGCCCTGCAGAATGGCCCCGCTCATGCCTACGACTTGAAACCGTATCTTTTCCTGGCGGAGCGCGTGAACAAGCCGTGCGAGCGGAGGAAGTTCTCGTGGAGTTGCCAGCGCTCGTCCGGCGTGGCCGCCAGGCTGCGGGCGAAGAGAAACTTTTCCTCGTCGCTCAGGCCAGGCACGTTTCGGATTTTTTTGAGGACGCGCGCAGTTTTTTTTTCCACAGGCCAAGCCTACGGGCGGCGAGGGCATCCGTCGAGGCGGAAATGGAGCAGGGCTGCTCGAAACTCAGGGCCAGTGACAAGGTCGCCGAAACGGGCGCCATTCCCTGACTGTAGGAGACGACGTAAGGAGTCTCTGATCAATCGCTTCCGTTGGGAGCAGGCTTTCGCTGTGCCCCAAACTCAATTAGAGACTCCTTACGTTCGTCTCCTACGTCAGGTGAGATTTGTCTTTTCCTGGGTCGGCGCTTTGCGGTAGATTGCGCCGATATGGCCGAAATTGTGGATTTTGTGAACCGCGGGGCGGCTTCAATTACACCGGCGGTTTCGGAGAAGATGCTCAGACATCTGCCGCAGTGGAAGCTGGAGTTCACCCAGATTTACGAGCCCCTGTTCCCGCACTTGGTAGATCAACTGGAGTTCCTGGCCAATGCCGTCGAGGACACCGCCGAAGGCGCTTACAAGGATCTGCCCCACATCGCTTTTGCCCAGGCGGTCTTTGCCCTGATTTACGCCCATAAGAAGGTCGGAATCATTCCGGATTCCATGCTCAACCTCGGGCGGGCCGACGATTCCAGCGTGGTCCGCGCCGTGCTGATTCAGAACGAAAAGGCCTTTGCCATTTACGCCGCTTCCCAGAATGTCGAGTGGTCCAGAATCACCAGCCAGCCATGAGAGCGTGGGGCGCGAGCGGAGCGCTGGCTACAGTGCCCTTACGCTCCACGCTCACGTCCACGCCGGCGCTAACGGCCCGCCCCACCAACGCCACCACCGCCTCGATGAGGTCTCGAGCCCGATAGGGTTTGGCCAGGAACCGATCCGGTTTGCAGGGCACATCACGATAAACCTGCTCCTCCTGCGTGCCGCTGACCAAAATCGTCTTCTGCTCCGGGTCCACGCGCCGGCACTCGGCGATGAGTCTCAACCCCGTCATCTCCCGCATGGCGTAGTCGGTAATAATGAGGCAGGGGTGCGGGCGCGCCTCGGCAAATGCCGCCAGCGCCGCCTCCGCGGTGGCAAAGGTCTTCACGCTGTAGCCCAGCGTTCTCAGAACGACGGCCGCCATCTCCAACAGCACGGCCTCATCGTCCACGACATAGATCAACGGCGCCGCTCCGTCTGGTGCCGAAGAAGCGTTTTCTCTAGGGCACGTTCATTCGCCTGGGCCTGAGTTAACACCCGTCGCGCCCTGCTGACAAGCTGTCTTTATGCCAATTTTCACGGTTGCACGCCTTTCTCCTACGCCGTAATGTCTCCCGGACATCCGACTGACCCCAATGCCCGCTTGCGCAAGTGGGGTATCTGTATGAAGATCAAGAAAAAGAGTTCACAGTCCAGTGGCCCGGGAGCGGACCGTGGGCCAACGGCCTTTTCGAATTCCGCCGATCCTCTTTGAAGGCGATGAATCGGGCGCGCCGGCGCCTGCCATGGGCCCAGGCGAGAAGTACGCGCTGGGGCCGGCGGCCCCGGCCGGGCATTTCGATGGTCGAAGCCGCCCAGTTGCCCGAGGCCTATGGCACGCGGACCCTGCTCCTGACCGCGCGGGATGCCGCACTGGCTTTATGCGCATTGGGACATCGCTCGAAAAGAGCAACGCCAATACAGCGCGCTGGCCGTGGGTCAGCATCTGGTCCTGCGCGTTTACGAGCGCGCTATTTCAGGCTCCCCGGCGGCTGAAATCCATCTTCATCCCGATTCCCGGCATTGGTCTGTCTATGTGCCGCGCGCCGAAACCCAATATGTGGCGGAGCTGGGCTACTCTTTGCCGGCGGCCTGTGGCAGAGGCTTGCCACTTCCCAAGTCGCCGCCACTCCGCCGGATACCGTGTCGCAAGACAACCGAGTGCAGTTTGCCACTTTTGAGCCTCTGGCTGCGGCGCCCGCCGCCCCCGCACCCCGGCCTGCAAGACGCGCCCCGACGACGCCACGTCCCGGCGAGCCGCAGGCACCGGCGACGCCCCGGTCCCCGGAACTCCGCTCTGCAACTCCACAAGCCCACCGGGGAATTCCCCCCGGAGAATCGGCCCAGGGGCCGGAACCAGCCGGCACGGTGTCACCCAAGCCTCCGTTGCAACCAGTGCCGCCGCCGCCGGCCGCCTTGCAGGACAGCGCCTTCCAGCAGATCGTGGCCAAGGGGCCGCTTCGGCAGGAGGGGGCCGGCTCCGCCGAGATCCCACAACTCCTCCTCCCTCGGGCTGAACGGAACCTTGGCCCCCAGGCGGCCGCGGAATTGGGCCTGCCGAGCCTGGCGGGCGCCGGAGCGGGCATCACCAGCCCGGGAATGACTGCAGCTCCTGCGCGCGCCGGGGAGGAGCTGCCAAAGAAATTCTGGTTCAACATCAATGCCGAACTGGTTCTCTATGGCGCCACTGAGCCGGACGCCCAGGTGGCAATTGCCGGACAACCCATCCGCCTGCGCCCGGACGGCGCCTTCAGCTATCGTTTTGCCTTGCCGGACGGAATTACGACCTGGTGGCGACGGCCATTTCGGCTCACAATGACCAGCGCCAGGTGAGATTGCAGTTCAGCCGCCGCACTGATTGACACCCCCCTTCCTCCTTCCCATGCAAGGGTATCTCTCTTTGGTCTTGCACGCGCACCTGCCCTTTGTCCGGCATCCGGAACACGAGAAGTTCCTCGAGGAAAACTGGCTCTTCGAGGCCATCACCGAGACTTACGTGCCGCTGCTCCAACTGCTCGGGCGCTGGCAGCAGGAAGGTCTGAACCTGCGGCTGACTCTCACCCTGACGCCAACCCTCTGCGCGATGCTCCAGGATCCGCTGCTCCAGCAGCGATACGTCCGCCACCTGGAGGGGCTCATCGAGCTGGCGGAAAAGGAGACCCACCGGACCCGCTGGCAACCGGCCTTTCACGACCTGGCCCGGTTCTATCTCGAGCGGTTCAACCGGACGCGTGACTTCTACCTCGCCTGCCAAGGCGGCCTGGTCAGCGCCTTTCGCGCCTTCCAGGACCACGGGCGCATCGAGATCATCACCAGCACCGCCACCCATGCCCTGCTTCCCTTGCTCGCTCCGCATCCCCCCTCCGTCCGCGCCCAAATCCTGGCCGCCCGCGACCATTACCGCAGTTGTTTCGGCCGCGACCCGCGCGGCATCTGGCTGCCCGAATGCGCCTACGTCCAGGAGGTCGAACCCGCCTTGCTCGAGGCCAACCTCCGCTGGTTCATCCTCGATAGCCACGGCCTCCTGCGCGCCCGCCCCAGACCTTGCTTTGCTTTGTTCGCCCCCATTCTCACTCCCAATGGAATCGCCGTCTTCGGCCGCGACCTCGATTCCGCCCGCCAGGTCTGGAGCCGCCAGGAAGGCTACCCGGGCGACCCTCGCTACCGCGATTTTTACCGGGACGCCGGCTTCGACCTCGATTTCGATTACGTCAAGCCTCACCTTCCCGCCGTGGACAAACGGGGCTTCACCGGCATCAAATACCACCGCATCACCGGCCCCTCGCCCCACAAACTGGCATACGACCGCAAGGCCGCCCTCCAGACCGCCGACACCCACGCCGCTCACTTCCTGGAGGCCCGTTATGCCCAGCTCCGGCCTCTGGCTCAAATCATGGACCGGCCGCCCCTTCTGGTCTGCCCTTACGACGCCGAGCTTTTCGGCCACTGGTGGGACCAAGGGCCTGAATTCCTCGATGCTTTCGTGCGCCGGGCCTGCGCCAATCCCCAAGGGCTTGCCCTCATCACCCCCGAGGATTACCTGGGCCGCCACCCGGCCAACCAGGTCGCCTCTCCGGCCGCCTCGAGCTGGGGCGAGGGCGGCTACTGGCACCCCTGGCTCAATGAAAACAACCAATGGCTCTATCCCCACCTCCACTTCGCCCAGCAGCGCATGACCGAACTGGCCCGGCGCTTCCACCAACCCGCCCCCTTGCAAGCGCGCGCCCTCACCCAGGCCGCCCGCGAACTGCTCCTGGCCCAAGCCAGCGACTGGCCCTTCATCCTCCGCGCCGCCACCAGCCCCGACTACGCCCGCAAACGCGCCACCGAGCACTTGCTCCGCTTCACCGCCCTCTACGACCAACTCTCCAACGGACAACTGGACCAACCTTGGCTGGCCCAAATCGAATCGCGCGACAACCTCTTCCCTGACCTTGATTACCGCTACTGGATATAGATTCCACTGGACAACGTAGCGGCGCCTCGGCAGAGCGCCGCCGATCGCCGGCCACCCGCACGACCCAACCCAAACCGTTAGCATTCTACACAGGACAGAATGCGGAGGTTGCCCGATAACTCCCCATGACGTAACGTGGGCCGCCTTTAAATGAGACAAAGTGTTACACGGCGCCCGGTGAGGGTCGGCCTGATCTCGCTCGGCTGCGCCAAGAACCTCGTGGACGCCGAGATCATGCTCGGCACACTGTTGCAGCACGGCCTGGAAATCACCAACGATGCCTCCCAGGCGGACGTGGTCATCATCAACACCTGCTCCTTTATTGATTCGGCCCAGCAGGAAAGCGTGGACACCATCCTCGAGTCCGCCGCCCTGCGCGACGCCCAAAACCGCCGCCAGGCGCTCGTCGTCGCCGGCTGCCTGCCTCAGCGGTTTCGTCTGGAATTGCCCAAGCTCCTGCCCGAGGTTGATGCCTTCATGGGCCTTGACCAGGTCACAGACGTCGCCGAGATCCTCAGACACGCCCTGGCCCGCCGCGCCGCGAGAATCCGGGAAACCGCGGACGAACGAAGAAGGAAGAACGAAGAAGGAAGAACGAAGAAGGTCACGGGTCAGAGGGCGGGGCTCACTCCTGGACGGGAGGAGCCAAAAAGCAGACTCCAGCTAAGCCCAGTGCTGCGTTTGCCCAGCCCCTTGCCTCCGCCCTTGGTCCTCCGGCTTCCGCCCCTCTACCTTCTACCTTCGCCCTTCGCCCTTCGACCTCCGCCCCTCGACCCTCGCCCCTCGCCCCTCGCCCCTCGGCGTCCGTCTCCGTCGCTCCTCGCCCCCGCTACATTCCGGACTATGCCACGGCGCGTTTCCGGCTGACGCCCCGCCATTTTGCCTACGTCAAGATCGCCGAGGGCTGCAATCATCCTTGCAGCTTCTGCATCATCCCCAGGATGCGGGGCTCGCATCGGAGCCGTCCCCAGGCGGACATCGTCGCCGAAGCCAGGGCCTTGCTCGCCCAAGGGGTGAAGGAGTTGAACCTGATTTCTCAAGACTCGACCTACTACGGCCTGGACCTGCGTCCTGGGCAGAGCCGCCCGATTGCTTCCCCGGACAAATTCGCCGCGGCGGTCGGGGCCCTTCCGCCCGCAGCCACCACGGTCTGCAGCCTGCTGCGAGAGTTGAATGACTTGCCCGGCGATTTCTGGATTCGCCTCCTCTACACGCACCCGGCCCACTGGACCGATGACCTCATTCAAACCCTCGCCCAATGCCCCAAAGTCGCCCGCTATGTCGACATCCCCATCCAGCACATCCACCCGAACATGCTCGAACGGATGCGCCGCGAAACCTCCCGCGAATATATCATTGACCTCCTCCGCAGAATTCGCGCCGGCATCCCGGGCATCGCCCTGCGCACCACCTTCATCGTCGGTTTCCCCGGCGAAACGGAGGATTCCTTCCAGGCGCTGCTCGACTTCATTCGCGCGGCCAGGTTCGAGCGATTGGGCGTCTTCACTTACTCCCGCGAAGAAGGCACCCGCGCCGCCAACATGGCCGCCCAAGTGCCCGACAACGTCAAACGCCGCCGCCGCGACCTGGCCATGGCCGCTCAACACGCGGTGGCCCTCGAAGTGGCCCAGTCCTTCGTGGGCCGCACCCTCAAAGTCCTCGTCGAAAACAAGGCGAGCCCCGAAGTCCTCAAAAGCGCCCGCATCAATTCCTGGGAACACGGCCTGATTCGCGGCCCCGACCAGCACCTCGCCCGCCTCAAGGGCCCTTGCCTGGTCGCCCGCGGCGAAGCCGACGCCCCGGACATCGACGGCCGCGTTTATGTCCGCGCCCAACTTCCCCTGGGCCGCTTTGCCCAAGTCCAAATCACCGGCCATACCGATTATGACCTCATCGGAGAACCGGCTTAGGGCTTGTCCGTAAAACCCACCGAAATGAGACCTTCGTCGCATCCTTTGTCGTGGACTTTGTCGGATCGGCTGTTTTTCGGCAAAGGGGGTCGACAAAGGCGGCGACAAAGATTCGGAGCCAGAGTCTTTCGGACGCGCTCTTAGCCAGGAGGTGCCACGCCCCAAGGCGGCGTCTCATTAACACCGAGGCTTCAGCCCGGTGAACTGGGACGCAGTGGAGCATTAGCCGTTTCAACGGCTTCCGCCCAAGGCGCCAAACTGTTGAAACAGTTTGCGCCGATAGCGCGCCTCCATCCACCGGGCTAAAGCCGCGGTGCTAATGGCGCACCCGCCCAAGTGTGAAACGTCCGGCCTGGGGCTCGACAGCCCCCCTTTTCCCCCAGCATCGGCCCACGATGAGCGCGAGCAGAAACCAGTTCTGCCTCACCTGCCTGTTGGCAATGGTAGCCGAAGATTTCCGTGCTTACGGTTTTGTCCTCGACAATGGAATCCAGCAGCGCCTCGTCCTGGGCCGCTTTGCCAAGAAGCGTATGGGCCTGGTCAAGAGGCGTCATAGAGGGTCTGGCCTTCGCGCCGAGCGTCGTAATAGACCGTGCCGGGCACTTCGGACCAATCGTCGAACATGGCCTGGCTCACGACGAGGAGTTCCGCCGGCAGAATCAGGCCGCGCAGCACGCGGGTCAGGCGCACCATCTCGGCCACGCGGTCTTTGACCTCGGCAAGGACGATGAGCAGGTCCACGTCGCTGTCCTCTTGCGCGTCGCCGCGCGCGCGCGAACCGAAAAGGATGATACGGCGCGGGTGGGCGGCGTCCACGAGGCGGCGGACGGCTTCGCGCAGTTTCTCCGGGGTCACGGCCCAGGGCGGTTCTGTGGCGGGGGCGATCATGGGAAGTCCGAAGTGCGAATGTCAACCGACAAACTGATGGGAATGTGCCTTTTGCCGCACCGTAGGGCCCGCGCGCGCCGTTTGGCCTCGACGAAATCGACCGCTTTCTGTTCGGTCAGGGTCCTGCCGCGGCTCTCGCGCTGCGCGCGCGCCAGCGCCGGTGAGAGCTTAAACCGAACGACTCTTCCTTCCACAACCGCTGTCGCATACATGAGGCGAAGCTGAGTACATCGCGGCGCAAATTCGTGAGTATCAAAGTCGGTGAAGTAGCCAGTTGAGCGAAGTCCTCTCTTTCAGCCCGCTCCTGCATTTCGCTTGGTTTACTGCAGGGCACTGATTCCCCGACCACCTCTCGCCGATGGGAGGCAAGGAGTTTTTTTGTCGCTATAGGTAGATTATTTTATTGACATATACTTACCTATACCACACATTGGGCCATATGACAAACTTTTTCCTCGCCCCATGAACCCACTCAATAAAGACGACCTCATCGAAGTCCTGGAAAACACGGCCCTGGCTCAACTCCGCGCCTTGCGCGCCCTCCGCCGCTCGGAGCACCGCAAAACCGCTCCGTCGGCGGAGCCGAAACGTAAGTCTAATATGGATGTAGTATATGACATACTGCTGACGGCCAAGGGGCCCCTCCATATCAACGACATCATCCAGCGCGCCAAAAAAGACTATCAGCGCCCACTCCACCGGGAATCCCTGGTCAGCGCCCTGACCAAAAAGGTCCTGGACCAAAATGCCTTCACCCGCACGGCCCCCAACACCTTCGACCTCTTGAAACGCCCCTCATGAAAACCAACCGGCTGCACCCCCTGCTCTGGCCTTGGGAGGCTGCCGTGCTGGCCGTAGCCGACCGCCGCCCGCCTCACAAACCGGTGCCACCACCGTGAGCGCCAGCCAACCCCATTTACGCGCGCCCTGTTGAACACAGCCTTGGCCCTCTCCTGCCAGGAGAAAGCCGAACTGGAAAGCTTAAGCCGGCGGCTGGCCGCTCCCCGACGTGCCGTCGAACGCGCCCGCATCATCCTTTTGGCCGCCCAAAACACCAGCATCCCCGCCATCGCCACCAGGCTCCAGGTGTGTGCCAACACCGTGCGTAAGTGGATCCGGCGATACACCCCCAAACCCTTGGAGAGCCCGGCCACCGAAAACTCCGGTGCGCAACCTCCGGCGGTTGAGCCCCCGCCCTCCAAGCTGCCCCTCCTGGCCGATGCCCCGCGCTCGGGCCGTCCCGACACCTTCACCGCCCAACAAACCTGTGCCCTCGTCGCCATCGCCTGCGAAAAACCCCAGGACCATGGACGACCGATCACTCACTGGACTGCCCGTGAGTTGAAGGACCAAGTGGTCCAGCAAGGAATCGTTTCCAGCATCTCCGAGCGGCAGGTCAACCGCATGCTCGCCGCCCTGGACTTGCAGCCTCACCGCAGCCGTTACTGGCTCAACGCCAAGCCCGATCCGCAAAAGGAGGAGAAAATCAGGGTCGTGTGCGCCCGCTATCAGCAAGCCCAGCAAGCCGCCGCACGGGGTGAATTGACCTTCTCGGTGGATGAGATGACCGGCATCCAGGCCCTGGCGCGCATCGCTCCGGACCAGCCCATGAAACCCGGTCAACCGGTGCGGCGCGAGTTTGAGTATGAACGCCATGGCACCCTCTCGCTGCTGGCGGGTTTGGATGTGGCTGGCGGCCAAGTGCAAGCCTACTGTCGGCCCACGCGCAACGAAGCCGACTTTCTGGACTTAATTGACGGCCTGGTGCAGGCCCATCCCCAAGCGGTTGGCTTTACCTTTGTCCTGGACAACCTGAACACCCACCAATCCGAAAGCCTGGCGCGGTATGTGGCGCGCGACGCGGCCATAGCCGAGAGCACCTTGGGCGTCAAGGGCGAGCAAGGGGTCCTCCAGAGTCAAGAAAGCCGCGCCGGCTTCCTGAGTGATCCCACCCATCGGATTCGGTTTTGTTACACCCCGAAACACGCCTCTTGGATGAACCAGATCGAAATCTGGTTTGGCATCCTGGTGCGCAAGGTGATTCGCCGCGGCAACTTCGCCTCCTTGGCCGATCTCCAACAAAAACTGGAGGCCTTTGTGGATTACTTCAACCGCACCATGGCCAAGCCCTTCAAATGGACCTATCAGGGCAAGCCTCTCCAGGGCATTGCTGTTCCGCTTCGCGGAAATCACTGAAGTCGGAGGCGGTTTGCTTCACACTTAACCAGGAGGGGGTGGCGGAATCTCCGTTGCGAGCGTGAGGCGAGAGCGGGCTCGGTGGGGCGTTGTCGCGCAGGCAACCGGGGCGGCCAAGATGGAGGGAGGCTGGTGAAACGAGGTTTTCAGGCGGGGCCAGCTTGGTTATAGAGGGTTCATGCAAAACATCTTCAAAACCTCACTGACCCCGCAGCAGTATGCCGATCAGAAGTATCACAAGCAAGTCAAGGCGCCGGAAAACTGCCTGAACTGCGGGCGGGCGCACAGTCTGGAGGCGTTGGCGTATTACCACCGGTATGTCAGTTGGCTGACGGGCGTGCTGATGATTTGGGTGCGGCGGTTCCTGTGCCGGCACTGCCGAGTGAGCGTGAGTTGCCTGCCGGACTTCGCCCAGCCGTATCGGGCGGTCAATAGCGAGACCATTGCGGCCGGTTTCAGCGGCCAGACCCGGACCCGGGAACAGAACCGGGCCGTCGAGCATTGGGGCACGGCCATCGCGGTTTACTGGCGCCGGTATCAAGGGCATCTGCCGGCGCTCTTGTGCATCGTGGGCAACGCGTTCGGGGCGCTGCCGCTTCAACCCACGGCCCGGGAGTTTTGGAACGTCCTGCTGGCGCGCTGCGGGGATCTGGCCGGCGCCACCCGAGAGTTGGTCCAGCAATATCACACCTGTTTGTTCGGGACTTACCGCTGCCATCAGCGGCGACCGCTTCGGGCTGCATGAGGAGCCCCGCCCGGGAGTCGGGTGCCGGTTAACCCCCACACACCCTTGCTATTCCAAGTGCGTGAGACCGGCCCCAGACTCACGAGCGTATGAATCAACCAAGCGATTCCGAAGCATCGGCCCTGGCCCGGCACGCCGCCGCGAGCTGGATCCAGGAAGCCATTGCGCAAAACTTCACGCTGGCCCGGGCCACCGCCTTGGCCAGCGAACGGCCCTGGGGCGGCAAGCTCTACGGCGCCTCCACTCTGGAGGGCTGGTATTACTTGTGGCGCAACCAGGGGTTCGAGGCCCTGCACCGACAACCCCGCAAAGACAAAGGCGCGCGCAAGGCGCTCAGCCCGGAAGCCTGCCAGGCCCTGGTGGAGTGGCGCCAAAAATATCCGAACCTGACGGTCAAGAACATCGTGCGCCAGTTGCTCGACAACGGCACGCTCCAGTTGGGCACCTTCAGCCTGCCCTCGGTTTACCGCGTCTTGGCGGCCCACCACCTGGACGCTCGTTCCCTCAAGGCCAATCCACCGGCCGGACTGAGCGGCCCGACCAAGGCCTTCGAGTGTGCCCTGGCCAACCAACTGTGGATGACCGACATGATGTTCGGACCCACGCTCAAGCTGGCCGACGGCCAGGTCATCCATACCCGGCTCTTCTCGCTCCTGGACAACTGCTCGCGCCTGGTCCCCCACGCCCAGTATTACGACTCGGAGAAGCTCTGCTGGTTCCTGGACTGCTTCCGGCAAGGCCTGGCCCGGCGCGGCTTCCCCGAAAAGCTCTACACCGACCAGGGCAAAATCTTCACCAGCTACCACCTGCAGATCGTCTGCGCCAACCTCGGCGTGCGCCTCTGCCACGCGGCCCCCTATGCCGCGTTCTCAAAGGGCAAGATCAGCGCTGGTACCGGACCCTCCAGATGGACTTCGAGGCCCGTCTGGTGATTGACCCCGTCCACAGCCTGGAAGAACTCAACGCGCGGCTCTGGCGCTGGATCGAGGGCCAATACCATCAGCGGCCCCACAGTGCGCTGGGCGGCCAAACCCCGGCCGAACGCTTCGCCCAGCGCGCCTCCAACCTGCGCACCGCCGACGCCCAAACTGACTGGGAAGCCCTCTTCCTGTGCCGAGCCCAGCGGCGCGTGCGCCTGGACGCGACCTTCAGCCTGGCGGGCCAACTCTGGGAAGCCCCCGTGCATTTGCGCGGCCAACTCATCCAAATCCGCTTCGACCCCTTCGCCTGGCGCCGCCTGGAGATTTGGTGGGAGGGCAAGTTCCTCGCCCAGGCTCGCCGGTGCGATAAACAACTCAACGCCAAAACCTATACCGACCGCGATTATGAACGGCCCGATAAATCCGCCTGACCTGGACGTCGCCCTCAAGAGCCTGTGGGGTGCCACCGCCATGCCCTTTGGCGCCGCCGTTCCCAAACCCTATGCCGCGCAGAGCTTCCAGCAAGCCCGCCACCGGCTCGAACAGTTGGTGGCCGTGCGCGCCTGCGGATTACTTCACGGACCCAACGGCGTGGGCAAGAGCCTCTTAATCCAGCACTTCCTCTCCAGCCTGCCCGACAAACGCTTCAAGCCCCTGGTGGTGGCGCACTCCTCGGTCACCGGCACCGACCTGTTGCGCCTGCTCTGCGCCGAACTGGGCCAGAACGCCCGGATGCGCCGCTCCGACAACGTGCTGCTCATCCGCCAGGGCTGGCAGCAGTTGGAGCGGCTCTGGCCGGTCATCGTCATCGATGAGGCGCAGAACTTGAGCGCCACCGCCCTGGAGGAAGTGCGCCTGCTCTCTTGCGACCGGCGCGACACCCAGCCGCCCTT
>CAVQND010000019.1:0-50856 GCA_963713735.1 uncultured bacterium
TCTTATATTGTAGGATTTGCACGAGATGTCCCAGCGTCGTAAAGCTGTAGGCGGGGCCGCCAACAAAGTCGCTATCTTCTTCGCGAAGCTCCACGCAGTACTTCCGAACTTGCAAGGGAACCCCCTTCCTCCACCAGCCAGTTTCTTCAGCGCCATGTCTTTCTATCAGAATCAGCCTGATCTTCGTGTGTAGTGTCCGTTCAATTTCACACAGAGCCTCGTACATTTCACCATCTCTGAATCCTCTTTCAAAGCAGAGGAGATACAACCCGACTTCTTCGACCCCCAAATCGAAGTCATCGAGATTGGACCTCTTCAACATCTCGTGAATGAATTCAGGAGAAGCCGCGCGGGGCTTTTGCCTCCAGGCTGGGAACCATACAGCGATGTCCTCTTGCCACTTTTTGTCCAGCGTTGCCAGCACGCGCGAGCGCTGCACGCGACGTTCGAGAATAGCCCTGGTGATTTCCTGAGCCACCAACCCAATCTGAATATTGCATGCCGAAGCGATCCTCGAAGGTCTGAGCCCCCTCAGACAACAGATTTAGGATGAGGCCGGTTTGTTCCATACTTGGGCACGGGGTTGGCGGCATTGCGAGCCTAATTGTGAACCGCACGAACTCTGAAGAATCTGTTCGTTGCTGATGATGCGCTGTATGTCCCCGGATTTGCCGCACTCCAGTTCAGCAAGTCCGTGCTCGATTCCAGAATTATCTGAACATTACCAGTCGCACTGGCAGGAATCACAACCACATCGGCAGGAACATAGTTGGAAACAACATTTGCACTTGCGGGACTCGTGATCTGAAGCGTAACCCATGTGGTGTTTCCGGGTGCTAATAAAGCCACACTACTTAGGCCCGTGACCATCTGAAGAGAACCCGGAGACTGGGGAAGTAGCAATATGGATGTCCCGTCCCGCATGGTCCCGGACAGACCAACACCAGGGGTTCGAGTTGTTGGCATAGCTAACCCCAACCACAGAGACGAGATGATTGGTTTGAAGTGGGTATTGAACCGTGTTGTGGCCGCTCGCGTAAAGTGTTACGTACTGTATTGTCTGAGCTGGTACGTTAGAAGAGCAGCCCGATACGACCAGCGCGGCGATGGTGATTGTTCGCAGTAATTTCATAAGAGGGTGTAAGCAGATGGGGTCTAAGGCGTGGAGAAGCTGGAACGGACGTGATTGGTTGTGGGTGGAGCACTTGGAGTCTGGGTAGCCATCTCAAAACGAGGTCGAATGCCCTCAGCGGTTGAGATGCAGCAGTGGTTCGCCGATTGCCCGAGGAACCGGCACCGCGCGACCGGACAGAGCGGAATAGTTCTTAAAGTATTGTTCCAAGGTTGCGCTTCGATGCTGTATGACGTTTAGAAGTTTTTCCAGAGGGCGAAGATAAAAGTACCTTCTCACCCAATCCTTCGTGCAATTGCGCTTTGAAAACTTTCTGCGGAAGTTGTCGAGGTCCCGGAAGACGTAGATGCCAGACAGGCTGCGATAGGCAGCGGCTGCCGTTTTGGAATTATTCAAATAGCTGACGACGAAATCCAAGCCCCCGTCCTTCTCAAGGTCCTGCCAGACACGCTCTTCCAAGTCTTTCAGCTCCCGCTCCTTCTGCTCTTGGTCGGCCTGCGCTCGCTCATAATCTTGGCGGCTCACTAAAACGAGGCTCTTTTCCCGCTCAACAAGGACGTACTTGGCCTGGCAGCCCTTACACTCGATATTGTCCTCATGCCACGTTTGCCCTTCGTGTGCGTAGGCATGGTCAGGGCCGCAAAACGTGACCGTAATGCGCCCTTTTCCACATAAGCAGGCGACGTTCAGGATTTCGTTTCTTTCCGTGCCCATATTCTCGACTGTGTGATCACAGGGTCATGAAGGCAACTGCAAAGCGCAAAGTGAAACCGTGAGGGAACGATGTCAACATTTTTCAGCGGAAACAGTACGGTTAACACGGCTTCCCCCAACCACCCCATGAAACGCCCCTCTGCTCAAGGGTATTCTTATTGATAACGCGCCTGGGGGAGCATAGGTGAAATGGCGTTTCGACGAAATGGCTCGGCATGTGAAAATAGCGCGAGGCGGGTTACTCGGATATGCCCCGCGCTGCCAGGGGGACCAGCACGCGGGACCAGGGCGCGCGCTCCGGCCGGTACAAGGGGAACGCCGGGCCGGCGTCGAACGGGGCGGGGGGCGGCGGGGCGGGCAGGTCGCCGCGGAGATAGACGCCGACCGGGAGGCCGGCAACCAACCCCTCGGCCTCGATACGCAGGTCGTGCTCGCCGGGCTCGAGGTCGGCCAGGAACCAGATCCAATGCTCGAGGTGGCCCTTCCCCGCCGCGCCGAAGGCCCCTTGGGACTTGGATACACTGACGGGCACCGCTTGGCCATCGACAAGGATCTTGCAAGTGTTTCCGGCGACACCGGCATCGCCCTCGCATAAGACGCAGATTTGCGCCTTGGTCGCGCGAGGCAGGCCCAGGCGGCCTCCGGCGCTCAAGCGCGCGCGCGCTTTCCGGGCGCCGTCAGAAGGAGTTTGGGACGGGCTCGAGGCGGCGGGAGCATTCTCGAGGGCGGCGCGTTCGAGCCGGGGTTCGCCGGCCGGTTGCCACAGAATGGCCGGCGCGGGCTGCGGTTCGGGTTTGGAAGGCGGGTTATCGGTCGGGACGACCTCGATGAACTGTGTCTCATAAGGGCCGAGGGGCAGGCTCGGCAGAGGCGTGTCCGGGGCCAGGCGCGCGATGAGGCTGCGCCGGGGATAGAGCATTCGCGCCTCGAGGTTGCGGGCAGAGGCGAAGGGTTTGAGCAGGGAGATGCTCGTCTCTTCCATCCACGGATTGCGCAGGCAATAGATTTGGCGCGAGCCGCCCAGGAAAGCGTAGCCGTAGGCCTGGCGTTTCTCCGGGTCGCCTCCCAAGGGAATCGGTTCGCGGAGGAACTCGCGGTTGTGGCGCGCCCAGCTCATGAGGTCCGCAAAAAAGCGCCAGGACTCGGCGTCCATGAACTTGGGGTTGATGTAGGAAGAGATGAACCAGCGCCCGCGCCCGACGGCCATGGCGGCGTGGTTCTGGAACGCGCCCGGACATTGGACGATGATGTCGAAGCACTGGAGCGCCGCGTTGGGCATCAGGAAGGCGGCGCGCCCGCGCAGGTTCTTGATCTCGCGCGCGGTGGTCATGGATTCGAGGTAGTCCGGCGCGGGGCAGCGTCCGTAGGGGCTGTCGTCGCCAAAGGGGCCGATGATGAAGGGCACATGCATCAGCCACCACGGGCTGGGTTGATAGCCAAAGCAGGTGGGCTCCAGGGCGATGTCCGGGTTGGAGGCGCGTAACGCGTCGAAGACCTCCATCAACCCCTCGGCAATGGGCAGGCACGAGTCCAGGCCGGTCTTGTGGCCGTGACCCGGCTCGTCGCAACGCGCGATGAAGCCATCGAACTTCATGTGCGCCAGCCGGGCCTCCCGGGCGTAGCCCAGCGCGGCATTTTTGAAAGCGGCCTGGTACTTGCCGCCCTTGGCCAGGCAGGCATTGAGGCCGAGGCCCTTGCAGGGGGTGACTTCATAGCCCGAGGATGCCAGCCAGCGATTGTCCAGCGCGAAGGGATAAAGGCTGCTCGGGGAGATCCACAAGCCGACGTGGCTGCCCATGCCTTCCAGGGCCGCGCGAATCGGGGCGAAACGCTGCGGGAAATGGTTAGTGTCCATTTCCCACACGGATTTGGGGTTGGACCATCCTGCATCCAGGGCATAGGAATCGAAGAAAAAGCCGGTGGGGTCGTAAAGGCCCTTTCTTAACTGAGCGAGGTTCTCGAGCACGAAGTGCTCCGAGGAGGGCACAGGGGCGGTCCACCAGTCGTTGTAATGGACGTGCATGTCCTTGGGCTTGACCCGCACAGTCTCGAGGTAGCGCAGGAACGCCCGCCGCACGGCCTCGGCTCCCGCCATTTCGGCCTCGGCCTTTGAACACGAACCGAAGATCGCCCCGGGCAATCCGGTCCACTCCCCGCCCAGGGTTAGGTAAGGATGCTGGGCCAGCGCCAGCGTATTTCCCAGCGCCCGGCACAACGCCGAGGGATGCTCGATCCCCGCAAACACACCGTCTCCGAACACCGGTGAAGAAACAAACTCCGGCCCCATCAACCGGAAATCCTGGCCGGCCACCTCGAGCTCGAGCAGGCCGGCCTCCTCGATCACGACCGCCCCGCCCGTCGAGCGCAGAAAGCTCTTCATCCTGAGCGTTCGTCCGTCCGCGCAGAAGGAAAAGACTTGTCTTAATTCAACCGAGAGCCCCGGCAGGGTCTTTTCGAGGACGACTTGGTTGCCCTCGACCTTCAATTGGTCGAAGCCGGTCTGTTCGAGGCTCGTCCGCGCCTGGCCCGGGACCAGCAGGGACAGGCGCGGTCCCCCGATGCGCCACTCCCGGTTCGCCGCCGTGTCGCGGTAGGCCACCCATTGATACCCCCGGTCACCCCGGACGAAGACCGCCTCGACCGCATCGGCCCCGCGCAGAATTGCGGGCTGCGCCTCACCGGCGGCGCGGGCAGTTAGACCACAGACCCACAGCACAAACAGCAGTTCTTTCATGACGCGATGTTATCCAGCCGGACGGGTTCAAGCGCAAGCTCCAACCGCCAACGCACGCATGGAACGCCGCCTTCAGGCGGCAGCAGCTCATGCGTCGAAATACCCGATTGGTCCAACCGCGAATGGACACGAATGGACGCGAATGCGCTCCGCGGCGAACGAAGCCGCATGGCTTCCGTGATTCGCGTCCGCTGACGTCTCTTGCGGTTCCTTAACCGTTTCCAACGGTTTGTCTTCTTGCCTTGGCCGCCCGGAAGACCTCTGGCAACCCACCAGGCCGCTCTCATTAACACCGCCGCTTCAGCGCCGTGCAGAACGGCCAAGGACCCTACCGGAAACCGTTTCCAACGGTTTCCCGATGCCCGGCGCTCGATCCCGTAGCCTGACGCATGCCTCCCCGCATTGATGAGAACAGTTTCCACCCGCCCCCCGGCCCACGCGCCTGCCGCCAGCCGGTCAACGGCTTTTCCCCCCTTGGCCACAACCTGCCAAAGCCGCCCCGGCAACTCCCCCGGCCTCACACCTCTTCGGCAATTTGCAATTTGCAATTTGCAATTCTCAATTCGCCCCCCCCCACCCGCCCCCCGGCCAACACACTTGCCCGCCAGCCCGTCAACGGCTTTCCCCCTTTCCCCGCAATCCGCCAAAGCCGCCCCGGCAACTCCCCCGGCCTCACACCTCTTCGGCAATTTGCAATTTGCAATTTGCAATTTGCAATCTGCAATTCTCAATTCTCAATTCTCAATTCACCACCCACACCCGCGCCCCCTGCCTCCTACTTTCTGCTTTCTGCTTTTTCCCTCCCATCCCTCCCTTGCCCCCCTCCCGCCTCCCACCTTCCGCCTTCCGCTTTCCGCCTTCCACTTTCTGCTTCCACAAGCATCCAAAAACGTCCCTGTCCTCGGCTATCGGCTATTGACTATCGGCTATGCCCCCGCATGCCCGCGACAGCCTCCGCCACCCAGCCCCCCGGAACGCCGCCTTCAGGCGGCAGCCGCCCAGTCGCCCGCTCGGCCCCGACAGCTTCAGCCCCACGCGCTCTCATTAACACCGCCGCTTCAGCGCGGTGCAGAACGGCCAAGGACCACACCGGAAACCGTTTCCAACGGTTTCCCGCCCCCCCAGCACCCGACCCAGCCACCCAACGCTTGCCTCCCCGCCTTGATGAGAACGGCCCCACCGCCCCCCGGCCAACACACTTGCCCGCCAGCCCGTCAACGCCTTTTCCCCCTTTGCCCGCAACCCGCCAAAGCCGCCCCGGCAACTCCCCCGGCCTCACACCTCTCCGGCAATTTGCAATTTGCAATTTGCAATTCTCAATTCTCAATTCCCCCACCCCACAAGCGCCCCCTGCTTCCCACTTTCTGCCTTCCGCTCTCTGTTTTCTGTTTTCTGTTTTCTGCTTTTCCCCTAAACTCCCCCCATGCCAGCGCCCAAGCCGAAACCCACGCAGGAGCCTCTTCAGAGCCGCTCCCCCGGCCCCGGTCACCACCTCGGCTTCGAAGCCACCCTCTGGGCCACGGCAGACAAACTCCGCGGCAACCTCGACGCCGCCGAGTACAAACACGTCGTCCTCGGCCTCATCTTCCTCAAATACATCTCCGACGCCTTCCAGGAAAAACACGCCGCCCTCCAGAAGGAGCCGGGCGCCAATCCCGAAGACCGCGACGAATACCTCGCCGAAAACATCTTCTGGGTCCCCACTGAAGCCCGCTGGACCTACATCCAGGGCCGCGCCAAACAAACCGCCATCGGTGCCGACCTCGACAAAGCCATGGTCGCCATCGAACGGGATAACCCCCCGCTTAAAGGCGTCCTCCCCAAAGATTACGCCCGCCCCCACCTCGACAAGCAAAACCTCGGCGGCGTCATTGACCTCGTTTCCACCATCGGCCTCGGCGATAAAGACAGCCGCTCCAAGGACGTCCTCGGCCGTGTCTATGAATATTTTCTCAGCCAATTCGCCAGCGCCGAAGGCAAAAAAGGCGGCCAGTTCTACACCCCCCGCTGCATCGTCCAGCTCCTGGTCGCCATGCTCGCCCCGTACAAAGGCCGCGTCTTCGACCCCTGCTGCGGTTCCGGCGGCATGTTCGTCCAAAGCGAAAAGTTCGTCGAAGCCCACGGCGGCCGCATCGGCGACATCAGCATCTTCGGCCAGGAATCCAACCCCACGACCTGGCGTCTCGCCAGGATGAACCTCGCCATCCGCAGCATCGAAGGCAACCTCGGCAAAGAACCCGCCAACAGCTTCCACCGCAACCTGCACAAAGACCTCAAAGCCGATTTCATCCTCGCCAATCCGCCCTTCAACATGAGCGACTGGGGCGGTGACCGCCTGCGTGACGATGTCCGCTGGAAATTCGGCGCGCCCCCCGCCGGCAACGCCAACTTCGCCTGGGTCCAGCACTTCATCCATCACCTCTCCCCCACGGGCATCGCCGGCTTCGTCCTCGCCAACGGCAGCATGTCCTCCAACCAATCCGGCGAAGGCGACATCCGCAAGGCCATCATTGAGGCCGACCTGGTCAACTGCATGGTAGCGCTCCCGGGGCAGCTCTTTTACTCGACGCCAATTCCGGTCTGCCTCTGGTTTCTTGCTCGCGACAAACGGAACAACCGCCTGCGCGACCGACGTGGGAAAACTCTGTTCATCAACGCGCGGAAGCTCGGCCAACTCGTTGACCGCACCCATCGCCAGTTCTCTGAAGATGAAATCCTGCGAATCGCCGGAACCTACCATTCATGGCGGGGCGACAAAGGGGCGAGAAAGTACGAGGACATCCCCGGTTTCTGGAAAGACGCCACGCATGATGAAATGCGCGCCCACGCCTGCATCCTCACTCCCGGCCGCTACGTAGGCGCCGAGGAAGTCGAAGAGGACGGCGAGCCCTTCGAAAACAAAATGAAGCGGCTGACCTCCAGACTCGAAGGACAATTCGCGGACTCCACAAAACTCGAGAACGCGATTCGGCAAAACCTGAAGGCGATCGCCGATGGCAACAAAAGATAACATTTCACTGCCATTAATCGGAGAGCTTCCAGCTAGGGTGGCGAGCCGTCGAATTTGGTGCCGTCCTTGACGGCGGGGTGCGCAATGGAATTTACAAGCCAAAGGAGTTCCACGGGAGGGGCGCGAAGATGGTGAACATGGGGGAGTTGTTCGGGCACCCCCGCCTCTGCGACATTGAAATGCGGAGAGTCGAACTCGACGAGAACCAACTCGAAAAACTCAGCGTTAAAGTCGGAGATTTGTTGTTCGCACGGCGATCTCTCGTTGCAGAAGGGGCTGGCAAATGTAGCGTCGTTCTTGAGGTAGCGGAACCCACGACTTTCGAATCCTCGATCATCCGCGCCCGGCCAGACCCACGCAAAGCAAACAGCCTCTTCCTCTTTTACTTATTTAGCTCGCCATTTGGCACACACGCTCTTGGCAGTATCCTTCGCCATGTGGCTGTTGCTGGCATCACCGGCTCCGATCTTGTGAGCCTGATCATTCCACTGCCCGGACTTAACGAGCAGGAGGCAATTGCACAAGTGTTGGGCACGTTGGACAACAAGATCGAGCTGAACGGTCGGATGAACGAGACGCTCGAGGCGATCGCACAAAATCTTTTCAAATTCTGGTTCTTGGACACCACGCGAGCAGCCCTTCCCAAAGGTTGGCGCCTATGTAAACTCGGAGAAACGCTGTCCGCTATCGAAACCGGAGAGCGACCCAAGGGCGGAGTGAGCGGAATCACTGAAGGCGTGCCAAGTGTTGGTGCTCAGAGTATCGTCGGCGTCGGTCACTTCGACTACAGCAAAACCAAATTCGTTCCGCGCGAGTTCTTCGAGACGATGAGGAAAGGGCACGCTCGGGACGGGGACGTCCTGCTCTACAAAGACGGAGGCCGCCCCGGCGAATTCGAGCCACACGTTACGATTGTCGGCGACGGATTTCCGTTTCCAGAGTTTTGCATCAATGAACACGTTTATCGCCTCAGAACCGAGCCAAAGCTGCCGCAATCATTTCTGTACCTTCTGGCTCCGTTCCGACTCCCCCATGGACGAAATGCGGAATCGTGGAACCGGGGTTGCAATTCCTGGCTTAAACTCGACGCAGGTCTGCGAACTCGCCATCCTGCTTCCGCCGACCCACGTGCTCACGAAGTTCGACCAAATGGCATCCCCGCTCCTTCGCCGCATCCGTGCCAACTGCAAAGAATCCCGCACGCTGGCGGCGTTGCGAGACGCGCTGCTGCCGCAGCTGCTGTCGCGCAAGTTGCGCGTGGCGGGAGGCATGGCCAAAACCGCCCACGGCCAGAAGCATCATGACGGAGCCGTATGAGTGTCGAGCTTTTCAGCGAGTTCATCGTGTATGCCGACGAGAGCGGCGACCACGGCCTGGAGCGTGTGGATGCCCGCTTTCCGGTATTCGTACTTGCTTGCTGCCTGTTCCGGAAGAACGCGTATATCAACCGGCTGGTCCCGGGGTTGCACGGGTTCAAGTTCCGCCATTTCGGCCACGACGGCGTGATCCTGCACGAGCGAGACATTCGCAAGGACCAAGGCGCTTTCGCCATGCTGAAATCCCCGGAACGCAAGGAGCTGTTCCTCGAGGAACTGACGGAGATCGTCCGCCAAACCCCAATGGAGGTGGTGGCTGCCGTCATCCGCAAGGATGAGCTTTGGAAACAGCACGGGAACAAACATCACCCTTATCATCTCTCGTTGCAATTCTGCCTCGAACAATTGTTTGCGCTGTTGAAGCGGCACGGCCAGAACGAACGGCGGACCCACATCACCTGCGAGGCGCGGGGCAAGGCCGAGGACCAGGAACTGGAACTGGCCTTCCGGCGCATTTGCGCGGGCGACAACGGCACCGGGAAATGCTTTCCTTTCGATGTCGTGATAGCCGACAAGAAAGTCAATTGCGCGGGTCTGCAACTGGCCGATCTCATAGCCCGGCCGATTGGGCTGGCTGTGGCGAGACCCGAGCAGGCCAATCGAGCATTCGATGTCATTCGGGAAAAACTGGCGTTGGACCCGGAGGGAAAGGTAGGGGGATGGGGCCTCAAGTGTTTCCCAGAAAAACCGGGGGCCCCGGTGAATCCACCGAAACCCCAAGCCGACCAGGTTTCCCTAATCCAAGAAAACAATACGGTGCGGCAGCCTGAAAAGCAAGGGCCTTTTGGGTGAAAGAATAACCCGACGAATGAAGGCGAGACAACTTTACGAGGCCGGGGTCGAGGCGGCGGCCCTCGATACCCTGGAGTCACTTGGCTATGCTTCACTGCGTGGCGGAGATGTCGCCCCAGGCGAGCCGGCGGCGGAACGCGGCTCTTTCTCCGAGGTGGCGCTTCGGGATCGCCTCCGGGAATCCTTGCGCCGGTTGAACCCTGACCTCCCGGCGGAAGCCCTGGAGGAGGCCTTCGGCAAGGCGGCCGTGCCGCAGTCCCATTCGCTGCTCACGAATAACCGGGCCTTCCACCGCATGTTGGTAGAGGGAATCCCCGTGGAATGCAAACGGCCCGACGGGACCATCGGAATCCGGCTTGCCCACCTCGTCGATTTCCAAAACCCGGACGCCAACGACTGGCTCGTGGTGAACCAGTTCACGGTGATCGAGGGCCAACACAACCGCCGCGCCGACATCGTCGTCTTCGTAAACGGCCTGCCGCTGGCCGTCTTCGAGTTGAAAAACGCGGCCGACGAAAACGCCACCATCTGGGATGCTTTCAACCAGCTCCAAACCTACAAGCAGCAAATCCCCTCTATCTTCACCTACAATGCCCTTCTGGTAATCTCCGACGGCCTGGAAGCCCGCATCGGCACCATCACCTCCGACAAAGAGCGTTTCATGCCATGGCGCACCATCGAGGGCGAGACCGTTGCGCCGCCCACGATGCCACAATTGGATGTCCTGCTTCGCGGTGTGTTTGAAAAACGGCGTTTTCTCGATCTTGTCCACCACTTCATTGTCTTCGAGGAAGACGCCGGCGGCGTGCTGCTCAAGAAAATGGCCGGCTATCACCAGTTCCACGCCGTCCGCATCGCTGTCGAGGAAACTCTCCGCGCCTGCGCCGCGGCAGCCGGCGACGCCCTCCGCGACCGCTCCGGCGGGTACTTCGCCCGCCATCAGCCTGGCGGAACCGCCGGCGACCGCCGTATCGGCGTGGTCTGGCATACCCAGGGCTCCGGCAAATCGCTCACCATGGTCTTCTACGCCGGCGAGTTGGTCCTCCACCCGGCGATGGAAAACCCAACTATTGTCATGCTCACCGACCGCAACGACCTGGACGACCAGCTCTTCGGCACGTTTTCCCGCTGCCACGAGCTGCTCCGCCAGAAGCCCGTCCAAGCCCAAAGCCGGGAGCACCTCAAACAACTCCTCGCCGTCGCCAGCGGCGGCGTGGTCTTCACCACCATCCACAAATTCTTCCCCGAGGAAAGAGGCGCCAAATACCCACTCCTCTCCGGCCGCCGGAACATCGTTGTGATGGCTGACGAAGCCCACCGCAGCCAGTACGACTTCATCGACGGCTTCGCCCGCCACATGCGCGATGCCCTGCCCAACGCCTCCTTTATCGGCTTCACCGGCACCCCCATCGAAAAGACCGACGCCAACACCAGGGCCGTCTTCGGCGACTACATTTCCATCTACGACATCCAGCGCGCAGTCGAAGATCAGGGCCACCGTCCCCATCTACTACGAAAGCCGCCTCGCCAAGCTGGAGCTCAAGGCGGAGGAAAAACCCAAAATCGACCCCGATTTCGAGGAGGCCACCGAGGGCGAGGAACTCGAGCACAAAGAGAAGCTCAAAACCAAATGGGCCGCCATGGAGGCCATCGTCGGCGCCGAAAAACGCATCGGCCTCATCGCCCAGGACCTGGTCAACCACTGGGACGCCCGCCTGGAGGTCATGGACGGCAAGGCCATGATCGTCTGCATGAGCCGCCGCATCTGCGTCGAGCTGTACAATGCCCTCATCAACCTGCGCCCGCGCTGGAATCATGCGCCCGACGAGCGCGGGGAGATCAAGATAGTCATGACCGGGTCTGCTTCTGATCCGCTGCAGTGGCAAGAGCATATCCGCAACAAGCCGCGCCGCGAAGCCCTGGCAAAGCGGTTCAAGGATCCGAACGACCCCCTCAAAATCGTCATCGTCCGCGACATGTGGCTCACGGGTTTCGACGCTCCTTGCCTCCACACCATGTACGTGGATAAGCCCATGCGCAGCCACGGCCTCATGCAGGCCATCGCCCGTGTCAACCGCGTCTTCAAAGACAAGCCCGGCGGCCTGGTCGTGGACTACCTCGGCCTTGCCCACGAGCTAAAGCAGGCCCTAACGACCTACACCGAAAGCGGCGGCACCGGCAAAACCGCCATCAACCAGGAGGAAGCCGTCGCAGTCATGCTCGAAAAGTTCGAAGTCTGCTGCGATTTCATGCACGGGTTTGACTGGTCCGTCTGGAAGACAGGGTCGCCCCCTCAAAAGCTCGGCCTCCTCCCGTTGGCACAGGAGCACATCCTCAGCCAGGCCAAAAAAGAGAAGGAACCGGACCAGCATAAGCGGAAGTTCCTGCGCGCGGTCACGGAACTCTCCCAGGCCTTCGCGCTCGCTATCCCGAACGAGAAGGCCATCGAAATCCGCGACAACGTCGCTTTCCTGCAAGCTGTCCGCGCTGCCATTGCCAAAAGCACTATTGCCGGCAAGGAAAAGTCCCCGGAGGACATGGACGCCGCCATCCGCCAGATTATCTCCCGCGCCGTCTCCTCAAGCGAGGTCGTGGACATCTTCGCCGCCGCTGGCCTCAAGAAGCCGGACATCTCCATCCTCTCGGACGATTTCCTTTCCGAAGTGCGCGGCATGCCCCAGAAAAACCTCGCAGTCGAGCTGCTCCGCAAGCTCCTCAACAACGAGATCAAGGTCCGCTCCCGGAAGTTCCTCATCCAGTCCAAGTCCTTCGCCGACATGCTGGAAAAGGCCATCCTCAAATACCAAAATCACGCCATCGAAGCCGCCGCCGTGATCGAGGAACTCATCCAACTCGCCAAAGAAATGCGCCAGGCCGAAAAGCGCGGCCAGGACCTCGGCCTCACCGACGACGAAATCGCCTTCTACGACGCCCTCGAAGTCAACGACAGCGCCGTCAGAGTACCTGGGCGAGCCCACCCTTAAAGCCATCGCCCACGAACTGGTCCAGAGCATCCGCAACACCGTCACCATTGATTGGACAGAGCGCGAAGCCGTCCGCGCAAAAATCCGGGTCGCCGTCAAGCGCATCCTCCGCAAACACGGCTACCCGCCCGACAAACAGGAAAAAGCCACCCAAACCGTCCTCCAGCAAGCCGAACTCCTCTGCGCCGACTGGACCCGCTAAGAACTTCCGCCCGACGAATTGAGCCACACATTGCAGATTGCACAGAAAAGAAATCCCATCTGTGCAATCTGTGCCATCTGTGGCCCAAAAATCATGCTCGGGGCGCTTGCTTGCGGCCTCGCTGCGCTGTGCTCAGACCGTGGACTGTGGTCCGTGGTCCGTGGTCCGTGATCCGTGGTCCGTGGTCCCGTGGTCCGTGGTCCGTCGTGCGGTGATCTGAAAAAACAGCCAATACAGCCAATACAGCCAACGCAGCATTTGCACCCGCTCCCCCAAATATGCGAAAACTGCCGTATGTCAATGCTATACAACCTGAATTCGCCCCTCGGCCCCCGGCCCCCGGGCCTCGACCCGCGAACCTCGGCCCTCGCCCCCCGACACGCGCTTGCCCGCCGTAGCCCCAGCGAAGGCGGGACCCTCTGCCGCCCCTCCACCCTGCTAACCCGTTTTAGCCTTTAGCCTTCTACCTTTTGCCTTTCCCATGACCCGCACCGGAAAAATCGCCCGCCTACCCGTCTCCATCCGGGACCAACTCAACCGCCGCCTCCTCGACAACGAGCCCGGCCCCTCCATTCTCGACTGGCTCAACTCCCTCCCCGAGGTCCAAACCATCCTCGCCGCCGAGTTCGCCTCCCAGCCCGTCTCCGCTGCCAACCTCTCCCAATGGAAAAACGGTGGCTACTGCGACTGGCTCACCCGCCACGACGCCATCGCCCTCGCCCGTGACCTCGAAGACAAAGAAGCCCTCGGCGATGACTCCCTCGCCGGCCTCTTCGCCGACAAACTCGCCCGCTGGCTCTCCCTTCACTACGCCTCCGTCGCCCTACGCAGCCTATCCGCTGAAGACCTCGACCCCGACACCCACTCCCGCCGCCTCAGCCAACTCTGCGGCAGCGTCACCCGCCTCCAGCGCCAGGGCCATGAAGCCCACCGCATTGGCCTCGAACGCGAGCGGATTCAAATCCAGCTCTCCAACGCCGAATGGCAGCGCAAAAAACACATCCACGAAGCCGAAATCCGCGCCCTCAACCTCCAAGCCCTCCGCGACGCCCTCGCCTCACTCGCTCCCGCCCCCGCCGCATCCCAAGCCAACCCAACCCCGCCGCCCGCTTGCCCGCCGTAGCCCCAGCGAAGGCGGGCCGCTGCCACTCCTCCCGTTTAACCAATTATCACCAATTTTAACCTCTCGCGCAGCCTCGCCCAATTCCCCACTCCGCACTCCGCATTGCGCCCAACCTTGACCAATTCCGCACTCCGCACTCCGCACTCCGCACTCCGCACTCCGCATTTCCCATGGCCCTCAACCCTCAACTCTCAACCTGCCTGCCCCATCCCAGCCTGGCCCTCTACTCCGGCCAACTCGACCACTGGTTCAAAACCCAAATCCTGCTCTTCCAGCAAGTCCACGACCTGCTCCGCTCCCTCTTTCCCTTCGCTCCCCCTCAAGCCGATGCCCCCCACCCAAGCCAGCCCCCCGCCGCCGCGCTCCCAAAACCTTTGTTGGCGCCTTTGTCGGGCCTCCCATCCATCCTCCGCTGCCCCGCCCTCACGCTCCACGCGCTCCAAACCGCCGCGGCGCTCATATTTCATAATTCATACCTCACAATTCATAATTCATTCCTCAAGCTCGCCCAACTCCTCCTCACCTGCCAAAAGCTCCAAAACAAACCCGCCCATCCCGGAGAACCCCCAAGCCCCCGCCACCCAGGACGACCAGTCTGACTACTCAGAACAGATCGCCCTCATGCGCAAAGCCTATTTCGCCGACGTTAATGAATACGAGCGCTCTGGCCGCCTCAAAATCCCCCCCATGCCGGACCCTAAACCGTTTCCAACGGTTTCTCTGCTTGCGGCCCCGAATCCAGCAGCCTAATACTCGCTCATGTCTCTGCATTACAGCCCTCTCTTCGCCCTTTGCATTTTCACGGCCGGCGCGGGTTTGGCCCAAACCAACGGAAGCCACACAGTCGGCAAGCGGCCCTACGAGTTGGACTGGGCCAATCGCGTGGAGGATGCCTGTCCGCCGCTGGTGGACTTCGAGGATGTCAGGGGCTGGCGGGTGGAGTGCAAGGATGCGGAGGCGAAGTTCGAGCAAACGCGCGAGCAACAGATTTGGGGAGAGCACGTGGGCAAGCTGAGCTATCGCGGCACCGGTGCCGCGCCGGAGGTGCGGGTCCTGCCGCCCAACCCCATCGTCATCAGCCGGCCCTTCGATGCCGTCACGCTCTGGTGTTACGGCAATAACTGGGGCTGGGCCACCGACCCGTCCACTCCGCGCGTGGGCATCACCGCGCTGTTCCTGGATGGCGCGGGGGAGGAATTCTCCGTCTTTCTCTACAGCGTGGACTGGAAGGAATGGTTCCTGTTGCATCGGCGCCTGACGCCGGAGCAGATCGCGCGGGTCAAGCAAGGCGCCCGGTTCAAGGGTCTGCTCATCACCAACGGCAAGAACAAGGACGAGCGCGTTCTTTATTTCGACAACCTCGCCGTGTTCAGCGAGCAATTCCAGCCGCTCACCTTCGAGCCGCGCCCCCTGCGCGGTTGCACCCTCTTGCCGGGGCAGTCCGCCGGGGCCAACACCGGCCCTGGCCGGCTGCCCTTTCCGACGCGGGAGCAGACCATTCTGCCGTGCAATCTCACCGATGCAGTTTACCAGCACCATCAAGGCCCCGAGGCCCGGAACCGCCGAGCGCCTTCGCCCTTTCTTACGAGGGCGTCGATGGCCGGCTGGTCTGCCGTTTGAAACCGCAGACCGGCACCTGGAGCGACCTCGAGATGGAATGGGAGTTTCCGCCGCGCGCGGGGGCAGGGCCGCCAGACAAGCCGGACCTGCGAGGTCCAGCCCTGCGCGGATGGGGGCGTGTATCTCCAGACCGCCGGAGGCCCGGTCCTGCCTGAAAAGGCCGAGCATCTCGGCACCGATGCAGAAAGACGCCCGCATCGAATCGCGCTGGCGCTTGAGCGCGCAGGGCGTCTCCGCCGAAGTCACTTATATCTATCGTCTCTGGAACAAATCGCTCGTCATCGAAGTATTGGCGCCCGGGGGCAATGTTGCCGAGGTCCGTTTCGGCCGCGCGCTGGGGGCCGGCCTTCAGAATCCGCGTCTGGTGACCAATCCCTTCTATCCGGCCGAGGGGGGCCGGCCCGCCGTGCTCGTCTCGGGGACGCCGGAGTCGCCGCTCTTCCTTGCGGGCAACGCCGACTGGTATCTGTCCAACGGCTCGATTTTATGGGCTGCCAATTCGATTTCGGCCCAGGGGGTGACTTACAACGGCGGCACGCGCTATCTCCCGCTGACCAACGGCAAACGCAACGACTGTTTCGAGCGGTTCTTCGTGACGCTCTCCCCGCGCTACGAGGAAGTCCTGCCCGCCATCCCCAATCCGCCCTCGCCCTGGAAGCAGATCACCGGCACGCGCCTGTGGCGGGCGCACGGCGCCTCCGAGCGGCAGCAGGACGCCCGCTATTGGACGGAGGCGCACCGCTACGGCCTGACGCAGATGGTCGTGACCGACCACGAGACGCTTTGGCGTGATGAAGGGGAGAGCTTCACCTTCCGCACCCGAGCCGCCCCTGGCAAGGGCGGCGACCAGGGCGCCTACGACTATGCCCGTCTCATGCAGGACAAGCTCGGCTTCATCTACGGCCCCTACAACAACTTCACCGACTTCGCCCCGGTGAACGAGTTCTGGAATTTCGACATGGTCGCCCGCGACCCGCACAACCAGCTTGAGCATGCCTGGATGCGCTGTTACGCGCCCAAACCCGCCCGCGCGGTCGAGTATTGCGCCCGGCTCGCCCCGCAAATCCAGGCCAAGTTCCACTTCAGCACCGCCTATTGCGACGTTCACACCGCCGTGGCCCCGTGGCATCGCGTGGACTACGACCCGCGCGTGCCGGGCGCCGGCACATTCGCGGCGGTCTTTTATTCCTACGGCGAAATCATGCTCCTCCAGAAGCGGGCCTGGAACGGCCCGGTCTATTCCGAAGGCAACTACCATTGCTTCTATATGGGCCTGACCGACGGCAACTATGGCCAGGACCAGAGCTACCGTCCGGCGGAGAACCCGTGGCTGGTCGATTTCGACCTGCGCCAGATGCATCCGCTGGGCTGCAACTTCGGCATGGGCAACCTCGAGATGTTTTACGCCAACGCGCCTCAGCCCCGCGCCACGCCGGAACAGCGGGACGCCGAACTCGACCGTTTCCTTGCCGCCACGGTCGCCTTCGGGCATCCGGGCTTTCTGGTCATGGAAGGCGGCTACGGCCATGCCCTGCGGAGCTACTACATGCTCCAGCAGCTTCAGAGCCGCTATTGCCTGGCCAACGCGGAGGAAATCCGCTACGTCGCCGCCGGCGGGCAACTCCTGGACACCAGCCGCGCCGTGGCCGGCGGCGCCTTCCGCCGCTCTCAAGTCATCACCCGCTATGCCGATGGCACCGTGACCGCCGCCAACGGCAGCCGCACCGAGCGGCTCCGCTGCGAGGCCTTCGGCCGCAAGCTCGATTTGCCCCCCAACGGTTACGCCGGCTGGACAACCGACGGCGCGATCGAGGTCATCAGTGGCGACGCCCAAGGCCACCGCTGCGATTACGCCGCCACCCCTGCCTACCTTTACGTGGATGGCCGCGGCGCCTTCGCCCGGTTCGACAAAGCCGCCGGCAACGGCCTTGGCGTGTGCCGCATCCTCGCGAAAGGCCAATACGAAATCATCCTCTACCAGGAGGCCGAGTGCGGCTTCGCCATCAGCGCCGCAGGGGCCGTGGCGCTGGACAAAGACAACCACGAACTCGGGCCAGCTGAGCTTCGCGCCAAGGAGGGTCTAATCTATGTGTCGCCGGTCAAAGGGGCGTTCAGCTACCGCCTGACGGCCAACTGAGCAGCCCAGGGCAACGCCCTGGGTTTGTCGGCCAAAGACCATGCTGAGCGCTGAAAGCGCGACTCATGGTGCCGTGGGATTGGGGTTCGGCGGCGTTCCATTGGACGGGGAGAGCGGCCCCAATCAAGCAGATGAGGCAGGCCGTTGGCCTGCAAGAGGATAAAACGGCTTCAGAACCCAGGGCGTTGCCCTGGGCTGGTATGAGTCAGGCCGTTGGCCTGAAGCCCATGGAACCATGAGATCCTCTCAATTGAGCAGCAAAAGATGTGGGCAATGACAAGAACCAGAAGCCTGGCGGTCCTGACGCGGCTTTAAATCACCCTCTCCATCTCCGCCACCTGGGCAGGCTTAATCTGGCTCAAGTCGCTCACCGCCCAATCCGGCTGGTGCGACTTGAGTTCCTCGAGGGTGCAGCCGCCCGTGGCGACCGCCAGGACTTTGGCGCCGATTGCCCGGGCGCAGCGAATGTCCAGCGGCGTATCGCCGACGACGAGGACCTGCTCATCGCGCAGCTCTTCTCGAAGGATTTCGCTGCCCCGCCGGCGGGCGATGGCGGCGATCTGGCTGCGCTCTTCGTGATCGTCGGCAAACGCCCCGGTGGCAAAGGTCTCCCAGAGATGCAGATGACGGAGCTTGATTTCCGCCCCCAGGCGGATGTTGCCGGTCAACAGGCCCAGGAGCGGCGGCTGCGGCAGGGCCTGGAGGCCGTGAATGAATTCCCTGACCCCGGGGCAAACCTTGGCCTGGCCTTGCCGCAGGAACTGCTCGAGCCAGAACGGATAGCGGTCGAAGAACCGCTGGAGGTTCTCCGGCGTCACGGGGATGTTGTGAAAGCCGAAGAACTCGCGGATGAGGCTCAAGTCCGTGCGGCCGGAGAACTTCAATCGCTCGAAGCCGTCGAGGGCATTGAACTCGGTGGCGAACACCTTCGCGAAGGCCCTCATGCCCGCCCCGCCGGTGCGGATCAAGGTGCCGTCAATGTCGAACAAAACCAAGCGCACCATAGGAGTGAAAGACCAGGGCGTGCCCGGCCACCGGGCAACCGGAACTGAGACCGGAACGGTCTTGGGCGAAAATCTGTTTTCCGCTCAGGAGGTCTGTCTCTGCGCCGTGGCGGCAGCTTCCTCGGCGGCCAGGCGTTTCTTGTCCCGCCGTTCCCAGTACCAGGCAATCCAGACGGTGATTTCGTAGAGGACTTGCAGCGGCACGGCCATCAGAACCTGAGTCAGGACCTCAGGGGTCGTCAGCAGAGCGCCGAGGATGAGATTGATGACGACCACATAGCGCCGGGCTTTGGAGAGGATCGAGTAGCTCAGAATCCCGATTCTGACCAGGACCAGCAAAACCACCGGCATTTCAAAACCCAACCCCATGCCGAGCATGAACTTGCAGACGAAACTGATGAAATCTTCCGCCTTCCACTGTTGGACGGAGAAGCCCAGCCATTCGGTGAAAGTGACGGACGCTCGAAGCGCGACGGGCATGAGCACGAAGTAGCAGAAGGCCACGCCGGTCGAGAAAAGGCCAATGCCATAAAACATCCCGCGATAGACATACTTCCGCTCCTTGAGCTTGAGGGCGGGGAAGACAAAGCTGGCGACAAAGTAGAGAACAAAGGGAGAGGCAATGAGGATGCCGGCGTACACGGCCACCTGCACGGCCACCATAAACGCTGCCGCCGGTCCGAGCGAGACGATCGGAATCACCAAGCGCTGCGCCTCGGTCGGATCCGAATCCATCCTTGCGATGGGGACAAAGAGATTGGCATTGGTTCCGTTCTCGGCTCCGTCCCGGGGGATGAGCTCGAGGTGGAAGGTGACAAACTGGTTGGTCGGCAGGTGGAGGGCGTTGGCGCCCGAGCGAGACACTTGAAAAACCCCCAAGCGGTTCGTATCCCACAGGAACGTGACGACCTGCCGGTCACGGGGATAGGAGATTCGCGCGCGCGTGAGCGGCCAGGTCAGGACCTTGACGACCTGGTTGCCGGCGACCAGGCAGACAATGAAGGCCACGCCCAGGGCCACGAGGCTCTTGATGAGCACCCAGCGCAGGTCCTCGAGGTGTTCAAGAAACGATTTAACGGGGCCGCCCTCTTCTTCCTGTTCCTCAGAAGTGGTGCCAGTACGCAATTCATCGCGGTCTTCGGCCATGACCAAGAAGCCGGCAGCAGGGGCTTAGGCCTTCTGCTCGCTGGACTGGGCAATCGCCGCCGGTTTCTGGACCGGCGTCGCTTCGACAATCTGCCGGGGCTCGACAGGAGCGGGCGCAGGCGGGGGCGGAGGAGGAGTGGAATTCGCCGCGTTTTGAATCTCATCGGTCACTTCGCGAGTCGCCTTCTTGAACTCCTTAATGCCCTGTCCCAGGCCCTTGGCCAGATCCGGAATTTTCTTGGCGCCGAACATAATCAGAATCACCGCCAGGACCAACAGGATCTCCGGGCCCCCTAAATTAAACAGTGCAAACATTTCATTCATACATTAGCCAACAACGTTAACCACAGGTTAAGCCCCGCCGCCCCAAGAGTAAAGTCCCAAAAGGGGGAAAATACAATGACAATCACCAGTGCTCTGAACTCGGGCGGCGAACTTAGCCTGGATATTTCACAGCCTAAGAGCGGCACTGGGCTGCCGAAGCTACGTAGCGCAGGTTTCCAACCTGCTGTATCGCCGACTTCCAGTCGGCAGGCTGTAGCTGGTTGGGAGCATCTGCGGATTGGAAATCCGCGATACAGCAGGCTGGAAGCCTGCGCTACGCCTTCCGGTTGGCGAAACCCGTGAAATATCCGGGTTAGGGCGCGGGGCGGTTTCCACCCACGCCCTCACGATTGGGCATCCGTGGGGAGGGAGGACCGTCTTCGGCTGGTCCGGTTGACTTTGCCGCGCCTTCCCATTGGGCCAACAGACGTTCCACGTCCCGGCGCACCTCGGCCCGGGCAAGTTGGCGGTCAGCGAACCGGACGAGCAGGCGGTCGTAAGGTGTGTGCTGATGGCGGAGCAACCATGGCTCACGTCCCGCCTCGGGGCCAGAAGCGGAGCCAGAAGCGTTGGGGGGATTGGATGAGAATCTCGCGCAGGAGTTCTTCCAGGCCGGCGGCTTCGGGTTCGTCCAGGCGGCGGGCGCAGGCCAGGGTGCAGAGGAAGGCCAGGGAGGTGGCTGCAAAGAAGACGGTGTAGCGGTTCCAGGCCAAGCCGAGCCAGATTGGGGAGCGAGCGCCTACGGCGTCGATGAGCAAGCCCCAGCCGATAGGGGCGAGGCCCAGGATGACGTTGCCGATGACCGAGTAAAGGGCAAAGAAATGATTGCGTCCCATGACGGGGATGACGACCATGGCCAGGCGGGTGTTGGACATTTGGATGAGCGCGGCCAGCAGGCCCATGAGGAATTGCAGGATGAGGACCAGGGAGAGTCTTACCGGGAGGAGCCCGCCGGAAAGGGTCATCCAGCCGGCGAGCACCGCCAGCCAGGCGGCGAAGCAAAAGGCAGAGCACCGGTTTGCTGCCGAGGCGGTCCAGGCGCGAGCCCAGGAACCACAAGCTGCACAGTCCGCCCAGAAACGCCACGGAGGTCACCAGCAGGATTCTGCATTCGGACATGCCGGCCTCGGTTTTGAGGAAGGCCACGGTGAAGGCGGTCATGCCGCCATAGGCGACGGAATAGGCGACCAGGCCGTGAGCAGTTTGCGGAACGGCGGGATGACAGCAGCATTGCCAGCCACGGCACGGGGGCCTTGGAGGCGCGGATCTCTTCCGGGGATTTCGGCATCGGGAATCCGCTTGAGGAAGCTGAGGCTGACGGCGCCCATGGTGGCGCTGAAGGCGAAGAGGATGGCGAACTGCCAGGGGTGAGAGGGGCCGGCCAGGCAGGCGGCGGCGATGAGGAACGTGACAAAGCTGGCGAGGTTTTGAACGCCGGCGTCGCGGGCGAGGTACTTGCCGCGCAGGCCGGGCGGCACCAGGGCGGTAATCCAGGGCAGCCAGGCACAACTGGAGATGCCGCGGGAGAGATTGAAACAGAACAGGAGCATGAGCATGAGCGCCAGGAGCGTCTTGGCCTCGAGAAACCCGCCGGCCAACGGCACCAGGGCCATGCCGAAGATGAACATCACCCGCGTGCCCCAGCCGGCATAGACGAAGCGCCTGAAGCCGAGGCGGGGGATGTGACTGGCGGCCGGGATTTGGAAGATCACCAGCAGCGGCATCATGCCGGCGATGATGCCGAGCACGGTGGCGCTGGCGCCCAGCGTTTTGGCGTAGAGCACCATCGGGCTGTTGAGCACCACCTGGTAGGAGAAGGCATTGAAGGTGGAAAACAGGTAGGCGTTGTGCAGGCCGTGCGGAAAACAAACCGGTGCCCCCGGCCCGCGCAACGTATCGGCTCGGTTGTCAGACATAGGAGGGTGCTTGCTTATTGAGGTAGCCGCTCCTAACTTAATCCTAATCCTAATCTTAATCTTAATCCTAATCTCCCGCCCGGATTAGGATTAGGATTAGGATTAAGATTAAGATTAGGATTAAGAACAAGAGCAAGATTAGGATTATTCATCCGGGCGCAGGAGACCTTCCTGGGTCATTTTTTCCTGGAGTTCGAGGATGGTGGCCGTGCCGGTAGTGCCGAGTTTATGGATGACCACGGCGGCGGCGGCGGCGGCCAGTTCCAGGGCCTCGCGCAAAGAGGCCCCGGCGGCGATGGCGGCGGTGAGATTGGCCGAGACGGCATCCCCGGCGCCGACGATGTTGATTTCGCCGCGAACAGGCAAGGCGGGGACGTGCTCGACCTGGCCGCCGGGGCCGGCGCCAACCATGCCGCGCTCGGCCAGGGTGACAAAGACGGCACGGTGATTGGCATCGGCCAGTTCCAGGGCGGCGCGTTTGATATCGGTGAAATCCAGGTCCTTGCGGGCGCCGGTCAAGGCGGCCAACTCGGCGGCGTTCATCTTGAAGACCACGGGCGGGAAGCCGCGCAGGCTGCGCCGGCTGTCAGCCAAGACGAGCATTTCCGGGTTCGCGCGGAGGTGGTCGCCCAGGAAAGTCAGGATTCGCTGCGTGACGACGCCGGTCTCCGGGATTTCGACCTGGTCCAGCACGATGAGGGCGTCGGCTATCTTAGCGGTGTCGAGCAGCCGGGTTATTATGAGGCCCTGGACCAGGGAAGGGGTGGGGGTCCAGTTCTTGAGGTCGAGGCGGTTGAGTTCAACGGGGGACTTTTGCGGGGCCAGGACCAGCGGTTTGCAGTAGGTGAAGGTGCGGCGCTGGGCGGTTCGCAAGAAAAAGCCGAGGTGGACTCCGGGCCGCTGTTCGAGGGCGCGGGACAATTCGTAGCCCTCGCCGTCATCGCCGGCAAAACCGATGGGATAGAGGTGGCCGACTTGCAGGGCGCAGAGGTTATTGAGAATGGTGCCGGCGCCGCCGGGTTGGGCGCGCACCTCGACCACGTTGTGCACGGGGAGACCGGTTTCGATGGAGGTTTCTGTCTTGGCGGGGTCGATTTCGAAGTAGCGGTCCAGGCAGAAATCTCCCAGGATGCCGAGGCGGAGGTTGGCATAGCGCTCGGTGATGGCGTGGAAACGGTCGAGGTTCATGCGTCGAGTTGGCGGAGGAGGTGGTGCAGGAACACCGCATTGTCGCTCTGGGCGTAGCGCATCGTGCCGCCCATGCGTGAGAAGCTCTTGCAGAAGCGCAGGTAGTAGGCAGGATTGTTCTTGGGCGGCTCGCCCTGGGACCAGTCCCAGCGGCCGCCATCCTGGATGTCGACGACATAGATCGTGTGGTCGTGGACGATTTGGCGGCCGGCCTGCCGCCGGAGATTGTTGACGCAGCTCAGGCTCTTCTCGAAGACCTGCGGGGCCATAATCGCGGACCCTACGGCCAGCACGACGCCCCCGTCCAGTCCCTCGACGGCGCGGCCCAGGAGCCGGAAATCCACGGCGGCGGCGCGGCCAATGGCGGCGCCGTTGAAGAGCGGGTGGTTGGAGATGATGTCATAGCCGATGCCCGGATGGGCCGTCATGGGAACGTTGCGGGCAAAGGCCCGGGCCAGAATCGAAGACTCCTTCCACGGGTGCCGCACCTGGAAAGGCCCGGCGGGCAAGCCGTGCGCCTCCATCGCTTGGAGCAGTTCGGCGCGGGCCGGCGCCAGCGGGTGCCTGGGTTCGGCGCGCAAGGCCGTTTCCAACGACTCGGCGGTGGGCAGCGTGGTTCCGTCTTCGTAAATGAAGCCTCCGAGGCTGCGGCCATACCCTTGGTCGCCAAGCGCCCCGGTCAGCAGGGCCAGGTGCAGGCAACGGCCCGTCTCGTCCCAAGTGCCGAAAGTGCCTGTCGCCACGTTGTTGCGCACGCTCTCCTCGGTGCGCCCGAGATAGGCCAATTCCCAGTCGTGAATGGTGCCGGCCCCGTTGGTGGCCAAGTGCGTGAGCCAGCCTCGGTCCATGAGCCGGTTGACCAGGCCCATCAAGCCGTTTTTAATGAGGTGGGCGCCGTACATGAGGATGACGCTGGCGCCGCGCGCGCGAGCCGCGGCAATGTGCCGGGCGCAGCCGCCGATCACCTCGAGCAGCGGAGCAGGGCAAGGGGGCGGCGGGGCGTCCGGGTCGCGCAGGAGCTGGTCGAGGGAGCTTAGGCTCTGCCGCTGCGCCAGGGGATAGACCCTGAGCTTTTTCGTATCCAGAGGTTCGGGGAAGTTGGGCATCATCGCGTCATTTTCCCATGATTTGTTTCAGCAAGGCCGAGGCATCCCGAAAATCCGGGATGAGCAGGTCGGCGCCGACGCCGAGCAGGCGCTTGCGTTTCCATTCGTCGAAACGTCCGGAGCCATTGTGGGCCTCGTCGCTGGCGACGGCCACCGCCAATCCGCCTACTTCTTTGGTGTTCTCGATTTCGACGTAACCGTCGCCGAAGGAAAGCAGCCGCTGGCCCGGGATTCGATTCTCGCTCAGTATCCGCTCGATGACCCTCTTTTTCGAGAACTGCTTATAGTCATCGAGGGCGCCGTAAATGTGGCGGCCGAAGTAGCGGGTGAGGTCAAGCAACCCGGCCTCTTGTTTGACGAAGACCTCGTCGGTGCCGCTGGCCAGGTAAAGGGGCAGGCCCCGCCGTTGGAGGTCCTCGAGCAGGGGACGCGCCCCGTAAACGAGCAGGCTGTCGGGGCTGACGGCGCCCCGGCGCAGAGCCTCGAGGCGATGGTGGATGCGTTGGTCGAGCCGGCGCAGGTATTCCTGCTTGTACCAGAGCGGGTCGCGGGGCGCGGCGCCGCGTTCCCGGATGCGCTCGGCCAGTTGGATCATCTGGTAGATCGTCTGCTTGCCGTTGAGCCGCATGATGTCGTTTTCGCACAACTCGCGCCGCGCCGCCTCTGTCTCGCCGGGCAATGGGGGCAGCATCTCGACGAACATCGGGACCATCACCTCCGGCCAGCCTTGCCGAATGAGCGAGAGCGTCCCGTCGAAATCGAACAGCACATGGCTGATCTCAGGACGCATGGCAAAGCCCGGGCTGAACTCGACCAACCCCTCGAATGGCGCCATTGAAAGCATTGCCGCCCAGTAAAGCCGCTCGTGGCAAAAAAAGCAATGCCGCGCCGCCGGAGTGGTCCGAAGTCCGAGGTTCGAAGCTCGAAAGAAATCCGACATCCAGGCGGCGAGGGTCGAGGGGCAAGTGTCGAGTGTCGAGGGGCGGCGCGTCGTTCCCTCGACGCTCGACCCTCGACCCTCGACCCTCGCCGGCCGATACCCATGTCCGAATGCTTCTGTTCCGCGCCCTACGCGTCGCAGATCTCGATGGCTTGGCGGAGCGAGGCGAGGGCATCGGGGCGCTTGGGAATGAACTCCTGGCTCACGAAGCCCTTGTAGCCGCTGGCGACGATGGCTTTCATGACGGCCCGGTAATTGATTTCCTGGGATTCATCGATCTCATTGCGGCCGGGCACGCCGCCGGTGTGGTAGTGGCCGATGAATTGATGGTTCTCAGTGATAGTGCGGATCATGTCGCCTTCCATGATCTGCATGTGGTAGATGTCGTAAAGGAGCTTGAGCCACTCGGAGTCGACGCGTTTGCAGAGTTCCACGCCCCAGGCGGTGTGGTCGGCCATGTAATCGTGATGATCAACCTTGCTGTTGAGCAATTCGAGGACGACCACGACCTTGTGCTTTTCGGCAATCGGGATGAGGCGTTTGAGGCCCTTGACGCAGTTTTCGAGGCCCTGCTGATCATCCATGCCGTTGCGGTTGCCGGAGAAGGTGATGATGTTGGGGAACCCGTTTTGGGCCACTTGGGGAATGGCTTGCTCGAATTTGGGCAGGAGATTGTCGTGGTGGTCGAGCCGGTTCCAGCCATAAGAGATGTTGTCCGGACCGTTGCACATGGCGCAGACCAGGCCGGCCTTTTTGACCGTGGGCCACTGGGAAGGGCCAAGCAATTCAACCGATTGAAGGCCCATGGCGGCGCACTCGCGGCAAAAGTCTTCAAAGGTCATCTTGGCGGGCCTGCCCCGCTCGCTGTTGAGCAGGCTCCCATAGCACCAGAGGCAGACCGAGTGGTGAATATTGCCTTTGAGCTTAGGGGCGGCCTCGGCGGCCAGCAAAGAGTTTGGAAGCGAGGCCACAGCGGCCAGGGCAGCCGTGCCACCGGTGAGGCTGCGGAGGGCAGAACGACGCGACATGTTTTGGTTCATGGCGCGAGGTTATACCGCAACGGGGGCAAATGGCACGTCTTTTTTGCAACTATTCAGCGCCTGTCCAGGTCCTTTGCCCAAGGCCGGCTGAAGCCGGCGCGCCGGAACGCCGGCTTGAGCCGAATGGCGCTAAGTTAAGGCATAACTTTCGTATTGTGAACTACTTGCGTTTTCGCACACCAGGCACCTTTTTGAGGATTCTTTCGAGCGTCATCGTTTGGAGTTTGCCCAGGGTAGCCATCACCCTTCGATTGGCTGCAATCGCACTTTTAGCCACTTCGTACTGCTCTCGGGACAGCGCGTAACAAACGGTTTTGCCTTGGCGCTTGCCAGTCCAGAGGTAATAAGGCCCCTTTTGGACCCACTGGCCGGCGACCTTGCGTCGCAAGGGCCGGCTGACCACCGTGCCCTGGCAGAACCAGCCCGCCCGGGGCAACCGGCCCAGGAGTTTGGTATAGGCGGCGGGCGGAGGTCCCAGGGGGTGTTCGGCTTTTAAGCCCATGGGCCATAATTTTGCCAGAAAGGGCTTGACTTGTCAATTAATATCTGTATTTATACAGATATATATGTTTACGACCGCTCCTCTCTTCGGCAAGTTCCACTCCCCTTTGAAGCAAACCGCTGAGCCCTTGCGCGGCCAACCCCTTCATCACCTGGAAGGCCTCCTGGCCGACCGCCTCGACCCCGCCCTGCTCGCCCCCAACCCCACCAAAACCAATAGCCGCCAGCGCCTCTATCCCCCCAAACTCACCTTCCTGAGCTTCCTGGGCCAGACCCTCAGTCCGGACTCCTCCTGCCGCGAGGCGGTCCGACAAATCAGGGCCTACCACCAAAAACAGCCCGACCCCAAGCACCTGGACAAAGACACCAGCGCCTACTGCCAGGCTCGTGCCCGCTGGACCCTCGATGAGTTGACCGAGATCCGCTCCCACCTGGCCGGGCACATCTGTCGCGATCCCTTCGATCTGGAACTCGCAGCAATGCGCCCTCTCAAGGTTATCGATGGCACTTGCCTCAACCTGCCCGACACCCAGGCCAACCGCCTGCTCTATCCCCAATCCTCCGACCAGCAGCCCGAGTGCGGCTTCCCTCTCCTGCGTTTGGTCGGGATCTTTTCCCTCCGAACCGGCGCCCTGTTGGAGCGCGCCTACGGCCCCTACAGCACCAGCGAAAACGCTCTGTCTCACACGCTGTGGCCGACCATCAAAAAGGATGACCTGCTCCTGGGCGACCGCAACTTCGGCTCCTGGGGTCAATCTGGCCACCCTCAAAGAGCAGGGGGCCGACGGACTGTTCCGCCTCCACGCCAGCCGCAACGAGGACTTTCGCCTGGGCCAACGCTTGGGCCACAACGACCGCTTGATCCTCCTGGCCAAACCCAGACAGCGATCCAAAAACATGACGCCAGAACAATGGCAGAGCCTGCCCGCCACCCTCACCGTGCGCATGGTGCGTTTCCGGGTGCCCACCGCCAACGGCCGCTCCAGAAAGATCACTCTGATTACCACCCTCACCGATCCAGTGCTCTGGCCCGTCGAACTGCTGGCAGCCCTATACGCACGGCGCTGGAATATCGAACTCTATCTGGATGACATTAAGACCACCTTGCACATGGACATGCTCAGTTGCTTGACCCCGCCGATGATCCACAAAGAACTGGAAATGCACCTCATTGCCTACAACCTCATCCGCTCCATTATGGGCGAGGCAGCCTGTGTCTGCCACACCCCGCTGGACCGACTCAGTTTCAAAGGCACGCTGGACACTGCCCGCCAGTACAGCCAAATCATCGCCCAAGTCCCGGTTTCCCACCGCAAATTGCGCCGGGCCATTTATGCGGACATGCTGGCCGTCGTCGCCGAAGACCAAGTGCCTAAACGGCCCGACCGTTTCGAGCCCCGCTGCCAAAAACGCCGCCCCAAAGCCTACCCTTTCATGAAGCGCCCCCGGCGTGAATTGAGGGCGGCGCGCGTGGACCATCTTCCCGCCCGCAAGAAGCGCCGTTCTTAACTTAGCGCCATTCGGCTTGAGCCGGCTTCACGCTTCCGATCGATCCGATCCACGCTATTCGAGAACGCGTGAACCGGGTTTCTTTCCGGTCAACTTTCGATATTCATCGAGCGCGGTTTTGAGAAAGTCATGCAGGGCGCGCACCCTGTCCCTATCCTGTTTATCAACCAGAACCCGGTTGACATCAAATCTGGAATTACGCGACAGAATCACGTCACGACTAACGTCATCAGTGACTATTACCTGCCAATAAACCTCATCAGCCGTCCAACTGCTTTCGAAGTCCGGATAGGCCGTGCGGATATTATGCTCCAGAGTGATTGTAAGCTTTGCATTTTTGTCATCCAGTCTAAGTCCCTCGATGTCCCCCAGTTTGAAGTGATCGGTGCTGGCGCTCTTGGTTATGGGTTCGCTTTGGCGGTTATTTGCCGTCGCAGTGGTGGTGACTGTGAATTCAGGCTCCTTCATGATCACATCATACTTGCTTGTATCCCAAACGGAATCTATTCCGTAGTCTCCCATGAGCACACCATCGCCGTATTGGAAGTGGTGTGGAACATTTGAAAAGTCCTTATTCACCCCGGCGAAGAAGTCCTTCAGTTCCTTCTTCTTTTGGGCTGCGGTTTGTTCGGCGTTGGCCTGGGCCGGGGCCGGTTCCGGTTTAGCGGCCGTTTCGGCGCCCGGTGGTTGTGGTTCCAATATGCCGTTGGTTATAACCCCCGAAAAGACTTTGGCGCAGCCCCGGACAATGGCGGTCCCGCCAATCACGGCATTCCCGCCCACCATGGCGTTGCCCGAGACGATTGCCTGGTCCCGAATTATGGCGTTGCCGTTAATCAGCGCGTCCTGAAAAACGCTGGCGCTATTTTCAACTCGCGAGTTCCCGGTGATGACGGCATTGCCATAGATGAGCGCCCATTCCTTAACGACGGCACTGCCGTTTACTTGGGCGTTGCCATAGACACTGACGAGCGAATCTGAGTATGCGGTCTCGGCCACCCGCCCATCCACCGTGGCTTCCCCCGAGATGACAGCCGTGCCGTAAATCCTGGCGCCCCCGCGCACTGAGGCGCTCCCAAGCACTTTGGCTTCAGGACCGATATATACATTCTCTCCCACATAGGCCGTGCTTTCCACCCACCCGCCTCTTTTGGGATTGCGCGAACGATCGTTCACCCACCATTGGCCGTCGGCCGCCCGCAACTGCGGGGCAGCGCCTAAGAGGCAGAGGAAGAGCCAGAGGTTCCAGTTCATGGTCGTGGGTTAGCCTTTGCCTGCGCAGGCGCGAAGCCCGCGTTGGGCAGCCTCCTGGATGTGGGCCGGTCGGGTTGCCCGGGCAAGCGCCTGGTAGAGCGCTTGCGCCTCCGCCCGCTGATTCGCTTCCAACAGCCGCTCCGCGCAGTTTAACAACGCATCGGCGGTTCCCAAGCGGAGCGCCTCGGGCGCCTTCGTATAGAAATCGCGCAGGGCTGCGCCGGCCTGAACCGAGCCGATACGACCAAGGGCGGCGGCGGCCGCAGCGGCCACCTCCCCCTCGGCATCTTTGAGCAACTCGATCAGCGGGCCGGCGCTGGCGGCATCGCCCAGGCGCCCGAGCGAATTGACGGCGCCCATTTTGGCCAGGCCTTGGAGATGCGGCAGGCGCGCACGCAGGGCTTGGGCTGCCGCGGTCGGGGGCAGGGCTTCGAGGGCATTGCGCGCCGCGGTGGCCAGCAGGGCGTCATCCAACAACGCGCCCAGGGCTGCGGCCGAGGGCGCCGACCCGATTAAGGCCAGCTTGGAACAAAGGTACTCGCGCGCCACGACCGAGCCGCCGGCTTGCAGAATCCCCGCCAGTTGTTGCTCCAATTGCTGCCGCGTCGGGCTGGCGTTCATGCCGGCAGCGGCCACGGCCGCGTCGAGCGGCAGGAGCGCTGCGCGCCCCGAGCCGCGGTCGTAGGTCTTGAGCGCCTCGAGGGCTTGGGCCAAGGCGCCGGGCGCGGGCGCAGCGTCGGCGGATTTCGCCGCAGGGGCAGGGATAGGGGCTGGCATAGTGCGAATCTTTCTCAGCGTTGGGCGGCCGCGGCCTTCAGGCTGGCCGCGTTGAAGCGCCGGATGCGCTCGGTGAGCTTTGGCAAGGACTCCGGCCCGCCCTCCGCGCCCTCGAGGGCGAAGAGGGTTGGGTGGAGGCCGAGGCGCTGGATTTCGAGCAGGCAGGCCTCGGTCGGTTCAGCGCCGCCCTCGCCCGGCAGGTTGGACAGTTCGACCGTGAGCAACCGGTCCGCCAGGCTTTGGAGGGCGCGCAGCGGATCGATGCCCGTGCGCCGCCAGGCAGCCAAAGCGCCGGCTGCGCCAATGCGCCCGCTGCGCCCGCGGCAGGCCTCGAGCAGCCGGTCGGGCCGAGCATAATGAGGCGCGGCCTTGGCGCCGCAGTCGTGCAGGGCCAGCTTGACATCGGTACCTGGTCGCAGAGTTGCTCGAGCTGGCCGAGGGCCTGGGGGTCGGGTTCGGAAATGAAGGTCTCGATACCCATTTTTCGGCCGAAGTCAAACCACTGGCGGCGACCGGCCTCGTCGGCGGGGAAATCCGGGAGGTGATAAGTCACCAAGCGCACTCCGGCCCCGGCCAGTTTCAGGCGAACGGCCTCGCATTCGGATTCCGTGAGACGGGGACCGAGTTCTTTGGGAATCTCCCGGCTGACCGGCTGGCCGCTCGCCCCGCCAAGGTGACTGAGCCCGAGTTGCGCCGCCTGGTCAATGGCCTCGAAGAGGGTGGATTTGCCCCCGGGGCGGGGCGCGGTGCCCAGCCGCCACCCAAGTCGTTCCTGGGCGCGGACCGCCGCGCTCAGCCGGGCGCTGGGCGTGGTCGGGGCCGGCAGGTCTCCCAGCGCAAATTGGGCGGCCGCCAGGTAAAACTCGAGCATCTTCGGATCCCAGAAGTCGCGCGGATTGTGGGCCATGGTGCAATAAAAAATGCGGCCGCGGCCGTAGCTTCCGAGCCAGGCCAAGGCGTAATCGTTGTCCGCGCGCAAACAATCGCCGCGCGGCGGGCCCTGGGTCAGGTCGGTCTTGGCGGTATCAATGGTGAGCAGCACCCGCAGACGGTTTCGGGAATAGGGCTCGTGGACGCGGAAGAACTCGTCCCGGTAATCAAAGCCCGCCCCGCCAAAGACCCGGGTCAGCGGATGGTCCGGCTCCTCGACCCTGAGCCAGACGTGCTCGTCGCTGTCCTTGTGGTTGGCCCCGCGCGCCCCGATCAGCAATCCGAACTCCGGCCAATCCTCAATGGCGCCGGGCCAGCGGGTAAACGCCACGGTCGTGCCGTGAACGCCCATCAAACCGCCGCCGCCCATGACGAATTCTGCCAGGTTCTGCCGCCATTGGCGATTCGTGAAGCAGTTACCCACCGTATTGTTGAAAAACACGGCATCGAACCGTTTCAAACTCTGTCTCGCGAAAACTGCCGGCTCGGCGCTCACCACCGTCTCGAACGCGCCGGTCTTCTGTCCCATGAGGATGAAGGCCTGGTTCGCATGAGCGATGGACGGGTGCCCGCCATAGCCGACGTTGAGGGTGAAGATGAGCAGGCGGCGCCCCTGTGCGGGCCGGGCGGGCGCCTGCCGGGGAATGGCTTGCTCGATGCGCGCCAACTCCTCGCTGTTCTCGACGAACCCTTGCGCTCCGCCAGCGCCCCAACTCATCACCAGCCCCAGGCCACACACAACGCGGCGCCGGAGGTGTGTTCGGTTCAAGCGCCTTTGGGCGCACGGCCAAAGATTCAAGTTAAACATAGGACGGTGGACGGTGGACTACATCCTGTACGGCGACCGCATAGCTCGCGACAACAGGCGGTTCGCGCCCTCATCGCCGCTGAACTGTTCCTTGACCGGGTCCCAATTCAGCGACCGCCCCAGCCAGCAAGCGATGTTGGCCAAATGGCCCAAGGAGGCCGAGCGATGGCCGATTTCCTCGTCGGCGCTGGGGGCCTGGCGGGTCCGGAGGCACTCAAGCCAGTTGGCGTGATGGGTGTTCGAGCCGATGTTCACTTCCGCCGTCCGTTTCAAATCCATCTCCTCGAACAGCGATTCCGGCTCCCCTTCGAGTTGGCCGCCGGCGGACATGGTCGTCAGCCAGCCGCGTTCTCCGACGAACAGGCCGCCGAAATTGCCGGCCAACCGGGCCGTCGCCGGGACCGCATGGTAGAGGTCCTTCACCATGCCCCAATGATCCACCAGGTGAAGCAGTGTGCCGTTCTCGTAGCGGCAGGTCAGCGTGGGGTAGCGCCCGGCGCCAGGATGAATGATCTCGACCGGGCCGCTCGCTCGTATCCCAAGGCCCACTGAATCACGTCCGCGGCATGGGAGAGGAACCACGTCGAGGAGGTGACGCCGAAGGCCTCGCAAAACGACCAAGGCACCACGCCGGGCGAGGGGTTAATGTGGTACAAGCGATTGTAGGGATGCCAGGCTGCCGGGCCCACCCAGAGATCCCAGTCCAATCCCTCGGGCACCGGCTCGGCCGGCAACGCAAACTCCATCGGCACATAAGCCCCGCCGCACTGCTCGAGGTTGAGCACCTGCGCATAAGGCCGGAAACGCTCCCCGCCCATAAAGCTCGACAGCGGCTCGTAAGGGGTAAACACCGCCTTGATCCTGCCCAGCCTGCCCGCTCGAATGAACTCGCAGACTTTCCGGATAGCGGGAATGGAGCGGTACTGGGTGCCGGTTTGAAACACCCTCCCATAGCGGCGCACCGTCTGCGCCACACGCCGGCCTTCCTGGAGCGTCAGCGACAACGGCTTTTCGCAGTAGATGTCTTTGCCTGCCTTGGCGGCCTCGACCGATTGCAGGCTGTGCCAGTGGTCCGGGGTGACGATGACGACCGCATCGATGTCGGGCCGCGCGAGGACCTCGCGGTAATCATTGCAGGCGACGCAACCACGATAGCTGCCGGCGGCTCGCGTGGCCGCGTAGATGTCCTCCACGGCGCTCCGCCCCGCCTCGCGCCGGGTTCGGTCCACGTCGCAAACCGCCAGCACCTGAAACGCCGAATCATAGGCCAGCCGGCTGAGATGGCCGCCGCCCATGGCGCCTTTGCCAATTAGGCCGACATTGACCCTGCGGCTCGGCGGCACGTGGTTGTCAGCGCCCAGGGCGCTCGCCGGCCCCAACTGCGGCAGGGCGATGACGCCCGCCGCCGCCACGCCTTGTTGGAGGAAAACTCGACGAGTCATCCCTTTGGCATCGGGGCGGACGGAAGGCCGGTTGATTCGCTTCATTCTCGATAGGGCTCCGTGCAGAGGTGTAGCACGCCTCGGGCCGGATCGTCAAGGAGAACGCAAGCCCTGGTCGCAGCCTTTGCCGCAACCTTTGTCGAATTGGCCACTTTTCGACAAAGTTGGCGACCAAGGTTGCGACAAAGGTCCGGAATCGGAGTCTCTGGTCAACCCATAGCTCGGTTCATCACCTGGCAAATGGCCGCTCGCTACTCCACCCTCATTTCGCGGGGCCTGGGGACCCGCGCGGAGATGCTGGGTTGAAGGCGCTGGTTTCACGGCGTGAGCGGCCCGCCGAGCGCCGCGCGGCGCAGGCCCCCGGGCTGCGACATGAATTCCTTGAGCAGCGCCAGATGGTTCTCGTACACGCCCCGGGGTGTGGTCTGCTGGCACACGCAAATCCACGCGGCCTTGCCGACGACTTCGCCCATCATGCCGCAGGTTCGCATCACGCGGACCGGGCCAAGCGCCTCATGCGTCGACGCTGATGTCCCGGCCCGCCATGAAGAGATTCGTGATGTTCCGGCTGTAGAGGCAGCGGTAGGGCGCCCAGTAGATGCCTTGGTACTGGTAGCCTTCGCCGGCGCGTGGCTCGGGAGATGAATTCCTGGCCCTTGTGCCCCTGGTCGAAGGCCGGGTGCGGCGTGTGGATGTCAATGTGCCAGGAGCAGGGGAACGCGCCGTCGGGGAACTTGCTGGCCGGCACGGAAATCCTCGCCGGTGAGCATGAGGTCGCCCAGCAATCGGCGGGATTCGCGTTTGCCGGCGATGAACGCCGCCCATCCGAGGCGATGGTTGGGGTAGAGCTTGTCCACGTTCTTGAGGGCGTCCCAGGCGCCATACATCGCGCGGAAGTTCAGGTCGCGAATGCGCTCGAGGTCGTTGACCATGGTCCTTGTCGAAGCCGCTTTCCCAGAACCAGCCGCCGAGATTGTCCAGCGGATTGTCCGGCCCATTGGCCTTTGAAGCTCCTGCGGCCGGGAAACGGCTTGTCGGTGAGGTCCACTGCCCAGGGGCAGCGCGGGAAAGGGGCCGCTGCGTTGCCGGCCTTTACCGAAAGGCTCAGACGCCTCCTTGTCCTTGCACTCGCACAGCAACACCTGCGCCGGGTCCGAGACATCCGTCAGGTTCCACAAGTTGCTCGCACCCATCACCCCTTCCTTGGAAACCTCGTAATCCGCCCCGGCAAGGAAGCCCACGGTCGCCGTCGCCCGTGCAATCCGCGAAGAGCCTCGCCGACAACCGCACCCGCCGCGCCGTGCGCACATGTTGGGCGACCACGGATTGAATGCGGCCCTCGCGCACGAGCACGGCGTTAACGTGCTGCTCGGTGAGCAAAGTGATGCGCGGTTCCGCGCGCACCAGGTCGAGTTTGCGTTCGTCGGCGTAAATCGAGGCGCCCTTGGCGTTCCCGTCGCCGGCGCCCTTGGCGGGCACAAGCTCCTCCACGATGTCGCCGAGGTGCGGAAAAGGCTCCTGCCGCGTCTTGCCCTCCGGCCAGACACGGACCTCGGAGCTGCCGTTGCCGCCAAGCACCGGACGGTCCTGGACCAGGGCAACCTTGAGTCCATTGCGCGCGGCGGAGAGCGCGGCACTGGTCCCGGCGATGCCGCCGCCAACCACCACGAGATCGAAGTAGCCGCCATCCTCCGGTTCCTCCGGCAGGCCCAGGGCGGCGCGGCGGAACTTTGCCAATGCGGCGGGTTCATTTGGCGGAACGAACGCGGCATCTTTGCTGAACAGGACCGCATCGCAACGTCCCTCGAACCCCGTGAGGTCGTGCAACGCGACCGTCGCTTGCGCTCCGACCTCGACGCTGCCGCCATCCTGCCAATGCCAGGCCTCGCCCTCGGCGCCGAAGGTCTCGACGAGCGGCTTGCCATTGACCAGCACTTTGAACCTTCCCGGCGCACCCGGCGCCTTCCACGGCGCGACCCAATCGCGCGTGCGCACCCAGACACGATAGCTGCCCGGGCTGAGGGAAATCTCGCCCTCGTCACCGCATCGCGCACGGGCACACCCAGGCCATGCGCCAGCAGATAGGGCGAGCCCATCTGGTCCATCGACTGCTGGTCGACATCCCAACCGCCCGTGTCAGCGAACTGCTCGGCCTCCAGCAGGACGTGCTGTGCCGGGACCGTCGGCGCCGGCGTGAGCACCGCGAGGCAGGCGAGCAGCAGCAGTAGTGAATTCGGCGTCATTCGAGGGTATTCTTCGATAACCAACGACCGCTTTTCAATGCTCAATTCTCAATTTCACTCGAAAGAAGCGCATCCTGGACCCGTCTTCGAGCGCGTCCGGAAAACTCCGACTCCGAATCTTTGTCGCCGCCTTTGTCGCCGACCTTTGTCGAAAAAGAGTCAATCCGACAAAGTTTACGACAAAGGTTGCGACGAAGTTTTCATTTCGGCGAGTCATCCCGGACATTTCAGACGGCGGGATGTGCGTGACAGCTCCGTTAGGAGCGGCATGTTTATAGGAATGCGGCCCCACAAGGCCTCTCTCAAAGCGGGTAAGGGGGTGGCGCGTGGCCACCCCCTCCCCATTGTCGCAATGAAGTTGATTCCTCATATTTGCCGGCGTGCATGTTTCATGCTCCGGGCGACCCCTGCACTGGCTCCACATCAAAGCGCCACCAGTGTTTCACCTCACGGTGAACAGTCCTTGCCCCTTGCGGGGAGTCCGGGCGGTGTGCGTTGGCATGGCCCAACAGGATGCTTTCCAGCGTGAACAACCCGAGTCGGACAAAACTTTTAATGCGCAGCTTGCGGTTGTCGTGACGGGACTTGCGCTTGTATTTCATAGAGCGTAGCCGCATCCTGACCCACGAATCGAGTTGGTTGAACCGTTCTCGGTTCGTGCTCCACGAGTGCCGAAGTAGTGTCCGGTGCCCCGGATGAGCGGGTTGAGTTTCTCGACGACACGGCGGTCGAAGTTGTGCTTTCGGCGGGTGGACGCCCGCACCTGGTCTTTGAATTTCTTGACTGACTTTGGGCGCATCCGCCGGGAGCAACGCGAGAGCACAAATCCCAGAAAGGCATAGCCTTTGCGGTAAGTTGTGATGCGCGTTTTCTCGGGGCTGAGGCTCAGCCCCAATTCCCCCAGGACGGTTTGCACCTTGGTCAGCGCCTCTTGGGCCTGAGTTTGGGTGAGGCAGAGCACCACAAAGTTGTCGGCATAGCGCACGAAGCGGAAGCCGGCATCATGGAGTTGCCAGTCCAAGTGATTGAGAACGATATTGGCCAGCAACGGCGAGATGACACCGCCTTGCGGAGTGCCAAGGGTCGTTGGCTTGAACCGCCCGTTTTCCATCACCCCGGAGCGAAGAAACTTCTCGACCAGGCGCAGGATGTTGCCGTCAGCCACTTCTGCGGCCACAGCCTGCATAATGACGCGCAACGGCAGATTATCGAAAAACCCCTTGATGTCGGCGTCGAGGACAACCTCGTGGCCTTGGTCGTGGAGCGATAATGCCGCCGCCAGCGCCTGATGGCAGTTACGTCCTGGGCGAAAGCCGTAGGACGCCTCGTGAAACAGCGGTTCAAAGATCGGCTCCAGAAGGCGACGAACCACCTCCTGAGCGACTCGGTCTCGAACCGCGGGAATACTGAGCGGACGAAACTCCGTTTCATTTTTGGGGATGAAAACACGCCGCAGCGGGTAAGGCTCGAAGGAGCCATCCTTGAGTTGTCGCATAAGCGCGTGGAGGTTTTGGGCAAGGTTGGCCTCAAACATTTTGATGCTCACCTTGTCCACGCCCGCAACGCCCCGGTTGGCCTTGACCGCTTTGAAGGCGGCGGCCAGCAGAGGCAGGGTGATTCTGCCGGTTAGCGAATGAGCCTTGCGTTTGGGCGCTGGGCGCATTGTGACTGTTGGTTCTACAACCATGCTGTTGTCTCCCACACTGACGAACTGCATCCCGCCCTGGCGCCGGCCAGTTGGGGGCTGTTTCTTAGCTGACGCCGAGTTGCTGCGCAAGAGGCCACAGCGAGCCAAAATGAGGCTGGAGTCGGCGGGCTAACTGGCCCCGTGTGCCGGAACCCTTCGGGATGCTGACTGAGGTTTTGCCTTTCAGTTGGCCCTGCGGCCGACCTACTTTGGCTCTGCTGACATCCCCAAAGCAGCGGCGGCGGAGACCGCCTTCGCTGCACCCGCGCATGGGGTCGGCTTTTCGGACGAACCTTATGGCCGACCGTTGCCTGGTTGGGAGAACCAGGACGCGGTGGGACTTCGCCGGTGAAGTGCGAGGACCATTGTTTCCGAGTGACCACGCCTATGACCCGGTTAGCCGCGCCGGATAACCGCACGCACCGACACGGGAGCCGTTGTGGGGCCAACGGCTCAGGCTTCGCAAACGGAGCGGATGCTCGCCCAACGGCCAAGCCTATGCAAGACCCCTCGGAATGACGTGGCCCGGCCTCTTCGCTACCGCCCATTACTGTGCGGCACTGGCTTCGTTCCCCTCGGTTGGAGACCGAGGGTTTTGACCACGTTTTCGAGACGGGCGCGGACCCGCCTCGGTAGGATTTAGTTGTTGTTACCATCAACTGCACCGTTTAACTGACTTGGTTCTAGCACTCTACGGCTCACGCGCTCCGTCAGGAGCGGCATGTCAGCGGTTTTGACTGTGCTGCCCTGACATGCCGCTCCTGACGGAGCTTGGCCCCCTGCGGTGCATCTGGACTATAAACATGGCCCTCCTGACGGAGCTTGGCCGACGTGGCGCCTGAATTAACGGCTCAGGCAATAGAGCCAATGGAGCACTTGCCCTCCCTCCCAGATCGTGCGAAAACCCCTGTGTATGAATCCGGCACGAGTCGAGTGTCGAGTATCGGGTGTCGAGTGTCGAGGGAACGAAGTTCCACCCCTCGACCCTCAACCCTTGCATGTCCGAAACAATCCTCTCCTCGCGCGAACCAGACTTGAGCAGCATGGCCAAAATCCAGAGCAACGTCGAGCCCGTCCCCACCGGCCAGGAGAGCGCCGCCGCCCTGCGCCCGGCAAGGCTAATCAAGCCTAATCAAACCAAATCAAGGTGACATTTGATCCATCTTCCCGGACGCGTGGAGAAGCAGATTGCCCCGGCGCCGATCGAATTATCCGTATGATCAACCTATGAAAAAACCCACCCGCCTTGTCATCGCCGCGGCACAAATGAAATTCCGCGCTGCCATCGCTGACAACGTCTCCTGGATGACTGAGGCGATTCATTCGTCGGCCAAAGCCGGCGCCGACGTCATCCTGTTCCCCGAGTGCGCAGTGACAGGATATAATTGCGACTTTGCGGCAGTTTCGCCAGCGCAGGTGGGAGCGGCGCTCCGGAGCATCGCCCGCGCGGCTCGCGCCGCGGGCTGCCATGTGCTGGTGGGCAGCCCGACCTTCGCGGGACGCAGAAGGTTCAATTCCCTGGTGGTGTTCGATCGCCGGGGACGAATGGTCTTCCGCTATTCGAAGATTCACCTTACGGCGCGAGACGCGCGCTTTTTCAGCCCGGGAAATGCGCTGGCCTTTTTCCCGCTCGCGGGTGTGCCTTGCACGGCGATTATCTGCCACGAACGGCGTTATCCGGAGTTGGTGCGCCTGCCGGTGATGCTTGGCGCGCAAATCGTGTTTCATCCGAATGCCGGGCTGGACTCGCTGCCCGTTTCCAAGAGCAAGCGCCTGGGCCGCGATGGGATGGCGGTCCGCGCGTTCGAGAACGAGGTCTATTATGTGTTCGCCAACTCCGTTGGGCGGCAGGGCGCCGGCCTGTGGTCGGCCGGCGACTCGAAAATCGTGGCGCCGGACTCGCGGGTGCTCGCCCTGGCCAATAACCGCGATGAGACTGTCATCCAGGCGGAAGTCGAGCCTCTCGCGCGCCGGCCGCAAGTACGCCCGCGAGGCGCTGCGGCGACCGGACTTTCTCCGCCCGCACTGGAAGGCAATGCTGGCTGCGTGCAGACGCCAACTCCGGCAACCTGACGGCAGATCGTGACACCACCAGAAAGATACCATGTGCCTCCCTCGCTGCCTGAATAAGATGCGCCTCATGAGCCGCCGCGGATTCCTGGCTGCTGGCATTGCCACGACGGCAGGCGCGGCGGGTCGGGCACAACCTGCGGCCACGTTCGCCGCTTGACACACTTGTCCCCCGTTGCCACCCTGCGATGCAGGATGTATGAAAATCGTTGAAAAACCCTGGGGCCGCGAAATCTGGGTCGCCGTGACCGAGGCGTATGCCCTTAAGATAATCGAGTTCAAACGGGGAAGCCGTTCGAGCCTCCAATACCACAAGGTGAAGCACGAGCATATTTACGTGGACCGCGGCGTGGCGGAAATGGAGTGGGAGAATGACCAAGGGCAAATGGAAAAGCTCCTGCTCAAGGCCGGTGACGTGGTCGAGAACAAACCGGGACGGAAGCACCGCACGACCGCGATTGAAGATGTGCGGTTTATCGAGGTCAGCACCCCGCACCTCGATGATGTGGTCCGAGTCGAGGACGATTACAACCGGCAGTGAAGCCCTTGAACCAGAGGCGCAAGGTGGTCGTAATCGGGGCGGGCGCGACCGGTCGCGGCCACGTGGGGCTGCTCGCCTGGCAGGCGGGCGCGCACGTTGTTTTTGCCGATGCCAATGAGAGGCTGGTCTGCGCCCTCCAGGAGGCCGGTTCGTATCGCGTGGATATTCACGATGGCAAGACTTGCCGGCAAATCGTCGTGCAGGGAGCGGATTACCTGGGCGCTGCTCAGCGCGAGGCGGTTTCCCGGCACATTGCGGATGCGGACCTGGCGCTGACTGCGGTCTTCGATCAGAACCTTCCGGACGTTGCCATCACGGTGGCACTCGCCGCCAGGTGTTGCCGTGAAGCCGGGCGCACCCGGCCGCTCAACTTCATTGCGTGCGAGAACATGCAAAACAGTTCCTCCACGCTCGGCCGGCAGGTGCGTGAGGCCCTGGCCGGGGAAGATCTGGATTATTGCCGCCGTTACTTCGGGTTTCCGGATTGCATGATCAGCCGGGTGGTGCCGCAGCCTGAGCCGGAGCCGCTGGTAATTATCGCCGAGGATTACAACGAGTGGACCGCCCGGCGTCAGGACTTCAAAGGCCAAGCCCCGGCGTGGCTGACGGCCCTGGAGCTTGTGGACAACCAGGACGCGCGCCTGGAACGCAAGCTCTTCATGCATAACGGCGGTCACGCGATCTGCGGCTATTTGGGTTTCCATTACGGGCATCGCCACATCCACGAAGCCGTGGCCGATGCGAGAGTTGCCCGGTGTGTGGTCGGCGCTTGCGATGAAATCGGCGAAGTGGTCCGGCGCAAGCACGGGTTCCCGGCGGAAAGCATCGAGGAATACAAGAACGATTTGTATCGCCGCGGCGCCATTCCCGAGATGCGCGACCAGATACTGCGGGTCGTTCGGCAGCCCTTGCGCAAGCTGGGCGGACAGGAGCGTTTGGTGGCTCCCGCCCGCCTTGCTCTTCAATATGGGCTCCCGCGCGACCAGATCGTCCGGGGTATTGTGGCGGCCCTCAAATACTATCATCCCGGCGATCCTCAATCCCTTGAGATGCAACGCACGATACGGGAGGATGGCATTAAGGGCTTGTTGTGCAAGGTGAGCCAGTTGACGCCGGAGGACCCGTTGGTCGCAGAAATCGAAGATGCCTGGGCTGCCTGGCGACTCTAACCACCTTTCCGGAACTATGATACACATCGACCCAAAGACTCTGACGCTGATGAAGCTGGACCTTGATCAGCGGGAAGAGGCCATTCGCCGCCATGTCTATGACGCCCTGGAATCGCTGCCTCCAGCAGACCTGAGGGACGCAATTGTAGCGGCCTTCTTCGTAGTCGCCCGAGGCATGACCGTGCAGGCGGTGGGAGGCGAGATTTCCTATCACATGACCAGCGGCGTGCGCTCGGCCGGCCCCGGCTCGTTGCTGGACCAGTGCAGCGGGAAGGTCGTGGACTACGTTCACTTTGAGCCCAACGGGCGCACCGGCGTTGTCCGGGTCGCATTTCCGCTCAAGATGCTGCTGCACGAGGATGGCGGCTTGTACACGACGGACATTCTCCACATCACGGGCGGCGAAGGCACCTTCGGCCTCACCGAGCACGCTGACATCAAACTGGTATGCGTGGATATGTCCGAGGAATCGCTGAATCGCTTTCCCGGACCCGCTTATGGCGCTCCCGGAGTCCGCAAGCTGACCGGTTTGGCCGACGAAGAGATCGCCTTTGGAACCATTCTCAAACCGTGTACGGGCATTACGCCCGAAGAAGAATCCGCCATCATCTCGCAAGCCGCGGCCAATCCCCTGTTCATCTTCGTCAAAGAGGACGAGAATTTTCTTCCCGCAGTGTCCTTCGCTCCGTTGCGCGAGCGCCTGCGTCACGCCAAACAGGCCATCGAGCGGGCAAGAGAGCGGCGGGGAGGCAAAGGCTTGATTTTTGCCCCGCACATCGGAGCCCCGCCCCAGCATCTGCCGGCCCTGGTCAACATAGCGGCGGAGGCCGGCATGAACGGAATCATGTTCAGCGAGTACTACACGGGTGGCGCGGTCCGGATGGCTCGGGAGCAACTGCGCCGCCGGCCGTGTCCTCCGGTCATTTACGGTCATAATGGCGGGATCTCCTGCCGAACCCGGCACGTGTATCGCGAGGTCCTGGACTACTTTGCCAGGCTTGACGGCGTCGATTTCCGCCAGACGGCGCCGCTAAGCTGCACCGGTGAGAGCCTGCTGCGGCCAGTTGGACTGGAGTGGCGCAAATGCGAGGAAGCCCTCTCCCGTCCCGCCGGAGGTCATCCCGTGGTAATGATGGCCCGGGCGGGGGGGCTGGACCAGGGCAACATTATCCAGAACCTCATGGACGTTTCGCAGCATGGTTCCGCAGGCAACTATCTGTTCCTGGCCGGTTCGGCCATCAACGGCATAAAAAACAAGGCGGGAAAATATGACCCCCGAATCGGGGCGCTGGCGATGGAACAGGCGCTGCAAGTTTTTAAGAGGCGCGTTTACACTTCACCCGACCACTTGAACCCGCCGGCGCTCGCGGCCTACGCCAACTCCAACGGGATGCCGGAATTGGCCGAGGCGCTCCGTCAGCGATACCGGCTCTGATTTCAGAAAACTACCCGCGCCTCGCCTCCCTCCATCAATTTGTGTTGCAGGGGACGCCTGGTGTGCTACGCTTTGAGTATGACTGAGCCTATCTCGATTCGCCCGCGCCGGCCGGGATTGAAAGCGGAGCTGGCCCGCAAGGCCAAGCCCAACATCAATGCGTGGCTCAATGACTTGATCGAGCGGGAGCTGGCGGCCCAGCCCAATGACTGGCGTGAGATCCTGCACGGAGAACGGCCCGCGGCGAGCGACCATGCCTTCGAGCAATGCCTGAGACCCGAATAGCCTTTGCGGACGCAAACTGGCTGTTTGCCCTCTATTATGAGACGCGCGTCTCGGCGCAGGTGCGCAAGTGGGCGGCGATGGGGCCTTCCACGGTGGTGGTAAGCCAGCCTGTCCTGGCCGAATGCTGGTCCAACTTCTGGAGGGCCGGAGACCGGGCGCTGGCTTTGGACTCCGATCTTCGCGCCCGCCGTCTTATCAACTGCGGTTATACATTCGAGGATTTGGCATCGGCGTCCAAAGAATGGTTCCGACGTTTTGCGCCGCGCTGCAACATCGGCACGCTGGATCTGTTGCACATCCAGGCGGCCAAACGTTTCGGCTGCCGCTGGTTTTTATCCTTTGACTCCGCAAGCGGCTGCCGGGCGATGGCCGCGGTGTTCGGTCTTAAGGTCTTTCCCGAGCCCAACGATCAGGATCGCGAGATCGCCAGACGATTGCGCGGCTAAGGCGCCGCGGAAAAACAACACTGGATTGGCCGGCTCACTTTCCGTGGATTAGCGGGCCTGCCGTTGCTGTACCCAACCGCCAATACGTCGTGGAGCACGTCCGCGATTGTGGTCTGCGCCAGTTCGTGCTCCATGGCGGCTTGGGCCTTTCGGTAGTGCTCCAGCAGACCTCGCTGGACGTGCTTGCCCACCCGTGGAGTTCGGGAATTACCCCCGATGGGGGAAATACCCTACGGTTATCCCCATAATAGCCGCCGCGCGTCTTCACGGTTATTCTGACCGGGTGAAAACCAAACCGGCGAAAACGGCGCAGGCCACCATCCGGACTTACAAGGGTCGTTAACCATTATGAGCGAGCAGGAAATAGAAACGTCGTTTTTGAGGCACCTCATTTGTTATGACGACAGTGATGAAGGCCGCAAACTGGAGAAAAGCATTGGGCAGGTTCGGCGTGACGAGCGCTGTGTGCAACGCTTTGCATCGGTGGTGGCCCTGTTCCCCTTGCTGGCGATAGCCGTCGTTGGATATGGAACGATGTTGCGGCACAATTTCCCCTACGACGGGTCTCACCCTGTCATCAGGGTTCTTTGCGAGATTGGTCTGGCATCGCTGATTTGCCTGGCGGGCCTCGCGGGGCTTTTGATGGGCTATCGCAAGAAGTTGAAGCGGTTGAGAGAGGAATGCCGCCAGTTGGTCACCAGAGTCCTGGAGCCGCGCCTGGGCAAGCCTCACCTCGCAACGTTGCCAGGCGGCTATCGAGGATATGACGACCGTGAAGCTTCCCAAGCCGCAACGGAAGCCACTGGTTATCATGGCAGCCTCGACTCACCTTCCTGGCACTCTAACAGAATTTGCGTGTAATTGGGGGGAACAAACAAAAGCCGTAACTATTCAGGACCTGCCCATGTTCCTTGCCCAAAGCCGGCTGAAGCCGGCGCTCCGGAACGCCGGCTTCAGCCGAATGGCGCTAAGTTAAGAACGGCGCTTCTTGCGGGCGGGAAGATGGTCCACGCGCGCCGCCCTCAATTCACGCCGGGGGCGCTTCATGAAAGGGTAGGCTTTGGGGCGGCGTTTTTGGCAGCGGGGCTCGAAACGGTCGGGCCGTTTAGGCACTTGGTCTTCGGCGACGACGGCCAGCATGTCCGCATAAATGGCCCGGCGCAATTTGCGGTGGGAAACCGGGACTTGGGCGATGATTTGGCTGTACTGGCGGGCAGTGTCCAGCGTGCCTTTGAAACTGAGTCGGTCCAGCGGGGTGTGGCAGACACAGGCTGCCTCGCCCATAATGGAGCGGATGAGGTTGTAGGCAATGAGGTGCATTTCCAGTTCTTTGTGGATCATCGGCGGGGTCAAGCAACTGAGCATGTCCATGTGCAAGGTGGTCTTAATGTCATCCAGATAGAGTTCGATATTCCAGCGCCGTGCGTATAGGGCTGCCAGCAGTTCGACGGGCCAGAGCACTGGATCGGTGAGGGTGGTAATCAGAGTGATCTTTCTGGAGCGGCCGTTGGCGGTGGGCACCCGGAAACGCACCATGCGCACGGTGAGGGTGGCGGGCAGGCTCTGCCATTGTTCTGGCGTCATGTTTTTGGATCGCTGTCTGGGTTTGGCCAGGAGGATCAAGCGGTCGTTGTGGCCCAAGCGTTGGCCCAGGCGAAAGTCCTCGTTGCGGCTGGCGTGGAGGCGGAACAGTCCGTCGGCCCCCTGCTCTTTGAGGGTGGCCAGATTGACCCAGGAGCCGAAGTTGCGGTCGCCCAGGAGCAGGTCATCCTTTTTGATGGTCGGCCACAGCGTGTGAGACAGAGCGTTTTCGCTGGTGCTGTAGGGGCCGTAGGCGCGCTCCAACAGGGCGCCGGTTCGGAGGGAAAAGATCCCGACCAAACGCAGGAGAGGGAAGCCGCACTCGGGCTGCTGGTCGGAGGATTGGGGATAGAGCAGGCGGTTGGCCTGGGTGTCGGGCAGGTTGAGGCAAGTGCCATCAATAACCTTGAGAGGGCGCATTGCTGCGAGTTCCAGATCGAAGGGATCGCGACAGATGTGCCCGGCCAGGTGGGAGCGGATCTCGGTCAACTCATCGAGGGTCCAGCGGGCACGAGCCTGGCAGTAGGCGCTGGTGTCTTTGTCCAGGTGCTTGGGGTCGGGCTGTTTTTGGTGGTAGGCCCTGATTTGTCGGACCGCCTCGCGGCAGGAGGAGTCCGGACTGAGGGTCTGGCCCAGGAAGCTCAGGAAGGTGAGTTTGGGGGGATAGAGGCGCTGGCGGCTATTGGTTTTGGTGGGGTTGGGGGCGAGCAGGGCGGGGTCGAGGCGGTCGGCCAGGAGGCCTTCCAGGTGATGAAGGGGTTGGCCGCGCAAGGGCTCAGCGGTTTGCTTCAAAGGGGAGTGGAACTTGCCGAAGAGAGGAGCGGTCGTAAACATATATATCTGTATAAATACAGATATTAATTGACAAGTCAAGCCCTTTCTGGCAAAATTATGGCCCATGGGCTTAAAAGCCGAACACCCCCTGGGACCTCCGCCCGCCGCCTATACCAAACTCCTGGGCCGGTTGCCCCGGGCGGGCTGGTTCTGCCAGGGCACGGTGGTCAGCCGGCCCTTGCGACGCAAGGTCGCCGGCCAGTGGGTCCAAAAGGGGCCTTATTACCTCTGGACTGGCAAGCGCCAAGGCAAAACCGTTTGTTACGCGCTGTCCCGAGAGCAGGACCGAAGTGGCTAAAAGTGCGATTGCAGCCAATCGAAGGGTGATGGCTACCCTGGGCAAACTCCAAACGATGACGCTCGAAAGAATCCTCAAAAAGGTGCCTGGTGTGCGAAAACGCAAGTAGTTCACAATACGAAAGTTATGCCTTAACTTAGCGCCATTCGGCTTCAGCCGGCTTTGCGCGGGCGGGTCCCTGCGCTATTGCTCCGGCGGCAAAGCGCGAACGGATTGCTCGAGTGTTTGGGCAATGATTTGCCAGCCGGTCCTTTCATTGGGCACATTATCGAACTGACAGGCTGTGCCGATGCGCAGGACGATGCGGCCGGGACGCGGCCATTTGGCGCCGGGAGGCAGGGCGTGGAAGGTCCCCTGCAGATGGCAAGGAATGACCGGGACGCTGGCGCCCGCCACGAGCATGCCGACGCCGTGCCTGAAGGGACCCATTTCGCCGGTGCGAGTGCGCGTTCCTTCAGGGAAGAGAATGTAGCCGCAGGGTCCGGCGACGAGCCGATGGCGGAGGGTGTCAATCGCGTGGTGGCCGCAGTTTTTCCGCCACATGGGCAGGGCGTTCATCATGCCGGCGGCGAAGGCGGCCAGGGCAGGCGTCTCGAAAAAAGTGTCCCCCGCGGCGAGAGGAAGGACGCAATTGCGCAGGCGGAGCGGCAGGGCAGTCGCCAGGACCAGCACGTCAAGATGGCTGGAATGGTTGGCGACGATGACGAACGGGGCCGATGGGGGAAGATGCTCGCGTCCGAAGACCTCGATGCGTTCGGTGAGCCTCAGGACGCCGCGCACCCACCACCACCAGAGATTCCGGCTGATGAGGCCGAAAAGACCGCTCTCGCGCTTGACGGAGCGGAGGCGTTGGGTCCCTGCCATGCCGAGGTCCTGCGCGGGTTTGTATTGCCATTCGTCCACGGTGGGTCCTTCCGGGGGTATGCTGTCGTCAGCGGTGGGTGAGAATCCGCGGGACCTGGTCCAGTCCAATGCCTTGGAAGTAGTTGACGTAATGGAAAACGGCAGGGGCGGCGAAGAGAAGGCTGTTGAAGCGATCCAGGAGTCCGCCATGGCCCGGGAAGGTTGCGGCCCAGTCCTTGATGCCCAGGTCGCGTTTGATAGAGGAGAGGGTGAGATCACCCAGTTGGCCCGTGACGCTAAGGACGGCTCCGAGAGTGACGAGTTTGAGCGGGGTATCAATGGCCGTGCCGGCAAAGACAATGGCGCCGAGGCCGGCGGCCAGGGCGGTGGTGAGGATGAGCGCGCCGAGGGCCCCGGCCACAGTCTTGTTGGGGCTGGTATTGGGCGCGAGCCGGGCGCGGCCGAGTGTCTTGCCGACGATGTAGGCGAAAACATCGTTGAGCTCGATGCAGAGGATGAGCCACAGGAGCATGGAACGAAACCGGGCATCGTTGGCGAAGTAAGCCAGGTGGCCGAAGCAAACGCCAAAGAGGAGAAAAGCAAAGACCCCCAGGGCGACGCGCTGGATATAGCCTTTGGGCTGATCGCTGCAGAGGGCGATGGCCGCCATCAGCGCGATGAGGAGCGGCGTAATTGCGACAAAGAGGCCGTACCAATGGTCGGCAACCGCGAACGTGACGGCCAGGATTCCAAGGACGACCAGGGAACTGATGGCCGGTTGCCGGAACATCCCCGTGGCACGGGCGAACTCGCGATAACAAGCCAGGCTCATGAGGGCGATGGCGAGCCATGGTCCAGGCGGCGCCCAGGAGAATCGGGCCGACAATCAACGGAGCGAAGAGCAGCCATGAGCGATAGCGCGCCCAGAGCTCGCGCCGGCGTTCGGGGCCGGTTTTTCCCACGACCTCGAGCAGCCAGATGCAGAGGGGAACAATCGCCAGCACGATGGCGAGGCCGACGAGAAATCCGCGCACGAATGGCGTGTCGAGAGCGTGATTATAGCCCCAAAGACGCTGTTTGGAGGTCGCATCCATCAACCGGGATTCTTCAAATGGCGGACGATCAAGGCGAGTCGCCGGACAACGGTCAACAGACCGCCAGCGATTATGAGTCCCAGACCGATGGAGGCAAGCCCGGCGTGCCGCTCGCCCCAGGAGGGTTGCCACTCTCGCGGCAGGACCGCCATCAACAGGGCGGCGAGGGTCAGGACAAACATGCGGTGCTGTTTCGCCATCGGACCAACGAAGAGGTCTGAGGCCCCGGCGGCCTTGCCGACGGCGCGGACATAGGCAGTGAGAATGGCGACGCAAGCGGCGATATAGCCCAGGGTTGGCAGGCCGCCGGCGGCATAACCGGCGCCAATGAGAATGGCGGCGTCCGAGACGCGGTCCGGGAGTTCGTTGTAGAGTTCACCCAGGCGCGAGGCCCTCTGCGAGGCCAGGGCGACCATGCCGTCGAGCATATTTGCAACCAGTCGCAGTTGCATGCCCGCAGCCGCTCCGAACCAGAAGGCGCGTTGGACCCAGCCGTTTTCGGCAAACCCAGTGGCCGCAAAAAGGAGACCGGCGACAATTCCCGCGGCCATGCCGGCCATCGAGATGGAATTTGGCGAAACGTGACGCGCGGCGAGAAAGGCGGCCAGCTTCTGCCAAACCCTGCGATCGCGGCTGGCGATCGGGCGCCGGTCTGCCGGCTCGTAGGGTCGGGTCGAGACGCTCATTTCCCCATCAGGAACATGCCGGCCACAAGCAGGACCATGCCGGCGAGGTTGACCGGCTTGATCGGTGTGCCGTAGGCGCTCAGCGAGATAATTGCCGCCCAGATGAACGTGCTGGCGTAGATCGGGTAAAGCACGCTAAGTTCTCCTCCGCGTTTGAAAACCGCGACGAACAACACCATCACTGCAATATAACAGACGGCGCCACCCAGGAGCCGCAGGTTGAGAAACTCCAGGGCGAACTACCGAGGTGTGCCGCGCCGGACTTATAGAGGAATTGCCCGACCGCCCCGAGGACCGCAGCCAGGGCAAACAGAGCGATGCTCACAGTGGGCGTTTTCATGGGGCGTTTGCCGGGGCCTCCGCGGCGCTCCAGCCCGGGCTATCTCATGACAGGCCTCCGGCCCTCTCTTGGTTTGCCCTTGGAGGACGAAGTCCGCTCCACAAGGCGGCGGGGTCTCCCGGACTTGTTTCCGAACCTTGCGCACTTGGCTGGACAGTTGCTTCTCGACATGGTCTCGCCACACGGCGCGACAAGGACACAACGGGTTCGGACAATCCTTCAGGCGGGCCAGTTGCTGGCGCCGTTCTCGAACCAGGGTGGTAAGCCGGAGCAACTCCGCCTCCAGTTCGAGGACTTCGCGTTCTTTGCGTTTCATGATGGCTAACTACGTCTCTCATAATAACCCAAGTTGGGCAAAAGTCATTAGCCTGGATATTTCTGACGGGCCGCAAACCGGGTTAATCGCCTGCCTTCATCATGCGCGCGCCGAAGACGCCGCCGGCCCAGGCCCCCGGGTGGGCCTGGAATCCGACGCTCACCTTGGTCTTGCCCTTGAGCAGTTCGGCGGGGATCGGATAGGACTGATCGAAGAACTTGCCGGGCTGGTTGTTTTCGAGCCGTTGCGTGGCGATCTTCCGGTTGTCCACCAGGAGGTCGAACACGCGATTGCCGGCATCGCCGCCCCAGTAGGTGACGCAGAGTTCCTGGGCCTGGTCGGGCAGGACCTTCATTTGCCAGGAGAACCAGCCCCCTTCGGTTGCATGGCGCCACTGGCGGCCGCTGAAATCCCCTGCGTCCGTGTTCTGGCGCGCATCCTGTGGCCGCGCTCGCTCTGCTGGCGATCGGGCGCGACAAAGTCCACCGTGCGCGCGGAGAGTTGGCGCTGCCGCGCGAGGTCGGCGGCATATTCCGCCTCCTTGCCCTGCCGCTGGTCGAGTGAGCCGGTCGAAATAAACTGCATAATGCCGTTCGCCGTGCATGGCGTAAAACGGCTTGAGGGCGGGCGCTCCGCCGGCATGCCGGCGGTGCGGAAGCTCCCGGCCTGACCCTGGAAGGTGTTGGGCTTGCCCGGCGGGCCCCAGGGCCTTGATTATCTCGCCGCGCTCCGCCACGACCACCGGGAACGGTTTTCCCGGCTCGACCTGGGCGCAGAGCACCAGCGGGCCGTTGAGGAAGGCGAACCGGTCGGGGTTATCGGCAAACCCCTCGACGCGGAGCGCGAAAGGCATGGTGACGGTGATGGCGTCGCCACTCTGCCAGGGGCCTTCCAGGCTGACCCAGGAACCGGGTCCGCCGCTGAGCGCCTGCCTCCTGCCGTTGATGGCCACCTTGAAGCCTGTGGCCGCCCAGGCAGGCCGGCGGAGCTTGACCTTGAGATTCACGGGCTTGGCGCACGTGAAAGATCAGCCGTGTCCGGCCTTCCTTCGGATACGCGGTCTCCTGGCGCAGTTTCAGGCCCCGGGCCTGCCAGTCCAGCTCGGAGGCAATGAACAGGTTCACGTAGAGGATGGAATCCCCGGAATGGAAGTAGATGGGAGTCGCCGTATTTGGCATGGTTCTCGACGCCGGTGCCGGTGCAGCACCAGAAGGAATTGAGCGGGTCGCAGGACCCCTTGCGGGAACCGGGGCGCAGCGGCACGTAATAGCACATCATG
>CAVQND010000020.1:0-71132 GCA_963713735.1 uncultured bacterium
CCGTTCGGCGTCGAATCGAGCATTGATAAGGTTGCGGAGGTCTGCAAGCGGGTGGGTATCGGGCAGGACCGATGTGTGCTCGAATTCGAAGAGCAGGGCGCAATCGAGTCGCTCCCGCCGGAGACCTGGGCGCGGGGAGTCAGCTATGCCGTGCGGCAGGGCTATGGTTTTCATCACTGGGAGATCGCCAACGAGCCTTACTCCTCGTTGTGGGGCGAAGGCCAGGCATTCCCGACAGCGGAAGCGTTCATCAGCCACTTCAAGGCCGTGAGCAGCGCCATTCGCCAGGCCGACCCGCAGGCCCAGGTCGGCGTGGACATTTACCCGGAGCACCTCCGCTGGGGCAACTACCTGCTCAAGCGACTGGTCGGCCAATATGATTGCGTGGCTCCGCACTACTATTGCGGCGCCAACGTCCACAAGCTGAGCTTCGAAGAAATCACCCTCACCGAGAACTACCGGATGCTCGACCGGGCCTTGAGAATCCAGGCCCTGCTGCGCGCCTATAATGCAGGCCGCCAGCTTATCAATATGACACCGAATGGGGCATGATTTGCGGCGCCCCGGACGGGAAGCCCGCCGACTACGAAGACCGCAACGCGAACATCATCGGGACGGTGCATCGGGCGGTGCGGCTGATTTACTACGCGCGCGAGGGCATCCTGCGTGGCGCCAGCGGCTGGCAGATGCTCAGCGCGCTCAATGGCCAGGGCTTCGGCATCCTCTCGCAGCAGGCGCCGGAGCAGCGCTTCCTGCTCTATTGGCTTTACTACTATTTCAACCGGCACGTGGGCGAATGGGCGCTGCGGACGGAGGCACGCGCCTTACCACCCGCCGCGCAGGGGATCGGCGTTCGCGGGTCCCCTCACGCCGGTGCTGGCCACCTTAAGCCGAGACGGGCGCGAGATTCTCTCGTCATCGCCAACGGTTCCTCGACGCGCGGCCGTGCCTTGCCGCGTGAAGCCGGAAATTTCCGCGCCGACGCCGCCCGGGGCCGTTATCAGGAATGACAAATTGGATGCGAAACCGCTCTTGGAGAACAAGCAGGAGGCGGTCTCCGACTTCCCGGTGAGTATCGCCGGGAATGAAGCGGACTGCACCATTCCGCCGCATGCGATTGTTTTTGTGACACTCGCGGGTTTGCAATAGACATCGGGTATGGATCCGTGCGCCGTGAACAGAAGGAAGCAAAGGAAACGAACCGTCCAAGCCTCCCGGCTCTGCGTTCTGCTGGCCGGTCTTGCCCTGGGCAATGCCGCGAGCGGCGGATCACGCGTGCTGCCCTCTGTGGAAGACAACGACCTACGCAGATGGACGGCCCGCAGCAAAATGGCGGCTGGAAGCCCGGGACAAGGGCGTCGTGCTCCGGCATGGGGGCGGGCCGGAGCATTGCGATGCTTTGGGCACAAGAGACGTTTGGGTGTGGCGCCATGCCGACATTTACTACATACATTACGATGGCGCCGGTCCAAAGGGCTGGCTGGCCTGCTTGGCCACCAGCCGGGACCTGGTTCATTGGACAACCAAAGGCCCGGTGCTGGATCTTGGCAAAGCCTGGGAGGATCGGTTCGGCCTCGGCCTCTTACAGCGTGGAACGTATTTCGATGGCCGGCAATGGCACATGTTTTACATGGGCACGCCCCATGTCACCCCTGCGCCCGATTTCATCCCGGCCTTTCCCTACCTAACGATGAAGGCCTGCGCGCAGTCTCCGGAAGGCCCGTGGCAAAAGCAACCAGCGGTGACCCCTTTCCGCACCCCGCAGGGGACTTACTACTCGGCGACCGCCAGCCCCGGCCAAGTGATCCGCCACGGCGACGAGTACCTGATGTTGTTCAGCGCCTCAACCGACCATCCCATCAAGCGCACTCTCAGCATTGCCAGGACGAAGGACCTGAACGGGCCTTGGACCATCGCCTCCGACCCCATCGTGCCGCCCGAGGAGCAGGTGGAAAACACCTCGCTTTTCTACGACAACCAGACCAAGACCTGGTTCCTGTTCACCAACCACGTGGGAGTGGAGGATGGCTCCAAAGTACACCGATGCCATTTGGGTTTATTGGAGCCTGGACCTCACCCGCTGGAACCGGGACCACAAGGCAGTCGTGCTCGATCGGAAGAATTGCAAGTGGTCAAAGCACATCGTGGGTCTCCCCTCCGTGGTGAGAGCCGGGAACCGGCTCGCGATTTTGTACAACGGCAACGCCTCGGCGGAGATGCCGGGCGGAGTGAAGAGCCACATGGACCGCAACGTCGGCCTGGCGTGGTTGGACCTGCCGCTGATCCCACCGGCGGATGATTCGGCGGAGTTGAAGAAGGGCGACGTGATTGATCAGGCCGATTTTGAGGGTTCCAATGCGCTCGGCGGGTGGTTTGGCGCGGCGGTGTTGGAACCAGGCTATGCCAGCGCACAGGCGGTGGCTTTGGAAAGCAAGGCCAATGCGTCCGGCGCCTCATCTCCCGGCGCCTGCCGGTGAAGCGTTCGCGGCTACCGCATCCGCGGCTCCGCGATGGTGAGGGCCGAGCGGGTCAGTCCCAAGCCCAACCCCTGGAACGGCATCAAGTTCATGCTCATCACCGAGGGCCCAGCGGGAAAATGGCAACCTCAAGCCGCCCTGGAAACGGGCACGTTCGACTGGCGACGGGCCGGGTTCACAGCTCGCGTGCCGGCTGACGCCACGAACCTCACGGTCGTGCTGGGCCTGGGACGAGTCATCGGCAAGGTCCGGTTTGACGACCTCAAACTCACCGTGGCCGAGGCACCGCTCCCGGTGCAGCCAGCACAAGCGTCCGGTGCGATTTTCAAAGGCCACTCCCTGCCTCGGCTGCGTGGCGCGATGGTTAGCCCGGGCATCAACCCGGAGAGCCTCCATGTACTCGGCCAAGACTGGAAGGCCAATCTCATCCGCTTTCAGCTCATCCGCTCAGGCCGAGCCGGCCAAACCTCGGCACCCGGCCAGTATGATACCTGGCTGGAAGGTGAGTTGAAGCGGCTCGATGCCCTCCTGCCACTGTGTGAGAAGTATGGCCTTCTGGTGGTCGTGGACCTGCACTCGCCTCCGGGTGGCAAACCTACAGCCGGCGGCTACTTCGGCTCGGACAGCGGATTGTTCAGCGAGCCGCAGGCCCAGGAGAAGTTCGTCGAGGTTTGGCGCCATATTGCCAACCGATACAAAGACGCCAAGGCGATCTGGGGCTATGACTTGGCCAATGAACCAGTGGAGGAAGATGTTGCGGAGGGTTGCGACAACTGGCAGGCGCTGGCCGAACGGGCCGCCCGCGCCATCCGGGCCATCGATCCTGAGCGGGCCATCATTGTCGAGCCCGCACAATGGGGCAGCCCCGAGGGCTTGAACGAGTTGGTCCCCATCCCGGTCTCGAACGTGGTCTATAGCGTCCACATGTACCTACCACACGCCTTCACCCACCAGGGAGTGTTTAGCTCAGGACGGGCCTATCGTTATCCCGGCCTGATCGAGGGCAAACAATGGGACGAGGCTCAACTTGAACGCGCGCTCCAACCGGTGATCGCCTTTCAGGAGCGCTACCATGTTCACATCTATATCGGGGAGTTCAGCCCCATCCGATGGGCGCCCGACAACAGCGCATACCGGTACCTGAGCGACCTCATCGACATCTTCGAGGCCCATGGATGGGACTGGAGCTATCACGCGTTCCGGGAATGGAACGGCTGGAGCGTCGAGCACGGCTCGGACCGGCAAGACACCAGGCCGACCGCCTCGCCCACCGAACGGCAGCGGCTCTTGTGCGATTGGTTCGCCCGGAACCAAAAGCCCGGCGGATGGCCGGCCGTCGATTCCAGGGTGGCTTGGGAGGTGGATTGGGAGACCGTCGCCAGGTGGTCGGCCCCGTATCGCGGCTGGCACTACCGCCCCGAGCACGTCATCCCGGCCGAACCGCGCATCCCCGGCTACGAGCGATTTCACGACACGGATTGCCCCTGCGTCTATCAACTGCCTGGCCAAACCAACAAATGGTTCATGAGCTTCATTGCCTTCGATGGCCACGGCTACAACTCGTTCGTGGCGGAAAGCACCAACCTGCTCCAATGGACTCATCCCCGGCTGGCCATGGGCTTCGGTCCGCCGGGCGATTTCGACTTCGGCGGCTGCGTCATCGGCGCATTCCTCTATGAGTCCTATGACATCAAGGCCCCGCGCCTGCTCAAGCGACGTGAGGGCAAGTACTGGACACTCTATGGGTGTTACCCCCGCCAGGGCGGATACGAACTGCGCCCCGGCTACGAAGGCGTGGCCTGCAGCGACGACGGCCTGACCTGGCATCGGGCCAAGAACGCCCCCATCCTGGCCGTTCAGGACCCCGACTGCGAGGCATGGGAAAGGGACTGCATTTACCAGCCCTGGCTGGTCGAGTATCGCGGCCGATACTGTGACTTTTACAACGCCGCCAACGGTGACACCGAGCAGACCGGTTTGGCCTTTTCGACCAACCTCCTGCAATGGACACGGCATTCGGCCAACCCGGTGATCCGCAACCGGGAGGGCGGCTTCGATGCTCAATTTGCCTCCGATCCCAAAGTGTTCCGGGATGGCGACCACTGGACAATGTTCTACTTCGGCGTGGGCCGGGGCGGGGCGCACATCATGGCGGCCTTCTCGCGCGACCTGGTCCATTGGACCGCGGATGCGGAACCGCTCTACAAGGCCGGCGGCAATCCCAGCGGCTTGGACCGGCAATACGCGCACAAGGTGTCTCTGGTCTATAACCCGAAGAACGATACGTTCTATCTTTACTATTGCGCCTGCGGCAACAAAGGCCGGGGCATCGGGCTGATCACCAGCGAACCGCTATAAGCTGCCAGCGCACACCTATGAGCACGAAGATTCAAATCACAACAGAAGGAAGCGAAGGAAACGAAGAGAGGAGTTGGTCCGAAGGCGCTCCCATTCGACCGCCCGCTCGATCTCTCGGCGGTGGCCGACCTGGGAGGGGATCCCAACTCGGCGCCTGCTCGTCAATCCGGTCTGCATCTTCTTCGTTTCCATTGTTCTCTTCTGTTCAGGTGAGCTTCTATTGTGTGGTTGGGCTGGCGGCGGTGCTATTTGCGGCCTCGGTGTCCGCCTCACCCCACAATCCGGACACCGACTGGTTCCATGACGCGGGCTGGGGCGTGTTTGTCCATTATCTCTGGGATGTGCAGAATGTCGGCGGGCGCGAGAACGCGCAGGGCAAGCCGCCCACCACCTGGGACGCCCTGGTGCGCGAGTTCGACACCGAGAGGTTTGCCGAGCAAGTCCAGGAGACCGGCGCGCCCTACGTGTTCTTCACCATGATGCAGCGCACGGTGGATGGCTGTTACGCGCACATCGGCTATAACGAGACCCGCTGGCGCATCCTTTCACAGGGCGTCAAGGCCGGCAACCGGCACGCCATCATCGCGCTCAACAACCCCACCATGGCCTACGCCAACTCCTCCACCGATTATGACGACTTCACCACGGGCGAGGTCAATGCGTTCACCGACATCCCCGAGGAGCGCTGGCGCGACGGCAAGCAGTTCCACGTCCTGTCCTATCTGGGCCGGGACTGGGGCCGGCCGGGCTGCCGCCATGACCTGGCCTTCCTCGCCAACTATGTCTCGCACGTCAACGAGGCCGGCGGCGTGGTGACGATAGACATCGCTCTCTTCCGCGACGGTTCGCTGGACCCAAGCCAGAATCGAGCTCTTGAGCCGGCTCCGTCCGGCAATCCAGGAACTGACGGCGAAGCAAAGGATTCGCTCGCCCATTCCTCCGGGCAATCTCGCCTACCGGAAGCCGGCCAAGCTCCTTTCACTCGACGGCACGCGCACCCTCCCGCCCAACGGCGGCGGCGGGCGCCTGCACCTGGCTCGGTGCGGTGTGGATGGCGACCCGGCCACCGATGCCCAGGCCAGTGCCGAATGGCCCTGGACCTACGAAGTGGATCTGACTGAACCGGCGGCGATCCGGCGCATTGTCATCACCTTCGGCAAGAACTTCGCCACCCGTTTCCAAGTCCAGCTTTCACTGGCCCACTCGGTTTGGACGACGGTGGCCGAGGTGAAAGACCACGACGGCGCCAAGTGGGAAAAGACGATTGCCCCCGTGTCCGCGCGCTACGTCCGCGTCCGCGCCCTCAAGCCCGACGGTGACCATCAGAAAAGGCGGCCAGATGAGCGTGGCGGAACTTGGGGTTTACCAAACCGAGACTTCACAGGCTAAGGGCATAGGCATGGGGGCTGCAAAACAACCAGACGCCAGATGAACTTAAACCGAGAATTGACAGCCGTCGTTGCCGTGCTGGTGGGCTTAGCCCCAGGAGCGGTAGGCCAACCGCCGGCACAGTTCCAGGTATGGGGGAGCCAGGGTTCCGCGCTGGCCAACGCGCCGATGGACTGGACGGAAGTGCCTCCGACCGCTGAAGGGCTGCTTAAACTGACCCCAACCGAAGAAGAAACGCGCCGCGGGTTCATTGTTTTTGCCCTGGACCCCACGGCGCCCGCGCCGCTCGGAACTCCGCCAGTGGCGGCGCTGCGCACCGAATCGGTGCGCTGCCTCGCCGCCCGCGGCCAGTATGAACCGCTCACCTTCGCCCTGTGGCCGCTGGTGGACCTGGCCCACGTCACCGTTCAGGCGAGACCCGCTACGAAACGGGACCGGCGCGGTGATCCCCGCGGACCAGGTGGACGTTCGGGTGGCGCGCTCAGTGCGGGAAATCGTCAATGCCAAGGCTCGCACGTGGCGCTGGCGGCCCTTTCTGCTCGAGCGACGAGGCGACTTCCCCCTCCCTGCCGGCGCGGCCGCCCAAGTGTGGTTGACCGTGAAGGCGCCCGAAGACGCAGCGCCGGGCCGGTACCTCGGGCACCGCCAGGGTGAACGCAGAGGGACACGGTGAGGCCAACGTCAAACTCACCCTGCGCGTGCTGCCTTTCAGGCTCCCGCCTGCTCCCGTCGAGATGGCCCTTTACACGCCGCGGGTGCCGCCGGAGGACGCCCGGTTCGAAAAGGAACTGGTGGACCTGCGCGAGCATGGCCTGAACGCCCTCGAAGCGATGCTCGTCGCCGAGGTCGCCAGCCGCAACCAGGTCTTCGGCGCCGACAACGTGGCTGCCATCCAGGCGAATTGCGCTCGGAGAATACGCCTCTTCCAGAAGGTTTTCGGCCCGCCGCGCTTCCCCGCGACGTTCGAGGTCGGCCACCAGATCGCTTACTACTGGGACTCCCCGCAGGCCTGGTTCGCCTTTTGGCCGCACAATCCGAAGATCGACCGCGAGATGCTCGAGGCCACAGCAGTGGTGCGCCGGGCAGCCAAGGAAAGCGGCTGGCCCTCGCTGCGCGCCTTTGCCCTGGACGAAGCCGGCGCCCATAACCTGCTGGACCAGGCCGTCTATTACTATGGCCTGCTCAAGCGCCGCGCGCCGGACTTGCCCACGACCACCGACATCGGCGGCGGCATCGCTCTGGGCCATGACGAGAATCGGCCGCCTCTCAGCCGTGGTGGACCATTTGAACTCCAACCGGCTGAACCCCGAGCTGGCGCGGGCGCTCCTGGAGCGCGGCAAACCGTGGGGCATCTACAACGGCACCGGCCCCACGCCCGCGGGCGCGCGCTTCTTCTTCGGCTTCTACGGCTGGCACACCGCCGCTCAGAGCATCGCTCAGTGGGCCTATTTTTTCGGCGACGGCATTTTTAGCGGGAACGGCCTGCGCGCTGAGGACGACGGGTTCATGTATCCCGCCCCCGACGGCCCGCTGCCCAGCTTCATGACCGAGGCGGTTCGCGCCGGCATCGACGACTACCGGTATTTGACTCTGCTCGACTGCCTGATCGCGGCCGCCCGAAGCCCCGGCCATGCGGACGCGCGGACCGCCGCGAACGACGCGGCCGATGACCTGGCTGCCATTTGCGGCCAGATGCATTGGACCTTCCAGGCCATCAGCTACAGCGACCGCACCCCTCCGCCCAGCCCTGGCACGCTGCGGAAGTGGCGGGCCACCGTCATGCACCACATCCAGCGCCTGCGCGGACTCATGCCGGACGGCGCCCCGGTCCCGCCGGGCCGGCCCGCCCGTTCGCCGTTCGATCTGCCCTGGGCACCGGAGGGCACCGAGCCGCTCGTCTATGCCGCCGAACTGCTGCCCGCCTCGGATTTCGAGAGGGACGCGGGTCCCTGGCGCGTGGAGGCGTGGAAGGGCAAAGGGATTGGCCGGCTTGATACCGCCGAGCACCATGGCGGAAGCCGTTCCCTGCGGGTGGACGTGCCCGTCGAGAGCGGAGATGCCGCTATCACGGTGCTCGTGTGGCCCCAGTGGGGCGGGGGCGGTCTCAACCTGGCGCTGGCGGGCGACAAGGCCTACGAGATGTCAGCCTGGGTGAAACTCAAGGACCGTTCCACTCCGCCAGAACTGCGCGTGAACATCCCTTCGGGAGCCGTACGCTCCACACGGTCCGGGCAGGACCCCGTGCAACCTGACGGGTGGCGGCGGTTATGGATGCGCTTCGAGACAACTGGCCCAGCCCAGCCCAATTATCTTGCGGTGTGGCTGCCCGGCATGGGCACGATGTGGGTAGATGACCTGAGCTTGAGAGAAGTCGTGCCGCCCGCTATGGGCCTGTGGCTGGACCAGGCGACCTATGATGCCGAGGACCGCCTGGGCGAGGCCACGGTCACTATCGCCAAACGCGCGCGGCCGCAGGCGGTGCGCTTCACGATTAGCAGCGGCCACGGCCATAGCATCGTGGCCCTCACCGCCCCTTTCGTCGCCGGCGCGATGCCCGCGACGGCTGAAGGAATCACCGCCGTCGTGCCCGCATCGCTGGCGGCCTGCCGATTTTTATTCCCGACGGCCGCACTGGCCCCTGGGGACTGCGCAGCCCAGGTGGAGTTAATGAACGCTTCCGGCACCACCACGGAAAAACGTGTCAGCCACTTCCAGCGTGTGGACAGCCCTCTGTGAGGGTACGTGAAAGCCGACTTGCAGGCGGTCAAGCTGCGGGGGCAGGACCCCTCCTATCCCGCCGTCACGGCCACCGTGCTGGAGAACTTCATCGGCTATGCGGAGGAAGATGCCCGGCGTGGAGGAGTCCGCCGTTCCCTCGAGCAGGTTGGCGATCTGGAACAAATGGCAGCGCGGCTACGCGGCCAACTCAAAGAGGCCCTGGCCGGGCGGCGGCAGTTCCCGGCTGTGCCGCGCTGGACCGGCGACCAGCGCCCGCTCATCAGGAGCAGTTCCTTTGTGGCTCCGGTCCGCCTGCCCGGCGGCACCTCGCAGGAAAGGCCGGTGTTCTCCAACGGCTATGGGCACTTCGGCCAGGTCGTCTTGGACATGGAGAAATCATTGGCTTCCGTTCCGGCACGACTCCACGTTGTCCCGGAAACTGCACGAACAAATCCTGGCGAAGCTTCCCGCATGGAACCTGCACCCGGCCCTGGAGTTGCGCGAGGCCGGGCAGCAGCCCGCCTGGGGCGTGGAATGGCGGAGCGCCGAAATGGCTCAAGGGACCGTGGTGAACCTCTGCAGCTACCGAAAGGAGCCGGTGACGGCAGTCCTGATGCGTGGAGGCCAGCCCACGGCGGCACAGGATGTCTTGACCGGCAGGCCGCTGGACGGTCCGCTCGTCCTTGCGCCCCTCGAGGTGCGGTTGCTTAAACTCCGGTGAGGAGGGCAGCCCGGAGCACGTCGTGCCCCGCCCGCGGGGCGGCAGTGACGCTCGGGAGGATCTTGGTCCGGTCGGCCAAGGAAGTGAACCAGCCCAAGGCCGACCGCCTCCCGCACGAGGCCGGCCTGGAGCTTGTGTCCGTTCCGCGTGCCCCGAAGGAGTTGCCGGTCTGCCCCCTCATCCCCAGCGCCCACGGTATCGAGGGCTGGCGCCCTTTCGTGGACTGGGAATGGGACCAACCGAGCGCTCTTGGGCCCACCCCGTTTGCGGAGGTTGGTCGCAGCGGCGATCTTGAAACGTGACGCAGCATTAACTGGCCGTCGGGAGAAATTCTTGGCACGTTGGGCAGAGCAGAATTATGGATAAGCCCGGACAGGTCATCTTGGGCCCCACCCAACTCGCCCTGCGTGAGGCACTCGTGGCGAGGGACGGCAGGTTGGCCGAAATCTACTTCGGGGCCATAATGGCTGTGGCCCACGAGGGGAACCCTGAACGGTTTTCGCAATGTGCCCAGTCGTTGCGCGAACTGATCAGGCGCCTGACATATGTTCAAGACGAGGAGAACCTTGGCCCGATGGTTAAGAAGCTGAGAAATAAATGGGAGAAGTGCGGAATGAAACTGACACAGAAGGCCGCTGCGGAAGGGCAGAACGGTTTCCTGCGGGAGTTAGATAAGTTTTTCGATTGGGTTGATAACCGCCGGCTATCGCTCAAGAAGCAGGCCGCGAAGATAATGGACGACCTTGACCCCATGTTCGCCGAGCTCCCGAGAGAATTCATTCAGGCTAAGGTCACGAGATGGCTGGACTTCCGCAATTACTTCGAGCAAGTGGCGCATCACAACCATTACCCGGATGAAGGTGAGTTCAAGGACCGCGTAGAGGCTTTCGGCATTTTCCTGCTGGATCTGCTAAGGCCAAAAACGTCCGCGAACTTCTCCATCATTGAACAGCTCGTTGACGAAGGAGAGGCCGATGCCAACTCAAGAATTAGTTAGGAAAATCAAGCAGCAGATTATCCGCAAGGCGGATTATGTATTCTTTTTCGAGAGATTAAGATCCGCCGCTTGGGTCCAACCGCTTCTGGCAGAGGGCTTTTTTAAGCAACCGCCGTCACGCGAGGAGGCGGAGGGAGGCGTACGGTTTCCTGTTTGGCCCGAGTCGAGATTTCTAGCGCGCGTCGCCCAGGAGGCGCCGGAGATCGTCGTTGATGTCGCGGCCCAGATCCCTGACACCGAAAATCCAAGAGTCAACGAGGATCTCATTTCGATTGCGATTCAGGTGCCGCCGTGTCTTGCGGAAAGGCTCGTCGACAAGGCGTTGAAAGCTCTAGAGTCACCCCACTCTCACTGGCAACATGAAAACTATGGCCGGCTTGTCTCGCATTTAGCCAACGGCGGTGGGCAGCCGGAGGCATTTCGACTTGCAAGGAAGCTTTTGGAGTTCCTCCCTGATCCGGAGGCGGGAAGGAAGCGGCTGCAGGCCCAGACTGATGAGCTTGATTTCTCAAGTCAACTGAGGCCTCAGCCGAGGTTCGAAGTCTATTCATACGGCGAGATCCTGAAAAGGATTGTGCCCGACCTCAGGGCGGTGGCACCCCTTGCGACGACTGAACTGCTTTGTGCAATTCTCAATGGCGCCATAGCGCTCGGAAAGCGGAACCCAGAGGAGACTTCCTGGGATGGGTCCGTATATTGGTTTCCCTCCTTTGAGGGCATTTCCCGTCAACTCAGCCACGACCACAAGACTTTGGTTGCGGCCTCCCTGTTTACCACAATTGAGGCCATCCTTGGGAGAGACGCGGAGCAGTTCGCGGCGATCGAACTGCTGTTGGACAAACACAAGTGGCGCATTTTCCAGCGCTTGTTACTTCACTTCAGCCAGCGGTATCCCGAACAGGGCTCTCATAGGATTCGCGGCTTCCTGCTGAACTTCCGAGCTCACGAAGGACCGGAATTTGATCGCGAGATGTTTCTTCTGATGAAACAGCGCTTCGGGCTGCTGACGCGCCAGGAGCAAAGGCAGGTTGTGCGATCCATCCTCGAAGGCCCTGACACTGAATTATATAAAAGCTGCCGGCGCAGTTGGAGCGTGGAGGCGACCGAACAGGAAATCAAAGATTACGCTTGCACGTGGACCGTACAACGACTTTTTCCGATTGAGGTCTACCTGACGGAAGAGGAGAGGTTGAGTTACGCGGAACTCTTAAAGTTGACGGGCGAGCCCTCAGAGTCGAGCTACTTTCATTTCCCGGGGACCCCAATTCCTGAGAACGTCACCTGGGGACCACACAGCCCGAGGTCCGCGGAGGAGTTGGCCAGCAAAAACCCCCAGAGCGTGCTTGAATTTCTGAAAACGTGGAAGCCAGAAAAGGGGTTCAACGCGCCAAGGCCCGAGGGCCTCGCGAGAGCGCTCCAGGACGCCGTAAAGCAACGGCCCCAAACCTTCTCTGCTCGGGCGAATATGTTCATTGGAATTGAGCCGACCTACGTTAGAGGCCTGATCGAGGGTCTGCGGCAGGCCGTAAAGGAGCAACGGCCTGTCGACTGGAATGAGGCGATCGCACTGTGCTCATGGGTCGTTCGACAGCCTGTGGAGATAGAAGGTAGGCGTGTGGAGACCTGGGATTGGGAGAATGGCGACCCCTCGTGGAGGGAAGCTCGAAGGGCAATAGCTGGTCTTATCGAATATGGCTCCAGCACGCCCAACGCTGGGATTCCATTTAGCTTGAGAAGTCAGGTGTTCGGGATCTTGGAAATATTGACAGAGGACCAGGACCCGTCTCCTGAGGATGAGGAAAAGAGCAACTGGAGGCACCAGCCTGCCACGTTGGCAATAAACACCGTGCGCGGCAGGGCCATGCACGCCCTTATGCGCCATGCACTTTGGGTGGATGATAACCTGTGCAAGACGGGGCACAACGGAGCCGGCTTGGCGGCAATGCCAGAGGTAAGGAGCATCTTGGAGCGGAGGCTGAACCCCCAGATCGAACCTACTGGCGCTGTTCGTAGCGTCTACGGGCAGTATTTTCCCCTGCTGTGCCAAATCGACCCGCAGTGGACGAAGGAGCACCTTGTTGAGATATTTCCTGTGGAAGAGGTCTGGAAAGGCCTTCGCGATGCTAGCTGGTTTACTTACGTAGCCTTCAACCAACCGCATCCCGCCGTCTTTCGGATCCTCCAGAACGAGTATGCGCGAGCCGTCTCGTGTCTCCCAGAGGACAAGGGAACTGAGCACGACCTCAATGATCCCGATGAGAGCCTCGCTGAACATCTCATTACGCTGTATTGGAGGGGAGTCCTCGATTCTCAGCCACCCGGGCTGTTAACCGGATTTTTCGAGAGGGCTAATGACCGGCTTCGCGCCCACCCGGTCTTCCATGTGGGGAGGTGCCTCTGTGAATGCAAGGGGGGCCTTCCGAACGAGACTAGAGAAAGATTGATGAAGTTTTGGAGCTGGCGTCTCGAGGAGGCTAAGCAACGCCGGAGGAACAGAGCCCCTGATAAAGAGCTTCTTGCGTTCAGCTGGTGGCTCGAATCGGAGGAGTTTGATGCAAGTTGGGCGCTCGAACAAACTGCCGAGGTGCTTTCGGCTCTGCAAGGCGCTCGATGAGGAGTTTGTATTTATGAAGGCCCTTGCGAGGCTAAGCGCGCAATTCCCTGTTGCGTGTGTCGAGTGTCTGCAGTTGCTGGTCGCCAAGGTCAGTCCAGAGCGATCCTTCTGGCTGGACAGGGGTGAACTCCAGCTAGTTCTGAAGGCGGCCGTTTCGAGCGGTCAACAGAGAGCTGTCGAGGTGGCCGGGAGCGTCCGGGACGCGCTGCTGGCCCGGGGACACTTCGGACTGGCCAAGCTGGACCAGGGCAGCGCTTAATGGTGCTGTTTAGTGCCGGCCGGTTTATGACTCGCGAAGCGGCAAGCGAGAAGTTCAATTGGAACGTCGCGAACCCTTTCCTGCGACAGCAGGGCGTGACGCTGGTCTCCGCCGGTCTGGATGAAGTGTCGATGGAGTACAAGACAAGAACACCCACGAAGGCGTGGCCGCCCAGAGCGACCCGATCGGAATCCTGGGCCAATTTGATCCCAAGCTCGTGAAAATGGCGCCGGCCGGTGACGGGCCGGAGGACTGAACTCGGTGCATGATCACGATTGATGGCTCCGCAGGTGAAGGTGGCGGACAAATCCTGCGCCCCTCTTTGGCGCTGTCGCCGGTGACCGGCCAAGCCTTTCGGATGGAGCATAGCCGGGCCAAATGCCCGAAGCCCGGCTTGGTGCATCAGCACCTGATCGCGGTGGACGCGGCGAGGACGGCGGGCTGCGCCGAGGTGGCGGTTGCGGCGGTGAATTCCCAAAGGCGGGGGCAGAAAAACTGGCCTGTTGACGCGCTCGATTCAAACTGCGATTCTTGATGTGTGCCTGTCGAACTGACATATCCACACATCGTGAAAGAGTCGGGCAAACCGGCGCGGTTGGAACGTCATCCGCGCACGCGCGTGGCCATGGTTGTCATGGATTACCAGGGGCGCGGCTGGTCCGCGGAGGAGATTGTGCGGCAATACCCATACCTTACCTTGGCGGAGGTGCATGCGGCGCTGGGCTATTACCACGATCACCGAGAGGAGATTGACCAGGAGATCGAGGCCGAAGCGGACGAAGTCGAACGGTTGCGGCGGAGCACTCCCGAGTCCCCATTGCTCCAACGTCTGCGCGCGCTGAAAGCCCAGGCAAAGCGCCAAGCCTGATGGGCGTCGCCTTCTACATGGACGCCCACGTTCCTCACGCTATTACCGAGCAGTTGCGCTTGCGGGGAGTGGAGGTTACGGCCGCCACGGAGGAGGGCACCAACCGGCTTCCCGACGAGCAGCTCCTGGAAACAGCCGGGGCGCTTGGCCGCGTGGTCTTTACGCACGATCACCGCTTTCGCGCGATGGCCGAGCAATGGCAGCGCGAAGGACGGTCATTCGCTGGCCTTGCTTTCGGTCCCGCCGAGGGAGCTTCAATTGGCCGGTACGTGCGCGACCTGGAGTTGATTGCCAAAGCCAGCGAGCCTGATGAATGGGCAAACACGGTCATGTACCTGCCGCTCTGACGGAAGCCGATGGGCTGGCCCGGGCAACAACCTTGTGCTGGAGGTTGAAGCGCAATGAGCCATTCCGACCTGCCCGGCAACCGCGCCCTCAGGCCATCCAACCGCGCTTTGCTTTCTTGTTTCTCAGCCCGGATTGGCGGGATAAACTCCACCCATGAAGCTGCCTGACTGCTTCCGATACACCTCAGGCATTCGAGCGGTCCTGCGGGTGCTGCTGGTCGCCAGTGGCCTTTTTTGCTGGCAGTCGCTCAGGGCCACGGGTGGTCCTCAGGAGGTGCAGCCGACCACCTTGCACGGCAAGGTGATGTGCGGTTACCAGGGCTGGTTCCGATGCCCGGGCGACGCCGCCGGCATGGGTTGGATTCACTGGAGTCACACGGCCGAACGGATCGCACCCGAAACCCTCTGCTTCGAGATGTGGCCTGACGTGAGCGAGTACGGCCCTCAGGAGCGCTTCATTGTGCCCCGTTTCACCCATTCCGATGGGTCTGGCCGAGCTTTTCAGCTCGGACAATCCAGCGACCGTGCTGCGGCATTTCGAGTGGATGCGCGACTACGGCATCGACGGAGCGTGGATGCAGCACTTCCTGGTGGACTTGCCGGGCGGTCTGCAATCCGAGCGCTATGCATCCCGCATGCGCGTGCTGGCCTACGCCCGGGCCGCCGCACACAAGACGGGGCGCGTGTGGGCGCTCTCCTACGATATTGCCGCCATGCCCACGGAGCGCATTTACGATGTGCTGGTCAACGATTGGAAGAAGATGGTGGATGAGCAATGGACAGCCGATTCGCGCTACCTGCGCCAGAACGGCAAGCCAGTGGTGCAAATCTGGGGTTTCTACTGGAACAATCCTCAGAACCGAATGACAGCGGACCTGGCGAACAAGCTCATCGACTTCTTCAAGGCTCCGGGGCCTTACTCGGCCTTTCTCGTGGGCGGGGGGAGCTGGGACTGGCGGCGCGTGCCCGACCCGGAGTGGCAGAAGTTCTACCGGCGCTTCGATGCCTACGCCCTGTGGAATGTGGGTAATTGGACGAAGGACGCCAAGGGCGGGGCCCACGCCTCCACGGGTTGGTGGCCAAAGGACAAGGCAGAATTCGAGCGCAGCGGCGGGCTTTGGATGCCGGTGGTCTATCCGGGATTCAGTTGGGACAATCTGCAACACAAACCCGCCGGCACGACCCTGATCCCGCGCCGGGGCGGCAGGCTTTTCTGGGAGCAGTTCCACGAGTTGAGCAAGCTGGGCGTGGATTGCGTCTATGTCGCGATGTTCGATGAGGTGGACGAGGGCACGGCCATTTTCAAGGTGACGAGTTCCCCTCCGGCACAGGGGCATTTTGTCCGGTTCGAGGGCTTGCCTTCGGATTGGTATCTGCGGCTGGTGGGGGCGGCGGCGAGCCGACTCCGGCAGCGGCAACCGATTCCCCTCGAAATCCCGATTAAACCGTGATCGCGTTGAATGCATGCAACAGCCGATCCCTTCCTTCATTCCGATCCAAGCGGCCGTGTTTGCGCGAGCCGGGGACCCCGCTGAAGATCGAGTCCCTGGAAATGGAAGGCCCGCGTGAGGACGAGCCCCTGGTCCGCAGCGGCCGGCCCGCGGCAGCGCAGGATGTTCTGACCGGCAGGCCCGTGGACGGTACGGCCACCCTTGCGCCGCTTAAGGTGCGGTTGCTCAAACTCCGGTGAGGAGGACAGCCAGGACCACGTCGTGCCCCGCCTGGCCCTTGAGACAGGGCCGTCCGTGTGGCCGGCGGGGGCCGTCGGCCATTCTCACGGGGAGAGCGCGGCGGCAGTGGCGCTTGGGCGAATCCGCTCTGGTCGCCCAAAGGAAGTGAACCAGCCCAAGGTCGACCCCCTCCCGCCGCGGTTTCACGCAGGCGTGGGGACAACTATCGCGGTATTCTCAAGCCACTTCGTGAATTGCCGCGGAATGGTCCCCTCCGGGTCGTGAGAGTCAAAAGGCTTGTAGAGCTTTCCCGCTAAGTCAGACGGGAGCGTCTCCAGCGTCCTGTCCTTGAGCAACAGGACGGGCTTGTTCATCGCCATCAAATACCCGATCTCCAGCCCGATGTTCGCGTTCGGCTCATCGGTTTCGATCCGCTCAAAGACGGCGACACCGAATCCGCAGCCGTGAAGCAGCGTCCGGACGTTGCCCCACATGTCCGCGTGAAAGTCGTGCTCGTCGGCCCGAATGACTGACAGCCCGTGCTTTCCCGCCGTGTCCTTGATCGCGCCGACGATCTTCGGAAATGGTTGTCTGGCGCTGAAGCGCATGATGAGGAAGCCAAGTTTCTTCGGGTCTGGGTACCTAGTCAGCAACCGGCCAATGGACGTGGCGATCTCCGGCGGTTGTGGCTGGCGCTGCCGCCAGGGCAAGAAGCCCTTGGCTTCAACAAGCACGAGGCCGCGCTGGCTGTGGGGCTTTCTCAGCCCGATGAGTTTGAAGCAGCCCGCCAGGCCGTATTCCAGGATCGCGGTCCGCGAAACCCCGCTGCGGGCGTCTCTCGTCCGAGGGCGCGGCAGGCGGAAGAATTCCGGGCCGCTGACAAGCGCGCTTGCGACAGTCCGCGCGGTCTCTTCCCGTTCGCCGCCGCGCTTGGCGTTCTTAACTCGTCTCTGCGTCATGCCCCACACTGTAAAGTGCGGGAGGCTCGAAAAAGGGGGGACCGGCGCCGGTTTTTTGCCCCCCCTTTAGGAGCCGGGGGAGAGCGAAGTCCCATCGCTCGCTCGATTGACCACTGAGCAGGCGGGTAAAAGGTTCTATGTCCAGGGCCAATTCAGCAAGGGCTCGAAACGCCCCCGGGCCGTGTGCCTGCGTCTTCTCGTCAGAGCCCTTGGCAAGCTCCTCGTACTTTGGATAAACCGCGTCGGCGAAATACGCTGGCACCGCCGAGGGATCGTAATCCTTGGGCCTGCCGGGCCTTCGCCGGCCCAGGTCAGAAAGGTGCAGCCCTAGCGACTCGCATCGCTCGGCTAGAGCGTTTGCCCGGTCTAGAACCCGAGAGTTGCCCACGTCGTCACGTTCGCCGAACTTGGCAAGCGCCAGCCTGTAAACGTCCACGTACGTCCATCCGTATCGCTCAACGAGCGGCCAGATCTCGATGAGCCACAAGTCAATGTCCGGTTGGTCCCACCTTGTTTCAGTGACGTTTGGGCTCGCGTTCTTGTAGAAGAACTCGGTCTCCCGCGAGCCATCCCTTTCCCGCTCCTTAAAGAAAGCGAGCAGTTCGCCAAGGAATTTCGCTGGGACGCCCTTGCTGTCAACGCGCTGAGCAAAGCCGTATCTTGACGCTCGTGCCAACTCCGGCTGGTCGTGGGAGCAATCTGGGCACTTGCGCCGCATCCAATGGCAATAGGCGGCCTTTATTGCCACCAAATGGGAGTCGTATAACTCGGTCGCCCATCGGCATGCGGTAGAAGTATGCTGCGGTCCGCGCCACCAGACGAAACGAGGGTCCAGCTCCCAGGCCCTCATCTCCCAGAGCATCCTGCTATGAGCGAGAACCAGGCCGAACTCGGGCACGTAGAACCCTCTCCCCTTGGCCGAGGAAAACGCCTTCTCAAGCGCCCACTGTGTCGCCAAAGGAAGCCAGACGCAATGAAAGGCGAATCGCCGCTCCTCCTCCGTCGCGAACTGGTTCAGATGCTCTACGGCCCGGTCCCAGTGCCAGAGGTGCCGGGCAACGACGGTTTCCACGGCGTCGCAAGCCCAGGAAAGCAGGCGTTTGCGGTTTAGTCTTGAGCGCATGGATCCATCGAACTGCTACACCTTCCGCCCTCGCCAGGGACCCGACGGTCCGCCGTTTGACCAGCCGTTCGCGCCCCGGGCGGGAGAAACTGAGTATCATCAACGTTGACCCTAAAGCTCCGCGTCATGGGCGTCAAGAAAAACCTTGTCTCCTCGGCGACTTCGGGCTACAAAGGGTGCTGACACAGACTATGTAAGCAAATCTAATAATTTGGCGTAGCCCCGGTTACGGTCTCACGAGAAACCGCGAATTTCATTGTGCAGGGGCCACCAGAGCGCGCGCCCAATCCAGCGCGGCTTGGCGTGCTTCTCTCCACAGGCCCTTCGCGGTGGCTCTTCTGGGGAGCGCGTTGGGCCCTCGCCCCTCTCGTTTTCCGTTGCCTCGGAGTCCACGCTGGACGTGGCTGTGCCGACGAGAAAAGTGCAATGCGCGGAAACGAGAAACTGGCGCTGGTTCCAGGGCGCCCGAGCGGGCTCGCCAAGGCGGACTCTGGGCCGAGGCGTATTCTGGCGGGCATGGTCGCGGACGCACTTGACCTCGCGATGCAAGCGGCTGGCAAACGCGCCGCGGGTGCCCACCCGGAGTTGGAGAGTTGGTGCCGGATAGGGGAGGACCATTACAACGGGAGAGGCATGCCAATAAGTGAAGCCGCGGGTCTGAAATGGTTTCGACGGGCTGCCGAGAGAGGCCAGGCTCATGCTCAGAACTACCTCGCCCTCTGCTACAGAGAATGGGCGAGGCGTCACCAAGGACCCCACCCAGGCGGCCAAATGGTTCCGTAAGGCGGCAGAGCAAGGGCACGCGCGCGCCCAGCAAAGTCTCGGTTTCGCGTACCTCGATGGAGAAGGGGTGCCCCAAGATGACTTCGAGGCCTATGTGTGGATCCGCCTCGCGGTGGAGCGTGGGTGCCCCGATGCTGGTGGAGCGCTCATTATTGCTGGCTCCTGGTTCTCGCGTGACGATCGACAGCGCGCCGAACAGCGCGTGCAGGAGTTGGCTTCGAAGATCCCCAAGCAAACTCCTCGTGTTGCTTCGGTAAGGGTGTGTGACGGGGTTTCGGCCCCGGTGGTAGTCTTCGCGGCAGATTATGGCAGCGAAGACAACGATCAAATCGGACCCCGCATTTGCAGGAGCCATTGCGCGGGTGCAACCAGCCCTGGCAGCCTGGCGCGAGCGGCGTAAACATCGAGAACCCATCCCGGAAGCGTTATGGCGGAGGATGGCGACTTTGGCACGAGGCTACGGACTGAGCCCTGTGGCCCAAGCTCTCGGCGTAAATTACACTGCCCTCAAGCGCCACTTGGCGGCCAGTCCAGTTCCGGAACCTTCCAGGGCCGGTGCCCTGCCTCCGGGGTTTGTCGAGGTGCCGGTGGCCACTTGGCCCAGCGGCCCGCAGTGGGTGATTGAACTGGAGGACCGCCGCGGTTCGAAACTGACCCTGCGGCTGGCGCAAAGCGACAGTGTCGCGGCACTGGCTTTGGCCCAAGGGCTCTGGAGGCATCGGTCGTGATTCAGATTACCCCGCAGATGCGGTTGTTGCTGGCGGTCGAGCCGGTGGATTTTCGCAAAGGCATTGACGGGCTGGTGCAGGTTTGCCGCCAAAGGCTGGATACCGACCCGATTGGCGGCGCCGTGTTCATCTTCTCGAATCGGCGGCGGCGGGCGCTTAAGATCCTCATGTATGACGGCCAGGGTTTTTGGCTGTGCCAGAAACGGCTCTCTCAGGGACGATTTGGCTGGTGGCCCACTGGCGGCCAGGCCGCAGGAATGTTCCTTGGCCGAATTGGGTCCCTTGGAGATCCGCCAAGTGCGGCGCACGCCGGCCGAAGAACTCTTCGGCAGCCTCATCGAGGCGCACCATTATTTGGCTTATACCCAGCCGGTCGTTCAAGCAGTTGTGGGTTTATCCGCTACGGCCGGACTTTCGCCGCCAGCTTTGCGGAGGGGGCTATGGCTCAGGGCAGCGGTCCGGAGGTCGTCGCCCTGAGCCCGACCCAACTGGAAGAGTTGTTGGTCAAGCTGGCCGGGCTCTTGCCGGCGGAGACTTACCAACTGGTGCAAACGCTCTTGCGGACCCTCCAATGGGTCATGGGAGTGCTGGAAGCCAAGAACACCACCCTGGGCCGACTTCGGCGGATGATTTTCGGAGCCCAGACCGAGAAGAGCCGCAACCTGCTGGCTCAAAGTGACGCCGCCGCTGCCAGCGCCAAAACGCCAGACCCCAAGCCCAAAGCCAAAGGGCACGGGCGCAAAGCCGCCCAGGATTATCCGGGAGCCAAGCGCCTGCCGGTGCCTCATCCCAAGCTGCGCCTTGGGGACCTCTGCCCCAAGTGCCTCAAAGGCAAACTCTACCTGCTCAAGACCCCAGCCCGGATCGTGCGCATTGCCGCCCAGCCTATGTTTAGCGCGACGATCTTCGAACTGGAACGGTTGCGTTGCGCTTTGTGCGGAGCCCTCTTCACCGCCGCCCCGCCGCCGGAGGCTGGGCAGAGCAAATACGATCCGAGCTGTGGCGTCATGTTGAACCTGCAGCGCTTTGGGGTGGGCCAGCCCATGTATCGCACCGACAAATGGCAGCACTATCTTGGCGTGCCGCTGGCCGCCTCGACGCAGTGGGAACTGATGGCGGCGGCCTCCAAAACACCCGAAGTGGTCTATGAGGCCCTGATCGAAGCCGCCGCCCAAGCCGAGGTTTTGCACAACGATGACACCCCCATGCGGGTGCAGAGCTTGCGGCGGCAAATCGCCGACGCCCAGGACCCGGACCCGCGCACGGGCATTTTCACCACCAGCATCGTCGCCCGAGTCGGCTCAGTCCCGGTGGCCCTGTTCTTCACCGGCCAGAAGCACGCCGGGGAGAATCTGGACCAACTGCTCCAAAGCCGGGAGGCCAACCGGAGCCAGCCGCTGCAAATGTGCGATGCGCTCGCGCGCAATGAACCCAAGGAGTTCCACACCCTGCTGTGCCATTGCCTCCTCCTGTTCCGCTTCGCGGAAATCACTGAAGTCGGAGGCGGTTTGCTTCACACTTAACCAGGAGGGGGTGGCGAGATCTCCGTTGCGAGCGTGAGGCGAGAGCGGGCTCGGTGGGGCGTTGTCGCGCAGGCAACCGGGGCCGCCAAGATGGAGGGAGGCTGGTGAAACGAGGTTTTCAGGCGGGGCCAGCTTGGTTATAGAGGGTTCATGCAAAACATCTTCAAAACCTCACTGACCCCGCAGCAGTATGCCGATCGGAAGTATCATAAGCAAGTCAAGGCGCCGGAAAACTGCCTGAACTGCGGGCGGGCGCACAGTCTGGAGGCGTTGGCGTATTACCACCGGTATGTCAGTTGGCTGACGGGCGTGCTGATGATTTGGGTGCGGCGGTTCCTGTGCCGGCACTGCCGAGTGAGCGTGAGTTGCCTGCCGGACTTCGCCCAGCCGTATCGGGCGGTCAATAGCGAGACCATTGCGGCCGGTTTCAGCGGCCAGACCCGGACCCGGGAACAGAACCGGGCCGTCGAGCATTGGGGCACGGCCATCGCGGTTTACTGGCGCCGGTATCAAGGGCATCTGCCGGCGCTCTTGTGCATCGTGGGCAACGCGTTCGGGGCGCTGCCGCTTCAACCCACGGCCCGGGAGTTTTGGAACGTCCTGCTGGCGCGCTGCGGTGATCTGGCCGGCGCCACCCGAGAGTTGGTCCAGCAATTTCACACCTGTTTGTTCGGGACTTACGGCTGCCATCAACGGCGACCGCTTCGGGCTGCATGAGGAGCCCCCGCCCGGGAGTCGGGCGCCGGTTAACCCCCACACACCCTTGCTATTTCAAGTGCGTGAGACCGGCCCCAGACTCACGAGCGTATGAATTAACCAAGCGATTCCGAAGCATCGGCCCTGGCCCGGCACGCCGCCGCGAGCTGGATACAGGAAGCCATTGCGCAGAACTTCACGTTGGCCCGGGCCACCACCCTGGCCAGCGAACGGCCCTGGGGCGGCAAGCTCTACGGCGCCTCCACTCTGGAGGGCTGGTATTACTTGTGGCGCAACCAGGGGTTCGAGGCCCTGCACCGACAACCCCGCAAAGACAAAGGCGCGCGCAAGGCGCTCAGCCCGGAGGGGTGCCAGGCGCTGGTGGAGTGGCGCCAAAAACACCCCGAACTGACCGTCAAGCTCATCGTGCGCCAACTCGTCGAGCAGGGCACGCTCCAGTTGGGCACCTTCAGTCTGCCCTCGGTTTACCGCGTCTTGGCGGCCCACCACCTGGACGCCCGTTCCCTCAAAGCCAACCCGCCGACCGGACTCAGCGGCCCGACCAAGGCCTTCGAGTGTGCCCTGGCCAACCAACTGTGGATGACCGACATGATGTTCGGACCCACGCTCAAGCTGGCCCAGGGCCAGGTCATCCACACCCGGCTCTTCTCGCTCCTGGACGACTGCTCGCGCCTGGTCCCCCACGCCCAGTATTACGAGTCGGAGAAGCTCTGCTGGTTCCTGGACTGTTTCCGGCAAGGCTTGGCCCGGCGCGGCTTCCCCGAAAAGCTCTACACCGACCAGGGCAAAATCTTCACCAGCTACCACCTGCAGATCGTCTGCGCCAACCTCGGCGTCCGGCTCTGCCACGCGGCCCCGTATGCCGCGTTCTCAAAGGGGAAGATTCGAGCGCCGGGACCGGACCCTCCAGATGGACTTCGAGGCCCCTCTGGTGATTGACCCCGTCCACAGCCTGGAAGAACTCAACACGCGGCTCTGGCGCTGGATCGAGGGCCAATACCATCAGCGGCCCCACAGTGCGCTCGGCGGCCAAACCCCGGCCGAACGCTTCGCCCAGCGCGCCTCCAACCTGCGCACCGCCGACGCCCAGACCGACTGGGAAGCCCTCTTCCTGTGCCGAGCCCAGCGGCGCGTGCGCCTGGACGCGACCTTCAGCCTGGCGGGCCAACTCTGGGAAGCCCCCGTGCATCTGCGCGGCCAACTCATCCAAATCCGCTTCGACCCCTTCGCCTGGCGCCGCCTGGAGATTTGGTGGGAGGGCAAGTTTGTCGCCCTCGCTCGCCGGTGCGATAAACAACTCAACGCCAAAACCTATACCGATCGCGATTATGAACGGCCCGATAAATCCGCCTGATTTGGACGTTGCCCTCAAGAGTCTGTGGGGCGCCACCGCCATGCCCTTCGGCGCCGCCGTTCCCAAAGCCTATGCCGCCGATAGCTTCCAGCAAGCCCGCCACCGGCTCGAACAGTTGGTGGCCGTGCGCGCCTGCGGCCTGCTCCACGGACCCAACGGCGTGGGCAAGAGCCTCTTAATCCAGCACTTCCTCTCCAGCCTGCCCGACAAACGCTTCAAGCCGCTGGTGGTGGCGCACTCCTCGGTCACCGGCACCGACCTGTTGCGCCTGCTCTGCGCCGAACTGGGCCAGAACGCCCGCATGCGTCGCTCCGACAACGTGCTGCTCATCCGCCAGGGCTGGCAGCAGTTGGAGCGGCTCTGGCCGGTTGTCGTCATTGATGAGGCGCAGAACTTGAGCGCCACCGCCCTGGAGGAAGTGCGCCTGCTCTCTTGCGACCGGCGCGACACCCAGCCGCCCTTCAGTTTGCTCTTGGTTGGCGATGAGCAACTGCTGCCCCGCCTGCAAATGGGCATCAACGCGCCGCTCTTGGCCCGCCTGAGCTTTTGCCTGCGCCTGACGCTCTGGACGGCCAACGAGTTGGCCGCCTACGTCCAGGCCCGCCTGCAGGAGGTCGGCATCCACGCCAACCCCTTTGACGCAGCGGCACTCCAACTGCTCATTCGCGCCGGCAACGGCCTGCCCCGGCTGCTCAATCACCTGGCCCAGCGCGCCCTCGAAGAAGCCGCCGGGCAGAACTCCCGGGCCGTTACCGCCGCCCACGTGCAGCGCGCCTTGGAACTGCTCCCCTGGGTCGCCCAATTGGCTCCATGAACCCCGTGAGCTATCCCCAGCCCCCATTGCGGCCCCTTCGTCAGGCTTGTCTCACGGGGTGAACTGGCCACCCCCAGGCTCGGTCCCGACGACCCTGCTCCAACTCCACCAGACCTATTGCCAGCTCACGGGCCAAACCCTCAGCCTGGGCTTTGACCGGGAGCGGCTCTGGTTCGAGTTCCACCGCACCGGCTTCACCCAGGCCGACCTCATTCAGGTCGTGCGCTATCTGCAAAAGGAAATCCGCCACACCCGCCGCAACGTTGGCGCGCTCAAGCTTTCCAATCTCCTGCAACTGGATCGCTTCGAGGAGGACCTCAACATCAGTCGGGTTCGCCTCACGGCCCCGCCACCACCCAAAACCCCTGGCCGCCCTCCTGCCGCCAACCTGCTCACCGGCCGAACAGGAGCGCGGCCGACAACGCGCATTGGAGCAACTGCGCCGACTCAAAGAAACCCTTCGCTAAAGAGCCTATGCCACTGGACCTTTCCATCCTCGAAAAGCTTGAAATCGCTCACCGCCTCGTCGCCGAAGCGCTGGGCCGAGCGCCTCAACTCTGCGACTGCCGCCTCGATCAGGCTTTCGCTGGTCCTGGAGCTATCCATCAAACGCGCCCAGCGTTCGCCACAAATGCGTTTGCGCCTGCCACCGGACCGCCGCCAAGAGGCCTTCCTGTTCTGAACCCCATCCCTTCGCCAAAACGGCGTCTCGCCCCGCCGCAGGGGGTGTGCGGCGCAGCATCCGCCTCTCCGCCCCTTATCCAAGCCACCAGCTTCCTCGATTATCTTGATACGCCTTTGTCGAACCTCCTTGATTATCAAGATACTTTTCTCCCAGAAAAGCGTGAAGCGGAACAGCCATCTTCAATACCCACCCGCTTCCGGGAGAGGGCTGGAAGGAGGGCGACAACCTTCGCTTCACTCACAGCGAGCTGGGTTCGACTATCTATGCCATCGCCCTGCAATGGCCGGGCGAGGAACTGGCGCTCCACTCGGTCAAGCTCCCGCCGGGAGCGATCGTCACGATGCTCGGGCACAGCGAAGCGTTGCCCTGGCATCCGGATGCGGCAAGAGGGACTGTCATCAGCCTTCCAGCCCGCTGGCAGTCGGCCGCCAACCGCCCGTGCCAGTTGCCCAGTGTATGCAAACTCGATCTCAAATGAAGAAAGGGCCTTCTTCCGGAAAGCTTGTGCTTTTTATAGGGAGGGGTGATCTGCCTGTGCTCAATGGAAGAGGCCTTGTCGCACGGAACGGCCAAAATCGGCTTATGAGTCCTCTGCTCTACCCCTGAGCTACTCTGGCAACCCTGTGGAAAACAGGCGACGCGGGAACAGGACCGCGAGGGTGTAGAGGGTGTTTGGCCTGGATGCGGGAGTCTCCGCAGCGTGGGCGCGCTGAAACACCGGGAGCGCAAACCAAATCGCCAAATAGAGTCGTCGCATAGCAATCACGAATTGGGCTTGGCTTTGAATCGGAGCTTGAAGGGCGGGACCTCGAATGGGAACGCAGCCTTGTCCAGACCAATGTGCGCAACGCCGGTGGCGCCGAATTGATGGGCGCCCAGGTCGTACTTCCCGGTCTTGGACAGGTGCGGTCGCTGGCCGTTCCAGAAGTCCAACGGGTTCTCATACAGGAGCAGGCCCTGGCCTCGGGCCGCGGACGCGCTCTGGAGCTTATACCCTTCCGGGCTGTCGGCTTTGGGATCTGCGAAAAGGGGATCGCCCGTTTTGGCCTGCGCGTCACGCTCGCAAGGCTTGTCCCAGAGGTTGTTCACGAAATGGAACTCCTTGGGGTCTAACGCCGCGTCCACCGTCACGGGACCGGTGTTCTGCCAGAAAACGTTGTTGCGGAACCAGATGTTCCGATATTCATTTTGCGGCGGGCGATTCTCGATGCGGACCACCTGTTCGGACTTGTTGAAGGCCACGGTGTTGTTGTCAAAGTAGGTGTCCCGGGTGCTGGAGGTGATGAGGAAGATGGCCTTCCCATAGACCGAGGGGTCGATGGCCGACCAGTCGTTGTGGACGATGATGTTGTTGCGGATGCAGATGAAATCGTCCAGGTAGCGGTTGCTGCTCTCCTCGCCGGAGAGCCAGACCGCCACGTTGTTCGCCTCGAGGTAATTGTTATCGAAGACACTCATGCTGGCATTGTCGATCCAGATGGCGGCGATGCCGGTTCCCCGGATGACGTTGTAGCGGGCGGTGGAGTGCACGGTCCAATCCTCATAAAGGATGCCGTCGCCGCTGTTGTTATCGATCTGGCAGTTCTCGATGACCAGGTACTCCGCCGCGCCATTGGCGGTGACGCCGTAGCCTTCGGTGCCCTTCACGTTCCATCCCGCGTCGTGCAGGTAGCAATTCCGCACCTCGACGTAACGGCATTCGTCGGCCGGATTCCAGTGTCCTCCCGTGTCCTGCCCGGAGCCGTTCAGATGGACGCCGTATGCCCCGGAATAGGCCATCTCGCAGTTTTGGATGGTCAGATAGTGCGCGCTGGTGGCGCTCACTCCGACCTGGCAGGCAAAGAACCGGCAATTCCGAATGGTCACGTGCTCTTTTCGTTCAACGCCAATCCCGGCGCCCCGGGGATGTTCGCCGCTCATCCGGAACTCGATGCCATCTATGGTGTTGTAAGACCCCGCCCTCAGGAGGGTCCTGGCTCCGTCGTTGTTGAAGAGGACCTTCCCCTTGCCGTCGGAACGCAGCGTGACGGGGAGGTCCTGGCCGCCTTGCGGCACAGTCACCCCCGAACAGGGGTAGATTCCCGGAGCGAACACGATCACGTCACCCGGCCCGGCCAGCGACACGGCCTTGGCGACGCTCCGGACCGGCTGCTGCGCCGTTCCTGGATTTGCATCTGAGGCCTCGCCTGCTGCGGCGGCATACCAAGTTGCCGCCGCGGACACGGTTGGCCCCAAAGGCCCGAGGGCCCCGAAAATGCTGGCGGCGACGAAGAAACGGCTGCCAGTTTGGGTGATTTGCCTCAACACCTTCCAGATGATTTTGGACCTTGCTCATGCGGAAGCCCAGGCTGGCTCAAGCACAGGTGCGTGTCAAGGAAACCGGAGCTTGAACCCGGCCCTGCGCGGCTCTATACCCGTTGGTCATGCAGATTCAAGAATGTCTTGCCGAGCGACTGGTCCTGGCATTTTGCCTTACCGTGCTTCCACGTTGTCTGGTGTGTGCCAGCTTGCTCTTGACTTTTACAGGCATTTCGCTGCAAGCCGCAACCTACACTGTGGCCCAACGCGACCCGAAGGCCGGCGATGATGGGCCGGGCAGCGCGGAGCGACCGTGGAAGAGCCTCACCAAAGCCGCCGAAAAGGCTGAGCCCGGGGACATCGTTTTAATCAGAGACGGTGTTTACAAAGCGAGCCTGTCCCGATTCCGAATCGGGACAGGGCAGCAAAAGGAATGGCCTGCCCAGCCGTAGCCGACAGGGCAGGAGCGGAGCGGAAAGCGCGCCGGCCAGAACCACCCAGCCCAGGATGAACCGCCGCTTGCGGGTGGTACCGGCGCGCCAGAGCAGCACCGCCAGGCCGGCAAGGCAAATGCCAGCCGGGAGCAAGGTGGCGGTCCGGGGAGCATCGAGGAGATACTGCCGGATCACGAACATGCCCAGCGCAAAACTTGGTGAACGTTGGTATTGCCCGGCATAGGAAGCGCGGAGTTGGCTGCTGACTTTGGCCGGCTGAGGACGCCGATCCGATTGCCACTCGCTTTCGAGCAGGAGGTTGCCCAATTGGCGCCTGAGCTCATAGGAGTTGGCCAGGACGACCACGCCGCGCCGGCGCGCCTTGTCGAAACCGAGGCAACAGCCGTTGACAAACCATCCTCCGCCGGGATGGAGCATTCCAGCACGTTGGGGAGCAAAGGCGAAGTTGGCGACGGTTTTGTCCCAGAGCGGCCTCAGATAGGACGAGTTGAGGCCGCAGGCGGAGAGAAGCTTGAGCAAGTCATTGGCGGCCGAGTACAGCCCGGCCAGGGGCTTGAAGTCTTCGCCATGCCACCTGGTCATGGCGTAGCCCAACTTGCTGTGTTCGAGGGCGAGGCGGGATTCCAGTTCAGGTGTAAGTGGTAGGTGGGCATTTGGACCGACGCGGGCAGGTGTTTTGCCACGGGGTCATCGGGCTGCATCTCCCCGAGCTCGACCATGTCTTGCAGTTGCAAACAGAAGGAGAGGTAGGTGGCGGATTGGAGATTAAACAGGGTGTTGCCATCGGCTTGCCGGCCGGTGCCGTTGTCCAGGTCTCCCCAACTGATAACACTGGACCCATGCTCGTCCACAAGGCCGATCACCATGCAGCCATTTGGCATTTGGGCATGGGCATACCGCTGCACGTAAGCGGCGATGGCGTTGGTGAAGTCCTCCGCCGCGGCTGGAAATGGAACGCAGAGCAAAAGCTGGGCGAAGCAAATGATTTGGATGATTCTCCGGATGTTCATGTCTTGCTGCCCGCTAATAGATGGGGCCGGCGGGGAGACTCGCACTCCCGCGGGGCGATTAATTCCCTGCAGGCGGATCCGGTGGTGCGTTCGGCTTGCCATTTTTCGACGGCAGGAAGCCGCCGGGCATGCCGCGCACGAGCGTGTTGCCGGCGTTCTGTGCAGCCGAAAGCGACTGCATCAGACGCAGGTTCATCAACGCCGGGTTGCCTTCCAACACGCGGGCCGCGTTGGCGAGATTGCGTAGCGAGGCGCTTTCACCCCGGGCGCGTTCGAGTGCGGCCTGGCCTTCCTGTTTTGCCTTCAGCACATCGGCGAATGCACGCTTCAGCTCGGCCGAGAACATCACATCCTTCACTTCCACAGCGAGAACGTTGATGCCGATCTTCGCGCAGTCCCGCTGCACGCGCGCCAGGAGTTGTGCTCCGAGTTCGAGCCGCTGATTGAGCAGCGCTTCGACGGTGGCTCCGCTTACGACCGCGCGCAACGCAATCTGGGCGCTGTTGTCTAGGTCGCCCTGCCAGTTCTGCGTTTCGTGCGCAGCCTTGGCCGGGTCGGCGATCTGGTAGATGACAAGCAGGCTGATCTTCAGGCCGACATTGTCAGCCGTGAGGACTTCCTGTCCCGCCACGAGCAGCGCGCCCTTGCGCAGGTCCTGTGCGCCCATTGTGAACTGCCGGCCCCAGCGAATGTGTCGGCCGGCCATGAGGACTTCGACAAACTTGCCCTTGTGATAGAGCAGGCCGGCGCACGCTTCCGGCACGAGGAAGGCGTAACGGAATTCCTTCGCGACGGCGGCAACAATGACGCCGCCGAAAATGGCCATGAGGATTGCGACGAGAATGTTGTAGTTCATCGGCAGCACACCCTCGAGTTTCCCGCCATTTTAGAGCGTCACCTTGTAGGGCAGCGCCGGAAGGCGGTTGGTGTTCATCCTTATCCCGCCTAAATCCACGGCGACAATCGGGTTGGTGCGGAAATGCTGGCAAATCCACCCCACCCAGGAGGGGTAATCCATGTAAACCTGATAGTCCACATCGGGCGCGGGAAAGGTCTGCGACGGGCCGGGGTCTTCGTAATTGGCTTGCCGAATGGCTTCAAACAGGCGCAGAGCCGATTGGCGAATCACCTCCTTGTCTTGCGGCCACCAGTCCTTTAGTTTGGCCGCGGCGAGCTTCTTTTGCCAATCGCTGCCCCATTCCCAGGCTCGGAGCGGACCAAGGCTCCGCGCCGACCATTCCAGACGTGGCTGGCCCCATGCCTGCTTGTACCACTGGACGAGGATTTGCGCATTCAGGCTCTTGGGCCCTCCTTCGACTTCCACCAGACTCTTGCCGTACATGAGCCGATAACGCCGGTCCAACTCTTTGGCAAAGTCATCGGTCACGTAACCAGGGATGAGCGGAGAAACGCTTTCCTCATCGAGTGGGCCGAGGTAGAGGTAGGCCTGATAGCCGTTGCGAAAAGGGTCCGCCGTCACGTCCACGTCGTCCATCGAAGCATCGAAAACTTGTTCACCGAAAGGGCCGTGGTCCAACGGAAAGCACATGGGCCGGTTGACCAGCGCCGCAAATGCGGTCTCGAACAGACCCAGCGCGATGCGCCCGTTGACCCCTCCATCGTTGGACACCACCGGGGAATGCGGGAAGACCGCGAAGACATTCGTATCGCCCAGTTTCTCGCGCAGGCGCCAACCAGCAGACTTCATAGGCTCGCCGCCTTGAGTTAGATTTACCCACGCATGCCCATACCCGACGATGAAAAGGGCGTGGCGAAGGTCCGCCGAATGTTCTCTCAAGTCACGCAGCACGTTCTCTGCCATGACTTGGTCTCGATCCACCTTATCCTTCCAAGGACACTGCGTGTCCGTCAGCACAATGCGGAGTCGCGGTTCACTTGGCAGTCCCGGGTTGACTTCCCAAACCGCCTTGAAGAAATCGAGCATCGCCTGGGCAGGCCAACCCACCCACAACTCGTCCCGCAGCATCTCGATGATCGGCTGCGGATCGGACTTCGGCGCAGCCAGAAACTTTTCCACCAACGGCTGATCGTTGCCTGGCAGTTCCATATAAATAACCCCGGCCCGCTCCGCAAAGGCCTTGTCGCGCACGAGCGAGGAATTGAAGGCCCAATAACGAGGGCGGTGATGGACCTCTCCCAGGATCACTACCCGGTGATCGGCCAAAGCCCGCAACAGAAACTTCAGCGGATCGTCCGCTTCGCGGCGCAAGAACTCGACAAATGGGCGCAAATACTCCTGCGGATTGGCAATCGGCGGGCGCGAGTCGAGCTTGATCTTCACATCTTCAATGGAGCACTGCCTTGAGAAAAGTGAACGTGCCTCATCCAAGGTTTCCACCACGGTATTGCGGTTGTTCAGCCATCGGCAGTCCGAAGACACGCGAGTTGGTACGGGCGGGCCTGAATTTCGTTCACGTTCGGGACCGAGACGAGCGCGATTACGAGCCGGTGCGCAAGCTGGTTCGAGTGTTTCACCAAAAAGCCCCGCTACGGAGCCTTTCACGCTGCAGGCGATAGCAGAGATTTCGTAATCCATCAGGCAGCGCGTGCGGCTCTCGATGCGTGAAACGGCGCTCCTATCTACGCTGATGGCCTTCAATTCCAAGTCTCGTCCGCTGGTTGCGCGCCGGGGCTTGATCCGGGGGCCGCTTTTGTGGCAGAGTCAGCGCACTTATGAAATCTCGCCAAACGTTCGGATTCTGGGTTTCGGGTTCTGCCATCGGCCGGCTGCTGGCCGTCGCCATGGTGGTTTGTGTTTTGGGCGCCGCGCGGTTGTGTGGCGCCACTGACTCGGCCCAGGCCAAGGCGCTCTTCAAGGACCCGCCGCGCCAGTACAGCACCGGCCCGCTCTGGGTGTGGAACGACATGCTCACCGAGCGGCAGGTGCGTGAGACGCTCCGCAACCTGGCCGGCCAGAAGGTCAGGCAGGTCTGGGTGCATCCCCGGCCGGGGTTGATGACGCCCTATTTGTCCAAGGATTGGTTTGGCCTCTGGAAGGCGGCGCTCGATGAAGCCGAACGCCTGGGCATGAACGTGTGGATCTACGACGAGAACTCCTATCCCTCGGGCTTCGCCGGCGGCTGGGTGCCGGACCAAATGCCCGAGTCCCGGGCGCGCGGCCTGAAATTCACCGAGACCAGGACAGCGCCCTCCTGGTCGGACAACCTGGTGGGCCTCTATCGCTGCGAGGGGGACAAGTTCGAGAATGTGACGGCCAAGGCCAAGGCAGGCGAAGCCCTGCCCGAGGGCCGTTACCTGGCGGCGGCCGAGGTGCGGGCCGCCAACTCGCCCTGGTTCGGGAACCGTGGTTATGTGAACCTGCTCTCGCCCGGGGTGACGGAGAAATTCCTCGAGGTGACCATGGAGGCCTATCGCCGCGAGATCGGCAACGAGTTCGGCCGCCACGTGCCGGGCGTGTTCTCGGACGAGCCGAACATTCGCGAGGTCGGCAACTTTGCCTGGAGCGAGATCCTGGCGCGCGAGTTCGAGAAACGCTGGGGATACAGCCTCCTGGAGCACCTGCCCAGCCTGAACTATCCCCTGGGGGATTGGCGGAAGATTCGGCACAACTATTACGAGGTTCTCAACGAGCAGTTCATCGAGCATTGGTCAAAGCCCTACCACGACTACTGCCAAACCAATCACCTCGAATGGACGGGCCACTATTGGGACCACGAATGGCCCAACTGCGGCTACGTGCCCGACAACATGTCCATGTATGCCTGGCACCAGCGGCCCGCCATCAACTGCCTGCGGAATCAATATGCCGAACATACCCACGCCCAATTCGGCAATGCCCGGATGGTCAGGGAACTCTCCAGTGTCGCCAATCAACTCGGCCAGGCGCGCACCCTGTGCGAGGCCTACGGCGCCGGCGGCTGGGACCTTCGTTTCGAGGACATGAAACGCATCGGCGACTGGCTCGAGGTGCTGGGCGTCAACACGTTGAACCAGCATCTCTCCTACGTCACCCTTCGCGGCGCGCGCAAATGTGATTATCCCCAGTCCTTCTCCTACCACGAACCGTGGTGGGAGGCCTATCACGTCTCGGCACAGTACTTCGCCCGCCTCTCGGCGGCCCTCTCCCAGGGCGAACAGGTCAACGAGGTGCTCGTCCTCGAGCCGACCACCACCGCCTGGATGTACCAGGCCGCCGGCGCAAAGCTCGATGAACTGGGCAAGAGCTTCTTCGACCTCGTCATGGCCCTCGAGGCCGCCCAGGTCGAATACGACATCGGCTGCGAAGACATCCTGGCCCGGCACGGTTCGGCCGACCCTGCCGGCCTCAAAGTCGGACGGCGCCATTATCGGACCGTGGTCCTGCCGCCCATGACCGAGAATTTGAATGCCAAAACCGCCGAGTTGCTGGCCGCCTTCGAGCAAGCCGGCGGGACCGTGTTGAGCTGCGGAGAGCCGCCCGCCAGGCTCGATGGCAGCCTCTCGCTCGCAGGGGCGGCCCTGGCCGGGTCAGACCATTGGAAGAAGGTCGGGACCGCAGACCTGCCAAAACAGCTCGCTCCAACCGGCCTGGTCATCACCCGCTCGGAGGCCGACGGCGGCATCCTCTTTCACCATCAACGCCGGCTCGATGACGGCGAACTCCTGTTCCTGGTCAATACGAGCATTCAAGCCCCCTCGACCGGCGCCATCCAATCCGACCTCAAAGGCGTCGAGGCCTGGAACCTTTACACCGGCCAGAGCGAACCGCTGGCCTTTGCGGCACTGGGCCGGGGCATCCAGACCCGCTTCAACCTGCCCCCCTCCGGCAGCCTCCTCTTGTTCCTGTCCCGGGAACCCATCCTCCGGAGCCAAACCATGGCAGACACGGTTGCAGTCATCCAATCCGGCCAAGGCCCTGAAATCCGGCGCCTGGCGCCAAATGTCCTCACGCTGGATTACATGGATGTCACCGCCGGTGGGGAAAGCCGGCAAGGCCTCAACTTTTACCAGGCCAACCAGTTTGCCTGGCAGAAAAACGGCCTGGAACGCAATCCCTGGGACAGCGCAGTCCAGTTCAAAGATCGAGCTGATATCGAAGAAGTTTGCCCCCGGCAGCGGTTTCGAGGCCAGCTACCACTTCCAGCTCGAGGGAGACCCGCCGGCCAACCTCGCCATCGTCATCGAGCGCCCCGACCTCTACGCCATCACCTGCAACGGCCAGGCCGTCACGCCCACCCCAAAGGCCTGGTGGCTCGACAAGGCCTTCGGCAAAATCCAATTGGCGTCCCTGGCGCGCACAGGCGAAAATGTCCTCACCCTCAAGGCCTCGCCCTTTACCATGTACCATGAACTCGAGCCGGCCTACGTCCTGGGCGACTTCGCCCTGAAACCCGCAGACCACGGGTTCGTCATCGTCCCGGACCATCCCTTGAAACTCGGCGCCAATTGGAATTCACAAGGCGCTCCCTTCTACGGCGGCGGAGTGGCTTATCGCGAGCATTTCCGGGTTGGCCAAAAGACGGGCCGTTATGCGGTGGCTCTCCGCGGCTGGTACGGCAGCGTGGCCAAAGTCACCGTCCGTGGAAGGGTCCTCGGATACATCAACGCGCCGCCCTGGGAATGCGACGTGACAAGATGGATTCAACCCGGCGACAACGACATCGAGGTGACCGTCATCGGCACCCTCAAAAACACCCTCGGCCCGCACCACGGCAATCCCCCGCTCGGGGCCGCCGGGCCCAGCAGCTTCCAACACGCCCCGAACCCAGGCCCGCCCGCCGGTGATCGTTACTCGACCGTTCCCTACGGCCTGGCCGAACCTTATGTGTTGAAACACATCGCAAAGGCCGGCCTGGCCGCCGCCCGATAGGCCGTATGACGGTTTTTCCCGACAACCGCGCGTTGCATAAACTGGCAACGTCCCGCGCGCAATGGCATTCGCTCCTGGGCAACTGAGATACGGCGGCGATGGCGTTCCGCTCCTCGCCGCCCAAAAGGTTGAGGAACGTCGCGACCGAGGTCCTGCGAAAGCACTGCCCCGACGTTCTCAGGAAGCCCGCAATGACGCCCGTCGCCGAGTTAATCCAGGCCATAGCCAAGACAACCGGCATGAAGCCTGACATCGCGGATCTCGGGTTCAGAGGCCGAACCAAGATTCTCGGCAAAGTCAGTTTTACGAAAAAGACCCTCCTTCTGGACAGCTCGCTCACCGCAGAAAGAAAAGTCCAAATGCGCTTTACAGCCGCCCACGAGATCGGCCACTGGATCCTTCACCGCTGGAATTACAAAAACTGGAAGTTCCCACGGTCGAGCCCCAGCTCCGGCGACCTCGAAGACGACGAGGAATCCCTCTGTCGCCTTGAGGAGCGCACCGCCCAGGACTGGCTGGAGTGGCAGGCAAACGTCTTCGCCGCCGCAGTCGTCATGCCGAGAGCCACCTTCCAAAGGGCCCTCATCGAAACCCAGAAAACCTTTGGGATTATCCGCAATCTCGGAATTGTTTGGATTTCGGACGCCGAATACAGCCAGCGTGACTTTCAACTCGTCGGCAACAGGCTCGCCAACATCTGCGGTGTTTCAATAACATCCATCCGCATTCGGCTCAACACCCTCAAACTCCTCCACGACGAGGCCGGCGCCCGAACCCGGTCGGCTTGCGACATCCTCCGTTCGGCCCCACCCACCTGATCATCGCCACCACGGCACGCAGCGGGTAAGGGGGTGGCGCGTGGCCACCCCCTCCCCATTGTCGCAATGAAGTTGATTCCTCATATTTGCCGGCGTGCATGTTTCATGCTCCGGGCGACCCCTGCACTGGCTCCACATCAAAGCGCCACCAGTGTTTCACCTCACGGTGAACAGTCCTTGCCCCTTGCGGGGAGTCCGGGCGGTGTGCGTTGGCATGGCCCAACAGGATGCTTTCCAGCGTGAACAACCCGAGTCGGACAAAACTTTTAATGCGCAGCTTGCGGTTGTCGTGACGGGACTTGCGCTTGTATTTCATAGAGCGTAGCCGCATCCTGACCCACGAATCGAGTTGGTTGAACCGTTCTCGGTTCGTGCTCCACGAGGTGCCAAAGTAGTGTCCGGTGCCCCGGATGAGCGGGTTGAGTTTCTCGACAACACGGCGGTCGAAGTTGTGCTTTCGGCGGGTGGACGCCCGCACCTGGTCTTTGAATTTCTTGACTGACTTTGGGCGCATCCGCCGGGAGCAACGCGAGAGCACAAATCCCAGAAAGGCATAGCCTTTGCGGTAAGTTGTGATGCGCGTTTTCTCGGGGCTGAGGCTCAGCCCCAATTCCCCCAGGACGGTTTGCACCTTGGTCAGCGCCTCTTGGGCCTGAGTTTGGGTGAGGCAGAGCACCACAAAGTCGTCGGCCTAGCGCACGAAGCGGAAGCCGGCATCATGGAGTTGCCAGTCCAAGTGATTGAGAACGATATTGGCCAGCAACGGCGAGATGACACCGCCTTGCGGAGTGCCAAGGGTCGTTGGCTTGAACCGCCCGTTTTCCATCACCCCGGAGCGAAGAAACTTCTCGACCAGGCGCAGGATGTTGCCGTCAGCCACTTCTGCGGCCACAGCCTGCATAATGACGCGCAACGGCAGATTATCGAAAAACCCCTTGATGTCGGCGTCGAGGACAACCTCGTGGCCTTGGTCGTGGAGCGATAATGCCGCCGCCAGCGCCTGATGGCAGTTACGTCCTGGGCGAAAGCCGTAGGACGCCTCGTGAAACAGCGGTTCAAAGATGGGCTCCAGAAGGCGACGAACCACCTCCTGAGCGACTCGGTCTCGAACCGCGGGAATACCGAGCGGACGAAACTCCGTTTCATTTTTGGGGATGAAAACACGCCGCAGCGGGTAAGGCTCGAAGGAGCCATCCTTGAGTTGTCGCATAAGCGCGTGGAGGTTTTGGGCAAGGTTGGCCTCAAACATTTTGATGCTCACCTTGTCCACGCCCGCAACGCCCCGGTTGGCCTTGACCGCTTTGAAGGCGGCGGCCAGCAGAGGCAGGGTGATTCTGCCGGTTAGCGAATGAGCCTTGCGTTTGGGCGCTGGGCGCATTGTGACTGTTGGTTCTACAACCATGCTGTTGTCTCCCACACTGACGAACTGCATCCCGCCCTGGCGCCGGCCAGTTGGGGGCTGTTTCTTAGCTGACGCCGAGTTGCTGCGCAAGAGGCCACAGCGAGCCAAAATGAGGCTGGAGTCGGCGGGCTAACTGGCCCCGTGTGCCGGAACCCTTCGGGATGCTGACTGAGGTTTTGCCTTTCAGTTGGCCCTGCGGCCGACCTACTTTGGCTCTGCTGACATCCCCAAAGCAGCGGCGGCGGAGACCGCCTTCGCTGCACCCGCGCATGGGGTCGGCTTTTCGGACGAACCTTATGGCCGACCGTTGCCTGGTTGGGAGAACCAGGACGCGGTGGGACTTCGCCGGTGAAGTGCGAGGACCATTGTTTCCGAGTGACCACGCCTATGACCCGGTTAGCCGCGCCGGATAACCGCACGCACCGACACGGGAGCCGTTGTGGGGCCAACGGCTCAGGCTTCGCAAACGGAGCGGATGCTCGCCCAACGGCCAAGCCTATGCAAGACCCCTCGGAATGACGTGGCCCGGCCTCTTCGCTACCGCCCATTACTGTGCGGCACTGGCTTCGTTCCCCTCGGTTGGAGACCGAGGGTTTTGACCACGTTTTCGAGACGGGCGCGGACCCGCCTCGGTAGGATTTAGTTGTTGTTACCATCAACTGCACCGTTTAACTGACTTGGTTCTAGCACTCTACGGCTCACGCGCTCCGTCAGGAGCGCCATATTTATAGTCGAGATGCGCCGAGGGGGCCAAGCTCCGTCAGGAGCGGCATGTCAGGGCAGCACGATCCGGACCGCTGACATGCCGCTCCTGACGGAGAGCCTGTCCCAACAGCCCGGCGAACGGAAGACTTCGTCGCAACCTTTGTCGCAACCTTTGTCGAATTGGCCATTTTTCGACAAAGGTCTCGAGTCGGAGTTTTTCGCTGCGTTATTCTTCGGCCTTGAGGATCCGGACGCCGGCCAGCCGGCCGGCGGAATGCCCTGGACGCGGCTGGAATTTCAGGGTCACATGCCCCAGGCCCCGCGCAATCTCTTTGGAAGGATGCACGACATCAATGAGACGGGCTTGCATTTCCTTTTTCCCTGGCCTCGGCCGCGGTTTTCCTTTGGCATAGGCTATTCGTCCAAAACTCTGCGCGCCTCCGCGATCCGCTTCAGCAATGGGTCATTGTCGCCCGCCAGCCGTTTGGCCTCATCCAAAGATTCAGCGGAATTCTCCTTGATTCGATCCTCGATATAGTCGGGAACCGTTCTTGTGGAAAAAGGCGAAATCGTGCGCGTGAACGGATCCGCCAAAAACCACCGCCCCCAAACCACCCAATCATCATTGTCCGATTCGCGGTTGAGTTCTTGCCGAAGCCGGTTGATAATATCAGCGGGGTTTAGCCGGGTCGGTTCCAAAACGCCCTGTTTGTTGAGCACCTGACCGGAAATCGCTTCTGCAAGCTCCGGCAGCCAAGCGGGGTGGTTTTCCGGTGATGGGGAAATGTCCCAGACGCGAGCGGTTCCGTCACTCGAAGCCGTTACAATTCGCTTGCCATCCGGACTGAATTGCGCTGAGTGGATAAAGCCGCCGTGCTGCAGAGGCTCGGTCAGCGGCTGGCCGCTCCGCGCCTCCCACAGCCGCGCGGCACCGTCCCACGACGCCGTGACGATCCACTTCCCATCCGGACTGAATTGCGCTGTATTGGCCGGTTTCAACAACACTGTGGGCACAACCCACCAACGATATGCCAACAAGGTCGTCATCCGGGTTAAAGCTGCGTCGTTGGACGGATTGTGAAATGAACTCCGCGCCAGATAAGCCAGGGCCTCGCTTGGGTGTCCTTCGGATATCAGGCGGGAAGCCTGCAAGAATTCTGAGGCAGACAACGTCGTCCTCGCTTCGAGGTTCGCAGCTTCTGCCCGGCCGGCTGCTGTCTGGGCCTGCTTTTCAGCGTCTTCGGCCTGCCGGCGCATCTTGGCTTCGTTGGCACGGGCGTCCCTCTCGCGGATAAACAGGAACGAGGAAATCCCCAAACCCAGAATCAACGACGCAGCGACAGCGGCGGCAGCCCCAAACGCCAGCTTGTTCCGGCGCACCGTTTTCTGAAAGCGATACAAATTGGCCGGTGGGCAGGCGGTCACCGGTTCGTTTTGCAAGTGGCATTGGATGTCCCTGGCCAGGCCGTTGGCCGTTTCGTAGCGCCGCCCCCGGTCCTTCTCCAACGCCTTCATCACGATCCAATCCAAATCGCCGCGGATCAGATGCACCAGTTTCGGCGGATCGGATTGGCGGTGCCTGGCCACCGTCGTTTGCTCCGCCGCATCCAGGGTGTGCAGCCTCGTCGATGGCCGCACCGGCTCCTCTTCTCTGATGATTCGGCGAATTTCATCCAGCCCCGCTTCCAGCAACCGCTTGGCCTCAAAGGGGGTTTTGCCCGTCAACAACTCATAGAGCAGCACCCCCAACGAGTAGATGTCGCTGCGCGTATCGATGTCCAACCCGCTCAGCCTGGCTTGCTCGGGGCTCATGTAGGCCGGCGTGCCAATGAACTGCTCGAAGGCAGTGAACAAGGTCTTGTCCGTAAGCCGTTGATCGTTGGTCGCCTTGGCAATGCCAAAATCGATGATCTTGGGCATCGGCACACCATCGTGGTCGGCCACCAGGACGTTCGAGGGCTTGATGTCTCGATGAATGATTCCCTTCTGGTGGGCATGCTGAATCGCCTGGCAAACTTGAGCGAACAGGCCCAGGCGCGTAGCCGTGCTCAGGTTGTTCTCGTCGCAATAGCGCGTGATCGGAATTCCTTTGACCAACTCCATCACGAAGTAAGGCCGGCCGGTCTCGGTGGCTCCCGCGTCGAGGACCCTCGCAATGTTCGGATGGTCCATCAGGGCTAGCGCCTGGCGCTCGGCCTCGAACCGGGCGATGACCTGCCTGGTGTCCATGCCCAACTTGATGACCTTGAGCGCCACCCGCCGCCGCACTGGCTCCTGCTGCTCAGCCATATAGACCACCCCGCAGCCGCCCTCGCCGATCTGCTGCAGCAATTTGTAGCGTCCGATCACAGTTCCGGCGGTTTCGGAAATGGGCGTGATGACCACGGTGGGTCCGGGCGGGTCGCCGGGTTGCTCGGGCAGGAACCCTTGCGGCGCCTCGTGGGCGCGCAGCAGGGCTTCGACCCGCTGGCGCAGGTGGAGGTTGTCTCCGCAAGCCCGGGCCAGGTAAGCCGGGCGCTCGGCGGCGGCCAAGGCCAGCGCGCCGTTAAAAATGGTTTCCGCCGCGCCGGCGTTTGGGTCTGGGGATTCTTGTTTCATAGTCTCGTTCCACCTGGAGTGGCGTTTTTTTGAGCCAAATTGGTTCAGGTAAAGATAAAGACTATTGACTTAACTCGAATGGTCCGTGAGTTCCTCATAAAGCCAGGCCCGGGCGTAAGCCCAGTATCGCTTGGCCGTGGACTCGGACAAGCCCAGGGCCTGGCCGGCTTCGACAACGCTCAGGCCGATGAAGAAACGAAGCTTGACCAACTCGGCTTTGACGGGAGCCTCCTGCGCCAGCCTCTGCAAGGCTTCATCCACGCGGATGAGGGTGTCGTCGTCCGAGTGGATGGCCACATCCACCCGGTCCAGGTCCACCCGCTCGAGACCTTGGCCGTGGCGGAGGCAGCTCTTGCGGCGGGCATTATCGATGAGAATGCGGCGCATGGCTTGGGCAGCGGCGGCGAAGAAATGGCCCCGGCTGTTCCATTGCCGAGCCTGCGAGCCGACCAGTCGGAGCCAGGCCTCGTGGACCAGCGCGGTGGGTTGAAGCGTTTGGCCTGCGGCCTGCCCCGCCATCTTCTGCGCCGCCAGTCTGCGCAATTCCTCATAGACCAGTGGCAATAATTCATCGGCGGCCTTTGGGTCGCCCCGATCCACCCGCGCGAAAATGTGCGTAAACTCGCTCACACTTCCATCGCCGGGGTCCCGCTGGGCAGGGCCGGGTACTGCGGCGGCGGAGTCGGCTGCGTCCCCCGCGCGGGCTCGCGGGACAGCATCATGCCAAGGCTGGCGGTGAACAGAATTGCCAGCCCGCTCGAGCACTTGTTCTCCCAGGCCGGCCTCAGAACGTTTGCAGTGGGCATGAAGCCTATTATAGCCTGCACGAACAGGCCGGGCAAGCCTGGCGCTGGAGTTTGGACATTTAGGCGCAGGTTGGGGGGCCTTGTTCTCTCTGGACGCAACGTGCCATTCATGGCATTAAAAGCCTGTGAGCGGTTCACAGAAGAGACTTGGCCAGTTCTTCACGCCTCCGGAAGTTGCCCGGACGCTGGTGCATTGGGTTATCACCAGCCCGCGCCAACGTCTTTTGGACCCCTCTTGCGGCGATGGTGAGTTTCTCGTTTGTCACCGGGGAGCAGTAGGAATTGACGTGGACCGTAACCACACGCTCCAGGCACGGAGCCGCGCCCCGGGGGCAGTGGTCCATGAGGGGGATTTTTTTCTCTGGGCGAGCCGAACAAGCGAAAGGTTCGATGCAGCCGCGGGCAACCCGCCGTTCATCCGTTACCAGTCCTTCTCGGGAGAAACGAGAGAGCGTGCGCTGGCCGAAGCTGCTAAGCTCGGCGCTCGGTTCAACGGGCTCTGTTCATCGTGGGCTCCGTTCCTGGTTACAGCGGCGGGTCTGCTTCGACCCGGTGGTGCAATGGCCTTCGTCGTGCCTGCAGAGATCGGTCACGCTACTTACGCTGAGCCCCTTCTTGAGGCATTGTGCAGCCACTTCGACCGTGTTCACGTTACCGCCTTCCGCGAGAAGCTCTTTCCGACGCTTTCGGAAGACTGCTGGCTTCTGCACTGCGCTGGCTTTGCCGGGCGCACCGACAAGATACTGCTGAGTGCTCTGGAGGAGTTTTATCCGCTGGGCGCACCGCCGCAATCCGTGCGCCGAGTGAGCCTTGCGTCCTGGAGAAGGTCGGGTTGCCGCCTCCGCAAGTTCCTCCTCCCTGAGCGCGGAACGGCCCTCTACGACGCACTGGTCGGCTTATCGGGCGTTCGCCGCTTTTCGGAGGTCGGCCACGCCGGGATTGGGTACGTCACGGGCGCCAATGACTTCTTCCACGTAAGGCCCACTGAGGCCCAGTTCTGGGGCCTGCCGCCACAAGTTCTTCGTGTCTCGGTCCGCAAGGGCGAACAGCTTCCAGAACGCTGCGTCGATCAGCAAACCGTCCGGGGCTGGATAGCCAATGATGAGGCCGTGCTGCTTCTGCACTTGCGCGCGGTGGAGCCGCTACCCGGGCGCGTGCGCGAGTACCTCGACACCGACGCCGGCCGGCGAGCCAAAGAAACCTATAAGTGCCGCAACCGCAACCCGTGGTACGTGGTGCCGGATGTGAAGACTCCCCAGGCCTTTCTATCCTACATGAGCGGCCTGGCCCCAACCTTGGTTGCCAATGAGGCCCGGTGTGTCTGCACCAACTCCGTTCACGCCGTCCAACTCTCTCCCGACTTCGCCATCGCCGACGTGCAGCGCGCATGGGAAACCCCTCTGTGCCAGTTGAGCTGTGAAATCGAGGGCCATCCTCTCGGCGGAGGAATGCTCAAACTTGAGCCAGGCGAGGTTGCCAACGTGCGCCTTCCGCTCCGCCAAGCACCCGCAAGCCGGGCGGACGTCGCGATCCTGGAAGAAGCAATCACCGAGGCTCGTCGGTGGAGACATTATGCCTGACGTTTGGCTCCCATCCTACCTGCGCCTTGACGCCGCGCTGGCCCAGTTTATCGCCATCCTCCAAACCCAAGGCCAGCAGCACATCAAACCTCTCCACCAGCACATCGCCATCCGCCTGGTTATAGAGGCCGGATTCCATCCAGAAGAGATTACACCGCACCCGCCGCTGCTTGTGGAAACCCGCGGTGGCCGCAACAGGCTGGTCTTCGACCCGCGCGCCCAGCGGGAGAACGAGCGGACTGTCCTTGGCGGCTTGAAGACCAAGGACATCGACGTTGTTGTGGCCAAACCTCACATTGGACCCGTCATCGCGATCTCTGTGAAGGGCACAGGCGGTGCCTTCCGAAATCTTACCAACCGCATGGAGGAAGCGATCGGCGATTCCACTAACCTTCACATCATGTACCCCGGTCTTGTCTATGCCTTCCTCCACGTCATCAAAGCCCATCGGGCTGGGGCGCCAGGCCTGGCTCCCAACGACATCGCCGTGAACGAGGAAGGAGAAGTGGTGCAAGCCATTCGGCGCTACCACGACGTGCTGCTTGGGTTGGCCGGTCGGCGCTTCGTTCGTGACGACTTGACCCGCTACGAAGCGGTTTGTCTGGCGCTGGTGAATTCAGACCCAGCGACCGCCGGCAGCGTCTTCCAATCGTTCCCACCCGCCGATAGCCCACTAAGTCTTCGCGCCTTTTTCGACGCGATCTATAGAACCTACGACCTCAGATTTCCCTATCTCGCGGCCTCAGTTGCTTCCCTGAAGCGTCTGGAGTGGGACGAGGCATCCCCGGCACTGACGTGCCTTGGGTCGGAGCCGGAAATGCGGTCACGCCTCGGATATACGCCTCGACTCGGTTGAAGTTTCCGGGCGCTTTGGCGTCAAACCGCGGGTCGGCGCTTTCTCTACTTGTCATCGGGCCAACCTCGGCGGGCTTGTCGGGCGCAGCCACGGGGTGTATCTTGGGCTGCATGAGCACGGTTGCGGAAATCAAAGCCGCCATCTCGCGGCTGACGCTCGAAGAGCGGGCCGAGGTGGCTCGCTGCCTGCACGAGTGGGAGGACAACGCCTGGGACCGGCAAATGCAGCAAGACCCGGCGGCCGGAAAACTGGACCCCCTGCTGGCCAAGGTGGATGAGGATATTGACCAAGGCAAGCTGCGCGGCCTGCCGTGACCTCCAGAACCCAGGAGGGTTTTTGGCGCTGCTTCGACAGGCTGCCGGCGAAGGTTCAGCGGCAGGCACGGGAACGGTTTGGTCTTTGGCAGCGGGATGCGTTCGACGCGGCACTCCACTTCAAGCCGCTCCTGGGGGGTGTCTGGTCGGTGCGGGTGAACCAGCAGTACCGGGCATTAGGTCGCCGCAAGGGCAGCCTGGTCGTGTAATCTTAGCATGAATGCAACTATTATACTCCGACCCTTTAGACCTATCACCTTGGCAGGGATGCCAGAAGGCGGACCACGCCCGAGACGCAAAGAACGCGGAGCGGCCCAGAGCAAGGAGGTCTTGACTGGGCAGCGAAGTAACATGACAATTCTTCGCGGTTGCAGCACGCGTGAAATTACCTCCAAACGCTATCATCGCTCCGAGGAAGCTCAGCGAGTATCTCCTGCGATGGCGGCCCGAGGACGACAAGTCTGCCTTCCTCGCCCGGGCCGGCTACACCTCGTTCAGTATCGACCGACTGACGGCGGACCTCCGAGAGCAAATCCTGCGTAGGGAAGCCGAATTCCTTCACGAGACAGAATAGGGCCAGAAGTATCGGATTCGTGGCACGCTGACCGGGCCCAATGGGCGAGTTGTGCGCGTCGTAACGATCTGGATGAAAGAAGAGGCGACAACCCTGACAAAGTTTGTTACTTTGTTCCCCGACAGGCTATGAAACATGAATTGTTCACTCGCGTGGCTCTGAAGACAGACTTGCCGGAGCACGGGTTGCGCCGCGGCGACGTGGCGACGGTCGTCGAGCAGCACTCTGGCCGGCGCGGTCAAGAACCGGGTTATTCCCTGGAGGTTTTCAACGCTGTGGGGGACACCGTCGCTGTAGTCACCGTGCGGGAGTCGCAGATTGGTCCTCTGACCTCCAACCAACTCCTGCACGTCCGCACCCTGGCGGAGGCGGCTAAATGACCGTCGCCCCGCAGGCCGAAAAGGGGTCCCCCATTGGATGAAACAGGGTAGTCTACTGAGTTGCCGGCGTATCCAGAGCCTGTCCCAAAAGCGCGGCGAACGGAAGACTTCGTCGCGACCTTTGTCGCAACCTTTGTCGAATTGGCCATTTATCGACAAAGGTTGCGACAAAGGTCCGGAATCGGAAGTCTTGGGACAGGCTCAATTTACCCTGCGATCTGTCCCCGCGTTACCCCAAGCTGGTTGAGGAGTTTGAGTTCGCGCCAGAGCTGGGGGCCGGTGATCTCGCCGCGCAGGAGTTGGCGGTACATCTCGATAGTCTGCCTGACCTGGGCGGGAGACTCGTCGAGGAACTCGAGCCGGAAATGGCGGACGCCCAGCGCGAGCATCCGGGCGGCGTAATCCGCCCCGGTCTGCGCCCGGGCGTTGAAGACGGTGTTGCGGCAGCCGGCGTCGGCCTTGACCGGGTGCCGGGCGCCCACCCGGTCGCGGAGCCTCACGTCGTGTCGGTCGCAGGGCCGGCCGCAGTTGCGGTAATCGGTGCCTTTCGAGAGGAATGCGCAGAAGACACAATGCTCCATGTGAAACATCGGGATATGCTGATGGAGGGTCACCTCGAACCAGTCCGGCGGGGCAGCCTGGAGGAGGGCCTCGAGCTGGGTGAAGTTCAGGTCGTAGGAGGCGGTGACGCGCTCGAGGCCGAACTGGTTTTTGAAGTAGTCGGCCGCCAGCCGATTGGCGATATTCAGCGAGTAATCGCCGACGCGCCGCCCCTGGGCAAAGAAGCTCAGGTGATCATAGTTGCGCACCAGGTAGCCGTCGGCTCCGCAGGAGCGGACCTGGTTCAGAATCCATTCTTCGCCCATTTTGAAAATGCGGGGAGGAGCCACGAAGAGCGCGGACCGCGCAGCGCGGCATGCGGAGCGGCGAAACTGAGCGACGGCTTCACGATATTTCTTCGGGTCTTCAAATTCGCAGTAGAGAGTTTCGATGCCGCATTGGAGTGCGGCCTCGAGCTGGGCGAGGTTGCGGGCCAGAACAATCAAGTGCGGAGTGCGGAGTGCGGAGTGCGGAATGGAAACGGCGGCGGCTGGGGTCTTGTTCGGCGTTCTGCTCTCTGCATTCCCCACTCCGCACTCCGCACTCTGCGCTCCGCACTCGATCGTCCAGCGTTTGGGCTGGGCGCGTTGGGTGTCCAGTTCGCGGACGAGTTGGCGGCGGAGGCGATTGAGTTCGCTGAGGGGCAGGTGGGGATTTCCCGCCAGGCAGTTCTTGAGGTCGCCCAGCCTGAAGGGGGTGCCGCCCAACCGGCCCAGTTGCTGGCGCAACCGCTCGGTCGTCAGCCCCTGTTTATCAGCCGGGACGAGGGGCCTCGCCGAGTCCACGCGGGCAATGTGGCCCAGTTCGTCCCGGGCAATGAGGGTGAGCGGCGCGCCCGTCAGGCCGTGGGCTTCCACCTGGATCGGGCGTTGAAATCGTGGCGTGTTTCCCTCGAAGCTTTGGCGCAGACGCCGCTCCAATTCCGGGTCGCTGGTCTTCCAGACCTTGTCGCCTGCGTGGACCCGGCTCAAGTCGAGGTCGCCGCGGCCAAAGCACAGCAGGACCGAGGTTCCTCGGCCGGCGTGTTCCGATTTCCTGTGTGATGGCGATTCTACGGACGGGCCTCGCGGGCCGGATAGCGGGGCGGCTTTGATTTGATACACGCGTCCGCCCTCTTCCTTTTCCTCGGGTTGGCCGGCGTCGAAAACAACTCCGTCGCCCGGCTTGAGCGGGCCCTCCAGTTCAATGTGAACGCCATCGTGCCGCACCGCCCGGACCTTGCCCAGATAGACGCCGCGCTTCTTGCCAAATCGCCCGTGCACGAGTTCCTGGTTGTTGATACCGTGAAACCAGCCGGTGTAAAGGCCGCGCGAAAAGGCCATCTCCATTTCGTAGTGCGGAGTGCGGAGTGCGGAATGCAGAATGCGGAATGGAGTGGGTTCGGAGTTTGGGGCTTGGGGTTCGGGGGGCGGCGCACGGAGGGCGGAGGGCGGAATGGCGACGGGGGCGCTTGGCGAGTCATTCCGCACTCCGCACTCCGCACTCCGCACTCCCTCGGTTCCCCACTCCGCACTTCCTCCATTCCGCACTTCATCGAGGGCGCTGCGGTAGATGCGGGTGATATTGGCGACGTATTCGGGGGACTTGAGGCGTCCCTCGATCTTGAGAGAAGCCACGCCGATTCGGGCCAGGTCCGGCAGAACGCTCAGCCCGGCCAGGTCCTGCGGGCTCAGGAGATACTTCCGGTCGCCCAGCGGGACTTCTTTGCCGTCGGCGATCAGTTCGTATGGCATGCGGCAGGCCTGGGCGCATTCGCCGCGGTTGGCCGAGCGGCCGCCCAGGGCCTCGCTGGTGAGGCATTGGCCGGAATAGGCGACGCACAAGGCGCCGTGGATGAAGACCTGGATTGGCAGACTCGAGCGGGCCGGCGGCGGGCCTTCCGCCCGCGGCGCCCCTGAGGACGCCTCGGGGCCGGCGGGCCCGGCTGGCGGGGCGTCAGGGGCCGCTATCTGCTCGATTTCTGCGAGAGAACACTCGCGGGCCAGGACGACCAGGTTGCACCCGAGCCGGCGGGCGAACTCGACGCCCCCGGCGCTGGTAATCGTCATCTGCGTCGAGGCATGGATGGGGAAGTCCGGAGACAGACGGCGAATCAGCCGGCAGATGCCGGCGTCCTGGACCACGGCCGCGTCCACGCCGGCGGCAATCATCGCGCGGAGATAGGCCTCGGCCTGGGCCATTTCGTTTTCGAAGACCAGGGTATTGAAGGTGACGTAGCCCTTGACACCGCGCCGGTGCAGGAACTCGATCAGCTCTGGCAGATCGGCTGCGGTGAAGTTGTGCGCCCGCATGCGGGCGTTGAACTGCTCCAGGCCGAAGTAAATGGCGTCGGCGCCGTTTTCGACGGCGGCCTTGGCGCAGGCCCAATCGCCGGCGGGAGCGAGGAGCTCTGGAATGCTCATCAACGCTTGGAATTTAGCCCTCAAATCGTCCGGCACAAACTCATATTTGGGCTATAATAGTGTCGTGCGCACACCAATTCCGTCGGTTTTTCGCGGCCGCACCTTTGTGTTGCCTGTCTTCGTTTTGGCCCTTGCCGGCTCGGTTTGTCAGGCGGCGGCAGGGCGGGTAGAGCTGGACCTGAGCGGGACCTGGCAGTGCCAAAACGTCAGTCAGCTCAGCTTTCCACCCTCAAGCCACTGGCAGACCGTTACCGTGCCGGGCTTTTTGTCCGGCTGGCAATACGAGCATGCGTGGTTTCGTTGCCTGTTCGTGCCTCCCGCCTCGATGGCCGGCACGCAACTCAAACTCAGGTTCGGCGGCGCCAAGTTCAACTCCCAGGTATGGCTCAACGGCTCGTTCATCGGCAGCTACCTCAACGGCTATGAACCGTTTGAATTCGACATCACTGCCACGGCGAGGGTTGGCTCGACCAACGAACTGATCGTCGGCGTCACGGACTGGACGGCCACTTTTTCGGCGCCGGTCGATTTCAGCAATCTCCAGCCCAATCAGGATCCTCGCTATTATGTCCAAAACGTAATTCTCGCCCCGATTGGCGCCTACTACCAGCTTTACGGACTGTGGCAACCGGTGAAAGTGATCAGTGTTCCGGCGGTCTCGATTGCGGACGTATTCGTGATGCCTTCCGTACGCGCGCAGCAGTTGACCGTCCGGCTCAGTCTGAGCAATGACAGTGCCACCGCGCAAAACGTCACTGTCACCAACCGGGTCCTGGATGGGGGCCTTGCGGCACTGGCCCTTCCCGTTGAGCAAGTGAACGTGCCTCCCGGAGGCATGTCCCTCGATATCAGCGCGTCCTGGACCAACGCGCACTGGTGGTCTCACCTCGACCCCTACCTTTACACGCTGGAGACGACCTTGGCCTCGGGCGCCAGCCAGGACCAGGTTCTGACTCGATTCGGCTTCCGGGAGTTCTGGACCGAGAACGACCACTTTTTCCTCAACGGAATACCGATCAACCTGCTGGCCACCTCCACGTGGCCGCCGGCTGACCTGCAAAGCAGCAACACCATGGCCCAGACCCTGCTCGAGGTGAAGGCCGGCAACAATGTGGCCATGCGCCTGCATACCCAGCCCTGGGACGAGCCGTGGTACGAGCTTGCCGATGAGTTCGGGTTGTTGATTGTCGAGGAGTGCGCGATCTGGTGCGACCCGTACGCCTACCGGCTGAGCGACCCAATGTTCTGGACCAATTACACCCAACATATCACCGCCGCCGTCACACGAGACCGCAACCACCCCTCCATCGTCCTTTGGAGCCTCGAGAACGAGATCCTTCACTGCGGCGGGGAGTACGCTTTTACCGGCACCGTTACCCAACTGGCCGCGATGGGGCAGGTCCTCAAGGCCCTGGATCCCACGCGCCCGATCACCTACGAAGGCGACCTGGACCCCGGCGGCCAGGCCAACGTCCTGGGCCTGCATTATCCCCATGAATTTCCCGACTACCAGACCTGGCCGAACTCGGCCTGGTGGATGGATCAATCCATATTCCGCTCCTGGGTCCCCGGCTTCCAATGGACCTGGGACCACACCAAACCGCTCTACATCGGCGAGTTCCTCGATGTGCCCCCTGAATCGGCGGGCGAGTTCACCATCCTCTTCGGTGACGATGCCTATGCCGACCCCAACGGCTACCGCAACCTTGCCATGGGCCTCACGTGGCGGATGCAAATCGAAGCCTACCGCGCTTACGGCGTTAACGGCATCAGCCCCTGGACGAGCTTCCAGGACCCCGCCTTCATCTCCGACCCGTTCGACCTCAACCCCGCCACCAATTATCTCTACCAGGTCCAGAAGGCGGCCTTTGACCCCAACTACGTCTTTGTCGAGGAGTACAACCCCCGCTTTTTCACGGGTGACACCGTTGCGCGGACCGCCCATCTCTTCAATGACCAACCTGCCACCAACAATCTCACTTTGCGCTGGAGCGCCGGCGGCCCCTGGCAATCCGAAACCCTCACGTTGCCGCCCGCCGGACAGTGGCTCGGCACGATTTCCTTCCAGGCGCCGGCGGCCGCCGGACCCTTTAATCTCCAATTCCAGGTGAGCAATGGCGCCACGGTTGTCTTCACCAACACTTACAGTTATTCCGCCCTGCCTCAGCTAACCGCTGGCGTTGCCGGCCGGGGCCAAACTGGGCCTCTACGACCCGTTCGGGACCACGTCCAACCTGCTGGGACGTTTCAACCTCCCCTTCAGCAGCATCGCCGACTTGCGCACCGCGGCTTACAACCAGTTCAACCTGCTGGTCATCGGCGCGCGCGCCCTGACAAATGAGCCGCTGCCCGAGGTCGGGAAGCTTAGCTTGGCCGCCCAATTGCAGGATTTCGTCTCGCAGGGCGGCTGGGTGCTCGTCCTGGAGCAGACCAATTACCCATTCTGGATGCCGCTCCAAATCCAGGACTTCGACGCCACCTTTGCCTTCCCCAGCCCAGGCCATCCGGCCATGCAGGGCCTCACCGCCGACGACCTCCGCTGGTGGGCCGGCGATCATCGCGTAGTCGCCCAAGCGCTGGCCGCGCCCGCGCGCGGCAATTTCCGGATCCTGTCCTCCATCGGTTCGCCCGGCGGACTTGAATACGCCGCCGCGGTGGAGGTGCCCATCGGCAAAGGGGGCCTCCTTTGCTCCCAATTCCTGCTCGCTCAGAAGTTCGACCTCGAACCCCTCGCGGCTCCCCTTTTGCGGCGCCTGCTCGATTACTGCGCCCCTGGCGCCAGCCATCCCTCGTATCACCCCGCCGGGCTCGTTACGGAAACCAACTCACCGGCGGCCGCGACCCTGGCCGGTCTGGACCTGCAAGCCGAGAATCTCTCCGGCCACCTCACCAACTGCGACCCGGTGCTGTATCCCGTCCTGGTCCTGGCAGGCAGCAACGCTGTTTGGCAGGAGGCCACAGCGCAACTTGCGAATCTGACCTCCTACGTCCGGGGCGGCGGCAAACTCGTCCTGCACCGGCCCGACAGCGCATTCCTGGCCGCCGCTCAGCCGGTGCTGTTCCCGGCCCTGGACCCGGTCGATACCGTGCTGGGCCCGGTATTGCGCCGCGACGTGACCAACGCCATCGTGCGGCTCGCCAACCACGACCTGCACTGGCTCGCTCAAGCCGGTGGCTGGACCCAGCTCGAGGTGCTCTCCACCAACGTCGCTCGCCGTTGCTACCTTAAACAATTCGACCTGCCCAGCTTCAACACGATTCAGGCAACCACCATGCCGCTCCACTCGAACGGCAGCGCCGGCTCAGGCGGCTGGTGGCTCGATAACAATGGCTATGTGGCCCAGAATATTACGGTCACTGAGCCGGGCACCTACGTCTTCAACGTTTCGGCCAGCGGCACCCCGGCGTCCGGCGACTGGCCGCAAATGTCCCTGCACATCGATGGCCAGGTTACGGACTCCATTATCGTGCCCACCAGTACTTTGGCCTCTTACATTCTCAGCGCCGACCTCACCTCGGGCACACATCAACTGGCTATCTCGTTCGACAACAACGCCTTCAATCCATTCACCGAAGAGCCAAACCTGTTCCTTACCCAGATCCAATGGGGCCGCGAATCCGATGACAGTCCCACGACTCTGCTCACCCAGCCCGCGGCAGTCGCCCAGGCCCGCCTCGGCAACGGCCTGGTAATCCTCGATGAAATCATGTGGGAAACCGAAATCCAAAATGCCACCAAAGCCCAGCGCTACGCCAGCACGCTCCTGACCGCTCTGGGCGCGGCCATGACGCTGCCGCTGACTCTGGCCATCGAGGCCGCGGCCATGACGAATGTGAATGTCTTCTCCTATTACGTCGTCGGCAACATCGCTTGGGTCAACAGTAACGGGCTGCATCCAGACGCCTGTGCGTTTCACCACCTCCGGTCAATACACATTTGATGTGGTCGCGGGCGGCGTCGCCGCCGTGGGCGTTCTCCCGCAGGTCGCCATCGTAGTGGACGCCATCAACCAAACCAGCTTCTACGTCACGAGCACCAACCTGACCCATTACCAGGTGACGCTCCAAATCACTGCCGGCACCCACACCATCGGCCTTGCCTTTCTCAACGACTATTACGACCCCGCCCATGGCCAGGACCGAAACGCCGCCTTCGGCCTCCTCACGATCATTCCCCAGACCGCCCCTCGGATTACCGCGTGGGAAACCGATGCCTCGCGCCAGGCCGTCGTCCTTCAATGGCAAGCCATGCCGGGCAAAAGCTACGAAGTGCAGACCGCATCCGACCTCAAAAACTCACCCTGGCAGGCCGTCACCAACTTCATCTCCAACGATAACATCGCCAGTTGGCGGGACACCGGTAATCTCTCCAATGCCCCGCCCCTGAGCGCAGGCGCTCCGCGCCGCTTCTACCGCATCCGCCAGCTCGGGCCTTGACCTGAATAGTTGCCGATCAGTTAGCCTATTGTGATTGGGGCTTGGCCTGCTCCTGTTTCAACTGATCCAGGAGAGAGCGGATCAGTTTAGTATCCGGTGAATTGGGCGGCGCGGAGGCCAGGTAGAGTTCGCAGTACCTGACGGCAGCCGGGGTGTCCTTCTTGCGATAAGCAATCTCAGCCAAGCCGAAATAGGCCTGGTAGGCCTTGGCGTCGGCTTGGACGACGGCTTGATAATCCTGGAGCGCGGCCTCGAGATTGCCCAATTGCAGATAAGCACGGGCCCGAGCGGTTCTGGCGATGCTATTGGTGCTTTGCAGGGCCAGGACCTCCGTCAGGGGCGAGATGGCCTGGTCATTGGCCTTGAGCTGGACCAGCGAAGCTCCTTTGAGCAACAACGCCGGCTGGCCCTGTATTCCACCAGGCAGCCCACCAGGCAGGCGAAGAGCAGCAGGTCAAGCATTTCGCCTGTGGCGACAATCGCCTGCTCCCAGAAGGTAAGCTGCAGCCCACAGACCAGCACCGCCAATGCCGGCGGCAGCCACGCCGTCCGAATGGTCAGGAAAGGCACCCCGCCCGTCAGGCGCTCACGCCCGGCTTCCGTTCGGTCGTGTGGCAGCAAGGCCGTCGAGCGGGCCAGCAACGCCAAGGCAAGCGCCGCACCAACCGCGGTGAGCAGATTCAGCCCAAAGGGAATCCATACCGCCGGCAGCCACCGCAACGGATACGTCACCAACCACGTGACCGGTTGAAGCAGTTCGGCACGCCAACTCGAGCCGTTGATGCTTCCAACCACCTGGAGACTGTCCGGCGAAACCCAAGGGTTGAGGGTTAGGCCATAAACCACCAGCATGCCCGCCGCCAGCACCCAGGGCAGCCGGCGCGGCACAAAACCCGCCTCGGCGCGGCTGCAGCCGGCGTTCTTCTCGGAGGGTGGGGTCGTGAACGTCATTTAGGGACCAGTCCTTCGCAGGCGCTTACCCCGGCTACCGGATGACATGCCGCAACAGGTGACGGCGGCTGACCCGGACAGATTTCGCAGGCTTGCATCGCGCGATTCTGCCTGAAGCCGGTTGGGAAAGGAACTCCGAAAACGGCTCGCCCCTCGACACTCGCCCCTTGCGCCTGGATACTCTTGAACTGCGGTCTATACTCAGGGCGCGAAATGAAGAAAAAGAGTTCTGCGATCAACGAGTTGCTGAGGATCATGGCGCGGCTGCGCTCCCCGGAGGGGTGTCCCTGGGACCGGGAGCAAGACCATCGGTCGTTGCGCTGGCATGCGGTGGAGGAGGTCTATGAACTGATTGACGCCATCGAGGCGGGCGACGACCATGAACTGGAGGAGGAACTGGGGGACATGCTCATGCAAGTGGTTTTCCACTGTCAACTGGCCAGGGAACGCGGGGCCTTTGATTTCGAGGATGTCGCCCGGCATATCGCGGAAAAGCTGGTGCGCCGGCATCCACACGTCTTCGGCCAGGTGAAGGTCAAGGACGTGGAGCAGGTGTGGGCGAACTGGGAGAGAATCAAGCGCGCGGAGAAGCAGGGGACGCGGCACGCCCGGCCCTCGGCGCTGGACGGCATTCCCAAGCACCTGCCGGGACTGCTCCGGGCCGAGAAACTGGTGAAGAAGGCGCGGCGGGCCGGGTTGGCGGTCGAGCCGCCGAAACCCCGCAAGGCGAGCCGGACGGCGCTGGGCCGGGAGCTGTTCGAGTTGGCGGCTTACGCGCAAAGCCGGGGGTGGTCGGCCGAGGAGTTGCTGCGGGCCGAGATCCGGAAACAGGAGCGGGTGTGGCGCAGGATCGAGAGGCAGAGGACTACTGCTCGACAAAGGCCCAAAGTGGAGTAGTTTGTCCTTCTTAATTTATGACCGATCCACGATATGGGAAATTGGCGAGTTTGCTGGTGGAGTATTCGACCGAACTCAAGAAGGGGGATCGCGTCCTGCTGGACCTGATCGATGTGCCGGACGAGTTTTCAGCCGAGCTCGTTCGGGCGGTGCGGAGGGCCGGGGCGACGCCGATTGTCGAGGTCCGCCACGGGCGCGTCACCCGCGAGTTGCTGCTGGAAATCAACGACGCCCAGGCGGCGCTCATTCGGGACATCGAACTGGCGCGGATGAAGAAGATGCAGGCCTACATTGCGGTGCGGGGCAGCGACAATGCCAGCGAGAACGCCGACGTGCCGAGCGAGCGGATGGCGCTCTATTCGAGGGTCACCCGCCCGGTGATGAACTACCGGGTGAACAAGACGCGGTGGTGCGTGCTGCGCTGGCCCACGCCAAGCATGGCCCAGGGCGCCGGCATGAGCACGGAGGCCTTCGAGAATCTCTACTTCGACGTTTGCACGATGGATTATCCCAAGATGGCCCGCGCGATGGCCCCGTTGGAGAAGCGAATGAAGAAGGCGGACCGGGTGCGGCTCAAGGGTCCCGGCACGGACCTGGCCTTCAGCATCAAAGGCATCGGCGCCAAGATGTGCAAGGGGGACCGGAACATTCCGGATGGCGAGGTCTTCTCCTGCCCGGTGAAGGATTCCATCAACGGGCAAATTCAGTTCAACACGCCGACGATCTATTCAGGCGCCAAGTTCGAGGGCGTTTGCCTCGAGTTCAAGGACGGCAAGGTGGTCAAGGCCACGGCCAACAACACCCGGCGTCTGAACGAAATCCTGGACACGGACCCCGGCGCCCGGTACGTGGGGGAGTTTTCTCTCGGGCTCAACCCCTACATCCTCAATCCCGATGTGCGACATCCTGTTCGACGAGAAGATCGCCGGCTCGCTGCACCTGACGCCGGGCCAGGCCTACGACGAGTGCGACAACGGCAACCGCTCGGCCGTGCACTGGGACATGGTGCTCATCCAGCGCCCGGATTGGGGCGGAGGCGAAATCTGGTTCGACGACGAGCTGATCCGCAAGGACGGCCTCTTCGCAGCCCAAAGACCTCAAGCCGCTGAACCCGGAGAATCTAAAGTAAGAGGCGCTTAGAGCGTGAACATGATCTCGGCGCGCAGGAAGGTGATCATGTCTTTGTTCGCGTAGTAGTCGCCGGGGAAGACGAACTCGCTCCAGAGGTGGCCGCTGAGGTGCTGGCTGAATTTGTATTTCAGCATTCCCTGGAGATAGTGGCCGCGGAAGATGCCGTCGTCATTGCTGAACGGGCTGCCCATGGCCGCCCGTGGCTGCGTGTACCGACGTCACGGCCGAGATACTGCCAGGTAGTCGGACCTGGTGGCCACCTCCTGGTCGGCCAGCAAGACGTAATAACTGGCGCTCAAGTCCAGGTCCTTGATGGGGGTGAGGGTCAAAGTCGGGCCGATGCGATGAAGGTTGGCCGTTTGACCGACACGAGTTTCCTGAACATAACTGTAGATGTTATAGACCTCGCTCCAGCGCGGCCACCGGCCCCAGAGGACGTCGAACATTTCGTCATTCTTGGTGCTAGGGTCATCGCCGGAAAGGAATTCGTAGGACAGGCCGAGCTGGGTGTTCAAATCATCCTTGACCAGATAGGTGAGTTTGCTGTTGACGCCAAAAGCGCTGATATCGCGGAAGCCGGTGGTCTGGGCGGAGCGAGGCGAGGAGCGGGTTGTCGCCGCTGATCGTTAAGGAACGGATCCTGTTTTTGGCCGAACTGGTAAGCGCCTTCGGCAGAGTATTTCCAGTGGTCCTTGAGCACGCCGGAGACACTGCCGCCGAGGGTGAAGATATCGGCATTGTCTCCGAAGAGCGCCGAGGGGGCATCGTTGAGCGAGTCGAATCGTGTTTGTAGATGAAGAAGCCGTCGAGGTTGGCGGCCGGGATGCTCTTGTTGGCGACCCAGAGGATGGCGCCTTTTTCGTTTTGATCGGTCAGGGTAAGGGGTTCCGGGAAGGCGCCGGCGGTGGTGGATTGGCCGATGGTCGGCAGCCAGGCGTCAGGCCGGCGCGTACTGGATCAGGCCAATGGCATCGATGGTGGTGTGCTGGTCTTTGAGGTCCACGGTCAGCCGGGCGGCATCGAGAAAGAAAGTGAAGGAGCCGTCATTGGGTGTGCCGTCGCCGACCAGCCAGCCGTCGCCCAGGAAAATGTCCTGCCGGCCGACGGTCACGGTGGCGGGGAGGTCAAGAGGGTTCTTTCCATTGGACATTGAGGGTGTCGAAAATGCCGTACCGCCACTGCATGCCTTGCATGGCCGAAAAAGGTGTCGAAGGTCGCGGGTTTCATGAAGTCCCGAGGCTCGGCGGCCAGACGGGCATTGAAGCTCAGGTTCGTCGATGGGGGCGATACTGGTCCAAAGCCGGCCGCGCATGCGGAAATAGTCCTGTTCGTGGACCGGGCCAAAGAGCGGGCTGACTTTCGGGTCGGTGGTCAGGCTCAGGCCGTTGTTGAAATACTCATTGCGGATGCCGAAGGTCGCCGCCCCAACTCAGCCACGGGAACCGGGTTTTTGATGTCTTGAATGAATTGCTCGGTCGAGCTGAGGGCCGGTGGCGATTCGGTCGCAGTGGTTTGGTTGGTTTGCGCCTGGGCGGCCAGCAGAGTGGCAGCCAGAGCGGGGAGGGCAGATGCCAGGGCTTTAGTCGTCATGAGAGGCTCAGATTGGCCGGAGGCGCCTTTGATGGGCGCGCCCTGGCCGGGTCATTCAGTTCAGGTTTCTGTTTTTCCTGCCGAAAACCGCGCATGGGCGAGGCCAACAATTGCGCGATTTTCAGTGAGGACGGGGCTATGCTAGCGGCACGGGAGCAAATGTCCAACACAATTAACAGGCAATTTCACTTTTTCTTTCCGCTCATAAAATACATAAGGTGCGGTTACGGCGATCATTTGATTGAAATGCGCGGGCCTTTTCGGCAGCCTGCGCCGGGATGAGTCCGTTGACCGATGTGCTTGAATTGCGGGTGCGCTACAGCGAGACCGACCAGATGGGGACGTTTTACAATTCCCGCGCGCTGGAATGGTTCGAGTGCGGGCGCTCGGAACTGATGCGGCGCAAGCTGGGGATGTCCTACGCGGCGATGGAGGCCCGGGGTTGGTTCCTGCCGCTGGTGGAGGCGCATCTGGAGTTTCAAGGCGGGGCGCGCTACGACGACCTGCTCGCGGTCGCCTCGAGCGTGGGATGGTCCGGGCGGGCGAAGCTGCGCTTCGATGTGGAGGTGCGGCACCAGCCAAGCGGCCGGCCGGTGGTGCGGGGCTGCACCGTTCATGCCTTTACCGACGGCCGGGGCAAGCCGGTTCGCCCGCCGCGCTGGTTCGTCGATTTGCTGAAGAGGGCGGCTGCGGGCGCGTTTCCGGATTGCAAAGCCGGCAACAAAGGGGGTAAAGATAGTCCATCGCAAGCGACCCGATGCTCATGACTAAAGACGACGCCCGCCAGAATCGAAGGTTCCACCCGGTCAGCGCGCCGGATTTTCTGCCGCTGCCGCAACTGCGCGACCTGCAGTTGCAGCGTCTCAAGGCCATCGTGCAACGCGCCGACGATCACGTGGGGCTGTTCCGCAAACGGATGGCGGACCGGGGAATGACGCCGCAGGACGTGCAGACCCTGGAGGACCTTGCCAAGCTGCCGTTCACCGAGAAGAGCGATTTGCGGGACACCTACCCGTTCGGGCTGTTTGCCAGCCCGATGAAGGAGATCGTGCGTTTGCACGCCTCCAGCGGCACGACCGGCAAGCCGATCGTGGTGGCCTACACGCAGCAGGACGTGCAGGTCTGGACCAACGTGATGCTGCGCAGTTTTGCCGCCTGCGGGTTGCACGAGGGGGACATCATCCAGAACGCCTACGGCTACGGTTTGTTCACCGGCGGCCTGGGCGCCCATTACGGGGCCGAGGCGCTGGGGGCGACGGTGATTCCGATCTCGGGCGGGAACACGCAACGGCAGTTGATGGTGATGAAGGATTTCGGGGTGACGGCGATTTGCTGCACGCCGAGCTATTTCCTGCATTTGATCGATCAGGGGTCCGAGGCCGGGGTGGACATCAAAGAGCTGCCGCTGCACACCGGGGTTTTCGGCGCCGAGCCGTGGACGGAGTCCATGCGCCGGCGCATCGAGCAGGACAGCGGCATCAAGGCCTACGACATCTACGGGCTGTCGGAAATCATCGGTCCGGGCGTGGCCATGGAATGCGCCTGCCAGGCGGGCCCGCATATTTTCGAGGATTACTTTTATCCCGAGATCATCGACAGCAAGACGGGCGCGCCTTGCGCCGAGGGGCAGGAAGGGGAGTTGGTGCTGACGACCCTGGGCAAGCAGGCGATGCCGATGATCCGCTATCGCACGCGCGATATTACGGCGCTGACGGCCGAGCCGTGCGAGTGCGGGCGCACGCTGCGCCGCATCAAGCGGATCAGCCGGCGCGCCGATGACATGTTCATCATTCGCGGGATCAACGTCTATCCCTCGCAAATCGAGACCGCCTTGCTCAAGGTGGAAGGGGCCCTGCCGCATTACCAAATCATTCTCACCCGCGAAAAGGGCCTGGATGTGATGGAGGTGCAGGTGGAGGTGACGCCCGAGGTGTTCGGGGACACGGTCGGGGCGCTCGAACGGCTGCAAGAGAAATTGGGCAAATCGATCGAGACGACGGTCGGGTTGCGGGCCAACGTGCGGCTGGTCCAGCCCCGGACCCTCCAGCGCAGCGAAGGCAAGGCCAAACGCGTGCTCGACCAGCGAAAGATGTAGACAAGGCCGAACTGGAAGGACACAAACCCCAACCGCCTATGAAAGTAAAACAGCTCTCTTTGTTCCTGGAAAACAAGCCCGGGGCCCTGAGCCGCCCGGCAGAACTGCTGGCCAAGGCCAAGTTCAACATCCTGACGCTCTCGATTGCCGACACGCAGCGGTTCGGCATCCTGCGCTTCATCGTGGCCGAGTGGGAGAAGGCCAAGGCCCTGCTCGAGCGGGAGGGTTTTGTGGTGAACGTCACGGACATGGTGGCGATCGAGGTTGCCGACGAGCCGGGCGGGCTGGCCAAGGTGCTCGAGGCGCTGGAAAAGACGCCCGTCAACGTCGAGTACATGTACGGCTTCACCCTGCGGCGGGAAGGCAAGGGCCTGCTGGCCTTTCGGTTCAACGACCCTGATGCCGCGATCGAGGCCCTGCGCAAAAAGGGGATCAACCCCGTCCGCTCGGTCGAACTCTTCAAAGGGGCCGGGCACGTGAGGGCTATGGCGCCCTCGGGGCCTGTGCGAAAAACTCGCCGGAATAAAGGGGTCGGTTAACGAGAATGTACTATCCTGAGCAAACTGACATGGCAATCTCATTAACTGACCCCTGCTATGGGGTGGTTCGTCAACAGGAATGTTCGTTTTAGTTTCTTTTTCTCATTTTTCTCCGCTGCGGAGGTTGAATGTTGCGTTGCGTCTTGGATCGCCTCCTCTGGCGGAGCACCGGTCGTTGGACCTGGCTTAACCTGCTATCCGTACATCCTTTGCGGAGTACACTATATCGTTTCCAATCCGGCCAGAGGAGCGCACGGAGACCAATCTTTAAATCGGGCCATCCACAGGCCCAGGGGTCAGTACGGTCTCCGTTACGCTCCAAAAGTGTCATGACGAAAAATGTTTAGCGTGGCTTATTGTTTACTTCAGCAATCTCGTTTAGTGTAGCTTATCCCTTACTTTAGCAGTCTCGGCCGGGTTCCTTTTGCCCGTGACAGGCCTTGCCCCTGCCCTCATGCTCCTGGCGCGGCTCGGGGGACAGGGCTCTGCAGGAGTGCAACCCGAGCACCGGGCCGCCCTTGGATTGCGGATGCATCCAGGCCTGTCCCGACCGCGTTTGGGGCAGGCCTTTCAGTTGAGGGATGGCTTCGCAACCCAAGGCCCAAAGCGAAAAACTCATCGTCTTTTTTCTCTGATCTTCTTTTGTGTTCATACGTCGCTTGGGATCTGCGTTCAGTCTTTAGAGTTCTGTGCGGCCTTGGTTTTCTTGGCCGGCGGCGCGGGCGCAACGGCCGGCGTCGCCGGGTTTGTTTTCAAGCCCAGGTCGGCGGCTTGGCAGCGGCCGGTGCGCACTCGCCACCAGTCCACGCTGAACTGCCGACCGACGGCCACGGCGATCTGCTTGCGTTTGGAGCGGGTGGTTTTGGGATTGGCCAGCACCGGCAGCCACTTGGCGACCGGCTTGTAGGTGGGCTGGTATTGCATCAGGCGCCAAGAGGCCTCCACCAGCACGGTGCGCACGCGCGGGTTGCCGTGCTTGTTAATGGACCCTTGGAAACGGCGCTGTGCTGAGCTGTCTTCCCGGGGACACATTCCGGTGTAGCTGGCCACTTGCCGCCGGTTGTCGAACCGGTTCCAGTCAGCCACTTCTCGTTCCAACACCTCGTAAGTTAGCTTGCCCAGGCCCACCGGCAGGTCCGCAGGCGCGGCCTCCGTCAGGGCTTTACCCAGTGCTCTGAGCTCCTGGTCCACTGCTTCAATCAGCCGGCGCAACGGCTCCAACAATTCCAACACGATGGCCGGCAACACCAGTTCCTTCCACAGAGCCTCGGTCCACCAGATGCCCTTGATGTGGGCGCCATAATAAAGGGCGTGGCTGCGCCCTTGGGCCGCCAGGCGTTGCTTCTCCTTCTGCAAGCTCTCCCGCTGGCGAGAGCGACTCCGGGCTTGCTCCTGAGCTTCGGTGGGCACGCGCACCACGCAAAAGGCGTCCTCATTGCCGGCGACATACCGGTCCAAGCCCAGCACCAACGCCTTGGCGTCACGCTTGTCGGTCTTGACGTTCTTGCCGTACTCGTCCCAATCCCGAGGCCGCACCACGTAGTTGGTGATGCCAAACCCCGCCAGCTTCCGGTGCAAACTGTAGCCAAAAGGGCCCGCCTCGTAGCAACTGCAAACCTGCTTGGCCAGCGCCGTCTGTTTCCTGGCCCAGTCCAGGAACTGAGTCGGGCTGAATCCTTGCGCCGGCTGGGGTGCGCCCCCGTCGATCTGGCGTACCACCACGTAGCGATCCAGATGCACGTCGATGCCCAGCTTGATGACCTGATGCGGTCGAGGACCGCTCTCGCAGTTCGGAGCCGATGCACCGGCGACGCTCGGCACCTTGCCTGCGCTCAAGATCGTCTCGACCAGCGTATCAGTTTGTTCCTTGACCGAGGGTAGTGCTTGCTTCGCCGCGGCCTTCGTCCTATTTGTTTTCTCGTAAGTTAGTTTTATCATTGGTGGTCAGGTTGCCGAATTTTTCCCAGCCTGACCACCCCATGTTATCTTTACTCATTAACTGACTCCTTTATGACCCCTTTACGCCATAGCATTGCTGTCAATGGCGGCTGTGTCGCTCTTCTAGGACTCCCCCCATTAGTCAAAGCACCCCACCAGCTCAACGGGAAACTCATGCTCGCCAAGCCAGGCGCGCACCGCAGCATTAATCCTCTCTCGGACCACATGGGGCTCCGGCCTGAGCCTGGACCACAGCGGTCTGCCGTGAGCCAGTCTTGCCTCGAAGTGGGCCCGCAGGGCGCACGCGATAACGCCTTGTTCTCTCCAAGCAACGAAGCCCTCGGAGATGCCGAAGTGTCCGGCGAAGACCGCTGGGCCGTGCGGCTCATACCAGAACCTCAGTTTCTGCGACACTAGGGATTGGTGGAGGGGCCAATCCAGCTTTGAAAGTTGCTCCATCGCCTTGGAGCATAAGACCAGAAACTCGGGGGGGCCGAGGAAGCAGCAATTGCCTTCCTCGTGGCGCCCGTACCCCGCGGCTCGGCATCTAAGCCTGATTAGGACGCGGCCCACAGGAAGAAGAGCCTCAGCCAGAATGAACCAAAAATAACGGAAGGGCTTGCTCACAAGAAGCCGTAGACCGGATTCCCAGGCCAAGGGATTAGAAAAATAACCACAATCGTGGTGACCTCGAGGCTGTGTTGTGTTCGGCGCTTGGTAGGGGCCCTGGTAGGGATTTTCATAGGGACCTCGATATGGACCTCGATGGGGACTTTGTTAGGGACTTCCGTAGTGTGTTGGGTAGCCTACGACCGGGTAAGAAGTAGGGTGGTGCACAGGAAAGGGATTGGGGGTTGGCGCCGGCGGTGCGTTGGTTATGGGGCAACCTGGAGCCAGCGGCTGTTGGATTGGAGGCGGCTCTTCCGGAGGGCTCGGGGGGTTAGGGGGTGGTCCCGGATGTGCCAAGGTCCACAAGAGTGGGAACAGCCTGGCCCACCAAGCCCAATCGACCAGGCCGAAATTATCGGCCGACGTGATCGGTTCATTTGACAGAAAGGCATATAAGTTGGCTCCGCTCAATTCTCCCAACGGGTCCCTATTTAGCCACCTCTGCAAGCTCGGGTCGTAAAACCGGTACAGGTAGTAATACAACCCGCTGTTGACGTGAAGCTCCTTGCTGGAGAACCGGTACAAGTTCGCGGCGGCCAGGGGGCCGCTCTGGCTGAGAATCCTTCCGTAGGGGTCGTACAGATAGCTGGCCACCACCGCCTGGTTGCCGTCCGTCAGGCTGGTGATGTTGCCGTTTCCGTCGGCAAAGTAGTAGGCGTGGGTGCCGACGGTGTTGTCCGTGCGGGCCAGGAGGCCGCCGATGCCGCCGGCCCCTTGCATGGTCCCGCTCAGGTCGCGCCCGCGTGTGTAGCTCACCTTGGGTGCGTTGCTCTGGTCCAGCTCCTGGACGACCACGTTGCCGTCATACACGTAGCGCACCGTCGAAGCCACGCTCCAGCCAGTGCCGTTCCAGGCGGACTCGACCCGCTGCCGCAGGCGCATCTTGCCGTCGTAGGTGAAATCGGTGGGCCAGACGTTCGTTCACCCAGGCGCTTGCCAACCGGTTCTCGCAGACCTCGTAGATGAAATAACGGTTGCCGTCGCTAGTGAGGTTGCCGTAGGTGTCGTAGGTGTAGCTCACGCTGGCCGGCAGGGTCACACTCACGCTGGCGGTGGCCTGGTGGCCTTGGCCGTCCTGGGCCGTAGCGATGTAAGTGGCGCTTCCGTTGGGCAGGGCGACGCCTGGCAGCGCCCACGTGCCGTCGCGATAGGGCGCGACCGTCCCGTTTGCGCTGCCTGAGATCGTTACGCTGGTTGCGGATGGGACCGTCCCGCCCGCCACCGTGAGCGTGCCGCCGGGAGCCGCCGTGGTCAGTTCGTTGACACTGTTCACGCCAAACGCCTCGACGAGCGCGTTGTTGGTCCGGAAGCTGAGGTTCCCCGCTGCGTCGTAGGTGTAGCCGAGCTGCTCCTGCCAGCAATTGGGCGAGCCGCCCGCCTCCTTGCCCTGGGCCGTCCTCAACTGCCCGGCGTTGTCATAAGTATAGGCTGCGTAATCGCCGTTGAGCTGGGTTTGGTTCGTCCGCTGGCCGGCGAGGTTGTAGCCGTAGAGATGAGAGTTGAGGGTTGAGAGTTGCGAGTTCTTCAGGGTGGTCGAGAGCAGCCGCGCCACGCCGTCATAGGAATTGGCGACTGAGGCCCCGTTGGGGAGCGTGACGAGCGTGGGGAGCGTGGAGCGTGGAGCGGTGTAGGTGTAGCCGAAGGGGCCCGCCCCGGACGTAACGTTGGTCAAGCGCCGGGCGGGGTCGTAATAGTAGCTCTGCGCCCAGGCTGCCGCGCCGTTGGTCTTCACGGTCAAGGCCAGCCGCAATCGGTTGGTATAAGTATTGCTCACGCTGACACCGCTCCACGGGCCGGTCTCGCTGAGGAGCTGGCCGGCACCATCGTAACCATACCGGGTTACGCCGACGCCGTCAACCATGTTGGTCAGCCGGCTCAGGGCGTCGTATTGGCAGGTGATCGTGCCACTGTGCTGGTACGCAACGCTGGTGAGGTTGCCGACGGCGTCATAGCCGTAGAGGGTGGTTCCTTTGGCGCTGCTGGTGCGGTTGGTCAAGCGGTTGTCCGCGTCGTACTGGTAGGCAAAGACAGTGGTGCCCAAGGCGTCCACTTTGCTGGTGACGCGGCTGTACTGATCGTAGCTCCAATAGGTGGGGTGGTTGTTGCCATCGAGCAGGGCGGTCAGGTTGCCGGAGGCGTCATAAAAGAAACTCGTGGTGCTGATGCCCGTGCAAACCTCGTTGGTCTTCCGGCCGGCCGAGTCGTAGGCGTAGGAGAACGTGTTGTTGACCTGGTTGGCGTAGCTCGTGGGGCCGGCAACATTGGTCGTATAGCCAAAGTGCTCCGCTCCGCCGTCAGGATAGGCGCGGGAGAGGAGGCGATCGAGGGCGTCGTAGGCGCTGGTGACGGCAACGCCGTTGGCGTCGGTGGCGCTGGTCATGTGGTCCGCGGCGTCGTAAGTGAGGGCCTTTACCTGGCCGAAGGCGTTGCTCACGGTGGTGAGCCGGCCGAGGTTGTCGTACGTATTGGTAGTGGTCCCTACCCCGTCGTTGACCGAGGTGAGCCGCCCCAGCGCGTCGTAACCGTTGGCCACGACGGTTCCGTCCGCGTAAGTGACTTGGATTAGGCGGCCCTGGTTGTCGTAGAGGAAGTGGTTCGTGGCCTGGACAGCACCGACCGTTAGTGCGTCTGGGGCGAACCGGCCTGGGGAGACCGATTGGCCTGCCTGGGGCGCCGGAGCGCCGTAATGCCAACTACCAGGGCCGGCCAAAACCAGCCGAACACGAGACAGGCAAGGACGAGCGTGCCATCAGGAAACGCGCCATGGAGTGCCGGCGAGTGTGCCAGAGGCCCCAAGACGAACGGCAGGAGAACGGCCCACAAGGCCGCCCAGATGATGGTCAGCCCCCATCCATAGATGACGGCTCTGACCCGCCAGCCAGGCCTCCTGCCAAAGGCCCAAAACAGCCCGAGCATCGCGAGGAAGCTGATTAGGGCCATTGTGTAGATGGCAATCTTGAGCATGCTGGAAATGGGGTCGAGCCGTGTGACTTAGTTCTGCATGCCAACAGTGCCTATCTCGCCACGGGGCGTATGGAACGTCTCGTCCACGTTGAACGTTCTCGCCCCGGGATACAGCCCTATGGGGGTCGTGGGGATGTTCCATTTGTTGCCGCCGACGTACACGAGGGTGTAGGTTTTGCTTAGGTCCCCAGAAATGTCACAGTTCGTCTTACACCGGCACTTGGGACTGCCACACGCGCAACATTTCCACGTGCAGGTTCCTTTCAGGTAGAGTTGCCAGTTGCCTGTAAAAAACCAATTCACCCTCAGCGCCCAGGGCAGATTCCCGTCGTTGGCGGGCGTGAAATCGGCGAAATATTCCGTGTCCATGATCTTCCCGGAAAACCCGCACTGCCACTGCGCGCGAGCCGTCTTCAATAAGCTGTCCCCGAAGGTCCGCACGACTGAACCGTTGCTTACGTCGTTCATCATGTCCTGCGAAAGCCGGGTGCCACCACCAAGGCCCAAGTAGGCTAGGAGGAGATCCAGAGAGCCCGTGGCTGGCGCCGGAGGAGGCGGGTCTGGCATTAGCGGGTAGCCATTGGGGCACATGACAGGGTTATCCAGTCCCAGCGGATCCACGCGGTTGGCGGGATCGTTTTGGAAGCAGGCGTAGAGATTAAGACCGCCCCGCTCCTCAAGGGGATCGCGGCTCAACCAGGTTCCCGTTGACGTTTTCAAATACCGATAGCCGTAGTAAACCAAATCCGTCTCGTCGTCTTGATACTTGGTGGAGAACCGGAGGGGGTTTGCCTTGGCCATCGGGCCGGTTGCCCGAATGACTTCCCCGAAGGGGCCGTACTCATAGAGTGCGGAGCTGGTGCCGTCAACGGCTTTGACCAGGCCGGCGACGTTTCCGTTCCCGTCGAAGGCGGCGAAGTGGACGCCGTTGGCGGTGTCGCTGACCAGCAGCAGACCGCCTACGCCGCCGGCGCCTTGCTCGGTGCCGGAGAGGTCCAGGCCCCAGACGAAGGATTGGACGACTGAGGACGGAGAGGTGAGGACGGCCAGGAGGTTCCAGCCGTCATAGACGAACAGGCGCGTTCGGTCACTCTGGACAACGTAGGCCGAGCCGTTCCACGTCGAGACGACCTTCTGAATCCGCCGCCCTTTGTAATCGTAGGTGAAATCCAGCTTGAGCTTCGAGCCGGCGGGGGCGCTGGCCAGACTGGTCATGTCAATGAGGCGGTTCTCGGCGTCCCAGGTGTAGGTCCAGCGGCCGTCGGTGAGCAGGTTGCCGTCGGGGTCGTAGGTGAACTGCTCCGGGGTTTTCGGCACGAAGAGGTTGCCGGCGGCGCTGGAAAGCACGTCCGCGCTTGAGCCGCCGGGCACTAGCGCCAAGTTGGTTAGTTGGGCCCATACGGGGCCGTTGACGTTGTTGACCTGGAGTTCAGCGCGGAAGTAGGTCCCTTTGCGGGAGGCTAGCGCGTAGGCGCTGTTGGTGCTCCACAGGGCCACATTCGCGCTCGCACCGGCCGTGCCGAGGGTCTGCACATAGCCGGGCACGTCCCGGCTGACGTATTGGTTGAGACCGCCGGCATCCGGCGTATAGACGGCGTGGCGGAGGTTGGCGCCGTTCTGGTCGCCGCCCGCGTCGGTGGTTTGCCGGTTGCCGATGTCGTCAAACTGGTACTGGAACTGCTGGCCCGCCACCGGGCTGCCGTCGGTCCAATACTTCTTGCCGGAGGTGACCTGGCCGAGCGAATCGTAGGCATAAACCCAGTACGAATTGTCGGCGCAGGTCAGGGCCGTGCGCTGGTTGGCGGAGTTGTAAGCGTAGGCGGAACTGAGGGTAGAACCCTGGGACGGCAGCGAGGAAACCTGGGTCAGGCGGTTCAAAAAGTCGTACTGCTTGGTCGTCGTCATCCGGGTTATGCCGTTGCTCGCAAAGCCAATCTGCTGCACCAGGGGGGAATTGGCAAGGTAAGAATAGGTGGCCGAAAAGGGCCTGGCGCCGGAGTTGTCGGTGACCGTGTGGAGTCGGGACGCGGCGTCGTAGCCGTAAGAGACGTTGAGAGCTGAGGGTTGAGTGTTGAGGGAGAGCTGGGTGCGGCGGAGGAGTGTGTCGTAGCCCGAGGCGACGGTCAGGCCGCTCAGGATGCCGCCGCCGCTATAGGCCTCACTGAGGAGCTCACCGGCATCGTTATTGGTGAGGGTGGTGAGGTTGGCCGCGCCCCGGGCGACGGTGGCCAGGCGCCCGCGGCGGTCGTAGGTGTACGTCAGGGGGAGCGTGCCGTCCGAGTAGGTGACCGTAAAGAGGTCGCCGGCCGTGTTGTTGGTGTACAGGGTGGTCACGTTGCGGGCCCAAACCCGAGTCTGGAGGCGGCCGGCGGGGGTGAAGAGGTATCAGTTAATGAGATTGCCAGGTCAGTCAGCCCAGAATAGTACATTCTCATTAACAGACCCCTTTACGCCAAGGGATGGGTGCCGCTGTAGCTTTCGGTGAGCAATTGGCTGGGATCGTTGAAGGCCAGGGTCGCGGTGGCGCCGCTGCCCTGGGTGACGGTGGCTGGCCGGCCTCGCCGGTCGTAAGTGTACGTGAGGCCGGGTGTGGAGTCGGAATACGTGACGGTGGAGAGGTCACCGGCGCTGTTGTAACCGTAGGTGGTGGTCACGTTGCGGGCCCAAACCCGAGTCTGGAGGCGGCCGGCGGGGGTGAAGAGGTATCAGTTAATGAGATTGCCAGGTCAGTCTGCCCAGAATAGTACATTCTCATTAACCGACCCCTCTACCTCTACTCAGAGGAGTTCGTGCGAAGAAGGAGCTTCATCCGTAGCGCCATGCGCTTGGCGAGCGCTTCCTTATCCACACACATACGAATGACCCCAAGATCAAAATCGGGCACGGAACGACGCTTAAAAGCGTTAGGCGAGAGTTCTGTCAGATATTTGTACGCCGCCTGCCAGTCGCCGGAATTGGCGTCGTCGATCAGCCACGGAGAAGCCAGCACGATGAAACGAAGCGGACTGTCATTGGGAAGGGGTTTGAAGCTGCTTGTGGCGTCAACCCTTAGGAGACGCAGGTCGCCATCAAAGTCATACAGGCACAGGAGTGTGTTCGGTCCCAACGCCGGGGATGAGGATGATGGGCCATTCTACCCTGGTTTCAAGAAGCGTGACCGTGCCGGGCCTCCTGCCATGCGGCCTGTAGGAGATTGAACACTTTGACTCGCGCAGAGAAGCCCAAAAGGAGGCTGGATGAATCGTAGCGGTTTCACCGCCAGCGAGAGGGACCGCTAGGTTGCGGCGGATCATTCCCACGCATAAGGCGGCCACCGCGAGCCCCAGGAAGGCAACTATCGTGGCAGGAAGAAGCGCGCGCATTGCTCCTGATGACTTTTTCGGTGTGGCTGGGAGCTTCTGGCGTTCGCCGCAGCCTGCGTGTGGAATTGATTCATGAGCCTCGCATTACCAGTAGCCGGACGGGCCGCTACCGGGCTAGCCAAGCCCCCGGAGAGGGCGATGGCGAAGGTGTTACGGAGGAGGCGGGATCGTTGCGCAGGGGGCCACCGACGCCTCCGCAACAGCATGTCCCGACGACCCGTATTCGTGCCGTGTCCCCGGGGTGCCACAGTGCCGTTCTTGAGGGCACATTGATCACTATCGTGTAGCAGTGATCAGAATCTTGTTGAAGCCCTGCAAAGATCGTCGTCCACCCTGCGGGGAATGGGTGCCTGGCTGGCGCCCAAGGAGGCGGTTGAGCCGTGATGCCATATGCAACCAGTGCCGGCTCTGCAAACGGGCAACAAACCGTCCAACTGAGGGTGCTAGCCATGCTGCCCCTTACAATCACGTGAATTGGACGCCGATCAAGCTGGCCCTGTCCGGAGTCTGGCAGGGGCACGCAAAGCCCGAGCCAATCGTAAAAAGTGACCGGAGTGTTGCGAGCGAAGACATACTCGGTTGCCCTGCCGATTTCCTGCGCCATCAACCACGCGGCGTCCTCGGTTTGTCCGCAGGACCGCAGCAGTTCATAGCAGGCGTCAACGTCTGTGAGCGAATTGAGCGGATCCCTGGTGAGCCACCTTCCCGTGCCCGGGTTGTAGTATCGGTAGCCGTAATAAACCAGATCCGTCTCGTCATCCTGGCACTTGGTGGAGAACCGGAAGTGGATTGGCCTTGGCCATCGAGCCGGTGGCTGGGCCGGTGGCGCGGAGGAGTTCACCGAAGGGGCCATACTCATAGACTGCGGAGCTGGTGCCGTCAGCGGCTTTGACCAGGCCGGCGACGTTTCCGTTGCCGTCATAGCCCACGAAGTGGACGCCGTTGGCGGTGTCGTTGACCTCCAGCAGGCCGCCAACACCGCCGGCGCCTTGCGGCGTGCCGGAGAGGTCCAGGCCCCAGACGAAGGATTGGACGAGTGAGGACGGAGAGTTGAGGACGGCCAGGAGGTTCCAGCCGTCATAGGCGAACAGGCGCGTGCTCTGGACAACGTACTGGGAGCCATTCCAAGTCGAGACTTGCTTCTGAATGCGGCGGCCCTTGTAATCGTAAGTGAAATCCAGCTTGAGTTTCGAGGCGGAGGGGGCGCCGCTCAGGCTGGTCATATTGATCAGGCGGTTCTCGGCGTCCCAGGTATAGGTCCAGCGGCCGTCGGTGAGCAGGTTGCCGTCGGGGTCGTTGGTGAACTGCTCCGGGGTTTTCGGCACGAAGAGGTTGCCGGCGGCGCTGGAAAGCACGTCCGCGCTTGAGCCGCCGGGCACTAGCGCCAAGTTGGTCAGTTGGGCCCATACGGGGCCGTTGGCGTTGTTGACCGGGAGTTCAGCGCGGAAGTAGGTCCCTTTGCGGGAGGCTAGCGCGTAGAGGCTGTTGGTGCTCCACAGGGACACGTTGGCGCTCGCACTGGCCGTGCCGAGGGTCTGCACATAGCCGGGCACGTCCCGGCTGACGTACTGGTTCAGGCCGGTGGTATCCGGCGTATAGACCGCGTGGCGCAGGTTGGCGCCGTTCTGGTCGCCGCCGGCGTCGGTGGTTTGCCGGTTGCCGATGGTGTCAAACTGGTACTGGAACTGCTGGCCGGCCACGGGCGTGCCGTCGCTCCAATACTTCTTGCCGGAGGTGACCTGGCCGAGTGAATCGTAGGCATAGACCCAATATGAATTGTCGGCGCAGGTCAGGGCCGTGCGCTGGTCGGCGGAGTTATAGCCGTAGCTGTAGGTCAACACGGAGGACGCGGAGGGCACAGAGGAGATCTGCGTCAGCCGGTTCAGGTAGTCGTATTGTTTCGTCGTGGTCATCCACGTGCTGTCGTTCGTGAAACCAATTTGGCCCACCAGCAGCGAGTTGGCAAGATACGTATAACCGGCATACGCACTGCCGCTGGTGACCCGCAGCAGGCGCGAGGCGGTGTCGTAGCCGTAAGAGACGTTGAGAGCTGATGGTTGAGTGTTGAGGGAGAGCTGGGAGCGGCGGAGGCACTGGTCGTAGGTGTTGGTCACGGTCAGGCCGGCCAAGGGATGGGTACCGCTGCAGCTTTCGGTGAGCAATTGGCTGGGATCGTTGAAGGCCAGGGTCGCGGTGGCGCCGCTGGCCTGGGTGACGGTGGCCGGCCGGCCGCGCCGGTCGTAAGTGTACGTGAGGCCGGGTGTGGAGTCGGAATACGTGACCGTGTAGAGGTCGCCGGCGGTGTTGTAACCGTAGGTGGTGGTCACGTTGCGGGGCCCAAACCCGAGTCCGGAGGCGGCCGGCGGGGGTGAAGAGGTATCAGTTAATGAGATTGCCAGGTCAGTCTGCCCAGAATAGTACATTCTCATTAACCGACCCCTGCTATGGGGTGGTTCGTCAACAGGAATGTTCGTTTTAGTTTCTTTTTCTCATTTTTCTCCGCTGCGGAGGTTGAATGTTGCGTTGCGTCTTGGATCGCCTCCTCTGGCGGAGCACCGGTCGTTGGACCTGGCTTAACCTGCTATCCGTACATCCTTTGCGGAGTACACTATATCGTTTCCAATCCGGCCAGAGGAGCGCACGGAGACCAATCTTTAAATCGGGCCATCCAAAGGCCCAGGGTCAGTACGGTCTCCGTTACGCTCCAAAAGTGTCATGACGAAAAATGTTTAGCGTGGCTTATTGTTTACTTCAGCAATCTCGTTTAGTGTAGCTTATCCCTTACTTTAGCAGTCTCGGCCGGGTTCCTTTTGCCCGTGACAGGCCT
>CAVQND010000021.1:0-376781 GCA_963713735.1 uncultured bacterium
ACTCCTCAACCAACCGAAGCTCCGGCTCCCGAGGCGCAGCCGGCTGCCGGTGCAGATGTCCCATCACCCCAGAGTGCCGAGGCCTCCCCGGCAGCCACCGAACTCGTACCCCCGTCCGCGCCCCCGGCGCCTGCCCCCGTCGAGCCTCCCCCTCCCCCGGCCCCGCCCAATCCCAGCCCTGAGAGCGTCGATGTCAGTGGCGCAATGGCGGGGTCCGAAAGGAAAGTAAAACCTGGCGCCAGAGTTACGCCGGCTGAAGGCACCCTACCGACACGCCCTCAGGACGGTCCAGCACGGCCAGGCTCAAATAACCCAAGCGATTGGGCGCGAAGGTCTGCGGTGATGTGCCGAAGACCTTCTTAAACTCGCGGCAGAAATGGGCGTTGGTCGCGAATTTCACTTCCGCCGCTGCCGCCTTGCTGCTGTAACCCTGTGCGACCAGCTCCTTGGCCAGCCGACACTGCAATTCCCGGAGCCATTGACTTGGCGTGCAGTTGAGGTACTTCTTGAAGATCCGCTCCAATTGACGCTCGGATATCGAGCACAGAGCAGCCATCCTTGTCGGCCTAAAATCCGCCTCTCTTGCCACCCGCTCCCACTCCCGCACCCGCACCAGGATTTCCGCACCGTTCACAGTCTCCACCTGACCTTTTCGAGTAATCATTCAATCGTTTTTGTAAGGCATTGAACTGGACTGAACCGCGATTTCAAAGCGGGTTTTGTCTATAAACGCCGCATTTTCTAAAAGCGCCATACCCGCGTACAACTCACCGTGGCCGCATATTAGATCGGAAAAAACCTTTATGTCAAGCATTTAATTGGCGAGGTTGTCCGGTGTACAACAAAGCCGCCCGCCGGGCTGCCAGCGGGCGGCTGTGAATCAGTGCGAAGGGGTTACTGGGACACGGCCCGGTAGTACAAGTGCGCCGGTGCCGTTCACGGTGGCGTCGGTACTCGACCTTGCCGTTGGAGTCGGCGGTGATGGCCGCGCCGACCGGGTTCCAGGTCTTGAGGTCGGAGCTGCTCTGGATGACATAGGATGCGTTCGGGACACCCGTGAAGGTGATCTTGAGGACTTTGCCGACGAGGGTCGGCACGAGTGTGACTATCGTCGGCGGCGTGCCGTAGGGCTGCACGGTGATGCTGCCGGAACCCCCGGTCGTGAAGTTCGCCGGGAATTGCTCATACAACTCGTTGTAGAAATACGTGCCCGCCGGCAAGGCCGTGCCATCGATGGTGACCGCCGTGAAGCAGACGTTCTGGTGCAGCTTGAATTGGCCGCCGTTGGCCAGGGTGAGCGTGCCGGCGCTGTTAAGGTTGTAATTCACCTCCAACTGCGGCACATTCGTGGCAATGGCGGGGGCCCACGTTCACCACCGGAGCGGTCGAGGAGAACGGAGGCACGGGCAGCACGTACTGCGGATCGACGGTGATGCTGTTGGTCCCCAGCGAGTTGGCTCCGGCGCCCTGGAGCAAGCCGTTTTTCACGACCCACTGGCCGCTGAACGTGTTCGAACTGCCGGAGACCTTCTGCGGAACCCTGGCGTCCGCTTCAAAGATTACCAGGGCGCCACTGCCGGTGAGCTGGCCCTGAATATCCGCCGAACGTTCGCCGGGCGATCCAGTGGAGAGCCCACCGCCGCCGTTGTTGCCCGGACACAGGTAGGACTGCGCGGTGACCTCGATAACGCCGGTGATTGGGAAATTGCCATCATCACCCACATTGATGACGCCCCCGTTGAGGATCAGGCCCGGCTGGCCGTTGACGCCCGGGAAGTTCAGAATCGAACCGTTGTTCTTCATCCGAAGCTCGGTGTTTGTGTTGAGCGTCAGCGAATCGCCCGGGAAGGTCTGCACCCCATTCGTGGCCGGGTTGCGCGTGCGCGTGTTGGCCGTGCTGTTTCCAAAGGCCGTGCCGTTGGCTATCAGGGCATACGTGTTGCCGGCGGCCGGAGGCCCGGTCAGGGCCCCTGTCCCGTTGAGCTGCCAATAGCTGCCGAGCCAACTGTTGCCGGAGGAAACAGTCTGAGTGCTTGTGTAGAGGGGCCCGGCGCTCGAGGCAATGTTCACCGCGAAGTATTGCGAGGCGGGGGCGGCATAGCCATCAGAGACCTGGATTTGGACGGTGGCTTTGCCGACCTTGTTGGGCACCAGATTGACCGTGGCCGTGACGGTCGAGCCAACCGTGGCGAAGGTGACACCACTGACGAGGTCTGTGTTGGTGCTCGAGCCGACAAACGTAAGCTGGCTGAGCGCCGTGTCAGGCGAGACAACATTGAGCGGGACATTGACCGCCGTGACGCCGGAGACGGTGGTCACGTCGGTGATAGGGCCGAGGCTGGGCGGCGTGGGCAGGACCAGGAGGGCGAAGGTCTGCGAGACCGTCGTGAAGCCGTCGCCAACCGAGATGGTTATTACGGCGGCACCGTAGGCGTCTGTAACCAAGGTGATGGCGGCACTGGCGGTCGTGCCGTCGTTGCTGACGACGACGGACTGAACCAGCTTCGGATTGGAGAAGCTCGCGCTGAAGGTCAGGTTGGCAAGCGGCGTCACCGGGTCGGTCACGACGAGCGGCACGCTGATGGGCGTGTTCTTGGGAGTTGTCTGGTCGGCGATCGGGGCGAGCGTCGGACCAATCGGGTTGCCGACCGTAAAGACGAAGCTTTGAGAGACCGTGTTGACGCCATCGCTGACGAAGATGGTGACGGCGGTAGCGCCGACCTGGTTGTTGGCCGGGAAGAACTCCGCGGTGGCGGTGGCACCGTTGACGGGGAAGCGGTTCGTATAAATCAGCACACTCGAAGACGAGGTTGCTATTGGAGACCTTGTAGCTAAAGGTGAGCTGGCTGAACGGGACAACCGTCGGGGTGACAGTGAGAGGCACCGTGACGGGCGTGTTCACCGTGGTGGAAACGTTGGGGACCGGGGCGAAGGCTGGGGCCGTCGCGGGGACGGACAGCGCGAAGGCCTGCGAGACGGTAACGACGCCATCGCTGACATAGATCGTGATGACGGCGGTGCCAAACTGGTTATTGGCCGGGAAGATCTCCGCGGTGGCGGTGGCGCTGTCGACGGGGAAGCGGTTCGGATAAATAACGACACTCGAAACGAGGTTGCTATTGGAGACCTTGTAGCTAAAGGTGAGCTGGCTGATCGGCGTAACCGTCGAGGTGACATCCAGAGGCAGCGTAACGGGCGTGTTCACCGCCGTGGAAACGTCGGGGATCGAGGCGAGGACCGGCGGCGACTCCAAAGTGACTGCGATGGTCACGGTTTGGGTAGCCGTCAGTTGGCTGAGCGGATCAAAGTTGGTGATCGTGATGCTCGCCGTGCCGGGGGTCCCGAACGGGATGAGCGTCAGGAGCTGGGTGTTGCCCTTGGAGGTGAGGAAGATCCCGCTGCCGGTATTGTCGGTTATGGTCTGGATGCCGACCGACAGCTCCGAGCCTGGCGTATCAACATCCGCCGCCGTGAATTGGATGGTGAGCGGCGCGTTGACGGTCGTGTTGGTGTTCACCAGCCCGACAATGCTCGGGCCCTGGTTCACGTAGCTGACCGTGAGCGGGAACGAGTTCGAGCTGAGGTACGGTCCGTCGGTGGCGACAAGGGTGATCCGGGCCGTGCCATTGCTATTCACCGCCCAGCCCGGATAGGCCGACGGCAGGTTGGCGCCCGGTTTGATCGTCAGGGTCACCACGCCATTGGCGTCAGGTGCGCTGGCGACGAGGCTGCCGCCGCTAACCAGCCCGGACGGGTTTTCCTGGCTCACGTAGGGCGTGACCACGATCGTGGTCACATCGTTCCCGACGCTGGAAGCGACCTTGAAGGAGAGTGGCAGCGACCCGTTTTCCTGCACCGTCTGCGGGCCAATGGCCTGGATCGCCGGGAGGTCGGTGACGACAACTTCGGTCGTGATCGATTCGGTGACGAACCCGTCGAACACGGTGAGCGTGACCGGCTCGGAGCCGATTGCGTCCTTCACCACGTTGAAGGTTGCGGTCACGATCGTCCCGTTATTGGTGAAGACCACGCTGCTGACCACGTTGGTCTGGATGATGGCGCCGAAAACCAGGTTGCTAATGGGCGTTTCTGCCGAGGTCACCGGCAGCGTAATGGTGACGGGCGTATTGAGGGCCGTGACGATTTGGTTGGTGAGCGGCCCCCAAACTGGCACTTGCGGCCCGAAGACCACCACCTGGAAGGTCTGCTGGACCGCGGGGTTGTAGCCGTCGTTGACCGTTACGGTGACGATGGTTGAGCCGGGTTTCACGCCCGTGAGGATGACGGACGCATTAGCCGCCGGGCTGGCTGTCACGATGCTGGTATTGCCAGAAGCAGCAGTGATACTCAGCGAACTCAGTGCAACCCCACCAACCTGAATCGGCAGGGCGAATTGCTCGGACTTGCCGGCTTCCACCGACTGCGCCGCGATGGCGCCAAGGGTCGGCGGGGCGGGCAGGGCGAAGGTAACCTGGAAGGGCTGCGACACCGTGGTAACTCCGTCGCTCACCTTCGCGGTGACGCTTAGGGTCCCGATGAAGCCGGCCACGGGCGTGAGAATGGCCGCCGTCTGCGTCGGCGAGATGATGATGCTGGCTTCGTTGGCCGGGGTCCAGGAGAAGCTCACCACCAATCCGCTAAGCGGGGTGCCCTGCGGAGTGATGTTAAGGGCAATCGGCACCGAGGCGCCCGGGAGCGCAGTGATCGAGTTGATCGGCGCCAGGATCGGCGGCGCCGGGGTGGTGACGGCCACCGTCACGCCTTGAGTCGCCGTCAGTCCGCTAATCGGATCGAAGTTGGTGATGGTTATAATAGCCGTGCCCGGAACATCGGCCGGGGCGAGCGTGAGGTACTGGATGTTGCCCGACGGCTTAGTGCTGAGCGAGATCGAGCTGCCGGTATTATCGTTGATGCTCTGGATGCCGACCTGCAGCGTCGAGGCCGGCGTGTCGACATCCGCCGCGGTGAAGCTGAACGTGAGCGGCGCGTTGGCCGGCGTATTCGTGTTCACCAACCCGGCGATGCTCGGGCCTTGGTTGACATAGAGGACCGTGAGCGGGAACGAAATCGGAGTCGGAGGATTCGTTCCATCGACAACCGACAGGTTAATCTGGGCCGTGCCATTGCTACCCACCGGCCAGAACGGCGGCGACATCGGATAGGCCGACGGCAGGTTGGCGCCCGGTTTGATGGTCAGGGTCACCACGCCATTGGCGTCAGGCTTGCTGGCGACGAGGCTGCCGCTGCTGATCAGGCCGGGCGGGTTTTCCAGGCTGACCGAGGGCGTGACAACAATCTTGGTCACATCATTCCCCACATTGGATGCGACCTGCAAGGTCACCGGCAACGACCCGTTTTCCGTCACCGTCTGCGCGCCAATGGGCTGGATGGTCGGGGCGTCGGTCACGAATTGCAGCGTCCAGCCATTGCTGATTGCGCCCGAATCCTGTTGGACACCGTCCTGCACATAGAGGCTCCACTGGCCGGTCGGGACGGTGCCGTTCAAGACCGTCAGATTGGTAACGAAAGGCCCGGAGGGTGTGCCGGCGAGGAACACCAGGCTCGGATTGTAGGACGTGGGCGCAAACGTGCCACTGGTGAGCGGGGCGTTTAGAGGCAGAGGCGTCGCGGCCGCGCTATCGAACGTCAGATCCACCCCGCCGCTCATCAACCCTTTGGCCACCAGGCTCATCAGGATGATCTCCTGGCCGCCCGGCGCGACCAGCACGGCTGAGACGTCATGCGGATAGGTGTGCCCAAAGTTCCGGAGGGTGACTTTCGTGTCCAAAATGGTGCCAACGACTCCGCTCACTTTAAAGGAGGACGGATAGGGATTAGCCGGGCTGAAGTCAGTGATGGTGATTTCGCCGCCATCGCCGAAGAGGTTCGGCACCGGCGTCACGTTCAGCGTGAAGCTGGCGGGAGTAATCAACCCTGTGCCGCCCTGCTCCTGGACCTGGACGGTGACCACTGTTTGGCCGGACATGAAGCCGTAAGGCCGGAGCTGCAGACTGCTGCCGACGACCTCGATGTTGGCCAGCGGCAGCAGGTCCGGGTCGCTGGAACTCACCACTGAGAGGTTCAGCGGCAGGCTTTGAGGATCGCTAGCGCTCACCGGGACGTTCAGGCTCCCGCCCGCCGGCATGGTGAGATAATTGGTCGGGACGATGGAGACCGTTGGCGGCTGTGGGCTAAAGGGCACCAGGACATTGATCGTCTTTGTGGCAACGAAGCCGTCGATGTCCGTCGCCTGGACGGTGACGGAATTGGTGCCGAACACGTCGGTTGCCGGAGTGATCGTCAGCACGAAATTCGTGCCGGTGCTGTCCTTGGGCGCAGGACTCACGCTGAGGGCGCCCGTGGGCAATAACGTCGTAGCGGCCCCGAAGCCAAAGGTGAAGGACGGTCCGCTCGGGGAATCGTCTGCCATCGAGAAGTTCTCGGTGGCCGAACCATTCTCGGCAATAGTCACATCGGTCAGGCCGTTGATCTGAGGCTGCGTGGTGATGGACAGCGACCATCCGCCAAGGATATTGCCACTGTCAACGGCCACGCTGTCCTGCACGTAGAGTGACCACGTGCCATTGGGCGCCGTGCCCACGAGGCTGGCGAGAGACAACGCATAGGGGTTCTGCGGCGCGCCGGAGAAGAAGTTGTAGGCGCCCCCACCGATGAGGTAATCGGCGGGCTGGTAGCTGCCAGCCGTGATCGGCGCCGATTGCGGGACGGGTGTGGCCGCGTTCTGGTCGAAGGTGAGGTTGATACCCGGGCTGGTGATGCCAAAGCCGGCGCCGGCCCGGTTCATCAACACGATCTTCTGGCTGACGCCGCTCGCGTTGGGCGGGGAGACCAGGAGCAGGCCGACGTTCCGAAGGGTAACCGTGCTCGAAGCCGTAGAGCGTCACGGTCACGGTTTTGATCGTCCCGTTCAAGCCACTGACCAGGTTGGTGGAAGGATAGGGCGTAGCCGGAGCGTTGTCGTTGATAACAATCGGCGCGCTGTTGGTGTAGCCGTGTTGCGGGTCGGGGTCACCGTCAGCGTAAAGGTGTACGGGGCGCTGTACAGGCTGTGGGTGGAATCATAAGCCTGGACGCTGATGGTCGTTTGTCCTTTCACGCCGGTTTGAGCCGGCAGGGTCACGTTCCACTCATTGGGGCCGGCGTTGTTGGTGGCGACGACGATGCTGCTGTTATTCACCAGGCCCTGCACACTTGAGGTCACGTTCACGAGCGTCAAGGCCGCCGGCGGAGTAGGAGTGCCCAGAGTGAAGGTAAGGACCTTGCTGTCGCCGGACGGGACCGATTGCGGCAGAGTGAAATCGGGCGTAACGGTCGGGATGCCCGGGACCGAGGTCACATTCACCACCAAATTGCTCGTAACGATATTGGCAGCGACATAGCCGCTCGCGGTCTTCGGATCGGTGACGGTGAGCTGGATCGTTGCGGCGCCGCTCCCGGCCTGGTTGGGCGTGATATGCAGCACCGCCGAGCCAAGGTTTGGAGACACCTGGGCCAGACCCGTGATCGAGTTGGAGCCGCTGGCGGTGAACACCAGGCCCGAGGCGGGGATGATCTGCGCGTCGCCGGCGGTCAGCGGGGCGGCAGCGATGGTAAGGTTCGCCAGCGGGGTATTGATGTCCGAAACCAGGATTTGGACATCAATGGGAGTCGTCGCAGGGGTGGTCTGCGCCAGCAAGCGATACACGGTGGGCGGGAAGTTCGTTGCCACTACGGTAACGGTGAGCTGGCCCGTGCCGGTGACACCGTCGCTGGGGCGGGTGACCGTGAGGGTGATGGGCACGTTGCTGCCATTTTGCAAATACACGGGCTGCAGGGTGACCGCGCCCAGGCCGTTGGTGTCCGGGCCGCTAACCACGACACTTGTGGTCCCTGCCCCGACCGGCAGCAGGGATTTGTTGCCGGACGAGGTGGCGTTAACCTGCAGGACCTGCAAGGCCCCGACGGCGATAGTTGAGTCTCTCACCGTGTAACTCACATTGCTGATGGCGTTTTCCATCATGGTCACGACCGGAGCAGAGAAGACGATGACCGGACGCGTGGTGATCGTCAGGAAGGCGCCGGAGACAATCGCGCCGGTATCCTGACCGGTGAGATCATTGATGCACAGGCTCCAGGTTCCGTTTGCTGAGGCCTTGTCCTGGAAGGCCGAAAGGGCGCCGCTGTAGCCAGTCTGCGGAGCGGGGGATGGCAACAGGTGCTTTCCACCGGTGTAGTAACTGGCCTGGTAGGTGCCGCTGGCGATGGTTCCGCCACCGGCGCTGGGCATGGGCACGCCGCTCTGATCGAAAAACAGGTCCAGGTTGGCGACAGGCGTCGGGCCCGCCGGCGCCGGACATCAGCATGACCGCGGTGCCATCCGGGCTGACCAGCAGCATATCCAGATTGCCGGGATTGCTGTGGCTGAAGCCGCGCAACTCCAGTTTCACGTCGTAAACCGCCCCGGTCAGGCTGTTGAAGGTGAATTGGACGGGATAGGGGCTGATACTGGGGATGTTGGTCAACAGTTGTATCGGGCCGCTGCCGGCGAAGTTAGCCGGCGGCGCGCCGACCACCAGGTTGAACGTCTGCGTGGTCGAGGTCTTGTTCCCGACAGTTTCCGTGACGGTAATACTGATCGTGGCCGTGCCGCTCTGAGAGCCTACCGGGGTGAGCACCAACGTGTAATTGGAGTTGTCGGTTGTGCTCAGGACGATGTTGTTCGCGGTGTTGGGCACGATGCTCGGGGTGAGGGAGGTCGCGGTAACCGAAAGGTTCTTGGAGGAAACGCCCTCGACGCTGCTGATCGAGAAGGTGATCGGCTGGCTCGCGGTGGCGGCCGGTGTGTTATAGGACGAATTCAAGCCGCTAATGATCGGAGTCTGATAGACGTGGATGACGCTGAGCGTAATCGTGTTCGTTACCGAGGTCGCCTCGTCGGATATCACGAAGTCCACCAGGTTCGTCCCGAAGGCGTATTGGTTCGGAGTGAGGGTGATGGTTTCCGTGACGGTTGTCCCCTGGTTGAAAACATTCGTCGAAAAGCCCGGGATGAGGCTGTTGATGGGCAAATTGGGCAGCAAGGCGGTCGAGCGCGAATACACGGCCAGGTTGCCGCCGTGGAGCGCCGAATCAACGTCGCTGAACACGACGGTGACCGTGCCCGAACCGTCCTCGTTGACGACCAGGTTGTTGGTAGAAACCGCGATCACCGGCGGAATGTTTGAATAGAGCACCGTCAACGGGAAGCTGGTCGTGAATGGGAAAGGCCCGTTCGCCGTGACGCTGATGTCAACCGTGGCCTTCACATTAGTAACACTGGACGGGAGGTTGGGCGTAGGATTAACGGTCAGATACCAGATGACGGCGTTGGTGGTATTCTGTTTGACGCCAATACTCTGGACCAACTGGCCCGCGAGGCTGGTCGGCGTTTCATCGCCTTTGCTGGCGGCCGTAACCGTCAGCCCGCTGAGATTCGTCGGCGTGCTGCTGACGAGATCCACCTTGAACCAGCAGCGGGTTATTCTCGAGCGTGGTCCGGGCGGCGATGGGCACTATCGCCGGGCTGGTCTGGAGCGAGAGTATCCAGTTGTCAATGGTGCCGGTGTCCCCGATGTTGTCGTCCATCACATAGAGGCTCCATTTGCCGACAGGTGGGACCCCATAAAAAGCGGAGAGGTTGGTGCTGTAGAAGCCGGATAAGGTTGGGGCCGGCGCCGGCGACGCGAAAGCAAGGGCGCCGGCAAAGTTCGCCGGTTGATAGGTTCCGGTGGCCAGGGCGGCGCCGGGGGTGAGGGTATTGGCGCTGGTCTGGTCGAAGGTGAGGCGCACACCGCCGGCGGGAGTCGGGAGGCCATCGCCCGCATGCGCCATCAGCACCACGGCAGTCTTGTTGTCCGGGGCAACCAACAGCACGTCAATCTCGGAAGGGAATTGATGCTGCAAGCCAACGAGGGTCACTTCCACGCCGGTGACGTAACCCACCACGCTGCTGTCCACGCTGATGGTTGAGGGGAACGGAACCGCGTTGCTGGCCAGCGGGTAGCCGATGGGGATGTTAATCGGGCTCGCCGGCGAGCTGTCCTGGTTGACAAACAACGGCCCGCCCTGGAGCACGGTGACGTTGAAGAAGGTCTGGAGCGGTTTGGCGGTGGAGCTGTCGCTCACAGTAACATCGACGGCAACCGGGCCGCCGAAGAAGGCGCCATTGGGCAGGACGGTCACGGTGACCGGATAGACGGAGACGGTATGGCCGTAGATCGTCTGGGAGACAGGAGCGCCGACGGCGGTGTTGACGACGCCAAGGTTCTTGCTGTCGGTCGAGACGACCGAGAAACCGGGGGTCAGGCCCTGCGGATCCCAAACATGGAAGGTCGTGCCGGCAAAGGTGTCCCGGCCCATGGTGATGTCAGGGATAGCCGTTTCCACCAACACTGGCGCCAGGGGCACCTGGTAAACGGTGACGTCGAACGTCCCGCTCGAGGAGACCCCCTGCAGATTCGTCGCCGTTATGGTAACGACGATGTTGGAGTAGGACCTGATAGGGCTGGGGAGTGATATCCAAGCTCCAGTTTCCACTGGTGGGGTCCTGCTTGGGATTCAAGTTGACAATGCCGGTCGGGACGGGAGTGGCCGTAACGCCGATGTTGCCTCCTATCTGCACATCACCCACGGTCAGGGGGATGTTCAGGGTGGAAGCATTCTCCGCCATCGTGAGGTTTTTGGGCGCCTGCACGTTGGGCGTCGTGATAATGCTTAACTGCCAGCCGTTGAGCAGCAGGCCTTTGCCAAGCTGGTTCGTATTATTGATGTAGAGCGACCAGGTCCCGTTGAGGTTCGTGCCGCTCAGACCTTTGAACGCAGTGGTGAGGTTCGTGCCATAAGGGGGGGGCGGAACCACGTTGTTCCCGGCGCTCGGGTACGGCGGAAATGCGGGGTCAGGTCCCGGGCCCCTGGTCGGGGAAAAAGTCCCGGTGACGAGCGGGCCGTTGGCAGGGAGGTTGGGTTGGCCGTCGGCGAAGATCAGGGTCGTGTTGGTGAAGCCGGTGGCGCCGTCGCCAATATTGGCGAGCAGCAGCGCGGAGTTGGTGCCGCCCGCCGGGCTAACGAGCAGGACGCTCAGGCCGCTCAGGTATTGATTGTAACTAATGTCAAACAAGGTCACCGAGACCGTGCCCACGGCGCCGATCAGACCGGTGACGGGGATAGTCGAAGGATAGGTGAGGGCGTTGGTGCCGGCCGGCACAGAGATGGGCGTCAGGTTGGCAACGAGACCGAGCGGGTTGGCAGGACCTTCGGCGACAAATACGAAGGGGCTGACGGCCGTGCTGTTCGCCAAGCCCTGGCCATCGTCAACGGTGACCGAGACATTGGCCGTGCCCGAGGCATTCCCAACCGGGTAGAGAGTCAAGGTATAGGTATAGCTGTTCTTAGCGAGGTTGGTGGATACCGGATTGAGGACGATGTTGCTAACGGGCAGGAGCTTGGGATTGTCCGAGTTAGGCGTGACCGTCAAAGTCTGCGACGGATAGTCAACGTCACTCACGGTGAACGGCGGACTGGTTATCGGCTGTCCATTGAACGTAACCTGTTTTTCGATGAAGCTGATGGTGGGTTGGTGGTTCACAAAGGTGACCGTGACCGCCCAAGCATTTGTGCCCACGAAACCATTGCTGTCCGTGGCGGTAACTATGACATGGCCGGTGCCAAACTGCGGGCCGGTGTTGTCGGCGTACTTGGCCGTCAGGACGGCCGAGCCGCTCCCGTTTGTATAAGCCTGATTGCTGATGCCGATCAGCGCGGGATTATCCGTCGTGAAATTAGTGGAGTAGATGGCTGAGTTTTGCGGATCGGTAATCGTGAAAGTAATGGTGCTGGAGCCGGCCTCAGCCATGGTCACGGCCGGAGTGCTCGGACTAACTGGAGTCACGATGGGCGCGATGTAGAGATTGATGAGCCAGCCGCCGACGATCTCCGACGCGGCGCTGGCATAGCCATCGGTGACCACCAGAGTCCAGGTGTCGTTGGGGGAGGCGTTAATAAAGCTGGCCAAGTTGCCGCCCGCGGGGTGGATGACGAGGGCGTTAGTTGCGGTATCGCTCGCGCTCAGAGCACCGGCGCCGCTGTCGTCGAAGACCAGTTGGGCGTAGTTTCTTGGGCCGGCAGGACCCGGGGGAGTCAGCAAGGCCAGGGTCGTGCCCAAATTCTTCGATTTCAGTCCGAGGCCCAGGGTGGTGGGATCCACGTTCTTCAATCCGGTCACTACCACGGTCGCTTTGGCAATCACGCCCTTCACGCCGCTGACGACAATCGCGGGATTGGTCGGGGTGGAGGCGGAAAGGGTGATGACGTTAGTATTGGCGGCCACCTGTTGCAGCACCGGGTTCACCAGTACCGTCAAGACCGTGCTGTTGCTGAGCACCGAGTCGGAAACCCAGAAGGTCAAATGGGCGGTGCCGGTCGCGGCGCCCTCCGGCACGACTGCAAAGGCGGGCGTGTAGGTTCCCGCACTCTGGGGATCAAAGAAAACGCCATTGGGCGAGACGACGTTAGGGTTGTCGGAGGTCACCGTGACGGTGAGGTTTGATTGGTCCACATCGCTCAACGTCGCCGTCAGCGCCTGGCTCATCTGGCCCTGGGTCAGTATCACACTATTCGTCGGCGTCAGCGCGATGGCGGGCGTTTGCTCGACATGCGTGACCGTCACAGCTGACGTTGGTGGAGGTCGAGGCCGTTCCGTCGCTGACCGTCACCGTGAGGGTGGATGGACCGCCAAAGACGTTCGCCACGGGCGTCAGGGTCAGTGTGCCGGTCAGGCCGGACTTGATCGAAGGAACATTGACCAAGGCAAGGGCGGCGCCACTGGCGCTCACCGTGAATCCCCCCGCGGCGGCGGGCTGGAGTCCTGCACGGCGTAGTTGAGCGTGCCCCGCGGAACCGTTCTCCGCCAAAGTGACGGAGGTCTGGCTCACGCTGGCAAAGAGCGGCGTCGTGTAAAGATTCAAGGTCCAGGAGCTGATCGAGCCGCTGCTCAATACGGCATCATCCTGTACGTACAACTGCCATTTCCCCGCCGCGGTAGCGCCGGTCAACGCCTGCGCGATCGCCGTGAGGCTAACGCAGCTTGGGGTACCGGCGGTCCACCGAGCGCACCCCCGCATTCACAAAGTTCTGCGCCGCTCAGGTCGGTGGGGGCGTAAGTGGTTGCGGCCAGGGCCTGGCCCGGAACAATGGCGGACAGTGCCGGCAGCGAAGGTGAGCGTCATGCCGGCGACCGGCCCGGTGCCGGCGTGGTTCATCAGCACGACTCCTTGGCCGTTCGGGGCCACCAGCAGCAGACCTACGTCGGGAGTGTAGGTGTGCGACAAGGTTCACGCTCACCGTGATCTTCTCGATAGCGCCGATAATATTGACGCCAGTCAGGTCAATGACCGATGGGTACGGCAGGGCCGCGGTGGCACCCTGGGGCGTTCCCGGGTTGATGGTGATGGGTGAATTGGGTGAGGTCGAGGTCACGCTGTATTGTCCAAGGGCGCTCAGACACATCATGAGAGATGTCAGGCCACCCAGAATCCACGCGCTGAGACTTCGAGTCTTCCTTGTGTTGTTCTTCATATATACTTAGTTTATTCTTTGCTCAGGGTCAGACACTCTGGTCTGCTAGGGCATTCGCTCTCCGGTGCCCGCTCATCACCAACTTCGAGCGGCACCTGCGCCCTTGCTTGGTTATGCCTGTGATTAACCCCGACAGTCATGGTTCAAGCAAACTAAAAGGATTTTCTAAAACCGACATTGTTGTCTAAGTGCGACGCAGATTGTCCCTCGGCGACGTTCTTGTCTAAAAGCGATGTTTTTTGCCTCAAAGGAGCGCCGTTTGCTCTCCCGGCGCCCCCAGGGCCGTCAAAATAAGGTCTGCCTATGTTCATAATAAGACGAGCAGTCTGACCGTCCATTGCCGCTGAGGTCAGGCAGCGGACCCATTAACCAGCCTTGGGTGGCAGGACCGCCTCGTTACTTCGGAGGCTGCCCTTCTCAAAGCCGCTCTCCAGCCTGCCGGTCGGCGGGTGCTCGAGGGCGGTCCAACTTTCCCGGGAAATCTTGCGCGAGGCGGGCGGGTTGCCGTCCTGGGCGCGGGCAAAAGTTTGCGGGGATGTTCCGAAGACCTTTTTGAACTCCCGGCAGAAATGGGATTGGCTGGAGAATTTCAGTTCGGAGGCGACAGCTTTATTGGAATAGCCCTGGGAAATGAGTTCTTTGGCCAGGCGGCATTGGAGGTCGCGCAGCCACCGGCTGGGGGTGCATTTGACGTGCTGCTGGAAAAGCCGCTGCATCTGGCGCTCGGAAATCGAGCAGAGCGCGGCCATTTTGCCGGGGTTGTAATCGGCTTTGCGCGCTACTTCTTCCCATTCTTTCATCGTCAGGAGCTTTCCTTCCACACTCACCTCCATTGGTTGGACCGATTCTTGCCGGGCTGGACGCCGGCTTGGGGCGCATTAAGGTCGGAGACTCGCGGAACTGTGATTGGCAGGGGCTCGGGCATCTTACTTCGTGAACCAAGTCAACGCCCCGCATGGCTTCCCCTTCAAACCAAAACTATTGTCTAAAACCGTAATCGTTATCCACAGCCGACCTCGATTGTCCAGCAGCGACGTCTGGCCGAGAGGCGAAGTCCGGCAGGGGTCTCGTGGTCTGGCACCGAAACTCAATCCCCAGCGGCTACGCGTGCTGTTCTGCCTGCAGACCGATGCTGGAAAAGCTGATTTGCCTTTTCGCCTTGGGTGGTTGCTGCTACTATTGAATATGCCATTTAACAAATTGGGGCTTTCTAATGCGATGATGGAGGGGGTTAAGGCCATGGGCTACATCGAGCCTACGCCGATTCAGCTTCGGGCGATTCCGCTAATCCTGAATGGGCGGGATGTCATTGGCAGTGCGCAGACGGGCACTGGCAAGACCGCCGCCTTCGCCTTGCCCATCCTCTCCCAGCTTGGCCAGCACACTCCTCGACCGCGCGTCCTGGTCCTGGAACCGACCCGCGAACTGGCCGCCCAGGTCGAAACGGCCATCCACGACTTCGCACGCTTCACCGGCCTGCGCACCGTGGTCCTGTTTGGCGGCGTGGGGTATGGCCACCAGATCGATACCCTCAAGAGCGGCGTTGATGTCATCGTCGCCACTCCGGGCCGGCTGTTGGACCACCTGCGCCAGGGCCATTGCAGCCTGAGCCAAGTCAAATACCTGGTCCTGGACGAAGCCGACCGCATGCTCGACATGGGGTTCCTGCCCGACGTGCGGCGGATTGTAGAGCGGTGTCCGCGCCAGCGGCACACCTCCCTGTTCTCGGCTACCATCCCGCCGGAAATCGAGACCCTCGTCCAATGGGCCATGCGCGACCCCCAAACGGTCGAAATCGGGGCGCGCCGCACTCCCAAGGACACCGTCCGCCACGCCCTCTATCCCGTCGCCCAGGCCCAGAAAACCGACCTCCTCCTCGAATTGCTGCGGCGGGTCAACTTCGACTCCGTCATCATTTTCTGCCGCACCAAGCAGGGCGCCGACCGTGTCGCCCACCTCCTCAAGCGCCACAACCATGCCGTGGCCCTCCTGCACTCCAACCGCACCCAGCGCGAACGCGAACAGGCCCTCCGCGGCTTCCGCGAGGGCCGCTTCGAGGTCCTGGTCGCCACCGACATTGCAGCGCGCGGGCTCGACATCGCCGAGGTGAGCCATGTCATCAATTACGACGTGCCCCAGCATCCCGAGGACTACATTCACCGCATCGGGCGCACCGGACGCATGGAAGCCACGGGCGACGCCCTGACGCTGATGGTGGCCGAGGATGCCCGGCACGTGAATGCCATCGAACGGTTCATCACCCAGAGAATCTCCCGCGTCAAACTCGAGGGTTTTGACTATCGCTATACGGCCCTCTTCGAGGAGGGCAAACCCGGCCGCCCTCAGGGGGCCGTTCCCCGTATCCAGGGCGTGCGGGTCCACGGCGGCTACTACTTCGGCCCAGCCCGCCGCCGGCGCTAAAAGGGAGTGAAAAAAAAGTGAAAAAAAAAGTTGACACTGAATCCACTTCCGCTATGATGGCCCTCGAAATCGTTTAAGTTGGCTGCCTGGCTGCAGTCAGACTGCACTATTCGAGGAAACATATGAACATTCTGTTAAAGAAGAGTGGTTGGTTGGTGGTAGGCGCCTTGGCTTTGGGCTTTTCAGCAAAGGCAGACGTGCTTTTCCAAAACAATTCCAATGACTTGGCAACCCGCTTCAGCCCCAGCCAAGCGAGTCTCGAATACGGAAACCAGGTTTTCCTGGCCAACCCCGGCGCTTCGTCCATTACCAATTTCTCTTTCGAGTATTACGGCATCGGCGGCGGCGCCGGCGGCGCATTTTCCGGAAGCGTCCAGGTGGATGTGCGCTGGTACTTGAACAACGGCCCCCCCACGCCCGCCGGTTTCGCGACTCCCGGCCAGTTGGTTTATGACAGCGGGTCGGTCCCGCTGGTGCCGACTTCCCGTTCCGTGCTGGATTTCAGCACGAGCACGGGTGACTTCCCCGCCGGCGGCTGGGCTGTGACAAGCAGCGAACTGACGTTCACCGTGCAATTCTCGGGCATGGGCGCTGGCGATCAGGTAGGCGTGGACCTCTACTCCCCTCCGACTGTCGGCAGTATGTTCACGGATTACTGGCTGAACACCGGCTCTCCCGGCAGTCCGAATTGGGAGTTGCTCAAGGACGCCAACGGCGTCCCGATTGACATCGGTCAGGAGTGGATGGGCACCGCTGTGCCTGAGCCTTCGACCCTGGCCCTGTCCCTTGTTGGCGGTTTCGGCCTGCTGATCGCGGTCCGCCGCTTCCGCAAGTAGCCCGCCTCCGGCTTGACCTTTCTCCAAGGCGCGAGTTTCGATTCGCGCCTTTTTTGTTTTTTGCATTTGGCGCCCCGCAATCAGCGCGCAGGCGTTTCGCTCTTGGCCGGGGACAAGGCGACGGTGCCTTGAAAAACGGCGGGCGCACCCGAGACAGCGCCGGTGCCCAGGACGGTTGCCGTCGCGCCGGCGGAGGGCAGGCTCATCGTCACCAGGCCGTAAAGGTCCAGCGTCAGCGGTGCAGACTTGAGCATAAATCGCTCGAGGGCGTACTGAGTGCCCGAGGCGCGCCCGGCGGACGAAACGGTGGAACTGGAAACGCCCGCGATGAGACAGTTGGTGAAAAAGGGACTGACATCGGTATCCATAAGAGTTCCGTTGAGAGAGTCGCGAACGACGAATCGCGAGGCAGCCGCATTGGAGGGAGAGACCCGCAGCAGCCTGGCAGCAGCGGAGAAGTTGGCGCCGGGCACAGCCTGGGCCAGCGCCTTGATAATGTCCGCGCCGGCCAGCGTGGCCACGATGGCATTGGAGCCGGTCGAGCTTGCCGGGCCCTGGATGGAGGCCTTGAGGCTGATGGTCACCCCTTGCACTGCATTTGAAAAACCGCCGTTGACGGTCCAGGTGAGGGTCTGGCTCAAAAGACCCGCCGGGTCGTTGCGCACCAGGGCAGTGGTGTCCTGAACCAGGGCGCTGATGAGATGGCCGCCGGAGGTGAGCGCCGGGGGCGGAGTGAAGAGGAAGTTGGTGGCGCCTGCAACCGGAAGACCGTCGGCAAACCATTGCGCGCAGAGGTTGTGAGTGGCAGGCTGGAGCGCACTCAAGGTGAAGACGCCCGTTTGAGTGGAGGAGAGCGAGACGCGCGTGTTGGCAGGGGTGAAACTGTCCACTGGCCGGACGCTCTGGTAGATGGCCTTCACGAGGGCCTCCTTGCAGACCTCGCAGAAGGGCATCTCTTTATGGTTCATCGCGCAATCAAACTTGGGGCGATACCAACCGGAGACATGATAGTGGGCGCCCTGGAACAATCCGATGACCTCGGCGTAAGGGGCGGTCGGCGGGGTTGGAAGCGGCGTGCCGGAGTCGATCCAGGTCCTCCACTTGATATAGGCGCTCCGCGTCTCGCGGGTTGTGTTGGGTTCCTCGGTGTTCGGAAAGCCGGGATGGGCATTGGTATATTCATCGCCCAGGTTCGCCAGCACATGCCCCGTTTCATGGGTCAGGATGTCCATCGTTTCTAACGTGGCCGGGCCCACCGAGGTAATGGCGGTCTTGTCGAACCCGTCGGAGCCCCCCGGAACGGGGTCATTGACCAACAGAACCGGCAGGCGGCACTGGGGCAGAAAAGTGCTCAGCAAGGCCTCCACCTTTGCCTGGCCGCCGGGCGGCATGATGATCAGCCGGTCGTCCAGGTCGTAGGTGCTGCCGAAGTAGGTATTGTTGGTAATACCATCGGCGGGATGGCTCGAGCCGGATTGCCGGGAGGCAACGAAGATGGCGTAGGCGTTGAAATAGCTCCGGTATTCCTGGTAAGGCGGGTGGGACAGCAACGCGATGGCCGCGTTGGTCGCAGCGTCCAGGAACTGGGCGCTTTGATTGTTGGTGTAACCTTCCGAGAAGAACACGATGTTCAGCCGGTTGGAAACCGGGCCATTGGCTACGAGCGTGCTCATTGAGGGCTGCCCGTGGGCAGGGAAACCACCCCCGGCCATCAGCGCCAATGCCACGGCGGCGACAAGCCGATTCGAGTGCCGTTGTTGATTCATTCAAAACTCAGGCGAAAGAATTGGTTTGCCGGGGAATGAGTGACGACCACCGCCCACCGGTTGCTGCTGGTCAGAACCGGGACATTGGTCGAGGCGGTCCACTGGACCGGCGGGACGAGGCCGGCGGTTTCCTCGAGCACCAGCGCCGCGGTGTTGGTCCAGGTGAGGACGATTTGATTGGAGCCCGGCCCCGGCTGGCCGGGATCCGGCAGACTCATTATCGTGAGCGTCGGCACCGGGAGCACCGGGATGTCGGCGGAGAATTCGGAGGTGTTGTTGGCGGCATCGGTGGCCGTGGCGGTGACGACCCAACCGGCGGGCACGGGGTTGGTGAGGAGTGCCACAAAGGCGGTGTTGCAATCGGCGCCCGCGACGACCGTTTTGTCGCCCAGCCAGACCTGTCCCTGGCCATAGCCGGAAATGGCCGGCATTGCGTCGGCAAAAAACTCGAGGCAGATAGACAGCATTAGGACGGCTATTGAGGGTGCCGCCGATGCCGGTGCCGCAGGGCCCGCTGACTGCCTGCGTGAGCACGGGATAATTCTGCCCCAGGTTGGCCGAGGCCGAGGTCACGTCATCGCACGGCACGGGCAGGTTCACGCCGTAGGGACCCAAGTCAATCCCCAAGCCGGCGTTGGCGAAAATTGAGTTGCCCAGAATGGCATTGTTGGCGGCGCCGTCGCGAATGCGCACGCCGGCATAGCTTCCCATCCCTGGAATGGTCTGGCTGTAGGCGATTCGGTTGGCAGCCCCCGGTGCTGTCCCGCCGATGAGATTATGGTTCGCCCCCACTTGGCATTCAACCCCGAACTCAGCATTGCCCAGGCCGCTGATCCCATCGCTGGAGACCCCGATCCAGTTGCCCTGGACCACATTCCAGGAGGCGTTGGTCAGCAAGAGGCCTTGAAGACCGTTGGCGGAAATCAGGTTGCCGGCCCCTGGCGAGACGCCCCCGAAGGTATTGGTCGAGGCGCTTTCGACATGGATGCCTTCGTAAAGATTGCCCAGACCCGTCAGCCCGGAGACATCGGTGCCCACCTTGTTGCCCTGAATCACGTTGCCGGCAGCGCCGCTGGCGAAGAGGTATATCCCGTAGATGCTGTTGGCGGAGATCACATTGCCCGCGCCCTCGCTGGCGTCCCCGATCGTGTTGCCCGGGGCATTCGAGATGCCCACCCCGGCCCGGCCGTTTCCCAAGGCGCCGGCCCCGGTGGCGTCGGTGCCGATGAAGTTGCCAGCCACGAGATTGCTCGTGGCGCTGGTGGTGGCCAGCCACACGCCGTCCAGCCCGTTGCCCGAAATGACGTTGCGCGCACCCTCGCCCAACCCGCCAACCGTGTTGCCCGCGCTCTCGATCAACAGACCGGCGCGGGTGTTGCTCACCGCCTTGACCCCGCTCGCATCGGTGCCGATGTAATTGCCTTGGATCAGATTGCCCTCGGCCCCTGCCATGAGCCAAATCCCGCTGCCGAGGTTGCCCGAAATCACGTTGCCCGCCCCGCTGGCCGTCCCCCCGATGAGATTGGAACTCCCGCCGGCGATCGTGATTCCACTGATAGCATTGCTCAAGGCGAGAGTCCCCGTCGAATCGATTCCAATCCGGTTGCCTTGCACCACGACGCCCGTCGAGTTAGTCATGAAAATGCCGCCCTGGCTGTTGCCTGAAATCACGTTGCCTGCCCCGGCCACGGTCCCGCCGATGATGGCGCTGCCCGCATTGCCAATCGTCAAGCCCGCGGAGCCGTTTCCCAACGCCTGCCCTCCCGTAGTCCGGGCGCCAATGCTGTTGCCTTGCACCATGTTGTTCGTCGCCGTGCTCCCGGTAATGAGAACCCCTGCCTCGCTGTTGGCCAATATCACGTTGCCCGCCCCGCTGGCGGTGCCGCCAATGAGATTGGAGGGGCCCCGGAAATCGTGATTCCGTCCGCCGTGTTGCTCAGCGCCAGGCTTCCGGTCACGTCGGTGCCCAGATAATTGCCCTGGATCACGTTTCCTGCCGAATCCGCGCCGTTGAGGTAAATGCCGCTGCCATCGTTGCCGGCGATGACGTTGCCCGCCCCCGGCGTGGCGCCGCCAATCACGTTGGTACTGGAATTGTAAACGATGACCCCGTTATTACTGTTGCGCGAACGCGTCCTGCCCCCAGCGGTCGTGCCGATGAAATTGCCCAGTAGGACGTGGCCTCCTCCGCCGTACAAGTAAACCCCGGCATCCCCACTGCCTGAAATCACGTTGCGGTCGGCGGCATTGGTTCCGCCAATCACGTTGTCCCACGAATAAGAGACGAAGATCCCTTCCCCGCGGTTGGGCCGGCTGATCGTGCCGGTCGCGTCCAGACCGATATAATTGCCTTGGATGGAGTTGCCCCCCGGGGCGTCGATTTCGATGCCGCCCGCAGCGAATCCGTTGATGGCCAGTCCGCGGACAACGCTGCTGGTGGTGAGCAGCCGAATCCCGCTGCTGCTGCCCCCGGCCTTGGCCCCGTTCAACTCGATCAGCGGGGAGCCCGCAAATCCCGGCTGGCTTGTCGCGTCAATCACCACAGGGTCGGTTATGGGGGGCAAGGCCGAAAGCGGACTGATGGTGTGCGGGCCGGCGCCGGGGATGCCGAAGAGGATCGTATCCAGCCCGCTGCCGGCATTGGCATCGAGGATAGCCTGCCTAAATGAGCCGCTGCCGCTGTCGAGCGTGTTCGAGACCACGAAAGTGGCCGCGCTGCTCCAGGCCGCCGGGCCGCCCGCCAGCAGGAGCACCCCAAGCCCCAGTCCGGACCACCCGCAGCCCAACCGGACGAAGGTTCGGACGCTTGGAACGGTTCCGCCGCGCCTGTCCCGGCCGGGCCCGCTTTCCATCTGTCGTAAGATTCAGCATAGGTGAGTTGACGAGTGTTTTCTCAGGCGGGGTGGCGCGCGCTGCGGGTCGGCTGCGTCCAGTCCAGCGCGCAGGCGGCTTAACTTTGATTGACTCTTCTGCAATGCCAACAATTTCAACTTATATGAACTAACACCTGAGCGCACTCATCCCCTCTCCAATGCCCTAAATCCGGCCGGATTGCAATCCAATACTTGCGCGCTGCGGCCCCTTATTTCAAAGCGGCCCAGACGCGGTGGACGTCCTCATGCTCCTCGAGCGCCTGGAGGAATTCGCCTGCCTCGGCGCGTTGCGCTCCGTCAATTCCGGGTAATGCTTGGGTATATACCCCAATTCGCTGGTGACGACCCTCCACCCGTGCTCCGAGAGCCACTTGGAAACGGCGTGGACTGCGGAGCGGTCGGTCAGGAAACGCGCGCCGGCGGCCCCTTCGGGGATGTCGTCGTTCTGGTCGCGCCGCAAGGGTTCGACTTCGTTGGCGCCCGCCTCGATGCCTGCGGCCTCGAGGTCGGAATTGGGGTCGGGATGGTGGGCCTCGACGATGCCGGTGTGGTCGAAGAGGAACTTGTTGCTGCCGGCAGTGCCGAGCTGGCCTTGGCGGAAGAGCAGGCGGATTTCCGGCGCGGTGCGGTTGACGTTATCGGTGTAAACCTCGACGATGACCGGCACCTTGTGAGGGGCGTAGCCCTCGAAGAGAACGTGCTCGATCACCAGTTTCTCCTCGCCGATGCCGGCGCCTTTTCTTGGTGGCCCGCTCGATGACATCCCGCGAGACGCTTTCCTTGCGCGCCTTCTCGACGGCGGCAGCCAGGCGCGCGTTGAGTTCGGGGTCCGGGCCGCCCATGCGGGCGGCCACCATGATTTCGCGGACCAGTTTTCCGGTGGCCTGCGCCTTCTTCATCGAGGCCACGGCGCGTTTGGCATGCAACCATTGACGTCCCATGCGCGCAGAGTAACAGAAACCGGGCGGGGGATTCAACTGTGTTGCTTGATTTGGGCTCGGATGACATGGGAAACTACATGACTCGGTTTGACAGAGCGTTGGAACGACACAGATTATAATTCGAGCGACCGAGAGCCCAGAAATGAAAGAAACCGATCCGTACTCGAGAAATTCGAGCGGTTCGAGACTGAAACCCGCCCGCCGGCGTGGCTCTTTGCGCTGCGCAAGGCCGGCATTGGCGCGTTTTGCCGAGCTGGGTTTCCCGACGCTCCGGCAGGAGGACTGGCGTTTCACCAACGTGGCGCCGATTGCCAATCTGCCGTTCAAGCCGGTTTTTGAGCCCTCGATGGAAGGTCTGGGGCCTGAGAGAATTGCCAAGTCGACGTTCGGCCGGTTGGAGGCGGCGCGCCTGGTTTTTGTGGACGGCCATTGCGTGGCGGAGTTGTCCGCGCCGGGGCGGCTGCCGCCCGGGGTGGTCGTTGGCAGCCTGGCGGGCGCGCTGGCCGGGGAGTCCGGACTGCTGGAGAAGAACCTGGGCCGCTGGGCCCAGGAAGAGGCCGGCCCGTTTGCCGCGCTGAACATGGCCTTTTTCCAGGACGGCGCGTTCATCCTGGTTCCGCCGGGCAAAGTCCTGGAGACGCCGGTTCACCTGCTGTTCATCTCCACGGCAAAGGAAACCGGGGCCACTTCCCATCCGCGCAACCTGATCCTGACGGGGGCCGGCAGCCGGGCGACGGTGCTGGAGAGCTACGTGAGCCTGGGGGAGGCGCCCGGTTTCACGAACGCCGTCACGGAATTGGTGCTGGATGAGGGTGCGGTGGTCGAGCATTGCAAGTTCCAGAATGAGGGCCTCAACGCCTTCCATATCGGCCACCCTCCACGCTCCGTTTGGGACCCAACAGCCAACCTGACCTCCCACTCGATTGCCACGGGGGCCAAACTCTCCCGCAACAACATCCGCGCCTGCCTGGCGGGCGCCGGGGTCCAGTGCGTCTTGAACGGGCTCTATCTGACGCGGGCCGACCAATTGGCCGACCATCACATGGTGGTCGAGCACGCCGCCCCGCACTGCGCCAGCCACGAGTACTACAACGGCATCCTCGAGGGACGCTCCAAAGGCGTCTTTCACGGGCGCATCCTCGTCCGGCCAGCCGCCCAAAAAACCGATGCCAAACAGACCAACAAAAACCTCCTGCTTTCCGAAGACGCGACGGTGGACACCAAACCCCAGTTGGAGATCTATGCCGATGACGTGAAATGCACGCATGGCGCCACCGTCGGCCAATTGAACGAAGAATCCATCTTTTATCTCCGCAGCCGTGGCCTGGCGGCCGAAACCGCCCGGCGGATGCTCATTCATGCCTTTGCCGGCGAGATTATCGAGCGCATCCGGCACAAGCCCGCCCGCGAAGAACTGGACCGGCTCATCTGGGACCGGCTCGAGGCCAACCCTCATGTGGCCGAGAAACATACCCATCATGTTTGACGAACTTAACGACCTCTATCAGCAGGTCATCCTCGACCACTGCAAGCACCCGCGCAATTTCCACGATCTGGACCGCCCGACCTGCTCTGCCCAGGGGCACAACCCGCTGTGCGGCGACCAGTTGACACTTTATCTCGCCCTCGAAGGCGAAGTTATCCAGCGACATCAGCTTTGTCGGCTCCGGCTGTTGCATCTCCAAGGCCTCGGCCTCCCTGCTGACCGAGGCGGCCAAAGGCAAGACCCGGGCTGAGATCGAGAGGATGTTCGGACAGGTGCGCGAGATGGTGACCACCGGCCGGGTGGTGGGAGAGGTGGGGAAATTGGCCGTGTTCGCCGGGGTTCACAAGTTCCCTGCGCGCGTCAAATGCGCCATCCTGGCCTGGCACGCCCTGATGGCCGCCCTCAAAGGCCAAGGCCAGCCCGTGACCACGGAAACGGAGGAGACCTGAGGCCAAAATCCAGGACTCCACGGGCATTTGGCGCGACAGTTTGCCCCTAATCGGCTATATTTCTGACGGTTATGAACAGCAACGAAACCATTACCCTCGCCCGCGACGTCGAGGCGGCCATGATTCCCATCGGGTCCAAGGTCACCCTCCAAAAGGGCCAGCAGGCCTGCATTACCCAGTCCCTGGGCGGCGCCTATACCGTCATCGTCAACGGGAATCTCTTTCGCATCGAAGGCAAGGACGCCGACGCGCTCGGCCTGCAGGCTGCGCCCAAGGCCGCCGGCGCGGGCGCTCCGGTGACGCAGGAACAGCTCGAGAAAGAAATCTGGGGCCAGTTGCGCAACTGCTATGACCCGGAAATCCCGGTCAACATCGTCGACCTGGGCCTCATTTACGATTGCCACCTGACCCCGCTGGGGCCGGCCAGCTACCGTGTGGAGGTGAAGATGACCCTCACGGCCCCCGGCTGCGGCATGGGCCCAATGCTGGCACAGGATGTCCAAAACCGGCTGCTCGGACTCGACGGCGTCGAGGACGTTTCCGTCGAACTGGTCTGGGACCCGCCCTGGAACCAGGCCATGATGAGCGAAGCCGCCAAATTGCAGCTCGGGCTGATGTGAGATGAACGCCACCGCCATGCCCACCGAACCTGCCCTGGATTGGTCTTCCTTGCGGGCCGATTTCCCGATTCTCGATCAGAAAGTCCATGGCCAGCCGCTGATCTACTTCGACAACGCCGCCACGACCCAGAAGCCGCGTCCGGTGCTCGAGGCCCTGCGCCGCTACTACGAGCGCGACAATGCCAACGTGCACCGCGGCATTCACGAGTTGAGCAACCGCGCCACCGCCGCCTTCGAGGCCGCCCGCGCGCGCGCCGCCGCCTTTATCCATGCCCGCAGCGCCGAGGAGATCGTTTTCACGCGCGGCGCCACCGAAGGCATCAACCTTGTCGCCCAGTCCTGGGGCGCCAAATACCTGCGGGCCGGCGACGTTCTCCTGCTCACCGAGATGGAGCACCACAGCAACATCGTCCCCTGGCAATTGCTGGCCGAACGCACCGGCGCCCGGCTCGCGTTCCTGCCCGTGACCGGAGACATTGGGTTGCTGGACCTCAATCGGCTGGACGAATTCCTGACCGGCGAGGTCAAGCTCTTCGCCATGACGCATATTTCCAACTCGCTGGGCACCATCAACCCCGTGGCCGAATTGTGCGCCCGGGCGCGCAAGCTCGGCATCACCACGCTGGTCGATGCCGCCCAGAGCGCCGGCCACCGCCCGCTGGACGTGCAGGAGATCGGCTGCGATTTCCTGGTCTTCTCAGGCCACAAAATGTGCGGCCCTACCGGCATCGGAGTGTCTATGCGGACGCCAGGAAATCCTCGAGGCCATGCCGCCCTACCAGGGCGGCGGCGAGATGATCCTCAACGTCGATTTCCACCAAAGCACCTGGAAACATGCCCCGCACAAATTCGAGGCCGGCACGCCCGACATCTCCGGCGCCGTCGGATTGCACGCCGCGATGGACTACCTGGACCGCATCGGCCGGCGGCGCATTGCCGAGCACGACCAGGAACTCGGCGCCTACGCCTACGCCCGGCTCTCGTCCTTGAAGGGCATCCGCCTCTTCGGACCCCACATCGGCCGGGCCGGGCTGGTCAGCTTTCTGCTCGATGAGGTGCATGCCCACGATGTCGTTACCGTGGCCGACCAGCGCGGCATCGCCTTGCGCGGCGGCCATCACTGCAATCAACCGCTCATGGGCAAACTCGGCGTCCAATCCACCGCCCGCGCCAGCTTCTACTTCTACAATACCACCGCCGAAATCGACCGCCTGGCCGAGGTGCTGGCCGAAATCCGGAGATTCTTCGGGGCGTGACTAGCGTCTGCGGTAGAGCCCCAGGAAGGTGCCCAGGAGCAACAGGAACACCACGCTGGCAAAAATAATAAAACGCCGGCGCGCCTTGCGCTTTTCATAGCGCAGAGGCCGGAGACCCTGAATGCCGCCGGCGGCCAAATAGCTGACCAGCTTGGGATTGGTCGCCGAGGGGCCCTGGAACCAACTGCGGATGCGGCGGAGCAAGGCGGGCAAATCATATTTGCGCACGCCCAACTCGTTGTAATGTTCGCGCGGAATGACAGATTCGCCGCCGGCTTCCAGGCGGCCCTGGTCAACCTCCTCGAAGATCGGCTCGTGCGCCGCCGCCGCCGGAGCCGGAGAGGGCGGCGCGGCGCCCGCGCCCAGGATGGCTGATGGTACTGCCATGCGGCAGGGCGGTGGAACGCAGGCGCGGATGGAAGTGGTCTCGCTCCATTTGCGCGCCGAGCCTCTTTGATCCGGCCTTCCAGGTGGGCAATCTCCTGGTTCAGGGCGCGGGCGCGGTCTGAAAGCGGATCCGGTTTTTTCCTGAACCAAGCCATAAGCGCGAACCTCTTAGCGGTGCGCCAGCAACACCACCAGGACAATGAGCGCCAGGCCAACCACTGTGGCCAGCGGCCAGGTCAGGGCCAAGCCCAGCCGGCACCAGTCGCTGAAACTGTATGTGGCAAAAAGCGAGCGCACGCCGGCCTCCGGGACGCCCGCGCCCGGGGCCGCCTCCGGGGACTGGCCGCTGACCGCCGGAAACTTGAGCCGCGCCGCGTTCCACTCCATCCGCGCATTCTCGAGCGTCGTCAACGCGCGCGTCAACTCCACGTTGAAACTGGCGTGGGTCCAGCTCTCCTCGTTAATGGCCTGGACCTTGCTCAGGGCGTCGCGCAAATCCCCCAGCGCCTTGGCCATTTGCTCAGCGTCCCGCCGGGCCGTAAACTCCGCCTCCTCCAGCAACCCCAGCCCCCGGGTCAGGTTCTGGACCATCTCCACCCGGCCGGTCTGGAATTCCCTCTGGCGGCGGCGCGTCTCTTCCAAGGCGGCCCGCTCGCGCTCGAGTTCTTCCTGCGCGCGCCTCAGTTCCGCCAGCTTCTGCTGCGCCTCGGCCACTTTCGAGTCCACCTCCTCACGCGTGGGCGCCCGCGGCACGGCACCCGCTCCGGGCGGAACGCCGGGGCCCGGCGGCTTCTGCCCCTGTAAATCGCCGTCAATGAACTCCGTTGCGTCATAATCCGAAGACATGCCCCGAGTTTACCCGGCCGCGACTCCTGTGTAAAGACTCGCATTTCCCCTTGTCAGCCCGCTGCGGACAGTTTTACAGTCAGACCAGTTGGACCGCGATAATGCACGCGCCATGATTGACTTAATTCAGTTTCCCTGGAGCCCTTTCTGCATCGTCCAGCGCCGTATCCTGGAGTTCTCCGGGGCGCGCTTCAAAATCACCAACATCCCCACCGGCGACCGCTCCCTGGTCTGGCGCCTCACCAAGCAACGCTATTACGGCGTGCCCATTATCCGCGACGGCAAATCCGTCATCTTCGAAGTCAACGACAACTCCCAGGTCATCGCCAAGTACCTGGATACCCAGCTCCGGCTCGGCCTGTTCCCCTGGGAACTGGAAGGGGTGCAGTCGATCCTCTGGCGCTACATCGAAAACGAGGTCGAGGCCGTCGGCTTCAAGCTCAATGACATTTACTGGCGCCAGTCCGTCCCCCCAGCAGACCACTGGCAGTTTCTCCGTCACAAGGAACGCAAGTTCGGTCGCGGTTGCCTCGAGGTCTGGAAAACCCAGCAAGCAGCCCTCCTGGCCCAACTCGAGCAACTGTTGGTGCCCTTCGAGGAGATGTTGCTCTTCAGACCGTTCCTGCTCGATGAACGGCCCCGCTTCGTGGATTTCGACCTCTACGGCATCCTCGGCAATTTCCTGTATTCCGGCCATTACCGCCTGCCGCCCGCCCATGACCGTCTCCGCCTATGGCACCGGCGCATGTCGGGCGTCCAACTGAAGTCCCTTGCTCGTGAAAAAGAATTACATTCTTGACACCAACGTCCTGCTCCACGATCCCAATTGCCTGCTCAAGTTCCAGGACAACAACGTCCTGCTCCCGATCGAAGTCATCGAAGAAATAGACCGCTTCAAGCGCGAATCCTCCGAGTTGGGTCAGAACGCCCGCACCGTCTCGCGCATGTTGGACGGGTTCCGGGGCGCCGGGCGATTGAGCGAGGGGGTGCCCCTGCCCAACGGAGGCAACTTGTGCATCATCTTCCAAAAGGCCAAATCGGCCGCCAACGGCCGCGCCGTCTTCGGGAACGATACCGTGGATAACCGCATCCTGTCCCTGGCCTCGAGCATCCTCAAATCCCAGCCCCGGAGCCAGACCGTCCTGGTCAGCAAGGACATCAACCTGCGCATCAAAGCCGACGCCCTCGGACTGCAGGCCGAGGATTACGAGAACGATCGGGTCCTCATCAAGGACCTCTATACCGGCATGATCGAGTTGAGCGTCAGCGCCGAGAAGATCGCCGCCTTCCGCGCCCAGGGCGAACTCCAATTGAACGGCGCCCGGCACTATTTCCCCAATGAATTCTGCACCCTCATCGAAGAAACCAATCCCAAACGCGCCGCCCTGGCCCGCGTGGACATCACCGGCGCCAAACTGCTGCCCATCATTGACTGCCGGGAAGGTGTTTGGGGCATCAAACCGCGCAACCGCGAACAGCACTTCGCGTTCGACGCCCTCCTCGATGACCGCGTCAAGCTGGTCACACTCATGGGCAAGGCCGGCACCGGCAAGACCCTCCTGGCCATGGCCGCCGGCCTCAAACGCACCGTCCTGGACCGCGAGTTCCGCCGCCTGGTCGTCGCCCGCCCCACCATCTCCATGGGCAAGGAACTCGGCTTCCTGCCCGGCTCCCTCGAAGAAAAACTCGCCCCGTGGATGCAGCCCATTCATGACGCCCTGGAAATGCTGGGCGACCTCAATATGGGCCACGAACACCGCCGCAGCGGCGACCTCATGCGCTCCGGCAGCATCGTCGTCGAGGCCCTCAGCTACATCCGCGGTCGTAGCATCGCCAACCAGTTCATGATCATCGACGAGGCCCAAAACCTGACCCCCTCGAGGCCAAAACCATCATCACCCGCGTCGGCCAGGGCACCAAAGTCGTGCTCACCGGCGATCCCTACCAAATCGATAACCCCTACGTCGATTCCTCCTCCAATGGCTTCAATTACGTCGTCAGCCGCTTCCGAGCGGAGCCCATCGCCGCTCACATCGAACTCCAAAAAGGGGAACGGTCCGAGTTGGCCGAACTGGCCGCCAATATATTGTAGCTTGGCATTTACGAGGTTTTCCCTTATACCGCTGAGCCGTGATCGGCTTTTTGAGATTCGTCGGCCTCTTGAACGCCGCGGTGTGGTTTGGCGCCGCCTTCTTCCAGACCTTCATCGCCAGCCCGGCCTTTGCCTCCCGGGAAATGGCCGACTTGCTCACGGACAGAAACTTCCCTTTCTTCTCCATAGCCATCGCTCAAATCGTCGCCGCCCGCTACTTCTATCTGCAACTGGTTTGCGGCTTTCTGGCCCTGTTCCACGTGCTCGCCGAATGGCTTTACCTGGGAAAAATCCCGCAGCGATTCTGGCGGGCATTGCTCTTCACCCTCGTCACCGTCAACCTTGCGGGCGGTTTTCTGCTCCAGCCCCGGCTCAAAAACTGGCATCACCTGGCCTTTGCCCCCAATACCCCGGCCGAAACAAGAAAATCCTCTGCCAGGACATTTCGTGCTTGGCAGAGCACGGCAGAAATGGTCAATCTCCTGGTGGTAGGCGGCCTGGGAGTGTATCTCTGGCGTTTGGCCAACCCGCCTGACCCAAGTCGGTTCGCAAGTGCCGGTAAATTCCGGGGTTGACAAATGGTAGTCATTAACCTTATGATGAATATAAGAATGGGTTGCCTTAAGGGCGGCCCGAAACGGGTAAGCGTATGATTTCCAATGATCGCCCATCGCCTTACGGCCACCGCTCCTTCGGCTCCGCGCCGAAGCCGCCCGTTAACGAAGAAACTCTTAAATCGGATAAAGTCCAAATCGAGCGAAAGACTTTCGTCTTCGCCCTGAAAGAGAACAATCGCGGCCGATTCCTGCGGATTACCGAGGACGTCGGCGGACGGCGCGACACGATTATTATCCCGGCTCCCGGCCTGGAGGATTTCAAGAAGCTGCTGGACGAGATGGTCAAATTCACCAACGAAACTCCCCCCAAGGCCACATAGGGGCGGTTCAGGCAGGCGTGTCGAGGGCCGAGGGTCGAGGGAACGCGCTGCCGACCCTCAACACTCGCCCCCGTGCCCCTTTGCGTTTCCCTTACGCTCGCGCCGTCACCCGGCGCGGTGACCTGACGCGCGGCGCATCGCCCCACAGGCTCTCCAGGTCGTAGCGCTCCCGCACGTCCTGGCGCATGATGTGGACGATGACATCGAAAAAATCCAGCACCACCCAAGCCGCCTGCAGGGTGCCATCGATGGCCCTGGGCCGGAGCTGATGCTCTTGAAGCAGCTTCTCAGTGATCTCCTCGACAATCGCCCGCAGGTGCGGCTCACTGGTGCCGGAGGCGATCACGAAATAGTCCGTGACCGACGAGAGCTCCCGCACGTCCAGAATCACGATGTCTTCCGCCTTCTTGTTGTCTGCCAGTTCCCGGCAGAGCAGGGCCAGTTGTCTCGAGTCCATCTGCGGCAATATAGGCTCAAGCCGGCTCAAAGATAAAGCCGATTATTGCCAATGGCCTCCGCCACCGCCCCGGGCACCAGCATCTCGATCGGCAAACCCGCCTTGACCCGCCCTCGTATCTGCGACGAGGAAACCCCCAGCGGAAAGCCGGCCAGCTTTCGCCCCCGAAAGGGCGCCGGCAACGCTCCCGCCGTCCCATCCAGCCCCGGGGCCTCCGCCTCCAAGCCGGGCCGGGGAATGACCACAAACTCCGCCAACCGCGCCAACTCCTCCGCCTGGCGCCACTTGGACAACTGCGTCACGTGGTCCGCCCCGATCAAACAGAAAAGCTGCGCCTGGGGAAACCGGCGAGCGTAGTCGCGCACGGTCTCGACGGTGTAGGAGGTGCCACCCCGCCGGATTTCCTGGTCATCGACCTCGCACCAGACCTGGCCCGCCAACGCCAGCCGCAGCAGGCGCAACCGCTCCACCTCGGGAGCCGGCTTGCACTCCGGCTTGAAAGGCGATTGGGCCGCCGGGACAAAAAAAAGACGCGTCAACCCCAGTTCCTCCCGCGCCGCCTGTGCCACCAGCAGATGGCCCAGGTGCACCGGGTCAAAGGAGCCGCCGAATAGACCGATACGTTGCACGCCAACAGGGTTGCCCTAAACCTCCTCGCCTTGTCAACGCCGGAGGAGCCTGGGGAGCATGCGGAGCGCAGAGCTTAGCCCGCATATTTCACAGGTTTCGCCAGTTGGAAGGCGTAGCGCAGGCTTCTCCCGGCCTGCCGGGATATCGCGGATTTCCAATCCGCAGATGCTCCCAGGCAGGTACAGCCTGCCGACTGGAAGTCGGCGATACAGCAGGTTGGAAACCTGCGCTACATAGCTGCGGCAGCCCAGTGCCGCTCTTAGGCTGTGAAATATCCGGGTTAGCGGCGTCGGGACGCTCTCCACGCTCCCCACGCTCCACGCTCCACGCTCCACGCTCAACACGCTCCCCACGCTCCCCACGGCCACTCAGCAGCACCTCCGCACCCCTTTGAAGCGGTGTTCGGTCATCTCAAGATAAACCCGTTTCTCGAGTTTGCGCGTCAGCCTCTGGTCTGTCGCGGCGGTATGCTCCCGGTTCCCGAGGTCCCCTTGGCACAACGCGGCGGCCTGCTGCGCCCGGTCTATTTGGGCCTCGCCCGACAACTCCCGCGCCAGCCCGACTCCCAGCGCCAGCAGGCCCAGGACGCGCGCCGGCCTCCCTTCCGCCACCGCGTAGCCGGGCAGCCAGACCGGTTGGCTCTCGCACAAGGCCGCCGCTTTCCGCCGCGCCAGGAGCAGCACCCACTCTCGCACGCTCAGCAGCACGATCGCCGAAACCAGCGCCAGAAACACGCCCGCGACCACCGCATCCAGGAGATTGTTGAAGCGCAGGACGCGATTATCATGGACTGCCGTCTCGGCAGCCGCGATGGCCGCCGCGTCTCCGCCGGTCCTGGCGGCCGCGGCGGCCTGTTCCAATGACGGCCATTTTTCATTCAGCCCTCTTGCCTGCGCCAGAAACCCAATCCGCGGGTCCGGATGCCATACCTTCTCCACGCCCGCCGTCATGGTTGCCGCCAGCAGCCAAACCAACGGCGCCAACGTAATGAGCGCCAACGCCGGCCGGCCGCCATTCGAGTGCGGAGTGCGGAGTGCGGAGTGCGGAGTGCGGAGTGCGTCCTCCGTCCTTCGACCTTCGGACCTCGCGCCTCGAACCTCGAACTTCCTCCCCCCGTCTCCCTCCCTCGGAACGATTCCGCACTCCGCACTCCGCACTCCGCACTCCATTAGCTGCATCTTGAGGATGATGGTCGTCGCCAGGCAGAGGGCAATGGCGGCGAGCATCTGATTGGCGATGCCGAACAAAGGCCAGAGAGAGTTGATGCCGCCCAGCGGGTCGAGCACGCCCTGAATCAGAAAATAACCCCAGCCGCCGACCATCAACAGGCTGGCCAGCAAATTGGCCCCAAAGTTCCTGGTTTGGCCCAGCGGTTTGGCAATCTGGCCGAGGAAATCCTGAAGCAGGTAGCGGCCCACGCGCGTGCCGGCGTCGATGGTCGTGAGAATAAACAGCGCTTCAAACATGATCGCGAAGTGATACCACAAATCCAGCCCGCGCCCGCGCACGGTCTTGGAGAATATCTGGGCCATGCCGACCGCCAGTGTGGCGGCGCCGCCGGTCCTTTCAAAGAGACTTTTCTCGCCGATCTGGCCGGCCAGTTGGTTCATGTGCTCGGCCGTGACCGGAAAACCGAGGGCCGTCACCTTGGCAACGGTCGCCGCCGCCGGGCCTTTGACGTTCATGCTCAAATAGACGCCCGGCTCGAGAGTGCAGGCGGCGATCAACGCCATGATCGCCACCAGCGATTCCAGGCACATGGCGCCGTAACCGACCGGCCGCGCGTAGGACTCGCGCGTGAGCATCTTGGGCGTCGTGCCGCTGGCGATGAGCGTGTGGAAACCCGAGATCGCCCCGCAGGCAATGGTTATGAAGCAAAAGGGAAATATCTTCCCCGCCACGACCAGGCCCGAGCCGTCCACAAACCGGCTCAGCGCGGGCATTTTCAGTGCCGGCAGCACCAGGAAGAGCCCCGCCGCCAGGGCAAAAATGGTGCCCAGTTTCATGAACGTGCTCAGGTAATCGCGCGGGGCCAGCAACAGCCAGACCGGCAGCACGCTCGCCGCCAGGCCGTAGAGGATGATGGCCCACGCCAACGTCAGGTCGCGCAGCCCAAAAACCCGGGCCAGACCCGGATTCTCATAGACCAGCTTCCCACCCCACACCGCCAGGAGCAGGCAAATCACGCCGATAGCCGAGGCCTCCAGGACTTTGCCGATGCGCCCGAACCGGAGGTAGCAGCCCATGAACATCGCAATGGGAATAGTTGCCCCCACTGTGAAGACGCCCCACGGGCTCTCGGCCAGCGCCTTCACTACCACCAACCCCAGGACCGCCAGGAGTATGACCAGGATCGCCAGGATGGCGCACAGAGGCAATCACTCCTGCCGTCGTGTTTAATTCCTCCTTGACCATCTGCCCCAGCGACTTGCCGTCCCGCCGCAGCGAGGCAAACAACACCACAAAATCCTGCACCGCCCCGCCGAGCGTCACGCCGATCAGAATCCACAATGTCCCCGGCAAATACCCGAACTGCGCCGCCAATACCGGCCCCACCAGCGGGCCCGGACCGGAGATAGCCGCGAAGTGGTGGCCAAAGACGATCCACTTGTTGGTCCGGACGAAATCCTTCCCGTCATCGTGGACCTCGCATGGCGTCGCCCGCCGATCATCGAGCGCCAGGACGCGCGCGGCAATCCACTTGGCGTAAAACCGGTAGCCGATGGCATAGCTGCACAATGCCGCCAGCAGGATATACACCGAATTGATCGTCTCCCCCCGGTGCAGCGCCAGCGTGGCATAAGCCCAGGCGCCCGTCGCCGCAAGCAGAACCCAAAGGAAGTTCGCCAGGACTCGCTTCATGCAAACACGCGCCGTAGCAAGGGGTTGATGCCCGGGGCGAGCGATGGAGCAACTCGTTCTTGAAGCGCCGCCGGCAGGCCGTAGCGCAGGAACAGATAGGCGCCCAGCGCGCCCCCGAGCAGCCCTTTGAAGACCAGGTGAAACAGGGCGTGCCAGGTTTCCTGGGTCCGTCGAAGGATGCTGGCGGCGCTGGATTCAGGCGTGCCCTGGGCTTGCGCTGCCAGGTGGATCGCTTCGGTCCCCGGCGGGCCATGCGTGGGCAACCAGTTCAACTGGTTGCTCGCCCACCAGAGGATGCAGGCCGCGGGGATGAACAACACCAGGACCTTGGCCATGGGCGCCAGCCAGCCCAAGGCGACCTCGCGAATCGGCACGCTCGAAATAACGGCTCGCCCGCCAGAGGCCATAAGCGCCGCTGAAGCAGGTGCTGCACACGATCGAGCAGAGAATGACGGCCGGCAGGCCGCCCCACCGGACGGTCAGGAGCGCGGCGCCGGTGAAGACCAGTCCTTCGATCGAAGAAGACATAGCGCATCGCGCCAACCTTTTTGGTCAACAGCACGAAAGTATCGTGGCAATGCAGAGATGGACAGCACGATCATCCACACGCCCAGCAACAGGTCATTGATCGGGAGACCAGGCGATCTTGCCATGCGTCCAGACGGTGACAAAGGCGCTATTGCACAGGACAAAACAAACGGCGGCCACGCCGCCCAGGGAGGCCGAGACGATCAAAACGGCCTTGTATCGCTCCCGCAGCAACTCCCGCTCGCCCCGCACCATCATCTCGGAAAAGGCGGGGCCGGAATAGTCGAAGATGCGCCAGATGACCTGGGAAATCATGGCGAAGGCGCGCGTGCCGATATACCAGGCCGCCTGGGCCAGCCGAGCCCAGACAGCCGGTGATAATGAAGGGCTGGCTGGACAGGATCAGTTGCGCGCCCACCGCCACCAGAAACACATCCTTGCCATAATCAAAGAGCCCCGTGAAATGACGCCACGAAACCCGCCCCCACGCCCCGGCGGGCGGAAAGAGCCGCAATCGCCAGCAGCCGGCGACGCAGACCAGGGTCGCGCCCAACAAACTGAGCAGACTGGCCCAGACCAGGCTGAACACCCCTTGCCGGAGAACGAAAAACCACCACAGGAACGCCGAGGTTCAGGACCATCGCGGCCACCTGGCTGTAATTGACAATGTCAAAGCGCTGATGGGCGGTCAGGAGGTGGTTGAAGATGCGGCTGGCAAAGCCCAGCGCCAGCACGCCGCATTGCCACCTCATTAGGGCGATAAAGTCGTGCTGGAGTTCCGGCTCGATGTTTTCCACACGGCACAACAGCGGGGCCAGAACGAACCCGACCGCGAAAGCAATGGCCCCCTGGAGCACCAGGACCAGAAAGCCGGTCTTCACCAGACTCCCATACTCACCCCCGCCCCGGTTGTCCTTATGGTCAATGAGCAAACGCGCCACCGAGCCGGACATGCTAAAATCAATCAAGCCCAGAACGAGCGCGACGTAGGACATCAAGCTCCAAAGCCCAAAACGCTCCTGGGAGAGAAAATGCAGGGCCAGCGGCGCCGAGGCGAGCGTGAAGGCCGAGGAGGCCGCCAGGACCATATACCCGGAGGCAACACTGTGGACGAGTTCGGCGAAAGCGCGACATGACTCGGCTAGGGGTTCTTGACCAGGAACGCCTGGGTCGAGTCAGGCAGGCAGATCACCTCAAGTCCGCTCTGGGCGCAGGCCTCGTTCGATGGCCTGCCGGGCCCCATAAGTTGCGGGCCAGCAGTAATCATCAAACACCATGATGCCCCCGGGGCTGAGCCGGGACAGGCAAAACCGGGTCGCCGCCAGCGTGGGTTCATACAAGTTGACATTGATATGGGCAAAGCACAGCGCCTCCGCCCGCACCTGCTCGAGGGTGCCGGGGATCAGCCCCTGGATGAGGTTCACCTGAATGCGGTCGTTGGCCAACAGGCGGGTTACCTCTTCGCGCGTGTCACCGCGGCATTGGTCCAGTTTCACGTGCGCGCCGTCCTTGAACGGGTCCACTTTGCGGTATCCCTCGAAGGTGTCCAGCAGCCACATCCGCTTGTCGGATTTGGCCCGAAGCAGGCACTCCAACATCAATCTTGAACTGCCGCCGCTGCCCACGCCGGCCTCGAAAACATCCCCCGGCAGCCGCAGCGTTCGCCTCAGGCACTTGAGCAGGAAATAGAGCTTCTGACGCGTGAGCATCGTGTGGTTCAGCACCTCCGGCCCAAACCATGCGTCGTACTCCGCTGCGACCCAGGGCCGATAGTACCGGAAACAATACTCCGGAAATATATAGGCCTGCGGGTCCGGCACATTCGCCGGAATCACTTGGTCCCGGTCAAACCGATAGAGTTTCAGACCCCGCGATGCCAACAGGCCCTTGATGCAGGTTCTCAGCCAGCTCATCCCGGCCAGCCTACTGCAATGATTGAAGGTCCCGCAAACGTTTTTCAGCCGGTGGCCGAGGCGGAGTTGAGAGCCACGATTGGGGATGTTTAGGCAGCAGCGGTAGCAGGCCGGCTAGGCGGTTCGAGCGGGCCCGCAAAATGACGGCCGCGATTGCGAACCGGCTGAGCTTCTGTTGGTCCGGCAGGCCCTTGTCCATGGTGAGCAGAACATCAAATTGGGCCTGGGCGGCCTCGAGCATCCGAAGCGCTTGTTCCTGGGCACGTCGGGATAACTTTCAAGGAAGTCGTTCAGCGAATCGCCGCCCTCGAGGTAATCAAACAGGGCCTGAACCGGCACGCGCGTGCCGGTGAAGACCGGGAGACCGCCGAGGATTTCAGGATCGACCGTGATATCTTTCATCTGCCCTCAGTATAGGCGCGGTCCCCCGCCGGAGCAAGGCGGCAGGCGTATGGCCGGCGCCGTTGGCACTGACAAGACCGGTTTCGCCCGCCGTCGGGGCTCGGCTGTGGGACAAAATGGTAACCACTAACGAGGCTCTGCCTCAGACCAGGGTTGACACGAATTTCACGAATTCTCCACGAATTCGTGTTAGTTCGTGCAATTCGTGTCTGCCGAAAACTAGACCTATTCGTTTCCGCGTATTCCGCGTGTTCCGCGGTTCATCCTTCTTCGGAGCTTTGCCAGCCTGAGCGCATCGTGGCGGAGCGGGGCCGATACGGCCGTGGCAGACGAGGGCAACCGCGCAACACGCGGAATACGCGGAAAGAAGGCAGTTTTCTGTGTATCGTGCTCCGTGGTTAAAAAATGGTTCGGCGAGGATTTTGGCCCGTACACGGGGGTTGACCGTCCAGCTCGGGCGGGCGTCCTCGACCGGAACATCCCGGAGACCCAGCGGCAGTTGTTGCGCGTCCCCGCTCAGCAGCTCGGCCACGAACTCGTCCGCAAGGGCATGCAGGACGAGGAACTGGTCGATCTCGCTCTGGGGCCCCTCAACGCAAGGGCAGATAGCGGACCTGCCCCTACGATTCGCCGGGCCAGCAGACGGGCGCGGACACCCTGAGCTTCGGAACGCCGCTCGTTCTGCGTGTTGACGAAGCATCGCAAATTTGCGAAGCTAGTCTCGCTGCATGCCGCGCACGAATGTCATTCTGTTTAAGGCCGAGGACGGAAGCGTGCCGTTCCTGGACTGGTTCGCCGCCGTCCCGCCCAAGGCGCAAGACAAATGCCGCGTGCGTTTGGAGCGCCTGCAACAGCTCGGGCACGAGCTCAGGCGCCCGGAAGCCGACTTCTTGCGAGGCGGCATTTATGAGCTCCGGGTGGGACTTCACGGCATCAATTATCGGATGCTTTATTTCTTCCATGGCCGGGAGGCAGTCGTGGTTTCACACGGGATCGTCAAGGAGCGGCTGGTGCCGCAAAGGCAAATCGAACTCGCCCTGCAACGGAAGGCGGAGTTCGGTGCCGATCCCATCAAGCACACTTACGAAGAATCGTTATGAAGACGCGGAATCGAAGAACAAGCGACGGGATCAGGATCCTGCACAAGCGCTTCTACGCTGGCCGGCCGGACCGGCTCGCCGCGCTGGAGGAAGCCCGCGCAGGCGACCAGGTCGCGCGTGAGCTTCCAGGCCCTTCGCCAGAGGGCCGGGCTTACCCAAATGCAACTTGCCGCGCTGGTTGGGACGACGCCTTCGGTCATTTCGCGGCTTGAAGATGCCGATTATGAGGGCCACTCGATGGCCATGCTGCGGAGGGTTGCCGGCGCCCTTAACAGGCGGGTGGAAATCCGCTTCATTCCGGTCCATAGAAAGCTCCAAGCCGCCTGAACGTCCTACCCGCCAGAGTGGAAATGGCGCCAGACTTCTTGGGGCCGGCCGGACCTTTTCGATCATCCCCGGGTCCGCCAGCCAGACCTCACCGCGAGCGGGCACGCTCTTCCTCCTCGTCGAGCGCCGCGAAGGTGACGCGGGCGCTCTCGGCAATATCCTCCTCCGTCAGCGGCTGGCCGCCTAACCGGGGCGGGCGTCCTCGAGGAGAACATCCTGGAGAGCCAGCGGGAGTTGCTGCGCGTCCCCGTTCGCCAACTCGGCCACGAGCTCGGCCGCACGGGCATGCAGGACGAGAAAGTGGTTAAGACCAGGTTGCAGAATTAACCGCAAAGAACTTAACCGCAAAGAACACAAAGAGCGCAAAAGCCGGGGGAATCGAGGCGTTTCTTTGTGCTCTCTGCGCTCTTTGCGGTTAATCTTCCCACCGGCGCTAGGTTTGTTGCCGACCTGAGTTCCTCACGGCCTCACCCGCCCATAAAACCGGCCGCTTGAACTCGGCGGCACCGGACTCAGCCGGCCCCTGGACGCCCGCACGTTCCCAGCGCCGGCCGAGCACGAAAAATCTTTGCAACCTCAGCCCGCTCAAGGCGAGATTAATCCCATGAATTCGCGAGGGGTGATCATGCCGACGCCCCCGAATTCCTCCAAAACCTCCCGGCACACAAAAATGCCGCAGTTGTTGCGCGTCCCCGCTCAGCAGCTCGGCCACGAACTCGGCCACAAGGGCATGCAAGACGAGGAACTGGTCAATCTCGCTCTGGGGTCCCTCAACGCAAAGGCAGATAGCGGACCTGCCCCTCCCATTCCCCAGGCAAGCTACATTCGGCGACCAGGAGCAACCCGCGAATGACATCGTTGTTGAAATTCTCGTCGAACGCGAGGCTGATCATTCAAGAGCCTGTGGAGACCGTTGTGCGCCGGGCCAGCAGACGGGCACGGACACCCTGGGGATCGGAGCGGCGCTCGTTCTGTTGGCGTACAGCCGAGGCCTGGGCCCCCCGTTGACTGAGATAGGCCGCAACCTCCGCCTGGTGCCGCAGAAGATAGCCGAGCACCGAGTACACATCGGCCAATCCCAAAGTGGGATATTGTTGCACGATCTCCTCGGGCGTAGCACCGCGGTCAAAGGCACCCGCAACTGTGTCCAGCGTCACGCGACTGCCTCCCACGCGGATGACGCCCCGTGCATCCGGTGTCAACGGGACACGCTCCGCCTGGTCGATAACCAAGTTCATGCTGCGAACTATACTCGCCCGGCTTGAGAATAACAAGCGCCGCAAAAACCAAAACAATCGGAACTGCTCAGGTCCCAAAGACAGATTCGCGCCCCACCTGAACGGCTACAATAATCCCTGCAACCTCGGCCTGCCTTTTCCTCTTTATACGTAATGAAGGCCTGTGGCCTCCGGGCAAAAGCGTTGGCGATTGTGAACAAAAAAACTGAAAAATGGGCTTGACGAACCAGCAGTCCCGTGCCTCGAATGGCACCGCTCGGAAAGGTACTGGATGAAACTGGGTCGCTTTAGCCGGCAGGGCACGAATCCTGAGCCACCACGCAGCAACGGTGACATCGAGGATCAGGGCAACCCTCACGTTGCAATCTCGACCAAGTTTCGACAGGCCGCTGTCGTGGACCCCTCCACCCATGAGCGCCTCAGGGGCTGAATTGGCAGCCTGAACAATCACCAAACTGAACCTATGAAGAATTCGATGATCCCCTCTCGGGTTCAAGCTGGACCGCGCGTGTATCAGGGCGCGGGTCATGCCCGTTTGCGAAGGCAGAAGTGTCCGTGTTCGCCGGTGCAACAATGTTCGACAAGTGGCAGCAGGAGATTGAAAATGCAACTTCAGCAAGCGAATGGTCCCTTAACGCACGCATGGTTTGTCCTCCGACTGGCCGCAATCGGCAGCCTCTCGCTTCTGCTGGCGACTGAACGCGTGTCCTGGGGCGCCACTTTTACCAACAACGCGAGCCTCCAGATCAGCGATCCGACCAGCAGCCTGACCGCCACAGGCACCACGTTCACGGCGTCCTGTTGGTTCCGAATTTCGATTCCCAGCGGACAGACGCTTTCGGACAACATGGACATCCTAATGGACCGTGCGGACGGCAATGAATCGGCGACGTATTCCTATCTCATCCGCTATAACTTCAGCGATGGCGCCGTCGAATTCGTCACTGGCGGGTCTTCCGGCCCTTCCACGCCAATAACCCTGATTCAAAACCCTTTCCTCGAGCGCCGGTATCATGTCGCGGTTGCTCGCTCCGGGGCTACTTTTAACGCCTATGTGGATGGGCTCTCGGTCCCTCTGCCCTCGGGATGGTCACCTCCAACCGGTTCCACAGCCGGCAACGGTGTCTCCATCGGGGGCGTCAACGGTAATTCCAAGCAGTTTTCTGGCGACATCATCGAGGTCGCCATTTATTCCTCGGCACTGAACCGAGGCCAGATTCTGAGCCGCAGGTTCCAACTGGACAGTGAAACGTTCATGCAGCGATGTCCAGATCAAAGGCGTCAAGATAGCCGCAGCGGGCTGGACTGATTTTAGTGGCAAGGAATTTCTTGAGGATGGCGTTTTGGGGTAAACCACAGAGAAAATCCGGCCAGGTGTGACGGAGGGCCTGCGAGACGACCCACTCGGAGGGCGGTTTTTGCGGGGATACGGTGCGGATGTAGGAGTGGAAATTGAACCAGGCCACGCGCCGGAAACTCAGCGCCAGATATTGGAGCAGTCCCTGGGCGATGAGGCCCAACTGAATGTGCCGTTCGTAGGCGGCGAGCTTGCGGCGGACGTGCTCCCGGTAAAGCTCGGACTTGCGCTGCACATATTGCTTGCCGCTGCCGCGGTGGAGGGGATTCATGTCCTGCATCCAGAAGTGATACGCGTAGGCCCCGACGGTGTGAATGGCCTGCTTGAAGCTGACCTCAATCTTGAAGCGCCAGCCGTAAAGGCGAATAATCTCCAGCGGGGCCAAGGTCAAGTCGGTGCAGAGGAGGATCAAGTTCCCGCGAGTCGGGTGGCTCACCCAAACAAAGCGCACCAACTGACCCAAAGGGCGCCACAGCAGGTCGTGGCTCAGATAGCGGAGGCTGACGCCGGATTCCCCATAGACCGGGCTGGGGGCTTTGAGGAATTGCGCGCGGTAGCGAAACCAATCCTGGAGGGGAGTCTTGTGGCCATAGGCACGGCGTCGCCCGCGGCGCGGCTTGCGGGAACGCCGTGGGGAAGGCGGGAAATAAGCGACGGCGTTGGAGCGCACGCGCGTGACCAGGTGGTGACCCTCGGCCAGTAGCGAGCGGGCGAATTTGGCGGCGGCGTAATAGGCGTCGGCCACGACGGTCAAAGGGCCGTTCCAATGCAATCCGAGCAGCAAGGCGCTGAGCTTGTCCAACAGCGTGCGCCGGTCACGGGCGCTCCAGACGATGCCTTCGTGGATGCGAGCCGCCACCGGCACGGCCAGACAAACCCCGGCCACCTGCACCAGCAAGGCGACGGCCTGCAAGGAGTGCCCCATGATGAAGGAAGCCTTGGCATTGCAGCGGGATTCCTGGTGCAGGCTTTTGACCCCCGGCATTTTGCGGCCTTCCTTGGGGCGCTTGAGGCCATCGGCCAGCACGACCGGGCGGCCGTTGACCCGCACCAGGCAGCGGCGGAACAAGTGCTGGAGGGTCTGCCGCCACAATTGGGTCAAACGGTCCAGGTCCAGCGCAGGAGAATGGAAGAAGTGCAGCAGGCAGTAATAACTGGCGTCGGAGAGGCCGAGGCTGCGGATCAGGCTGGTCACGCCGGCCAAGTCGGGGCGCAGGCACAAAGCCGCCAGGACGACCACCAGCCACAGGAAGGTGGTGGTGCGGGAGCAGGCTGGGCGGAGGGGGCGGAGGGCGCGCAGCCAGGCCAGCCACAGGAGGTGCGAGCGTTTGGGAAAGGCGGGGCGAAAACAGAGGTTGCGCATATCCGATAGTATATTTATGCTATCGGATATGAAGACTACTCAAACGGTTAAGAAACTGGAAGCTCAAATCGCCCAAATTAAAGCCCAACTCCAAAAGCACGGAGCGATGCGCCCGGGCAGCCTCTCCCGCCAATACAATGTCTGCGGCAAATCCGGCTGCCGGTGCAAGGACCCCAAACATCCCCGCCGACACGGCCCCTATTACCAGCTCAACTACGTCTATCGCGGAAAAAAGACCTCCCAGTTCATCCGCCGAGCAATCCTCCGCCAGGTGCGGACTGAGCTGGCCAATTACAAACAGTTTCGGCGGCTTACGGAACAGTGGATTGGATTAGCCCTCCAGGTGGCTCAAGCCAAAGATAAACAGACCGCCTGAACCGCTCTGGCGAGGCGAGAACGTTTCACTGTCCAGTTCCAAGATCAGCGCACATTCGCCAACCTGGAGGGCTACTACAGATTGGCGTATTCGACAAACCAGGCGGATTTTTATCGCAACTTCGCGCCCTCTCCTCCCCAGGGCACCGACCCGGCCGTGCGGACCGGCTCCGGCACTATCACGTTTCCTGAGGTCGATCAGGCTGGCGAGCAGTCCCTTTTCGACGCAAACCTCAACCATGGCGAAAACGCGCTTACGCCCCTATCTGGCGCATTCGCCTGGGCGCGGACGGTGCTCGCGCGGCCTGTTCCAGGGATCGCCTTCGATTTGGAGATCGGATACAGTAGCGGGCTCCCGACCGAGGCACCGTCAGGCAACACTCTCGACCCCTTTCCTCAAGGCATGTTGGGCTACAATTGGAGGAACACTTTCGAGATCCACGTGGTGTACGGCCCCACCCCCACCCCCAATCCCGATGAATGGGACATCGTCAATTGGGATGGGTCGGTCCAATCCTGGACGCGCACCAATTCGGCGGCGCCCCTCATCCCAAGGGATCACACGTACCGTGGAGAGTTGGCCCAGTCCGCTGATTCGCCTGATGTGCTTTGGACAACGCCTAGCCGGCTGGTTTACCGCTTTCATGATCCGGGCGATGACAACTACACTCAGATGGCCGGGCGCTTGGTGCAAATCAGCGACCTCAATGGCAACACTGTCCAGATCCAGTGGGACTGGAACGAGGGGTTCATCACCAATGTTGTCAACTCCGCAGGCGGGAATTACCAGTTTAACTACGATTCCAAGCGCCAGCTTTTGACCAGCGTGACATTCGGCGCATGGCAGGTCAATTTCACCTACGACCCCACGAACCGGCTCATCTCAAAGTCGCTCACCAACGCGTCAGGAATATACGCTGCAGCGACCAACGCGACCTGGCAGTTTCAGTACGGAACCAACGGCCTTCTCGCCCAGATCATCGATCCGCGGCTGACCACGAATACGCTCGTTCAGTACGACCAATACGGACGCCGAACCAACCAGGTTGACGCCTTGGGCCGCGCCACGCGCACTGAATATGACGAACCGCAAACGTGGCAAATGCGCCACACGGACCCGGCGACATTTCAGTGGATCGAGAGCTACGACCGGAAAGGCCACGTCCTGGCCCAGCAGGACCCGCTTGGCAACACCACCAGCTTCACGTACGATGCCAACGGCAACCGCACCAGCATCACCGAACCCCTGGGCTGGACCACGTCCTTTGGCTACGACAACAACGCGAACGTCATCGCCCGCACGAACGCACTTGGCGAAGTCACGACCTGGGTATTCGACGACCGGCTCAACAAGCCGCTCGAGCAGATCACCCCCCAGCCTCCCGATGAGAACGGCTGGACAGCCTGGACCAACTTTTACACTTATGACGCCGCCGGAAACCTGACGAACCACTCCGACGCCATCGGAACGCTGGTCAGCTACACCTACTCAACGAACGGCCTTGTGCTGGCCTCGACGGACGCCAACGGCAACGTCACACGCTTCGGCTATGACACGAACGGGTTTCTAAACGCCCGCACGGACCCCGCCGGCAATCTAACGTCCTACGTCCTCAACGACCTGAGCTGGAAGATGCGCGAGATGGACGCATTGGGCTACCCCACCAGCTACTCGTATGACCAGAGCGGCAACCTGACGAAGGTCATTGATGTGCTCGGGCGAACTTTTTACCGCACGTTCGACGCAAATGGCAATCAGATCTCGGAAACCGATGGCAACCAGCAGTTGACCACCTACGCTTATGACGCAGCCAACCAGCGCACCAACAAGATCAACCGCACGCGCACGAACATGTGGGCTTACGCGTACACCACCCGCGGCAAGCTGGATCATGTCACCGACCCGCTCGCCCACTCGGTCACCAATTATTACGACGCGGCGAACCGGCTGATCGCCATAAGCGATCCCCTTGGCAACTGCGTGACGAACCAGTATGACGCCAACGGTAACGTGATCTGCTTCTTTGACAAGCTCGGGCGGCGCTGGGTGAAGACCTATGACCACCTCGACCGGCTTATTGCCGAGGCGGATCCCCTCGGAAGCAGCAAGCAAACGGTGTATGACGTGGCGGGCCGCGTCCAGCAGATCATCAGCCCGAACGGGTTTCCCTCCGTCAACACGTATGATGGCCGCGGCCGTTTGGTCCAATGGATGGACCCGCAGAAGTTCCCGTGGCGCTACGATTACGACGGCGTCGGAAACATCACGAACATTATCGATGCCCTGCAGGGCCGCTACGTTATGGCTTACAGCAACCGCAATGAGCGCGTCGTGGAGCGCAATCAGGACGGGTTCGAGTGGCGATACACCTACGACCAGCTACTCCGCCTGAAGACTCAAACCGACCCCAACCTGGTCGTCCGCACCATCAAGTACGACCAAGCCGGGCGGAAGCTGTTCGTCAATTTTAGCACCGGCCGCGAGGATTCCTTCAGTTACGATAACAATGATAGCGTGAAAACAATGGACCGGAGCGGAGCGGGCCAGACAGCGCATTTGCAGTTCACTTACGATGTCATGGATCGGGTTGTGGAGCAGGATGACGCCAACTTCCAGACCGTCCTGTACGTCCTGTACGGCTACGACCCACTCGGCCGCGTGACCAGCATCACCCTTCCGGGCAACGCCACGCTGGCCAACTCCTACGACCCCCTTGGCCGCCTCACCAGCCAGGAGGATTGGGCCGGACGGCAGACGACGTACACCTACGACCTCGCCAACCGCCTGCTCACCCGGACCTATCCCAACGGCGTTGTCCAAACGAACGCCTTCGACGCCGCCGGCAGAATCATCGCCCTCTCATATGCCGCCCCCAACCCCGGTCCCTCAACCAACCCCGCAATCCAGATGGCCTTGACCTATGCTTATGACCGGAACGGAAACAAGGCTGGCGCCGGCGAGAGTGGCACCCTTGATTGGCCGCTCCCGTCCCTGACGGACGAGACGACCCAATTCACCCCTGCGGGGCGCATGATCGCCAGCCAGATTCAAAACAATTCCGCGATAAGCAACCAGAGCTGCTCCATCACGTACCATTACGACGCGAGCGGGAACATGACGAATGCGGTTGGCAACGGCCAGAGTTGGTCCTTGGGCTACGACGAGGACAACCGGACCACCACGCTCGACTGGCAAGCCGGCACGACCAACAGCCACATCCTCAACCGGTACGACGCCTTGGGCAGGCGTTTTTCCAAGTCGGTTGATGGCACCATAACCGGGTACGTGCTCTCGCTGGCAGGGGGCATGGAGCGCGTCCTTTGCGATCTGGACGCGAATGGAAACGTGACCGCCCGCTATGTGCATGGTCCCGACCTCTGCTACAAGCTCGACGCGACAAACGGTCTCACCTGCTATCACGCCGACGCAATGGGCAACGTCCTGGCTCTCACCGATGGCCGAACGAACCTCGCTGCCCAATACGCATACACCCCTTATGGGCGCAGCCTCGGTTCAACGAACTTCGGCAGCCAGATTTCTAATCCCTACCTGTTCGTGGGCTCACAAGGCGTCATGGAGGAGCTACCCGGGCTTTTCTTCATGCGGGCTCGGTCATACTCCGCCGAGGCCGGCGCGTTCCTATCAACAGACCCGGTGAGGAAGATCGGGCCGGGCGGCGCTTTGACCGCCTACTCGTACACATCCTCGAATCCTCTGGCCGGCATCGATCCAGAGGGGACGGAACTCGTGGCGGATGTGATCGCGTTCGGCGTAGCATGGACAGCCGACGCAGGGGTGCAGATCTACAGGAACGCGCGTCAGCATGGCTGGAATCTCTGGGATTACAAGCTCAGTTATACCGAAAACCTCATAGCCGCAACGATGGCGGCAGCCACAACGGAGGTATCCACCGATGCAGGGGCGCTTGCGTTGGGTGCCGGTGCCAGTTCTGCAGCTCAACTGGGGATCCGCGCTTTGATTAACGCAGGCGCCGATGCTTGGTCTCAGCGTCTTCAGAACGGAAGTTGGGCGAATGCCAACCTCATGGAGTTGGTGACCTCCGCAGCTTCCCCGGTGTGGGAAGCGACCCTGCCAACATTTTCAAAAAGTTCTGCGCTTAACGACCTGGCGATCTCTGGCATGGAGGAAGTACTCGGTCTGGCCGCGTTGCCGCTCGGCCAGGGAAGTGCTGGTATGGTCACGCTCGATTCGCCGACAGCGGGCAGGACTCCCATGGCCGTGTTACCTCGGCCTCAGTCGTCAGCGGGCGGCGGTGGAGGCAGCGCCGTGGGCGCGAGCTCCTCTGCCACGCTCTCAGGCGCTACAGCAGGCGCCGGTATCTTTGGCACGCTCGTGACCGCCATTAACCAGAACAGAGCGTCGGGACCGACCATGGCCTCAGGCTCAAGTGGCAGCGGAGGCGGTGGGATGCCGGGCGTTAGCTTCGGCCGCGGCGGGATGAGCACTGCGACAGCTAACTCCACGGCGCCATACCAGCCGCCGTCTTCGTCCTCCTCCTCCACGAGCATGTGGACCAGCGTGACCAGCACCGTAACGAGCATCTGGAACGGCTTTACCAGCGCAGTGGGCAACCTGTTCGGCGGCTTTCATTGGCCATGATCTTCGGTGACGATAACAAACCAGTTGTCAAGTGTCGGCCAGGCGTTCCCCTGCTCCGAACACCGGCCAGCGAGCCAATCTGGTCAATTCTCCTTTCGCATGAAAACTAGCAGCCCCATACATGCTCGTCAACACCCCGCACTGCGGTGCGCATTTCTCCTGGCCTGGCTCATTGCGGGCACAAATTCCTCCAAAGCTTCCTGGGACTACGGCGATGGCCGGCATGGCCCCTTCGTTCTGACGACAAGCATGACGATTGAGCAGCTTTACCAGAAGGTGCGCCTTACGAACGACCCTCCGCAGTACGACCCGACCAATACCAAGGCGATCCCGAATTTTCAAAACCTGACGATTACCGGTAATGCAACGCTTACGGCGAATCCTTGGAACGGCACTGCGGGCGGATGGATTGTGTTTAAGGTTCAGGGAGGCTTGTCTATCGAGGCGAGTTCGGCGATTTCTGCGAGCGGCATAGGCTATCGTGGTGGGAGTTCCGGAGTGCAAGGTGAGTCCTACGCGGGCGTTCAGACAACCAGCATGAACGCCAATTACGGTGGCGGTGGTGGTGGGTTTATCGAGGGACATAATTCCTTTGGCGAGGTGTTCTACGGTTCGGCAGGAGGCGGAGGTTACGGGTCAAGCGGAGCGGGCGGAATAACCCATTTGGATAATGGCACGACCAGTGGAGCATACGGAGGCCTTACCTACGGCTCTGCGAGTTTGGACACAGTTTACTTCGGCAGTGGCGGCGGAGGTAACGTTAACGGGCCCACGCCAACCGGCGGAAATGGAGGTGGCGCCATCGTGATTGTCGCCGGTAATCTGCGCGTCAATGGACAGATGAAAGCAAATGGCAGCAGTTCTGCTGCGGGAGGTGGCAGCGGAGGATCTGTTCGCCTGCAAGTAGCCTCAGCGACTTTGGGCCAAAACAACATTACGGCCACGGGCGGGACTGGCAGTGGTGGCGGCTATGGAGATGGTGGCGCTGGTCGAATCATGGTCGGCTATGCGGAAGGTTTCACCGGCACAACTGCTCCTGCAGCCTATACACTGCTTGATACCAACAGTGACAACGCGACAGTCATCACGAACCAGCCCCTGCCGCAAACCAGCTTTTTGACCTCGAACGTTGTGTTCATGGTGGGCGCAAGCGGCTTCTCGCCCCAGTTCTACCAGTGGGGGTTCAACGGTGTCCCTATTCCCGGTGCGACAGACCAGATATTCTCCCTGGTCGGCTTGGATTTTACCAATCAGGGTAATTATTCCGTCGCCATTTCCAATGTAGTGGGAACCGTGATGAGCTCCAACGCCTATTTGAGGGTCCTGGACCCCAGAAACCCATTTGGGGACGGCATACCGAACTGGTGGAAAACTCAATACGGTCTGAGCCTTACGGACCCCAACTTGGCCAGCGAGTACCCGACCAACGACCTCCTCACCTACCTTCAAAAATACCTGTATGGCCTCAATCCGTTGACGAACGACACGGACGGCGATGGAATCAGCGACTATGAGGAGATCTTCGTCTATGGCTCGAATCCGACAAACGCCTGCACGGCCGGCGACGGAATCCCGGACGGGTGGAAAGCCCGGTTTTACCTAAATCCCGTGATCGGCATTGCCAATGCCGAGGCGGGCTTCGACGGGGTCAGCTACATGCAGGTTTACCAGTACAGACCTGACGAACAACAATCGGCTTGACCCCCAGAGGCCGTTTTCAGTGGGGGCGCGTCTTTCAAACTACGAGATCATCAACAACGGCCAGCACACCAACCGGTTTTATTATGACCGGGAGGACCGCCTGCTGGGCATGGAGACCTCGCGGGGCATTTCCATCGCCTACACCTATGATGGGGATGGCAACCTGGTCCGGCAGACCGTGCTGTCGCGCGCGAGCGAAACCAACGGTCTGCCGGTGCTTTGGTCCTTCATTCACGGTTTGACCAACGGCACTCCGGCGGACGGACCCTACGGTGACCCGGATGGCGACGGCTGGAACAATCTCCAGGAGTATCTGGCGGGCACGGACCCGAATGACGCGAACAGCCGGCCCAGCTTGCTGGGGAATCCTGGGACAAACATCGCCTCGCTGTCGCTCCCTTTCACCCCCAGCAACTTCGTGATGGGAGTTGGCCAACTGGACAGGGTGGGTGCCGAGGAGATCGCGGTTGGGGCTGACGGGAATCCCGGGACGAGTGACAACTTTCTGCTGGTGCTGACGCAAGGAGCGACCAACTGGGCGGCGCAGCAAGTCTGGGTGGGAACCCTCGGGATTACGTCCGTCGCGGTGGGCCAGCCGGCCAATCGGCCTGCGCCAGCAATATACGTTGGTCTGCGGCAAACCGGGGGTGCGGGTGCGATTTGGGAGTTGATGCAAACCAACGGGGCATGGCAAACAAACGTGTTGGCGCTTTCGACCAATGAAGCCGCCTTTGTGCTCGGGGTACGCTCTGGGGATGTGCTGGGGAGTTTTGCCACGAATGGCCTGGACGGGGCGCTGTTCAGCTTGACCTCCTCGAACGGCGTTTGGAGCCAGAGCGTTATCAGCACGACCAGTTCCCATAGGGGATTGGGAACGCATGGAGCGGTTTTTGCCAAGTACCCCGAGGATAGTTCGCTACGGCTTCTCGATACCGGAGGGATCGAAGTTATTGGTGGCACTACGGCCTTTTATACGGATGACATTCTGCTGCCACATGGATTGATTCAAAATCCGGGCACGCTCAAATGGCATTTGTTGACCCCATCGTCGATGAGTTGGACAGCAGCGGAAGCCTATTTTACGAATTTCCATGGGAATCTCTCCTTGCCAGCCGATGCATCCGAGAACGATTGGATTCAATCAACGTTCACCGGGGAAAGCTGGATTGGATTATATTGGGCTCGTAACGGCTGGGCCTATCCATTTTATGCGAACGGAACTCAAGCTCCTACATTTGGCGGCATTAACACGTATACAGGATACGCGCAGTTCGCAGGCTACGCGAACTGGTATACTGGCCAACCCAGCGCCATCAACCGAGGCGGCTTTCTCCCATGGACCGTAATCAACTTCAGTGGGAGCACAGGGTCCTGGGGCGTGGACTCAGGCTCGCTTTTCGGGATTGGAGAACTTTCAGACCCAGTGACAATTTATACGAATCAGTGGATCATTCCAGAGCCGACTGCAACCAACCGATTTTCGTGGCGAGGGCTTTCTCTTGCGGTCGCTTTGCCGCGTCCCAACCAAACGAATAGCACTTCGATCTTTTACGCTGTTGCTGACGACCAAAATCTTTCAGGCCAGCTTGATACAGGGGATGGTTTTACTCTGGCGGAGTACGTGGTCTCAGGCAATGGGTGGACGACCAATACGTTGGTCCAGGTTCCTATCACTTCGCTAAATGTGGCTCAATGTTTCGGACTCGCTGCCGTGAATTACAGTGGCACGGGCAACGATACTCTCTTCACTGGCGAACCCGACGGGTGTGTCTATTGTTGGAGCGCGGCCGACAGCACGAGTCCTTTGCAACGGCAATTGTTCAGCGACGCCTACGCTGGCAAGGGCTGGGAGGCCATGTGCGGCGTGCAAATGCCCGCGCTTGGCAAGGGCTTGGTTGGCCTTGCGGTCGATCCGGCCAGCCCGGGCACGTGCAGCCTGATTTTCTGGCCACCACAACCCATATTGCCCACGCTGCAGCCCGCCGCCTTCGAGACGGCGCCGAGCGTCGCGGTGTTGCCGTCAGCCAACCGGCTCGGGGGGACTGCGGCAGTCACTAACCGCCTGTGGCACGCTGAAGGCGCTGCCTCAGCCCTGGTCCTGCAATACCAAATCCTTGGCTCCGGGGACTGGCAGGATGCTTCGATTCTAACTTTGGACGGCTTGCCATACAGCCCTTCGCTCCGCGTGGCTGCCTCGCCGGCGGGACTAGATCACACCCTTTTGTGGAACGCGAGGAGCGATTTGGGAGCAGGCATCACTACGAACGTGCTGCTTCGTGCCCGCGCCCAGGATGTCATGTTGATGGGGGACTGGTCCCTGCCCACACCATTCAGCGTGGTGATCCCTGGGCCGCCGCCTGCCTTTACCGGAGTGGCAAGGCAGGCAGATGGCAGCATCGTCATCAACGGAACTGGCTCTCCTCGCCAGGCATATCAGTTGCTGACCACGACAAATTTAGCCCTTCCATTATCATCCTGGACGGTCTTGACGTCCGGCTCATTCGACTCCAGCGGCACCTTTTTGTATCAAGATTCAGGCGCCGTCAGCAACGATGTCCGATTCTACCTCTTAGTGCAGCCTTGATCCACAACCCGTTTTAACAGTGTGGAACATAGGAGAGAAAACTGAAGCACGCAAAAAACTATGGAGACAAGCGAGCCGGTCCTGATCGAAGGAAGCCTGACAAGGAGCAATTTGGGCATGGCACGGCAGGAAGTCGAGCGGTGCGCATCGCGGGGCCAATCCGTAACGTTGGTCATCAAAAGCGACGGAGGCAAAATGGATGCCAGCCTTGAGTTCGTGAGTTGGCTGGCGGAGATGAAAAAGCGGGTGAAGGTAATGGCGAAAATATATCAAGCGTCCTCCGGAGCGGCTCTTATTGCTTTAGCCACCCATGAGCGCCGCATCAGCCAAAACGGCGGCTTTAATCTGCACATTGGCGCGATCACTGTCGAATCCAACGACATCGATCAAACCGGCAAGGTGGCGGAGCGGTTGCGAAGCCTGCTCCGCGCATCTTCCGAGAGATTGTTTGGTCTCCTCAACGAGAGCGCGCCGCGCTTTCCAATCAGAAAGCTCACGACGCTCCACGCCAGAGGGCAATTGGAGCTTACGCCGGCCGAATGCGTCGAATACGGAATCTGTGCCGAGATATTCTGACGAAAGACAAGTTGACGGATCGTTCAGCCGCCGGTCTCGGTCATGAGCGTCCAGACCGCACCCAGGGGTAGGAGATGGGCGTCGCGCCGTCCTCCTCCTTGGGGCAGAGGTCGGCCACTTCGTTCTCGGCCTCCACTTTATCCACCCGGCCCGTTTGCGGACCTAATCGGGGAGGCGCTGGCCGTAATTGGGCATGTTTGCCGTGACAGTCTGGGCGAGCAAGAGGGGCACGGGATTGAGGTCGCCGAGGTCGCTGGAAAAGGTGTCTGCGTCCATGCGCAAGACTTCGAGGTGAAAGAACGGACCCCCGCCGGCAGCCGCCTGCGGGAACGGGTAATCCGGGCTTGACCCGGTGTGACGGGGATGAAAGCCCGGCACACTATCTTGAACCGCGTGTCGTCTGTCGCGCGGGAACTGGAGGCGGATGCGCTCCAACTCGCACTGCGACGCCACCTGGTCGTGACGGATGACGGCCGAGCTCGAGCCGGAGGAGCCGGGGTGCCGGGCCGCAACGCCAATCCACACCTTGACGGTGAGCGCGGAGGCTCCGTTCCCATCGCAGATCGCGCGGATCGCTCCGGGCTTGCGCGGTTCTACAGGGCCGTGCCGTCGGCTCCATGAGCCCCTTCCAGATTCAAGTATCGAACGCTCGCACAAGACAAGGACGATGGACCACGACAGCCATCCACGTCTGCTGTGCCCAGGACTACGCGTCCAAGCCGCCAAGCCATTGTCGCCGAGAACCCTCCCCCGACCGGGGACAAGGCCATCGATCCATCGCACTATTTCCCGATGCGCCTCGGGATTGCACCCGCCACGGGCGCGCACGCGCACAGCTCCCTCCGGGCGCATCTTGTCGGTACGACGGTGCAAGCCACGAGGTCGGGGAGAGTGCCCGCCGCACAGGAATTCATCCCGGAGGGATGACAGATGGTAGCCGGGGGTCGAAGCGTCGCGAGACCCCCGGTTCAGCGGCGGTGTGGGTCGGCATCCTAAAGGGATGCCAGAAGGCGGCCTGTTCCCTTTGTGCAGCCTTCTGGCACCCCGTTCCGGGGTGCAGGCCCCCTCTGGGCCACAAACCGGGGGTCGCGGCGATGCCGTGACCCCCGGCTACCATCTGGCAACCCTCCGGGTTGCCTCGAGCCGCCGCTCCTGGCTGGAGGTGGTGGTACTGACAAGATGCGCCCGCTCCCTCCGTTTACTCCTCTAAAACCTTGACGCCCCGCTGGCGCCGGGGCATGATGCGGGCCAGACGCAGTTCATTACCTTAGACCTATCCTCTATCTTCTATGAAAAAGACCCTGGCACTGGTTTCAATCGCCATGTTCACCGCCCTGCCGCTGCTGCTCGCCGCTGCGGACGACGAAAAGGACTTCCGTCCGCTCTTTAACGGCAAGGACTTGACCGGGTGGAAACTCCGCAATCCCAACAGTCACAACTCCTGGAGCGTCCTGCCCGGGGGCATTCTCAAGAACACCGTCGAAAACGGCGCTCATGGGGTGGACCTGGTGACGGAGCGGAAATTCCTCAACTTCACCGTGCGCTACGAGTACATGACTCCGGAGAATTCCAACAGCGGGTTCTACTTGCGCGGGCGGCACGAGATTCAAATCCTGGGCGACTACAAATCAGGGCAAGCCACCCTGACCGGCAACGGCTCAATCTACAATTTCAAGGCCCCGGACAAGTTCATCACCAGGCCGGCGGGCCAGTGGCAAACCGCCGAGGCCACGATGATCGGCAACCGCATCACCGTGATCATGAACGGAGTCAAGATTCATGACAACGTCCAGTGCAACCGCCCTACCGGGGGGGAGCTTGACAACAAAGTCACCGAACCGGGGCCCATCCTCCTCCAGGGCGACCATGGCACCGTGAGCTTCCGCAATATCCGGATCAAGGAATTGCCCTAACCCGGATTGTTCACGGGTTTCGCCAGCCGGACGGTGTAGCGCAGGCTTCCAGCCTGCCGTATCGCGGATTTCCAATCCGCCGATGCCGGCAAGCAGCTACAGCCTGCCGACCGGAGGTCGGCGATACAGCAGGTTGGAAACCTGCGCTACGCAGCCTCGGTAGCCCGGTTCCGTTCCTGGGTCGTGAAATATCCGGGCTAAGGGCACAACCGCACGGGAATCCCTTGTTGGGCGAGGAACTGTTTGACCTCCCCGACGGTGTATTGCCCGAAATGGAAGATGCTGGCGGCCAGCACGGCGTCAGCCTTGCCCTCGATCAGGACTTCGGCAATATGCTCGAGGGTGCCCGCGCCCCCGCTGGCCACCACCGGCACACCGACCGATTCACTGATGCGCCGGGTGATGACCAGGTCAAAGCCCGCCTTGGTGCCGTCGGCGTCAATGCTGTTGAGCACGATCTCCCCGCCGCCCAGGGACACCGCGCGTTTGGCCCATTGGACCGCCTCCAGGCCCGTGGCTTTGCGGCCCCCATGCGAAAAGACCTCCCAACGGTCGGGACCCGACTTCCTGGCGTCGATGGAAACTACGATGCACTGGCTGCCGAACTTTTCGGCGCCGGCCCGGATGAGGTCCGGATTGGCCAGGGCGGAGGAGTTGATGCTGATCTTATCCGCGCCGGCGCGGAGCATGGCATACATGTCTTCGACCGAACGAAGCCCGCCGCCGACGGTCAGCGGCATGAAGCACTGGTCGGCGGCCCGTTCAATGACCTGGACCATCGTGGCCCGCCCGTGGGCGCTGGCCGTGATGTCGAAGAACACCATCTCGTCGGCGCCCTGCTCGTTGTAGCGCAAGGCCAACTCCACCGGATCACCGACGTTGCGCAATTCGCCGGCCTCGGCTTTTCCAAACCGGACCCCGCGCGTGACCTGGCCCGCGTGCACGTCCAGGCACGGGATGACACGCTTTGCTATCATGGTGTTTTCATACGAGCCACCTTCCCATATTCCCATAAAACCGTCAAAACCTTCCTTGCGCTGCAATATTCCTGCCTGCGCGCGGGCCGCGAACAATCTCTTCTCGGCACTGCAATAGCCCGATTTGCCCGCAGGCTGCGAAGAATTTTGAGCCACAGATTTCACAGATTACACAGAAGAGAATTCCCATCTGTGCAATCTGTGAAATCTGTGCAATCTGTGGCTCAAGAATCATGGTCGAGGTGCTAAGTTGCGGCTACGCCGCTCCAAGTTCTTCGCGTCTCTGCGTTTTCATTGCCCTTCGAACGCGCCTGCGCGTCCCTATCCAGTCCCCAGCATCTCCTCGGCCACGCTCCACGCTCCACACGCTCGACACGCTCCACGTCTTGGTTGCAGCCCAGCCGCGCCGCGCCCTTGGCGCCCTTTGCGTGATGAGGCGCCAGGCCGTCTCGATCAGGGTCTGAGGCCCCGCCTGGTTAGAAGTCCTTGAATTCTCCTTCCAGGGCGCTGTTTTCTGCGCCCCGGCCGGTCAGCGTGCCCGGCAAGTCGGCTGCCGGCCAGAATGGCGCGGCTGGTTTGGACCGGGCCTGGCGGCCGTTCCCGCCGGCGGACGAGGGAACGCTCGCGGCCGGTTTGGCGGGGGCCCGGCTTGAAGCGAAAGTCGGGCAGCTCGTTTTTGACGGTCTGGGGCCGCGGCCCGGCCGCCAACCAACTCGAGCAAGTCGGCCCCCAGCTCTTGCAACGTTCTTGCCTGGGCGTTGAGTTCGGCGGCGGCGCCGGCGCTTTCCTCCGCGTTGGCAGCGTTGCTCTGGGTCACTTTGTCCATCTGAGCTACCGCCAGGTTGACCTGGCTGATCCCCTGGCTCTGCTCCTGAGAGGCGCTGGCCACGTCCGCCGCCAACTCGTCCACCTGGCGGACGCGGGCCACGATTTCATCGAGGGCCTGGCCGACCTTTGCGCTCAGGTCAAAGCCCTGGCCGGTCTTGCTCACGGCGCCTTCGATTTTGCTTGAAGTCTCTTTGGCGGCCTGGGCGCTGCGTTGGGCCAGGGTGCGGACCTCATCGGCGACAACGGCGAAGCCCATGCCGGCCTCGCCGGCCCGGGCGGCTTCAACGGCGGCATTGAGGGCCAGGATGTTGGTTTGAAAGGCAATCTCGTCGATGGTCTTGATGATCTTGGCGATGTCGTTGCCGGAGGCCTTGATGGCCAGCATGGCGGCGCTCATTTCCTTCATGTCGGCGGCGCCTTTTTCGGCCGCGCTGCGGGCGTGTTTGGCCAGGTCGTTTGCTTTTCGCGCGTCTTGGGCGTTGCGTTGGGTCATCGAGGCCATTTCCTCGAGAGACGAGCCTCGTCTCTTCGAGGGAGGCGGCTTGTTCGCTGGCCCCTTGGGCGAGGGATTGCGCGGTGGTCGAAACCTGGGAGGCGGTGGCATTGACTTGCTGGGTGCCGCAGTCCAGACTCTGGGCCACCCGGTTGAGGCGCCGGGCGACGGGACGAATGAGCAGGGCCACAAGCACGATAATGGCCAACAAGCTTCCACCGATGGTGACGGCGGCCAGGAGCAGGCTGCTGCGCCGTGCCTGGCGGGTCGCCAGCAGGCTCTCGCTCTGGGCGTTGGCCAGGGCCTCTTTGGAGTAGCGGAAGAACGTCACACCGGCAACCATATCTACCTGCCAGTCAGTGTGGCATTCCACGCAGCCCTTCTTTGCCACACAGGGCTGGAAAATCTCCAGTTGACCCGGTGATTCACGGACCAAACGGTCCGGTTTGGCGAACAACTGCTGCTTCAACCCGGGTTCCATTTCGCTCTTGAGACGCGAGGGGTCGGAAGAATAGGCGACCCGACCCTTTTCGTTGTAAAGCGAGAATTCCTGCAAGCCGCGCAAGCCCTTTTGCAGCTCGGCCACCTTGGCAAACACGTCCATGTCGCCCGTGGCCAAGGCCGTTGAGATGCCAAATTCGAGGCCGCGTTGGACACTGTCGGCACTGCCGGAGAGGCTCGCTTTGAGTATCCGGGCGTTGGCCTGTCCGACCCTCTCGAAATGGCTTTGCAATTCGGAGGACTGAATGGCCTGAAAGGCGGTGATGACCAGCGCAACGCCGGCCGCCAGCGTAATCGTCAGACGAGTCTGTAGTGTCATATCCGTGGGCCGGGGCCGGTTTTGGCCCCGGTCCAGCACGTTCGTGGTTTTGGTGTCGGCAGGCCGGGGAAAAACTTAAGGAGATTCTTTCCGCGGGCCGGATATGGTATATTCCTCGACAGTTGATCATGCAAAGCGGTTTGGTCTTCGACATCCAGAAGTACTCGGTCCAGGACGGGCCGGGGATTCGCGCGACCGTATTCCTGAAGGGTTGCCCCCTCCGCTGCGCCTGGTGTCACAACCCGGAAGGCATTTCGCCCCGGCGCGAGCTCATCGTCCTGGAGGGCCGCTGTATCGGCTGCGGCGAATGCCGGCGGGCCTGTTCCTTCGGGGCATCCATCCCAGGCCAGGGCGCCCTGCCGGCCCGCCACCAACGCTGTGTGCTGTGCGGCGCGTGCGTGGCTGCCTGCCCGGCCGGGGCGCGCCGGTGGGCCGGTGAGCGAATGTCCGTGTCCCAAGTCCTCGAGACCGTCTGGCAAGACCGCATCTTCTATGACGAATCGGGCGGGGGCGTCACTTTCTCCGGGGGCGAACCGCTGCAGCAATTCGAGTTCCTGCGGGCCTGCCTCGCGGCCTGCCGCGCGCGCGGCCTGCGCACGGCCGTGGACACCTGCGGCCTGGCCCGCGCCGAGCACTTGCTGGCCCTGGCCCCTCTGGCCGACCTCTTCCTCTACGACCTGAAATTGATCGACCCAGCCCGGCACCGGCAGTACACCGGCGCGCCCAACGGCGTCATCCTCGACAACCTGCGCGCCCTCGGCGCAGTCCACCGCCAAATCTGGGTCCGTGTTCCGCTCATCCCCGGCATCAATGACGATGCCCCGGCTCTGCAAGCCATCGCCCGTCTTGCCGCCGCCAACCCCGGCGTGCGGCAGGTCAATCTCCTGCCCTTCCACCGGACCGGCCTGCCCAAACTCGCGCGCCTGGGCCGGGCCAACCCCTTGGCCCAAGTCCAGCCGCCTTCCTCGGAGGCCATGGCCGCCGCCCTCGCCATCTTCCAGGAACTTGGCTTGGAGACCAAAGTGGGGGGATGACTTTTCTCTGGACCCCCTGAACCAGCAGCGGCCTCCTCCGTCCCGCCCGGCCCCTGGCAGTGCTATGCCTGGCTCGCAATTCTATGGCCCTGCGGGGAAAATCGCGCTAAATTGACGGCGCGATACCTAATACCTAATATGCTGTCATTCGAGAGCCTTAGCGCGAAGGAAATCCTGGCCCTGGCGATCTCCCAGGAAGAAGAAGATGCCCGCATTTACGACGATTTTGCCGACGCGCTCCGGGAGAGCTATCCCAACCAGGCCGAGCAATTCAGCCAACTCCGGCGCCAGGAAGATGCCCACCGCCATCGCCTGCTGGAGGTCTATCGCAGCCGGTTTGGCGAGCATGTGCCTCTGATTCGACGGCAGGACGTGCGCGGATTCGTGCGCCGCCGCCCGTTCTGGCAGGTCCGTCCGTTGGGCCTGAACGCCGCGCGCAAACACGCCGAACTCATGGAGTTGGAAACCCAGCGGTTTTACGAGGTGGCGGCGCGGCGCACCACCGATGCCGGCATTCGCCAACTCCTGGGCGACCTGGCCGAGGAAGAGCGGCACCACGCGCACACGGCCGAAGAAATGGCCCAAACCAAGCTCAGCGAGGAGGATTCGGCGCGGCAGAAGCGGCTCTTTATCTTGCAGGTCATCCAGCCTGGCCTGGCCGGGCTGATGGACGGCTCGGTCTCGACGTTAGCCCCGCTCTTTGCCGCCGCCTTCGCGACCCATAGCAGCCTTGAAACCTTCCGCGTGGGCCTGGCGGCCGGTTTCGGCGCCGGCATCAGCATGGGGTTTGCCGAGGCGCTCTCCGATGATGGCAGCCTGACGGGCCGGGGCCATCCCTGGGCTCGAGGGACTATCTGCGGATTGATGACCGCCCTGGGCGGCCTGGGTCACAGCCTGCCCTATTTAATCCAAGACTATCGCCTGGCCACGTGGGTCGCCGTCTGCGTCGTACTCGTCGAATTGCTCCTCATCGCCTGGGTCCGCCGCCGGTTCATGGATACGCCCTGGTCCTCCGCCATCATCCAGGTCGTCCTGGGCGGCGTCCTGGTCTTCCTGGTCGGAATCCTGATCGGAAGTTCCTGAGGGCGGGTTGAAAAGCGCACCCGCCGCCACAAGCCAACGCCGCCGGCGAAATAAACTGTTTTTCTTCTGCAAGAAAAAAGGCTAAAATATGCCCATGAAACAATTCACAGCCATTGTTCACCGGGGTGAATCCAACGAGGGAGGCTTTTGGGCGACTTGTCTGGAAGTTCCCGGCGCCAACGGCCAGGGCGAGACGAAGGAGGAATGTCTTGGCAACCTCAAGGAAGCCATTCAGCTCCTGCTCGACACAGGGCGTGAGGAAGCCTTCCGTCTTGATCCCCAGGCGGAGACAGCAGAATTTCTGCTGGCATGAAGCGGCAGGCGTTGCTCGGCCACCTTCAGAAACATGGCTGCTTGTCAGTTCGCGAAGGCGGCAGCCATTCCATCTGGAGCAACCCCCAGACCGGCCGCAAGGAAGCCATTCCCCGGCACAACGAAATCAAGAAACATCTGGCCCGTTCCATCTGCCGCAACCTGTCCGTGCCGGGTCCGTCCGGCGATTGAAAACGCCTGATAAAAAAACGGCAAAGCTTGCCGATTGACACCCTCCTTTCGTCTAGCAGGATGGACCCAGGTTGAGTGGGACACAAAACCAGTTCTCCCTCACCCGCACAGCGGCAAAACAACCGGCGGGTCAGAAACCAATTTCCTATCAGTTGGAATACATCAAATCTGCCGACCAGACGTATGACGGGCAGGGGCATTATGTGGGCAACGGGGACCAACTCTTGAGGATGTTGGACAAGTAGAGGCGGGGGCACGGAGCAACCCGCCAATCAAAATCCGTTGGCGAGATTTTTCACACTTGTTGACGGTGAAATCACTTCTTCTTTACGGCGAAAAATATACCGGCGATCAAAAGAAAAATCAGACCCACTTGAGTATGACTGTTGATCGCCCGCAAATTATGACCACTCGCATCCCAAATGCCCCATAGAACCCACGCCACACCAACAAAAACCATCCACCCCGCTACTGATAATCTCTGTTTCTCCGTTTTTGCTTTTTCTTGCTGTGGATCGGCGGGGGTTTTGGCGACAGGGTGACCACAAGAGGGGCACGTCACGGCAGACTCGGAAACGTCCTCCTTGCATTCAGGGCACTTAATCATTCAGTTCCTTTCTCTGGATTTGATGGGTTTACACGGGCGGATTTTAGAACGATGCCGCCAGCGGTCAAGAGGTGTTTCCGATAAACTCCGATAAACGCACACCCGATCCCCCTCAAGAATGCCCCCAGCGCCGAAAGATATCAATGCGGGGGGGAGCGGCTCAAGATTCTGGCTTCAGTGGAGGAGGTGACCGCCTACCGGTTAATCCGGCCGTCGGGATTGGCCTGAAAAGGGGTTTGATGCCGCAGCCCAATACCGCTAGGTTGGCCCTGTGAATTCAGAGCTTAGTTTCAAGCCATGGTAGCCAGCGATGCAGTCGCCAACCAAAGCGCGGGCCTTGGTTGCGGAGACCTGCTGGGCCGTTGCCCGCGAGCATGTGGACCAACTGTGCGCCCTGTGCCGCGGCTTTCGGAGCAGGGCCGCGGTATCCACTTTTCGGCCCGGTTTGGACAGCAGGGCCTTGGTCTCTTTTTGGAACTCCGCTGCCGTCTTTCTAGGCCGCTGCCCGGCCTTGCTCACCAACAAGCTATCAGCGTAAATCCTCATCGCCGCCGGCGTTGCCGTTCTTGCAATACCGGGTTAGGAACGCGATCGCTGGATTTGACGCTTTTCTGCGCGCGCCAGACTTCGGCCATGATGTCGGCCCAGCCGGCTTGCTCGGCGGCGGCCAAGGGCTCAATCCGCCCGATGGTCCGGCCATTGCGGGTGATGACCAAAGACTCGCCCTGCTCGAGCTGGTTCAAGACCGCCTTGGTTTGCTGGTGCAATTGTTTTGCGTTGATTATGGCCACGTCCTGAAAGTAACCCCTTGAAAGTGTCCCCACAAGCCAAAGGCTGTCCAGAACACGGTGGAGTTTCTCTAACGCGGGCGGATGGCTTGGAGTCCGGCTGCCCTCGCCAGTTCAATCTGCGCATCGTCGAAGCTGATGAAGGAATCTGCTGCGAGTTCCTTGGCGTAGGCGACGTGAAGGAGATCGGCCGAGCGGCAATGAAAGGAGAAGGCGTGTTCGGCGCTGATTTCATACGCGGTGCGGAGCACGTCGCGCCAGTCTGCTTCCATGTGCAGGAAGTAACCGACACGCACGTCGGTTTCGAGCCTATGAATGATCCGCCGGGCGTCGGCCGCACTCACGACGGGTTGGTCGCCCAGCGCGAATTGCCGGAGGGCGTTGCTGACCTCCACCCGATGCCAAGGCGACCAAATGAAGGTCTCCTCGCTGCGAGCCTCATAGAACGCGGTGGCCGTCTCGTGGTGCGTGTCATCAAAGAACCGAAGCGCCAGGAAGAAAGTTGTATCCGGATAAAGGTTCATTGCCGCAACTTCCGGAGCAGGGCCACGGTATCCACTTTTCGGCCCGGTTTGGACAACAGGGCCTTGGCCTCTTTTTGGAGCTCCGCGGCCGTCTTTCTAGGCCGCCCTCCGGCCTTGCTCACTAACAGGTCGGCCTTGCCGTGGGAAGTAACCACCAGCGTCTGACCGGGATGCAGCGATTCTGGTCAGCGCGGGCGAGTGAAAGAACTCACGCATAGTCAGCGTTTTCATGCGTCTAGCATACGCGTTGGACGCTCCGCCCGTCAAGCAGGGAATATTGGAGTGCTGGCCCTCAACCCGGGCCTGCACATTCTATCCTTTTAGGAAAGACAAAATCGCATAAAGTTGTCTCTTATGGAAGGAGAACTTAAACAGATCGGCTCCTAAAGGAGGCCCCCGACGCCGTCGGCGCAGGCCAGGAACTTGCCTCCATCGAAGGTTTTCTCGAGCCGGCCCCGGCTCCATTTGCGCAGGCGGCAGAGGGCGGCGAAGGTGAATTGAGGGGCTTTGCCGCCTTGGCCTCCCACTACCTCGCTGCCCCGCCGCACGTTATCGATCATCCAGGCCGGGAGCAACAGGTGATAAGGGTTGCGGGCGATCTCCCCGAGGTGAAAGGTGGTGGCCGCGATCATGTCCCCCAGGTCGGCGGCGCTTATTTCGACCATCAGGTTCGGGTCGGTCATCTGGCCCCAAAACTCAGTCTCGACGACCATGCACTCGAACTGGGCCGGCATCTGCATCAGCGCGTCCTTCACCAGGAAGTGCGTGCCGATGTGCGTGCTGTTCCAGTCATGCTCGTGGGGGCAGAAGACGACGCGCGGGCGATTGGCGGCGAGAAGGCCAGCAATCACTTTGACGCAGGCATTCCAGTGCGCGGGGTCCTGCTCCCGTGTCTTGAGGTTGATGCGCTCGAGCCCGTCCGGGGCGGGGAGGACCAACCCAAAACCCAGGTAGCGGCAGGCATTGCGCAGTTCTGCGAGGCGCCCGGCCCGGCGCTCCTTGTTGCTGCCAAGGGTCACGGCCACATCGATCACATTCATCCGCCCCTGGCGCAGCAGGCGCACGGCCAGACCGCCGGTGATGCACTCGTCATCCGGATGCGGCGCAAAAAACAAGGCCCGGGGGGCATCCGCCCCCAGCTCGGGTTTGGGAGCAGGCTCGAACCGGCCCAGGGGATAAGTCCCGGCCTCCTGAATGAGGCGGGCGTGCTCGGCGACAAATCGGTGGTATGGATTCATGGGTACATTAACCGCAAAGAACACAAAGAACACAAAGAACACAGCGCGGCGAAGCCGCAGCCGAAGTGATAACCGCGGAATACGCGGAATGCGCGGAAGGCAAAGAGGCCGGTTCCCGGATTCCGCGTATTCCGCGGTTCATTACTTCTGTGAGAAACCTCCGCCGCCTGCGAGGGAATTGGGTTATTGCAGTGCATCATGTTTCAGGCAGGCGGTCGAGCGTTCCGGCAGACTCGCGGCCGCGATGGCCTGGCCGTGGCGCTTGTCTTTCTCAGCGGGAATGTGGAATGCTATTTTGGCCGCCAACTCGGGAAACTCGACTGCCAGGACTTCTCTGGCCCCGGCGAGGATGACGGCGCCGCCCGGGCCGGAGGTGACCCGGCCCAGAATCAGGACATTTTCCAGGTCGTAGAACTCGGCCAGGTGCGCCACCGCATAGCCGAGATAGGCGCCGATAGTTTGGTAAATCTTCCGGGCCCGATAGTCGTCCAGGCTCATCAACTCCTGGACGTGCTTGAGTTTCTCCGGGAAGGGGAGCTTGGCCTCGAGCTCGATGCCGGCCGGCCCGAGCAACCGCCCGACGCATTGCTGGGAAAGGTACTGGACGCCGCAGCCATAATCGCCCGACCATTCATCGAGAGGGGCATTGGGGTTGTAATCGAAGGGGACAAAGGCCATTTCGTTGAGCCACGAGGTGAGATTGCCCTCGGCGTTGACATAGCCACCGGCGGTGCTGGTGCCCAGGGAGATGCCCAGAATCCGGTTGCGGCCCAGCGACATCGAGCCCGCCAGGGCGGTGACTTCGCCATCGTTGATGACCTCGAATGGAACGTTATTCCACGCCCGCCGCAAATCGAGAAACAGGTTGCGGACCCGGCGCTTGAATACCTCGGGCGCCACGCCCCGAAACAGGGAGGCCACTTTCACCCGGTTACCCAGATAAATGCCCGCCGCGCTACCGCCGATGGCCTCCACGCGCGGCAGGTGCGCCGCCGCCTTCTTGAGCGAATCCATGATGCCATCGTAGTGGTATTGCGGGTCCGGCTGAAAATACGGGTCCCAGGCAGTCTCTTCGCTGAAGACGACTTTGCCATCCACGACGGCCGCCACTTTGCGGTCGCTGCCGCCGAGGTCAAAGCCGATGCGGCAGCCCTCCAGGTGCCGGCCCAGGGCGGCGGCGCTGCGGCGCTCGGGGGGCGGCTCCTCCGTATGCACGACTTCCAGCGGATGGTCGAACATCCGCTCGGCTACCAGGTCCGCATCGAAGCGGCCCGCCGGGGTTTGGCGGTAGTAAGCCGCCAGCCTCGCAGCCAGCGCAGCGGGCCCCTGAAAATGGATGCGAAAGCCCCCGCGCGACCACAGCAGGAGTTTGGCAATCCGTTCCAGATAGCTGAAATTGGCCGCCGCCAGAGGATGGGCCTCCGGCAAAACCTGAGTCTGAAAGTGGGAGACAGTCCCCTCGGTTTGTTCCAGCGCCAGGCAGCACGGGCACGGGCCTGGGCGTGGCGCGCACCGCCTCCCGAAAGGCGCGGTTGGCCAGAACCGCCGGCCGAAACCACGGGTCCAGCACCGGGGTCAGCCTTCGGCGCAATCAAAGGCAGCCCTCTGTTCGCATTCATAAAAGTCGTCGGACGTTGTAATTGCGTCCCCTGGCAAGTCAAGTCAACAAACCGACCAGGCGGAGCCCTAACGCGGATGTTTCACAGCCTAAGAGCGGGACCGGGCTGCCGAAGCTATGCAGCGCAGGTTTCCAACCTAGAGAAACATCCGGGTTAAGGAGCGGCTCCGGGCTTGGGATTGGGGCCCGAGGGCATGGCGGTCCAGAGCTTGTCAATGACATAGATAAGGACCAGGCCGCCGCCGATGAACACGCCCAGCAGCAGCAAGGCCAGGTCCATGCGGCCATAAAGGAAGTTGCCGACGGTGAAGAGACCCGACCAGATGACCGCGCAGCCAGCGGCCCAGCCCAGCAGGGCCAGGGGAATGTTCTCGCGGGTGGCGGCGGCCTCGGCCTGGCTGACGCCGGCGGCCAGCCGGATGCGGCGCCAACCGGGGCCGAATGGCTTGACTTTCTTGTAGAAGGCGATGAGCGTCCGAGGGTCGGTTTGAGGGCCGAAATAGGCGGTCAGGACCCAGCAAAGGGTGGTGAGGGCGACGGTGATCGGCAGGTCGAGGCTCACGGTGCCGCCGTGGAAGTGGGCGTTGAGGAAGACATGGTTTTTGTGCAGGACGAGCAGGAGGACCGAAACGGCAAAGGAACTGACCATCGCGGCGACTTCGCACCAGGCGTTGATGCGCCACCAGAACCAGCGCAGGAGATAGAGCAGGCCGGTGCCCGCGCCGATCTGGAGGATGAGATCGAAGGCGTCCTTGGCGGTGTCCAGAACGAAGGTCAGGGCGCCGGCGCACAGGAACAGCCCCACGGTCACCCAGCGGCCGGCCCAGACGTAGTGTTTCTCCTTGGCGCTGGGGTTGATGAACCGCCGGTAGCAATCATGCACCAGGTAGGAGGCGCCCCAGTTCAGATGGGTGAGGATGGTGGAGGAATTGGCCGCAATGAGACCCCCGACCATCAGGCCGATGAACCCGACCGGCAGGAACTTGAGCATGGCCGGATAGGCGATGTCGTGTCCGAGCAATTTCGGGTCCAGATGCGGGAAGGCGGCCTGGATGTCGGACAATTGGGGATAGACCAGCAGCGAGCAGAGGCCGACGAGGATCCAGGGCCAGGGCCGCAGCACGTAATGGGCGAGGTTGAAGAACAGGACGGCGCCCAGGGAATCCTTTTCCGATTTGGAGGCCAGCATGCGTTGGGCGATGTAGCTGCCGCCGCCGGGTTCGGCGCCGGGATACCACACCGCCCACCATTGGACGGCGATGGGCATGAGGAACACGGTCACCGCCGTGTCCCAGTTGCCGCCTTTGAAGTCGGGCAGCATGTTCAAGTAGTTGATGCCGTTGGGGCCGGTCTTGGCGGAAAGCGCCGAGACCATGGCGTGCAGGCCGCCGACGTGTTTGACGGCAAACCAGGCGGCCGCGATGACGGCGGTCATCTTGATGAAAAACTGGATCATATCGATGACCAGGACGCCCCAGAGGCCGGAATGGGCGGCAAACACGACGTTGAGCAACCCGCAGAGCAGGAGGGTCTGCCAGCGGTCCAGGCCGAAGAGGATGGCGGCAATCTTGCAGGCGGCCAGCGTCACGGTGGCCATGATGAAGCAGTTGAAAAACAGGCCCAGATAGACCGAGCGAAACCCGCGCACGAAACCGGCGGCCTTGCCGGAATAGCGGATTTCGTAAAACTCGAGATCGGTCATGACCCCCGAGCGGCGCCACAAGCGGGCGTAGAAAAAGACCGTGGCGACGCCCGTGAGGGTGAACGCCCACCAGCACCAGTTGCCCGCCACGCCCTGGCGGCGCACGATGTCGGTCACCAGGTTCGGCGTGTCGCTGCTGAAGGTCGTGGCGACCATGGACAGACCGGCCAGCCACCACGGCACCGAGCGGCCGGAAACGAAAAACTCGGAGGTGTTCTTGCCGGCGCGCTTGCCGAAAAACAGCGCGGGGACAAAGCAGATGAGCAGGGTGAATAATACGATAACCCAGTCGATAGGCTGCAAGTGCATGCTGGAATTCTTTCGTTACGCTCGATCTTGCCGCTAACCGGGAGCCTAGTCCGGCGACCCGGCAATGGCGACACATTTGTTAAGCCGCCAAAAGGCGCAAGAAGCCCCGCGCGGCGGAGCCGCAACCGAAGTCCTTGAACCCCAAAAGAGGTCCTAAACAGATCAAGTTTTGCTGCGATTGCAGCAAGGAGCTGAGCCAGCGATCCTTTCAGGTGAATTGAAGCGCGATTTTGAACTATTGCAGTCCAAAAAGTGAACTCATTTGAGAGGCATTATGGCGCTATCTGATGTGGTCCTGGAAAGGGGCTTGACAGCGAATTGACGCGCGTGGGGGCGATTCTATAAAGTGACATCGGATTTATGAGCGCGCGAATTCTGCCGTGGTTGCTGTCCGGCCTCTGGTTCTCCCTACTGCCGGCCGGGGCGCAGCCCGCGCCGGCGCTGTCGCCGGCGCCGCCGCCTCGGCGGTTGGCTGGCATCAACCGGACGAACACGCCCGCGCCCGAAATTGTGCTCAAGGACGCCGGCCTGGAAAAGGTCCTGGCCCTGTATCAGGATTTTGCAGGCCGCACTTTGTTGCGCGCCCCGCTCTCGCCGAGGCTCTCGTTCACGCTTTCGTGTGCGGCCACCAATCAGGCGCAGACCGCCCGAGCGCTCGAGCGGGCCCTGGCGGAGCAGGGGATTTTCACCGTCCCGGACGGCGACAGATTCATGATTGTCGCGCCTAAAGAAATGGAGTCCGCTCTGAGAGCGAGGGCGGTCAAAAGCAAATCCGTCCTTCCGGGAGGGGCCGGCCAGCCGAGCTCGAGCGGCGCGAACGCCGCGGCGCAAACCGAGTCTGCTCCGGCCAGAGGGCAGAGCCGGGAAGTCGTGCCGGCGGGGATGCTGGACTTCCGCAACGCCGAGTTGTCCCAGGTGCTGGGATTCTATGCGGACCTGACCGGCCGCAAGTTCAGGCAGGGCGAACGCCTGCCTTCTGTGCGCCAAATCCAACTGAGAACTCCAACTCCGCTCACGAAGGCAGAGGTGATATACGCTCTAGATACGGTGCTCAAGCTGCGCGGAATCAAGGTGGTCCCCGCTGAGGACGGCTTCATCACGGCGGTCGAGCTTCCCCCGGGGGAGTGGTAGGCCGGAGGCGGGATGTCGGAGGAGGAGGATCAGATGCGATCGGGTCGTTGGCACCGGGCAGCCAAGGCGTAGCTGGGGCCAGTCCCAAGGAACCCGGCGAGAGGAAAACTTCATCGCAACCTTTGTCGCAACCTTTGTTGAATCGGCCATTTTTCGACAGAGTTGGCGACGAAGGTTGCGACAAAGGTCCGGAATCGGAGCTTTTGGGAAAGGCCGCTTTTTTGCGTCTCTTGCGCCCTTTCGCGGCTTAATCCATCCGGCCTTCTGAGCACTGGGCATCTGATGTTTTACATTTGACTTGCTTAAGAACTGGAGGAAGTGTTTAAAAGGCAGCGCGATGAAGGTCATAACGGATGAACATTGCACGGGTTATTCGCACGCGGGCCACCCCGAGAGGCCGGAGCGGATTAGCGGGATCGTGCAGCGGCTGCGCGGGCAAACGGCGCTACCCATAGCCTGGGGCAAACCCGCGCCTTTGGAGGAGGCCTCGCTCCTGCGGGCGCATGGGGCGGGGCACCTGGCCCGGCTCAAGGAAGGGGAGGATTTCGACGAGGATACGCCGTATGCGCCGGAGATTGTGAAGCATGCCTTGGCCTCGGCGGGGGCGGCCTTGGAGGCGCTGAGAGAGGCTCGAGCGGGCGGGATGGCGTTCAGCCTGATGCGGCCGCCGGGGCATCACGCGTCGCGGCACCGGGCGATGGGGTTTTGCTATCTGAACAACATCGCGGTTGCCGTGCTCGAGGCCCTGGCCACGGGCACGCAACGGATTGCGGTGTTCGATTTCGACGTGCATCACGGGAACGGGACGGAGGCGATACTGCTCAACAAAGCGGGGGTGGCGTTCTTCTCGGTTCACCAGTGTCCCTGCTATCCGTGGACCGGGCTGCGGAACATGGGAAACAACTGTTTCAATTACCCGCTGCCGCCGCGGACGCCGCGCGCCGAATACCGCCGGGTGCTGGCGGACGCGCTGAAACAGATGCGAGGTTTTAAACCGGCCCTCATCGCGGTGTCGGCGGGGTTCGATGCCTACGCTCGGGACCCGCTGGGGCAGATGAGCCTCGAGGCCGAAGACTATTACTGGCTGGGCCGGTCGTTACGGCGGCCCGGTCTGCCGGTGTTCAGCCTGCTGGAAGGGGGATATAGCGACGATTTGCCGGAGCTGGTTCTGGGCTACCTGATGGGGCTTGAGGGAGGTAATTATGAATTATGAATTATGAAGGATAAGGCGACACGAGTTGGGTTTTTGATTTCTTCGGGATGGTCGTAAATTAAGGCAATCGCCGAGTTTGCCGACAAACTCGGCTTTGGATCGAGCGCGGAACGCTTCACGATAATTTGCTCCGACGGATGTCCCCGAGCGGAGGACCTGCCTTCCCAGCACCTGAGAAACCGTGTCCCTCGGCAAGGAGGCCTGCAGCCGGATGATGCTGAGAGCGTATTGCTTGGTTCGCTCCCGCAAGTCTCGCCTCTCCTCATCATTAAGCATTAGATTATTCCATGGCTTCAGCTCATACTTCATACTTCATAATTCACTGGGGGCGGCTGGTAGGGCAGTTCGCGTTCGGGGGGAGGGGGGCGCTTTCCTTGGCCAGGAGGCGGAATTGGCGGATCTGGAAGGAGACTTCCTTGCCCTGCTCGAGGGCCTGGTGGGCATATTCTTCTTTGGTCATGCGGGCGCGGATGGTGAGGCCGCTGGGCAGTTCCAGTTCGACCCGAAGGAGCACTCCCAGGAAGAAGGTGTGGCGCAAGAGGGCACGGTAGCGGTACTGAGCGAGGTCGGAGGAGACTTGCACGGCGTAGGGGCGGAAGCCGATGCGGAGTTTCTGTCCCTCGGCGAGGCCGTAGGAGGGAAATTCCAGCTCGCCGGCGCGGGCGGCGCCATTGCTGACCTGGAGTTCGAGGACGTTCATGGCGCCGATGAAGCGGGCGACGAATTCATTGGCGGGCAGCTCATAGACTTCGCGGGGAGTGCCGACCTGTTCGAGGATGCCGCCAGAGAAGATGACGATGCGATTGGAGACCTCGAGCGCCTCCTCCTGGTCGTGGGTGACGAAGAGGGTGGTGACGTTGAGGTCGTGGTGGAGGGTGACGAGCCATTCGCGGAGTTCCTGGCGAATTCTGGCGTCCACGGCGCCGAAGGGCTCATCGAGCAGGAGCACGCCGGGTTTGGAGGCCAGGGCGCGGGCGATGGCGACGCGCTGGCGCTGGCCGCCGGAGAGCTGGTGGGGGTAGCGGCGTTCGAGGCCCTCGAGGCCGAAGAGGCCCAGCAACTCCGCCACGCGCGCCCGAATGTCGGCCCGTTTCCATTTCTTGATCTTCAGGCCGAAGGCGATGTTGTTGGAGACATTCATGTTTTTGAACAGCGCATAGTTCTGAAACACGAACCCGATGTTGCGGCGCTGAACGGAGACTTCGTTGACGCGGTTGCCGCGAATGAAGATGTCACCGGTGGTGGGCAGCTCGAGGCCGGCGATCATGCGCAAGACGGTCGTTTTGCCGCCGCCGCTGGGGCCGAGCAAGGCCATCAATTCTCCCTCTTTGACGGAAAAGGAGACGCCCTTGACGGCGACAACCTCGCCGAATCGCTTGGTGACGTTTCTCAGTTCAATGCTCATCTTTCATCTTCCACACTTGGTACTCATACTTCTCTGCGGGCCTGGCGCCATTCCATGAGGATTTTGATGGCGAGGGTGAAGAGGGCCAGCAGGACCAGCAGGCTGGCGACGGCGAAGGCGGCCGGGGCGTCGTATTCGTTGTAGAGCTTCTCGACGCGCAGGGGCATGGTGTCGGTCTTACCGGCGATATGGCCGGAGACGACGGAGACGGCGCCGAACTCGCCCATAGCCCGGGCGTTACAGAGGATGATGCCGTAGAGGAGGCCCCATTTGACGGAGGGCAGGGTGACGTGCCAAAAGGTCTGCCAGCCGTTGGCGCCGAGGGTGAGGGCGGCTTGTTCCTGTTCGGAACCGGTGGCCTGCATGACGGGGATAAGTTCGCGGGCGACAAAGGGGAAGGTGACGAAAACGGTAGCCAGGACGATGCCGGGCACGGCGAAAATGATCTTGAGGTCGCGGGCCTCGAGCCAGGGGCCCAGGAAACCTTGCAGCCCGAAGAGGATGACGAACATGAGCCCGGCCACTACCGGGGAAATGGAGAAGGGAAGGTCAATGAGGGTGATGAGCAACGATTTGGCGGGGAACTCGAATTTGGCGATCGCCCAGGCCGCGGCCAGGCCGAACAGGACATTGAGGGGCACGGTGATCGCGGCCACCAGCAGGGTCAGGCGAATCGCAGCCAGGGAATCGGGGTCGGCCAGGGCGTTGGCGTAATAGACGCACCCTTTGAAAAGCGCCTGGGCAAACACGTTGGCCAGCGGGAGCAGCAGGAATACGAAGCAGAAGCCCAGGGCAATCGAGATGAGGAGCCACTTGACGAGAGGCGATTCTTCGGTGCCGCGCAGGGACGGTTGTTTGGCCGAGCTATGGTTGGTCCGCATTGTTTTATCGCTCGAAGCGGCTGGCCCATTGTTCGAGCAGGTTGATTCCGGCCAGCAGGAGGAACGAGAAGACCAGCAGGACGACGGCCAAAGCGATGGCCCCGGCATAATCGTATTCCTCGAGGCGCATGACGATGAGGAAGGGGGCGATTTCGGTCTTGAACGGGAGGTTGCCGGAGATGAAGACGATGGAGCCGTATTCGCCGATGGCGCGGGCGAAGGCGAGGGCGAATCCGGTGAGGACCGCCGGCAGGAGGGCAGGGGCAATGACGCTGAGAAAGGTCCGAAGGCGCCCGGCCCCGAGCGTGGCGGCCACTTCTTCGACTTCGCGTTCGAGGTTTTGGAGGACCGGTTCGAGGGTGCGCACCGCGAAGGGCAGCCCGACAAAGGTCAGGGCGATGACGACGCCCAGCGGCGTGAAGGCTCCCTCGATGCCCAGGGGCACCAGGTAACGCCCCAGCCAGCCATTGGCGGCGAAGAGGCTGGCCAGCGTCAGCCCGGCCACCGCCGTCGGCAAGGCGAAGGGGAAGTCCACGATAGCGTCGATGAGCCGCCGTCCGGGGAACCTGGTAGCGAACCAGGACCCAGGCCAGGAGCGAGCCAAAGAGGGCGTTGGCCACCGCTGCCAACAGGGACGTCTCGAAGGTCAGGCGGTAGGCGGCCAGCGCGCGCGGGGTTGTCGCCAGCCGCCAGAAGTCAGCCCAGGAAAGGCCCAAGGCGCGACAGACCAGCGCGGCCAACGGAATGAGGACGATGGCGCTCAGGTAAAAGAGCGTGAAGCCCATCGTGAGGCCAAAGCCGGGCAGCGCGTTGAACTTCTTGTCCGCCATGCGGCGGTAACATTCTTACCCTACGGGCGCGCCGGAATCAATTCTCCAAGCGCATCGGATTCGATGCCGATGCAGGGTCATCGGGTTGCGGCCTTCCGGATCATCGGCGGGTGCTGAGCATCTGGTCGAAGACGCCGCCTTCGTTGAAATGGGTTTTTTGGGCGTTTTGCCAGCCGCCGAAGACTTCATCAATGGTGAAGAGGTTGATTTTGGGGAAAGTGGCGGCGTGTTTTTGGGCGACGGACTCGAGGCGGGGGCGGAAGAAATGTTTGGCGGCGATTTCCTGGCCTTCAGGGCCATAGAGGTATTCCAGATAGGCCTGGGCCAGAGCGCGGGTGCCGCGTTTGTCAACTGTTTTGTCCACCCAGGCGACGGGGGCTCGGCCAGGATGCTGAGGGAGGGGATGACGATTTCGAATTGGCCTTTGGCGGACTCCTGGAGCGCGAGCATGGCCTCGTTTTCCCAGGTAATGAGAGCGTCGCCGATGCCGCGCTGGGTGAATGTGGTGGTGGCGCTGCGGGCCCCCGATTCCAGGATTGGCACATTCCGAAAGAGGCGGGCCGTGAAGTCGCGCGCTTTGGCCTCGTCCTGGCCGTAATGCTTCAAGGCGTAACCCCAGGCGGCCAGGTAATTCCAGCGGGCCCCGCCGGAGGCCTTCGGGTTGGGAGTGATGACGGAGACGCCGGGTTTTACGAGGTCGTCCCAGTCTTTGATTCCTTTAGGATTTCCCTGGCGAACGAGGAACAAGACGGTTGAGGTGTAGGGGGAGCTGTTGTGGGGGAGTCGCTTTTGCCAATCCAGGGGCAGGAGCTTGGCTTTCCGGGCAATGGCATCAATGTCATAAGCCAGCGCCAGCGTGACCACGTCCGCATCCAAGCCGGCAATCACTGCCTGGGCCTGTCTGGCCGACCCGCCGTGAGACTGGTGAATGATGACCCTGTCACCGGTCCTGGCCTGCCAGGCCTTGGCAAAGGCGGCGTTGAAGTCCTGGTACAACTCGCGGGTCGGGTCATAGGAGGCGTTGAGCAGGGTGATGTCCTTGGCGAGGCCGCCAGGCGGCCACAGCAGCGCCAGCAGAAGCAGCAGGACCAGTGACACAGTTCTCCGCAAACCAACGTAGGAGACGACGTAAGGAGTCTCTGATTGAGTTTGCGGCACAACGAAAGCCAGCTCCCCTCCGAGGCCATTCATCAGAGACTTACGTCGTCTCCTACAGTCCAGTGACGGGGTTGGCCCTGGGACAAACAGGCAGCTCGCGGTTTTCATCTTGGCTCCAATTAGAACGCCAGTTGGAGCCGTGTGAAAAGCACGTTTTCGTCCCTGCGGGTCACGAGGCCGGGGGCGGTGGCGCCGGCGCCGCCGCCGTCGAAGGTGGTATGGGAGAAGCTCGTGCCGGCGCGCACGTTGCGGTTGAGGTACCAATTGAGCCCGAGGGACAATTCCTGCGCCGAGCGGGCAGAGGAGGCCGCATCGGCAAACAAGCCAAAGGCCCGCCGGTCAACGTCCAGTTCCGAGCAGCGGGCCAGCAGTTGCCAGGCGCCCCAGCCGCCGCCCAACGGGTTGAATGGGTGGCGCGGCGCCACCCCGCCCGCGAAGGCCGCATCTTCGCCGGTCAGCACATACCCGAGGGCGACTTGCCAGGCGGTATGCTCCAAGTAAGCCGAACGCGGCGGTCCGACAACCGTAGTGCTGACTCGCTGGTCCGAGATGACATATTCGCCCAGGAAGCTCAAGGGCCCCCAATAGTAATAGCCTTGAGGGGAGAGGCGCCAGTGGTCGCCGCTGGCAACCACGACCGCTTTGTTGGCCGGATTGTAGGCGAAGAACTGCTCTTGGCCGACTGTGAAGAAGCCCGGGAGGCTGCCGCCGGTTGTGGCCGGGAGGGCCGATGTGTTCGGGGCCTGCTCGCTCACAAAGCTGCCGCTCAACCCGAACCCAAAACCCCGCAGCGGCCGCAAGGAGGTCGGCTTGAATGGTTGGAAGAAGAGCCGTCCGGCAAATGATTTGTCGTCCTGGAACGAGGCGTTGTTTGAGAGTCGCGCATCGCCCACGCCGTTGAAAATGCCGGCGGCGTAACTCACCGCGCCCTTAAAAAGGTCCCCGTGCAACTCGATGCCGAGGTCGCGGTTTGGGACCAGGTCCGTGGGCAAGGCCCGCTCATTGAAGAGAATGTCGCGGTCGAGCTGCAACTGTTCGAGGCCCACGGGCGCCTTGAACTTGCCGGCCTGCAACTGCAGCTCCGGGCTGTAGCGGTAATTGAGGTAGGCGTCGAAGATCTGCGGCGTGGACCCGGCAAAATCGGGCACGAGCAGAAAATCGAAATCCCGGAGGACGGTCCCCTCGAGGATGGGCCGAGCCCGGCGCAACAAGAATCCGTCATTCCCAACGATGCCCGCATCGTTGAAGAAGGTCCTCGAGTCCACTTGGAGGACGCCCTTCAACCGGAGCGCGAAATTGTCATCCTGGGAGGCGAAGGAAAAGCCTTGGTCGCCTATGGTGATCTTGGGCGCCTGTCTTGCCCTTGCTTCAATTGCCGCTGACTCCTCGAGTTGGCTACGTTCCAGGCTCTTTGCCTGTTGTTCGACGGCCTCGAGGCGCTGCTCCGTCTGCGCATTCGTGCCCCGCTGCGAGTCCGGCACAGTGCGCTCCAGGGTCTTGACCTTCTGCTCCAATTCTTCGATTCGCCTCTCGAGCCGCTTAATGAGCTCGACGGTGTTGATGTCCTCTGCGCGCAAGGCCAGGGCCGTCAACAGCACGCTTATCACGGCGCCTGTTAGCAGGAGACGATTGGATTTGAGTTGCATGGCTTTCATTCTCGACATCCTTCGTTCTTTGGGTTTGGGTCAGTGGTGGTGGCGCCGGTTCCTCGGGCTCACCGTTCTTTATCGCTCGATTTCATACAAATACAAACTCATGCTGTTTTTTGACACCGAGAATATCACTAATCTATACCATGTCAATAGAGATTTGTGAGTTTATTTTCAGCGGGGCGCGCCGGGCACGCGCCCCGGGCGTTTTGTCCCGGAGGGACATCTGGCAATGGCCCGGCGTTTCAACGCCGGGGAGGCCAGAAAAGGGACTCTCGTCCCGAAGGGACGACTGAGAACACCCTCTGCTCTCAGCCGTCCCTTCGGGACGGAACTACTTTTTCGGTTCGCTCACCCGGCGTTGAAACGCTTGTCATTACCCACATCTTTTTTGGGACTTATTAAGTGGAACTGATTGTGAAAGCTGTATTTGCTGGGGTTTTTGCCATCCTGTGGCGAGCAGCACAGGGGATCGGACGCAAAATGGGCGCCATGCAGCTCGCCGGTGGCGAAAAAGGCACCCGCGCACCTGATCGGCATGCACTGGATCTCATCGATTCCTAGGGATTTCGCAGTCCATGATAAGGCTAGCTGAAATATGTTCGAAAAGATGTGGGTAATGACAAGCGTTGAAACGCCGGGCTATTCTCGGAAGCCCCTTCGGGGCAGAGAACCGCCGTGAGTTGACCAACAGTTTTCGCCGGACCCCACGCCCAGAAAGGCCTTGATGGGTGGCCAGGTATGCGAGTAATTCTTGATATTCTCACTGTAGATTCTACAGTAGTGCCATCATGAAACTGTCGTTGCGTGGAGAATATGCCTTGCGCGCACTGGTGGTGCTAGGGTTGAACTACGACCAGCCGGTGGTGCGAATCCAGAGGATCTCCGAGCATCAGAATATCCCGAAGCGGTTCCTGGAGCAGATTCTGAACGAGCTCAAGTCCGGGGGGTTTGTGCAAAGCAAGCGCGGGGTGGCGGGCGGCTACCGGCTGGCTCGGAGGCCGGAGGAGATTACGCTGGCTGCCGTGGTGCGGCATATCGAGGGGGCGCTGGCGCCGGTGCGGTGCGTGAGCAAGGGCTATTATCGCAAGTGTTCCTGTCCGGACAAGTCGCGGTGCGCCATCCGCAGCGTGATGAAGGAAATTCGGGATGCGGTGGTGGAGATAGCGGAGCGGGTCACCGTGGCGGAGCTTTGCCAGCGTTGGCGGAAGCTGCAGGCGCAGCCGTTGGAGGGGCTGGATTTCGCGATCTAGGCACTCGGATTTGTTTGCTCCTGCCGGCCGAGTGCGGCACAATGGCCGCGCATGTCTGCTGTTGGAATGCCGGAGTCATCACTGCGCTGGGAACGGGCCGAGTCAACTCGACTGGCTTGGGCCTTTGTGCTTTCTCTGGTCTTTCATCTCCTGGCCTATAGCGGGTACGAGGCCGGGCGGCGGCTGCACGTTTGGCAGCGTGTGCAATGGCCGGCGTGGATGGTGGCGCCCAGAATGTTGAGCGAGTTGCTCATCAAGCCGCAGACCGCCCGGGAGCGCGAGCAGTCGGAGAAGCAGCGCCAGGAACAGATACCTCTTATGTTCGTGGATGTCAGCCCCGCGCAAGCCAGCCCTGAACCGCCGAAAAAGGCCGACTATTACTCGGCCAGGAATTCCGTGGCCGCCAACCCGGATGCGACCATCCAGTCGATGATTCCGAAGATCGACGGCAAGCAGACCGACATGCCCAAGACCGAGGACATTCCCCGGGAGAAGGCCTTTCCCTTGCGGCCGGCGGCTCCGGTTCAGCCCAAGCCCGAGCCGGACAAGGAGGTCAAGCCGGAGTTGGCCCGCGACCTCAAACCCGATGCGGCCAAGGATGCCAAGCCCAAGGCCGCCATGGCGCCGGGCGAGTTGGCCGTGGCCCGGCCGGAGGAGTCCGCGCGCAAAGACGAGGGCAAGGCTGAGGAGCCGCACAAGAACCGGCCGCGGCGATTGGACGAGGTGCCTCCGGAGGTTCGTATGGCGGCGCTTTCCGGGGAGAAGATGAAACAGGAAGGGGGCGTGCGCCGGCGCGAGCGGATAGCGTCACTGGATGTCATCGGCAGCCCCTTTGGCGCTTATGACGAGGCGATTATCTACGCCGTGCAGGAACGCTGGTATGCCCTGCTCGATGAACAGCACTTCGCCGGCGCCCGGACGGGCAAGGTGATGCTTCGGTTCCACCTGAACTCCGACGGCTCGGTCACCGAAATGAAGCTGGTCGAGAACACCACGGTGGATTTGACCCTGGCCCTGATTTGCCAGAGCGCGATTCGAGACCCGGCGCCCTTCGCTCCCTGGCCGAGCGACATGCGCAAGGAGATCGGCGCCAAATACCGGGAAGTCACATTCGTTTTTTACTATCGCTGATTCGCCGGTTTTACACCCCGCATGGAACCATTCGTTTACGCACTGCTCATTCTCACCTCGATTGTCGGCCTCACCTTCATCGTCGAGCGCGGTCTGGCCCTGCGCTGGCGCAAGGTCGTGCCGCCGGAAATCGAGGCCGCCGTCCAATCTTGCCAGACCTCCGAGGACCTGCCGATGCTCGGGCGCGTGTGCCGGCAGTATCCCAGCCCGATGGGCCGGCTGCTGTTGCTGGCGGCCGAGCACCTGGATTGGCCCAAGGCCGACACGATGGACGCCGTGCAGGCGCGGGCGCGGCACGAGATCACCCGGCTTGAGCGCGGCCTGGTGGTGCTCGAAATCACCGTCGGCATTGCCCCGCTGCTGGGCCTGGTGGGAACCATCATCGGCATGATGGGGCTCTTTGGCAACATCGGCCAGCACGGTCTGGGCGAGGCGGGGCCGCTGGCCCGAGGCATCGCCCTGATCCTCAACACGACGCTCATGGGTCTGCTCATCGCCATCCCCTCGCTCGTGTTTTGGAGCTACTACTCCAAGAAAGTCGAGACCATCGCCGTCGAGATGGAAACCCTGTGCGATGAGTTCATCCGCCGCCAATATCGTGAGGCGCCCGGGGGACAGACGGTTTCGGCCGCCCGGGAAGCGGCCAGGAGGTGAGCGGAGGGCCATGCGTTTCTATGTCAAGAAGCGGCGGCAACCGCCGGCAGTGATCATCGTCGCATTGATCGATATTCTCATCGTGCTGCTGATCTTTCTGATGGTCACGACCAGCTTCACCCGGATGCCGGCGGTGAGGCTGACCCTGCCGGAATCCACCACCGCCAAGAAGAGCGGAGCCAGCGAGTCGCCGCCGCTCATCGTGACCATTGATGCAAAGGGCAACTTCCTCCTCGGCGCCGACACCAAACCTCTAACCGAGGCCCAACTCAAGGCCGGGCTGGTGGCGGCGGTGGCGCGGAACCCGGAGCTGAAGCTGGCAATCAGCGCGGACGAGGCGGCGCCGTGGGGCCGGGTCCTCAAGGTGTGGGATGTCGTCAAGGAGACGAACATCAAGGACAAAGTGGTCAGCGCGTTTGTTAGAGAGCCGGCCAAGCCGTAGGGGCTCGTGCAAAGACAGATTATGGGATCTGAGTGCTTGGGGTGGAGCGTGAAGCGTGAGAGCGTGGAGCGTGGAGCGTGACAGCGTGAGAGTGTGGACAAGTGCTACGACGCCCTGACGCTCCACGCTCCACGCTCCGACGCCAGGCAAAGCCAGTTTGTTAGAATTACGCCCAAAGAACCGAAGTTGTTTTTGCACGAGCCCTAAGCTGGGGCGGGCGGGGTTTGGGGCGGCTGGCCCGGGGCGGGCTGTTGGGGCGGGGGCGCCAGGACGACCGGGACGGGGTAGCGCAATTTCATCACGTCATCGACCATGACTTCCACGTAGTAGAGGCCCGGCGTTTTGAATTCCACCTGGCCGAAGACGGTGAGGTTGGTTGCGTGCATGGCGGCATCCTGCAAGGCGAATCTCACCTCGCCTTTGCGCAGGACAGTCGTCTGGTCGGGCGCAATGAGCCGGACGGTCTCGAGGAATTGGCCCAAGCCCGCCGTCCAACGGTTGAAGAGGCTGAGCTTGAGGGCGACGATCGGCAGTTGGGGGACGCGGATGAAATTGAGCACGCCAATGAGGATGAAGTTCCCGGTGACTTCCTGGCGGATTTCCTCACACAACAGAGAGCATTGCAGGTCGGGCAGGATTCGAGTCGGTTGCATAAGTCAGTGATGGCGGCGGACGGTGACAATCAAGGGCGCCCTAAGCGGGCGTTTCAAATCAAATCCCGATGGCTCTTTCGGCGGCGCGGACGGTGTTTTGCATCAACATGGCAATCGTCATTGGCCCGACGCCGCCCGGGTTGGGGGTAATCTGGCCGGCCAGCGGTTGGACGCCGGCGAAATCCACATCGCCTACCAGGCGGGAGCCGCCCTTGGCTGCGGGGTCGGGCACTCGGTTGACGCCGACATCCACGACCACGGCGCCCGGTTTGACCATGGGGGCCTTGACGAACTCCGGCACACCCAGGGCGGCGATGAGGATGTCGGCGCGCCGGCAGTGGGCGCTGAGGTCGCGGGTTGCGCCATGGCATAGGGTCACGGTGGCGTTGGCCTGCCTTCGTTTCTGGCAGAGCATCGCCGCCAGCGGCTTGCCTACGAGGTTACCGCGTCCGAGGATGACGACCTCGGCCCCGCCGGTCTGGACGTTCGAGCGGGCAAGCAGTTCGCTGATGCCTGCCGGGGTGCAAGGGAGAAAGCCGCTCGGGTCGCCCAGCATCAGTTTGCCGACATTGATCGGGTGAAATCCATCCACGTCTTTGTCCGGCAGCACCGTGGAATAGATCACCGCCGGGCGGATGTGGCCGGGCAGCGGGGCCTGGACGAGGATTCCGTGCAAGCGCGGGTCGGCATTCAGGCGGGCCAACAACTCGAGCAACTCCGCCTCGGCGGCGGTTTGCGGCAATACATGCGTTTCCGAGAAGATGCCCAACTCGCGGCAGGTCTTTTCCTTGCGCCCGACATAAACCATCGAAGCGGGGTCTTCGCCCACGCGCACGAAGGCCAGCCCGGGCTGGAGACCGCGTCCTTTGAGGGCGGCAATGCGCCGGGCCAGTTCGTCCTGGATTTGCCGGGCGATGGCCCGGCCATCGATGAGGTTATCAGGCGGGGCCGGCGAGCGATTCATGCGGTCTGGTCAGTCAATTCGCCCTCAGCGGGCCGGGCTGGGTGGGGGCAGCTCACTGAAGCCAGTCGGCTCACTGAGGACTTCAATCTTCTGAATCGTCAGGACCGGCGTGTGCCCCCAACGCTCGTCCAGGCCTTCCTGGCCGGTGACGATGATGCGCAGACCCTTGTATCGGCGCAAGTCGAGTTCTTTGGAGGTTGTGTAGAGGTAATTGACGGTCTTGCCGTTATCGGGGCTGACCAGCTCGAAATGGGACGGGGCCTGGATGCTAGTCATTCCGCGGACGATGCCCTCGCGCAAGACAATGCGGGGCGGGAGCGGTTCCTGGGCGGTGGTCTCGGGGGCCGGGGCTGGCGCGGGGGCCGGGGCAGTGGCGGCGATGGCGGCGTTAGTTGGCGCTGCCGTTTCGGGAGCAGCAACCGCAGGCGGCGCCGTGGCCGGGGCTGCTATGGCCGGAGGTGCGGTCGCGGCCGGGGCGGGCACCGGGGTGGCCGCGGTCTCGGCGGCGGCAGGAGTGGGGGCAGTGGCAACGGAGGTGCTGGCGGCCGGGGCGGCTCCTTCCTGTTTGAGGAACTGGGCAGCGACGAAAGCGAAGGCGTCGGCAGGCGGCTCGATCTCCATCCAGTCACCTTTGGCGCCGAGGTCCTTGACTGTTTCGCCGTGCTCGAGGCGGCCCAGGACGCTGTAGTTCTCGCCGGGGCCGGCGCGCAGGTTGAGGCGGGTGGCTTTGACGGTCTTGCCGGCGGGATCGATGTAGGTGCTTTTGACCCAGACGTGGGTGCCGGACGGGAGCGTGATTTTGGCCCAGGCTGAGGGTTCGTCGGGCGCCGAATTGTTCAGGGTGATTTCTTCGAGGACGGTCACGGCCTGGCCCTTGGTGACATGGCCGATAACTTCGCTGCGGAGCTTGGCCTGGGCGCGCACGTTGACATGGTTGGCGACGACCACCGCCGGTCCGGCCACCAGCGGGACGGATTTGAGTTCAGGCGAGGCAACGGCGGCCTTGCGAGGGGCGGCCTTGTTGCCGCTCTTCTTGCCGCTCTTTTTCTTGCCGCTCTTTTTCTTGGCGCCCTTGGCGGCGGGGGCGTTGGTGGCAGCCGTCGCGCCCAGGGCGGGCGGCGCCTCGGTCCCGGGTCCGGCCGGGGTCGTCGCGGCGGGCGCGGGAGCCGGGGTCTCAATGGGCGCTGTTCCGGGTGAATTGGAGGCCTGCTGCGCCAGCAGGGCTGTTGAAACCATCATTCCGCCGAGCAACCAAAGGTTCATTTTCATAACTCAAAACAGTAGAGAATTAATCTCTGCTTCTGTCAATGCCCGCCATCTGCCCGAACGCAACTCCGCCAGCTTGATCTTGCCGATCTGGATGCGCTGCAACCGCTTGACGGTCATGCCCTGCGCCTCGAACAGGCGGCGAACTTCACGGTATTTGCCTTCGGCCAATTCCAGTTCCACCACGCTCTGTCCCGAGCCGGCCGAAATGAGCCGGGCCTTTTCTGCTTGCAGTTTCTCACCCTGATGCCACAGGCCGTGCGTGAACCGGCCGAGCATCGCCTCATCCACCCGGCCTTGGACGGTCGCCAGGTATTTCTTGCGCATCTCGTAGCGCGGATGGGTCAGGCGCAAGCTGAATTCACCATCATTGGTGAGGAAAAGCAAGCCTTCAGTGGCAAAATCCAGGCGGCCGACGGAGTAGAGGTGGCCCCACTCTTTAGGCAGCAACTGGTAAATCGTCGGCCGGCCATGCTCATCTTTCCGGGAGCATACCAATCCGCGCGGTTTGTTCAAGGCCAGATACAGCTTGCGTTTGGCCCGGACGGGCTGGCTGTCCACAGTCACGCGGTCGTGGGCCGGGTCCACTTTGACGCCCAGTTCCCGGACCGTGGCGCCGTTGACCGCCACGCGCCCGGCCAGGATCATCTGTTCACCGGCGCGCCGCGAGGCCAGGCCCCCTTCCGCGAGAAACTTTTGCAGGCGAACCATTTGTTAGGCGCAAGGCGCAAGGCGCAAAGCGCAAAGCGCAAGGCGCAAAGCGCAAGGCGCAGTGCGGAGTGCGGAGTGCGGAATGAGCAAACCAGGCATCGTGTCCCGCTGGCGATTCCGCATTCCGCACTCCGCATTCCGCACTGGCTAGGCTTCCTTTTTGGTTTTGCGCAGGCCGGTAATACGGTCGCCGGGCTTCCACTGCTCGCGTTTTTTGAGCAACTCGATTCGCTCAAAACGCTTGAGCACATTTCGTTTGCCGCCCAGTGCGGCGGCGGCGCGCAGACTGCGATGCTGTGACATAACTCAAAACTCAAATTCGACTTCGCGTGTTTGCTGGTCTTCCAACCGCTCCCGGTTTGAAGCGGAGCGAGTATGTAGCATGTCCGAGGCGGCTTTGCCAACCGTTAATTTCAGGAGGCGGTTGCAGAATTAACCGCAAAGAACACAAAGGAAGCTTGCCTTCCGGTTTCGATTCCTTTGAATTGCCAGGCATGGACGGCAAGCGATTGGCGGGTCCTTTTGGTCTCACTTCCACTTTGGGCCTGGGCCTGGCAGCGGGACCGTGCAGGAACTCCAACAGTGGGTCGAATGCATCACCTTCGACGGCGTAAGCCCGATGGCGGACTGGCGGAAGAAAAACGGCCACGACCAGCCGTGGAAGCTGCGCTACCTGGGCATCGGCAACGAAAACTGGGGCTGCGGCGGCAACATGACCGCCCCTGTCATCACCGCCCACAACACCTTCGACGAGCCGGAGGCCGTCAAACCGGCCGATTTCAACGCCTTCAAGTCCACCGATGGCGGCTTTACTGCCACCCTCCCCCGCGCTCGGTCGTGGTGTTGGAAATCCGGATCTGAACTTAGGAAACAGAGAAGAAGCCGTAGCCCCGGCGAATCGAGCCACAGATTGCACAGCGCGGCGAAGCCGCACCGAGCGTAGCGCAGGTTTCCAACCTGCTGTATCGCGGATTTCCAATCCGCAGCCGTGCGTCCATTCTGGCGGCTTGGGTGTTTCCGCCGGCCTGCCGGCTGGAAGCCGGCGATACAGCAGGTTGGAAACCTGCGCTACGATGCGCCGATCCTCCTCTGGCCGCTTGTGTCATCTGCGGCTTATCAATCACGGTCGAGGCGGTTGCTTGCGGCTGCGCCGCGGCACCCCCTTCTTCGCGGCCTTTGCGTGAGGAAGGCTGAACGCGCCACGCTGGCTTCCGCCTGGCGCAGGGGCGCCGACAAAGTGGTCCTTTGGAGTGCGCCGGCAGAGCGAAGCGGCGACGGCGCTTTCGGCCGCCCAGGACGCGCAAGAACGCCAGACGCTGGCCGGGCCAAAGCGGTGTCGCGCTCCGCTTGCCACCGCACTCCAAAGCGGCTTGGCCGAGACGGCTCGACAGACTTTGTCCGCAGCCCTGTCGTCTGGCCTCCGCGGCTCGTTATCGATTTGCCTTCCGGACACAAAAGCCGCAATCTCGAATCGAGCTTGGCAGGCATTTCTATGGAAGCGATCATCATCAGCCATTTGGCGGGGACGCAGCCCGCTCGCTTCGAGGTCATCCGCCCAAACGGCCAGCGCGCGCCTGATGTTGAATTGCCTTCGCCCTTCGAGTTTCCCGTCCAGGACCGGCCCAACGACAATCTCATGAGCCAGTTGTGCTGGTATCTCGAGGAGTTCCTGGATTACCCGTTTCCGCCCCGCACCGAACAGGCCGGGCATGTGGAGGACGCCCTCAAAGCTTGGGGCACGCAGGCCTTCAACGCCCTCTTCCAGTGCGGCCAAGCCCGGGACTGGTTCATCGCTGCGCGCCAGGAGGGGGACAGCCGCCCGAACCGTGGCGCAGGCATCCTGCCTGCGTCCCCGCCCCGCCGCCCGCGCGACGGCAACGCCCAACCCCTACGCCTCCAGATTTCCAGCGATGACCCCGCCATCCTTTCGTGGCCCTGGGAAGCCTTGAACGACCCGGAGACCGGCGTGCTGGCGCACCAGGCGACCATTGAGCGCCGCCTCAACTACAACCTCTCCGACCCGCCGCCGCTTTCGGGGCAACTCCCCAAAGAATGCATCCATATCCTCCTGGTCACCGCCCGGCCATTCGAGAGCGATGTCAAATACCGCTCGATCTCGCGTCCGCTGGTGGACCTCATCAAGAAAGAGAAGCTCCCCGCCGTGGTCGAGCTGCTCCGCCCGCCGACGTTCGACCAATTGCGCGAGCGCCTGCGCAAAAATCCGCATCGTTACCACATCCTCCATTTCGACGGCCACGGCGCCTATCACTCCGATGCTGTTCCCGGGAACCTCTCGGAAAAGTTCAAGCCGTTCGGGGCCGAAGGCCGGCTCGTTTTCGAGGACAAGGACGGTCAAGCGCACCCGGTCAGCGCCGGGGAACTGAGCGACCTGTTGCGCGAGCAGGCCGTGCCGGCGGTGGTGCTCAACGCCTGCCAATCCGCCATGCTCGATGTCCAGGCGCGCGACCCGTTCGCCTCCGTGGCCGCCGCCCTATTGCGCACCGGGATTCGGAGCGTGGTGGCCATGAGCTACTCGGTGACGGTCAGCGGCGCGCAGCAGTTTCTGCCGCCCTTCTACAGGGCGCTCTTCCAAACTGGCAACGTGGCGGAAGCTGTGCGGCGCGGACGGCAGGAGATGCGCGCCCACGGCCAGCGCTCCCGGTTGGACCCCGCCATCAAGCTCCAGGACTGGCTCGTCCCGGTCGTCTATCAGCAGGACCCGGTCGAGTTCGCCTTCGCGAGTGCCGCCAGAACCGCGCCCGCGCCGGCGACGGAGAGTTCAGTTCCCTCTCGTAGGAGACGACGTGAGGAGTCCCTGTTCTCCCCGTCAGCCGCGACTCCTGCCACGACCGAACCGGAAGAAACCGAAACCTACCCCTTCATCGGCCGCGACGGTGCGTTCCTCGAACTCGAGCGCGCCCTGCGCCGCAAACCCGCGGGCATCCTCATCCACGGCCTGGGCGGCATCGGCAAGACGCGTCTGGCCCGGGTGTTCCTGCGCTGGCTTGCGGACACCGGCGGCCTTGGGAAAGGCAGCTTCTGGTTCGCGTTCAACGAAATCCGCAGCGCCGCCCACGTGTTCAATGAAGTGGGCCGCGTCTTGTTCGGCCCGCAATTCGGCGCCGGCTCGGCTCAAGAAAGCCTGGACCGTCTGGTCGCGATCTTTTCCGAGCAACGGTTTATCATTGTCTGGGACAACTTCGAATCGGTGCGCGGGAATCCCGGCGCCGGAATCAGCGCCATGATGCCCGAGGCCGACCAGGACCTCCTGCGCGAGTTCCTGTCCAGGCTGCGCGGCGGTGCCACCAAGGTCATCCTCACCAGCCGCGGCGAGGAAGACTGGCTGGGGGCGCAGAACTGCTTTGCCCTTCGCTTGGGCGGCTTGCGCGGGGACGAGGTCTGGGATTACGCGGCTGAAATCCTGGACGACCTCGGCCTCAAGGTTAACCGCAAGGACCCGGAATTGGGCGAACTGCTCCGGAGCCTGGGCGGCCATCCGCTGGCCATGCAAGCCGTGCTCGTTCAGTTGCGCGAGAGGACTCCGGCCCAGGCGCGCGACGCGTTGCAGGGCCTGCTGGCTGCCCAAACCGATCACACCGACCCCGCCCTCAATAAGCTGACCGCCTGCCTCGATTTCACCCGCCAATCCCTGCCCGCCGATCTCCAACCGTATCTCGTTCCTCTGGCATTGCATGAGAAGTTCGCGGACGCGCGATTGCTCCAGAAAATGGCGGCACAGGTCAAACCGGATTCGGCGGCCGAGCGTGCATCCCGGCTGTTTGGGGCGCTCACTCCAGCCGGATTGGTCCATGAGGTGGCCGGCGGCGTCATCTTCGAATTGCATCCCCTGTTGACCAGCTACTTGCGGTCTCAGATCATTGGCCGGGCACAACCGGACAAGGTTGAGAAGTGGACCCGGGCTTTTGTGGATGTGATGGGAAGCCTGGCGGATGCCTTCGCGCCCAAGGAACTGCACGAGCAGAGAATGGTCTTCCACCTCCACAAGACCAACTTCCATCGCGCAATGCAAGAGGCTGAACGGCTCGGGATGTCTCAGGACTTCATGGCCTTGACCCAGGCGCTGGCCGCCAACGCTGAAAACATGCGAGATTTCACCGAGGCGCAACGGCTCTTTCAGCGCCTTGCGGGGTCAAGCGAGAAGCTTGGCCTGCCGGAGGCCGTTGCGGGAGCCTATCATCAGTTGGGCGTGATTGCCGAGGAGCAACGGGACTTTACGAAGGCCCAGCAGTGGTATCTCAAGTCCCTGGCGATTGAGGAGAAGCAGGGCAACGAGCACGGCGCGGCCATCACCTATTATCAGTTGGGCATGATTGCCCAGGAGCAGCGGGACTTTGCCCAGGCCCAGCAGTGGTATCTCAAGTCCCTGGCGATTGAGGAGAAGCAGGGCAACGAGCACGGCGCGGCCATCACCTATCATCAGTTGGGCATGATTGCCCAGGAGCAGCGGGACTTTGCCCAGGCCCAGCAGTGGTATCTCAAGTCCCTGGCGATTAAAGAGAAGCAGGGCAACGAGCACGGCGCGGCCAGCACCTATCATCAGTTGGGCATGATTGCCCAGGAGCAGCGGGACTTTGCCCAGGCCCAGCAGTGGTATCTCAAGTCCCTGGCGATTAAAGAGAAGCAGGGCAACGAGCACGGCGCGGCCATCACCTATCATCAGTTGGGCATGATTGCCCAGGAGCAGCGGGACTTTGCCCAGGCCCAGCAGTGGTATCTCAAGTCCCTGGCGATTAAAGAGAAGCAGGGCAACGAGCACGGCGCGGCCAGCACCTATCATCAGTTGGGCAGTGTTGCCGAGGAGCAGCGGGACTTTGCCCAGGCCCAAAAGTGGTATCTCAAGTCCCTGGCGATTAAGGAGAAACAGGGCAACGAGCACGGCGCGGCCATCACCTATCATCAGTTGGGCAGGGTTGCCGAGGAGCAGCGGGACTTTGCCCAGGCCCAGCAGTGGTATCTTAAGTCACTGGCGATTAGGGAGAAGCAGGGCAACGAGCACGGCGCGGCCAGCACCTATCATCAGTTCGGCAGGATTGCCGAGGAGCAGCGGGACTTTGCCCAGGCCAAGCAGTCGTATCTCAAGTCCCTGGCGATTGAGGAGAAGCAGGGCAACGAGCACGGCGCGGCCAGCACCTATCATCAGTTGGGCAGTGTTGCCGAGGAGCAGCGGGACTTTGCCCAGGCCCAAAAGTGGTATCTCAAGTCCCTGGCGATTACAGAGAAGCAGGGCAACGAGCACGGCGCGGCCACAACCTACTGCCAGCTGGGGACACTGAGCTACCTGCAACAGAACCACATCGAGGCCGGGCGATGGCTGATCAGGGCCGCCAACGGTTTCCTGAAATCCAACGATTCTCACCTGGCGCAACAAACAGCCAACAACTTCCTCGTTTTCTTGCGGGCCGCCTCGGCTGACGAGCAGCGCCAGCTTCGGGCCATGTGGCAGGAGGCTGGATTGCCGCCGCTGCCAGAAACAAAAGGACCTGACTGAAAATGCTATGAACCCCACGATTTCCCAACTCGATGACCGCTCGGCCATCCGCATCTTGGATCGCGTCTTGACCGGCATTCTCGACACCACCCAACCCGCGCTCGAACTGACGCCGGGACTGCGCCAGGCCTTTGCCGCGCAATCCGGTTTGCCGCCTTCCACCGCGTGCAAACCGGGCGACCTGGCCCGCGCCGCGCTCGAGTTCCTGGCCGCCGACCCGGACCTCCAACCGCGTATTCTCGCGCTGGCGGCAGACGCAGAACCGCAGCAGTTCGATGGCGGCATCATCAGCGGCGTCGTGGTCCTTACCTTCGCCCTGTGCGCGCTTCAAACCCAAGCCGAGGTTTCCTGGGATGCCAAGACCGGCCTCCGTGTCAGCCTGAAAAAGAAGTCCGCTTCCGATGCCCTGCTCAAGCAGTTCCTCGCCAAGCTCGCGGGCTTCATGCCGGACAAGCCCGGCAGGAAGCGGTAGCCCCGGCGAATCGAGCCACAGATTGCACAGCGCGGCGAAGCCGCACCCAGCGTAGCGCAGGTTTCCAACCTGCTGTATCGCGGATTTCCAATCCGCAGCCGTGCGTCCATTCCGGGGGCTTGGGTGTTTTCGCCGCGCTGCCGGCTGGAAGCCGGCGATACAGCAGGTTGGAAACCTGCGCTACGATGCGGCGATTCTCCTCTGGCCGCTTGCGTCCTCTGCGGCTGATCAATCAGGGTCGAGGCGGTTGCCTGCGGTTGCGCCGCGGCGCCTGCTTCTTTGCGGCCTTGGCGCGCCTTGTCTTCCCGGCTCTGGTCGGGGCGGGCGTCGGGGATTGGACCGGCGGGACATCCGGGGGTTTGGTTTCGGCCGCCGGGCCGGGGGCCGAGGCGGAGGCTGCTCCCGCAGGCGGGTTGGCCGGCCGTCTGGGCGCCGTCTTCCGGTGAATGATTTCCCGCATCTCATCCAGCTTCTCGTTGAGTCCGCTCTTGGCTCGCTGGACGCCTTGCTGGCTGAGGTTAATGGCCTCCGCCAGCACCTTGCAGCCGTTATGGATGAAATTAGTGTAACTGCCTTCCTTGAGCTCGATGCCCTTGGTTTTCAGGAAGCCGCTCACGTGCGCGTAAAGCTCTTCTTTCTGGATGTGTTTCATAGCGCCCACAGTGTCGAGGATTTGCCCGCGCCGGGCAATTACAGATTCAGGACCGGTTTGTAAATCACAAATAAGCATTGCCCGGCAATGCCCGATGCGGGACATTGCCGGCGGCATTGTTGACTATGAAAACTCGCGTTCAGATCGACCAGGAACTCGGCTTGATATTCGGCCGGCGGAGCATCCGGCTCTATGCCCCGGGAGAAGTGGGCGAAGAGACGGTGCAAAAGCTGCTGGCTGCCGCCATGGCGGCCCCTTCAGCGGTCGCCAAGGACCCCTGGCGCTTTGTTGTGGTCCGCGATCGGCAGCAACTCGCTCGCTTGGCGGCCTCTCTGTCCAACGGCCATATGCTCGACTCGGCCACGCTGGCCATCGCGGTCTGCGGCGATTTGGACGCCGCGCATGACGGGCAACTGAGCTATTTATTGCAGGATTGCGCCGCGGCGATCGAGAATCTGCTCCTGTCCGCTCACATTCTGGGGCTGGGCTCATGCTGGATGGGCGTGCACCCCAGGAAACAGCGAATCAACAGTCTCAAGGAGATTCTCTCTCTGCCTGCCTCCGTCATCCCGGTCGCTTGCATCGCCATCGGCCACCCCGCTGAGTCCAAGGAACCGCGCACCCGTCTAAACGCCGACTACATCCATTTCGAACGATGGTGATGCTGATCCCCTGCTGCAGGAACGCAGAAATCCACAAACCGTATGCGCTTAACGAAAATAGCTGTTTGCAAGTTGTTCGGAGTGTTTGATCACAGTATTCCGCTTAACCTGGAGGACAGGATTACGATCATCCATGGCCCCAATGGTTATGGCAAGACAACACTGCTTCAGATGGTTCAAAGCCTGGTTGGAAGACGTTTCAACAGGTTGCGACGGGTGCCTTTTGAGAGATTCTCTCTCGCCATGAAGGACGGCAGGGAGGTTGTGGTCACCAAAAGACCTGGGGCCAAGGGCGAAGCGGAATCGGGGGAGCCTGCTGTTGCTCTGCATTTCGAAGTGAAGTCGCCAGCAAACAATAACCCGAACTTCACGCTCGATTTTCCCGCGGCCCGCGACGGCATTGGGTTTCCATTGGAGATCATTGAGCGACACATTGAAGAACTGGAACGGGTTGGATCGCAGAGCTGGATTCAGATTCAAACCGGCCGCCGTCTCGATTTGGACGACGTCATCGAAATCTACGGCGATGTTCTTCCCTTCAGAACGGGTAAACGCAGGAAGATCCCGGAATGGTTAATGAAATGGTCCGAGGAGCTTGATGTCCGCCTGATTGAGTCCCAGCGGCTGCTGAGCCATCCGGTTGGCCGGAGGTCAAGGCATCCTGATGCTCCTTTGGGTCCAGAACCCGCGGTCTCTGCTTATTCAAAGGAACTGGCTGCCAATATTCAGGAAATCCAAGCCAAATACGGAACGTTTTCTCAGCAACTTGACAGTACTTTCCCGACGAGGGTCATTCAGAGCAGGTCTTCCACTTCCGCAGACGCGGATGCCCTTAGAAAAAAACTTCAAGACCTGGAAGAGCGACGGGGGCGCATCATTGCCGCGGGCTTGCTTACGAAGGAGCAGTATTCCGCTCCTTTCTTTGATCCCCAAAAACCGGTGGATGATACTACGAAGAGCATCCTGTCCCTCTACTCCGAGGATGTTCAACAGAAGCTGAGTGTTTTTGACGAAATCACTGCAAAAGTAGAATTGTTTAAGGAGCTTGTGAATAAGAGATTTTCTTATAAGGAACTTGACGTTGAAAGGCAAAGTGGATTGAGGTTACGGACGTTTGCAGGTCTGCCGCTGTATCCGACGGACTTGTCGTCAGGCGAGCAGCACGAGTTGGTGATCCTATATGAGCTGCTTTTCAAAACCGGACCCAATGCCCTCGTTCTGATCGATGAACCGGAACTCTCGCTGCATGTGGCTTGGCAGGTCGAGTTTTTGAAGGATCTGTCTCGGGTCGTCAAGCTAGCCGCCTTCGACGTAATCCTGGCGACGCATTCCCCGCAGATAATAAACGACCGTTGGGATTTGGCTGTTGAACTTAAAGGGCCCCAGGCTTGAGGGATTACCTGAATCCGCACACGTTGGCCAACGATGCCCGGATGAGACGGGCCTTGTTCAAAGGCGCATTCCTCTTTGTCGAAGGGCAGTTGGACGAAAAACTGTACGGGATGTTCGTGGAGGACAGTCGCTGCCAGATAATCATCGCGCATGACCGCTCCCGCGTGCTCGGGGCGTGTCAAGTGCTTGAATCCGCGTCTTTTCCAGGTGCGATCGGCATCATCGATGCGGACTTTGACATCCTCGAAGCCAAAACGCCGGGTGTTGCAACCGTCTTCCAAACCGACTTGCATGACGCCGAATGCTTGATGTTGTCCACTCATGCGTTCGACAAGCTCCTTTTTCAGTTCGCATCCAAAGAGAAACTGGCGGCATGGAAGGCGGCTCATGGGCCTGACGTCAGGTACCATTTGCTTTGCGAAGCGGCCCTTATTGGATGTTTGGTCTGGCACTCCAATCGCGAGAAACTGAACCTCCTGTTTGAGGGGCTCGAGGCGAAGGAATTTGTGGACGCCACGAATTTGAAACTGGATCTCAACTTGTTCGTAAGGCACGTGAAGAATAAGTCTTCTCGCCACGATTTGTCCGGCGACATGCTTATAAACGGCATTCAGGAGAGGCGGGCTGCCGCCCAGGACTTGTGGCAGGCCGTACGCGGCCACGATTTCATTGATTGTCTTGCATTTGCACTGAGGAAGACGCTCGCGAATTGCCCAGCCTCGATGATCACCAGGGAGCGTTTGGAACTCGATTTGCGGTTGGCATACCCAGAGGAAGAGTTCTTCCGAACGCGGCTGTTTGCCCAAGTTCGGGCGTGGGAAGCAAGCCAAGGATCCTTTAGGGTGTTTCGTAAACCTCGCCAAACGGAACTTGAGCTATGATCCGGACTTTCCTCATTTCAGGTTCTCAGCGACCTCTCAATGCGCCAAGAATCCGCTCGGCATCGTACACGCAGCCGGCCCAGGTCCCGCCGCTGGCCGATTGCAGCGCGGCCCAGAGCCGGGTGTCTTCCGGCAGGGCGGGATTGGGGGCGAGGTCTTTCCGGGACGGGCGGCGCGCCAGGACCTGGACGCCTTCCTCCGGGCTGAAGCGGCGCGCGCCCTCGCCTACGAGATCGACGCTTCCGTCGATGCGGTTGCAGTCGATGCGGATTTGGATGGTGTCGCCGTCCAGGACCTTGCCGATGGGGCCGCCGGCCAGGCCCTCAGGCCCAATGTGGCCAATACAGGCCCCGGTCGAGACGCCGGAGAAACGGGCGTCTGTGAGCAAAGCGACCTGGTTGCCGAAAGGGAGGTTCTTGAGCGCCCCTGTCACCTGGTAGGTTTCCTCCATCCCGGTCCCCGCCGGCCCGACGCCCGTGAGGACCAGCACGTCCGCCGGCTTGATGACGCCCTGTTTGATGGCCGCCATGGCCTGCTTCTCGCTCACGAATACCCGCGCAGGTCCCGTCTTGCGATACACCCCGTCGGCCTCGAGCACCGCGGGATCGATTGCGGTGCTCTTGACGACCGAACCATCGGGGGCCAGGTTGCCGCGCGGGAAGACCAGCGTGCCTGTCAAACCCCGGCTGCGCGCCCGCTCCGGAGGCAGGATGACATCGTCGGGGTCCACGCCGTCCAGGCTCGGCAACAGGTCGCGGAAACGGCGCCGCCGCTCGGACTTCTCCCAGCCATCGAGGTTCTCACCCAGCGTTGCGCCGGTGACGGTGAGGGCGTCCGTCTCGAGCAAGCCCAACCGGCGCAGATGCAGCATGACCTCGGGCACGCCGCCGGCCAGGAAAACGCGCACGGTGGGATGCGGCGCCGGGCCATTGGGCAGGACGCTGACCAGCCTGGGGACGCGGCGATTGACCGCAATCCAATCCTCGACGGTGGGCCGTTTGAGGCCCGCCGCATGGGCAATGGCCGGCACGTGGAGCAGCAGGTTGGTCGAGCCGCCGAAGGCGGCGTGCAGGACCATGGCGTTGCGAATGCTGGCCGCGCTAAGAACATCGCGCACCGCCACTTTGCGCGCCGCCAGCCGATGCAGCGCGCGCGCGGAGCGCCGGGCCAAATCCAGCCATACCGGCTGCCCCGAAGGGGCCAGGGCCGAATGGGGCAGGGAGAGCCCCAGGGCCTCGCTCACCACCTGCGCGCCGGCCGCAGTGCCCAGAAACTGGCAGCCGCCTCCGGGAGTCGCGCAGGCGCGGCAGCCCAACTCCGCCGCCTCCTCGAGCGTGACCAATCCGCGCGCAAATCGTGTTCCCAGCGTCTGCACCGTGCCGGCATCTTCCCCTTTGGAGGGCGGCAGAGTGACCCCGCCCGGAACCACCAGTCCGGGCAGGTCGCCCAGCCCGGCCACGGCCATCAGCATCGCCGGCAAGCCCTTGTCGCACGTCGCCACGCCCAGCACCCCGGCCCGCAAGGGCAGGGAACGGGCCAGGCGCCTGAACAGGATGGCCGCGTCATTGCGGTAAGGCAGGCTGTCGAACATGCCCGCCGTCCCCTGCGTCCGTCCGTCGCACGGATCGGAGCAAAAGCCGGCAAAGGGGATTGCCCCGAGCCGGCGAAACTCCTCGGCGGCCGCTTGGACGAGCAAGCCGACCTCCCAGTGGCCGGTATGGTAGCCCAGCGCAATCGGTTTCCCGTCCGGCGCGCGCAATCCACCCTGCGTGCTGAGCACCAGGAACTGCTGCCGCCCCGCCTCCGACGGCGTCCAGCCCATCCCCGCATTTTGGACGAGGCCGAAAATGTCCCCGCTGGGGCTGTGCAAGAGCATTTCTTCAGTCAAGGGCAGACTCCCGGCCGGCCCGGGGGCCTGGGTTTGCACCTCATAGACCTCCGGCGCAGCAGAGTCAAAAAGCTCGTCGGCGGAACTCACTGCGCCATTGAAGCAGGACCCGGGCGCGGAGACAAGCGCCAAGCTCAAGGGGCGCGCGGACCTGTTCTTAATCTAGGCCCTGTCCCAAAGCCCGGCAAACCTAAGTCTTGGTCGCACCCTTTGTCGCACCCTTTGTCGAACTGGCCATTTGTCGACCAAGTTGGCGACAAAGGTCGCGACAAAGATCGCGGCATGGGTCCGGAATCGGAGTTCTTGGGACAGGCTCCAATTTAGCGCCGAGCCGAGACCGCCCAGGGTTGGACCGAAGGGACAACCCTGGGTGGCAGCAATGGAGGGGCCCTCAACCCCAAGGGGGTTGTGGCCGGGGTCCCGCTAAATACTTGTCACCCTTTTTCGTCGAGCCGGTGTCTAATAGAGGACGACCTTGAGGCTATGGACGACTGGCAACTGCTCGACGAATACGCGACGCGAAACTCGGAAGAGGCGTTCCGCGCGCTGGTGGACCGATACGCGGGGATGGTCTATCATGCCGCCCTGCGGCAGGTGCGAAATCCCCACGCGGCACAGGAGGTCACACAGGCCGTATTCATCGCCCTGGCGCGGAAGGCAGGCGGGATTGGCCGGCAAACGGTGCTGTGTGGCTGGCTCTTTCGCGCCACGCGATTCGCCGTTCTGAACCTGGTGCGTGACGAGGCCTGCCGCCGCCGGCATGAACAGGAGGCTGTAACCATGGAAAGCACTATCGAACCCCACGATGCCGAATCGGTTTGGGAGCAAATCTCGCCGCATCTCAACGAGGCCCTCGACCGGCTCTCCAAGACGGACCGCGAGGCCGTGATGATCCGGTTTTTCGGGGAGAAAAACGTCAAGGAGGTGGCCCAGGCGCTGGGCGTCAGCGAAGACACAGCCAAGAAGCGCCTTTCCCGCGCGCTCGACAAGCTCAGGCTGATTTTCGCCAGGCGCGGCGTGGTCGTGCCTTCGGTTGCCCTGGCGGCGGCGTTCTCGGCCTTTGGCGTGCAAGCGGCGCCGATGGGTCTGGCCTCTTCGGTTACCGCGGCAGCCCTCGCCAATGGAGCCGGAGCCACTCCGACTCTGGCCATCGTGGAGGGGATATTGAAACTCATGGCCTGGGCAAAGGCCAAGACGGCAATTGCGGTCGGCGCCGGGGTGTTGCTCGCCGGCGCCGGAACCGCAACGGTCGCCGTCAAAGCGCTCAGCACGCCCGCCGACGATCTCATCGGCAAACTTGAGCGCCAGAGCGGGAAGAGAATTGCCTGGGACAAACACCTCGCCCTCCCGGCGGCATTCGACTTCAAGAACCTGCCGCTCGAGCGGGCGCTCGATATGTTGTCCTTGCAGGCCGGGGCCTATTGGAGCATCGATTACGCCGTTTACGGCTCCGACCAGGCGCTGCGGCAATTGCTGGACGTGTTGCGCGAGGGAACCGGGCTCCAGGACGGGCGCTGGACCAACTTAAGCAGCCGGCCGCTCCGGGCGAACATCCTTGTCACACCTTACGACCCGCATGGCCGGCCGGGTGGCGGTATCGGTGGCGGCGGCGGCAGGGGCGGCGGCGGCAGTGGCGGTGGCGGCGGCGGTGGCGGCGGCAGTGGCGTTGGCGGCGGCGGTGGCAGGTTTGGGGGGCCAAGGAAAGACCCTGGGGACCTCGTGAGTATGGTGGTGATGCTGCGTCCGGAGGCAACCGCCACGTTTTTTCAAGACCTGGCGCAAGGACGCGGCCAGCCGGCGAGCGAACACCAAGCCATCATCCAAGCGATGCGGGACGGCATGGGCGAAGGCGTCCTGGCGCCCGAACGGCTGCTGGCGGAGATTCGGCTGCTCTCCGGCGCCGACCTGGTCACGCCCATGCCGGCCACCGCGGAAGCTGCCGCCCAGGCCGCGAAAACGCTTCATGCGCGCTGGACGACCATTTACACCCTGCGCACAGCGCCACTCGACTGCGCCGGCATTAAGCTGGTCCACACCGGCAGCCAAATTTTTGCTGCCCAGGCCGACATGCCGGCCAACCCGGACGAGTTCATGCAACGCATCGACCAGCTCATGCGAACGAACGACTTTAACCTGACGCCTGAAGACCGAGCGGCGCACCAGCGCGCCGTCGAGGCCTTGAAACACAAACCATAGCTCAACCCCAACCCTGCTTTCCACATGAGCGCAACGCACGTCCCTTTCCACTCGGGAGTAAGGCGGCAGCGCGCCTTTACGCTGATCGAGTTGCTCGTGACCATCGCCGTCATCGGCATCCTCGCGGCTCTTTCGCTGGCGGCTTTATCCAGGGCGAAAGCAAAGGCGCACAATGTTACCTGCCTCAGCCAGCTTAGGCAGTTGGGCATCGCCACGCGCTTATACGCGGAAGAAAACAACGGCCGGCTGCCGGCGGCGGAATATCTGCCGAGCAACCCGGACAATCCGCAGAAGCCTCGCCCGCGAATTTGCGACGTGCTGGGCCCATACGTTGGGAGAATCGCGACCACCAACGGCAGTTCTCCAGTCTTCAAGTGCCCGGCGGACAAAGGCTGGTTTTTTGAAGCCGAAGGCTCGAGCTACCAGTGGAATACAGCCCTCAACGGCAGGCCCATTGACCTCGGCCACAGCACCAGCGTTATGGTGGGCTTCGGCTCACCCAGTGTTCACTGGATGACCAATTACACCCTGGCACGCGCCCCTGAATCAACCGTCTTGCTGCTGGATTATGACGACTTCCATCTGCGTCCGCCCAAGTCCGGCAAGAACGCTGTCTATATGGAGGGCCACGCGACAACGCTCGAATTGCCTCGTCCACCTCCTCCACGAGGCTCAACGGTCAAGGGCCCAAACCCGAGCAGGCCTCAGATTCTCAGCCAGTCTCATTAACACCGCCGCTTAGCGCGGTGTACGGATGCGGCGAGTTGTCCCAGCCGTGATAACGGCTTTCCGTGCTCCCAGCCAAACCGTTGAAACGGTTGCAGCGCCCCAGGTGCCTTTTTACACCGGGCTGAAGCCCCGGTGTTAACCAGGGTGTTTCATAGCCGAAGAGCGGTACCAGCTCCCGAGGCCACGTAGCGCAGGTTTCTCCCGATTCCGAATCGGGACTGTATCGCCGACTTCCAGTCGGCAGGCTGTACCTGCCCGGTCGCATCTGCGGATTGGAAATCCGCAATATCCCGGCGCGCCGGGAGAAGCCTGCGCTACGCCTTCCAGTTGGCGAAACCCGTACCACTCTCTGTCAACTTCTTCTTTTGGAAGAACCTTTGACCACGGATTACACGGATGGCACGGATAAAAAAATCCGTGCCATCCGTGCCATCCGCGGTTAATTCTTCTCCTCGGTTGCGGCAGGGCATTGCCGCCTGCATTCTCGAGCTCCGAAAGGGCCCGCCGCCCGGAACGCTTGGCCGAAAGCCTCTCACAGACCACTGCAAGCCCTCTTCCCCCAGTCCCAACCACAGTCAATCCGACCCAATCAAACCAAATCCGACCTAATCCAACCAAATCCAAGCGATTTTTTTAGCGCCTTGTCGTTCCCGGCACTCTCTCCCTCCAGTTGCCCCGAACGGCCAGGCGTATCGCCCCAGCAAAGAAACCGCGAATAGACGCCAATGAACGCAAATCACAAAGAAATGCCTTGTTTCTCTCAGCAACCGGTCTTTCCCGGCTTCGTGCGCCAGGGCAAAAGTCACGGCCCCTTTGGACTTGGCTCTTCGGATTTCCTTTCGGACTTCGCTCTTCGGACTTCAGGGCTGCGCGCCTGGCTCTGCCTCCGCGGCCAAGCGAGCAGATCAGACGGCCGATTCGAGATTTTGTTGGAGCCGACGTGAGGCTCTGATCTCTCCGCTCTTTAAAAAAGTGAGCCTCCTCACGTCGGCTCCTACATTCTCGGGGGGATCCTGAATGAGTATTGCTATCGACGCGCCGGATTTGGCCTGCTACAAAAGCCGGGCGCTGCTGCACATATATGAATCAACAACGCTGGCTGCGAATTATTCCGGTCGCGCTGATCATGTACACGATTTCGTACGTGGATCGCACCAACGTTTCCCTGGCGCTGGACCCGGGCATTTCGACCATGATGAAGGACTTGCTCATGGACGACCGGATGAAGGGGCAAGCGGCGGGCATTTTTTTTCTGGGCTACATCCTGCTGCAAATCCCGGGCGGCTATTGGGCTTCGCGCTGGAGCGCGCGCAAGATTATAAGCCTGTTCCTGGTTTTCTGGGGGCTCTGCGCGGTCGGTTGCGGGATGTCGCGGACCTTCCGGCAATTCGAGGTGGCGCGTTTTCTGCTCGGGGTGGCGGAGAGCGGGGTCTTTCCGGCCACGCTGGTGCTGCTGGCCAGTTGGTTTCCGCGCGACGAGCGCGCCCGCGCCAATGCCTATTGGAACCTTTGCCAGCCGCTGGCCGTGGCGGGCTCCGCTCCGCTGACCGGCTGGCTCCTGGGCGTTTGCGGCTGGCACACGATGCTGATGCTCGAGGGAGCGCTGCCCTTTATCTGGCTGCCCATCTGGTGGTTCTGCATCCGCGACCATCCCCGCCAGGCCCAGTGGCTCTCCGCCGAGGAACGCGACTATCTGGAAAGCGCCTTGGAGAAGGAAAGGGCCGCCTTGGAGCCGCCAAAAGCGGTTTCCTGGCTGGCGAGATTCCGGGAACCCTCGGTTTTCGTCATGCTCGCGATTTATTTCCTGCACAACTGCGCCGCTTACGGCTGCATGACCTTTTTTACCGGCGGTCTCAAGGGCCGGGGCTTCAGCGCGCTCCAATACGGCATCCTGTTTGCCTTTCCTTATGCGCTGACGGCCGTCATCATGGTGCTCAACTCCTGGCATTCGGACAAGACGCGCGAGCGCCGGGCGCACGTCGCCGCGGTGTACGCCCTGAGCGGGACCAGCCTTATCCTGAGCGTGGTGTTGCGCGGGCATTTCTGGATTTCTTATGCCTTGATGTGCCTGGCCATCCCGGGGCCCTTCGCCGCCATGGCGCCGTTCTGGGCCATCCCCAGCGAAACGCTGCCCCGCAATGTCATGGCCGTCATCATCGGCCTGGTCAATGCCTTCGGCAACCTGGGCGGATACGTCGGAAACGACATCGTGGGTTGGCTGACCAAGAAGTATCACAGCACCGCCATCCCTTTCACGGTGCTTGGCGCCGGCATGCTTGCCTGCGCCGGCCTGGCGTTCCTTTTGCCCAAAGCCGCCCGGCTGACGCGGCCGGAGCCTGGGAATTGGCCCCGGCGCAAGAAAGGACATTAAACCCGGAGTAGCTCGAAGATGAACCTCTGCCGCTTCAAAGATCAACAGGACCAGGCCCGTGTCGGCCTGGTGCTCGACGACTCCACCCTACTGGACCTCACGCCGGCGGGAGTTCGCCAAATGCAACCTCTGCTGGAAAGCGATGACCCCGTCGCCCAACTCAACCAAATGGCCTCGCGGGGCCTGCCGCGCCTCGGATTGGCCGAAGTGCGGTTGTGCGCTCCGCTCGAACGGCAGGAAGTCTGGGCGGCCGGCGTCACTTATTTGCGCAGCAAGACGGCTCGCATGGAGGAATCCGACTTCGGCGCCACCGCTTACGACCGGGTTTACGCCGCCGAGCGGCCCGAGCTGTTTTTCAAGTCGCTGGCCGGAGAAAGTGGCGGCCACCGGCGAGCCGGTCGGCATTCGCAGGGACGCCCGCTGGAGCGTGCCGGAGCCGGAATTGGCGCTGGTGCTCAATTCGCGCGGGAGCATCGTCGGCTACACCATCGGCAACGACATGAGCGCGCGCGACATCGAGGGCGAGAGCCTGCTCTATCTCCCGCAAGCCAAGATCTATGAGCATTCCTGCGCCCTCGGCCCCTGCATCCGGCTCGGAGCTTCGGAGTCTGCGGCCCGGGCCTGGACCATCCGCCTGGCCATCCGCCGCCAGGGTCAAGCGGTCTTTACCGGCGAAACTTCAGTCAGCCAAATCAAGCGCGGTTTTGACGAATTGGCCCGCTTCCTCTTTCGCTCCCAGAGCTTCCCGCACGGCGCTGTCCTGCTCACCGGCACAGGCATCGTCCCGCCCGATGCCTTCACCCTGCAGGCGCAGGACCTCGTCGAGATCGAGGTCTCGGGAATTGGCCGCCTGGAAAATCCGGTGGCCGTGGTTTAGGGGTCTTGTTTATGCTTATGAACTTGCACGGCCATTGTTTCATCGGCGGCTACCTGAGCACCGGCTCGGGCGAGAGGTTCCGCGCTGTCAGTCCGCTGGATAGCCTCGCCCTGGCGCCGGAGTTTTACAGGGCCGGCGCCAAGGAGGCGGACGCAGCCCTGGAATTGGCCGAGGCGGCTTTCGCGATCTTCGGCCAAACAACCGGGGCCCAACGCGCCGCCCTGCTCGAGCGCATCGCCGATGAAATCAACGCCTTGGGCGACCAGCTCATTGCCCGCGCCCGCCAGGAAACGGGGCTGCCGGAGACGCGTCTGGCCGGCGAGCGCGCCCGCACCGTCGGCCAACTCCGGCTCTTCGCCCAGGTCGCCCGCGAAGGCTCGTGGGTGGATGCGCGCATCGATAGCGCCATCCCGGACCGGCAACCACTGCCCAAACCCGACCTGCGGCGGATGCTCATCCCCATCGGCCCGGTTGTCGTCTTCGGCTCGAGCAACTTTCCCCTCGCCTTTTCAGTGGCCGGGGGCGACACCGCCTCGGCCCTGGCCACGGGCAACCCCGTGGTCGTCAAAGCCCATAGCGGACACCCGGGCACCTCGGAACTGGTGGCGACCGCCGTCCGGCGCGCCGTGGCCGCCTGCGAGCTGCCGGCGGGAATATTTTCGATGCTTCATGGCGTCGGCAAAGACCTGGGCCTGGCCCTGGTGCGGCACCCCTCGGCCCGCGCCGTCGGTTTCACCGGCTCGCGCAAGGCCGGCCGCGCTCTGTTCGATGCCGCCGCCGCCCGGCGCGAGCCAATCCCTGTCTTCGCCGAAATGAGCAGCCTTAACCCCGTTTTCATTCTCCCTGGCGCCTTGGGCGAGCGCGCCTCGCAGATTGCCGAGGGTCTCCGCGCCTCGATGACGCTCGGGGTGGGACAGTTCTGCACCAAGCCCGGCCTGGTGTTTGGCGTGCGCAGCGCCGGCTTCGATCAATTCCAGGAAGTGTTGGCGCGTTCGCTCGAGGCGGTGAGGCCCGCGACGATGCTTCATGCGGGCATCTGCCAATCCTACCACCAGGGCCTGGCCCAGGTTTCGGCCGCGGCCGGGACCGAGTTGCTGGCCCGTTCGCAGGAGCCGGCAGACGCGAAGCAAACCCAGGGCGAAGCCGTGGTAATGCGCACTGACCTGGCCAGTTTCCTGAACCACCCCGAGTTGGCAGGCGAAGTCTTCGGCCCTTTTGCCCTGCTCATCTCCGCCCCGGCCCTCGAGGAACTCCAGGCGGCGGCGCGCTCCCTCGAGGGTCAACTGACCGCCACGGTGCATGGCACGCCCGAGGACCTCACGCAGGCCCAACCGCTGCTCCGGCTCCTGGAACGCAAGGCAGGCCGATTGATCGTCAACGGTTTCCCGACCGGCGTGGAAGTCTGTCCCGCGATGCACCATGGCGGCCCGTACCCCTCGACCACCGACGTGCGCTTTACTTCCGTCGGCACGGCGGCCCTCTATCGTTTCGTCCGCCCGATCTGCTACCAGGACTTCCCTGGCGCGCTGCTCCCGGACGCCCTCAAGGACGAGAACCCGCTGCGGATTTGGCGCCGGGTCAATGGTGAGCTTACCGATCCGACCGCAGGATAGGGGCTGCCACAACGGAGCGGCTGCCATCGCTGCGGGAGTGAATCACAGCCCGGCGCTCTTTGGCCCGGTCCCAAGCGAGCGGCGCACCTCCGCCGGAAGCTCCCACAGCAGGACCGGGGTTCGGTCAATTCGGTCAAGGTCCGATCTGATCCGTTTGCCCAGGGCCGGGAAGATGGGCCAGACCACCGGGACCACCCAATGGTTGATTGTCTTCCGCGCTGCGCTCGGTTTGCCCACGCCCAGCCGCTTGCCCCAACTCCACAGCCTTCCATCCTTGCCCAACAGAAGAGTAGTTCCGGGCCCCGGCGCGAAGGCCCACGGCTCGAAGTCGAAAGGGAGCCGTTGTGGGGAGGGCTTTGCCGCAGCATATATGCCGATGCCAAGTTGTCCCCCGTAATTCTCGCCGCAGACCCACCAACTGCCGTCCTTCTTGCGGGCAAAGAACGAAAACTCCCCGGGATAGACTTCGGCCCAATCTCTGTCCCGTCCGATTTGTGTGAAGGTCGCAGTGGGAGCGGAAGCCAAGGCCGGCGCAACATGATAAGCAGGTGGCGGGTTATTCAGCCAAAGTGTCCCATCGGTCTTGATCGCCAGCAGGGCAGGACCGTGGGGCGGATCGCAGGCCGAAATGGACAGCCAATTCGTGCCGGACTCGATTTGCTTTGGCGCCAAATCATTGCTGCTGCTGCCTCTTCCCCAGACCCAGAGGGTGCCATTGCTCTTGAGCGCGAAGCTGGTCGCGTCCCCCGCCGCGAACGTCCGCCAATCCCGGTCGGCGCCGACCATCGTCGGGACCGATCTATTGTTGGTCGTCCCGTCGCCTAATTGGCCGGAGTCATTCGCGCCCCAGGCCCAGAGCGACCCGTCATTTTTCAACGCCAGAGTGTGGGCGCCGAAGAAACCGACGGAGCCGACGGAGATTTGGGCCCAGTTGGTTTCCGAGCCGATACGGGTCGGGGCGTTGTAGCAAATGGCGAGGTTTGTTTGGCCAACCCTTCCATCGAAGTTGACGCCCCAAGCCCACAGGCTGCCATCGTTCTTTAGAGCCACCACGTGCCCCGGGCCGCCAGCCACCTGCGCCCAATCCGAGTCCGACCCGACGCGGCGTGGAATCTGCGATATGGCGGACTGCGGGAACACGCTGTTGGTTTCGCCCCAAGCCCAAAGCGACCCGTCGGGCGCCAGGAGCACCGCCGTGGCCCAGGTGCTCACCAACCGCGGCTTCACTTTGCCCGGCGGCAACGGTTTGCCCATCCGAATCCGCCGCGCATGAGGTTGATGGGCCACCTCCAGCAGCACGATCAGAATCAACACTGCCGCCACACCGCAGCGTGCAAGCCATTTTCTCGGGCACATTTCACTCATCTGGGTAGCCGCTCCTAATCGTAATCTTAATCCCGCTCCTCATCTCCTTCTTTTCATGGTCGAACAGGCGTTTCATTTGGACTGAGCTTAGGACCAAGATTAAGATCGAGAGCCAAAAACTGCCACCCAAAAAAGTGAATGCGCCCGGCTTTCAACCGGGTCGGAAAAACCCAACACGGGGGAGCCGCCCGCCCCACCACGCGTCCGGCTGAAAACCCAGGGCGGCTGACAAAGTCGCCGAAACGGGCCCCATTCCCTGACTGTAGGGGACGACGTAAGGAGTCTCTGATCAATGGCCTCCGAGGGGAGCAGGCTTTCGCTGTGCCCAAAAATCAATCAGAGACTCCTCACGTCGTCTCCTACAAGGGTTTGCGGAGAACTTTGTCACTGGTCCTGGCTGAAAACCGGCATGGCGGTCCCGCCGGCTTGACTCGGCGCCGGCATTCAAGGATATTGGCCCGGCGTTGTCCCTTGAACAAAAGGCCCAGATGAAGCATACGTCGAGCCGCCGGAATGGCGGCTTCACCTTGATAGAACTGCTGGTGGTTATTGCCATCATCGCCATCCTGGCGGCGATGCTGCTGCCCGCCCTGTCGCGGGCCAAGATGAGCGCGCGGGCAAGCGCTTGCGCGAATAACGTTCGGCAACTGGCCGTGGCCTGGGCGATCTATGCGGACGACAATGCCGGGCTGCTCGTCAACAACTCGAGCACAGCCGATACGCGCTCTTACCGGCAAAGCTGGGTCAATAATATCGAGGACTGGGGGATGAGCCCCGAGAACACCAACCCGGTCTTCGTGCTCAGCGGGAAACTGGCCCCTTACGTGGCCAACAACCTGGCCGTCTATAAGTGTCCGTCCGACCAAGCGAAGGCGCAAGACGGCCCGCGGCTGCGGAGCATCTCGCTCAACTCGCTCGTCGGCAACCCGCTCATCAAGCCCAACCGGTTTAATCCCAACTGGGTCCAATTCCTTAGGGCGAGCGACTTCCCAAGCCCGGCCAACTTCTGGGTGTTCATCGAAGAACACCCCGACACGATTAACGACGGGTATTTCATGAATGTCTGGGACCAGATTCAATGGGGCAATCTCCCGGCTTCTTATCACAATAGCTCAGCCAACATGACCTGGGCCGACGGGCACCTGGAACGGCACCGCTGGATAGCGAACACCGTGCGCCCGCCCGTTCAAGGCGGCGCCGGCGGCGGCTTTGTGCCGTCCCCCGCGACCGATTATCTCTGGCTCCGCCAGCGGACCAGCATCAGGATGAATTAAAACAACGCAACCAGTCAACCAAAGGCAAACTATGGCTCTCAAAAACGCACCCGACCTCACCCAACGTCCCCCGCGCAGCCCGCGCGTGCGGCTGGGCGGCTATGTCATCCTGCCCCGCATGCTCGACAAGGGCCGCGCCCTTATCGCCGGCAAAAACGGCGAATACTACTTCGCCTGCCCCCTGGACCAGCGGTTCCTGGAATTCGCCGGCATCAATGCCGAGGCGCTCAAGAAGCAGCTTGCCGCCGGGAAAAGCGATGGGGAGATGCTGTCTTGGATTCGACAGCATGCGAGAAACAAACCGACCGAGCCCGAAATCCTGGCCTGGTCCGCTCTCCAGGACCATCGCGCGCCCGCCGACACCGAATCACGCGAGTTCTTCCAAGGCCAGCACGCCAAAATCGCCCCCCAACGCGACGACATCGCCACCTGGTTCGACCTGCTCGACCTGGACGATTACGTCACCTTCGGCGGGCAACCGTGATTGATTCCATAACATAACCGTGGCGCCGCCCCGCCGGGCTGCCGTAAGGCGGCTGTCTGGCCAGCAAGTGCCTGGCCTCATTGACGTACTCAGGGTTGAGCCCAACGCCGATGAACTGTCGATTTAACCGCTGGCACACCCGTCCGACTGTGCCGCACCCGAAAAATGGGTCCAGCACGACATCACCTGGTTTTGTGGACGCGAGCACGCAGGGTTCGACGAGCTCCTCCGGGAACGCCGCGATGTGGTTGCCGCTGGTCGGGGCCGTGTTGACGCTCCAAACTGTCCGCCGGTTTCGGGTGCCTCCGTCCTCGGTCTCCTCCAGCACGGCATCCGCATAATAGGCGTAACTGGTCCCGTTTCGTGAACATGAAAATGTACTCATGCGCGCGGGTGGGCCGGTCCTTGACGCTTTCGGGCATGGCATTGGGTTTGTGCCATATAATATCGCTGCGAAGAAACCATCCGTCCGCCTGTAACGCCAGCGCCAGCCGCCAAGGGACGCCGACCAGGTCTTTGTCTTTGAGGCCGGGCGGGTTGTCGGGACGAACGGACATGGCGCGATTTGGGTTCTTCTTGTCCGGGGCGCGCCAGCCGCGGTTGCCGCTGGTGTAGCCGTCCCCGATGTTGAGCCACAGAACGCCGTCGGGCTTCAGAACGCGGCGGACCTCGGCAAAGACGCTCGTCAGCTTGTGGAGGTAGGCCGCAAGTGTCGGCTCCAGTCCGATCTGCCCCTGTATGCCATAATCCCGAAGACCCCAATAGGGCGGCGAAGTGACGGCGCATTGAACACAGGCGTCCGGAAGCCGAGGGAGCACTTGGGCGATGTCTCCCTCAAGCACCAACGATTCCGTAACTTCGATCTTGGCCGGGGCAAGTATCTTCGATCGGTTCATGATTACTTCCTGAACGGCTCGATGCCCTCAATGCGGTGCCGGTGCCCGACCTTGTTGACTTCGAATTCGATTTCCTCGCCCACCTTGCGGTTGAGCAGAGATTGGGCGACGGGGGTCAGATAGCTGACGATGCCTTTCTCGGGTTCGGAATCCCAGGCGCCGAGGATGGTAAAGTGCTCGGGCTGGTTGGTGGCCAGGTCGGTCGCGCGGACAATGGTGCCGATGCTGACCACATCCGTGCGGGAGTTGGAGAAATCGGTGCCGCGAGCGCGGATGAGCTGGGTTTCCAGTTCGGCCTTGCGGCGCATGAGCAGTTTCTGCATCTCCTTGGCGGCCTTGTACTCGTGGTTCTCACGCAGGTCGCCATAGCTGCGGGCCAGGGCAATTTCCTTCGAGTTGGCCGGGATCTTCTTCTCCACCAGCTCGTGATATTCGTTCTTGCGCCGTTCCAGGCTCTCCCAGGACACGACCAAAAAGGTCTCCTGTTTGGTCTGCTCGCCGGAAATGAGCGTCTGCATGGCGGGGTAGCTCTTGACGATGCGAGCCAGCAGCGAGCGTTTGTCCATGTCGTCGAAGCAGGGCGAAAGCTGGAGGGCGCGCGTGAGGTCCTTGATGACCTCCAGGTCGGCGGAACCGATCAGCTCGACCAGCAATTCCTGGTCGTCCAGGATATAATCCCGCAGGCGGTTGGAGCGGCGTTCATTGAACTGGTCGCGCTCCATGGCCGTGAGCATGGCGCGGAAGACCTCGGGTCCGAGGATGTCCGCAAAGGCGTCGTTGCGGTCTTTGGCCAGCCAGAGCAACAACTCGCTGCTGGCGGTGTGCTGGCTGATGGACCGGGCCAGAGCTTCCTTGAGCAGGTCAATCTTGCCCTTGTGGATGAGCAGGCCGGCAAACTCCCGGCAGAGCTTGGCGGAAACGCTGTTGAGCGTGTCGCGCAGGACATACACCCACTTCTTGATCCTGTTCTCGGCCTCCTCTGTCTCTTCGGAGAAGGCCTTGCCGGTGTTCGCGTCCACGATCTGCTGATTGGCCGCCTCGAACGATTCCAGGGCCCGCCGATGCTTGGCGGCCGGCAGCCCCTCCATGAGCGGCCCGAGTTTGGGCTCCAGGGACCATATCGCCCGGGCGTCCAGTTCCCCTTCGGCGGGCGCCAGGCCCGCCATTTGCCGCAGGTCGTCCCGGGCGAAGACCGCCTCGAGGGCCACGGCAGGTTGAGTGCGCTGGTAGTTGGCAATCTCGGCGTTGAGGGCTGCAATGACTTCCTGGGCGGCCGCCTGCTTGTCGGACAGGTCGTGGGCGTTCTTGAGCAACTCCCCGGCCACAATGAGCCGCGCCTTCAAGCCCTTGCCGGCCCGGAAATCCCCGAGCAGTCGGTCCTGGAGAGAGACCTCCTTGACCTGATAGACAATCGGCTCGGTCTTCTTGAGCGGCACCTGGAAGTGGCCGTCGTTTCTGAGCTCGCGCTTGGCCCCTTCCCACCACTTTTTCCAGTCGGAGCTGATGACGTCCGGCACGAGCACCTGCTGGACCTGGTCGGCGGTGGCGTTGCCCCCGAAGCTGGTCAGGACCAGTTTGACCAGTTCCAGGTGGTGGGTCGCGGCCATCTGCCGCAGACCCTCGAGGTCCACTGCCTTGCGCGCCAGGATGTGGTCCTTCGAGATCGGTTTGAGGGACTCGGCCGCGAATCCCAGGTCCATCGTGTGTCCCGCTTTGTCTTGAAAATCAATCGTGAACCGGGCAAAAACCGTGTCCACCGTCCGAATCCTGCCGAAACCCCAACTGCGGTGCATGCAAAATCCGCTCGTGGCAAGCTGAACCAGCGGCTCGATATGGTGGCGTTCGAGCTTGCCTGCCGTCGCCATTTTTTCAAATTCTTCTCTCATAAAACATCTTCCGGCTCGCTTCCCCCCATGGGGAATGAGACTATTTAAGGTCGTGAGCGGACAAAAACCAAGAGAAATTGCCGTGCGCCTTCTCCAGCGCCGCCCAGGCGGCCACTATATCGAACACCTGCTCGAGGACGCCCTGGCCCAAACGCAGCTATCCGCTGCCGACCGCCATCTGTGCCAGGAACTAGTCTATGGCATCGTCCGCTGGCAGGCAACGCTCGATTGGCTGGTGGCCCGCAAGACGGCCAATCGCGCGCAAAAGTCCTTGCTGCAGAATCTCTTGCGCCTGGGTCTCTACCAGATCTTCTGGCTGGACCGCATCCCTGACCACGCCGCGGTCCACGAGACCGTCGAGTTGGCCAAGCAGAGCGGCCTCGGCCCGCAGGCCGGCTTCGTCAATGCCGTGCTTCGCGGTTACTTGCGCGAGTTTGACGCCACCCGGCAGTTGCTGGCCCAACTCAAGGTCTCTGAACCCGCTCTGGGCTACTCCCACCCGGACTGGCTGGCCACCCGCTGGACCCAACGCTGGGGACCGGACCGCGCCGCGCAATTGATGGATTGGAACAACACGCCCCCCGCCGCCTTTGCCCGGGTCAACACCCTCAAGACCGACTCCGCCAAGCTCCTGGCCCAGTGGCGCCAAGAAGACGTGGAATACGACTTTGTGCGCGGGGACTGGCTCGAGGAAAACCTCCTGTTTGAACTCAAATCCCATCCGCCCCTGGCAGGGCTGCCCAGTTTCCGGCAGGGCCTGTTCTATGTCCAGGACCCCAGCTCGCTCCTGGCCCCTCGAGAACTCGACCCCCAGCCGGGCGAAACCGTGCTTGACCTCTGTGCTGCGCCCGGCGGCAAACTGAGCTACCTGGCCCAACTGATGGCCAACCAGGGCCAACTCCTCGCCCACGACACCGCCCCAGGCCGCCTCAAACTCATCCCGGAAAACTGCGCCCGCCTCGGCATCACCTGTGTCTCGACCTTCAATCCTCAGTCCTCGACCCTTTTTGACCGCATCCTGGTCGATGTACCCTGCTCGAATACCGGCGTCATGCGGCGGCGGGTGGATTTGCGCTGGCGGCTTCGACCCGAGGATTTCAAGGGCCTGCGCGCCAGCCAACTGCAATTGCTCCGCCAGGGCGCCGCCCGCTTGCGGCCCGGTGGACGCCTGATCTACAGCACCTGCAGCCTCGAGCCGAAGAAAACCAGGACGCCGTCACACAATTCCTCAGCGAACATCCCGGCTTCAAGCTCGAGCGCCAGCGCGAGTTGCTCCCCTTCCTCGACCACGTGGACGGCGCCTTCGTGGCGTGCTTCACACGGGACACACCCGCCTGATGCCTGTCCAAAAGCCCGGCGAACGGAGGCCTTGATCGCAACTTGCGTCGCAGCCTTTGTCGCAACCTTTGTCGAATTGGCCATCTTTCGGCCAAGTTGACAACAAAGGCTGCGACAAAGGTCCACAACCGAACCGCTTGCGAAAGGCCCTGCCTGAGGCCAGCCGAAACGAGCCGCCGGCAGAGCGGCTGCTACTCGCCCTTGAACAGGGGAGTCACCAACACCTCAAAGCCGGGCAGCAGCTTGGACGCGGCGGTTTGGCCGTTGGCGACATGACCAATTCTCCATCCCAAAGCTCGCAAGGTTGATTGGTTTCCGGCATTTCGGCTGCCAACTCGGCATAGGTGTACCGGCGCCTGGCTGGCGCTGCCGCCGGCCGCTCCAAGGTCTTGCTGCTTTCCATCACAGGCTCAAATCAGGCCGTTCCGGCCCATTTGACAAGACCGCAGGAGATTAGGAGCAAGATTAGGATTACGATTAGCCCGGATATTTCCCAGAGTTTCGCCAACTGGAAGGCGTAGCGCAGACTTCCAGTCTGCCGTATCGCGGATTTCCAATCCGCAGTTGCGACCGGGCAGGTGCAGCCTGCCGACTGGAAGTCGGCGATACAGCAGGTTGGAAACCTGCGCTACGTAGCCTCGGGAGCGCGGTACCGCTCTTCGGCCATGAAACACCCGGGTTAGGACCGGCTGCTCAAAAGAGTGAAATGCAGAGCGCCCAACGTCGTCCGTTCCAATATGCGCGGTTGACGCCGGCGACCGGGCGCTTAGGATGCCTTCAATGAACCGCGCCGAGAACAGATTCTTCCCGGGGCTGCCTGTCAATGCCGCCTGGGTTTTAGTGAATTGCTGGCTGGCCTTCCAGCTCCTGCTGATAGGAACGGTCGAAGCGGCGGACTATGCCATCGGGGCGGACGTCTCCTTTCTCAAGCAGGCGGAGAGCCAAGGGGCCGTCTTCAAGGACAACGCCCAGGCGAAACCCGGCCTTCAGATCCTCAAGGACCACGGCTACAACTGGGTGCGCCTGCGGCTCTTCCATAGTCCCACGCGCCTGCCCAATGACCTCGCCTATACGATCTCCTCAGCCCAGGAAGCCCGGAAACTCGGGTTCAAGTTCCTCCTGGACTATCATTACTCGGATACGTGGGCCGATCCGGGCAAGCAGACGATTCCCAAGGCCTGGGAGGGCAAGTCGCACGCCGAACTGGTCCAGGCGGTGTTCGATTACACACGCGACACCATCGAGGCCTTTGCCAACGCCGGCGTCCTGCCGGACATGGTCCAAGTCGGCAACGAGATCACTCCCGGCCTGCTCTGGCCCGACGGCAAGTTGCCCGAGAACTGGCCGAACTTCGCCGACCTGCTCAAGGCCGGCATCAAGGGAGTCAAGGCCGGTTCCGGCGCCAATCCGGCTCCCCGCATCATGATTCACATCGATCGGGGCGGCGACAGGAAACGCACCCAGTACCTTTTTCGACAAGCTCAACTCTTATGATGTCCCTTACAACGTCATCGGCCAATCCTACTACCCCTGGTGGCAAGGCTCGTTGTTGGACCTGCGGGAAAATCTGAACTTGATGGCCGCCCGCTACCACAAGGACATCATCCTGGTCGAGGCCGCCTATTGCTGGCGGCCCACCGAATACAAGCAACGGAGCGGGCCATTCCCCGAGACCCCCGAGGGCCAAAAAGAGTTCCTCGAGGAAGTCAACCGCCTCGTCCTGGCCACCCCGGACAACCGCGGCGTCGGCATCTTCTGGTGGGAACCCGCCGTCAAAACCGGCCCCCTCCGCAGCCGCGGCTTCTTCGACGACGACGGTTCGGCCCTGCCCGTCATCACCGCCTTTGACCGCCTTACCAAAAAGTGACTAAACAGCTTGGGGACATGAAATGCTTTCGCCGACCTGATAAGACGCCGAGCGGCGAATCGGCCGTCGCGCCAACCCGCCACTCAGCGTTCACCCTCATCGAACTGCTGGTCGTCATCGCCGTCATCGGCATTCTGGCGGGCCTGTTGCTGCCGGTGCTGGGCCGGGCCAAGGAAGCCGCCAGGGCCACCGCCTGCGCGAACAACCTGCGGCAGTTCAGCCAGGCTGCCGCCACTTATTCGCTCGATAATAAGGGAAGCCTGCCGTTCTTTCTGAACTGGCTGCACGCCTATCAGGGCAGCGTTGATCTCGGAACTGGCCAGCTCTATCCCTACCTGAAGAGCCGCCAGGTCTATCTCTGCCCTACCGATCAACGCGCGCTGGCCATCAACCCCATCGGTTCCCCTGCGCCGCCCGCCTCAATCCGCCAATGCAGCTACGCCATGAACTGCGTGCTCTGCCACGACATGGCCTCCTCCAAATGGACAGCGGACCCCTCCACCTACATATCGCCGGCGCGAACCCTCCTCTTCATGGAAGCCGCCATGGCCCGAGACGACCTTTCCGGCATGGTTGGCCCCGTGCCCATCATGGGGACCACCAACGCCCTCAGTACGCGGCATAATGGCATCGGGCACCTGATGTTCTGCGACTTTCACGTTGAACGAGTGAAGGTGGCGGCCGCCAAGAAACTGGAAAGGAGCAAGCTCTTCTGGCTCCCGGCGCCCACCACCGATCCCCGCGCGCTCATGTTCATCAACGGCCTGCCCGACCCATAGCCCGGACATTTCATAAGGTTTCGCCAACTGGAGGGCGTAGCGCAGGCTTCCAGCCTGCTGTATCGCGGATTTCCAATCCGCAGATGCTCCCAAGCAGGTACAGCCTGCCGACTGGAAGTCGTCGATACAGCAGGTTGGAAACCTGCGCTACGCAGCCTCTGGAGTTCGGACGTTTTCAGTTACGCTGGGCGTCCTTCGTCGCGACCTTTGTCGGTTCGCCGGGTGTCAAAACACGATACATTTTCGCGACAAAGGCGCCGACAAAGGCCACGAGAAGGAGGAGGCTTTTGGCAGGCGGAGCCTATTTCCCCGGCCTCGGCAGACCTTGGGTTTCAAACCGCAGGTCCCTGACATGCGGTCCCACTTCCAGGCGCTCGGAGGCGTTGCCGAGGTTGGAGCCGAGGATGTCCACGTTCTGAAATGACACGTCCCGGACATCATGCTGGTCGTCGGCGCCGCTAATCTGGACCCGATAGGGCCCGGGCTTGCCCGAGACGCTCAGGTTGCGGAAGCGCACGTTGCTGACGTACCCGGGGACCTTGTTGCGCATGTATTGGTTGACCACTGGCTTGAGGCGAATGAGTTCGCTCTGGCCTTCGCCGTTCATCCGCACATCTTCCACGGTCACGTCCTGGAGCCGCATTTCCTCTCCCGGCTCGAACAGGAAGGCGGTCATGGAGAAATGGATGATGTCCAGGTTGCGGAGCGTGATGCCGCGCATAAATGGCGCCCGGCTCTCGTGGCCCAGCAGGAAGATGCGCGCCCGGTCGCACCAAAGCGTGCAGTTCTGGACCGTAATCCGCTCGACATTGCTGTTGGGCCCGCCCAGCTCGAGACCTTTGAGGGCCACGCAATCGTCATCGGTCCGGATGAAGCAATCGGTAATGAGCACGTCCTGCGAGTTGCAGGGATTGATGCCGTCGTCGTTTTGCACCCGGGCGCCGCAGAGCTTCACGTTGCGCACGGTGACGTTCCGGCTGTCGCGCGGCACAATTGTCCAATGCGATGCGCCTCGAATGGTGATGCCGCTGACCTCGACATTTGTGCCCCGGATCATCACCACACAAGCCGTTGGGCCTCTCCGCCATTCCCAGTCTGAGCCGTCCAGAATGCCGCGGCCCCGGATTCGGACATTCTCCCCTTCGACCTGAACGCCGCCCTTGACCACGGCCCCGCCCGCAAGGTAGAGCGTCTGGTTATTGGTGACCAGGAGCCGGCCCGGCTTATGAACGCCCGGACCAAAGAAGATCACACCGGGAGCACCCTGCTGGGGCGGGTCCTTTTCCAACGGATTGGCAAAGAGCAGCAGGGGTCCTTTCTTGCCCTCGGGTTCGAGGCTCAATTTGCACGGGCCGGACAGCGACACCATCAGGGTGTTGTCGCCCTCGAGCCGGGTTTTCACCGTGGCAAGGGCGGGACGCACCACGGTGTTGCGCAGCGATCGTTTTGAGCTAATCCGAACCTCGACGGGTCCTTCGACATCGAAATTGCAGAATGAATATGGGCCGCCAAAATCCCACTCCTTGCCGGCAAAAGGGGGGTCCAGAACACGGGCCGCGTAAACGTCCACGGGTTGAGCCCCGATCCTGACCTGGTAATCGGCCGGGAGAGGCTCGTCCTTTGGGGCCGCGTACATACCACAGCGGCGCCGGATGGATAGGCAAGCAGTTGGAGGAGGACCAGCAGCAATATCGGTTTCATTATGTTACTCTTTGTACGAGGGGCTGCCGGCTGAAGCCGGCGTTCCGGGGGCGGAGCGTTATCGGTTTCATGATCCGGAGTCCACATCATAGCCCAGTTCGCGGAATCGCTGCAGTTTGTAGAGGAGGGCGCGCCGGCTGATGCCGAGGGCTTTGGCGGTTTCAGTGCGGTTGAAGGCGTGTTTGCGCAGGGCCTGGAAGATGGCCTGGCGCTCGATTTCGCCCAGGTGCTCTTGGTCCGCCGCCGGTTGGGTTGGGGGGGCCGGCTCGGCCCCGGCGCGGACCTGGGCGGGCAGGTGTTCGGGCAGGATGAGTTCGCCTCGGGAGAGGAGGGCGGCGCGTTCCATGGCATTGCGCAGTTGGCGGACGTTTCCCGGCCAGGAGTAGCGCGTGAGCCAATCGATGACGGCGGTGGAAAAGCGCGCCCGGCCCTGGGTAAACTCGGCGATGAAGGCGCTGGCCAGGGCCAGGATGTCCTCCTTGCGCTCGCGAAGGGGGGGGATATTGATTTCCACCACGTTAAGGCGGTAGAACAGGTCTTCGCGGAAACGGCCGGCCTTGACCTCCTCGTCCAGTTGTCGGTTGGTGGCGGCCAGGATGCGGACGTTGGTTTGGATTTCGAGGTTCGAGCCGACGCGATTGAACCGTCCCTCCTGGGTGACCCGGAGCAGCTTGGCCTGGAGCGGGGCCGACATGTCGGCAATTTCATCCAGGAAGATGGTGCCGCCATTGGCGGCCTCGAAGCGACCCTGCTTTTGCTTGTGGGCGCCCGTGAAGGCGCCTCTTTCGTGGCCGAAGAGTTCGCTTTCGAGGAGGTTTTCCGGGATGGCGGCGCAGTTGACCTTGATGAGCGGGCCGGAGGCGCGGGAACTCCAGGCATGGATGACGTTGGCCAGGACTTCCTTGCCGACCCCGCTTTCCCCGGTGATGAGGACGCGGCTCTCGGAAGGGGCGATGAGCGAGGCATCATCGAAGACGGCCTGCATCAGCGGGCTCTCGGCCACCACCCGCGGCGGCAACTGCCGCTGCGCGCTGAATTTCCGCGGGGCGGACTTGGCCAGGCCCGTGGCCTGGCGGACGCTGGCCAGGAGTTCGTCCAGGTCAATGGGTTTGGCCAGATAATTGAGGGCGCCGTCCCGCATGGCGCCCACCGCCTCGCGGATGTCGGCGTAAGCGGTGACGAGCAGGATGGGCAGCACGGCATGTTCCTGGCGGGCGCGCCGCAGGGTCTCCAACCCCGAGAGGCCCGGCATGCGGACGTCAGAAATCATCATGCTGAAGGCGGCGGTGCGCAGAGTCTCGAGGGCCTCTTCGCCCGAGGCGACCGGCACTGTCTCGAAACCCTCGCTCCGCAAAAAAGAATCCAGCAGGCTCCGCTGCCCCGCATCGTCATCGACAATCAGGATGCGCGGCGCCCTGGGGCCGTTCTTGCGCGCTTCGGGGGTCATCGGTGCAAGTCCGGTTTAGCTGGCGTTGGTCTGAAAGTCGGGCGTCGAGCCGGGGGGCGCCTCGATAAGTTGCGCGTTGCGCTCGAGGAAGTCCATCACCTTGTCGGTCATGATCTGGTCGTAGATTTCAATGAAGCCGTTGCGCTCCTTGAGGTCCTTGGCCAGTTTTTCCATCGGGATTTGGTTGGCCGCGGCGATTTGGGCGACGCGCCGGCCGATTTCGTCCTGGGAGACCTTGATGTCCTCCTTTTCGGCGATCCTCTGGATGATGAAGGCCAATTTGACGCGCTCTTTGGCATCCTGCGCGGCGGCCGAGTAGATGCGGTCCTTGTGCTGTTCGATCTGCTCGCGGGAAGCGCCGCGGCGCTGGTTGGCATTGACAATGTCATAGACCCGGTGGCGAGTTTCGTAGGCCACCGAGGTTTCGGGCAGTTCAAACTGCACCCGGCCCAAGAGGGATTGGCGGAGCTGGTGGTGGATGCTCCGGCTGCGCTTGTGGCTCAACTCGTTCTCCAGGTCGCGTCGCACGCCTGCGCGCAGCTTCTCAAGGCTCTGCGCCCCGTAAGCTTTGGCCAATCCATCATCCAGGGGGGGCAGCAATTTCTCTTTGACCTCCACCACGTCGACCTCATAGACGCCTCGCTTGCCGGCGAGCTGCGGGGTGACGAAATCAGCGGGGAAATTGACGGTGACAGTCCGCTTTTCGCCCGCCTTGGCGCCCAGGAGCTGCTCGGCAAAGCCCTGGATGAAGCTGTTGCTTCCGGCCTCGATCCAGAAGCCCTTTTTCTCGGTCAGCCCCATGGCGGTCGGGGCGACTTCCCTGATCGGTTTGCCCTCGCACTGGCCGGTATAGTTGACCACGGCCATGTCGCCGGAGGCCAGGGGACGGTCCACAGTGAGATAAGTTACTCGCTGTGCGCGCAGCACCTCCAAGGCCCGATCCACGTCGGCCTCGCTGACGGCGCGGGTCTCGACTCGGGCAGGCAAACCCTTGTATTCGGGCAGCTCGAATTCCGGCGCGGTCTCGACGGTGGCGGCGAATTGCAAGGGCCGGCCGCGGCCAAATTGGATCTCCTCGATGTCCGGCTTGGCGACCACGTCCAGTTTCTGCTCTTCCATGGCCTGCTTAAAGGTCTCGTTGATGAGCTTCTCCTTGACCTGGTCCTGGATTTCCTTCTCAAACCTGCGCGCGACGATTTCCAGCGGCACTTTGCCCGGGCGAAAGCCCGGGAATTTTGCCTTTCGCTGAAAATCACGGGTCATCGCTTCAAAGGCCTCAGCGACCTTTTGCGCGTCCACTTCCACGCGCACCAGCTTTTTGCACGGCGCCAAATTCTCTACGGTTACATTCACAAACAAACCTTTCCGTCAATCGTTGAAAAAGTCCAGTGAGCGAGTTGGTCCTGCAAGCCCCGCCGCTCCGCAAGCCGGCAACCTTAGGAGACGGCGACCCGGAACGTCAACTTGAATAACGCGCGGCCTACCTCTAGATTATCCCCATGAAGATACCGCGCGAGGTCCCGGTTATGACGCTGCCCAAAGCGACGCTTTTCCCGCAGGCATTGCTGCCGCTCTATATTTTCGAGCCGCGTTACCGCCAGATGCTCGCCGATGCCCTGCACTCGACGCGCATGTTTTCGGTGGCCATGCAAAGACCGGGCAGCAGCCGCGAAAGCCCCTCGCTGGTGGCGGGACTGGGCCTCATTCGCGTGTCGGTCGGGCACCGTGACGGCACCTCCCATCTCATCCTGCTGGGTCTGGCGCGCGTGGAACTTGGGGAACCGGTCCGTTACAAGCCCTATCGCATCCAACGAATCCGCCCCTTGGAGACCCCGCCGTGCGACAATGTGAAGGTGGACGCCCTGGTGGCCAAGGTCCGGGAGTTGCTCGAACGCCGCATCATGCTGGGCCTGCCCTTTCCATTTCCCGTCATGTCCCCCGAGGCCGGCGCAAGGCAACTCGCCGCCGCCCTCCTTTTCGCCCAAAGAAATCCTGCATTACCTGGATTCGATTGCCGACCCGGAACAAGCGGCGGACCTGGTCTCTTGCGCGGTGCTGCCGGGGGCGGTCCAGCGCCAAGCCATCCTGGAAACGGTGGATGTCGAGGCACGATTGCGGCAACTCATCGGTTTTTTGCTGGCCGAAATCCACAGTTCGAGCAAAACTGGCGGGCCATGAGCAATCCACCGCATTCCGAAAACAACCCGGCCAATTCCGGCCCAACCGAGGAACCTTCGGCGCTCTTCGCGCACCTGGTCATTCAGCAGTCCAACATGGCCCTGATGCTCCTGGGCAAAACGGCCCATCCGGAGACCGGGAAGGTCATCCGGGACCTCGAGGCGGCCAAGCTGTTCATCGACCAATTGGAGATGCTCGAGGCCAAGACCCGGGGCAACCTTTCCAAAGAGGAAGCCGGCCTGCTCAAGCAGAGCCTCATGAACTTGCGCCTGGCCTTTGTCGAGGCCGTTGACTCGGCTCCTGCCCCTTCATCCCCGCAGACCTCCGCCCAGACTCCGCCGGCCCAAGCCGCCGCCCCGTCCCCGGCGCCCGAGGAAGAGTCCCGCAAGAAGTTCTCCAAGAGGTACTAATTACCCTTGGCCAATTTTCAATTCTCAATTTTCAATAATCTCCAATACCTCGGCACACAGGCTCGTTCGGAAAAACCCGCAACCCTTAGGCTGTGCTCAGCGCCCCGGCCTTCACCTGCCAGCGTTGGACATCGCGGCCCAGCTCTCGGGGCCAGTTTTCCTCGGTGGCGGTCATAAAGACCTGGCCGCGGGACTGGCGGGCTTGCTCGAGCAGGGGCAGGAAACCGCTGCGTCGTTTTACGTCCAGCTCGCCCATGATGTCGTCGATGAGCAAGACCGGCGGGGCGCCGTAAAGGCCGCTGAGGTACTCGGCCTGGGCGAGCTTGAGGGCGATGGCCAGGGTGCGCTTCTGGCCTTCGCTGCCGAACTGGGCGGCGGGGCGCCCGTCGAGCAGCAGTTGCAAATCGTCCCGATGCGGCCCGACCAAAGTGGCGCGATAGGCGCGCTCGCGGGCCTGGGACTGGGCCAATTCGACGGCAAAGTCCTGGTTTACGCCGGGTCGATATTCCAGGCGAAGTTCTTCGGTCTGGTTTGCAATCCGGGCGTAGGCCTGGCGGGCGAGAGGGGAGAATTGGGGGACCAGTTCGCCGGCGCAGGCGGCAGATGACCTCGCCGGCGGCGATGAGTTCGCGGGAGAAGCCCTCGAGAGCGGCCGGGTCCAGGCGAGGTTGTTTGAGCAGGGCATTGCGGGCGCGCAGCGAGCGCGCATACCGCTGCAAGAGCGGCAGATAAGCGGCGTGTGTCTGTGAGAGCAGCAAATCCAGAAAGCGCCGCCGGCCCCGCCCGGCGCCTTTGATCAGCGGAGGTCTTCGGTGCAAAAGACAACCGTCCGCAGCACGCCCAGGTAATCGGTCAGCGGCGCACCGGCCGGCCATCGAGGTTCAGGCTCCGTTCCCTGGCCGACCAATAGAGCTTCACCTCATGCTCGCCCTGGCCGACGATGCGGGCGCCCACGAAGTAGCCGCTTTGGCCGTGGCACACCATCTGGGCGCTGCCGACGCCGCGAAAGGAGCGCAGGGTGCCGACCAGGTAAATCGCCTCCAGGATATTGGTCTTGCCCTGGGCATTGTCGCCCAGCAACAGGTGGAAGCCGGGGGCGATGTCCAGGTCCAGCCGGGCATAGTTTCGGAAATCCCGCAGGCGCAAATGAGCCAGGTGCATCGCAACTCATTTGCCATAAAAGGGCGCAAAAGAGACATGAAAAGTTCGCGGGAAGGCCCCGAACTTGCTTGCATCGCGATGAACTTTGAGGGCATTGTTAGCCAATGGCACCGCCGAGCCGACCCGTTACTCTGACCGCCGAGCAGGTGGACGAGCTGAATCAAAAGCTGTCCTGCCTGCGGCACGACATCAACAACCACCTGTCGCTCATGATAGCGGCAATCGAACTCATCCGCACCAGGCCGCAAATGGCCGACCGGATGATGAGCACGCTCGTCGAGCAGCCCTCCAAAATCGCCGGGGCCTTGCACAAGTTTTCCACCGAATTCGAGCAGACCTTCGGCGTGGCCCGCGCGAAACTGGCTGTAGGGCGCCGCCCTCTGGGGCGGCTTTTGACTTGGTCGGGGCAGATTTGGCATACTGCGGCTGATGGAACGGACCGAAACGGACCTGGTAGCTGCCGTGTTGAAAGGCGACACCGCCGGCTTCGAGCCGTTAGTGGCGAAGTACTCCCCCCGGCTTTTTGCCACCGCTCGCCGCTACGCCCGCCGGGAGAGCGAGGTCGAGGACATCGTGCAGGAAATCTGGGTCAAGGCCTTCCGGAAACTCCGGAGTTTTCGCGGGGAAGCCCCATTCGAGCATTGGTTGATGCGCCTGGCGGTGCACACCTGCTACGATTTCCTGCGCGCCCACCAGCGCAGCCGGGAGGCCGCTTTTTCGGACCTCTTCGAGCCCGAAGAAGATTGGCTCGAGCGCTTTGTGAGCCAGCCCTTTTCGGCGGCCGAAGATGCCGAAGCCGCCCGCCAATTGGTCGGGCGAGTGCTCGAGCAACTCTCCCCGGCCGCGCGACTGGTCATCACGCTGCTGGAAATCGAAGAGCGGTCGGTCAAGGAAATTGCCGGCCTGACCGGTTGGTCGGTGCCGCTGGTCAAGGTCAGGGCGTTCCGGGCGCGAGCCCAGATGCGGCGAGTGCTGGCCAAAATGACCAAGGCGAAATACCTGTGACGGCCTCGTTGCCACCTGCCTGTAACCGCGGTTCGCGGCGCGGCGTCTGAAAAGCTAAAGGCTGTATGAACCAAGCCGAACTGCATCGAAAACTAATCGCCGCCGCCCGGCTCAACGCGCCGAGCGAGCGGGTACCGCACTCCTTTGAGCAGCGCATCCTGGCCCGGCTCCGGGCCTGTCCCATGGTGGACCATTGGGCGTTGTGGTCCCAGGCCCTGTGGCGCGCGGCCGCGCCTTGCGTGGCGATCATGCTGCTCCTGGGCGCCTGGTGGTGGTTGACTCCCGCCGGCGCCCCTCCGGCCAACGATCTCTCACAAGACCTCGAGAATGACGATGCTCGCCGCCGCCGAATCCGAACAATCCCTCGAGCTTTCCCGGTGAACACCTGGAAGGTCATCCTGGCCGCAATCGTCATCTTCGGCACCGGTGTGGTGACCGGGGGCCTCTTAGTCGAGCACGTCGGCCACGTCCGCCATGTCCGGCCATCGCACCCCGGCTATGCCAATCGCCAAGCCCAGCAACCTTCCTCCCCCAGCGGACTCCGGCTCGACCTGCTGCGCCGCCTGGAGTCCGAACTCGGCCTGACCCCGCCGCAGAAAGAGCGCATCGACGCCATTATCCGCCAAGGCCAGGAGCGGACCCGGAAAATCATGGAGCCTGTGCGCCCCCAACTGCAGGAAGAGGTCTCGAAAGTCATGGCTGCCTTTCGCGACGCGCTCACGCCCGAGCAACAGACGCGCTTTGACCAGTTGCTCAAGCAACAGCAACGCCCCTGGGAGGCCCGCCGCACCCAGCCTGCCCGCCAGCACCCCGCCGAAAACTCCCCCAGCCGCACCAATTCGTAGTCCCCTGGGTGTTTCACACCCCTGGGCCGCCGCCGCTCCCGGCAACGATGTCGAGCGGCGCTCTGCCGAGACGCCGCTACGCCGCGGCTCATGGCCCCAGTGGGGCCTCGCCTCGACACTTGCGCTCTCACGCTTCGTCAAACCTCCGGCCACTGATGAGGGCTTCCAATTCGCTCAAGGCCCTTGAGGCGTCCAGCCCATTGACATGGACGGTCAATCGGCTGCCGAATCCCGCCGCCAACATCATCAGCCCCAATATGCTCTTGCCACTCACCTTCTCGCCATCCTTTTCAACCAACACGTCGCAGCTAAACTGGTTCGCAGTTTTCACAAACAGGGCTGCCGGCCGGGCGTGGAGACCCAGCCGGTTCAAAATCAGGAACTCTTTTTTCACTGCCGGCATCTGCTGCATGGCTCACTTCGCGCTCATTTGGGCATTATTTTCGTGTACAAGTCTCTAATTAAGCACATTAGCATCCATCGTCAAGTAGATTCTGCGAAAAGCCTCGAATAGAGCATTGCGCCCGGTCAAAATCGAGAGCTCAACAGCTTCGACCTGGCCGGCCGAGAGCGCCGCCGTCTTGGCCCGGTTGAGCGAGGGCAGGAGCAGCGAAGGCAGGATGGCAATGACGGCAATGAAGCCTGGTCGGCCCTTGACCGGCGCTGCGCGGGTGATTATGGGTCAATGGTGAGAGGCGACGCTTGTTCGTCGCGGCACAGACTGCTCCTGCAACCGATAGCTCTTCCTTCCCGTGATCCGGCGCGTATAGCCCAATCGCTTGCGCGCTCGCTCCCTCACGGCGACTATGTGTTTCAGGCACAGGCTCAGTCCTGCCACCTTGGCGTCACCGCAGATTCTGCAACGCCCGTCGCGCTGCATTCGCAGTTGATACTTTTGCTGGCGGGACATTTTCAGGTGCGTGAATTCGTCGTGTATGACCTTTGGCATATCACCTCTGCAACCATTTTCACCAATAGATAACATGGTTGCCGCCAGGGGCGCAACAAAAACTGACAGGTCCGTTAAGCAGCCTGCCGTTCAAGTCGTTGTTCTGCGAGAAATTCCGATGCTCCCCCGCCGAACATGAAGAAAGGGCTTTCCGAAAGTGCCTTGAAGTTGGCGGAAGGGAGAGGATTCGAACCTCCGGTACGGTTGCCCGTACGCCTGATTTCGAGTCAGGTGCCTTTAACCACTCAGCCACCCTTCCCGCCGTTGATTGCCAAGCCACGGCAACTATTATGGCAGAATAAAAGCCAACGGCAAGGTGATTCGCCAGGGCGAGGCTCTCCGATAAACTGGCTTGACAACGCGTGTCAGGCATGCTAATAGGGTGCGATGAAAGAGCTGCTTTTTGCGGGCGCCGTCCCGGCGGCGGCAAGGTTTGGTTTATGTTCCCGCTCAACGCGATAGATCGGCAGTTTTTGGAGGCCATCCCCTGGTATGTTTTCCTGATGGATCGGGACATGGTCATTCACGACTTCAACGCGGCGTCTGCCGCCCTGTTGAATCCCGACGGCGGAATGGCGCTGTCCGAGCGCGGGGGCGCTGCGCTGCATTGCATCCGCAGCGCCGATCACCCGGCCGGCTGCGGGCACGGCGCCCAGTGCCAGTCTTGCCTTGTGCGCCGGGCCGTAATGGCCGCCCACGACACCGCCGCCCCCGTGCGGCAGGAAGCCCGGCTGGAACTCCGGGCAGGCGCAGGCGCCAAGGCTTTGCACTGCGTGCTCACCGCTTCTCCGATTACGTTTGGCAGCCGAAAGCTGGTTCTGCTGGTGATCGAGGACATCAGCGAAGTCGTCACCCTGCGGCGGTTGCTCCCCATCTGCATGTACTGCAAGAAAGTTCGGGACGCTCAGCAATGTTGGTCCGATATCGAGACCTACCTCCGCGAGAACCCGGACATCCTCCTGAGCCATGGCATATGCCCTTCGTGTTTCGAGAGCAAGAAGGCTGAGTTCCTGGCGTCGATCGTTGAAGGCAAAAGGTAAAAGGCCAAAGGCTAAAGGCAAGAGGCTAAAGGCTAGCCGTGTGGCGGCCAGCGATCGCTGCCTGGGCGGCGCTTCTAAGCTCACTCCACACGCTTCGCGATATGGAAACCGGCCCTCGAACTGGCGACGCCCTTGGAGCGCGCGGGGTCGGCCGCCGGTTGCTGCCGGCTGAAGCCGGCGTTCCGGGCCGGTTTGCCGCCAATCGGGCCGAGCGCCGGTTGGATCAGTTTCAGGTCTTAAACCGTAATCAGAGACTCCTTACGTCGTCTCCTACAGTGAGAGAATGGGGCCCGTTTCGGCGACTTTGTCGCTGGCCCTGGCTGGCAGTCCGCGGTTCATCCTTTATCCTTCATCCTTATGCCTTATTGGTGTGGGCATAGGCGCAGAGGGCGTGGAGGTTGGCTGGGGGTGTGTCGCGGGGGACTTCGCAGCCGGCGCCGACGATGAAGCGCGGGCCGGCCTGGCGGTGGCATTGGGCGACGGCAGCGGTGACGCTTTCGGGGCTGCCGTGCAGGAGGAGCAGGACCGGGTTGAGGTTGCCCAGCAGGACCTGGCGGGGGCCCATGGCCTGGCGGCCTTCGGCCAGGGGAGCCAGGTAGTCGAGGTCGACGATGTCGCAGTTCAACTTGCCCATGCCCTCGAGGAGCTTGCGGGTGTTGCCGCAGATATGGAGCCGGACCTTGGCGCCGAGGGCGTGGAGGCCGTCGACGAGTTTTTTCTCGTGGGGCCAGACAAACTCCTCATAGATCTGCGGTCCCACCAGCGAGGCGGCGGCATCGCCGACGCCGATGACCTCGGCTCCGGCCTCGAGTTGCGCGCGGGCGAAGCGGAGTTCCATCTCGATGACAAAGGCGAAGAGCTCGCGCACGAAAGCGGGGTCATCGAAGAAATCCAGCATGATCGTATTGATGCCCCGGAGGTCGGCGCCTTCGGCGATGGGTCCTTCGACCCAACCTTCGATGAGTTTCTGGCGGCCGAGGCGCTGGCGGAAGAGGTCCAGGGCCTTGATGCGGTTGTGCATGCGCCCGCCGCCCAGGGGGTCGGGAACCTTGAGCGAAGCCAGTTTCGTCTTTTCGGCCAGCAGGGCCTGGTCTTCGACCAGGGCCACCGGCTGGTTCTCGAAGTATTCGACCGTGGCGCCGCAATCGGCTGCCTCGCAGGCAGGGTCGGACATGGTATTGACGTAGTCGAAGCCGAATTCCTCGGAGGTGCGGAGCTGGGCTTCGACGAGGACCCGGTAGTCGGTGCAATAGTGGCGGTAGCGGGCGCCAATGCGGTCGCAGGCGAACATCATGGTGATCGGCATCACCGGCAACCGATCCACCGGCCGGCCTTCCAAATGGGCGAGGACTCGTTCTCGACTGGTCATCGGTTGAGTTGGCGGCAGATAGCCGTAACGAAATCAGGGCGGGTGCCGCAACAGCCTCCCACGAAGGCGGTGCCCAGCTCGACCAGTTGGGGGATATAGCCGGCAAACTCTTCAGGGGCAGTGTTATAGTGGGGGCGGCCCTCCACCATGGTCGGCAGGCCGGCATTGGGCTTGAGCCATAAGGGGCGGTCGGTGGCGGCTCGCAGGCGCCGGGCGATGGCAACAAAGCCGGCGATGCCTTGGCCGCAGTTGGCGCCGATGACGTCGGCTCCGGCCTGGGCGAGGGTCTTGGCGGCTTGCTCGGGGGTGGCGCCCATCATGGTGCGGTCTTTGTCCTTTCCGCTGTCGAAGACCATGCAGGCCACCACGGGCAGACCAGTCTGGCGCGCCGCCTCAAGGGCCAGGGCCGCCTCATCGAGGTCGGACATGGTTTCGAGCACCAGGGCGTCGGCTCCGCCCTCGGCCAGGGCGCGGGCCTGTTCGGCAAAAGCCTCGCGCAAGGCGTCGCTGGTAACGTCGCCGTTCATGAGCAATTTGCCCGTCGGGCCAATCGAGGCAAAGACCCGGGCGCGCCCGGCGGCGGCGGCGCGCGAGATTTCCACGCCGCGCCGGTTGATGTCGGACACCTCCCCGGCGGCGGCATGGTCGCCCAGGCGGATGCGGTTGGCGCCGAATGTATTAGTGAGGATGATCTGGCTGCCGGCTTGGACATAGGCGCGGGCGACCTCGGCCACACGCTCCGGGTGGGTCAGGTTCCAGGCATCGGGGAACTCGCCCAGGGAGAGGCCGCGCCCCTGGAGTTGGGTTCCCCAGGCCCCGTCGGTGATGACCGGCCCCTGCGCCAGGAGTTGCCGGATGAGCGGGTGCATGGGCCGGGAGGCAAAAGCGCGGGCGGGGCTCAGCGGGCGGCCATGGCCTTCTTGGCCAGGGCCACGGCGCCGACAGCGCTTTCGCTATAGCCGTCCGCGCCGATTTCATCGGCGTATTGTTGAGTGATGGGAGCGCCGCCGATGAGGACTTTGACCTTGTCTCGCATGCCGACTTGTTTAAGGCCCTCGATGGTGGTTTTCATGGCGGGCATGGTGGTGGTGAGCAGGGCGGACATGGCGACGATATTGGCCTGCTTCTCGGTAATGGTGGCGATGAATTTTTCGGGCGGCACATTGACGCCCAGGTCGATGACCTCGAAGCCGCCGCCCTCGAGCAGGGAGGCCACAAGGTTCTTGCCGATGTCGTGCAAATCGCCTCTGACGGTCCCGATGGCGACGCGGCCCATGGGTTCGTCCCCACGCGCGGTCAGGATGGGGCGGACCAGTTCCAGGGCGCCTTTCATGGCGCGCGCCGAGATCAGCAACTCAGGGACAAAGTACTCGTTGCACTCGAAGCGCCGCCCGACTTCATCCATGGCCGGGATCATGCACTCGTTGACGAGCTTGAGAGGATCGACGCCTTCGGCCAAGGCCTGCTGCGTAATGGCTTGAGTGGTCTTGGCATCGCCTCGGACCACCGCTTCATAGAGTTCTTTCAGATCCGGCATAAGAATCCTTTCAATAAATAATGAGCGCGCAAACGTTGCTGCCAACTTAGAACGAGCCCGAGGGCAAAGTCAACGATAATGAAGGGGCAGCTCCTCCGCCGGTGGCTGGGAGATAAGCCGGTCCTTTGCTTGATGAACCGTGAAGAATAATGGACGCACTCCATACGCTTCGCGAGCCTGGGCGCCCGCATCGCAGTTGGCCGGGTAAGGGAAAGACCGCGCAGCAAACCTGCGCCGCACCTCGGCGTTAACCCCCAGGCTGGCCGGGCAAGCGAAAAACCTTGTAGCGAACCCGCATGCAGTCCACTTGGGTGTTCGGCGGACCGGCGTAAGGGGCGTCCAGATGCTGGTCCTTGTTTAACGTTCGCCAGCGCCAGAGTTCGCCATGGCCGTCGGCGAAGGAAAAGACCGCCGAGTTCCCATGCCGCACCGTGGGTGAATTCTGCCAGGCGGTGGGTTCGTTGGCGTAGTTGACCGCAAAATACCCGTCATCGATGGTCTCGATGCTCTCGTCCAGGAAGACCATGGCTTCCGCCGGCGGGGGTTGGTGGATGTCGGTGGATTTCTGGTATTGCAGGAAGGTATTCCCCAAAACCCACTGGGTGCTGTAAACGCCGTAGAGGGTGTGCTGCAGATCGTTGGCGCCCCCCATGCGGCCCACCATCGAATAACTGCGACAAACCGGGACGTTCGGAATCACGCCGTCCGGCCCCTTTTTCGCCGCGGGACATTTGTAAACCCCCACAGCCGGGTTGTAGCGGAACAACTTGCCATTCTGGAGTTCCAGGATGTTGGTGGCCCCCGGGTAGGAAGAGACGTCCCCTTTGGTTCCGTCAATCCAGGCGCGGGCGTCGTCGAGCCAATTCGGCACCAGGTTGTCAGCGAAATCGTTCGAGTACATGGTCCACGCCAGGGTGAGTTCCTTGAGGTTGCTCAGGCACTGGGCGCTCTCGGCCTTGACCTTGGCGCGGGCCAACGCCGGCAGCAACATCGCCGCCAGGATGGCAATGATGGCGATGACCACCAGCAGTTCAATAAGGGTGAAACCCGCTCCGCGACCATCCGCAACTCCCTTGCGGCCTTGTCTCAATGGCAGTCGATTCATAGTCATACTCGTGCTGGTAATGCAATCTAGTCCAGTCCCGCCCGACAGTGCAAGCTAAAAGTGGGGCGCCCGCGCTTCTGCAGGGCTGGTTCAAAATCGCCCTGGAACTGTAGGAGCCGACGTAAGAAGGCTCAGTTTTCTTGTGAAACCCGATCAGAGCCTCCTTACGTCGGCTCCTACAGAATCTTGAATCAGCCCCGCGCTGCCTCTCTTGCGGTCCTGGGCCTGGCACACTATGTTTCCCCTGGAATGCTCAAGACGTTCCGGCCGGCCTGCGATTCGCCTGCGAGGCGCGCGGCACAACAACCTGAAGAATTTCGATTTGGATCTGCCGCTCAACCAGTTGATTGTCATCACGGGCTTGAGCGGTTCAGGCAAGAGTTCCCTTGCGTTCGACACCCTTTTTGCGGAGGGGCAGCGCCGGTATATCGAGACCTTTTCGCCCTACGCGCGGCAGTTTTTCGATCGCATGGACAAGCCTCGTGTGGACAGTATCGAGGGCATTCCGCCGGCCATCGCCATCGAGCAGCGCAACTCGGTCAAGACGACCCGTTCGACGGTCGGCACGATGACGGAGATTTGCGATTACATGAAAATGCTCTGGCCGCACCTCGCGCAACTGCATTGCCGGCAGTGCGGGGAGTGGGTCCGCAAAGAATCCCCGCGCTGGATTTGGGAGGCCGTCCAGTCTGGCGCTCGTCCTGGGGGGGCGATGGGGGACCAGCGCCCGGAGGTCCTGATTACGTTCACTGTTCCCCTGACCGGGAAGCTCACCCTGGAGGAGTGCCTCGAGCTGGTGGCCAAACAGGGCTACCAACGTCTCCTGGTGGAGGGGCAGGTCGTGCGATTGGAGGCGCTCGCCCAGCAGGCGCCGGGCCGCCCGGCCCCTGCGGCTTCCCTTACGGTGGTCCAGGATCGGCTGCGCCCGACGGCGGGCAATCGCGCGCGTTTCATCGAGGCCTGCGAGCAGGCCTACCATTTTGGCAAAGGCAAACTGGCGGTCTGGGAGGTCGCTCCCGCAAGCGGAGACGGGATGCCCGGGCCGGCGCGCCATTTCTCGGACCGGCTGCATTGCGCCGGGTGCGACATCCAGTACCGCGAGCCCAGCCCGGCCTTGTTCAGCTTTAACCACCCGGTGGGCGCCTGCCCGGCCTGCCGCGGCTTCGGGCGGGTCATCAGCATCGATTACAACCTGGCGCTGCCGGACCGCTCCAGGACATTGGCGTCGGGGGTCGTCAAACCGTGGCTGACGGGCCACGGTGCGGAATCCCAGGCCGATTTGCTGCGGGTCTGCCGGCAGTTTGGGATTCCCACCGACGTGCCGTTCCAGGAGTTGCCCAAGCAGTGGCAGGATTTCGTCATCCAAGGGGAGCCGGGCTATGGCAAAGACCCGGCGCACGAATGGCCCCGAGCCTGGTATGGCGTAAAGGGCTACTTTCGCTGGCTGGAATCCAAGGCCTACAAGATGCACGTGCGCGTTCTGCTCTCGCGTTACCGCGCCTATACGCCCTGCCCGGATTGCCAGGGCAAACGCTTGCAGCCGGAGGCCCTGCTTTATCGAGTGCGGAGTGCGGAATGCGGAGTGCGGAATGGGGAGGACCGGAGGCGGGGTTTCGAGGATCGAAATGGGGCGGATGGTTCGTTGAGCCTGGCGGATTTTTATCAACTTCCGATCCGCGATGCGTTGCGATTCATCGAGCGGGTTGGCCGGGGGCATCGTGTGCGGCCGGGGGATGCGCTGGGGTTGGTGTTGGGCGAAGTGCGTTCTCGGCTCGAGTATCTCGACCAGGTGGGGCTGGGGTATCTGACGCTGGACCGTCCCACGCGCTCGCTTTCGGGAGGGGAGACCGAGCGGGTCAACCTGACCACGTGCCTGGGCACCGGATTGGTAAACACCCTGTTTGTGCTGGATGAACCGAGCGTGGGGCTGCATTGGCGCGACACCGAGCGGCTGGTCCGCATTCTCCGGCAGTTGCGCGATGCCGGGAACACGGTCGTGGTCGTGGAACACGAGGCGAGCGTGATGCGCGCTGCGGATCAGATTGTGGATTTGGGTCCCGGGCACGGGGCCACGGGCGGCCAGGTGGTCTTTCAAGGGGCTTTCCGGGAGATTCTTAAATCAGCGGCGTCGCTCACGGGGCAATACTTGAGCGGGCGAAGGCGCATAGAGATCCCGGCCCGCAGACCGGTTCACGCGGAAGACCCTCGCCCTCCGCTCTCCAGTGACGGCGAGCGTGGCCATTGCGAGCCGCTCTTGTTGAAGGAGGCAGCGCGTCCTTTTCGCGTTCGCGCGGCCCCATGCCCTGTGCTCAAGCTCTCGGGCGCCACGCGCCACAATCTTAAGGACCTGGCGGTGGAAATTCCGCTGAACCGGTTCGTGTGCGTGACGGGGGTGAGCGGTTCGGGCAAGACCACCCTGGTGCGCGAAGTCCTGCTGCCCGCCCTGACTGCCAGGCTCAAGGATGAGCGGAGCGCGAGCAAGGCCCCGGATCGTTTTGGCCAGGAGCCAAACGGGCAAGAGGACAACGCCAGCTCGGCCCCGGGCGCTTCGCCGGCAACGCTGCCCGGGCTGCCGCCTGAAGGCGGCGTTCCGGCGGGCCTAAGTTCGGCCCCAGGCGCTTCGCCGGCGGCGCTGTCCGGACTGCCGCCTGAAGGCGGCGTTCCGGCGGGCCTAAGTTCGGCCCCGGGCGCTTGGCCGGCGACGGTGCCCGGGCTGCCCGTCTGAAGGCGGCGTTCCGGCGGCGCTCCTCGAGGGAGCCGAGGCCCTGGGGGGTGTCGTTCTGGTGGACCAATCCATTCTCGGCAAAACGCCCCGCTCCAACCCGGCCGTCTTTATCGGCGCCTTCGATGACATCCGGGAGGTCTTTGCCCAGTCGGACGCTGCCAGGCAGCGGGGACTCAACGCCAGCGCCTTCAGCTTCAACTCGACCCAGGGCCAATGCCAGCGCTGCCGCGGCGCGGGTTTCGAGAAAATCGAAATGCAGTTCCTGAGCGACGTCTTTATTCGGTGTCCGGACTGCAACGGCCGCCGCTACCGCGCGCATATTCTGGAAGTGAAGTTGAAGGGCGACGGGCGAGGGACGAGGGAGGAGGGCCGAGGGTCGAGTGAGGAAGGTCGAACGGCGAGGCCGTCGCGGGCCGAAGGGGCATTAGTTCAAGCGGCCGTTGGCACTCTCTCCACCGGCGGCACGTCCTCCGCGCTTCGCGCTTTTTCTATCGCCGATCTGCTCGAGGCCACGGTCGAGGAGGCAGTTGAGTTTCTCTGCGCGTTTCCCGAATCGCGTCCTGCGCGGCGCGCCGTTCGGGGCCTGCAATTGCTCGAGGAGGTCGGCCTTGGCTACGTCAAGCTGGGCCAGCCAATCAATACCCTTTCCGGCGGCGAGAGCCAGAGGCTCAAACTGGTCAGGCACCTGGCCGAAGTGGAAGCCGGGCCACGGAACGCGGGCAGGATGCCCGCCCCAGGTGGAGCTTTATTGGCAGGCGGAACCCGTGGGCGCGGCCAGGACACTCGACACTCGACACTCGACACTCGACACTCGGCTTTGTTAGCAGAGGCAACGCGCGGGCGCGGCCCGAGCCAGCCAAACCCGCCAAGCTGCTTCAAGCCGATGCTCTTCCTTTTTGACGAGCCGACGACGGGATTGCATTTCGATGATGTGCGCCTGCTGCTCAAGGTGTTCAACCGCCTGGTCGATGCCGGGCATTCGGTGCTGGTCATTGAGCACAACCTCGACGTCATCAAGTCTGCCGATTGGCTCATCGATCTAGGCCCCGAGGCGGGCGACCAGGGCGGGCGCATCGTTGCCCAGGGCACTCCGGAAGAAGTCGCCGCCTGTCCGGGCAGCCACACCGGGGAGGCGTTGCGCCAGGCAATGTGAAGTCCCGGCGGATCTGCATTTGAGCGCCTGGGTTGCAAATTCCCCCTCACCCTGACCCTGATTATGTTGTTGGGAAAAACACTTGCTCATCAACGACTTACGGGGATTCGGGTTGAAACGCTGAAAATATTTTGATCGGTCAAACCCCATTTTGACCCTCTTCTGGGGTCTTGACCACCCCAAACCCTTGGCCCCAGTCGGGCGACGTGTCCTGAGCCTTCTGGCGCTCCGTTTAGGCGTGTTCTGAGGGTGCGCCGTCAGGTGAACGGACCTCGGCAGGTGGTCGCGTTGACTCGACACGTGCTGAAGCGCCGGACCGCTTTTCAATAACCCGACCGAGACCTTTTTCCTCTTCGTCAATTTCCTTGGCCACGTTCCCCAAGGCGTGTTCTAATTTCTTCGCCAGCCCTTGCGATTCCGCCAGCGATTTCAGTTCACTATCCGCCACCAATTGGTCCAAGGCCGTTCGCAAGTTGGTCGCCTGACCAAGTAATTCCCCCAATCGAGGGCTCAGTTGCCTATACGTCATCATAAATATTCCATTCTTCCTATCTGCCTCCATTGACAGATTACCGCGATGATATTTGAACGGGGGCCAAAACGCAATCCGAAACTCCCCCGAGCGGAAGACGCGAGCCAGACCGTCCAGCGCGGCAACGGGCACCCGATCAAACGGAATTGACCAGAAGCCCGGCCTTGGTTTGGGCTTGTTCCATGGCGAGCAAAGAGATTTCGGCAAAACGTGATGCCCAACGGCCGTTTGCGTTAGTGGATGAGGGTGTTTCCGATATACTTGGTCCCGAACCCCTTGGCGATTTCGGCCTTGGAAACCGGCTTCCCTTGACTCTTGACCCAAGCCGGGGGACGTGTCTAGCCCGCCAGCCAAGGCAGAATGTCTCCGGGGTGTTTCCGCTTGATCTCATGGCATTGGCGGGGCAATATCCGCTTGAACGTAACGACAATCAAAAAGAAAGAAACACAAATGAACGGTGACATTGAAGGTCTCAGAGCGGAAGTCACAGCACTCAAAGAAGACTTTGAGAACTTCAAGTACCGTCAGTTGACAATGATGAAACCATGCGACCGTGATACGATTAAGAGTGGCTTACTGACCGTTCTATGCAACGCCACAGGCATATTTAGGAGAACGATCACAAAAAAGGACCAACCCAAGTACCTCATCAGTAAATAGCATAAGACACACTTGGAGCCATAAAAAAAGACCGGACCAGGCTCCGATCCTGCTTGATCTCAGCTAAGTCTTGCTCGACGCGCTGTCGAAGCGCTTCATTCTTGCGCAAGGGCTTCTTACTCGTGCCGTTCTGCTTTAAATGGCTCCAGGCGAATTCGTCAGGGTTCAAATCTGGAGCATAGGGTGGTAGGAAATGCAGCTCTAAGCGGCCTTTGGTGGACTGTACATATTTGGCAACCGACTTAGCCTTGTGCGCGGGCAATCCGTCCACGACCAACATTACCGGCTTCTTGCGCCCTTTCATAAGGTCTTTGAGCATCACAATGAACAATACGGCCCTCAACGTGCCGCCGTAGACCTTGTACCAGAAGGCTCCCTTGGCATTCACCGCACTGATCGCGTTAATCTGCTGGCGCTGCCCAGAGGTTTTCACCACCGGTGTTTTGCCTTTCAGTCCGTAACTCCGCCCCAGCGGGCTATCAGATCGCACGCCCACTTCATCGAGAAAGAAGATGTCCGCACCCCTCTGTTTAGCCCGTTTCCTCAACTCCGGATACTTCTCCTGCTTCCACTGGCTGATCTCCGCTTCATTTCGTTCGTAGGCTCGGCGCAGTGGCTTCTGGGGCGTTATGTCCAGCGAAGTCAGCAGACGACCTATCGAGGGAAGAGTCAGCGAGACTTTAAACCTATCCTGGATCATCGTGGCGACGATGCTTCGGGTCCATAATCCGAAATCAAATCCGTATTGGCGTGGGTCCTTGCCGACGATCCAACGCCTAACCCGCCGCTTTTGGCCTTCCGTTAGCTTGGGCGCCGGCCCTTTAGCAGTCGTGCTCCGCAAAGCTTCGCGTCCACGCTTCCTACGCGCGCGCAGCCACTTATAGATGGAAGTCCGATAGATTCCGAACGACTTCGCCACAACACTGGGCCTCTCGCCAGCCAAGACTCGGTCGGTGGCGAGCATCCGCATGTGCTCCAAGACCTTGTGGTCTAAGGAACGATTATCGATCTTTGCCATGACGGAGTGAGCATAGCACGGCTCCATCTAGTGTGTCAAATCCTATTTACTGGTCAGTATAAGCTAAAGCTAAAAGAGATAATAATACGCTTAACACGACACGTTGATGATGCCTCTATAACAAATAGCGAGATAAGGAGCGCAATAATAGAACTACAACACGGCTGCCGCAAAATCTCCATAGGAGCGTCTCAGAAGGTAATCAACGTTTACCTTAAATACTGGACAGTGAAACGTTCATGCAGCGATGTCCAGATCAAAGGCGTCAAGATAGCCGCAGCGGGCTGGACTGATTTTAGTGGCAAGGAATTTCTTGAGGATGGCGTTTTGGGGTAAACCACAGAGAAAATCCGGCCAGGTGTGACGGAGGGCCTGCGAGACGACCCACTCGGAGGGCGGTTTTTGCGGGGATACGGTGCGGATGTAGGAGTGGAAATTGAACCAGGCCACGCGCCGGAAACTCAGCGCCAGATATTGGAGCAGTCCCTGGGCGATGAGGCCCAACTGAATGTGCCGTTCGTAGGCGGCGAGCTTGCGGCGGACGTGCTCCCGGTAAAGCTCGGACTTGCGCTGCACATATTGCTTGCCGCTGCCGCGGTGGAGGGGATTCATGTCCTGCATCCAGAAGTGATACGCGTAGGCCCCGACGGTGTGAATGGCCTGCTTGAAGCTGACCTCAATCTTGAAGCGCCAGCCGTAAAGGCGAATAATCTCCAGCGGGGCCAAGGTCAAGTCGGTGCAGAGGAGGATCAAGTTCCCGCGAGTCGGGTGGCTCACCCAAACAAAGCGCACCAACTGACCCAAAGGGCGCCACAGCAGGTCGTGGCTCAGATAGCGGAGGCTGACGCCGGATTCCCCATAGACCGGGCTGGGGGCTTTGAGGAATTGCGCGCGGTAGCGAAACCAATCCTGGAGGGGAGTCTTGTGGCCATAGGCACGGCGTCGCCCGCGGCGCGGCTTGCGGGAACGCCGTGGGGAAGGCGGGAAATAAGCGACGGCGTTGGAGCGCACGCGCGTGACCAGGTGGTGACCCTCGGCCAGTAGCGAGCGGGCGAATTTGGCGGCGGCGTAATAGGCGTCGGCCACGACGGTCAAAGGGCCGTTCCAATGCAATCCGAGCAGCAAGGCGCTGAGCTTGTCCAACAGCGTGCGCCGGTCACGGGCGCTCCAGACGATGCCTTCGTGGATGCGAGCCGCCACCGGCACGGCCAGACAAACCCCGGCCACCTGCACCAGCAAGGCGACGGCCTGCAAGGAGTGCCCCATGATGAAGGAAGCCTTGGCATTGCAGCGGGATTCCTGGTGCAGGCTTTTGACCCCCGGCATTTTGCGGCCTTCCTTGGGGCGCTTGAGGCCATCGGCCAGCACGACCGGGCGGCCGTTGACCCGCACCAGGCAGCGGCGGAACAAGTGCTGGAGGGTCTGCCGCCACAATTGGGTCAAACGGTCCAGGTCCAGCGCAGGAGAATGGAAGAAGTGCAGCAGGCAGTAATAACTGGCGTCGGAGAGGCCGAGGCTGCGGATCAGGCTGGTCACGCCGGCCAAGTCGGGGCGCAGGCACAAAGCCGCCAGGACGACCACCAGCCACAGGAAGGTGGTGGTGCGGGAGCAGGCTGGGCGGAGGGGGCGGAGGGCGCGCAGCCAGGCCAGCCACAGGAGGTGCGAGCGTTTGGGAAAGGCGGGGCGAAAACAGAGGTTGCGCATATCCGATAGTATATTTATGCTATCGGATATGAAGACTACTCAAACGGTTAAGAAACTGGAAGCTCAAATCGCCCAAATTAAAGCCCAACTCCAAAAGCACGGAGCGATGCGCCCGGGCAGCCTCTCCCGCCAATACAATGTCTGCGGCAAATCCGGCTGCCGGTGCAAGGACCCCAAACATCCCCGCCGACACGGCCCCTATTACCAGCTCAACTACGTCTATCGCGGAAAAAAGACCTCCCAGTTCATCCGCCGAGCAATCCTCCGCCAGGTGCGGACTGAGCTGGCCAATTACAAACAGTTTCGGCGGCTTACGGAACAGTGGATTGGATTAGCCCTCCAGGTGGCTCAAGCCAAAGATAAACAGACCGCCTGAACCGCTCTGGCGAGGCGAGAACGTTTCACTGTCCAGTTAAATACTATGCCGTTCTATCTAACAAGGGCGATTTGGTTCTGAACGAGTTAGATTGCCCTATTGACAGTTTCGTTCTTAAGGCGAATGGACTCAAACCGGTCGCTTTGACTCACCTTGATTTGGGCACTTATGAAACAATGCAGCACACACTAGGTCAAAGATATGGCATGAAAATACTTGCGGATGTCGAGGCATGGGATAGTAAAAAGGCATATTGACTTCGCACACCACCCTCGCACCCTCGGTCTGCCGACGTGTCCAGACCCCCTTGGCGCTCCGTTTTGGGGGTGTTCCAAGGGGATTGACCGTCGGCGCTTAAAAACCCCGGCCAACGTCTTTGAGGCCGGGGGATGAAGAGAGACGGGCAGACCCTCTTTACGCCGTCACGGAGTATGTCTTGGCCGTCTTGTCGAAACTGAGGGTCTTGGCCTTCTCGACCATTTTCTTGACGGTGTTTCCGATATGCTTGGTTCCAATCCTCTTGATGATTTCGGCCTTGGAAAGGGGTTTCCCTTGAAACTTCACCCAAGCCAAAATCCGGTCGGGCACGGTGGGCGGAAAATGGGGCTCCCTGTAGGTGAGCGGGTCCCGTGACGCGAACCTGATTCTCCCCACCTTGCACGGTAGAGTCCAACCGTGAAGGCAATCACTTTGAATGAAGCTCAGTCGCGCCTGGAGAAGCTTTTCGACGACGCCCAGGCCGGCACGCCCGCGCTGCTGGTGCGAGGGGGCAAGTCGCCAGGCTGGAACGGGTGCGACCCCCGGAGTTCGGAGGAGATTTGGCGACGTTGGAGAAAATGCTCCTTGACGCGCTGGGAGGATCTCATGGGTGGACGCCGCAGGACCTGGAGGATATTGCTCGACGCGTGCGCGGCAAGCGCGCCGAATGAGCAATTATCTTACAATCGTGATGGTCCCCGGCCTGACGGACGGGAGCATTGCGAGAACCTTCGGCATCAGTGGGCGGGTGTGGGCCAGGCGGTTGCTGGGAGCCTCCAGAGCGACGACCGCGATTCGGTACTTCGCGATGTTCTGCTGGAAACGCATGCCGCTGTCCATCGTGAGCAAGATCTCAAATTGCTTTTCGGCCTGCGCCAACAGGGCGCCATTCTTCAATCCAGCCCAGCCGATCAGGGGCACCGATTCGACGTGGTGCCCAGGGAGGTCGCGGCGCAAGCGCCAATCAAGGTTCTCGTCCAAAAGGATATTCACCTCAGACTGGCTGCAGGACTTGCCGCCGTGAGGCTTCAAGCAGGGCGATTACCTGCTCCCGTTTGACGCTGGGAAAGCCTTCGAGAAAGTTGTCGATGGAATCCCCGCCTTCCAGGTGATCGAAAAGGCTTCGCACGGGAACTCGGGTGCCGCTAAAAACGGGCGTTCCTCCGAGGATGTCCGGGTCAGAATGGACGATGGATTCCAAGTTCATAACTAAACCTACACGACCGGGCCTGACGTTTCAAGCTTAACCGCTGTCCTAAAAAACCTCTCACAATTCATAATTCAAAATGGACGCTCTCCTTCCAAGGGGCGGCGCTTGCGGCTGCGTGGGGCGAAGTTTAGAGTGGAGGCGTGTTTGAGGGAACCGAACTGACCGCCGGGACCGGCGGCGTCATTGCCATTCACGGCGCGCGAGAGCATAACTTGAAGAACCTCTCGCTGGCGGTGCCGAGGGACTGCTTCGTCGTGGTGACGGGCGTGAGCGGTTCGGGCAAGAGCACGCTGGCGTTCGACCTGCTGTTTGCCGAGGGGCAGCGGCGATTTCTGGATTCGATGAACGTTTATGCCCGGCAGTTCGTCGAGCAACTCTCCCGTCCGGACGTGGATCTCATCACCGGCATTCCGCCCACGGTGAGCATCGAGCAGCGGACCAGCCACGGGGGCGGCAAGAGCACGGTGGCCACGGTGACCGAGGTTTATCACTTTGTGCGCCTGCTCTTCGCCCGGCTGGGCACTCAGTACTGTCCGGAGTGCCGGCTGGCCGTCGAGGCCCAAACGCGGGACGAGCTGGGCCGCCGTTTGCAGGCGGAGTTGCGGCGGGCGGGGGGACTTCTCCTGTTGGCGCCGGTCATCAAGGACCGCAAGGGCTTTCACACCGATGTTGCCGAATGGGCGGCCAAGCACGGCTATGCCCAGGTCCGGGCGGACGGGAAGCTGCTTTCGACGAGCCAGCGCCTGCGGCTGGACCGATTTCGGGAACACAACGTGGAGATTGTCGTCGGGGCTTTGCGCAGGAACCCGGCGGCTGCAGGGCGGGCCTCCAAGGCGCCACAACCGCTCATCGATGAGACCCTCGAATTGGGCAAGGGAACGCTGCTGGCCCTCGATGAAGACGGGCAAATCTCGGTCCATTCCACCGAACGCGCCTGCCCCCAATGCGGGCGCTCTTTCGAGGCGCTGGACCCGAAGAACTTCAGTTACAACTCGCCCCAGGGGTGGTGCCCGCGCTGTCGGGGCTTCGGCGAGCTGTTTTATCTGCCGGATGTGGACCGGGGCGCGCGGGCCGATGCCATCGAGGAATCGTGGTACGAATGGCAGGAAGGCAGCCGGGAGATCTGTCCCGAGTGCCGGGGGGCGCGGTTGAATGCGGTGGCCCGGGCGGTCAGGCTCGACCTCGCCAATGGCCTTTCGGCAATGGGCGGCTTCAAGACTGCGCCGACCATCGAGGCCATTTCCCAGATGCCCGTGCGGACGGCAACGGAGGTCTTTGGGCGGGTCAGGTTCAAAGGGCGGGCGGGGCTCATTGCCCGCGACATCCTTCCTGAGATTCAGGAGCGGCTCAGATTCCTGTCCGAGGTCGGATTGGGCTACCTGCAACTGGGCCGGGGCGTTCCCACACTCTCGGGCGGAGAGGGCCAGCGCATCCGGCTGGCCGCGCAACTGGGCTCCAATCTCAGCGGCGTGCTCTATATCCTGGATGAGCCGACCATTGGCCTGCACCCGCGCGACAACCAGCAGTTGCTGGCCGCCCTCCAAAAACTCAAGTCGCGCGGCAACTCGGTGCTGGTGGTAGAACATGACGAACAAACCATGCGCCGGGCCGATTACATCATCGACTTGGGCCCCGGCGCCGGCGCGCACGGGGGCGAGGTCGTGGCGGCCGGCACCTTGCCCGAACTGCTCCGCCATCCGGAGTCCATCACCGGCAAGTGCTTGCGCGCCCGCAAAAGCTACCCTGCGCGGGGGCGCCGCAGGGAAGTGCAGAGTGCGGAGTGCGGAGTGCGGAATGGGGAGTGCGGAGGGCCGAAGGAAGAAGCGAAGGGCGAAGGGCGAAGGGCGAAGGGTGAAGCCACTCGACACTCGACACTCGACACTCGCAACTCGGAAGGGAAATCCGAAGTCGGAACGCCGGCTTCAGCCGGCAGCACCAAGGGGGCGGAGGTCGAAGGGCAGAGGGCGGAGAGGGGGCAGGGATGGCTCAGGCTCAAGGGCGCCCGCAAGAACAACCTCAAGGACCTGGCGGTTTGCTTTCCGCTGGGGCGCCTGGTGCTGGTGACCGGCGTGAGCGGCTCCGGCAAGAGCACTTTGGTTCGCGAATGTTTGCGCCCGGCCCTGACCGATGCGCTCAAATCTTCCAAGCGCGCGCCCAACTCCTCGCGCATCACGCGTCACCCCTCATCGCTGAGCGTTTCCGGCTACGAATCCATCCAGGCCGTTCATGAGGTTGACCAGTCGCCCATTGGCCGCACCCCGCGCTCGGTCCCGGCGACCTATGTTGGTTTCTTCGACACGATTCGCCAACTCTTTGCGCAGGTGCCGGAAGCGCGGTTGCGCGGATATTCCCCGGGCCGGTTCTCATTCAACAGCCCCCAGGGCCGCTGCCCGGAATGCGAAGGGGCGGGGACGATCAAGCTCGAGATGAGCTTCCTGCCGCTGGCTTTTGTGCGCTGCGAGGTCTGCGGCGGCACGCGGTTCAACCGGGAAACACTGGACATCGCCTATCACGGCCGCAACATCGCCCAGGTGCTCGAGCTCTCGGTCGAGGCGGCGGCGGAATTCTTCGCCAGCGTGCCCCGCATCAGGGGCGCCTTGCAGGCCCTCTGCGACACGGGCTTGGGCTATCTCAAGCTGGGCCAGACCAGCCCAACGCTGAGCGGCGGCGAGGCCCAGCGCGTCAAACTGGTCACCCATCTGCTGGCCGGCTTGAAAGAACCTCATCTGCTGGACCGCCTGCCCAAACGCAACCTCTTCATTTTGGAAGAGCCGACGATTGGCCTCCATATTGCCGACGTGCAGCGCCTGGTCGAGGTGCTCCAGCGCCTGGTGGATGCCGGGCACACGGTCCTGGTCATTGAACACAATCTGGACCTGATTGCCGAAGCCGATTGGGTCATCGACCTGGGGCCCGAAGGCGGCGAGGGCGGCGGACGCATCGTGGCCCAGGGCACCCCCGAGCAGATCGTCCGCCACAAACGCTCCCATACCGGACGTTTTCTGAGGGAGGTCCTGAACCGCACGCCGCGGGCGGGTTGAGTGCCCCGCCTCAGAAGCCAAAGTGGAACAAGCCGCGAAAAGGCGCATGAGACCCCGCGTGGCGAAGCCGCAACCGAGGAAAGGAATTAACCACGGATGACACGGATAACACGGATTTCTTTTATCCGTGCCATCTGTGTCATCCGTGGTTGAAAAATCTTCTAAAGAACGCGCTATTTCGAACTATTTGCGGCAGAATTCCGTCTGTGCAGGCGGGAGCGGGTCGCCATGTTCCAGATGCGACTCGATGAGCCGGCGAGCCACATCCTACGCTATCTCCACGGTTTCAGCCCTGGTTCGACCCTGCGCGACCAGGCCCGGCAAGCCAGGACTCGTGGCCAGGAACCCGCCTTCCTCCAGCGGCTCGATCCGAAGTTTCAGGTAAAACTCTTCAACCGGCATGGAACTAAGATAGGAGGCGGGGAAATGTTTGCAAGCCCCAATAAGGCGGGAGCGACCATAACCAGCGCTGATTCAAGATGGTCCCGCAACTGTAGGAGCCGACGTGAGGAGGCTCAGTATTTGTTCTGAAGCGGAATCAGAGCCTCCTTACGTCGGCTCCTACAGAATCTTGAATCAACCCTGGACCATAACGTAAAAGAGGTCCTTATCAGCCGGAACCGTCTGTCAGGGGGGGCGCCTGGGCGGGAGAGTCTTCTAATCCGGTCCACAGATTAAAAACCATTCCGTTTTGGAGGCGGGCTTCTGCCTGGCACGGGTCGCTCCCTGACCGGTTCGCCGGAGAACCGCGTCCCTGGCCGCACATTTCCTGGCTGCTCAGCCTCTGAGCCGGTTCTTAGGCGCGAGCACGCGCCAGCGTCTCCGTGCTGTGCCGGAACCGTGAAGAAAGGGGCACAATTTGCCCCCTGACACACCCGCCCCCGTCTGGCAGCATGGGAACGAAACCAGCGAGACGCAAAACCAATTCTTCCTCACCCCCGCAGCGTCCATAAACCGGCGGCGCGTTAAAAAGCAAATTCGTATCGGTCAAAACAATGTCAACTGGTCCGCATTCCCTTTGCTGCTGGCCCCAACCGGCTCAACAGCCCTTTTTGTCGGTTCCTCTTCACCCGAAGCAACCCCGAGGAGCTTTTGGATTTGGTCGATCAAAGGAAGTTGTCCTTTAAGTAGCTTTCTCCGAGCCTCCCCGAGCGAGAACCATGCAGCACGGTCCACTTCGGGAAAACCTTGCATCACGCCGGATCCCTTTGGCCATTCCAACGCAAATGTGTTGCTCTTTATCTTCGTCTCGTCGCAATCCCATTCCAAAGCCCAAGCAAATACGGTCTTACCGCTGGGCTGCCTGACAGAAGCCAGTTCATGAAACTTCCCTGTTGGGGCCATTCCCGTCTCCTCCTTGAATTCGCGTATTGCGGCATCAAGTGGAACCTCCTCTTCAAACTCGCCCTTCGCAATTGACCATCCTCCAGCATCCTTGTGGGCCCAAAAAGGTCCTCCCATATGCACCAAAAAAACTTCTACCCCCGCGCCCCTTCGCCTAAACGGGAGCAGGCCAGCGCTCTTTTTGATTCTTTCATTCATATGCCCAAGGACAGAAATCTGATCTGGCGCACAAATGACATACTCATCAGTAAATAGCATAAGACACACTTGGAGCCATAAAAAAAGACCGGACCAGGCTCCGATCCTGCTTGATCTCAGCTAAGTCTTGCTCGACGCGCTGTCGAAGCGCTTCATTCTTGCGCAAGGGCTTCTTACTCGTGCCGTTCTGCTTTAAATGGCTCCAGGCGAATTCGTCAGGGTTCAAATCTGGAGCATAGGGTGGTAGGAAATGCAGCTCTAAGCGGCCTTTGGTGGACTGTACATATTTGGCAACCGACTTAGCCTTGTGCGCGGGCAATCCGTCCACGACCAACATTACCGGCTTCTTGCGCCCTTTCATAAGGTCTTTGAGCATCACAATGAACAATACGGCCCTCAACGTGCCGCCGTAGACCTTGTACCAGAAGGCTCCCTTGGCATTCACCGCACTGATCGCGTTAATCTGCTGGCGCTGCCCAGAGGTTTTCACCACCGGTGTTTTGCCTTTCAGTCCGTAACTCCGCCCCAGCGGGCTATCAGATCGCACGCCCACTTCATCGAGAAAGAAGATGTCCGCACCCCTCTGTTTAGCCCGTTTCCTCAACTCCGGATACTTCTCCTGCTTCCACTGGCTGATCTCCGCTTCATTTCGTTCGTAGGCTCGGCGCAGTGGCTTCTGGGGCGTTATGTCCAGCGAAGTCAGCAGACGACCTATCGAGGGAAGAGTCAGCGAGACTTTAAACCTATCCTGGATCATCGTGGCGACGATGCTTCGGGTCCATAATCCGAAATCAAATCCGTATTGGCGTGGGTCCTTGCCGACGATCCAACGCCTAACCCGCCGCTTTTGGCCTTCCGTTAGCTTGGGCGCCGGCCCTTTAGCAGTCGTGCTCCGCAAAGCTTCGCGTCCACGCTTCCTACGCGCGCGCAGCCACTTATAGATGGAAGTCCGATAGATTCCGAACGACTTCGCCACAACACTGGGCCTCTCGCCAGCCAAGACTCGGTCGGTGGCGAGCATCCGCATGTGCTCCAAGACCTTGTGGTCTAAGGAACGATTATCGATCTTTGCCATGACGGAGTGAGCATAGCACGGCTCCATCTAGTGTGTCAAATCCTATTTACTGGTCAGTAATGTCAGCGTCCTTCAAAAGGTCAAGATAACCCCTCACAAGAACCCGGTAAAAGTTCCCGCTGCCGGAAGGCACAACTTCAAATGCGAAACTCTCGCGGATCGGGGCCTTGTATGCTTTTGTCTCGATCTGAATCCGCCCTCCGCTTGTTTCGTGATCGAGCAAAATTGCGCTGCCAAACGGTATGCTGTTGTGTGCTAAAAGATGAAGCCTTTGGCGCCCCCTCGGCGGCAAGGTTGCGCGAAAGGCAGCCATGCGTTGAAAAGTATCCCGAATGCTTGCGGCGAGCTTCGAGGCAGCCAGGTCCAAAACGGGGGCCATGGCGCTCATTAGATCTTCCCTTTCCGGGTTTAACAGGCTAATTCTCGCCGAGAACTTCGATTGCTTTTTCTCAAGCTTTTCTTTGAGCACGCGGCACAGGCCGTCGAGACGTGCTCAATAGGCAAACCACGCGCAGAAGAGTCAAGAACCCTTTTCCCGAAACTCCCAAGCGCTACGCGAAGGCCGTCGAATTGCCCAAGCGCAGCGCCCGACCGCACGTGTTGCGGGCGACGACCGCAACGAATCGCCTGCGCAGCGTCAATAAAGCGGCGGCGCGTCAAAAGCAAATTCCTATCAGTTCGTTCCCTCGCCCCTCGCCCCTCTTCATACCAGTTTTTTCAGTCTGGGATTTTCGGCGAGTTTCCTGACCAATTCTTTGACCTTTTGCGCCTGGCTTTTGTGGGCGAGCAGTGTGGCGTCATCGGTTTGGACCAGGATGGCATCGCGCAGGCCGACGACGGCGATGGGCGCGCGGCGGGCGCGAGTGCGGGCGTCGAAGATGATGTTGCGGGCGGCGTCCAGATGGATGAAATCAGCCACTGCGCAGTTGCCTTCCGGGTCGGCCTTGAGATGCCGGGCCAAGGCGGTCCAGGAGCCGAGGTCGTCCCAGGAAAAGGCGCCCTCGGCCACGATCACATTCCGGGCGTGCTCCAGGAGGGCGTAATCAATCGAAATCTTCTTGAGGGCGGGATAGTCGCGGGCGAGGACTCGCTTGAGTTTGGCGGGGCTGCCGGCGACCTCGAACCAGCGTTGGCAGGCCTCGTACATTGCCGGCTGGTGTTTCTGCAATCCGTCGGTGAGGGTGACAAAGGACCAGACGAACATGCCGGCGTTCCAGCGGTAGCGGCCGGAGTTGAAGTATTCCAGGGCCTGGTCGAATTGGGGCTTTTCGACGAATTGCTCTGCGCGGTAGAAGGCGGTTTTGCCGGCCTGGGCGCCTGGTGGAGCGGGGAGCGGTTCCCCTACGCGGATGTAGCCATAGCCGGTGGCCGGTTCGGTGGGCTTGATGCCGATGGTGATGATGGCCTGCCCGCGCCCCGCCAGGTCGAAGGCATCCCCCAGGACCTGCTGAAACTTTTTCTCCTCCTCGATGACATGGTCGGCCGGCAGCACGGCCATCACGCCGGTGGTCGAGCGCGCGCCCACCAGCGCGGCGCCCAGCGTGACTGCCGCGCACGTGTCACGGCCCAGCGGTTCGGCGATGACGTTTTCGCGGGGGAGTTTGGGCAATTGTTTGCGGACTGCCGGGGCTTGGACCTCGTTCGTGATGACCAGGATATTCCGAAGCGGCGCCAGGGGCAGCACGCGCTCGACCGTCTGTTGCAGAAACGAACAACCGCCCAGCAACCGGATCAATTGCTTGGGGGTCTTTTCCCGGCTTACGGGCCAGAACCGCTCGCCTCGCCCGCCTGCCAGGATGATCACGAACCGGTCCGTCGCGTTGAGAGTCTTTTCCATGCTCACATCCGAACCTTGTGCAGTTCCACTATGCGTGGGAACCGTCAGGCTTGTCAATTCAGTGGTGCGGGGCGCTCCGCTCTTGAGCACCTGCTGCATTTCGAGTGTCCCGTTTCCCCTCACCCCGGCCCTCTCCCTCGGGGAGAGGGAGAACCGCCGTCGGTCGGTTAACAAATGCAGCGGCGTGGGAATGTTCGAGAGCCGGCCCTGGTTTCTCCCTCTCCTCTGGGGAGAGGGCCGGGGTGAGGGGGAACGGGCCGCCCAACAAAACCAGTTCCCAAAAACAGTGCTGCGCCCTCAACTTTTGACTGCCGCAGCCAGGGGTTTCACAAACTCGGCCACTCGGCTGACGAGGGCGGGGTCGCGCCCCAATTGGGCGATCTGATTCACAATCGCACTTCCCACGACCACGGCCTGGGCGTGGGCGGCCACGGTCCTGGCCTGTTCCGGGGTGGAAATCCCGAAGCCTACGGCAATGGGCAGGCTGGTGTGGGCCCGTATCTTGGCGGTCATTTGGGCGATGCTCCGGGGGACCTGGGTCTGCATGCCGGTGACCCCTTCGCGGGAGACGTAATAGATGAAACCGGCCCCGCCCTTGACGATGAGCGCGATGCGCTCTTCCGGCGTGGTGGGCGCGACCAGATAAATGGGACACAGCCCCGCCTTCCGCATGAGCGCCTGGTAGCTCTCACCTTCCTCCGGGGGCAGGTCGAGCACGAGCAAACCGTCCACACCGGCCCGGGCGGCGTGCTCAATGAACCCTTGAAGGCCATAGCGGTGCGCGAGGTTGAAATAGATATAGAGCACGATGGGGATTTCCGATTGCTGCCGGATGGCGGCGACGGTGGCAAGCACCCCGGGCGGGGTAGTGCCCGAGGCCAGGCCGCGCTGGGCGGCAAGCTGGTTGACCAGGCCGTCGGCCAGCGGGTCGCTGAAAGGCACCCCTAGTTCCAGCACGTCCACCCCCAGTTGATCGAACTCCAGCGCAAGCCGCCGCGTAGCCTCCAAATCAGGGTCGCCCGCGCCGATATAGAGAATCAATCCCTTCTGGCGCTCCTGCTTGAGCCGGGCAAATCTCTGGTCAATGCGGTTCATCGCGCCGGAGTGTCGGGCGCGGAAGGGGAAGTTGCAAGTTGAAGTTGCTCGGTTGAGTGGCATCAAAGAAAAGCAGGAGGTGGCGCTTGACGACGCTGTGGCATTCGGGCCACGCTCCGGTTGTATGAAAGCGCATTCCTCTTCTTTGTCTTCAAAGCGCAGCCAACCTCTGGCCCGCCCGGCTCCGAATGCCCTTGCCTTGGGCGCGAGCGCGCGCCTCGGCCGCCGTGAGTTTCTGAGACGAACCGCCCTGGCCTGCGGCGCGTTGGCCGTGCCCCAGGTCGTCCCCGGCTCCGCCTTGGGCCTGGGCGGCGCCGTGGCGCCGAGCCAGCGCATCGTCATGGGCGGCATCGGCATCGGCGGGCGCGGCGGCTACGACCTGCCCATCCTGCTCCAATACCCGGAGGTGCAATTCGTCGCCGTCTGCGAGGTGCAAAAGCCGCGTCGTGACGCCGCCAAGGAAACGGTGGACGCCAAATACGGGAACAACGACTGCGCCGTTCACCGGGACCTGCGGGAGTTGCTCTCCGCACACCCGGACCTCGAGGCGGTCCTCATCGCCACCGGCGACCGCTGGCACACCCCGGCCTCGGTGATGGCCATGAAGGCAGGCAAGGACGTTTTTTGCGAGAAGCCTTGCACCATGACCGTCGCCGAGGGCCAGGCCCTGGTGGAAACCGCCCGCCGCCAGGGGCGCATCTTCCAGGCCGGCATGCAGCGGCTCAGCGAGGCGAATTTCGTCTTTTGCGACGAGCTGGCCCGCTCCGGGCGCTTGGGGCAGATTCAAACCGTTCGGGCCCATATCCTCCCATGGAAGATGAGCACCGAGCGGCTCCCGGCGCAACCGGAGCCGGACCGGGACACGCTGGATTGGGACCTCTGGCTGGGGCCGGCGCCCTGGCGGCCCTACAACGCCGGCTACCTCGGGGGCTGCGGGGCCTGGTTGGATTACTACGACTTCGGCACGGGCGTCGCCGGTTGGGGCAGCCACACCATCTGCCAGTGCCAGTCCGCCTTGGGGCTCAAACTGACCTCCGCCCTCGAATATGAGTATCCCAACAACGACAATGCCGAGGGCTACGTGGCCAAGTACGCCAATGGCGTGAAGTTGGTTCTGTCCGCCGGGGGCTGGCGCGGCACTTGCGGTGTGCGCTATGAGGGCACCGAGGGCTGGGTCTCCGTCGCCGATGGCTATCAAAAGCCCGAGGTCTCCTCGCCGGCTCTGCTGGCGGATTTCGACAAGCTCGTCCGCGACTACCAGGCCCGGACCCAACGGCCAATGCACCATATCGGTGACTTCCTCGATTCGGTCCGTCGCCGGCGCCCCTGCATCGCCAGCGAGGTCGTGGCCCACCGGACCATGACCACCAATCATGTCATCAACCTCTCCATGCTTCTCAAACGCAACCTCAAGTGGGACCCGGACAAAGAGCAGTGCCTCAACGATGCCGAGGCCAATCGCATGTTGTCCCGCGCCCTACGCGCCCCCTGGCATCTGTGAGCAACGCGCCGAAACCCAGGAAGACCTATGAAACCCGAAGCCCGAAGTCCGAAATCCAAAGGAAATCCGAAGGCCGCCAACCATTTGCAGAATTACGGATCAACCGCAAAGAACGCAGAGATCACAAAGAATGGCCTTATTTTTCGCGGGTCTTTGTGCTGCAATGGCCCAAAATGCTCTCGAGCTGCGAATAACTTCTTCTCTGCGTTCTTCGCGGCGCTGCTTTTGGTGGCCGCGGCGGCTTCCTTTGTCCAGGCCGGCGCGGCCAGTTCCGAGGCCTCGCAGGAACAGCTCCTGGCCACGCTTGCCCCCAACGCTCATGCTCTCCGCTGGTCGAATGGAAGAGCGGCCCGGCAGTGGCGGGCCCTGGACACGCTGACCTCGAACGCGCCAGAATTGAAGGCCGCGATGGCCGCACTGGCTATGGAGTGGCAGGCCCTGGACACGCTGACCTCGAACGCGCCCTTGGCCGAGAAATGGGTTGCGGCCCGTCAACTCGCCCGGGAAGGCACTGGTGAGGCCGTGCCCAAGCTCGCCGCCTTGCTGCCCGACGACCGACTCACGGACCTGGCTCGTTACGCCCTCGAGACCATCCCCGACGCGTCCGTGGACGAGGCGTTGCGTGAGGCGCTGGGCAAGCTCGACGGACGCCCACTCGCCGGCGTCATCACCAGCATCGGCGCGCGGCGCGACGCCGCTGGCCGTCGAGCCCTTGGGCAACCTCCTGTCTCGTCCCAATCCGAGCGTAGTCTCGGCGGCCGCTGCCGCCCTCGGCAGCATCGGGACCCTGCCTGCCGCCAAGGCCCTCGAGGCCGCCCTGCCCAACATCCAGCCGAGTCTCAGGCCCGCCGTCTGCTCCTCGATCATCCAATGCGCCGATGCGCTGCGAGTCCACGGCAGCCGCGCCGAGGCCATCGAGACTTACAACTGGATCAGGGCCTCCAAGGCCCCGCCGCAAGTCGGCGCCGCCGCCATTCGCGGCCTCATCCTGGCGGGTGAGGGCAACGCTTTGCGGCTCCTGGCTGAGGAACTCCATGCCGAAGACACGGCCATCCTGGGACCTGTTCAGCGGGACCTGCTCGGTCTCGAGGTAAGCGAGGTCCTCGCTGCCGAACTGGCCAAGCTTCCCGCGCAACGGCAGGTCCTGGTGGTCCAGGCGCTGAGCGTGCGGGGTGACGCCGCGGCCATCCGGGCGTTGACCAATGCCGCCCGAGCCGGCGAAAAGTCCGTCCGTCTCGCCGCCATCCGCGAGATGGCCGCCAACCCCGCGTTCGTGCCCGTCCTGACCGAGTTGGCCGGCGATGCCGACGGGGCGCTGGCCAAGGCGGCCCGGGAAAGTCTCACCAGTCTTCCCGGGCCCGAGGCGGATGCGGCTGTGCTGGCTATGCTCGCCAGCAACGAGACCAGCCGCCGATTGGCCGCCCTCGAGATGGCTAGGCCGCCGCAGCCTCGGCGCCGCGATGCCGGCGGTGCTGCAAGCCGCCCGCGCGCCAGACGCGGCGCTCCGAATTGCCGCGCTCGAGGCAGCCGCCGAACTGGCAGGCGAGGCCGACCTGCCGGCATTGCTGGCCCTGTTGTCGAACCCCGGCGTCGCTGCCGACCTCCTCGTGCCCGAACGCGCCGCCGCCGAACGCGCACTGGCCGCCGTCTGCGCCCGAGCGGGCCGGGCCGACGCTTGCGCGGAAGAGCTCGCGGGGCAATTGGCCGGGGCGCCGCCCGCCGCCCGGTGCGCCCTGTTGCGTGTCCTTGGCGCGGCCGGCGGTCCCAAGGCCCTGCAGGCAGTGCGGGGCGCGGTTGGCGACGCGAACAATGAAGTCGCGCGCACGGCCATTCGGACGCTGGCGCAATGGCGGAATCTCGAGGCGGCGAAGGACCTGCTCGAGTTAGCCAAGGCCCTGCCCGACGCGGCCGACAGGCTGCTCTGTCTTCGCGGCTACCTCAACCTGGCCGGGAGCGAGGAGTTGTCCGCGCCACAGCGCCTCGTGATGTGCCGCCAGGCAGCGGCCCTGGCCCAAGGCCCGGAGGAAAGGAAGCTCTTGCTCAGCCGCCTGGCCGGCGTCCCCGCGCCCGAGTCGCTCGCGCTGATTCTGCCCTCGCTGGACGATGCGGCCACCCGCCAGGAGGCCGGCGCCGCCGTCCTGGCCGTGGCCGGCGCTCTGCTCGAGGGTCCCCAGGCTGCCGCCAATGCGCCGGTGGTCATCGACCCGCTGTATCAGGCAGCGCGCGCCGCCGCCTCGCCCGACCTCACCAGCCGGGCGCAGGCCCTGCTCAAAAAGGCCTTCCAGGCCCAGGGTCCCAAGGGCGCAGGCCCCGGTCCCGTGAGGTTCGTCATGCACCGTATCGGCAACTTCCGCAGCGAGGCCTGTTGTGTGGCCGACTTCAATGGCGATGGCAAGCTGGACGTGGCCGCCGGAGAGTACCTCTACCTGGCGCCGGATTGGAAACCGGTGAAGATTCGCACGCTCAAGGGCGCGGTGGATGACCAGGGCAAAGGCTATCGCTGGGATTTTGCCAACCTGCCGCTCGAAATCGCCGGCTCCGGAAAGCCCGACCTGGTGAGCGTCGATTGGTTCGACAAACATGCCGTCTGGTTCCGCAATACCGGCATCGCCAACGGCGAATGGCCCGAGAGCCTCATCGAGAACAATGGCAACTACGAAACCGCCGATTTGCACGACGTTATTGGCGACGGCAAGAGCCATGGCGGTGGTGCCGGCGGTGGCCCAGACGGTCTGGTACGAAGCGGTCAAAGGCGCCGGACGGCCAGGGCGCGTTCGCCAAACACGTCGTTTCGGAGAAGGCCATGAACTTGGGTGTCGGCGTTGGCGACCTCAACGGCGATGGCCGCCCCGACTTCATCCGGCCTGACGCCTGGTTCGAGGCCCCGGCCGACCCGCGCAACGGCAAGTGGCTCGAGCATCCCCTGGCCCTCGGCGGCCTGGATGGCAAGGCGGACCACACCCCGCAGATTCTCGTTTATGATGTCAACGGCGATGGTCTCAACGACATCATCACCTCCTCCGCCCACGGGTATGGCATTTTCTGGTACGAACAGGTTCGCCACGGAAACGACATCACTTTCAAACAACACCTCATCGACCAGTCCTGGTCGCAGGCCCACAGCCTCGTGCTGGCCGACCTCGACGGCTGCGGCCTGCCCGAACTGGTTACCGGCAAGCGGTTCATGGCCCATAACGGCGGCGACCCGGATGAGACCGGACCGCTCGGGGTCTATTACTACAAGCTCAGCCGCGGACCCTTGCCGGTTTGGACCAAGCACGTCATTTCTTACGGCGAAGGCATCGGCTCGGGCGTCAACCTCTGCGTGGCAGACCTCGACGGCGACGGCGACCTGGACGTCATCGTGACCGGCAAGTGGGGCGGCCCCGTCTGGTTCGAGAACCAGCGAATCGTCAAGGCCGCCTCCGCCAACCCGGCGAGCGCCGGCGAACCCAAGCCCGGAACGCCGGCTTCAGCCGGCAGCCCCGCCTCCGGGAACCCGCCCATGGCGGCACCCAAACCCTTCGCCTTCTTTCCGTTCTGCATCGATTGGCACGATGCCAAAAAGCGCTCTTTCCAGGAACAGGCCGTCATGCTCAAGGAACTGGGCTATGACGGTGTCGGCCATATCTGGCTGGACGGCGTCGCCGACCGGCTCAAGACGCTCGACGAGGCCGGGTTGCGCCTGTTCCAGATCACGATGACCGTTGATGTCGCCCCCGGCAAGACACCCTACGACGCCCGGTTCAAAGACGTGCTGGCCCTGGTCAAAGGGCGCCACGTGCAGTTCGATCTCGCTGGTCGGCGGCGCGGCCCCCTCGGATTCATCGGCGGACCCGCGCGCCGTGGCCATCCTGCGCGAGATGTCGGACCTGGCCCTCGACTCGGGCGCTCGAACTCCTGCTCTACCCGCATGTCGGCAACTGGATCGAGCGCATCCAAGACTCGGTGCGCGTCGCCGACAAAGTCGCCCGCCCGAACGTCGGCGTCATGTTCAACCTCTGCCACTGGCTGCGGGTGGACAAGCAGCGCGACTACAAGCCGCTCTTGCGCCAGGCCATGCCCCGGCTCTGGGCCGTCTCGATCAATGGCGCCGACGAGTTCGACGCCGGCCCCGGCTGGGACCATTATATCCAGCCCCTGGACAAGGGTTCGTTCGACGTGGCCGGCCTGCTCAAGACCCTCAAGGAGCTGGGCTATAAGGGTCCCATCGGCCTGCAGTGTTACGGCATCGGCGGCGATGCCCGCGAGCACCTCGCCCGTTCCCTCGCCGCCTGGCGCAAAATGACCGCCGGCCTCGAGCCGTGAAGCCCTCCCCGAGGGGTGAAATGAAGTAACTGTTCACGTGGTTGACCAGGTTTGAGGTGAATGCTCACGCCAGGTCGGCTTCAAGCCTTGTCCCGGAGGGACATCTGAAGAATAGCCCGGCGCTTCAGCGCCGGGTACGGCCCACAAAGGGCCCGCGTCCCGAAGGGACGCTTGAGGCTCAATCCCACAAATAGCGCTCGTAGTACTCAATCCGATGCCTCTTGGGGAGGGCCAGAAACTCTTCCTGGAACGTCCTGCGCCGGTGGTGCTGCTCCTGGCCTTGGATGTAGCGGAGGGTTTTGTCTAATAACGACACGCTCACGCCGAAAGCGCCGTACTTTTCCTGCCAGCGGAACCGCCGGTGCTCTGGGAAAGTCTCATGCACCCATCTTGAGGAGGCACCCTTAAGCAGTTGGAGGGCTTGGGCAATCGACAGGGTCGCAGGCAACGACAGCAGGATATGGACGTGATCGAGCGTGCCGCCAATCTCGATGGCTTTCATCCGGTTCTGCCGGGCGATGCCGCCCGAAAAGGGGTCAAGCCTCTCCTTTGCATGGGCTTTCAGATTCCAAGGGGACCTTGCGTGGGGGCACCCGAAGTTGTGGAAGTTGTCTTTCGCATGGCTGCCAACAGACAGACGCGCGCGCTGCCCGGCGCACCCAAATGGAAGCATGAAAGGGTCAACCCATATATTCCTTCGTTTTTTGACCCCGTTTTCGGCGAAGGGACTTTACGGAAGCCTCGCTATGGGATATTATTTGGCGTAAATGAGAACTCTTGAGCAAGTTGAATCAGATGTTCGAATGCTTCCGCCGGAAAAGCAGGAGGAACTGCGTGATTGGCTTGAAAACCTGCTGGAGGACCAACTGGAGTTGACGGACGAATTCAAGGCCAAAATCGAACGCGGCGAGCTGGACCTTCGTGAGGGACGCTCGCGCCTTCGCAAGCCCTGAATCGCTCCATGAACGGCGCGGCAACCCAAATTGCCTCACGCGAATTCGACAGCGATTTTTTGCACACGCCTCTGGCCACCCAGGCCAATATTCAGCGAAAGATTGATGCCATGGGCTTGCGGCTTGACACCTTTCCACATTATCGGATGTCCGGCTCGGACAAGTTCCGATTGCGTGTTGGCGATTATCGCGTGATCTACCGGTTCGACTTGGCTCGACGGGAGATTTATTTGATCGCGATGGGCCATCGCCGGGAGATATACCGCCGCTGACTCAAACCCATGGAGACGGGAGGCACAGAATCGTGGCAAGAAGGATGATCACGGTTGAGCGCCTGGAAAAACCTCATCGCCCTTCCGCGCCCGTTCCGCGCTATCCGCCCATAGTGGCCCGTGTTCTGTCCGCCGCCCTGTCCACCATAGCGCCGCAGGGCGCGACGGCGGATGTCAACGGCATTGAAACCTTCCCCGGCGAGGTGGAGGTCAATGCCGCGTCAGTCAACGAGATTGCCATATCATGGCCGTCTCCTGAGCCGCAGGGCGCGCGCGGGGTTGTGGCCGGGCGTGGTGGATGCCATCGAGATATTGCGATCCCATTGACCCCTGCCCTCAAAGGCCTTGGCTCCAAGGGTCCAGTCGGTCCGCAGTGTTTTCGTACCGGCGGCGATGCCCGCGATCACCTCGCCCGTTCCATGGCCGCCTGGCGCAAAATGTGCCCCGCCCTCGACCCGTGAGATTAGAACTGTCGGGCGGCCCGCGGATCATTCGAAGTGCGTGGAGCTTGCTCCCGCCTTCAAGACGCTGTCGCGTTCAGCCGGTGCGCTCGGAATACCGACAGGTCTTGGAGTGCGGCGCGAGAGCGCCGCTTTCGGAGCACTGCGCGGACCCCCTTGCCTCTCGAATTTCATGGAACATCCCACCCAAAAGCGGAACTATCGTTCCGCACTCCAAGACGCTGTCGCGTTCACTCCTTTTGGCTTCCACTTCCCGCTGATGGCTTGGTAGCCTATACCCGATGAAGTCCCGGAAGCCCCGCGCCCGAACGGCCTCCGGCGGCCAAGGACCTGAGCCGCCAAGGACGGCATTGCAAACGGAGGCTGGAGGCCTGCGCCACGCGATGCCTGCCGGCCAAGGGGCTGCGCCGGCCTCTGCGGCCGGGCGGTCTTTCGGGCGCCGGTGGCTGCGGCTGGCGGCGGTCCTGGCCCCGTTTCTGTTGCTCGGCCTGCTGGAGGTTGGCTTGCGTCTGGCGGGCTGGGGTTATCCAACCTCGTTCTTTCTGAAGGCCCGGAACAACGGCAGGGCGGTGCTGATCGAAAACTCCAAGTTCGGCTGGCGTTTCTTCCCGCCGGCGGTTGCCCGCTCACCCGAGCCCCTGTCCATGGCGGCCGAAAAGCCGCCGGGCACGCTGCGCATCTTTCTCCTGGGCGAATCGGCGGCCCTGGGGGACCCGGAGCCGGCTTACGGCTTTGGCCGCCAGCTCGAGCGGCTCTTGCAGGCTCGGCATCCGGACAGGAAAATCGAAGTGGCCAACGTGGCGATGACCGCGATCAACTCCCATGTCATCCGCGAGATTGCGCGCGACTGCGCGGTGTGCGCGGGCGATTGCTGGATTATTTACGCGGGCAACAACGAAGTTGTCGGCCCCTTCGGCGCAGGCACGGTTTTTGGACGCCAGGCGCCGCCCCTGGCCTGGGTGCGGGCCAACCTGGCTGTAAAAAAAACGCGCCTCGGCCAGCTTCTCGACTGGAGTTTCCGGCCTTCCGGGCCGGCCAAATGGGAGGGCATGGAGCTGTTCCTCGGCCAACAGGTCCGGCGCGATGACCCGCGCCTGGACAACGTCTATCACCATTTCGCAAAGAACCTCGCCGCCATCATCCAGTCCGGGAAACGGTCCGGCGCAACGGTCCTGGTTTCCACCATGGCCGTGGACCTCAAGGACAGTCCGCCATTTGGTTCGGAGCACCGCCCGGGGTTAAGCGCCGCCGACCAGGGCCAGTGGGACCAATGTGTTGCGCGCGGCCGGCAGGCCGAGACCGAGGGGCGGACGGCGGACGCGCTCGAGGCCTACGCCCAGGCGGCGCGCCTCGATGCGGATTATGCCGAATTGGCCTTTCGCCGCGCCCGTTGCGAACTGGCGCAAGGCCAGGCCACCGCTGCCAGGGCCAATGCCCAACTCGCCTGCGACTTGGACACGCTCCGGTTTCGGGCCGATTCACGCCTCAACGCCATCATCCGTCAAACTGCCGCCGCCCAAGGCGTCAGGCTGATCGATGGCGAGCAGGAGTTGGGCCGGCGCTCGAGCGGGGGAGTGCCCGGGGAGGAGCTGTTTTACGACCATGTTCATCTGAATTTCAGGGGCAACTATGCCCTGGCCGCGCTGTTCGTGCCCGAGGTGGAAAGGGCGTTGTTCGGCAATCATCCTTCATCCTTTCCGCTGTTGGCGGAGGCCGAGGTGGCGCGGCGCCTGGGCTTTACTGATTTCGACCGCCGTCGGGTCCTGGAGGAGATGCGGATGCGTTTGCAGCAGCCGCCTTTCGTGAGCCAAAGCAACTTCCAGGAACGAGACGGGCGCTTGCGCGAGGCGCTGGCCGCGCCCGCGGCCCCGCCGGCAGAGCTGGTCCCGGAATATCGCGCCGCGCTGGCCCTGGCCCCGGATGACTCCGTGCTGCACGCCGGCTTTGGACGTTTGCTCGAGGCCGCGGGCGATGGTCCTGGGGCGGCGGCCCAATGGAAAGAGGTTGCCCGGCTGCTTCCGCACGAGCCGGAGGCCTGGTTTCAGCTCGGCAATTTCGAGCACAGCGCCGGCCGCCCTGCCGAAGCGGCCCGGTTCTTCCAGGAGGCCCTGGCCCGGAAACCCAACTGCACCGAGGCCCTCAACGGCCTTGGCCTGGTATTGGCCGCCCAAGGCAAAACGGCCGAGGCCGTCCGGCGGTTCCAGACCGCCTTGCGCGCCGACCCGCGTTTCACCGCCGCCCGCGTCAACCTCGCCGTCGTGCTCGCCAACCAGGGGGACATCCCGGGCGCCGCCGCCCAGTACCGGCTCGTCCTGGGGCTGGACACCAACAATCTCAGCGCGCGCATCAACCTCGCCAAACTGCTCGCCGGCCAAGGCAAGGCCGGCGAAGCCATCGCGCTCTATACCCAGGCGCTCCGGTTGCAGCCCGACAACGCGGTGGCCCATTACGATCTGGCCAACGCCCTTGCAGCCCAGGGCCGCCAGGGCGAGGCCCTGGCTCACTACACGGCCGCGGTGCAGTCCCGGCCCGAGTTCGCCGAAGCCAGATACAATCTCGCCATCGAATTGGCCCGCCTTGGAAAAGTCGCCGAGGCCCTCGCCCAATTCGCCGAGGTCGTCCGGCTCAAGCCCGACTCGGCGGAGGCCCGCTACAACTACGGCGTGGCCCTGGCCAAAGCCCAGCGCTATGGCGAGGCCATCCGCCAGTTCCGGGAAACCCTCAATCGCCAACCTGACAACGCCGCCGCCCGCTCCGCCCTGGCCCGCGCCTCGCAGCTCGAAAAGGCCCAGTCCCCGTAGCATTGGGGTCGGATCTAAACTTTTATACAATTGAGTGTCGAGGGGCGAGTGTCGAGGGGCGGCAAACGAAAGCGCGGGAAAGCCGCGCACTCCAAAGGCTTCGCCAGTTCGGGAGCCGGTTCGGATGTCGCGAAGCGCACGGAGTGCGTGGAGCTTGCTGGCGCTTTCGGATTGGCTGGGCGTACGAAAGCGGGAGCAAGCTCCGCGCACTCCAAACGCTCCGCGAAGCAGGGATACGAGGCCGGAATCGCGAAGCGGTTAGCCAAAAAGCAAACCCCGCAGGTGGGCCGCTTATAGTCATGCGAAGCTTCATCGCTTGGCGGTGGCGCTGGGAGGCCACCCCTAAACAGTTCGCTTTTTTCTGGATTCATAACCAATGACGCCGGCGCCTCCGGCCGTCCCCAACAGCAACCCCGCCATCGCTCCGATGGCCAGATTAAGCGGCTTGTTAGGGCGCACCGGTCTGCGGGCGGGCATCGCGCTATCGATAATCTCAATCTGGAAGGGGCGGGAACCCGAGGTCGCAGACCCCATGGCTTCTTCACGGTATTTCTTGTAAACCCGCGCAATCTCATTGGCAATCGCGGCAGCCTCCTGGGCCTTCTGCGAGAAGACACAGATTTCGATGAGCGTGGTATTGCGCACCGGGTGGAGGGCCAGGCGCGATTTGAGCAGGCCAATAGTTTCGGCTTTCTGGAGCGGTTCGCCTCGGGCATAGAGCCTACTCCATTCCTGGCTCAACCCGAGGTTTTCGATGACCTTGCCCAGGATCAGCTCGGACTGGATGACTTCAAATTCGGTCTGGATGAAGTACGGATCGTAGTCGCCAAAGACACCTGGCGCCTGAGCGGCGCCTGAGGCCCCGCCAACAATGCGGGTTATTTTGATCCGGGCGGTGCTGGCAAAAGACTCCGGCAGGAGAAAGGTGATCAGAGCGCTGGCGCCGAACACCAGGAAAAACACCGCCATGAAGCCGGGGAGAAACCCGCGCGGCGGGTGCAGCTTCTTAACGACGAAAGCGAAGACGCAGAAAGCGAGAACCCCGGCCGCCACGGTGAGCGGGAGCGCTCCGTTCGTAGCGGCGGCGACGCTCAGCCATAAAAAGAAGACAATCACAAGCCCCGCCAGGAAGACATTCAACCACGGTTTTCTGGAGAGCAGGAAAATGGCCAACCCGATGCCTCCAGCCAGGAGACCCAGCACGAATCCACCAGGCCCGTTTTCCATGATAGCCAAGGTGCCAAACTCCACCAAAAGAACCGTCAAAAAGCCCGCCAGAAAGACGTGCCACCACCGGCGCTGGCCCTGGGTCTCTTCATCCGCCCTCCGCGCCCCGGGTGGCGCTGATTGGCTCGCCGAGGTGGCCGCGATGGTTTCGACCGCAGTTTTTACCTGGCTGGCCTGTTGATAGCGCCGTTCCGGCTCCTTCTCCAGGGCGTGCAGGACGACCTCGTCAAGACGCACGTCAATCTGCACCTTCCTCGAAGGCGGTTGCAACGGCTTGGGCGGCAGTTCGCCGGTCAGCATTTGGTAAAACACCACGCCCAGAGCATAAATGTCGGCGCGGTGGTCCACGTCCGCCGGACGCTCGGCCTGCTCCGGGGCCATGTAGGCCGGCGTGCCCATGATCCTTCCCGCATCGGTCAACGTGGGTGAAGGGGCGCCGGAACCTGCCTTCGCAAGCGGCCCATTGCCGGTTCCCACCAGCTTGGCCAGGCCAAAATCCGCCACCTTCACCCGGCCGCCGCGGTCGAGCAGGATGTTCTCCGGCTTAATGTCGCGATGGACAATCCCCTGGTCATGGGCGTATTGCAGCGCATCGCAAATCTGTGGCACGATGGCCAGCGCCTCGCGCGGCGAAACCCGGCCACCCTCCAAGAGCCGGCGCAGGGTTACGCCGTCCACAAACTCCATGAGGAAGTAATATAACCCGTTGGCGCGGCCAAAATCATGGATGGTGACGATGCCCGGGTGATTAAGCCTGGCCAGCGCCTTGGCCTCGCGGGCAAAACGTTCGGCAAACGCCGGGTCGTTGCCGATGCCGGGCGGCAGGATTTTGAGGGCCACAATGCGGTCAAGTTCCTTTTGCCTGGCCCGGTAAACCGCGCCCATCCCCCCGCAGCCCAGCAGTTCAAGAATCTCCAACTGAGGAAAGGCCGGCCCGAGTTCCGCCACCGAGGGCGGAGTGAAAGCGCGTTTGCCTTCCGGGCCGCCGGACATCTCGCTTTGCGTGGCCTGCAGTAAGGCGGCCGCGCAACGCGGGCAGATGTCCCCGGTCCCGCCTGAGGGCAATTCCCCACCGCAACGAGGGCACTTGGCAGTCTTATGTTCGTTCATCACCCTCTAAATACGAACGGGTGCTGGTTTGTTACGGAAGGAAGTACTCAGCAGATGTCGGCGTTCTTTGCCCAAAGCCGGCTGAAGCCGGCGCTCCGGAACGCCGGCTTGAGCCGAATGGCGCTAAGTTAAGAACGGCGCTTCTTGCGGGCGGGAAGATGGTCCACGCGCGCCGCCCTCAATTCACGCCGGGGGCGCTTCATGAAAGGGTAGGCTTTGGGGCGGCGTTTTTGGCAGCGGGGGCTCGAAACGGTCGGGCCGTTTAGGCACTTGGTCTTCGGCGACGACGGCCAGCATGTCCGCATAAATGGCCCGGCGCAATTTGCGGTGGGAAACCGGGACTTGGGCGATGATTTGGCTGTACTGGCGGGCAGTGTCCAGCGTGCCTTTGAAACTGAGTCGGTCCAGCGGGGTGTGGCAGACACAGGCTGCCTCGCCCATAATGGAGCGGATGAGGTTGTAGGCAATGAGGTGCATTTCCAGTTCTTTGTGGATCATCGGCGGGGTCAAGCAACTGAGCATGTCCATGTGCAAGGTGGTCTTAATGTCATCCAGATAGAGTTCGATATTCCAGCGCCGTGCGTATAGGGCTGCCAGCAGTTCGACGGGCCAGAGCACTGGATCGGTGAGGGTGGTAATCAGAGTGATCTTTCTGGAGCAGGCCGTTGGCGGTGGGCACCCGGAAACGCACCATGCGCACGGTGAGGGTGGCGGGCAGGCTCTGCCATTGTTCTGGCGTCATGTTTTTGGATCGCTGTCTGGGTTTGGCCAGGAGGATCAAGCGGTCGTTGTGGCCCAAGCGTTGGCCCAGGCGAAAGTCCTCGTTGCGGCTGGCGTGGAGGCGGAACAGTCCGTCGGCCCCCTGCTCTTTGAGGGTGGCCAGATTGACCCAGGAGCCGAAGTTGCGGTCGCCCAGGAGCAGGTCATCCTTTTTGATGGTCGGCCACAGCGTGTGAGACAGAGCGTTTTCGCTGGTGCTGTAGGGGCCGTAGGCGCGCTCCAACAGGGCGCCGGTTCGGAGGGAAAAGATCCCGACCAAACGCAGGAGAGGGAAGCCGCACTCGGGCTGCTGGTCGGAGGATTGGGGATAGAGCAGGCGGTTGGCCTGGGTGTCGGGCAGGTTGAGGCAAGTGCCATCAATAACCTTGAGAGGGCGCATTGCTGCGAGTTCCAGATCGAAGGGATCGCGACAGATGTGCCCGGCCAGGTGGGAGCGGATCTCGGTCAACTCATCGAGGGTCCAGCGGGCACGAGCCTGGCAGTAGGCGCTGGTGTCTTTGTCCAGGTGCTTGGGGTCGGGCTGTTTTTGGTGGTAGGCCCTGATTTGTCGGACCGCCTCGCGGCAGGAGGAGTCCGGACTGAGGGTCTGGCCCAGGAAGCTCAGGAAGGTGAGTTTGGGGGGATAGAGGCGCTGGCGGCTATTGGTTTTGGTGGGGTTGGGGGCGAGCAGGGCGGGGTCGAGGCGGTCGGCCAGGAGGCCTTCCAGGTGATGAAGGGGTTGGCCGCGCAAGGGCTGAGCGGTTTGCTTCAAAGGGGAGTGGAACTTGCCGAAAGAGAGGAGCGGTCGTAAACATATATATCTGTATAAATACAGATATTAATTGACAAGTCAAGCCCTTTCTGGCAAAATTATGGCCCATGGGCTTAAAAGCCGAACACCCCCTGGGACCTCCGCCCGCCGCCTATACCAAACTCCTGGGCCGGTTGCCCCGGGCGGGCTGGTTCTGCCAGGGCACGGTGGTCAGCCGGCCCTTGCGACGCAAGGTCGCCGGCCAGTGGGTCCAAAAGGGGCCTTATTACCTCTGGACTGGCAAGCGCCAAGGCAAAACCGTTTGTTACGCGCTGTCCCGAGAGCAGGACCGAAGTGGCTAAAAGTGCGATTGCAGCCAATCGAAGGGTGATGGCTACCCTGGGCAAACTCCAAACGATGACGCTCGAAAGAATCCTCAAAAAGGTGCCTGGTGTGCGAAAACGCAAGTAGTTCACAATACGAAAGTTATGCCTTAACTTAGCGCCATTCGGCTTGAGCCGGCTTTGCGCGCCCGTAGTCCGCGAGGCCTTCCGACCCCGCGCTGGAGCCGGGATGTTCCACGTCCGCTGCCACTGAGCCTGAATAGTTGCTTACGGAATTAATTTTGCTCCGTGCCACCGTTCAACCCCGGCTTAGCACGCCGATGATGTGCCGCAGTTCCTCTTCGGCCTCTTCGGCCCCCGAAACTGTCTCGGCAATCACCTCGCGGAACAATTCGCGAAAGCGCTTTCGCAGGCGATGCGCTGCCACTCGCACCGCCCCTTCGCTGGTTTGCAATCCAAGGGCGATTTCCGCGTAAGGAATGGTGCCGCGCTCGGCGGTCAGGTATGGTTCGAGTCGTTTCAGCTCGCTGACTTTCCTCGCCGCGGTGTATTCGCGCTCCAACCGCGCCATTACCTCGCCCAACAAGGTGAGCGCCCACCGCCGGTCGTAGATTTGGTCTGGCCCGAGAGCATCCCCTCCCTCGGCTTGAAGGCGTTGCTCCGCCATTCCCGTGTCGAAGCTCAGGCAGGCCCGGCCGCCGCCGCGCTTCTCCGCCCGGCCCCGCTCCCATTCGTGGGCCAAAAACCGCTTCAAAGCCATCTTTAGAAACGTGCGAAACCGTCCTTTCTCCGGCTCCACGACGCGCAAGTAGTCCTTGGCCAAAAGCCGCGCGAAGAACCCTTGCGTCAAGTCTTCCGCGTCAGGTGGCGAATACCCCGAACTGCGAACATAGGCATAGAGCGGATACCAATACGTCAGGCAGAGTGTTTCCAGTGCCTGCGCGCAAGCTGGCGAGGCCTTGTCTTTGGCCGCCAGCACCACCGACCAATGCGTCGTCAAAAAGAGCCCTTGGAGCGGGGTTTGAACCCGGCCCTCGGATTCGTTTGTCGGCATACAAGTTGAATATAGGGGAAGGCGCGCTCTACTGCATCACCGGTTTGTAATCCTCCGGTTTTTCGCCGCCGGGGACTGCGGCGGGGGATTCCCGGGCGGGCGGGTGGGTGTCGCCTTTGGGGGAGAGTATTTTGAGGGGGTTGAGCACGGCCCTGGCCAGGTCGCTCTCCTTGATGGTGACGGGTCCCTGGACCAACTCCGGCACGTTGAAGGTCTTGGGGAACGACTCATAAAAGGCGGGGTCGGCTTGCGGGAGCAGGAATGGTTTGTAGAAGTTGCCCTCGTCGTCCACGTAGCTGAAAAAGGGACGGGCGAACAAGCCGTCGAGCCGTTTGCTGCTGAAGACAAGCCAGCGGCCATTGGTGGACCAGCCGTGCCAGGAATCGGCCTGGTCGCTGTTGATGCCCAAGCGCCGGCATTGCCGGGTCTTGAGGTCAATCAGGTAGAGGTCGGCGCTGGGCTGGTAGATGGGGAAGTTGCCGTACCTGGCCAGGGTGAAGACGAGCCAGCGGCCATTGGGAGAGACTCTGGGTTGAGCGGCGCTGAGCCCGCTCTGCTGGGCGGGCAGAAGCAGTTCCGGCTCACCCCACCGGTCCTGCTCGAGGTCATAGCTGATGCGCATGAGGTCGTAGCGGACCTGGCGGAACTGCTCGACCGGCAAGCGCGGGGCGCTGCAGTAGTAGAGATAGCGGCCGTCGGGCGACCACGAAGGCCAGGTTTCGTTGCGCTCCGGCAGGGCGAGGGGCGGGGGCACGACGACGGTGTTGGAATCCAGGCGGTAGATGCCGAGATTGGAGACGGCGTCGAAAACGTCGCGGGTCTCGCCGCGCGTATGATAGAACAGGTTGAGCTTGTTGGCCGAGAAGGCCAGGAGCCGCCCGCTGGGGTGCCAGGATAGGTAGCCCATGGTCTTGTCCACCCGGACCACCTGGTTGGAAACGACCAGTATCATAGGTTGGATTTTTCCCGTGGACCGCGTGTGGAAGGCGAACGTATCGGAGCGATGGTTCAGGGGAGTATGGCAATTCAGGCAGCCCTTTTCGATCTTGCCATTCTCGAGCACCGGCCGCTCGTCGAACGACTCGAGGTCGCGTTGATAGATCCCCAGGTTCAGATACAGGCTGTAGAGCGGCTTGAGCAGCCGATAGACCAGGCTGCGGTCAATCTCCTCCGGAGCAATGGAATTGGTTACGGTCTCAAACCGGTTCCATTGGCGCCGGGCATCCTGGACCGACACATCGAAGCATAGCCTCTGGCCGGCATTGGCCCGCAACAAGGCCCGCCATTTCTCCGCCGGGATGCGAATGGAAGAGTTTCGGCTCGAAACACCAATCGGCTCGCCTTTGACCGAATAAATCTCGACCCGATAACGGGCCCCAGGCTCCTGCACTTTGAAGTTCAGAGGCGCGATATTCGGCGGAATGACAACCCCGGCGTAATCGGGAGACAGGCGTGGCGCGCGCACTGTTTGGGGCGCGGCTTCCGCTGCGGGCGGAGTCGCCCCTGACGGACTGCCGGCTGAAGCCGGCGTTCCGGCCCCTTGGGGCGCGGCTTCCGCTGCGGGCAGAGTCCCCGCCGCCAGCAAGAGCATCAGCCCCGCGCCGGCCAACGCAGCCCGCCAGCCGACGGCCCTGCGCCTTGTCCCTCCGGGACAGGACACGGACGCGTGGGTCCTGGCCCCGACGGCATTTCCAGCGTCCCGCCTCCCCTCACCCCGGCCCTCTCCCCGGGGGAGAGGGGGCAGCCAGGGCCGGCTCTCGAGCTTACCCGCACCGCTGGATTCGTCGACCGACTGACGACGATTCCCCCTCTCCCCCGGGGAGAGGGCCGGGGTGAGGGGGAATTGGCTGCCCCACAAAACCAGTTCACAGGAACAGCCCCGCGCCCGAGGGCAGCCTCGAACGGCTTTTCTTATTGGCAGGCGGTGACGCATGCGAGGAGTGAACGGTATCAGAAGCGAACGCGGGATTCAATTTCTTTCGATCACGGTTTCGGCTTTTCCAGGGCCAGTGACAAAGTCGCCGAAACGGGCCCCATTCCCAGACCGTAGGAGACGACGTGAGAAGTCTCTTATCAGTGGCCTGCGCGGGCGGGCTTCCCGAAGGTCCAGGTGATGCCGTACTGCGACATCCCGTATATGGTCATTGCGCGTCGGGGAACGGCGGCGCTCTGCCGAGACGCCGCTGCAAGGGCACGGTTAGGGGAGGTGACGGTTCGAGCGAAAAAGATTCATATCCTCGGGGTTCTGGTCCTAGCTTAAAGACTTGAACCTTCGCGTCTTTTAGTGGACGATGAAGCTACCGGAGAACTCAAGCGATGTTGATTCGTTTTGTTGACCTTATGGGGTGGGAGATGACAGGACGACACGATAGAATCGTTGGGTGTAAGTGATGGCGTCTGAAATAGACACGGTTGAATTGGTGGCGGTAATGGGATTCCCCAAATTGATCCACTTCGGCGAACCCAAATCGGTGGCGTATTGAACCTGGTAGGCCAGCCCGGAAACTGAGGACCAGTTGAAGCTGAACGACCTGCCTTGGACGCTCGGCGCGAGAAGTTCCAGAGCAAGGGGAACATAAGCCCTCACGCCGCTTACGAACATGGAGTAGGGAATGTTCTTTCCGTGAGTCTGGGCGCTGAGGATCAGATAGAAATGCTGCTTCGCCGCTACAGCGGGCACATAGGGCGAGCCCGCGCTCATCTGCCGTTCGCCGTCAACCCACCACGACACCCTCTGATCCAGCGGGTCATAGCTTCCCCCAAAAGTGTGTTTGTGGCTGCGATCGAGGGCAACGGACGAGAGGTTGTTCGGATTGGAAATGTTCGTGTAATTCGGCCAGATCCCGCTCCAGCTATGGACGGTTCCGAGAAGGCCGGAGCCCCAGCCGCCTTCATCCACATCCAATTCCATCCAACGCTCGAACCCCGGTGGATTACCAGCATAACAATCCTGCATTTGGGCATTGTGCTCGATCGGCATCAACCATACAGCGGGCCAGTGGTCTTGGTTATTGTCCGAAAGCTGCACGTCGAATTCAACGTAGAAACCGTTGCCGCCCGAGAGCACAGGAAGCGCTCCGCCCGAGAAATCGCGCGGGGTGCTGACAAGGTCGCCGCCAAGACCGAGAACGAGAACGTTGCCGACTGTTGAATAGTCGGTGAGAGGCGGCGGCGGCTCCCACCATTGGCCGCTGAACCATTTGTAGTCGCCGCTGCTGCCAGGAGCAATATCAGATGCGATGGGGTGCTCGTTGATAACGCGAAGCGTGTAGTCCAGTGCAGCAGCACCGGGCGGCACGCCTTGGGCCATGCCACTCAACCCAACGCAGACTGGCAGGAAAAACACCAGTCCCATCCTCGTTCCATTCGCCGTCGCCATTCAGGTCCCTCCGGTTAACTGGCAGGAGATCGACTTGAGAAAAAGCCGGCGCCAGACGGATCCGGCGCCAGCAGGATCAACATCTACAACGTTCGTCACGGACCGACCACAACCGCGGAGCTCGTGTTCGTCATGATGGTCGTGGTTGTCGTATCCGTGGCCGTAATCGTCCAAGTGCCCGTGCTTCCAAAGTAGAAGTAATTGTTGCCCGTACCTCGAGAAGGTTATGGTCCCGTTTACCAGCGGGGCATCGGTTGGCAGACTGGCGAAGCCATCGTTCGAGGTAATGTCCACCGTGTCCGAGCAGGTGGTGGCAATGTGCCACGTGGCATCGCAGGCATTGACGGTGACGTCAAACGGGGTGCCCGCTGTCTGCGGAAGGGGCGTGCCGATCTTGCCCGAGGCGGTGCCTGGCGCGTTGGTCTCGCCGGGGACCAATACCTGCAGTTGTGTGGCAACCCGCTTAACCAGAGCAAAGAACGCCGAGTTACCCGGTGGCAGATCGCTAGCGCCAATCAACTGCTGACTGAGCGCCTGCTGACTGGCATTAATGGTCGGAATGGCGGCATAGGTCTTGACATCGTTCCAAACCGCGTTGGCCCCCAGGCTGCTGCTCTCTACCAGGGAGAACCCGGCTGCCGGAAGCGTCCATCCCACCCAGTAGGGCGCGCTCGAAGGCACAAGGAGCACACTGCCGCGACCGATCGAAAAAGAAGCGTTCCAGATATTAGTGTTCAACGAGGTATCAGCCAGGAAATTATCGCTGACGGCCGACGGCACATTGGATATGGCGAAGCTCGAATAAACCACCGCTTGACCGAGGGCGCTGGTAGTGTTTGCCACCATGCCCAGATATACATTGAAGCCGTTCGTTTCGGCAAACTCGGTCACGTTGTAAGGAGGGAAGATGAAGGTATTGGTCGTGCCATCGGGGGCGATCAGCGTGCCGTTGGTGTCGGACGTGAACTGGACGGTCCAAGTCCCTAAAAGCGTCGCGCTCTGGACGTTGCCCAAATAGCCGCTTTCTAAATAGTTGGCCGTGACACCATCCCAGCTTCCCGGGGCATTGGTGAAGGCGGCGCCACCCCAGAACATCTGGTTGTCATTCGCATCATTGACCTTGTATTCGAACTGCATCTCGCCGCCGCCGTTGCCCGTGCTTACGACCGATACGACGGCGCAATTGGGTTCAGTCCAGTCCGGCGCGTTTTCCTCAGCGGACGCATTCGGAGCCAGAAACAAATAGGCCTCAGTATTGTAAGCGACGTTTGTGCCGGCGGGGAAATCTTTAATCGTATAAGAGTAGCTGACCGGATTGGCAGCGCTAGCGCGGCCCACCCAGGATAAACCATCGCTCGCCACGAGCATCACCTCTTGGCGGTCCCAGACGGAATTCTGTTGCGTAGTGGCAAATGCGTTAAGTCCCTGAACCGCTTTGACCGGCGGCGTCAGCGTCGGCGGCGGGATGACGCCTGCGCCCACGAGTTGGACATTATCAATCCAGAAATCCGAGCAGGCCGGCGGGTTGTTGGGGTACCGGTTATAAAGACCCCAGGCCGTGCCATTAGGAGGCGGAGCCTTGGCATCGTTGAAGTCGAAGGTGTTCGGTATCGGGATGGAAATATGCTGCCAACCCGTCGTGGCGGGAATTGGCACACTGCCGATTTGGGCGCTATCATAATTCCAGGAATAAAGATAGACCGGGATGTCAATGTTAGAAGAGGTGTTGACGTTGACCAGTATGTCAAAGCTCAGGGCGGAGTACCTGAGAGAAGTCCAGTGCACTGCTTTGGTTCGCACCCAACCAAGTATTATAGCCAATGCCGGCGGTAATAAAATCGCCGATGCAGAGATTGGCTGCTCCGGCGGGGGCGTTCGAGGCAGTGTTCCCCGCTAAGAAAATAGTGACATGGATGGAGCCGGGGATACTGCTGCTGGAAGAGACCGTTGGATCAAATACCTCGGTAGCGGTGCCGTCGGCCCCTTGATACCCATGCCAAAATATGCCCCAGTCGAGGGTAGTGTCAGTCGGGTCGCCATTAGGCTGGATGGCGCCTGGGGGCATGGGGATGGTGGCGGTTTGGGCGTTTGCCGCGTCCGGCCAGCAAGCCAGCGTCAAGCCAAATACGACGCTGAGAAGTTTTAATGATCGTTCTATTTTCATAACAGCAGAGGTCTGAGCAAACAATCAGCTTTTCCGCGCGTTTTAAGAAAATTTCTGTTGGGCTCGCTATTGAACGTGGTAGCGGATCGGCAGGCGGAACCGGTCCAGTGTGACGGGCCCCATCTTGTTGAGGTCTTCGCACAGGCGGCGGGCGGCGTAGTCGATCTCCCGATCCGTGAATCTTCTCAACGTCACGTCTAACTGCCCGCCTTCCAAGTTGAGGTAGCCGGTCCTCTCCACAATCATCGCCAGCGCCGGCACGACCTCTTTCTTCCGGTCATAATGGTTCAACAACAAGCGGCACATCTGGGCCTGGAGGTTGCAGGCAAACACCTTGATGCAGTCCAGGAATCGTTTCTTCTCGTGGTTGAGTCGCACCAATTTTTCCCCGCCATGAGCCTGGTCGAAGCGGATCTCGGCCGGCAGTTTGTCCAATTCCTGATCGGTTAACAGGATCGTGCTCTCGGCCACCGCGATGTCGTCCAGCACCTCCTTCTGGCTCCGGGGTGCGGGCCGGCGTTTGTGGGCCGGCGGCGGCGGCGGAAGCATGTGGTTGGCTAATTCAACCTTTAAGCGGTTTAATTCGCTGACCAAGCCCGCTCGCTTCCGCTTGAGTTCCCGGATCTGCGGGTTGTCCACCATCGGTTGCTCTTCCAACTCCTCGGCGACGTAACCCGGCGTGTAGTCGATCAGGTGCTTGTGTAGCAGCTCCTTGATGGCATTCTCCTCTCCCCAGCGCCGACAAATCAATTGCACAATGGGCTCCGCCCCGATTTCCTCGGCGGCGCCGTTGGTGTAAATGGCCGCTCGCTTCTTGTCCCTTCCATTTTGGATCACCACGGCCCGAATCTTGCCGTACTTGCTCATCGTGCGCGTGGTCTCCAGGTAGGGGATCGCTTCGGCCTTCCGGATCTCATAAGTCACCTGCGCCACCCGGTTGAATTGCTCCTCCGCCAGATCGTTCACCCATTTATCGGAATATTTAGCCCAACTGATGAACAGCGCCCGCCGTTTTCCTGCTCCCTCATCCCGGCCGTCCAGGTAGCGGTAGAGCTCCGCGCTGTAGCCCTGCCGATCGAAGACCACAATCAATTTGTCCAGCCGCTCCTGACTCACTCCCGCTTTGGCCCCGAGCTTTTTGGCTTTCTCGATCAACTCCGGTATCTTTTGCAGCAGGTCCTCCCGGCAGGACCGGATTAGGAACAGCCACGGGCTGAAGTGCTCATCCACGGCCAGAAAATTGTAGCTGCCTTTCATCGGCATCTGGCGCACCCCATGCCAGCCCTTGCTGATCGGGTATAGCCCATAGTAGGGCATGAAATGGCCATCAATATACATCACTCCCCACGCGGCCAGGCCGGACTTCAAATAGGCGAGGGCAAACTCGTCGATCAAGGCTTCGCCTTTGGCCAACTTTCTCACCTTGTGCAAGAACCGCCGCAGCGTGAACAGGCTCGGACTTTGCGTGCGCCCCATCAACACGCCAAACTCTTCGGCGTAGGCACGCTTGAAGTCCTCCAGCGACCGAAACCCAAACACATCCATGTAAAACAACGTCAGCCCCAACTCTTTCAGGCTGTAACCTTCGTGGGTCGCAATCGTGATGGCTCGGCTCAACGTCGCAACAAAATCATGGCGCGCCAGAAACGGCGCAAACAGCAGCCCGCCAGCATACGCGTTGTAAGCGCCTTGTTCCAAATGATCCAAATAGACTCGCTGTGCCGGCGAATAGTGATCTCGCCGCCATCCTCTCCCCAGGTCTGCGACTCCGGCCCCGCCTCCCGCAGCGTTGTCGTTTCCCGTTCCGCTTTCCTGTTCCCGCACGCTGCTGGTGCCGACTTTCTCCACGGGTTGGGCGTCAAGACCGCCCAAAGGCAGAACCAACTGCGGCTCCGGCTCGAGGGCAAAAAGCTCACCTTGGATCACTTTGTCGCCCACGCCCCTGGTGGTCGGTTCGCCCAGCCCGTTTTCCTCCAACACTTGTTGGATGCTCGGCACGCTCACCGCTTCATGCCAGGCTTCCAGCAATCGCTGCTGAATCGTTTCCAGTTTCCAGATGCCTTGCCGCAAAACGATCAGCAAGATTTTCCCGCGCAACTCCGGGGTGAGCTTCCACCGACCTTTGGGACCCCGGCGCTCCGACATCAAACCCCGGATTCCCTCGTCAGCAAAATCCTTCAGGTATTTCTGTACCGAGTTGACATGCCGTCCAAACGCCTCCGCCAAATCCTCCTCCGTTCCCAACCCGCACTCGTACAACTGCGCAATTGCCAGCCGAACGCACCCTTCATCGCCTGAGTGCCAACTCATATACGGTTTGCCCTTCACGAGCACGCGAGTCCGCCCATTGCCCTCGACCACCTGGATGGACCTCGCTGGCCGCCAGCCCGGAAAGTTGACATCATCCATCGCGCGAGTCCTTTCTGGGTACCTCATACCAGAAAACGGCCCGGCGAAAAACCCACAAGAAATTATTTTAAATCAGCCCCATTGTAAGTGCTTGCCGCAACGTGACTTACGAAGGCACCTTTTTCAGCCTGATTGTTTGCTCAGACCTCTGAACAGATTACGTTGATGGTTTTTGCGTGGTTTAAGCGAAGCAGGGAAGAATGGTTGGCGGCTGGAAGTTGCCAACGACGTTGACTCTTCACCTGAGATTCCAGGCATCGGACAGTTTTATAAAGGAATGCCGGCCCTAGGCTCTCCATTTCTTGTCATAAACTAACCGCTTTTTGCGTCATACCCATTCTGTGAAATCTTCCGGCCCGCCAAACACCAAACCAGCATCCGCGTCGTTTCACCACGACGAGCGGGGCAGTGAATCCCAGCACGTCGAAGTCCCTGTCTCCGTCCGTGTCGGTGAAGTAACAGTGGGGCCGATCTTCGCTGCGCGGCTTCAAGAGGACTTCGAGCGTTCTGATTGGTCGGATGTTTGTGCGTGTTCTCCTTTCGGTTTTGGTTGGTTAGAGGCGGAAGGGGACTGCTCCGGCAACCGCCGGACGCTCGAATCCGCGCGCGAGGGCGTCGGACGCGAGCCGGCAGCAGATGACGTGGAAGGCACTTTCCTCGGGACAGGGCCAGAGTGGCGGGAGCAGGGGGGTGCGGCGGTAGTGGGCAACGGGCTCGTGATAACCGCAAAGAACGCAGAGAACGCAAAGAACGGAAGGAGCGGATTTCGCTCGCGGGTGCGGCCTGGGGGAGTGGAGAGTGCAGAGTGCGGAATGGTCTCACTGGGCCGTGACCAGCACCTCCGGGGCCGTCGTTGATCCCGGGGCAATCCGCATCGGGAGCGGCCGGCTCCCGGCGCCCCGGCAATTGCCGCTTCCCGCGCGCTTTGAGCCATGAGGCTCTAAATCCATCGCCTTAGCCCTTGCGCGCGCAAATCTCTTTGACCATCGCCGCGTTTTCGCCGACCTGATCATTGAACTGCTGGTACATGCCCACGATGACGGCGTCCGTGCTCTTGAGGTTATTGAAGGCTGTCTGGAAACACTGGCGGATCTGGGCGGGGCTTTCAATCCTTCGCCCGGCCGCCAGGACCTTGTATGCCAGGCACGGCTTTTTCACCGCCTGGATTGCCTGGAACATTCGCGGCGGGTCGCCGGCCAGATAGATTTCACCCAAAGGCAACTCGCCGCCCAGGAGCTTCTGAAATTCTTCACGCGGACGCGTCAGGTAATACAGGCAGCACATGTAGTAATCCACGTCCCACCCCTGCTCGGCGGCGAGCTCAATGAGCCGCGGGTTGTGCGCTGAAAGACCGACCAGCACCCCGGTGTCGCGGATGCGTTTGAGCAGATCGGTGAGGGCCGTCAGCTTGTGCTGACGGTGCAGGCGCTCCCCCAGGGAGCCGTGCGGCGCGATGCCGATCGGTTTGTGCTTCGCGGCGTCTTCGACGGCCTGCGGATTTTCGTCCCAATCAGGCTTGCCGAGACAAAGCCAATGCATGGCGCCCCCTTCCGCGCGGTAGCGGTCGAGGTCGGCCAGGGTGCGTGGGGCATAACTGTTTTGCCAGGTGTTGAGCCCTTGTGACTCGGCGTGCCGCAGCAACTCCAGGATTCATGCTTGGCAAGGCGGCGACAACGAATTAGGTTTGCGCCACGATTCTGACGCAGTTTGGTTTTGCGCACACGCACCGAAGAGTAAATTATGACACACTTGCCGAATCGCCGCGACTTCCTCCGGGCTTCATTGCTTACCGGCTTGGCCGCTGTGGGCACAGCCCGCTTTGCCAGGCTTGGCCATGCTGCGGCCGACCCAATCCCCCTCAAACCCACGAGCCGGGTTGCGTTGTTCCACGGCGACGACCGCGCGGACATCGCCTTCCGCGCCCTGAAGGTCCACGGGCCGGCGGTCAGCCAGGCCATCGGCAACCGGCGGGTGGTCATCAAACCCAACAATGTCGCCATCGACAAGCAATTGTCTGCCACTCACGCGGGCTGTCTCGAGGGCATCCTCGAATTCCTCAAGTCGATCGGCAAACTCGAAAACACCCTCATCGCCGAATCCGCGGCCAACGGGCCGACCCTCGATGGCTTTGAGAACTATCACTATACCGACCTGGCCAGGAAGTATTCGGTCAGGCTCATCGACCTCGATGACCAGGAGGTTGAACGAGTCCAGGTTTTCGACGAAAAGGATTTTCGCCCGCACGCGGTGCGCATGTCGAAGCTGCTGCTGGACCCGAACACCTTCATCATCTCGGCCGCCAAGATGAAGACGCACGACCTGATCGTGGCCACTCTCTCGCTCAAGAACATCGTTCTCGGCGCCCCCGTCAAAGACCCTGGCTACGGCGGGGGCCGGGGCGCCAAGCCGGACGCGAAGAGCGACAAGCGCATCGTCCACGGCAGCGGGTTCCGCGGCCTCAACTACAACCTGTTCGACCTGTCACGGCGGTTGCACCCGCACCTGGCCGTCATTGACGGCTACGACGGGATGGAGGGCAACGGCCCGACGCGCGGCACGCTGGTGGAGCATCGTGTCTGCGTGGCCAGTCCTGATTGGCTGGCGGCGGACCGCGTGGCGGTGGAGTTGATGGGCATTGACTTTGGGAAAGTGGGCTACCTGAACTACTGCGCCCAGGCGGGTCTGGGCGAGGGCGATTTGCAGCGGATCGAGGTGGTCGGGGAACCCATTGCCAGACACGTCCGGCGCTACAAGCTGGCCGACAACATCGAGCAGCAGTTGGTCTGGATGACGCCGGCAAAATGAGAATCACCAGGATCACATGCGCGGGGCTGCGTGGGGCGACACCCGAGGGCGGCTGGAGCAACGAATTGCGGCCGGAGGATTGTGTCCAAACGCTGGTGGCCGTCCACACCGATGAGGGGTTGGTTGGGCTGGGCAGCACTTTTACGAACGACGGGCTGGTGCGGGCGGCGCTGGCCGTCCTGGAGCCGCTCTACCTGGGGGAGAATGCTCTCGAGCCCGAGCGCGTGAGCGAGAAGCTGCACCAAAACACCTTCTGGCTGGGGCGCGGCGGCTCGCTCACCCATGCGATTAGCGGGATTGACATCGCGCTCTGGGACTTGCTGGGCCGGGTGACAAAGCAGCCGGTCGGACGATTGCTGGGGGGACGGTATCGCGAGCGTGTGCGCCCCTACGCCTCGCTGCTCATGGCCGAGCCCGAGGCGCTGGCGGAACATCTGCGGGCGGTCAAGGCGCAAGGCTTTGGCGCGTTCAAAATCGGCTGGGGGCCGTTTGGGCGGCGCAACCACGCGCTGGATGAGGCCATCGTGCGCGCCGCGCGCGAGGCGGTGGGCGCCGGCTCGCTGCTGATGGTGGATGCCGGCGGCAGCGACGCCTTTTGGCCGCAAGGCTACAAATGGGCGGTGCGCACCGCCGAAATGCTCGCGGATTACGACGTGGCGTGGTTCGAGGAGGCGCTGCCGCCCGATGCGCTGGAGGATTACGTGCAATTGCGCCGCCGCGCCCTGTTGCCCATCGCCGGGGGCGAGGTGTTCACGCGCCGGCAGAGCTTCCAGCCCTGGCTCCAGCAGGGCGCCTGGGACATCGTGCAACCCGATGTGACCAAGGTGGGCGGCATCAGCGAGGAGCGGCGGATTGCCTGGATGGCCAGGGACAACGGCGTGAGGTTCATTCCGCATGGCTGGAACACGGCCATTGGCCTGGCGGCGGATTTGCAGCTCGCCTCGGCCTTCCCCGACACCGACCTGGTGGAGTATCTGACCGGCTCGCCTTTTATTGACGACCTCGTCCTCGGCGGCTGGCATTTGGACGCGGAGGGCCTGTTGCCCATTCCGGACCGGCCGGGTTTGGGAGTGTCACTGAACCCGGAGGCGCTGGCAAAATACACGCGAGGCGAGAAGCTAATCGAGTAGTGCAGAGCTGAGAGCGTGCGCGATTTCATGGAAGCGGCCGAAGGCCGGCTCAAATAACGGCGCCGTAGTGGTAGTTGCCTGAGCGGGCCTTTGGGGTATGGTAGGGAGCGATGGAACTACGACATCCGGGATACTTCGTTGCCGTTGCCCCAGGGCAGAACGTCGCGCGCGCGGCGGCCCGGTTGCGCGTCTCACAGCCGCCCGTGAGCCGGCAGGCATGAAGACCGTGGCCTTGCCATCAGGAGAATGTGTGCCGGCCTTCGGCATGGGCACCTGGCATATCGGGGACGACCCGGCCGCTCGAAAAGAGGAGATGGCGACGCTCCGCCTGGGGCTGGATATGGGGGCCAAACTGATCGACACCGCCGAGATGTATGGCGGTGGCCGGGCCGAGGAACTGGTGGGCGAGGCCATTGCGGGCCGGCGCGACGAGGTGTTCCTGGTGGACAAGGTCCTGCCCTCGAATGCGTCGCGCCGGGGGGCGGTGGCAGCCTGCGAGCGCAGTCTGCGCCGGCTCAAGACCGACCGGATTGACCTCTACCTGCTGCACTGGCGGGGGAATGTGCCTTTTTCCGAAACGGCAGCGGCCTTCATGGAGCTGCGGCGCGCCGGCAAGATCCGTTACTACGGCGTCAGCAATCTGGATCTCGAGGAGATGAAGAAATGGTGGTCAGTTCCCGGGGGAGAGGCGGCGCAGACCGACCAACTGCTCTACAACTTGTCCCGTCGCAGCATCGAATGGGACTTGTTGCCGTGGCTGCGCCGGCACCGCGTTCCGGTAATGGCGTATTCGCCCATCGGGCAGGCCAGACTGGTGGAAGAACCCAAGCTCATCGGCTTTGCCCGGCGGCATGGCATGACGGCGGCCCAGGCGGCGCTGTCCTGGCTGCTGAACAGAGAGGATGTTATCGTCATCCCCAAGACCAGCCGCCGCGAGCGGTTGAGTGAGAATCTCGGCGCGCTGGACCATCCGTTGACCCCAGGGCAGCTTTCCGAGCTGGAGCGCCTCTTTCCACCGCCTTCCGGCCCGCATCCCCTGGAAATGCTTTGAGCTCATGGTGGATTCTTGACCACTTGCAACCGGTAGATGCGGTTGGCGCCTGGGGAATCCACAACCTCCAAGCTTGCCCCGGTGCCCGGAATGCCGTTGGAGAGCGTCTGCCAGGCGCCGCCGGGCAGCGCCGTCGTGTACAGGAGGGTATAGGTCCTGCCAGCGGCGGAGAGCCAGTCCAAGCCTACCGCCCCGCTGGCCGCCGGGCGCGCCTGTAGCTTAAGGACGGAGGTGGGGTCAGTGGGGTCGGTGCCGGCAATGAGTTCCGCCCAGTCCGGCATCCCGTCGTGGTCGGTGTCTGAATGGGGATTGACGTATTCATAGGCGCCGATGTCAAAGGCCGGCACCCCGCTGTTCTTTCCATCCAGTGGCCGTTGGATCCCGTCCTTGTCGGTAGCCGGGGCGTTCGTGGCGGTCCCGGCATCAATGCACGGGGAGGTTCCCAACAGATGAAAATCGCCGGCGGCAGGGTTGGTGAACTGCGGGTCCAGGTGAATGTCGCCGGCACCGGGAGAGAGATAGACATAGTTGACCGGGTTGGTCAGGCAGTTGTCGCGGAAAACCATTGGCGGCGATTGGCCTGGATACTGGTAAATGCCTCCCGAGTTGAAGGCGATGATGTTGTTGGCCAGGATGAGGTTGGTGGCGAGGAGGTCCAGGGGAGATGCCTCCGCCCTGGTCGGTGCCCAGGACACCGGGAGAGTTGTTGCCCACGATCGTGTTGTTGACAATCGCAATGTTGCCCGGCACCGTTTGGCCGGCGGTCCCACAGAAGATCCCTCCTCCCCAACCGATTGAGGAGGTCACGTTCTCGGCCAGATTGCCGAACACCACATTGTTCTGGACCTGGCCGACCTCGGAGGCCTTGAGGTCGATGCCGCCGCCGAAGCTGGCCCAGTTTCCCGCCACGGTATTGGCCTCGATCAGGAAATGGTTGCAGCCAGTCAGGAAGATCGCTCCATCCTCCGCGCCCAGATACGGCAGAGCGGGATAGAAAGAGTTGTTCAGGACGGTGTTGCCCACGATGCGCACCGAGGCGTCGAACGCGGAAATGGCCGCGCCGTAAAGGGCACGGTTGGAGGCTAACAGGTTCTGCTCAATCGTCGGCTTGGAGCGGATGCAATAGATGCCGCCGCCGCTGCCGTCGAAGGTGTCGAGGATTTCATTGTTGACGATAGTATTGCTGAGGATTTGCGCGTGAGCCAGGTAGCAGTAAATGCCGCCGCCAAGGGAGTCCAGAGAGTTATTGTAGGGGCTGCCTATCGAATTGGACCGGATGATGTTGTTGGCGATGATGGGGGAGCTGACGGTGCAGTTAATGCCGCCGCCGGGGACGCCGGCCGCGAGGTTGGTACCCAGAGCGCCGCCGGTAAAGGCGCCTCCATGTTGGAGGGTGAACCCGTCGAGCCGGCTGACGAGGTAACCGGCGCTCTGGCTGAGCACGATGGTCGGTTGGCCCCCGCCGTCCAGGACGGTCGGATGGGCGGCGATGTTTCGGGCTTCGAGGGTGGTTTCGTTGCCGGAAAAGCCCCCGTAGAGATGGACAAAAGCGGGCACGGAGAATGTGCTCGAGGTAGGTCCCCTGCGCCACCCACACCTGCCCTCCCTTGGTCAGTGAGGCAGAGGCCGCATTGACGCCGCCCTGCACGGTCCTCTTGGCGGCGGCCCAGGAGAGGCCGTTGTTGGCATCGTTGCCGCTGGGACTGACCAGGGTTATCGGTGTGGGGACGTTCAACGTGACGCCCTTCGATTCAAAGGCCCCAATATCCACCGCCGCGCCGACTACCCGTTGGTTTCTGGCGTTATCAGGCCAGCCCGGCACGACGACGCTGGTCAGGCCCGCGTCCACGCACGGTGAGTCTGGTTGGAGACGAAAATCGGCTATGTCGAGATTGGCCAGGTTCGGGTCGGCGGAGAGGTTGCCGTCGAGGCCGGTTGCGCCGGGCAGGCCCACGTAATCATAGTTGCCGGCCAGCACAGTATTTCCGTAGATGTCATTGTTCTCGAGCGTTACCAGGCTGGTGTCCGCGCGTTCCAGGCCGGCGGAGTTGAAGGCGATGAGATTGTTGTAGTTGGTGGGCGCAGTGTTGCCCCAGAACACGCCGGAGCCGGTGTTGGCCACGATCGTGTTGTTCACGACGGTGGCGGCCCCCATGATGGAATCGGCCAGGGCAATGCCGCCGCCAGACTCGGCGCCGTTGGCGGCGATGACGTTATTGACGATGATCGGCGAACTGATGGCGCCCAGGACCGGCTGGTCGTTGAAATCGTTGGCTGAGGCCAGGATGCCCCCGCCGATGCCGATGATGCCGGATACCGCGCTGGCGGCGTTGGCCTCGATGATATTGTTGGCGATGGTTGCCTGCGAGTTCTCCCACAAGCCGATGCCGCCACCGTGGCGGGCGGCGAAGTTGGAGAGCACATCGTTCCAGGCGATGATGGGCGAGGAATTGCCCACGGCAATGCCGGCTCCGTCCCCGTAGGAGTTTCCCTGGCCGGAGGTCACTCCCAGGACGGTATTTTGGAAAACGACATTGTTGGTGACCACAGGCTGGAGACCGGTCGTGGCCTGGAAGCCCGAGATGAAGATGCCTCCGCCCGCCCCTCCGTTGCAACTGTTCCGATAGATCACATTGTTCGCGATAACGGGGGCCGCCGCGACGCTGCTGATGCCTCCCCCGAAGATCGCCACGCCGCCCGTAATCCAGAGGCCGTCCACGCGCGTATTGGGACCGCCGGCGGTGATCGTCACCGCGGTTCCCGCCGAGTTGGCAAAAAGAACCGAGAAATTCGCACCCGGGTTCCGCTGGGCTAGGGCGGTCTCATTGCCGGCAAAGCCGCCATAGAGGGCCACATCGGCCCGCATTGTGACCAGTTGCGTGTAGGTGCCTTCGGCCACCCAGATCTGGTCGCCGGCCAACGCCGCCGCCATCGCGTTGGTGATGCTCGCGTTGGCCAGCGCCCAATTCGTGCCGGACAGAGCGTCGTTGCCGGCCGTCTTGACATAATAAACGGCGGCGCCGGCGCTGGCGCCGAACAGCGACAATGCCCCGCCGATCGCCAAGGCCAGCGGACGAATCCGGATCGTCCATCCGTGCACCCCAAACACGCGCGCTGACATGCTCATGCGAATCCTTTCTCCAGCCAATCTCCTCCGCGGACTGGCCGGCTCCTTCCCGGCCACCGGGCCTTGGAGGTCGCGGACGGGACGACTTATCTGCCAGCCAGATGAAGGACATTAAAAACGATCATCGCCCATCAGGGGCGGAAGTCAAGGGGCCGACCGGAGGCGCAAGGCGTCGGGATTTCGGGAAAAAGCTGGTTGCACTGCGGCCCCGAGTCGCGCAAGACTGTGCCAGACGATGAATCCTAGCGGACTGAGTGCGATTGAGATTTCCCGACAAACCAAGCTTTTACCGATCGAGGCTGTGGCCGCCAAGCTCGGCATCCCGGAAGGGGACCTGGAGTTCTACGGCAAAACGAGAGCCAAGATTTCGCTGGACCTGTACCGGCGGCTCGAAGGCGCCGCCAGCGGCAAGCTGATCCTGGTCACCGCCATCAACCCGACTCCGGCCGGCGAAGGCAAGACGACGACCAGCATCGGCTTGACCGACGCCTTGTGCCGGCTGGGCCAGAGCGCGGTGGTTTGTCTGCGTGAACCCTCCGTAGGCCCGTGCTTCGGCGTCAAGGGCGGCGGCACCGGCGGCGGCTACGCCCAGGTTGCCCCGATGGAGGACATTAACCTCCATTTCAATGGCGATTTTCACGTCGTCACGTCCGCCCACAATTTGCTGGCGGCGCTCCTGGACAACCATTTGCACCACGGCAACGAGTTGGGAATTGACCCGCGCCGCATCCTCTGGCGCCGCGTGCTCGATATGAATGAACGCGCCCTCCGGCAGATCGTCCTGGGCCTCGGGGGCAGCGCCAACTCCATCCCCCGCGAGTCCGGGTTCGACATCACGCCGGCCTCGGAGGTCATGGCCACACTCTGTTTCTCGGAGTCGTTGCCCGAGTTGAAGGAGCGGTTGGGGCGGATCGTGGTAGCCTACTCGCAGACCGGCAAATTCATCACCGCGCGCGACCTCAAGGCCCAGGGGGCCATGACTGTCTTGATGCGCTACGGGGTCCAACCCAACCTGGTGCAGACCCTTGAAGGCAACCCCGCCCTCATCCACGGAGGCCCCTTCGGCAACATCGCCCATGGCTGCAACACCGTCACGGCGACCAAACTGGGCCTGCGCCTGGCCGGCTACACCGTCACTGAGGCCGGCTTTGGGGCCGACCTCGGCGCGGAGAAATTCGTGAACATCAAATGCCGCAAGGCCGGCCTGCGTCCGGACGCCGCCGTGCTCGTCGCCACGGTCAGGGCCTTGAAGTACCACGGCGGCGTCAAGGTTCCAGACCTCGGCAAACCGAACCTCCCGGCGCTGGAGGCCGGCTCGGGCAACCTGCTCAAACACATCGAGAACCTCCAATCCTTCGGGCTGCCGGTTATCGTCTCGATCAACGTCTTCGCCAACGACACTGCCGAGGAGTGGCAAGTCATCCGCCAGGCCTGCGCCCGGATGTCGGTGCCGGTCGCCCTCTCGGAGCATTTCCACCGCGGCGGCGCCGGCGCGGAGGAACTGGCTCGTCTGGTCCTCCAAACCGCCGCTCAGCCGCACCAGGGCCCTTTGAACTTCACTTATCCCGACAACTTGCCCTTGCTCGACAAGGTGCGGCTGATCGCGCAGAAGATTTATGGCGCTGACGACGTGGTGGCCGAAGGCCGGACGGCCGAGAAGCTCCGCTCCTTCGAGGAAGCCGGTTTCGGCCAATTGCCGATCTGCATGGCCAAGACACAATATTCGCTTTCGGCGATGCCCAGTCTGCGTGGCCGGCCGCGGGGATTCACCGTGCCCGTTGCGGGACGCCCGGCTCAGCGCCGGGCCCGGCTTCGTGGTCGTCTCTTCGGGCGACATCATGACCATGCCCGGTTTGCCAAGAGTGCCGGCGGCCGAGGCGATGGATGTCGATGCCAACGGCAACACCGTCGGCTTGTTCTGAACAGGATTGACGGACAGGCCGCCCGGGAACGTTTCGCAACGAAGCGTCCCCGGGCTGTTTTTCCGGACAAGCGTATTAGATCCCGCCATCAACCTGCCAGCGGCCGGCCGGATTATCCTTGCGCACGGCGAGGTTGTGCTTCTTGGCGCCCGTCATCTGGCAGCGCACAAAGAAGGCCGATTGCTCGGGGGACCAGACCGCCTCGCCAGCCTTGATGACCGGCACGAGTTTGGTCACGTCCATGCCCAACTTCTCCGCGGTTGCAACCTGGCCCTTGGTTTCCTCGACATCGTATTGCGAGGTGAACTTGCGCATTTCGACCCAGTCGAATTTTGCCTGGGCGTCGAAGTAGGCCTGGACGGCCTCGGTCGGCGAGAGCCGGGCGTAGGCGTCGTTATCGGGCAGGACCTCCGGCTCGCCGGACCATTTCAGGTCTTGTTGCAGCCGCAGTTTGCTGTCATACATCCCCGTCAGCACGAAGCGTTTCGCCGCGTTGGTGTTGGCCACGCGCATATTGAAGACTTGCGGTCGGAGCTTGATCTCATAAGGCACAAACCGGCCGGGATATGTCTTCGAGCTGAAGGCCTCACCCAGGCTCACGATCTCCAGGCCGCCGAGACCCTCTTTTGTCTGGTCCGTAATGGGAGACATGAATTTGCCGGCTTCATCCCAGTTGCTGGCGGCGCAGGCCTCGAAGAAGGCGCGCGCGGCCTGCTCGGCGGTCATGGAGGCGTACTTTTGGTTGTCAGGCAGGGTCTGCGGGTCCTGCATCCAAGCCACGTCCGCCGGCAACTGGAGCTGGAACACGCTCGGGTCAATCGTCGCGTTATACTCAATCTCGTTCAATTCGAAGATTTGCGCCTCGCCGGAGTTGCGGACCAAGTACATCTGCGCCGCTTTCAACTGCCCGCTCTGGGCGTCAAAGTGATAGACGCGGCGGGTGTCCGCGTTGCCCAGGAAGTGGTTCTTGCCGTAGTCATCGTCCGGAACCCCCGACCTGGCATGGACCGTCACCACGGCTTGGCGGCTCCCGTCGGCTGCCGTTTCCTCCGCGAGGTCCAGCTTCCAGCCCTGGGCCTGGGCATGCCTCAGATCATTGCTGATCGTGTTGCTCAGGTTGGCGATGCTGTGCAGCCAGTCCGTGTCAAAGGCGCTGGGCGAGGCACTTGGGAGCTTATATCCCATATTGGCAGTTTTGATGTAGAGCACGGTGGACTGGCCGTCCATGACGGCGACACGGCCGGGTTTCTCGACGCGCCACTGGAGTTGCGGGGTGTATTGCTTCCACAACTCGACCGTGCAGAAGGAGGGTGTCGGGATTGATGATCGCGAAATTATCCGCGGTAAGGTGCGCATTTGGCCGCGCAAGTGGATGCTCGTAAGATTGGCCACGGCCTGGGCGCCTCTGGCCATGACCGCTGCGGCAGTGGCGTGCGCCCGGGGCGCCGCTAACCCAACGATCAGAATGACCGCCGCCGCCCCGGCAGCCGCGCTTAACCCGAGTCCCCAACGTGTGAATAGTCTGCTCATGATGGTACTCCGTTCTTTTACCGTCTGTTGTTGTCGAACCCGCCGCATTACCGGTCCAACCAGGGACACTTCGGCGGCGGCACGCGGCCGCTGGCCGCCAATCGCTGTTGCAAACGGGCAATGGCGGCATATTCGGCGCGGCAATCCGCGCAGCTTTGGAGGTGCGCCTGGCAGTGGCGGGCAGGCTCGGCTTCGAGCAAGCCTTCCAGGCAGGCGACCAGGTTGTCCCGGCATTCAGCGCAGTTCATAGTTATGATTTTTCTTTGTCCGTGGTTTCCACGCTCGCGCAGGTCTTAGAGTTCCTGCCGCAGCAGGCCATAAGCTCGCGAAAGCGTTTTGGTGACGGTGCCGAGCGGCATTTCGAGGCGTGTGGCTGCCTCCTGACAGGAGAGCCCCTCATAGTAGCGCAGCAGAATCACCTGACGATAGGTTTCGGGCAGGGCAGCAATGGCCTCTTCCAGCGGGTAATCGGGCCGGCTGTCGAGGTCTGCTTCCATGAGGATACCTGTGGCAGCGCGGGTGCGTTCGCGGCGCTCCGCCGAGCGGAACTGCTCCTTGAGGATGCGCGAGGCGATGCCGATCAGCCAGGAGTGGAATAGCTCGGGCCGGCGGAGCTTTTTCAGGGCCACAAAGGCCCTTACAAACGACTCCTGGGCCGCCTCCTCGGCGTCCAATCGGTCTCCCAGGCGCCGGGCCAGATACGCGAAGAGCGGTTTCTGGTAACGGTCCACCAGCAGACCGAAGTCCTCCGGATGCCCGTCACGACACCGTTCCACGCATTCTCGGTCGCTCAAGTCCATACCGTGTCCTGTTCAAGTGAATTCATGCCGTCACAGTATTAGTGACTTGCGGGGCGATTTTGCGACACGAAATTGCAATTATCCGCCATTCGGCCGCACGGCACCTTGACCGGAGCGCAAATCGGGTTAGTGTGCCTGTGAAGTGACGATGACCGCCACCACTCGGCAAGTGCCGTGACTCTTCTATGTGCATTCAAGTTTTGGCGCGCTCGGCCGGCGTTCGGGCTGCTCGCCGCCCTGGCCGCCGGTTCGCCGTTCCCGGCTGAGGCCCCGCCTGCCCTTTCGCCGAGTCCGGCCCCGGCCAGCGAGCCGGCCGCCCCGGCCAAAACCAACCCAAAGGAACCGGGGCCGCCTGCCTTGGGCACACCGCCGGCGCTGAGGCCGGTCCCCGCCCGCCGCCAGGAACTGGCCGCCGCCTTCAGCAAACCCGTGCCGACCTCCCTCGCCGACCTGCGAGCCATCGAGCAGCGGGTCAAGACCCTGGTTCCGCAGGTGTCCCCCGCCGTGGTGGCGGTCGAGGTGGGCTACGGCAGCGGCAGCGGGGTGGTCATCTCGGCCGATGGGCTCGTGCTGAGCGCCGGGCATGTCTGCGGACGGCCCGGCCGGGACGTGCTCTTCACTTTTCCCGACGGCAAGACGGCACGGGGCAAGACAGTGGGGGTCGATCGCGAGGCCGACACCGGCCTGATGCGGATAACGGACCCGGGTCCCTGGCCGCATGTGGCCGTGGGGGACCTCGAGGAGGCGCGCCTCGGGGATTGGGTGCTGGCCTTGGGCCATCCCGGCGGCTTTGACCTGAGGCGCTCGCTGGTCGTGCGCCTGGGGCGCATCATCCGGGCCGCGCCCGGCGTGGTGCAGACGGATTGCACCATCAGCCCGGGTGACTCCGGCGGACCCTTGTTCGACATGCATGGGCGGGTCCTGGGCATCCACAGCGCCATCAGCCGTTCGCTGGCCGAGAACTTCCATGTGCCGATAACTGAGTTCTTCGATACGTGGAACACGCTGGCTACCGGCCAGAGCGGAGACACCCTGGCCCGCCGGCCCGGGGCCTACGTCGGGGCCAGCGCCACTGACGACCCGGCCGGTTGCCGGTTGAGCGCGGTCGAGAAGGGCGGCCCCGCCTTCAATGCCGGCCTGCAACCCGGCGATCTCGTGCTTAAGGTGGAAGGAAGGGACATCCTGGTCTCAGCCGTCTTTCGCCGCTGGATAGCCGAGGCCCAACCCGGCGAGACGTTGAACCTGGAAATCAAACGCGGCGACAAACTGCTGTCCCTGCAAGTGAAACTTCAAACTCCGCCCGATGGCAAATGATCATTCTCAATCTGCGTCCGGGAGCCGGCTCGAGGCGAGGCTGACCCGCCTTTTCGCGCGCCTGGCTTTGGCTCTAATCCTCGGCGGCTGGACCCGGGTTTCACCCGCGCAGGAATCGCCCTCGGAGGACCCGGCCTTGCCGCGAAACTACTTTCGCAGCGGGGAAGAGACGTTGCGCGCCTTCGCGCCGGTGTCCAAGGCGACGCGCAATTCGATCGTAAAACTGAACGTGGATGGCGAAACCGTGGCCCTCGGCACGGTCATGGACGCGGGCGGGCTGGCCCTAACCAAGGCCAGCGAGATCAAGCCCGGCAAACTGACTTGCTGGCTGGCCTCCGGCAAGGAAGTGAACGCTGAATTGCTCGGCGTCGATGAGGATGAAGACGTGGCGCTAGTGCGAGTGCAGGCGCCGGGCCTCAAACCGATCACGTGGGCCGCGGGGGACGTGGCCGAGGGCCAATGGGCCGTCACCCCCGGGATAGCCGAGACCCCCCACGCCGTCGGCATCATCAGCGCGTTGCCGCGCCGCATCCGGCCTCAGCGCGCCTTCATCGGCGTCCAATTCGACTTCGACACGCCGCTCCCGAGAATCGGGGCGCTCGTCGCCGGCATGAGCGCGGAAAAGGCCGGTCTGAAGCCGGGCGACCTGATTGCCGCGGTCAACGGCACGGCGGTGACCAATCGCGCGCAAGTCGTCGAGACTCCTGCGGGATTTTCGTGAAGGCCAAACCATCACCGTCCGCGTCCGGCGCGCCGCCGAAGAGTTCGATGGGCCCTAAAGATGATTGTGCCCCGGCCTGGAGAGGCGAGCGCCGCGTTTTATCCTCAACGCTCGGGCAACCTGGGCGCCGAGGTGAGCCGGCGCGCCGAGGGCTTTGAACGGGCCATCGAGCACGATACGGTGTTGCAGCCGTGGCTTTGCGGCGGCCCGCTTGGTCAACCTGGACGGCCAGGCCATCGGGCTCAACATCGCCCGCGCCAGCCGGGTCACCACCTACGCGCTGCCTGCCGGACTCGTCCAGCGAATCTTCGCCCGCCTCAATTCTCGCCGGGCACCTGTTGATAAGGCGGCCGCCTGGTAACTTCCCATTCTCCGAATCTATCCTAACCCCGCGCGGTTCGTCGGGAAACGAAAGCTGTTGCATCCACGCCCGATTTGTCATATCAAGGAGTCATGCAGATTTCAAACTCCTTCCTGGTGGTCTGCGTGGCGGCTTCCGCCTGCGTGGTGGCGGGTTCCCGCGCTCAAGAGACTGATGCCAAAGCCACCGCCAGATTGTCCGAAGTGCCATCCCGTGCGCCCCGGTCTGCAGCCCTTCCGTCCCCTCAGGTCTCGGCCGAGTTCTCCGCCGTGCCCCAACCCTCGCCCCCATCCACGGCACTGGCCTTCGTCCTGACCTACTGCGCCGTGCCGCCACCATCGCCCCCGTCCCCGGCACTGGCCTTCGTCCTGACCTACTCCGCCGTGCCGCCTCCTTCGGGCACCACCCGCTGCAGCCCTCGCCAAAGCCGAAGCCGACAAGGCCGCTGCTCAAGCCAAGGCGCTCAAAGATGCCCAGGAAGCCCAAGCTCAGGCAAAGGCTGCCCAAGAGACCCAGGCTCAGGCAAAGGCTGCCCAAGAGACCCAGGCTCAGGCAAAGGCTGCCCAAGAGGCCCAGGCTCAGGCGAAGGCTGCCCAAGAGGCCCAGGCTCAGGCAAAGGCTGCCCAGGAAGCTCAGGCTCAGGCAAAGGCTGCCCAAGAGGCCCAGGCTCAGGCAAAGGCTGCCCAAGAGGCCCAGGCTCAGGCAAAGGCTGCCCAAGAGGCCCAGGCTCAGGCAAAGGCTGCCCAGGAAGCTCAGGCTCAGGCGAAGGCTGCCGAGGAAGCTCAGGCTCAGGCGAAGGCTGCCCAGGAAGCTCAGGCTCAGGCGAAGGCCGCCCAGGAAGCCCAGGCTCAGGCGAAGGCTGCGCAGGAAGCCCAGGCTCAGGCGAAGGCTGCCCAGGAAGCTCAGGCTCAGGCAAAGGCTGCCCAAGAGGCCCAAGCTCAGGCAAAGGCTGCCCAAGAGGCCCAAGCTCAGATAAGGGCCGCTCAGGACGCCCAAGCTCAGGCAAAGGCCGCCCAGGAGGAAGCCCGGGCTCAGGCAAAGGCCGCCCAGGAAGCCCAGGCTCAGGCAAAGGCCGCCCGGGAGGAAGCCCAGGCTCAGGCAAAGGCCGCCCAGGAAGCCTTAGCTCAGGCAAAGGCTACTCAGGAAGTCTTGGCTCAGGCAAGAGTCGCCCAAGCCAAAGCCCAGGCCGCGCAGCCGCTCCAGGCTCAAGCTGCGGCTAAACCCAAAGCCGACGCGTCCAACAACGCCGCCGCCCAAGCCGCGGCCCGCGATGAGGCCGCGAAGGTTGACCGGGTCATGGCCGCCACCCAGGCTCAGGTCGACAAGGCCGCCCAAGCCGAGGGCAAGGCTCAGACCAACGCAAACCGCGAAAAGCGAACAGCCCCCCTTCCGAAAGGCCCTCCCGTCTTTAAACCTCTCGAGGCTCCCCCGTTGCCTATTTCCGCAGAGAAACAGCAGAAGCTCAGTGACCTGCTCCGCAAATACAAAATGGATGAAATCACGCCCGAACAATACCACGAGCAACGCGCGAAAATCCTGGCAGGGCCCTGAGAGGCCGCACTCTTCCTCGAAGACCCGCCAGGCCCCGCGTCTGGCGGGTCTTGTTATCTGGGGCCTGTCCCGTAAGCTCCGATAATCTATGCATGATTTTCATTATGTCGGCGACAAGCTGTGCTGCGAAGGAGTGGCCCTGGAGGCCCTGGCGCGCGAGTTCGGCACGCCCCTTTACGTTTATTCGGAACACACCCTGACGGATCATTTCCAGAAACTCGACCAAGCCCTGGCCGGGGTGGACCACCGCCTGTGCTTTTCGGTAAAGTCCAACTCGAACCTGGCGGTGCTCCGCACCCTGGCCCGGCTCGGCAGCGGCTTCAATATCGTCAGCGCCGGCGAACTGCGGCGCGTTCATCGAGGCCGGCGGGGACCCGGGCCAATGCGTCTTTGCCGGAGTGGGCAAGACCGAACCCGAGATTGAGTTTGCCCTTGGTCAGGGCATCTATTGTTTCAACGCCGAGAGCGAGCCGGAACTGGAGCGCATCAACCGCATTGCCGCCCGCCTCAAGCTGCTGGCCCCCGTCGCCGTGCGCCTCAACCCCGATGTCGCCGCGCACACGCACAAAAAGATCACCACCGGCACCTACGAAAACAAATTCGGCATCGCTCTGGAAAAGGTGGAGGGGATTTATGCCCGCGCTTCCAAGCTCAAGGGCCTGCGCTTGCGCGGCCTGCAGATGCATATCGGCTCTCAGATTACCCGGGTCCTCCCCTTCGAACGGGCCGTGAGAAAAGTGTTTCCGCTGGCCCTCAGGCTCAAGGAACGGTACGGGTTGGAATTTCTGAGCATTGGCGGTGGGCTGGGCATTGTGTATCAACCGGCCCTGGCCAGCGCGTTGCCTGGCTGGTGGCGCTCGGCCCAGGCAAGAAAGATCCTTACTCCCGGCGCCTATGCCGCCCGCCTCCTGCCGCTGCTCCGACCGTTGGGCCTGCGCATCCTTGTCGAGCCGGGCCGTTTTATTTCGGGCAATGCCGGCGTCCTCGTCACTCGCGTCGAATACCTCAAACGCACCGGCAAGAAGAACTTCCTGGTGGTCAACGCCGCCATGAACGACCTCATTCGGCCCGCCTTCTATGAGGCTTACCACGAGATTGCCCCGCTGACTCGCACCCGTGGCCGCAAACTCAAGGCCGACGTGGTCGGCCCCATCTGCGAATCGGGCGACTTCTTCTGCCATGACCGCTGGTTGCCAAAGGTCGGAGAAGGTGATTACCTGGCCCTGATGAGCGCCGGGGCTTATGCATTCGCGATGGCTTCCAACTACAACGCCCGCCCCCTGCCCGCAGAGGTCCTGGTCCGAGGCCGGGAAGCCGCCCTCGTCCGCGCCCGCCAACCCATCGACCAACTCTGGGCCGGGGAAACCTTCGCCCCCTGGCAGAAGGCGTCGGTGGCACCAATGGGAATTTCCACACAATGACCCCGATGTTGCATAGGGTTTCGCTAACCGGAGGGCGTAGCGCAGACTTCCAGTCTGCTGTGTCGCGGATTTCCAATCCGCTGATGCGACCAGGCAGTTACAGCCTGCCGACTGGAAGCCGGCGATACAGCAGGTTTGGAAACCTGCGCTACGTAGCCTCGGGAGCCCGGTACCGCTCTTAGGCTATGAAATATCCGGGATTGAGATTGCCGGATTTTCAGGTCCACCTCTGGTCCCTTTCGCTGAACTTGCCTCCGGCTGCGCTGGCCCAGGCTGCGTCCCTGCTCGCCCCGCAAGAGGCTGAGCGCGCCGCCCGATGCCGCTTCAAGAGCGACGGCAATCGCGCCATCGCCGGACGCGGCCAATTGCGCGCCATTCTTGGACGCTGCCTGGGCGCCGACCCGGCTGCCTTGGAGTTCTCCTACGGGCCCCGGGGCAAGCCCGCCCTCGCCGGCGTCTGGTCCCGTAGCGGGTGGCATTTCAATCTCGCCCACTCCGCAGACGTCGCCCTGCTTGCCGTGACCCGTTCCGGCCCTGTCGGGGTCAATGTCGAGCGAATCCGGCCCCTGGCCGACCTCAGCCAACTTGTTTCCCGTTTCTTCTCGCCCGGGGAAAACGCGGCCTTCCAAGCCTTGGCTGAAGACCAGAAACCGGACGCCTTCTTTCGCCTCTGGACCCGCAAAGAGGCCTGGCTCAAGGCCACGGGCGAAGGCATCACCGAGTCCCTCGGCCGGGTGGAGGTCTCTTTCCTGCCGGGTGAACCCGCCCGGTTGCTGAGCCTGCCCGCAGGCGCGGCAGCCCTTTCCCGCTGGCGCCTGCACGACCTGGACTCCGCCCCCGGTTTCGTCGCCGCCCTGGCCGTCGTGGCCGACGCCGGGCCAATCCACCGCGAGTCTGGCGAGGTCTTTGGTCTGTGACGAGAATCGCATTCCCATTCGCGGCCCGCTTTGCTATGGTCCTGGCCGAACCGGAAAACGAAAGGACATGCAATGTTGCGAATGAATGTGATAGCGGCGGGCCTGCTGGCGACGGTTGAGCTCGGTCTGGCGCAGGGCGCAGACTCGGATTGGGCGGCAGCCGGCCAGGCTGCCGGGGCCTGGCGCGCAGAGCACCGCATCATCGACCTTCATCAACACATTGACTGCACCCCCCGGCACCTGGCGCGCGCGGTGAAAATCATGGATGCCGCCGGCATCGGCCTGGCGGTCAACCTAAGCGGGGGCACTGTGACTCGCCCGAAAGAGGGCGAACCGAGCGAATTCGAGCGCAACAAAAAGTTGGCCGACACGCTTTATCCCGGGCGCTTCCTGTTCTACATGAACCTGGATTACCAAAACTGGGATCAGCCGGACTTCGCCCGGCAGGCGGTGCAGCAGGTCGAGGAGGGCCGCCGCCTCGGCGCCGCCGGCTGGAAGGAATTCAAGCGGCTGGGCCTCTACCTGCGCGATGGGGCGGGCAACCTTCTCAAGGTCGACGATGCGAAGCTCGACCCGATGTGGAAGCGCCTGGGCGAACTGAATATGCCGGTTTCCATCCACGTCGCCGATCCAAAGGCCTTCTGGCTGCCCTACAACGAGAACAACGAGCGGTGGAAGGAGTTGAAGGACCACAAAAACTGGTGGTTTGGAGACACCAACAAGTTCATGCCCTGGAAAGAACTCCTCGAGTCCCTCAACCGCGTCATCGCCCGGCATCCGGAAACCACGTTCGTCTGTGTCCACTTTGCCAACAACGCCGAGGAACTCGATTGGGTGGAGGCTTCATTGGGGCGATACCAGAATATGATGGCGGACTTGGCGGCGCGTATTCCCGAAATAGGCCGGCATGACCCGGAGCAAGTCCGGCGGCTTTTCCTCAAGTACCAGGACCGCATCCTCTTCGGCACGGATTTCCAGGTGGTTTTTGACAATCCCAGACTCATCCTGGGCTCGAGCGGCAACGAGCCGCCTCCGGCTGACGCCGATGCCGAGGTGTTCTTCGCCAAAGAATGGCGGTGGCTGGAGACCCGGGACCGGGACTGGGCCGCACATGACGCCGATCCAGGGCGATTGGACCATCAGTTCCATCGGCCTGCCGGCGTCGGCGCTGCGGAAGATCTATTTCGACAACGCCCGCAAGCTCCTGGCCCGTTCGCTGCCTCTGCCCGTGGCCAAGGCCCGCCACACCACTCGCGACTTCGAGCCGGACGGCGATTTGACCAAGACCCTCTGGCAGACCGCCACCCCGGTCCGCCTGGAATGCCAGTCCGGCGACGGCGCGGTTCGGCCCGAGCTTTCCACCTCGGTCCGCCTCCTGTGGTCGGCGGATTTTCTCTATCTCGGCTATGAGTGTCCCTGCACGGACCTGACGGTTTTCGAGCCGCCCAAAGCCGGGGGAAAACGCTTTGCCCTCGACCAGGAAGGCGTGAGCTTGTGGGACCGGGACGTGGTGGAAGCGTTCATCGGCTCCGACGCGGAGAATATCCAGCGCTACGGGGAATTCGAGGTGGCGCCGACCAACGAACGGCTTGACCTGATGGTCAACCTTCCCGGCAAGGATTTTCAATGGGACAGCGGCTTTCGCTCGGCCACGCGGGTCAACCGGGAAGCCGGGGTGTGGAGCTGCGAAATGCGCATCCCGCTCAAGTCCCTGAGCTCGTCTGCGCCCGGGGCCGGCACCCGCTGGCGGCTCAATCTCTTTCGCGCCGACCGCGCCCATCGGGCATTTCTGGCCTGGAGCCCGACCCTCGTCGGCACGGCCCATGCCCCAGAGCGATTCGGCGCGCTCGAATTTGTCGAGTAGGGCCTCAAAAAGAGGCTGGGCGCCTATCGCCAATGCCCGCCGAACCAGACATACCCTCTGCCCCGCCTGCCCCAGTGTCCGCCCACCCAGATTGCGCCGGGATATGGCCGGATTACCCAACCGCCGCCGCACCATACCCAGCCGCCATTCCAAGTCCAGTAACCAGGCGCCCACACATAATTAGGGCCTGGGGCCACGGGCATGACCTCAACCTGCGGCGTCGGGGGCGCTTGGGCCACGATGCCCACACTGCCGGGAGCGGCCGGCGCAGGTGCAGGCGCTGGGGCCGCCGCGCCCGACGCCGAATCGGTAGTTGACGGCGAAACCGCCTGCCCCGCGCTTGCCGCAGGCGGGGATGAATAAGTGGTTTGAGGCTGGTACGTATATGCCGGCGGCGGCGCGTAAACCGGTGGAGCCTGGTAAGTCGGCACATAAACAACGCGCCGCTCCACACAGCCCGCCACCAGGGCGGCAACACCCGCGAGCACTATGGCCGCAGCCAGCACTTTGCCTTTTCTTGTCGCTTGATCTTTCATCGCATTCTCCGAGTTTTTGATGCGTCAATAGGAAACAGCCTTTTCCCCGGCATCTTCTATAACTTAGACGCCGGACAATGGCCGGCATTCAGAATGCCAGGAGCGTCCGTTCCCGATTCCGGAGTCGTCTTGGCGACCGATTCATTTTGGTTATTGATCATATCATTCAATTCCATGTCAGCAATATATCCATCCGGGGGACGGTTGCCAGAGCAATATGCGCGTCGCGTCGCTGTCCGCGCTCGGGGGAAGTAGGCCGTATTGAAGAATGTGATCGGCGAGCGCCTCGGCGGCGGCTGACCCGGATATTTCGCAGGGGTTTCGCTAACTGGAAGGCGTAGCGCAGACTTCTCGCGGCCTGCCGGGATATCGCGGATTTCCAAGCCGCAGATGCTGCCAAGCTGGCCCAGCCTGCCGACTGGAAGTCGGCGATACAGCAGGTTGGAAACCTGCGCTACGCGGCCTCGGGAGCCCGGTGCCGCTATTAGGCTGGGAAATATCCGGGGTGGGGGCGTGACTTGCAACTGGTCCTCCGCTATGGTGATTAATGATGAGTGAGACCTCTGTGGAGTCGAGGCGGTTGCTCAGCCGAGGCCTGGGTGAGATGCCGCCCAAGCAGGGCATCGGCGAGGCGGTGGAGAAGGCCGGGCGGGGGCGCTGGCGGTTCTCGAGCTTTTGGTGGCTTGGTGACGGCCTTTTGGCTGTTCATTGCGCTGGCATCGGCGCTGGAGATGTCCCTGCTCCAGGCGGCCAACATTGGCCAGGCGCTCGCGGTTGCCCCGGCGCGCCTGGTGCCGCGGATATTCGTGACGCCGCTGGTGGAAAATGCCGTCAAGACCGGCAATCAGACCCTTTTCGTAAGAGTCGAGGACATCAACTACGTCGAGTCAGCCGCTCGATCATCGTCAACCTGGGGCGCGTCAAGGCAATACAATCGGCCTCCGGAGGTGAGCGCGTGCTCATCCTTGAGGATGGCCGGCAACTGCTGATGACACGCGGGATGCGGGAGGCGCATGAACGGTTGCAGTATATCCGCGCGGATGCGTGAGGAGCGGGCAACGGCGGCATCCTTTCGCAGCAAAGAGAGGCACCGCACGTCTTTGAACCCGCCTTTCCAAAAACCCCACTCCCGCAGGATGCCTTCCTCCTGGAACCCGAGGTGGCGCAAGACCTGAACGGAACCGGGGTTGTCCAGGACGGTAATGGCCGTAATGCGGTTTAGCCAGGCCTGGCCAAAGGCATATCCGACCACGGCCCTTGCGGCTTCGGTCATGATTCCCTGGTTCCAGAACTGCCGGTTCAGGTCGTAGCTGAGAAGGGCGGAGCAATTGTGGCGGTGCCAGCCGAGACCGCAGATGCCGATGAGGCCCGGGGAGCCTTGGCGGGTAATGGCCCAGCGGACGCCGGAGTCCTTTTCCCAATCGGCCTGCAAGACCCGGATAAGCGCCCCCGCCTGCAGGGGATCTGTCAGAGTGACCATGTCACAGGAACGTGTCACCTCCGGGTTCGAGTAAACCGAGAAGACCTCCGCTCGGTCCTCGGCCTGGAGGTCACGCAAGAGCAGGCGCTCGGTTCTGAGAACAGGGAAGGGCTTCATGCGCGGCAAACTCACGGGGAGTCCCTGTCTAATTGCCAAAGACTCCCCGGCCCGGCAGGGGCCGTCAGGCTTTCACATCCAGAAGCGGGCTAACGCTCGATGCCGAGGTGGAACCGGCGCCGGCAGCCTGCGTGCTGCTAGCGCTATCAGAGCTGTGGTGGTGATGGTGATGGTGATGGGCGCGCTGCGTTGAGCCGGAGTTTTGCATGTCCTGCTGGATGGCGGCAAAAGCACTTTGGGCGCCCGAGAGATTGCCGGACTGGAGGGCGCTTTGCAGCGCTTGGAAAGCTGAGGATAGCGGGTCGCTCTGCCCGGAGGCCGAGGTGCTGCTCGCAGCCTGGGAATTGTTGGCCATGTCCTTTTGGAGAGCGGCAAAGGCGCTCCGGGCGCCCGAGAGGTCGCCGGACTGGAGGGCGCTTTGCAGCGTTTTGAAATCCTGGGCCTGCTGCTGCCAGGGGTTTTGCACAGTGTTCGAGTACGGGTTTGCAGCCGGCGATACGTTGGTCACGGTCATAATCCAAGCTCAGCTTTCTGTTCTTGTCTGTTCAGTTGTTGTACGTTTGGCCCGCTAGCCGGGTTATCGGGCAGAATCGGAAAAGCTTTAGCTCTTTGTGGCGGAGACTTGGCGAGGCGCGCGCCGAGCGTGCCGAGGGTGGAGCATGGCCAAAAACATTTGTTGGGCAGCCAGTCTCTCCTCACCGCGGCCCCGAGGAGAGGGTCGAGGGTCGAGGGTCGAGAACAATTCGCTCAGGCTTGTCTTGAGCGCACACGGCGGCGTAGAATGATTGGACAAAAGCAAGAGTTCGCTAATATCAAGACATGGCCACCCTCGAAGTGCGGTCCCTGACGAAATGGTACGGTCCGGTCCGCGGGATCGAGGAGGTGAGCTTTGCGCTCGAACGGGGCGAGATTTTTGGCTACCTGGGGCCGAATGGCGCCGGCAAGACGACCACGCTCCGCTGCATCATGGGCCTGATCAGGCCGGGGGGCGGCGAGGCGCTTGCCTTGGGAGAACCGGTGGTGACCGGCCGGGCAACGCAGCACGAGCGTATCGGCTACCTGCCGGGAGAGTTTCGCCTTTGGCCGGGATTTCGCGCCCGCCGCTCGTTACGGGTCCTGGCATCGCTGCATGGGGGCGACCGTGCCCAGGCCCGACGCCGGCAATTGGCGGAGCGATTGGACCTGAACCTGGACCGCCCTGTGGGTGAGCTTTCCAAGGGCAACCGCCAAAAGGTCGCCGTGATTTACGCCTTCCAACACCAACCGGAACTGCTGATCCTCGACGAACCGACCAACAGCCTGGACCCGTTGGTCCGCCAGACTGTGTTGGACTTGATCCGCGAGGCCGCGCGCGAAGGCGCCACGGTCTTGCTCTCCTCGCACGACCTGAGCGAAGTGGGGGCCGTCTGCGGGCGGGCCGCGATTCTGCGCGCCGGACGCCTGGTGGAAATGGGGCCCGTCTCGAAGATCGTCCAGCAGGGCGAACACCGTCTGAAGGTCTGGTTCGTGGATGGCACGCTGGCGCCGCCGGTGCCGCTGGGCCAGTTGCCGGGCGTGCGCGTAATCGAGCAGCAGCCCGGCCTGCTCCATCTGGCCTACGCAGGCGCCTGTGAGGCCGTTCTCCAATGGGTCGCGCAATTTCCCGTGGACCGCATCGCCACTCCCCAGACTTCGCTGGAGGAGGCCTTCATTCAGTATTACCAAACGGCGCCCGCCGCGCCGGCGGCAGCCGGCACCGATACGGCTCCGAAAGGAGACCCATGAGCCATCGTGTCCCTTTCCCGTTCGCCCTGCTCCGTTTTTGGGGTGGGCGAATTCTGCCGATGTGGGCCTTCATTGGGTTGGTGATCTTTCTGATGCAAATCGCGGTCTGCGCTATCGTGCATGACAATGCGAGTGTCAAAACCTTTCTCAACTTCCTCGAGGTGCTGCCTCCTTTCATCAAGACGGCACTGGGTGGCGACATGTTGCAGGCGGGAAATGTCCCCGGACTGATTCTCATCGGCTACCAGCATCCTTTGGTCTTGTTTCTTTACCTGCTCTTTGCGGTAGGTGTTCCCAGCACCCTGCTCACGGGCGAGGTGCAAAAGGGAACCATGGAGCTGATCCTGAGCCGGCCCGCAACCAAAACGCAGGTCTATGTCTGTGCCAGCATGTTGACCCTGGCGGGCATGTTTGCCCTGGTCCTGGTGATGTTTCTTGGCACGGTGGCGGCCACACACCTCTACGACTTTGGCCAGCCAATTCCGCTGGACCTGTTTTTCCGCATCGCCGTAAACGGCGGCCTGGTGGCCGGGGCGGCTGGGGCGATCGCGCTGTTGGCGGCCGGGGCGCTGGCCGGCCGCAATCGGGCGGTCGGCGTTACGGTCGCCGTGCTCGTGCTGGATTATTTCGCCTGGATCGTGGCCCAATGGTGGCCGCGCCTCGGCTTCCTGAAGCCGGCGACCTTGTTCTATTACTCCAGCAGCATCAACCTGGCCCGCGGCTGGCCCCTCCAGGACATGGGCGTGCTGCTCTTGGTCATCCTGGCCGGTTCCCTCATCGGCGGCGTGGTCTGGCAGCGCCGTGACTTACCGCTCTGATCAGGCAAAAACCTGTCTCCATCCTTTACCTTTACGGCCCCGTTTGCGGAGACAGCTCCTTAAAGCAAGCGGTTGCCATCGAGGTCGAACCAATGGGTGGCGCCGCCTTGGCGCTCTTTGCGGGCGAGGTGTTTCAAGTAGAAGAGGGTCGGCTCGGCGATGTGCTGGTTGTTCAGGAACGGCTCGGTGTAGCGAATGGCTCCGTACTTGGCCTGGTCAATGTGATGTTGGCGGCCGACGTGGTCGTTCCAGTCCACGCCTTCGGTGAGAAACCCGTGCGGCCCATAGTGGTGCCTGGCGATAGCCCGCAGGATGACCAACCCGTCCAGCTCGTATTGGCGGCTGCGCGCAGGCTGCGTCCGGCGCGTCTCCAGCGCGGCCTCGAACAGGGCCAGCGCCGCCTCTGCATTTTCCCAGAGATAGGCCGTGTCCCACGATTTCTCCATGTAGAGCAGCCCCCGGGTGGGGACGCCGTTGCGGTCGTCACGCAGCTTGAACTGGTCCAGCGCGCCGAGGCATTGCTCGAAGGCAAATCGCCGCAGCGCGTCATCCCGGAGCACGCGCGAGGCCAGGAGCCAGGTGCGGAAGGCCACCGAACAGGCGACGTTCTCCAGCGGATCGTAGGTGTCATGGTTGATGCTTCCGAAAATGCCGCCGGCGCGCCGGAAGACCTCGGCCTTGGCCTTGAGGGAGGGCTTGTAATCGGCCAGTTTGCGTTGCGTGAGGGCCGCCTGCAATTGCACGATGAACAGGCCGTCGGCCGAACTCTGCCAGAAGCGATCCGCCCCGCCGTCGGGTGATTTGCGATAAGTCTTGCCCGCCGGGTCGCTTCGGCGGGGGAACCAGCCGTTGGGCACGGGCTCGAGGCGGCCCTCGAGCCACTGGGCGCACCGCGCGGCCATGGCCCGCATGCGGCGGGCGCGGGGGTCCCGGCCCAGTTCCTCAGCGAAGCCCAGGAGCTGAAAGCCGATCTTGGCCATTGCGCCGGGACAGAACCAATCCGAGTTGTGCTTGTAGTTCAGGCAGAACTTCCCGGAGGTGGTTTCCCGGTAGCCGCGAATGAACCCGCTCGCCTCGTCGAGAAAGCCGCCGTCCAGCACGTGGTCCAGGATGGCCAGGGCATTGCTTTGCCAGTCGGCTTTGCCCAGGAACGCGCCCAGGGCATAAATCTCCCAGGCGCCGCCGACGGCATTGGCCGCCCAGCCCGGGCCCTCGAGGTTGCCGAAGTCGTGCCAGCCCATGACTTGTCCCTCGGGATCCACAAAGCTGGAAATCGAGACCAGGTTCCCCCGCGCGTCCCGCTCGAGGGTTTTCGTCAGCGTGAACCGGACCGAATCCAGCGCAGACTCCACCACCGTGTATTGGGGGTTTGCCGGCATGTAGAAGGCCTCGGAACCGGGGCCTTCCGCCGCCGCTGAGGCCAGAGGGCGGGCGCAGAGAGAACAGGCCAGGAACAGGGCGAGTGCCGCGAATGGGCCTGCGCGACCAGGAGCCGTCAAGCTCATGGCGGCTAATTGTCCCTGAGGCCTGAATTGTCTCATGGGCTTGTTTTAGCCTTTTTTGTTGGAGAAGAAAAATGGTTTATTGCGCGGGCAGACCGGGAGAATTGGAGGTTGTGTGTTTAGCCGGCGCGGCGTACGATGAGAGAATATTCTATGAGATTGCAGGCGCTTGACTCCTGCCGGCGACGGTTGGCCCGGAGCGTGCGGCCCGGGTTTACTTTGATCGAGTTGCTGGTCGTCATTGCCATCATCGCCATCCTGGCGAGCCTGCTGTTGCCGGCGCTGTCCCGGGCCAAGGAGAAGGCCAAGTCCATCAAGTGCCTGAGCAACATCCGCCAGATGTGCTTGAGTTATACCCTCTACGCCCACGACAACAAAGACGACGTGGTGACGCTTTACCTGTTCAATACGGCCCCGCCCGGCGCCTTCTACCCGGGTACGGTCACCTGGTGGGTGGATCTCTTCCGGCCGTACCTGCAGGGGACCAACGTCCTGGCCTGTCCCATCGTGTCGAGCGGGGTTGCCTTTGTCGCCGGCGGCCCGGGCGGGCTCGGTGTGGCTTTGAGCCATCCCGAACTTTCGGCCTGGTCAACGGACTGGCGGCCCAAGCTGTCCGTGCTCCAGCAACCGGTTAAGAAGGTCCCCTTCGTGGATGCCGGCTTGATCGGCAATCCGCGCGACTCCAACCCGGACAATTGGGTCGAGGTGCCCCACCAGCAGGCCCTCTATTGGCGCGTCCCCAGCAACCAGGGTTATTACGATGACGACCCCGAGCGCCCCGTCGGCCGCCACCTCAGGCGCTGCAATGCCGGGTTCGCGGAGGGTCATGCCGAAACGCTCCGAGTCAGCGCCATCGGCCTGCAGTATTTCCCCGGCAAAACGATAGGCGGCCAAAGCGCCACTGGCCTCAAGTGGCTCGGCGGCAATGGCCTGTTCGATGACCGCTGGATGTGGTCTTGGGGCCAGTAAGGCCCGGATGCTTCACACGCTGATGGTTGACTATGGACAAGCGAACCAAAGATATAGCGGTGGGGAGCCTCGCCGTTGGCGTGGCGGCGGTTTCCCTCTATCTCGGTTTCGGCGGGCGCGGGCCAAAGCTCGATCTCGATACCTACGAGGTCCTGGGCGCCGTGGCCGCGGAAGAAACCGCCAAGCTCTTAGGGGGCCAAGGCCGGGTGATGGTCATGGCCCGGGACACCGGGGCGGCCAGGAATCCGTCGGTGGAGGCGGAGTTGGGGGCTTTCCAGCAAACCTTGAAGAAACACGCGGGTCTAAGTTTGGTCACCGAGAAGGTTTCCGTGACCCCAATGCTGATGATGGCCACCGGCGGCGGCGTGCCGCCCGAGCAGTTTCTCAGGGCGCTGGAAACCCATACGAACTTGGGCGTGGTGGTGTTGTTCTTTGGTTTCCCCCAATTGGCCGAGCCGGAGTTGGAGGCGCTGAAAAAATCCGGCGTCAAAACGGTGGTGGTTTCCTCGCTCCGGCCGGGCTACAAGCAACTCCTGGAGCGGCAGGCGATCCAGTTGGCCATTGTGCCCCGAGCGGATGCGCCCCCGCCCGGCGCGCCGGCGGGGCGGACGTTGCGTGAACGCTTCGACCAGGAATACACCCTCCTTACCCCGGCTGAGGCGGCGCGGCTGCATTGAACGCGAGGACGCCAGGGACTACCCCAAAAATGGTTGTCTTTTGCCCGCGATGAGCAACATTGTCATGGTCATGGTCATGAATGCGATTGAAACGACCGGCATCGTGGACGCGCAACATCAGTTGCGCCTCGACGAGCCATTGCCCATCGCCAGGCAAAGCCGTGTCCGGGTGATTGTTTTAGTGCCGGAGGCGGATGACATTCCAGAGGCAGCTTGGACGAAGGCGGTTTCGGCCAACCCAGCCCTTGATTTTCTCAAAGATGCGGCGGAGGATATTTACACCGCCGACAACGGCAGGCCATTTCATGACGAGGGGTAAAATCGTCCTTGTCCCATTTCCGTTTGATGACCTGACCGCCGGCAAGGTTCGGCCTGCTCTTTGTCTGACTGACCCAATCGGCCCTCATCGCCACGTGATTGTGGCCTTTGTCAGCAGCCAGATGCCAGCGGTTGCCGTTTCCACGGATGTGATGCTCGATCCGCGTCGAAGGAATTTTGCGGCGACGGGATTGCGGGTTCCTTCTGTGCTGCGGTTGCATCGTCTCGTCACATTGACCACCGCCATTATCCGCCGGGAGCTGGGCAAGTTGTCCCCAGACTTGCAGGAAGAAGTCGATCGGAAACTGGCCGCGCTGTTTGGGCTGAAATAGCCATGAGGTTTCTTGATTATCAAGTACATTACCGGGCCTGACGGACGCGGATGGTATAGCGCATGGCCTGATCGTTCATCGAGGTGAAGGTCACGCCTTGTTGGGCGTTTTCATTGAGAAAAACGTTCTGGAAGGCGGTGCTGTCCACCACGAACCCCTGGGCATCTTTGAACTCGCAGTTGACCTGGACCTGGATGCGTCGGTTTTCGCGGTTGCGAAGGTTGGCGGCGACCTGGAGGCGGCCGTCGGGGAGGCGCTGGGGTTCGAGGCCGTCGCAGGTAACGGATTTTTGAGCGCCTTTGTCGAGCAAGACGAAGGTCGAGACATCTTCGAGGTTGTTGACCGTTGTGTTTTTCGGGGCGTAGGCGCCGTGGTCGCTGGCGCAGCCGGTGATGAGGGCCAGACCGGAAGCGAGGAGGGCGAGAGCCCGGAGATTCAGTTTCATGATTTTTGAGGTGTTGAGGATTGGTCGCTAATAAAAATGACTTTGTCTTTGCCATCGGCGGGCACGTCGAAGGTGACGGTCTTGGTTAGCTGGGGCATGACGCGCCCGTCGGGGCCGAGGAACTCGATGGCCGCCAGATGGGGTCCGGGGGCCAAGGTCAGGCAGGCAAAGCTCAGGTAATGGGGCAGGTTGTCCCAGGCGCGGATGTCGGCGGCGGGGATGGTGGCCGAGGAGACCACCTTGCTGATGACGCCCAGGGCGAGCAGGCCCCCGCCGACTTCGTTCATCGTGGAGTTGCGGCCACCGCCGGCGAGCAGGGTGTCGGCGCCGGCAATGATAGCGACATCTCCGGCTATGTCGGTCGCGTTTTTGAACACGACCTTGTTGCCCAGGATGTGGTCCATGACCCGTCCGCCGCGTGTCATGGCCTGGAAACCGACGTCATCGGTGGGCGCAACGGGGATCTGGAGGGCTTCGACATTGAGTTGGGCCGACCTGACCGGCGATGGCGGGGAATAGAAACAGAGTTTCTCCTGGTATTGGCCGGCCGCGAATTTCGCAGGGCCGGGGCCGAACTCGAGGAAGAACAGGACATTGGCCTTGGGATTGTATGGCGGCAGGGTCAGGCCCTTGGCGTTGGCCTGCGCCCGCTTGAAGGCGTCGGTGCCGTCGCCGCCCAGTTTGGCGGTGGCCAGGCCGTCCAGGTAATCGGGCAGGACCCAGTCGCCGGCATATTCGTGGTTCTCGGCGTCGCTGTCCTCGAACTCGGCGCTCCGGAAGCAGGCGCGGGCATTGTCGGGTTCGCCGTCCATCCAGTAGAGGATTCCCCGATAGATATAGGCCATGGACCGCTCGTAGGGTTCGCCGATGAAGGTCTTTTTGGCCTCGGCATGGAAGTAGCCCCGGGCTTTGCGCGCATTGGCGTCTGGTCCGAAAGCGGCCCTGGAGGCGGGTCAAGCCGTTGTCGAGATACTGTTTGGCGAGGTCGAACCTGGCCTGGCGCATGGCGGCGGCGGCAGTGCGGTATTCCCAGAGCACTTTGTCGCGAGGCGGGCCGTAGGCAATCGCCTCCGGACCATCGACCATGAGGTTGCCCGTCAGGACGACTTTGTGCGCGGGTTCGGAGGCGCAACCCGCCAGGATGAGGCCCACCGCCGCCAGGGCGAACGGGAAGATTTGTTTCATTCCCTCTTTGAATGGCTTCAAGTCCCGGGGCTTAGGGGTCATGACCACTTACCGATAGGCGGCATCTTCGAGCCCTTGCTTTTTGATCTCTGTCTGGTCCATCCAGACTATTTCACTGGTGCGGGCATTGATGAGCTGGAAAGAGTAGAGGACATAATCACTGGTTCCCGCCCCGGTCTTTGCGGCCAAGCCCTCGAGCTTGCCTGTGAGGAAGAAGTCGGCGCCTTTGAACTCGACAGGGTTGGGGTCGGCGCTGGCGGTGACCTGGCCGGCGCGTTTGAGTTCGCGTTCCCGCTCGAGGGCGGGCATGCGGTCGCGGGCCAGAAACACCACTTTGCCCATAGCCTTGGAGGACAATTGCCCTTCAATGCGGGTCAGGAATATTTCTTTGTTAATCGGGAAGCGGCTGTTGTTGACGACGGGTTCCAGGACGATGTGCGGCACGCCCTGGGCGTTGGCGATTTCGGGTCTCGCCAGGATGCTTCGGGCCATGTAGTCGGTAACCATGACCAGGTCCTGGGACTCGATGCCGGTGCCGGCCACGAACCCGCGTTCGTCGGCCCGCATTTCGGTCACGGGGACCCCGGACGGGTTGTTGACGCCCGAGGCGCAACCTGAGATAAGTCCCGCCGCGGCCAGGGCAATAAAAGCAATGCGATAATTGGAGAAGTGCATATATCAATCGATCAATTTCAGTTCGCCAGCGCGCTCAACATACGCATTCATTTGACGTTCGAGTGCCGGCTTTATTCGGGGCGATCAGAATCCTGGTTTCGTTGGCGCTGCCGCGGCGGTAGCCTTGGAGGTCGAGCGTGACATGGGCGTAGCCGAGCCGCCTGAGGGCCTCGGCCACTTTGGCCAAAACGCCGTCCTCGATAAATCTGCGCATTTCGCCGGGTTCCACTTCGATGCGGGCGAGGTGGCGCGGGGCCGGCGCCCGAGGGCCGGCCTTGGCCGAGGCGGGTTGGGGCAGACTGGACAGGGAGCCGGCGGCATTTCCGATGGGGAATTGGAAGTTGGGGATTGGCAATTCATGATGCCTGACGCGCACGTCGAAAAAGCCAAGGTCGCGCAAGACGTTCTCGGCGGCTTCGATCATCCGGAGCTTTTCCGGCGTCACGGCTTCGCCGTAGGGGATGCGCGAGCTCAGGCAGGCCATCTGCGGTTTGTCGCCGGTGGGCAGGCCAAGCCGGGTGGAAAGCCGGCGGATCTCCGGTTTGGTCAGGCCGGCTTCCTTGAGCGGGGCGCGCACCTGGAACTCTGAGGCGGCCTGGGCGCCCGGGCGGTAATCGCCGGTATCGCTTGCGTTTTCGCCGTAAGCGATGACGGCGAAGCCCTCCGCCTTGGCCAGGGGAGCCAACTCGGTGAACAGCTCGTGCTTGCAGAAATAGCACCGGTTGTTCGGGTTGGCGACGTAAGCGGGATTGTCGAATTCCCGGGTGCGGAGCACGCGCACGGGAAAGTGAAACTGCTCGGCCAGGGCGAGCGCCTCGGCTAGTTCGCGTCTGGGCAGGCTGGGGGTATCGGCGATGGCGGCCAAGGATTTGTCACCCAGGACCTCGCGCGCCACCAGGGCCAGGAACACCGAATCCACGCCGCCGGAGTAGGCGATGAGGCAGGAGCCGTAGGAGCGCAACAGGGCGCGCAATCGTTCTAACTTGTCCAGTTCCACAGCTAGAAAATGCCATTCTTTAGCGGCGCTGTCGAGCCAAAGGCGGCAGCCCGTTCCTTGGGGCGCAAATCAGCTTTTGGGAACTGGTTTTGTTGGGCAGCCAATCCCCCCTCACCATGAACCGTGCCCCCGTAGCGGCGTCTCGGCAGAGCGCCGCCGTTCCGCGGAAAGATTTCCAGCGGCGCTCTGCCGAGCCGCCGCTACGCCGAGGTAGAGGGGGCAGCCGGGGCCGGTTCTCGAACATTCCCACACGGCTGGATTCGTCGAACAGACCGACGACTGTGACCTGGGGCGCCGATCAGCTTCCATGCACCCGTCCCCCTGCATCCTGTCCCGGAGGGACATCTGAGAATAGCCCGGCGTTTCAACGCCGGGATCAGCCGGCAGACAAACCCCGTCCCGAAGGGACGGCTGAATCAGCCGCATGGCACACACCAGCTCGTCGTTCCGTTGCACTTTCAGCGCCAAGCCTTCAAGCGTCCCTTCGGGACGCGGGCTCTTTGGGCGTCGTACCCGGCGCTGAAGCGCCGGGCTATTCTCGGGTGTCCCTCCGGGACAAAGCCTCGGGTCGAGCCCGCGTGACCATTCACGCCAAAACCGCCCAACACCTTGAACAGTTACGGAGCCGCCACCTCCACCCCCCGACGCCCGAAAGCAAATCCAACACGTTACCGCAATTGCAAGATGGCGCGGAGCGCCCTCCCAAACACAAACTTCCCGGATGACCCCATTTTAGTTCCAGCGAAATGGCCATCGGCACGTGCCGAGCGCGGTATTCACACCGTCTTGAGCCGGATTCATCCCCGTTTTCTGCCGGTTCGTCACCAGGTTGTAACTTCTGCCGCTTCCGGAACGTCTGGAGGTCTTAGGATGAAATTGTGGTGTGCGCGCAGACGGATGGCCCGCTGTTGGAGGGGATGTTGAAAACCTCCGAAAGCACCCACAAGAACCCTACATGAGAGCAGCCTGGACGGCTGCCGAAACCAGAAGGATCGAACCTAATGAAATCGAAACTGAGTTTAGCGTTGTCCGCCGGGATGCTGGCGTGGATCGCGACGGCCCCCGAAAGCGCCGAGGCGCAACTGCCCCCGGATTTTCCGGCTTTCACGGTAACGACAAACCAAACCAATGCAGTAGCTGGCGGCTACATTTTTCTTGCCGCCAACTACGTCATGATGCTCAGGAATGACGGCACACCGGTCTGGTACCAGAAAACGGCGGTAACCGGTCTGGATTTCAAGCAACTGCCAAACGGCTTCCTGCACTATGCGGATCTCTTTGCGTTCACCTCTACCGCGGCTACCGAGGTTCATCATCGGATTCTGGATAACAGTTACAACCTCGTGGAGACGATCGACGCCGGGAACGGCTATGTTGCGGAAGGCCACGATTTCCAGATGTTGCCCAATGGAAACGCGCTGGTGCTCAGTTACTATGACACGCAGATGGATTTGAGCCAATATATTCCGGGCGGCTGGCCCAGCGCGCTGGTTTCGGGAGCTTGCATTCAGGAGTTGGACTCGCAACGTCACGTGGTTTGGCAGTGGCGCGCCTGGGATCATTACGCATTCGACCCGGCCAGGCTCGTGCCACTGACCAGCCCTCTCAATCCCGTCCAGATCGCCTTTCACGTCAACACAGTCACCATGGATACCGACGGGAATCTGCTGATATCGAACGTCCCGTTTGACGTGGAAAAGATCAACCGCCAAAGCGGCGAGGTTATGTGGCGCTTGGGCGGCCCTTTTGGCCAATTTACGTTCCTGAACGAGGACCCGGCGGAGGCAGCACCGCACTTCGCCTGCCACGACGTGAATCGCCTTCCCAACGGCGACCTTCTGTTTTTTTGCGACGGTGACCTCGCGGGCACGCGCTCTTCAAAAGTGTACGAATACCAAATTGATGAAGCGCACATGACGGCCAAGCTGATTTGGAGTTACTCGCCCAATCCTCCCGTGTACAGTTGGAATGCGGGCAGTGCCCAGCGCATGCCCAACGGCAATACCGTCATCGGTTGGGGTGGAGGCGGCCCCGTGGCAGGCGTTGCCGCCCCGCCCACAAGTCACCAGGTCCCAGCTATCACCGAGGTGGATCCTTCGGGCCGCGTGGTTTTCGAGATGTGGTTCAACAACACAAACGCCAACAGCTACCGCGCCTTCCGGTTTCCCTACCCGCCACAGGCCCAGGCCGTCACTGTCGCCGCGGCTCAGATAACGCTCGGAAACACCTACGACTTCGGCGCGGCGGGCGTTTCATTTAGGGTGACCTCCGGCGGCGGGTTCATGTATAATTCGATGACCGTCACGCGTGAGCCATTTGCTCCGATTTATCCTGTGTTCTACGGCAAGCCGCCGCGCGTTTTCCCCGCGCGCGTATCCATGGCGCAAATGTCGATCGATCACCTCGGCGCTGATTTCCAGTTCGATGCGGCCACTTTCGGCTTTGATAATCCCACGAACCTGACCGTTTACTATCGCGGCACTACCGGCCAGGGTGTCTTCATAGCGCAGACCAACAACTGCTATTATAACCCGGTCACAGGCAAGCTGGTCGCCTCCTTAGACCTGATCGCCTCGGGCAGCGACCTTGGCGAGATAATCTTCGGCTACCCCGACATTGCCGAAGTGCCGTATCCGCCGATCCTGAACGCGGTGGAGAACTACCGCGGGGTTCAGCCTTATGAGGTCATCGCGCCCGCGGCTGCCGTGACCGGCATGGTTTACAGCGTGAACCAGCAACGGCCCATTTCTCTCTCATGGTCGCCTCGGGGCTTTGCCGGCTATTACCAACTGCAAATTAACACCAGCCAGGACTTCTCCAATGCGGTGGTGGACGTGCAACAGCAAACCGATGCCTTTTATGTCTGGAGCAATGCCGCCCCGGCCACGACTTACTATTACCAAGTGAGAACGGTCAATGAGGGCGGCACCGGCCCCTGGGCAGCCGGCTGCTTCCAGACGACGGCGCCGTTTGTGCAGGTGACGGCCCCAAGTGGCGGCGAAGCCTGGAGGAGAGGCCTATCCTATTTCATTCAATGGGAGGACAATTTGTTCGAGAGCGTGAGCATCGATCTCTACAAAGGGGGCGTCCTGGTGAAGAACATCACCACGAACGCGCCCTTCGCAGGGGCGTATCAGTGGTCGATCCCGCCGAACCTGACGCCCGGCAGCGACTATACGGTCCAGGTCACAAGTGTTACGAACAGCGCCCTGTCGGCAGCTTCCGTCCAATCCTTCAGCATCGTTGACGCCCCTGCAATCCCACCCGGCTCGGTAACCTCGCTCGCGGATGGCCGCGCCCAGTTCTCAGTGACTGCTCCCGGCGCCGCCACCGCGACGGTGCTCGTCTCGACCAATCTCTCAACGTGGAGCGTGCTGCAGAGCCTGACCATCACCAACGACGCGGCCGTCTTCACCGACAGCACCACGACGAACTGCCCGACCCGATTCTACCGCCTGCGGCTGCCTTGACCTTTCCAACTGTCTTTTCTGAAGGTTAACTGGCGGGCAACCGTACTGCTGCGGACAACGTCAGGGCCGGGGTGAGGGGAAACGGGACACTCCAAATGCAGCAGGGGTCGACAAACGGATTTCCGCCCGGTTTCTCGAACGCAGCTCTGCGGCCGGGCCGGCTCATTTGTTGAACCGGAAGTTGACCAGGTCGTAGTCCTGGATGACGTACTGCTTGGTTTCGAGCCGGAGTTTGCCGGCGCGCTTGGCCTGGGTCTCGCCGCCGGCGGCGATGAAATCGGCGAAGCTGATGATCTCCGCGCGGATGAAGCCTTTCTGCATATCGGTGTGAATGGAGCCGGCGGCTTCCCAGGCGGTCGTCCCTTGGCGGATGGGCCAGGCCCGGTTCTCCTTGCCGCCGACGGTCAGAAAGCAGAGGTAGCCGCCTTCGGCAAAGGCCCGCAGGAGCAGGGTTTCGGGCTGCCGCAGTTCCTCCGGCGCCGCCAACACAATCGGTTTGGCGGTGCAAAAGCTGTGGGCGGCGACGGCCGCAAGCTCCACGGCCTGGAGGCCGGCGTCGCGAATGAACTGCTCGCCTTCGAGCCGCGCCTTGATTTCTTCGAGCACGATTCGCTCGCCTGGCTGCGGGTCGCGCTCGAGCCGCGTCTCGACGAATTCCAGGTCTTTGAGGATCAAGTCCGCCTTGCTCTGCCCGCTCGCGAGGATGACGTTGGCATCCTGCAACTCATCGGGTCCGATGAGGTCCGCCTGGGCCTGGGTCTTTTTGTCGGCCTCGACCAGTTCATGGGCCTGATCGAGCCGGGGGTCTTTCAAATTATGTTTGCCGGTTTTGATGTCGGAAATGCCAAATAGAGCAATCTTCATAAAAAGCCAACGCGCTGTAAGGCGCAAACCAACCGCAACCGCGATTCGGGGAGTATGGCATATAAAGCCGCCTTGCCAAGAACCCATCGCGCGCACACAGTATGCTCATGCGGACCGGTGCGCGGAAATCCGAAATCCGAAGGCCGGGATCGCAGAGCTTTCGGGCATTGGCTCTGGTACCAGTACCGAGCCCGCAGGTGCTTCTGCGCCACGGAGCGACCACACCGAATGGGGGACCAGATGCGGCCTTCGGGTTTCCTGGCAACGGGCACTCAAATTCCCGACACCAATCCAGGCTTATCCTGGAGCTTTTCTGCTCCCCCCTTCTTTGCCGCTCTACAGGCCAAGCCAGTTGCGCACGCCCGCTTCCACTAACTCCAATTGTTGGGTTGTCAAACGGCCGAGGAATCGCTCGGCTTTCACGGCCGGAATCGTGATGGGATTTTGGACCAGAAAGGCTCCGGGTTGGAGAAAGGGGAGGTTGACTGGAATTTCGAGATCGGAACCACGCAACGTGGTGGTGTGGGGAACAACACTGATTAACGCGCGATCGGTGTCCCGGAACGGACGGTTGAGAATCAGTGCGGGGCGGACCTTCTGGATCATTCCCAGATCCACGAGCCAGACCTCACCGCGACTGGGCACGGCCCTCCTCCTCGTCGAACAACGCAAAGGTCTCGGCGGCGATTGCGGTCAGGTCTTCATCCGACAGCGGCCCGTAGTCCGCAGGGGTCACCTTGCGGGCGATCGCTTGATAGACCGCCATTTGCTCGACTGGCGGCAAGCTGTTGAATTCGCGAAGCACGGCCTGGGCTTTGCTGCTCATGGATTAGAGATTAAATGGCGTCCCGCGCGATTGCAAGCGCCTCTCATATTCATGGCGTGGCATTGGGCGCATTTCCTGAAGTGTCATTTTTCGGAATGGCCGGTCATGCTTGCAGGATGCGGCTGAGGAAGTGGCCGGTGTGGCTGGCGGGGGTAATGGCGATGGTTTCGGGAGGGCCCTGGGCCACGATTTGGCCGCCGCCGTCGCCGCCCTCGGGGCCGAGATCGATGATCCAATCGGCGGTTTTGATGACCTCGAAGTTATGCTCGATGACGAGCAGGGTATTGCCGGAGGCGCGGAGTTTGAAAAGGACCTCGAGGAGTTTGGCGACGTCGTGGAAGTGGAGGCCGGTGGTGGGCTCGTCCAGGATATAGAGGGTGTGGCCGGTGGCTTTGCGGCTGAGTTCGGCGGCGAGCTTGACGCGCTGGGCTTCGCCGCCGCTCAGGGTGGTGGCGGACTGGCCCAGGCGAATGTAGCCCAGCCCGACCTCGGCCAGAGTGGCCAGCGGCTCGGAAATCTGCGGGACGGCCCGGAAGAAGGTGACCGCCTCGTCGACGGTCATATCGAGGACGTCGGCGATGTTTTTGCCTTTGTAGTTGATTTCGAGGGTCTCGCGATTGTAACGGCGGCCGTTGCAGGCCTCGCAGGTGACATAGACCGGCGGGAGGAAATGCATTTCGATTTTGATGAGGCCGTCGCCCTGGCACTTTTCGCAACGGCCGCCTTTGACGTTGAAACTGAAGCGGCCGGAGCCGTAGCCGCGAATCCTGGCGGCGGGGAGGCGGGCGAACAGGTCGCGGATATGGTTGAACATGCCGGTGTAGGTGGCCGGATTGCTGCGCGGGGTGCGGCCGATGGGGGTCTGGTCGATGACGATGACCTTGTCGAGGCGCTCGAAGCCCTTGAGGGCGCGGTGGGCGCCGGGCCGTTCTTTGGAGCCGAAGAACTTTCGGAACAGGGCGCGCCGGAGGATGTCGTCCACGAGCGTGCTCTTGCCGGAGCCGCTGACGCCGGTGACACAGGTGAGGAGTGCCCAGGGGGATGCGAGCGTCGATGTCCTTGAGGTTATTCTGGCGGGCGCCCAGGACCTCGAGCCAGCCGCGTTCCTCGGAAGGTTTGACACGCTGGCGGGGGACGGGGATGGCGAGTTGGCCGTTGAGGTATTTGGCGGTAAGCGAGCCAGGGTGGGCCAGGAGCTGCGGCAAGGTGCCTGCGGCGACCAGTTCGCCGCCATGGACGCCGGCGCCCGGGCCCAGGTCCAGGATGTAATCTGCCCGGCGGATGGTGTCGGCGTCGTGCTCGACGACCAGGACGGAGTTGCCGAGGTCGCGAAGGCCCTCGAGGGTGCGCAGGAGGCGCTCGTTGTCGCGCTGGTGCAGGCCGATGCTGGGCTCGTCAAGGATGTAGAGGACGCCCACCAGGCCGGCGCCAATCTGCGTGGCCAACCGGATGCGCTGGGCCTCCCCGCCGCTCAGGGTGCCGCTCTCCCGGTCCAGGGTCAGGTAGCCCAGGCCGACGTTCTTGAGGAAGCCCAGCCGGGCCCGGATTTCCTTGATAATGTCCCGGGCGATCTTCTCCTCGAATTCGGTCAGCTTGAGGCCGGCAAAGAAGCCATCAGCCTGCTCGACCGAGAGTGCGCAGAGGTCCATGATGGACAGACCCGGGAGGGGGAGCGGTTTCGCCTGGCCCGCGTTGGTCTGGAGGGCAGGGGGCCCGGATGCTCGAGGGGGCCGTCCTGTCCCAGCCTGACGGCGAGGATTTCCGGCTTGAGCCGGCGCCCGTTGCAGGCATCGCAGAACTGGGGGCTCATGAAGCCCTTGAGGCGGTTGCGGGTGAATTCGCTTTCGCTTTCGGCATAGAGGCGCTCGAGGTTGGGAATGACGCCCTCGAAGGGACGCGTGACTTTGCTCATTTTGCCCGCGCGCCAGAAGCTAAAGCCGATCTCGGTCTGGCCCGAGCCGTGGAGCAGGACGTTTTTGAAATCCTCCGGCAGGGCCCGGTACGGGGTTTCAAGGCCCTGCTGGTAGTGGGCAGCCACGCCGCGCAGCAGGGCCTTGTAATAGACCACCATGCGTTTGCCCCCGCGCCGCCAGGGGAGGAGGGCGCCTTGTTCGAGCGACTTTTCCGGGTCGGGCACGATGAGCCCGGGGTCGAAGACCATTTTCTGGCCCAGACCATGGCAGACCGGGCACGCGCCCAAAGGAGCATTGAAGGAGAAGTGCTTGGGGGTGAGCGGCTCGTAGCTTTTGCCGGTAGCAGGACTGAGATTGCGGTTGGAGTGAAGGGTCTCGATCCAGGCGGATTCGGCGAGGCGCGATGCGGGACGCGGGACCTCCGAGGCGAGGTTCGAGCCTCCGGCTTCCCCCCTCCGCCCTCCCCCGTCCGTCTTCTGGACTGTGGACTGTGGACTGCGGACCGTGGACTGGTCCTCCGGCTCCTGGTGGAGGGCGCACAGGACGCCCTGGCCCCAGCGCAGCGCGGTCTCGACCGAGTCACTGAGGCGGACGCGCACCTTCTCATCAATGACCAACCGGTCCACGACGGCTTCGATGGTGTGCCGTTGCTTGGGATCGAGCTTGATGCGGACGCCGTTAGCCAGTTCGAGCAGTTCGCCGTCAACGCGGGCGCGAACGAAGCCCTCGCGCGCGAGGCGCTCGATGACGTCGCGGAACTCCCCTTTCTGGTCGCGGACGACGGGGGCGAGGAGCATGACGCGCGCGCGCGGAGGCAAGGCGAGGATGTTATCGACGATGTCACTGGTGGTCTGCCGGACAATGGGCACGCCGGTCTCGGGGCAGTAGGGCCGGCCCACGTGCGCGTAGAGGAGGCGGAGGTAATCGTAGATTTCGGTGGTCGTGGCGATGATGGAGCGGGGGCTGGAGCCGGAGCCGCGCTGCTCGATGGCGATGGCCGGCGAAAGCCCCTCGATGAAATCCACGTCCGGCTTTTGCATCTGGTCCAGAAACTGGCGGGCGTAGGCCGAGAGAGATTCGACATACTTGCGCTGGCCCTCGGCATAGATGGTATCAAAGGCGAGGGAGGACTTGCCCGAACCGCTCAACCCGGTGATGACCACCAGCTTGTCGCGAGGGATGTTCAGCGTGAGGTTCTTGAGGTTGTGCTCACGCGCCCCGCCTATCCTGATGAATTCTTTGCTCACGGACCCGAATTGTGACAATCCGACAATCCAAAAGCCTAGCGGAAATCCCCCAGGAAGCAAAGCAATCCTGAGCGCGTGTCCGGGGCGCCCGGGCTGCTTAAAACTCGGGCCGCAGAGGCAGGGCTAAGCGCGCAGCCCTGAAACCCGAAGTCCGAAATCCGAAGGAAATCCGAAGGGCGAAACGGCCTGAACACAGGGCTTGACGCGAGGGGCGGCGAAAACTAGCTTGTTTGCCGCTGGCTGGTGGTCGTAGCTCAGCCCGGTTAGAGCCCCAGATTGTGGATCTGGCTGTTGCGGGTTCAAATCCCGTTGACCACCCCATTCGCAGGCACCACCGCGGTCCCGGAGCCGAGAACTCTGATCGCAGGTGCACTACTGCTGCTGCCCTTTGGGGCCAGCACCATTCGCTGGTTGTAAGAAAGAAGGCCGACCAAGGGGTCGGCCTTCGGCAACGGGAAGGGGCGAACAATGAGCCGGCGACGCAATAAGAAGAATTGCCGGCGAGGATGGGTGCTTCGCCGGCTCGCTAGCTGCGTTAGTGTTTGTGGCAGGGCGGGTGCCACGCACACCCGTTGATGGTCTCAGATTGCGGCCTTTGCCCGGTCGAAGAGTTTTTTTTCTTCGGGGAGGAGCCGGGCTTTGGAGGCCAACTCGAGGTAGGTCCTGGCTTTGGCGGGATCACCGGAGGCTTTGAGAATGAGGCCGTAATAGCCGGCAATCAAGGGGTTCTCGAGGTCCGCAGGCTTGAGCCGTTGAATAACCTTGAGCGCCTCGGCGTTGTTGGTTTGCAGGTAAAGTGAGAAGGCGTAAGTGGAAGCATAGGTGGAATTGGTGGGGGCCAGTTCATAGACTTCGCGGGCCAAGTCGTGCGGTTTGAACTCCTCCGCCTGGAGGAGCAGCGCAGTCACGGCGAGGTTATTCTTGAGCGCGAGGTTGGAGGGCGAGCGTTTGAGCTCCTGGCTGAAGAGCATCATCAAGGGGCGGGTGCGCCCGCCGGCAATCAGGGAGTAGCTAAGCGCCTGGAAGGCTAATTTGTTGTCGGGATAGCGATTGACGATGGTCCAGAGGAGCTCCTCGGCTTCGCTCTGCCACTTCCATTGCGCGGCCAGCCCCCAGAGCATCGAAAGGGCCTGTTTCCTGTTGTTGGCAGCCTTCAAGGCGAGTTCCCACTCCGCTTTGGCGGCTCCGGTGAAGTCCTGACCGCGCAGGGCGCGGGTCCGGAAGGCGTGCCGGAGGAACTCCAGTTCCGCCCAACGTTGCCTATCGAGGAAGGCTTGAAGTCCCTTCCAATCCTGCAAGGTGGTTTGGCACTCGGCTTCCAGCGGCGCCACTGCCTGGTTGGTCTGTAAGCTGTCCGGCAGGGTCCGCAGCCAGGCCAGCGTGTCCGCCGGCCCGGTCCGGGCCATTTGCCATAGGCTCAACTCATAGACCTTGGCGGTGTTGGTCCCGGCCTCCCGCTGGTAAGCAGCGAGGGCGGGGGTGAATTCCGGGCTTTGAATGGCCTTGAGCACATCCAGCCGCACAAGGCGGTCGTTAAAGGTCGAGTTCGTTTGCTGAACCAGCTCTTTGGACAATTCTACGGCCACGTTCGTTTGCCGGGAAGCGATGGCATCCAGGAGCAACTCGCGGAGCGCCTGGCAGCGCAAAGCGGGCTCGGTAGTCGAAATACGGGTGAGTGTAGCCCGAGCCTCAGCGGCCGCCTGCGCGTTGGTCGTGTGGAGGCAAACGACGGCCAGGTTCAGTTGCGGCACCGGATTTGTCGGTTCGAGACGCGCAGCTTCGCGGAAATGGGCTTCGGCCTGGGGCAACTGGTTGACGGAGGATGCCACGGTTCCGGCCATGTTGTGGTAGGCGGCGGTCTGCTTGTCCGCCGCCTCGACGCCTTCCAGGGCGTTGGTAGCCCTCGCGTAATCGCGGAACATCATCGCGGTTCGCGCCAGCGCCAGGCGGTCCTCCAGGGAATGGGGGTCAAGGTTAACCACGTGGCTGCGCATCAGGAGGGCGGTGGGAGAGCGCGAGCCTTCCGCGATGGCGGCCATCAGCCGGCAGGCCTCGAGGTCGTTGGGATTATAACGGAGCGCGCGCTGGAGGCACAGCGCGGCCTTTCGCTCTTTAGCCTTGGCAAGGAAGGCGCGGGCTTGGCCGATCAGGCGGGCTTGCCGTGCCGAGACATACGCCCGATAGGCCATATAGCCGCCGCCCAACAGCAGGACACCGAGGATGGAAACAACGAGCAGGACTCTTCGCGTTTTGAAGTTCATAAGTAAATGCTGACTGATGACGGGTACAGGATCAAGCCAAGGGCAGTTTCACCCCGGCTGGGCTTAACGTGCCGCTCCGGCGTATTCTGGTTGCATCGTTGCGCCCGCGACGTCCTGAGCACGCGTTTGATCGGCAAGGTTCGCCTCCATTGCGGACAAATGCTTCTCAAGCCATTTTGCGACCTTCGAGACATGAGGTTCTTCAGAAATATCCATATGACCGCAATTCAAGTCTTCGACTTGCAAGCCGCCTTGAATCACTGCTTCCCATCCGTTAGTTGCGCCCGGATCGAATCCAAAAAACGGTTGCCTGGCACCGCGAATCAGCACGGCGCTTCCCGGATAGGGATTTGCTTTGTACGGCTTTTGAATTTGGCCCATGAATTCTGCTTGTGGCAAACCAATGCTCTCGGTCTCCACCTTGCGATTGCGATGATGGCCGGCCCGCATCGCCTCGATTTGTGAGCGGCGTTGTTTCGCCAGTTCACGGCCCTTTCGCCATTTTGTTGCCGGGTACTTAAATCCATCGGAGAAGGTCCTTGCGCCATGATATGCCCAGCGCCGGATCCTCGGGAACGACAGTCGCTTGCACCCCGGACCGTAAAATGCATCAATCAGGGCCAGGAAAGCGACTTCCCCGCCAAGGCGTTTCAACTGAATGGCGATCTCAAATGCAAGGACCCCTCCAAAGCAGCCTCCTGCCAGGCGGTACGGACCCTTGGGCTGGACACGCCGAATAATTGGCAGGCAGCGCGCCGCCAATTCTTCCATCGAAATTGCGAGCCTGTGCTCTTCGTGCCATAGACGCAGTTCTTCGTCGAACGGCGCCGTGAAGGCGTACACCGGCCATTTGGGCCCAAGGTGTTTGGCCAGACGTTGTGCCTGAGTGAGAAAGTGGAGATAGAACAAGGGCGGTCGGTCCTCGGAAGACTGTGGCGCGGACACGTGTAATCCGCGACTGGGCACGCTCGGATCCGCTAGCAGCGTGGCCAACTCGCCCACTGTGGGCGCCTGGAAGAACGCCGCCAGGGGCAGCCTTCGGCCAAATTCCTTTTCCACGCGAGCCTGCAATCTTACCGCCAGGAGGGAGTGCCCGCCCAGATGGAAGAAATTGTCGCTGATACCGACTTGTTTTAATCCGAGGACCTCAGTCCAAATGCCCGCCAGCGTTTCCTCCAGCGGCGTTCGCGGCGCCACATAAGAACCTTCTCCGCGTGCCTGACCACCCTGTGACCGCGGCAACGCCTTGCGGTCCACCTTCCCATTCGGTGTCAGGGGGAACCGATCCAAGGTGACGAATGCCGCAGGCACCATGTATTCGGGCAGCTTCGCCTGAAGCAGACCGCGTAGTTCTGACTCCTTCGGAGGTTCTCCACCTTTAGCAGCCAAAAAAGCCACTAATCGCTTGTCGCCGGGAACATCCTCACGCGCCACTACCACCGCCTCCCGCACCCCCGGAAGCCCCGCCAACACGGATTCGATTTCCCCCAACTCAATGCGAAAACCGCGGATCTTCACTTGATCGTCGAGTCGTCCCAGAAATTCGATGTTCCCATCCGGCAACCACCTACAGAGGTCGCCTGTGCGATACAGCCGCGCCTTCGGATCCTGGCTGAACGGGTCGATCACAAATTTCTCCGCCGTCAGTTCCGGCCGGTTAAGATAACCGCGCGCCAAGCCGTCGCCCCCGACACAGAGTTCCGCCGGAACTCCGACCGGCACGAGTTGAAGATGCGCGTCCAGGAGATAACACCGCGCGTTTGCCAGCGGACGGCCGATGGGTATGGAGCCGGTTGGGAATGTCTCCCCGTGCCCAATCGTGTAGGTGGTTGTGAAGGTGGTACACTCCGTTGGCCCGTAGCCATTGGTTATGCGAAGCGTCGGCAACAGATTCATAGCCTTCTTTACGTGCGGCACCGAGAGCGCTTCGCCGCCGGTGAGAACGTGGGCGATCGTTTCTAACACGGACGGTCGAAGGTCAATGATTTGGTTGAACAACCCCGCCGTCAACCACAGACAGGTGACGCCATGCTGGCGAATGGCTTTCTCCAGGGTCTCAAAGTCCGGCAACCGCTCCGGGAAGATTGCGCATGTGGCGCCGTTCAACAATGCTCCCCACAACTCGAAGGTGGAAGCATCAAACGACGTGGAGGCGAGCATGAGAAATCGTTGATGACTATCGAACTCCGAGTAGCTCTGGCCGCGGACCAACCGCACCACGCCCCGATGCGGGATGGTTGCGCCTTTGGGCTGACCCGTCGAACCGGACGTGTAGATCACGTAAGCCGGATTCTCGGCGGTGTTGACCCGGTCGGGATTGTGCTTGGAACAGGACTTAATCAAGGCAGCTTCCGCCACGAGATCCACAATTGTAATTCCTCGAAGCTCCAGTCCTTTGGGCCATACCCTAGCGGTCAGGACAACCGGTGCACCGCAATCTCCGACCATAAACTGCAACCGTTCCAAGGGGTAATCCGTGCCCAGCGGCACATACGCTCCGCCGGCTTTGAGAATACCCAAGGCACAGACAGCGTATTGCGCCGAGCGTTCCAGGCACACCCCCACCGGCGTCTCCGCGCCCACGCCAAGCTTCCGCAGATGATGCGCCAGTTGGTTGGCACACTCGTTGAGTTCGCGGTAGGTGAGCCGCTGGTCTTCAAAGACGACGGCTGCAGCTTCCGGCGTGCGCTCCGCCTGCTCCTCGAACAATTCATGGACGCATTTGTTCCGGGGATAATCCTGTTGGGTTTGGTTCCATTCCACCAGCAGTTGGTGGCGCTCGGCATTCGTCAGGAGGGGCAAATCCGATATTCGCTGCTCGGGATTTGAAACAATTCCTTCCAGCAGCGTCTGGTAATGGCCCAGCATCCGCTGGATGGTCTCCGCATCAAATAAATCCGTGTTGTATTCAACCACCGCTTGAAGCGCCCCCCCGCGCTCCCTGACAAAAAGCGTCAGATCGAACTTGGAGGTCCCGCTGTCGATCGGCGCCGGGGTGACTTCCAGTCCTGCCAATTGCGCAGCCTCCCAGGGAGCATTCTGCAAAACGAACATCACCTGGAACAAGGGAGAATGGCTCACGTCCCGTCCCGGATGCAACTCCTCCACCAATCTCTCGAAGGGCAAGTCCTGATGGGCATACGCTCCCAAGGCCACCTCCCGCGTCCGCCTCAGAAGGGTTCGAAAAGACGGGTTGCCCGACAGGTCACCCCGCATGACAAGCGTATTGACGAAAAAGCCAATCAGAGGCTCAATCTCCGTGCGGTTGCGCCCAGCTATGGGCGAGCCCACCGGTATGTCGTCACTGCTGGTATAGCGGTGCAACAGCGTCTGGAAAGCTGCCAAGAGGGTCATGAACAACGTTGCGCCTTCGCGCCGGCTCAGTTCCCCCAGCGCGACCGACAGCGGCTTGGGCAACTTCCAGGACATCAGCGCACCACGATAGCTCTGCGTGGCTGGCCGTGGCCGATCCATCGGCAGTTGCAGCGACCCTGGAGCACCCTCCAGTTGCTTCTTCCAGTAGCTGAGTTGCTTCTCCGATACCTCCCCCTGCAACCATGCGCGCTGCCATACGGCAAAATCGGCATACTGGATTGGCAGATCGGGCAGCGGTGAAGGCTTGCCGTTAACGAAGGCCTCATAGCCGGTTGCCAATTCCCGCAGCAGTACCCCCACAGACCAACCGTCCGAGGCGATATGATGCAGGGTCAAAAGGAAAACGTGCTCCCTCTCCCCCAGCCGCAGCAGCGTGACCCGCTGCATGAGATCATGCCGAAGATCAAAAGGACGCTGCGCCTCTTTCATGCACAATCGCCTGGCCTCCGCTTCCCGCTCCGGCTCCGGCAGGCCGCGCAAATCGACGAGCGGCATCTCCAGGGATGCCACGGGTTGAATCACCTGCACCGGCCGGCCTTCCACCACCTCGAAGCGGGTGCGCAAGGATTCGTGGCGGCGAAGAATTTCGTCCAGGCTGCGTTTCAGCACCGGCACATTAAGCTCCCCTTGCAACCGCAGCCCAATGGGAATGTTATAGACGGCGCTGCCCGGCTCCAACTGATCCAAGAACCACAACCGCTCCTGCGCAAACGACAATGGCAGGTTCCCTTTGCGCGGAGCAGCCCGGAGTGATGGTTGCTGCTGCCCTGGCGCCTCGGCTTTCTGCAAGAACTCGAGGATCGCCGGCTTCTGCTCCCGCAGTTGCCCTAGTAATTCCGGCGTAAGCGTCTCAGCGTCGGCCCGGTACCGCAACTCGTCCCCTTCCCTCCAGATCTGGACTCCTTTTTGGCGGAGCAACGTCAGCAGTTGATCGAGTGTCATATCTTCCCCTCCACCAGGACCGCAGTCGAGCACGGAGCAGCTTCGTGCTTCTGCTCTCTAGCCCAAAGGAGAGTGTCGATCTGTCCAGCAAGACTGGCAAGAGTAGGATGCTCAAAGAGCGTGCGCAGCGGCAAGTCCACCTGGAATGCCGCGCTCGCACGCGAGGCCGCTCGCGTCGCCAGTAACGAATGACCGCCCAACTCGAAGAAAGTGTCGTGGAGCCCCACTTGGCTGATTCCAAGAACTTCGCCCCAGATTTTCGCCAAGGCCTGCTGCGTCGCCGAGGCGGGCGGCACGAACAGAGCCGGCTCCGATTGGAGGTCCGGCCGAGGCAGAGCCCCCGGTCCACCTTGTCGTTGGGTGTGCGCGGCAGCCGGTCGAGCATCACGAAGGCCGCCGGAATCATGTAATCAGGCAGTTTCTGCCGCAGAAAGGTCCGTAGCTCTGAGGGCGCAACTGTCCCGTTTCGCCCCGCCACATATGCCACCAAGCGCTTGTCCTCTGGAGTTACTCCACGCACTACCACCACCGCCTCCCGCACCCCGGGATGCCCAACCAACACCGATTCGATTTCCCCCAACTCAATCCGAAAGCCCCGAATCTTCACTTGGTGGTCAAGGCGGCCCAAATACTCGATGGCTCCGTCGGACAGGTAGCGGGCTAGGTCGCCGGTCTTGTAGAGCCGCGCCCCCGCCTCCTTACGGAACGGGTCTGGTATGAACTTCTCCGCCGTCAACTCCGGCCGATTATGATAGCCTCGCGCCAGCCCGATTCCCCCAATGTGCAGTTCGCCCGGCACGCCAACCGGCTTCGGCTGGAGATGCCGGTCCAGGATGTAAATCTGTGTGTTGGCGATCGGCCGCCCGATGGGGACCGTGCGCCGCCGGCTCTCGCGCTCGCAAGCCCAATACGTCACGTCCACCGCCGCCTCCGTCGGCCCGTACAAATTGTGCAACTCGGCCGGCAACAGAGAGAAGAATCTTTGCTGCAACTCAAAGGGCAGGGCTTCGCCACCGCAGAACACGCGCTTGAGGCTGGCGCACGAAGACTCCAATCCTCCCTGCTCCAGGAACGCGCTCAGCATCGAGGGCACAAAATGGATGGTGGTGATTTTTTCCTTGCGGATCAGCTTCGCCAGATAGGCGCCGTCCTTGTGGCCTCCCGGCAGCGCCATGACCACCCTGGCCCCGGTCAGCAACGGCCAGAAAAACTCACACACCGAAAAATCAAAGCTGAAGGGGGTCTTTTGCAGTATCCGATCTGACGGAGTCAGCCGGTAGGCGTCCTGCATCCATAATAACCGGTTGACGATCGCCACGTGCGTGTTCATCGCCCCTTTGGGACGGCCCGTGGAACCGGACGTGTAAATCATGTAGGCCAGGTGTTCCGCCCTTACAGAGCTGGTGGCGTTGCCGACGCTTTCCCCGGCGATCCGGGGCCAGTCCGCATCCAACCGAACGATTCGGCAAGAGTGCGCCGGAAGCAATGCCGCAACCGGCGCATGTGTCAAAAGCACTGGAACACCCGCGTCCTCCAGCATGAACGCCAATCGTTCTTTGGGATACTCCGGGTCTAACGGCACGTAGGCTCCCCCCGCTTTGAGAATCCCCAGCAACCCCACGACCATCTCCAACGACCGCTCCATACAGATGGCCACCAGCGTGTCCGCTCCCACACCTAAGCCTTGCAGATACCGGGCCAATTGGTTGGCGCGTTCATTGAGTTGGCGATAGGTTAATTCTTTGTCTTCAAAGCTGACGGCTGTCGCTTCCGGCGCGCGCGCGACCTGCTCTTCAATCAATTCGTGCAGGCACCGGTCCCTGGGATAATCAACCTGCGTCTGGTTCCACTCGACGAGCAGTTGATGGCGCTCGGCGTTCGTCAGCAGGGGCAAATCCGACAACCGCTGCTCCGGGTTTGAAACAATCCCTTCCAGCAGGGTCTGGTAATGGCCCAGCATCCGCCGGATGGTCTCCGCCTCAAACAAATCCGTGTCGTATTCAACCGCTCCCAGGAGGCTCCCCCGCGCTCCGCGGCGAAAAACGTCAGATCGAACTTGGAAGTCCCGCTGGCGATTGGCATCGGGGTGACCTGGAGACCCGCCAATCGTGCTGCCTCCCACGGGGCATTCTGCAACACGAACATCACCTGGAAAAAGGGAGAATGGCTCATGTCCCGCTTCGGACGCAACTCCCCCACCAATCTCTCGAAGGGTAAGTCCTGATGGGCATACGCTCCCAAGGCCACCTCCCGCGTCCGGCCAAGGAGGGTTCGAAAAGACGGATTGCCCGACAGGTCTCCCCGCAAGACCAGGGTATTGAGAAAAAGGCCAATCAAAGGCTCAATCTCCGTCCGGATGCGCCCAGCTATGGGCGAGCCCACCAGTATCTCGTCACTGCTGGTATAGCGGTGCAACAGCGTCTGAAACCCTGCCAGCAGGGTCATGAACAACGTTGCGCCTTCGCGCCGACTCAGTTCCCCCAGCGCGACCGACAGCGGCTTCGGCAGCTCCCACCCAATCCGCGCGCCACGATAGCTCTGCGTGGCTGGTCGTGGCCAGTCGGTTGGCAACTCCAGTAACGCCGGTGCTCCTTCCAGTTGCTTCCTCCAATAGCTCAGTTGCTTCTCCAATATCGGCCCCTGTAACCACTCCCGCTGCCACACCGCAAAGTCCGCATAGTGAACCGCCAGCTCCGGCAACGGTGAAGGCTTGCCGCCAGCAAAAGCCTCATAAAGCGTTGCCAGTTCCACCAGCAGCACCCGAATAGACCAACCGTCCGAGGCGATATGATGCATCGTCAAAAGCAAGACGTGCTCCCTCTCTCCCAGCCGGAGCAGCTTGGCCCGCAGCATGAGATCATGCCGCAGATCAAAAGGGCGCTGCGCCTCTGCCACGCACCTTCGCACAGCCTCCGCTTCCCGCTCCGGCGCCGGCAGCGCGCGCAAATCGACCAGCGGCACCTGCAGCGCGGCAACTGGCTCAACGACTTGGCGTGGTTGACCATTAACCGCCTCAAAGCGCGTACGCAGGGTTTCATGACGGAGAAGAATTTCGTCCAGGCAGCGTCGCAGCACCGGCACATTAAGCTCCCCCTCCAACCGCAGCCCAAGGGGAATGTTATAAACGGCGCTGCCCGGCTCCAACTGGTCCAAGAACCACAGCCGCTCCTGCGCAAACGACAATGGCTGGTCCCCCCCGCGCGGGGTAGCCTGCAGTGGTGGTTGCTGCTGCCCCGGCGCCTTGGCTTTCTGCAAGAACTCGAGGATCGCCGGCTTCTGCTCCCTAGCCCAAAGGAGAGTGTCGATCTCTCCAGCAAGACCGGCAAGAGTAGGATGCTCAAACAGCGTGCGCAGCGGCAAGTCCACCTGGAATGCCGCGCTCGCACGCGAGGCCGCTCGCGTCGCCAGTAACGAATGACCGCCCAACTCGAAGAAATTGTCCCGAGCGCCGACCTGTTTTAATCCGAGGACCTCACCCCAGATTCTTGCCAGGGCAACCTCCGTCGGTGTCCCCGGTAGCACGAATCCCGTCGCTGCTCGGGCCTCGTCGGGCTGCGGCAACGCCTTCCGGTCCACCTTGCCGTTCGCCGTCAGGGGGAACCGATCCAGGGTGACGAATGCCGAAGGCACCATGTATTCGGGCAGCTTCGCCTGGAGCAGGCCGCGCAATTTTGAAGCCTTCGGCGGTTCGCCCTCTTTCGCAGTCACATAGGCCACCAGGCGCTTGTCGCCGGGAACATCCTCACGCAATACAACTACAACCTCCCGCACCGCCGGGTGCGCGGCCAAAACCGATTCGATTTCACCCAACTCAATGCGAAACCCTCGGATCTTCACCTGGTGGTCTAACCGCCCCAGATACTCGATGTTCCCATCGGGCAGCCATCAACACCGGTCCCCCGTCTTATATAGCCGCGCTCCCGGTTCCCCGGCGAAGGGGTCGGAAATGAATTTTTCCGCCGTCAACGCGGCCCGGTTGTGATAGCCACGGCCGACCTGCGCCCCGCCTAGATGCAGCTCGCCAGGCACCCCAATTGGCACTGGCTGCAGGCACGAATCCAGAATGTAAGTCTGCGTGTTGGCCACCGGCCGGCCAATGGGCACTACGCGCAGTGAACCATTGCGCTGGCAGGTCCAGTGGGTTACGTCCACAGCCGCTTCCGTCGGCCCGTAGAGGTTGTGCAGTTGCGCCCCTAACCGTTGGAAGAAAAGCTCCTGCAAGTCAAAACCCAGCGCTTCACCGCTGCAAATCACGTGCCGCAGCGAGCGGCACCGTCCTGCGTCCGCTGCTTCGAGAAACACACGCAGCATCGATGGAACGAAATGGCTCACCGTAATCTGCTGTTCCTCAATCACTCCGGCCAGGTAAGGCGGGTCCCTGTGGCCACCTGGTCGGGCCACCACCAGCCGCGCCCCCGCCAGCAGCGGCCAGAAAAACTCCCACACCGAGACGTTGAAACTAAAGGGCGTCTTCTGCAGAACACGATCCATTGGGGTCAAACGGTAGGTGTCCTGCATCCACAACAACCGATTCACGATGCCCGCGTGGGTGTTCATGGCGCCCTTGGGCTGGCCAGTCGAACCCGAAGTATAGATCATGTAGGCCAAATCGTGTGCCTGCACCGGGCGACGGACACTGGCTGGACTCTCGGCGGCAATCACCGGCCAATCTTCATCCAAGCGAATGATTCTGGCGCTGTGCGCCGGCATCGCCCCCGCCAGGCGCGCCTGGGTCAACAGCACCGGAACATTGGCATCCTCGAGCATGAACGCCAGCCGTTCTTTCGGATACTCCGGGTCCAAGGGCACGTAGGCTCCCCCCGCCTTTAGGACCCCCAGCAACCCCACTACCATTTCCAAGGATCGCTCCACACACACGCCCACAAGTGTGTCCGGGCCAACGCCCAGCTTCTGCAGGTGGTGCGCCAATTGGTTGGCGCGTTCATTGAGCTGGCGATAGGTCAACTGTTTGTCTTCGAAGACTACCGCCACGGACTCCGGCGTGCGCTCGGCTTGCTCCTCAATCAGCTCGTGCAGGCACCGGTCCTTGGGATAGGCAGCCTCGGTCCGGTTCCATTCCACCAGCAGTCGGTGGCGCTCCTGCTGGGGCAACAGCGGCAGGTCTGAGATTCGGTGTTCCGGTTTTGAAACAATCCCTTCCAGCAGCGTCTGGTAATGACCCAGCATCCGCCGAATGGTCTCCGCCTCAAACAAATCCGTGTTGTATTCAACCGCCGCTTGAAGCGCCCCTCCACGCTCCGTGACGAAAAGGGTCAGATCGAACTTGGAGGTGCCGCTGTCGATCGGCATCGGGGTGACTTCCAGTCCTGCCAATTGCGCAGCCTCCCACGGAGCGTTCTGCAAAATGAACATCACTTGGAAAAAGGGAGAATGGCTCATGTCCCGTTCCGGATGCAACTCCGCCACCAATCTCTCGAAGGGCAAGTCCTGATGGGCATACGCTCCCAAGGCCACCTCCCGCGTCCGCCTCAGAAGGGTTCGAAAAGACGGGTTGCCCGAGAGGTCACCTCGCAAGACGAGCGTATTAACGAAAAAACCAATCAAAGGCTCAATCTCCGTCCGGTTGCGCCCGGCTATGGCCGAACCCACCGGGACCAGGTCGCCGCCAGTATAGCGGTGCAACAGCGTCTGGAAAGCTGCCAAGAGGGTCATGAACAACGTTGCGCCTTCGCGCCGGCTCAGTTCCCCCAGCGCGACCGACAGCGGCTTGGGCAATGCCCACGGAACCAGCGCGCCACGATAGCTCTGCGTGGCGGGTCGTGGCCGGTCGGTCGGCAGCTCCAGCAATGCCGGGCTCCTTCCAGTTGCCTCCTCCAATAGCCCAGTTGCTTTTCCAATACTTCGCCCTGCAACCACTGGCGTTGCCACACCGCAAAGTCCGCGTATTGAACCGGCAACTCCGGCAGCGGCGAAGGCTTGCCTTCAACAAAAGCCTCGTAAAGGGTCCTCAACTCGCGGACCAACAATCCCATGGACCAAGCGTCCGAGGCGATATGATGCAGGGTCAAAAGGAAAACGTGCTCCCTCTCCCCCAGCCGCAGCAGCGTGACCCGCTGCATGAGATCATGCCGAAGATCAAAAGGACGCTGCGCCTCTTTCATGCACAATCGCCTGGCCTCCGCTTCCCGCTCCGGCTCCGGCAGGCCGCTCAAATCCACGAGCGGCATCTCCAGGGATGCCACGGGTTGGATCACCTGCACCGGCTGGCCTTCCACCGCCTCGAAGCGGGTGCGCAAGGATTCGTGGCGGCGAAGAATTTCGTCCAGGCTGCGTTTCAGCACCGGCACATTAAGCTCTCCTTGCAACCGCAGCCCAATGGGAATGTTATAGACGGCGCTGCCCGGCTCCAACTGATTCAAAAACCACAGCCGCTGCTGCGCAAACGACAGCGAAGCCGGATCCGATCCCTTTCTCCGAGGAATCGCCTGCATTCGCAAACTGGCCCTCTTCTCCTTGAGGCGCAATTCAAGGAGCCTCTGCTTATTTGCGGAGAGAGTGTTTGTGGTTTCAGTCATGAGACCCCCTTCCGCATCTGCTCGGTACCGCCCTCTTGTCGCCTGGCAAGTTCCTCTTCGACCTCATTGTCATTCAGCCCTTCGATTTCCCGCCGCAGCGATGCCTCCTCGAACCTATCCTGCTCAACTCTTCGTCTGGAAATGGTCTCCGCCATGGCAGCCACAGTCGGGGCGTCGTAAAGACTTCGCAGACCCAGTTCCACCCCAAACACCGTGCGCAATCTTGAGATGAGCTGGGTTCCCAAAAGCGAGTGACCTCCCAACTCAAAGAAGCTGTCGTTAACCCCGACACCGTCGAAGCCAAGAAGTTCTCCCCAAATAGCCGTCAGCAAGCGTTCCGTGTCGTTCCCTGGCGGCATGAAGCCAGCGCCCAGCTCAGGTTGCGGCTGCCTTGCGGCATCGGGTTGAACAGCCTCATGCGGGGTGCCCAGGAAGCCCGCGGAAGAGGAAACGCCCTTTCTAAGATCCTTGAGATCCATGACGGATACCGCAACCCGCGGGAAAGCGTAGCTTAGAACGCGATTGAATACTTCTGCGCCTTCTGCGGCTGACAACCAGTTGACGAACGCGGAGGCGTCAGGGACTGATTTTCGCATCATTGCCCGCCGCTTCACGGCCTTCACGGACATGCCGGCTTCCTTCCAATCATCCCAGTTGATCGCCAGTGTGTAAACGTGGTCGGTTGCTTTCTTGTAGAAGGCAAAAGCGTCGAGAAACTCATTCGCCGCGGCGTAAGCTACTTGGCCGAACTTTACGCCGTAGAGAATATTGCCGAGTGTGGAGCAAAGGACGAAAAAATCGAGGTCCGATTGCGCCAGAAGTTCATTTAAGACCAGTGTACCCTTTACCTTTGCCGCTAGCAATTCCACGGTGACTCCTTTTGTCCGCCTTTCAATTGCACCAGCATAATCGGCAACCCCCGCGGCGTGAATAACGCCATCGATGCGGCCGAAGCGGCTCCTCGTTTGGGCGATTAGTCTCCGCATTTGTTCAACATTAGATACATCTGCGGCGGCGATCATTATCTCGCCGCCGACAGCTTCCATGCGCTGCAGCTTCTTGATCTTCTCACTTACCTCATCTTGATCATCGTGGGTGATCAACCAGCGATTCCACTCGCCTTTGGCGGGGAAAACGGACCGTCCAGTGAGAATCAATCGCGCTCGAACGCTCGTTGCCAGGAAATTAGCCAAGGCGAGGCCCACGCCGCCAAGTCCTCCGGTTATGAGGTACACCCCACCTCGTTTTAGTCGTGGAGATACATCTCCGCACTTATCCAGATGGACAGGCTCGAAGGCCTCGATCCATCGGTAATGGCCCCTGTAGGCGACGATGAGATCCACGGGTTTTTGGAAGAATTCGGCGAGCAGTTGTTCGGCGAGCTCCTTTTCTGCCTGGGATCCTGACTTTGGAACAACGATGTTGATACTACGGCATCTGACATTGAGGTATTCGAGTGGAATAACTTTACAGGCGCCCAGCACGGTAGCCTTTTCTGGGCAGCAAACCTCCTCGCCCGTGACGACGTGGATGTCGTTCGAAATCACCTCGATTTCCAAGCCCGCTGTCATATTCTGTCGGCCGAGCGCCTGGGCGAGAAATAGGAGGCTGTGCAGGCCCAGGTTCAGCATCTTCTTGAGCAGCAGCTTGTCTCCATCCCTTTTACCTGAAGCCGAGACGCACCACAAGTGCAGAATTTTCTGTGGAACTCTTTTTAAGGCGCAGAGCTCGGCAATCAAGGCGCTGTACTCCTCGAGTCGTTCCGGATTGATCGTGTAGCTCCCGTTGGCTGCCTTCCCATAGCCGTCGCCAATGTGGACGTGAATCACATCCTGGTTGCGGGACTCCAGTTCTTCGATGAGTTTTGAGGCGAATCCACATTCATCGATAAATATGAGCCAGCACAACCGGTCTGGGGGTGGATCGTTGTTTCCAATCGGGGCGGGAAGTTTGGACCGCTTCCAGGATGGAATGTAGAACCAATCAGCCATATTTGGCTTCCGATGCGGAGCCGGGGAGGCATTAGGCTCGGCGTGGGCGGGCGGTTTTCGGTCAAGCCAATAACGTTGGCGTTCAAATGGGTATGTTGGAAGGGGTACACGACGGCGGCGCTCGTGAGCATAAAAGCCCGCCCAGTCCACCTCCTGGCCAGACAACCAGAGCCGACCCAGAGTGGTCAGGAGGAAGGCAACGTCTGACTGCCGCTCTTGCGGATGCCGCAGCGAGGACAGCAACGTGCGCTGTGTGGGTTGTTTAATCTGCTGCCTGGCGAGCGAGCATAGCGTAGTGCCCGGGCCAACCTCCAGGAGAGCCCGATCAGGTTCCTTTAATAGCTCCTTGACTCCGTCAGCAAATCGCACGGTGTTACGGACGTGTTTTGCCCAATATTCTGGATCCGTCGCATCGGCCGCTGAGATCCAGGCGCCGGTTAAATTGGAAATGAAGGGGATTGTCGGCCGATTTCGGTTGACATTGCAAACGCACTGAGCAAAGGGCTGTAAAATCGCGTCCATCATCCCCGAATGGAAAGCATGCGACGTGTGCAGCATCGTGCCGGTCTTGCCGGATGCCCTGAGCGCAGCCAGAAACCCATCAACCTCGGGAGTGGGGCCGGACGTCACACATAGCGACGGTGCGTTGACGGCGGAGAGAGAAAGGGTTTTGGGGAGGATCTTCCGCAGTTCGTCTTCCGGCATGGGAACAGCAAGCATTGCTCCGGGTGGCATGCTCTGCATGAGCCGGCCGCGCTGAGCTACCAGGGCGAGAGCATCCTCCACGGTGAACACGCCAGCCAGGCAGGCGGCGACATATTCGCCTATGCTGTGGCCAATCAACGCCTCGGGTTTGATCCCCCAGAACATCCATAACCGCGCCAAAGCGAACTCGATTACGAACAGCGCCGGCTGGGTCACAGAAGTCTGCTGCAAAAGCCGCGCGGCCTCCTCCTCCCGCCGTTCTTCCGGATACAGCGTCGTTCGCAGATCAAAGCCAAGGTGAGGGATTAGGAGTCCGCAGCAGCGGTCCACTTCATCGCGAAAAGTTGGTTCGTTCTCGTATAATTCACGCGCCATATTGACGTGCTGGGACCCTTGGCCCGGAAACATGAATACTACCGGTCGGTGGCCGGGTTCGACGCGGCTGCTCTGTATTCGGTGCCGGTCTGATGGTTCCAGACCAGTTAAAAGATCCTCCCGGCTCTGGCCCAGGAGCATTCGTCGGTATTCAAGGGCCTTCCTCCCCACCTGCAAGGTGTACGCCATGTCAGCCAGGTCCAGGTCGGGATGTTTTGCCACGTGCTCGGCCAGATTCTTGCTCGCAGCGTCCAAGGCTGCGGGGGTTTTGGCGGAAAGAAGAACCAATTGCCACGGTCTGGACCCACTGCCGTCCTCCAGCTCAGGGGCTTCTTCGAGAATGACGTGAGCATTCGTGCCCCCGATGCCAAAAGAGCTGACGCCGGCACGACGCCGGGATTTGCCCGCTTTCCATTCGGTCAGCCGCGTGTTCACGTAAAATGGACTATGAGCAAAGTCGATTTTCGGGTTGGATTGCTCGAAATGCAGGCTCGGTGGCAATTCTTTATGCCTTAGTGCCAGGGTGGTCTTAATGAAACCTGCAATGCCCGCGGCGGCATCGGCATGGCCGATATTGGTCTTCACCGATCCAATTGCACAGAATCCCACCTTCTCAGTGGTGGCGCGGAATGCGTCCGTGAGCGCGGCGATTTCAATCGGGTCGCCGAGCTCTGTGCCCGTTCCGTGCGCCTCCACATAAGTAATCGTGTCGGCATCAATGCCGGCCGCGATCTGGGCCGAGCGGATGGCCAAGGATTGCCCCTTGATATCCGGCGCCGTAAAGCCTATTTTTGTTGCCCCATCATTGTTCACGGCAGACCCCTTGATCACAGCCTGGATGCAGTCCCTGTCGGCAATGGCTTCATCCAACCGCTTGAGAACAACGACACCCACTCCTTTCCCGGCGACGGCGCCTCTAGCCTTTGCGTCAAAGGCCCGGCAATGTCCGTCGGGCGAGCGGATTCCGCCTTCCTGGTACAAATAACCCCTTTTTTGGGGAAAGAAGACCGCCACACCACCGGCCAAGGCTATATCACAGTCTCCGCTTAGCAGACTCTGACAGGCCAGGTGAACGGCGACCAAAGATGTCGAGCACGCGGTTTGCACGGCAAAACTTGGGCCGCGAAGGTTAAGGTTGTAGGAGACACGCGTGGTCAGAAAGTCATTCCCATTGGCAATGGAGGTTTGCATCGCCCCGAGTGACTCGGTGATGTCCGGGTTGGCATTGACATTCGCCAAATAAGTATTGCTTGCAGCCCCCGCAAAAACGCCAACGAGTCCCCGGTATCGCTGCGGATCGTACCCGGCGTCCTCGAGCGCCGCATACGCGCACTCCAAAAACAGTTGATGCTGGGGATCCATGAGCTTGGCTTCGAGCGGGTTAAAGCCGAAGAAGGAAGCATCAAAACACTCGGCGTCGTCCAAAACAGTTCCAGCCTGAACGTAATTGGGATCCTCCAGCAGAGCCGGACCGATACCCGCAGACCGTAGTTCTTCTTCCGAGAATCGCGATATGGCCTCTACGCCAATTCGCAAATTCTGCCAAAACTGACCGAGATCCTTGGCCTTCGGAAAGCGGCCGGACATGCCAATAACTGCTATATCCAGATAAGGATGGTCTCTCATATTACAAAGAGGCCTTCCTTTGTTTTGGCCCCAAGCCTTCCCGGGGAAGTCTCAGTTTTAACCGTTCTGTGAGCCGATTCTTGCCCTCCTGCACCTTCTGCATGTGCTCTGGACTTTCGACATGAGGAGCCTTTGCTTCTTCCGTTTGGCTCAAATACTTGGCCAGGGAGCGGATCGTAGGATATCGGAACAGATCCATCATTAACAGCGGCCTGTTAAGAGCGTTGATTAACTTGCTCTGAACCTGCACCAGCAGCAAGGAATGGCCGCCCAGGTGGAAGAAACTAGCCTCGATACCGACTTTTTCAACATGCAGGACCTCTTGCCAAATTGCAGCAATGGTGCGCTCCATTTCGTTGCGCGGCAACAGACGGGGGCATCCCGTGGATTGAGCGAAGTCTTTGGGTGCAGGTAGGGCCTTTCGGTCCACCTTGGCGTTCGGTGTCATGGGGAACCGCTCCAGCGTGACGAAGGCCGAAGGCATCATGTATTCCGGCAGCTTCGCCCGGAGCAGGCCACGCAATTCTGACACCTTCGGCGGCTCTCCCTCTTTCGCAGTCAAATAGGCCACTAGGCGCCTGTCGCCGGGAACATCCTCACGCAGCACCACCAGCGCCTCGCGCACCGCCGGATGTCCCGCCAAAACCGATTCGATTTCCCCCAACTCGATGCGGAACCCGCGAAGCTTGACCTGGTGATCCAGGCGTCCGAGATACTCGACATTCCCGTCGGGCAGATACCGCGCCAGGTCGCCGGTCTTGTAGAGCCTTGCTCCCGGGCGGCGAGTGAACGAATCAGGGATGAACCTTTCCGCCGTCAATTTGGGGCGATTGAGGTAGCCTCGCGCCACACCCGCCCCCCCGATGTAGAGCTCGCCCGGCACGCCGACAGGCACAGGCTGCAGCCTGCTGTCTAAAACATACAACTGCGTGTTGGCAATGGGCCGCCCGATGGAAGGTCGTGCTGTGTCGTCCTGGCAAACACTCAATGAAGCGCAGACCGTTGCCTCAGTGGGGCCATAGGCGTTGATGAATCGGCGTCCGCGTCGCCAGCGGCTTGCAATTTGCGCGGTGCAGGCCTCACCAGCAGAAACAATGGTTCGCAGCTTGGGGAACTGCTCTTCCGGCAATACTGCCAGGGCTGAGGGGGGCAGTGTCACTACACTGATGGCTTGCTCTCGCAGTAACGCCGCCAGTTCCGCACCGGGCAACATTGCCTCCCTTCTCGCCACAACGAGGGCCGCTCCTGCCAGCAAGGCGGTAAAGACTTCCGAAACGGAAGCGTCAAAGCTGAGGGAGGCAAATTGCAATATCCGGCTGTCGGATCGAATTTCAAATTGCTCGATCTGCGCTCGAACAAGATTGCACAACCCGCGGTGTTCCAACAGGACTCCTTTGGGCTGTCCCGTGGAGCCGGAGGTGTAGATCACATAGGCCAAATGGGTGGGGTTGGGAGGGGGTATTTCAGCTCTGTTCCCCTCCGGAACCGTCTGGCTCGTGCCGTCCAGGCAAACGACCGGCCCTGAATACGCAGGCAGGACGCTTTGCAGCTTCTGTTGCGTCACCAGCACCCTTGGCTCTGCATCTTTGAGCATGAACGCCAGTCGTTCCGTCGGATATTCGGGGTCTAGCGGCATAAAAGCGCCACCCGCCTTGAGGATGCCCAACAACGCGATAACCATTTCCAGAGAGCGCTCCACACAAATGCCCACCAGCGTATCGGGTCCCACACCCAACCCCTGCAGATAGCGAGCCAATTGGTTGGCCCGTTCATTGAGTTGGCGATAGGTCAGTTGTGTGTCCTCGAAGATTACAGCCACAGCGTCAGGCGTGCGCTGGACCTGCTCTTCAATGAGTTCGTGCAGGCACCGGTCCTTTAGATAGGCGACCTCCGTCCGGTTCCACTCCACAAGGAGTTGGTGGCGTTCGGCACTCGTCAGCAGGGGCAATTCCGACAACGGCTGGTCGGGATTTGCAACAATCCCTTCCAACAGAGTATTAAAGTGTCCCAGCATCCGGGTGATGGCCGCTGCGTCAAAGCGGCGCGCATCGGTCCTGGACCTGGATTGCCAGTTCCTTTCTCGGTATGACGAGAACGCCCAAGGGATAATTGGCTCGCTCGAGGGCCCGCATCTTGGAAATCTTCAAGGGCCCCCGTTGCTCCCAAACCGAGTCGTCCACCGGGTAGTTCACAAAATCCAGAAGCGACTCGAACAACGGTTGGTCGCGGCTCACTTCACTCCAGCCCTGCACTTCTACCAGGGGACTGTACTCATACTGCCGCAGTTCCACCAACTGGTTTTGGAAGTCCTTCAACCAAGCCACCACCAAATCCTGAGGCGAAAATCGAGCCCGGACCGGCAGCGTGTTGATGAACAGTCCCACCATGGACTCGACACCCGCCAGCTCTGCCGGACGACCGGAAACCGTCGAGCCGAACATGACATCCCCCTCGCCACTATAACGACTCAACAGCGACGCCCACGCTCCGTGTACAAGGGTACTTAAGGTCAAGTCGTGTCGTGCTGCGAAACACCTAAGCGCGGTCATCAGCGAGGATGGCAGCGTGCCCACTTGCTCACCAATCTCGTAGTCCTCGCCGGCACGACGCTCATCCGCTCGATTGCCCCACAGGGGTGTCGGCGCGGTGAACCCCTTGAGCGCCGCGCGCCAGAACCCTTCCGCCTTGGAAAGGTCCTGCCGCTGGAGCCAGTTGATATAAGCCCGGTACGGACGGGAGGGTTCCAACCGACGCTCACGGCCCTCAGAAATAGCCTCGTAAACCGCCGCTACCTCCTTGAGAACCAGGTATCCTGACCAGCCATCCATCAGCAAATGGTGCTGACTCCAGACCAGCTCGTAGCGGTTGTCTTCCATCCGAATCAGCGTCAGCCGCATCAAAGGAACCTGGCTGAAGTCGAAGCCACGCCGGCGATCGGCCTGCAGGAACTCTTCCAGCTTCGGCGTCTGTTCGTCAGCCGAAAGTCCGCGCCAGTCGAGGGCCTGCCAAGGCAGTGCCACTCGACGGCGGACGACCTGCAACGGTTTTCCCTGTCCCTTCCAAACAAACAGAGTCCGCAACGGTTCGTGCCGCTCTACCACCTGTTGCCAAGCGGCCTGCAACGCCGCCTCCTGCAGCCTGCCGGTCAGCGAGCATACGCGCTGGTTCAAATAAACGCCGGATTCTGGCGCCAACAGCGTGTGGAACAGCATGCCCTGCTGCATCGGCGACAACGGATACATGCTCTCTATATTGGCAGCCCGATTGTCCATAATTTCCGGTCCGCTCATCGCTCACTCGCTCCTTGCGGCAAAGGCTGCGGCCGCCCCCGCTGCCACGCAGAACTCACGAGCACGAGTCTCCCATTCCGCCACCGCATCGGAGACCCTTTCCTCAAAAGGCCTCGGCACCTGTCTCAACTCTCGCCCCCATGCCTTTCTGCACTCACAAGTGAGACCCCTAAGCGCTCCCAAATCCAGGGTTCGGTTATAGGTCTTTATGGCCTCCAGGACACGGTGGCTGCATCGGTCGCAATTGTACGGGACAATTGTTGGGGAAGGATAGAATTGAAATAGACCGACAACCAATTTCCCAAGGTGGGCCGTCCTGCGCACGACTTCAGCAATACTCCAGAGCCAGGGGGGCCGGTAACGATTTCTCTCTGCCAGGTACTGCGCCAGCGTGTAGGCCTGGATCGTGCAGGCCTCGAGGGACACCGTCGTGGTCCCCGCGGCGAAAGCATGCTCGACCGCTCGCACGGCCTCTTCGATCCCTTCCTTCTCAGTAAGAAATGGCGGCTTTAGCATCACGTATGTCCTCAGCTTGAGCTTGCTCGTGATTAGCTTCGCCGCCTGATTGTACTGCGCCAGCACAAACCCCTTGTTCACGCATATACTTCTCAGGAGATCGTCTTTCAGCTCAAGCCCGATAGCTATTTCCACATGCTTATTGGGGACCAGGCTGTGTATGTCATCGATGGTCTCCTGGTCTATATATTCCGGCCGGCTCTCCAGCACTAGCATTCTTATGTCCGGATTGCGATTTATAAGCTTGAGCATCTCCGTCCTCGCGGAGTGCGGAATTTCATTCCTGTTAAGGAAGGAACCGTTGTTATAGAGGTCCAGCAACGGACAGCGGCGGAAATCAATTTGGTCGAAAACTCCGCGAAATTGTTTCAGGTAGTCATCGGCAGCGATCGGCTCTTCCTTTCTGGTGTGCCTGGAAAGATGCCCGCACATCGTACAGCCGTTTCCCGCCTTTAGGGCCCATTCGCATCCGTTTGACATCAGGTAGATGACGGCGCGCTTATAATTGACCCCCTCGAAATGCTCCTCCCGGATATCTATGGGCCGGGCAAGTCGCGTGACGTCGAACTCGCGGCACGGTATGGCCGCATGGAGTTCCCTCATCCAGCGTGATATGAACGGAAAATAAGTGGCGCCGTTCAGTTGGGTTCTCGTCTCCAGCCTCGCGGCGACACCCAGCGTCGAGGTATTCATAAATCGCATTGAGAACTATTGCCTTTTGTCCGTTCGGCCCTTGCTGGTGACGCGGCAGCCGACAGCTTCCAATGCCGAGAATGGCGCTTCCAAGGGCCTCCACTTTAACCAGCACGTAATCCGTGTCGTAAGTTGAGATAGCCAGCAGGGTGATGGCGGCGTCGGCCAAGGCGCCAGACAGACGGGATAGAACGCCAACGGTTCCGAAACTTAGGGGCCCTCAACCATCAGACAACGCCACCCTCTTTCGACTGTTACACCCCTTGGTATGTTCTTGTCACGGCAAACGACTGACAGCTCGTGAGCCGATCGGGTCACGGAGAGGAAATCCCCTCCGACCGCCCAACCAGGTATTGCAACCCTGGCGGGCAGTTTCGCAATCCCGAATTGTTCAGGCAATAGGCTCAGCCACAGACTTACTGAATCAACCGCTGCGAGGCTCCTCGTCTGACACTTCAACGCCTGCGCGGAGTTGTACTTGGCGCGGTGGCCTCTGGAGTTCATAGATTCACAAACCTTCACGCCGAGGTCATTCAATATACCGACAGCGTGGGTTTGCAGGCGCTGTACCTCTGGTACGCCATCCGCCACACGGGAGAAACCGTTGGCCCGCCGTCCTTAACTGGTTGTGAAAAAAAATGGCCGCACAAGCGGCACAAGGCACGCCGTTGTTCGATCATCAAATCATCCCTTTCAGGAAGCATTTTTCGCCCGATGTCAAATCCAAACACCCTGTCTATTCCGGCCGCCACCGAGCAACAATAGTACCCGTACGGAGAAAGGCCCATTCCTACAGCCGCCATCGTACGGCATCCGTTGGAGTAGTCGGTAAGGATATTACGTCTATGGTCTGAGGGCGCGTCGTTAAAATCAACAATGTCGAGCATCCGCCCGTCGCGGCCCGCAATATATGCTAACTCCGAGTACTCGCTGCGATCCTTCCGGGAGTTCTCTACGTGAATCAGCGCCGGGACCGTGTTCAGTACGCTCTTCACAAACCGACCCGATCCATTGCTCACCAGGGTGATCAATGCGTCCGGCAAGTGATTTGTCTTGTAACTGCACAACATTTCGGTTATTTCCGCGAGCCCGTCATGAAGCGTAGGTTCTCCACCAAGAATGCGTATCGTCTTCCAGCGTCTCCTGGCTTCGATGCTTTCTTTTATGAACCTGCTGATCTGCTCAGCGGTCATCTTGTCCGTGCTCGGGGCCTGCGTGCAGGAGCGGTTGCAGTTGGTGCACCTAAGATTACATCTGTAGGTGATATCTATCTCGATCCTGTTGGCATTTCCTCTCATGACGGGCCCGAGAAGGTTAGCGACAAGTTTTTGCCTTCGCAACATGAACAAAAGACGATCCACGGTACGGATACGTCTAATCGCGCGATTCATACTGATGATTGGGGGAATGTTCACGGGCGTGAATTGGCACCTCTAACGGTGTCACAACGACTTTACTCAAGGGGCTGTTTATGGTTGTCGGTTGGGTTCGCCGAGTTTGATGAGGCCACGTCGGTCTAGTACTGCTCGATATATTTGATCCCAGCCTGGAACGACTCCTCGTCCAGGAAGAAAGGCCGGAAGCGCTTTATATTTTGTCGGTAGTTGTCGCTGTCGGCCGCCTCGATGAGTGCAACGAGTTGTTGGGCCGTCACCTGCTTGGGGTCCGCACGCACACCCAAGCCGTGATAGACAACCCGCGCCGCAGTACCGGGCTGGTCAACCCCGCATGGGACGCAAAGCATCGGCACGCCTGCTGCCACGCACTCCTTTATGCTGTTGATGCCGGCCTGGTTAACCATGAGGCTGGCGTGTTTGAGGAGCGTAAGCTGAGGAATTCCCCGCGCCGTGATGACATTGTCGGCCCTCGGGAGGCGGCTTCGCGAAATCGTTGGGCCCACGTTGAGGACTGCCTGCCTGTGCGGCATGAGGCTTACCGCTTGAGCAAACTGGGCGAGAAACCTCTCTGCGCACTGAGCATGGTGGGTGCCGAGCGAGCATACAACAAGCCTCCGGTTCGGATCCAGGCATCCCAGGTCGAAGGGCGCGAATTCGGCTCTATCCAAGTCAACGGTCGCGCTCATGTAGCGAAGGTGTTCGGCAGGCTGGGCCTGATCGAAGTCGAACTGACGCGGCATCATGATGACCTCCGGAAGATCGAGCATGTGCCCATAATCTCCGTAGGTGAGCCGGGCTCGTGCGGACCGGACCTGGCTTCGCTGGAAGGCCGTTATGCCGCCCACTCCAAAAACCAAGCGACGCCTGCAGTCACGACGCCATCGATGGACTCTCAAGCGATGCCAGTCGCAGAGGACCTGCACCCGGCAGTACCACGATGGCCCTGGAATTCGGTCGTAAAAGGTAGGGGGTGTATGGGAGTTGGCCCTGAAGACTAAACCGTTGCTCAGATGCAGCACTTTGACACCTGTGCATAGAGCCGCTATTCCGAGGCTCCAGGCAAGCGGATCCAGGAGGACCAGATCAATTCCGTTCCGCTTAATAATGTCACGAACGCCGTTCATGGATCGCTCGAAGGACACCTGAGCCAGCTCCCTGCGTCGCGCGCGTAGTCCACGCCACCGCCGAAGTCTGCCAAGCAAGCCTGTTGCCTCGGGGCAGCCCCGCGGCGGTGCGGATTGCTGGGCCAGCCGGCCAAACCCGGGAATCAAGACCGGCGTTTCCCTCTCAGCATCCGGACTGTCGAGAGAGCATGCCTCGAATCCGTGCAGGTTGATGAAGGACGCGAGCTCTCTTTTCGTCGCCGCGAAGAGAATCCTGTGGCCCCGACCACGAAGGACCTTCGCGATCTTGAGGGTGGATATGATGAAACTTGGCTCCGGGTAACCGATGAGCAGAATGTTCCGTGTATCCAACCTGTGTGAATCTCGCATAATGGCTCCTCAGGAGCCGGATCTGTTCGGCAGCATGCAGGAGTGTGGATAATCCCTCAGCGCCGCCTTGACCGCGGCAACCGGTCCCGCCACTCGGCGCGGTTGCTCTTCGACGGGCAATTCGCTTTTGGTCGGAAGTGCCGGCGCCAGATGGGCAACACCTCCGCTCGTCCGCCGGCCTTCACCGGCAGCCGCGGGCCAATGGGAGTGCTCAAAGCATGATGCTGCAAGCGGCGGGGCGACAGACGATGCGAACGAACTTTTGGTCATGTCTGTGAGATGGTGGAACCGCAACAGACCACGCAGCGAGGAGAGTTGGCACGGCGAGCGAGCATGGTGGCACTTTCAGTTGTTTCGTCGCGATCGTCCATAATGGCGCTTACACACGAGGGCTCTCTCCTCGGGGCGCGAGGTTTGCTCGAGGGCCAGGAAGAGGTCCGAGACATCGAAGGGCAGAGGTGGATGAAACGGAACGTGAGCGTAGAAAACTCCGCCCGGCTGGGGGTATCGCTTGATGCTGGTAACGCCAAAATGCACCGAGCTTGCGGCCGTGATGTGCCTGTTGCGGAAGGCGATAGGGCTTGAGGAAACAACAAGGCTGCAAGAGTTCGAGAGTGGGCCGAGTAAAGCGCGGATTTTATCCTCGTAGGTCTCGCTGCCGAAAAGAACGATCATGTGAATCATTTGGCAGAGCCCGCCGAGCCGCAAGTGCTTTTCGAGGCCTCGCACTATTTGCGACCACAAAACGTCTCCGCTTTTGCCGCCGCAATAGGAGTTGTCGCCCGGGGAGGAGCCGGTAACCGGCATGTACGGTGGATTGGCAAGGATAAGGTCGAAGGCTCGACCCTCCAACGCGCCGAAGAGATCGCCCTGGGCAAACTCTATGTTCGCGACGCCGTTGAGCCAGGCGTTGAACTGCGCGAAGCGTAAGGCGCGGGGGTTAATGTCCGTGGCGACAACATGTTGCGCATGTCGAGCCATCACGAGGGCGTGCACGCCCGAGCCGGTGCACAGGTCCAGAGCTGAGTCCACCGGCCTTCGCGACACCGATCCGACAAAGTCAAAGGATTCCGGGAGCAAAGGCATGACTCGGTTCACGCCGGCTGGCGGTCTCACCTTCGCGTCGGTCGCGAGAAGGAGGCCGGCACACTCGAAAAGCGCCAGATCTGAGACGACAACACCTGCGTCCAACCGAATCAAGTTCATGGCCGCCAGTGCGTCGAGGTCGTTGGCTGAGAAGACGCCAAGCAGGGTCGTCGCCTCCACCGGCTCATTAAACAGGAACAGCCGAATCAGGAGGTCCAGTGTATCTTTTGGCGCCTTGTGCCTGAAATAGTCCGCGATTCCGCCAAGAATGCCGGAACTGGCAGGAGACAGCATGCGATTTCCGATGTCAACGCGCATCCTGGCAGCCTGAAGAAGGGCCAGGAGTTTCCCGACCACGCCCGCGCCCGCCGGAGCCCATTGGCAGTATTGCGTGCCAAGCCGCGCTTTGACGGCGTCAAAAGCAAAGCCGGCTTCTTGTAGAACGCGCTTGAGTCGAACTCCGGTGCCATCTGCGAGCCGAACTGGATAAGGTATGGTCATGTGGATGTTCTCATCCTTGGCGTTCCTGACGGCTTGCTTGGTTGATCATCCTATTTCCGCGACAAGACGGTCCAATTCCTCCTGAGTTAGTCCCGCGTCTGCGAAGTCTGATGGCGTGAAACCGCGGACGCCTGGGGTGGTGCAGTGCTGGATGAGCGAGCGTAAGGCCTGCAAGAAGTCGTTTGCGAGCCGCTCGATCGTGCTTTGGCGGTGCAGGTGCTCGCTGTAGCTCCAATCCAGCCTCAGGCGCCCCTCGATAACCTGGCTATTGATGGCCAGCGCGTGGGTTCGCTTTGCCTGCGGACTGTGTGCTGGTCCGCCGGGGCAGGGTGCCCAGGCGAATGCCGAAGGTTGAGGCAGCGTCTGGTCAAGCTGCCCCAGGTAGTTGAAGAGGACCTGCGGCTGCGGCAGGCGGCGCAACGCTGCCGCGGCCTTGTCGTCTCCGCTGAGATACCTCAACAACCCGTATCCGATCCCACGGTTCGGCACCCGACGGAGTTGCTCTTTGACCGATTTCAACACCTCCCGGAGGCCCCCGGCCTGGGGCAAATCCAGACGCAAGGGGAAAAGGGCGGTAAACCACCCTATCGTTCGTGACAAATCCACACCAGCGAAGAGTTCTTCGCGGCCGTGGCCCTCCAGACTGATGCGCGCGCCCGGTTGTCCAAGCCAGCGGGTCAGGGCGAGCCCCAGGGCGGAAAGGAGAACATCGTTGATCTGGGTGTTGTAGGCTTGCGGAACCAGTTGGAGCAGCGAACGCGTCTCGCCCTCATCGAGAGCCACCGAGACGATCCTGGCCGAGGCCTCGGTGTTTTCGCCACCAGGGAAATCCAGCGGAAGAGGAGAAATATCCTCGGCCGAGGCGTCCAGCCAATAGTCGAGTTCCCGGCCAGTGGCGGCGGACCGCGCATACTCTGTTAGCCGTTGCGCCCACTCCTTAAAGGAAGTCGTTTTAGCCGGCAGTCTCACCTCCTCACCACTCCGGAGTTGCCGGCAGGCGGTCCGCAAGTCCTCCACCAGGCATCTCCAGGAGACCTCGTCAATCGCCAGGTGATGGATGACTATAAGCAGGCGCCTGGGCCGTCCGGCGCCGAGATTGAATAACGCGGCCCTCATTTGCGGGGCTTTGGAAAGGTCCAGACTCGCGTGCACGTCCGCCGCAGCCTTTTCCAGGGCAACCGTTTGCTCCGTTTCAGGAAGGCCCCCTAAATCCACAACTCTCAGCCTTGGGGCATTCTCCACGCCAGCCATGAATTGGTTCCAGCCACGGCTGTCGCGCACGAAATACAGCCGCAGTGCGTCATGGTGGGCAAGCAACTGCCGAATCGCTTCCTCCAATAGCGTTGGAGCCAGCTCCTGGGGCACCTGCAGCATCTTTGCCTGGTTCCAATAGTGGGAACCCGCGAAGTCCTGCTCGAAGAACCAGCGCTGCACGGGCGTCAAAGGCACTTCCCCTGTCACCACGCCTTGTTCTGACGCAGGGCAAGCGGTTTCCGAGGCCACAAGGGCTAGCTGAGCGACGGTCTGGTGCTCAAAGATCTGCTTGACCGATACCTGCAAACCGGCCTGGTTGGCTTTGGCTACTACACTGATGCTCAGGATGGAATCGCCCCCTAATTCGAAGAATTTATCGTGGAGCCCAACCCTATCGAGGCGCAGCACCTCACCCCAGACGGCACAGAGTTTCTTCTCGGCGGAAGTTTGTGGCGGGATATAGGTCCGCGCGGAATCATAGCTCGCCCCGCCGGGTGCCGGGAGGGCCTTTCGGTCCACCTTCCCGTTGGGCGTGAGCGGCAAGGCTTCGAGCAGGACAAAGTCGCCAGGGACCATGTAATCGGGCAGTTTGGCCTGGAGGAAACCGCGCAGATCGAGGGTTGAAAACGCGCCGTTTTGTCCGACAAGATAGGCCACGAGCCGTTTGTTGCCCGACGCGTCTTCGCGAGCGACTGCCACGCAGTCCTTTACTCCCGGGAATTGGTTGACGACTGTCTCCACTTCGCCCAACTCGACCCTGAAACCGCGAATTTTGACCTGCTGATCCAGCCGCCCCAGGTACTCGAGGTTTCCATCAGGCAGGTATCTGGCCAGGTCGCCGGTCTTGTAAAGCCGCGCCGCAGGCTCCGAACTGAATGGGTCCGAAAATGAACTTCTCCGCCGTTAACTCCGGGCGATTGTGATAGCCCCGCGCCAATTGCTTTCCGCCAAGGTGCAGTTCTCCCGCAACTCCAACAGGGCCAATTGGCCATGGCAATCAAGCACATATGCCTTCCGACCGCCGCGGGGGCGGCCGATAGGAATTCTGCACCGAGGGCCATGCGCAAGGTAATCCGCCGGAACCACAAAACTGGTCGGCGTGATCACTGTTTCCGTCGGTCCATAGACATTGAGCAAACGCACGTCCTTCCAGCGCGTTTTTTGCCACAATTGCAGAGTCTGAACTGGCATCTCCTCACCGCCGATAATCACCAGCCGCACTTGGTGACACGAGGCGGGCTCAACCGAGGTGGCGTAGTCTTGGGCCAGTTGCCGCCAGTAGGCCGGCGTGAGATTGATGACCGTCAACCCCAATTCTTCAAGCTTCCGCCGAAACTCAACTGGTGTCCAAATGCCCGGGTCGCGCAATATTACTTGCGCACCGCTGAGCAGAGGAGCCAGAATCTGTTCCGTGGCCACGTCAAAACTGAACGAAGCGAACTGAAGCAGCCGATCCTTGGAGGTTAGCCCGTAGAAGTCTCTGCATTCCAAACAGTGCTGCGCGAGAGAACCATGCTCGATGAGAACGCCCTTGGGTTTACCGGTCGAACCGGAGGTGTAAATCATGTAGGCGAGATGGCGAGCCGCCACTGCGCTGGGCGCGCTGGTTGGACTTTCGGCGGCGATGGCCGGCCAGTCAGCATCCAGCCGGATGACTCGGGCTTGGTGTGGAGGAAGGGACTCCAACAAACGCGCCTGCGTCAGCAGCACGGGAAGATTCGCGTCCTCGATCATGAAGGCCAGCCGTTCTTTGGGATACTCCGGGTCCAGAGGCACGTATGCGCCTCCGGCCTTCAAAACCCCAAGCAAACCCACCACCAACTCCAACGAACGCTCCATGCAAATGCCCACCAAGGTGTCCGGTCCCACCCCGAGAGCTTGCAGGCGCCGCGCCAACTGGTTGGCGCGATCATTGAGTTGGCAGTAGGTCAGTTGTGAACCTTGAAACGCGACCGCCGTGGCATTGGGTGTGTGTGCCACTTGCTCTTCGATGAGTTCATGCACGCACCGGTCCGAAGGATAATCAACCTGCCTCTTATGCCACTCCTGCAGCAGTTGCTGCTCGGCTTCAGTCAAAATGGGCAGTCGGCCGATTCGCTGGCCCGGCTGCGCCACGATGCCTTCGAGCAAGACCCGATAGTGGCCCGCCAACTGCTCGATGCGGCCACTGTCGAACAGGTCCGTGCTATACTCGATTTCCAGCCAGATCTCGTCCCCCAGGTCGGTCAGGCACAGCGTCAGGTCGAACTTCGCGATTCTGGCCTCGGCCAGGAGCGGCTCGACCTCAAGCCCTTCCAGCCCGATGAACGACAAGAGCTGGTCGCGATCACGCCAGTTGATCATGACCTGGAACAGGGGGGAGTAACTCGGGTTTCGCTCCGGTTGGACTCGCTTTACGATCTGGTCGAAGGGCACGGCTCGGTGTTCGCAAAGGTCCAGCACCCCTTTCTGGACGCCAGCGAGCAGCTCGCGAAACGTCATGTCGTCGGAAAGCTTGGTTCGCAGGACGTGAGTTTGGAGCAGAAAACCGATCACCGACTGCAATTCCTGCCTATCCCGGTCGGCCATCGGGATCCCCACCAGGATGTCTTCCTCACCGGTGTACCGGAACAGCAAGGTGTTGAGAGCCGCGGCGAAGACCGCGAACAGGCTTGTCTTCTCCATCCGGCTCAAGCTCCGCAGACTCTCCACCAGGGTCTTATCGAGGCGGAACCGTTGCCGAGCGCCCCGATAGGATATCGCTGGCGGGCGCGCTCGATCGGTCGGCAACTCCAAGAGCGCGGGCGCCCCGCGCAGGTTCTCCGCCCAGAAGGCCAGATCCTCGGCGAAACTCGTTTCAGCCATCTGTTGTTGCTTCCAAGCCGCATAATCTCCGTGCTGGATCAGCAGAGGGGGCAAGGCCGGCGATTCACCGTGGCAAAGGGCGCGGTACAGCGATGACAGCTCTCGCCACAAAACGCCTACCGAGGACCAGTCGCAAAAGATGTGGTGCATCATCAGGATGAAAACATGATCCTCGGAAGCAAGTTGTATCACGGTCGCGCGCATTCCCGGTTCGGCTTCCAGATGATACGCGCGTCGCGGCTCATCAATCAGCAAGCGATCAACTTCCGCCTCACGCTCTGCGGGGCCCAGGGCGCTGAGGTCGATCTTCCTAAGCTGCAACGGCCAACTCTCGTGGACAACCGCGACCGGTTGTCCGTTTGTCACCTGGATTGTGGTCCGCAGCATTTCGTGTCGAGCGACAATGGCGTTGAGCGCCTGTGCCATCGCGTCCACGTTGACGTCTCCATGCAACCGCACGGCCTCAGCCTCGTTGTAAACCAGCAACCCCAGGAGCCAACTGCTCCATGAACCATAACCGCTCCTGTGCTGGGCTGAGCGGGCAAGGAAGTGCCTTGTCCCGCGGAGGAATTGGCTGCTGCCCGGCGGGCTGTGTGAGCGGCTGGAGCCGGGCTTGTTCCCAGGCCACGGCCGATTGATCCGCGGGTGCTTGACCGCAGGGGCGATCCGCTGGCGAGGCATTGCCCCCCGTTGCGGTGCCCGGGCACAGACGCCGCTTGACCAGCGCCGCCTGCTGCGCAACGGTCGCGTTCTCAAAGAAATCTGACAGCGACAGGCCAACCGGCAGCTTCCCCCGGAGCCGCGACAGGCATTGGATGGCCAGCAGGGAGTGGCCACCTAACGAGAAAAAGTTGCTATGCACATCGACCTGCGGTTGCGCAAGGAGTTCCGCCCAGGTTTCAGCGATCGTTTGCTCGATCGGCGTTGGGGCGGCCTGCATACCGGCTTGGGAAGCCTGCCTGTCGCCGCGCGGCGGCACCTCGCCTCCGGATAAGCCCAATTCGCAAACAGGCTGCGCCGCTTTCTCCTGCAGTCTGAGCCGTTGAACCTTGCCCGAGGGGCCTTTCGGCAAGTCTTTGACAAAGTGAATTCGCGTCGGCGTCTTGAAGTGGCCCAGGCGACTCTCACAGAAGGTGAGCAGTTCTCTTTCGTCACCGGCAATTCCAGCCCGCAAAACGACAAATGCGACCAGATCCTCTCCCACGTATCGATCCGGAACCCCCACAGCGGCTGCTTCGAGGACCGCCGGGTGGGATTCCAGCACTTCGTCAATCTGCTTGGGGGCAATGTTGACGCCCCCCTTGATGATCAACTCCTTGGACCGGCCAACGATGAAGAAATAACCGTCCTCATCCCGGTAAGCGAGGTCGCCGGTGTGCAGCCAGCCGTCCGGGCCGAGGACCGCCGCAGTCCCCTCAGGGTCTTTGTAATAGCCCTGCATCAGGGCCTGACCCCGAACGAGGACTTCGCCCGGTTCGCCCGCCGGCACTTCGACCCCCTCTTGATTCACGATCCGAGTCTCGAAACCCCAGGGCAAGCCCGGTGAGCCGATCTTATTCGCGCCCGGGGGCAGTGGATTGGAGAAAATGTTGCCCGCCTCGGTCGAGCCCATGGCCTGAATGAGGAGCAACTTGAACTTGTCGAGGAACTCGCGGTGCAGCGACGGGGAGAGCGGCGCCGATGAAGACCTTAAGAAGCGGATGCGCTGGAAAGCGGCTTGACGGCTATCCGCGCGAGGATCTTCCCAATCCAGGAGTTGCGAGATGATGGTCGGCACCAGGGCCGACCACGTGCAACGCGCAGTCGTCCAGCCAATCCCAGAACTGGCTGACGCTAAAGCCATGAGGCACGACGACCGAACCGCCGCTCAGCAGCGTGGGAACCAGGGTCACGCATTCCGCGTTGATATGATACAGCGGGAGCACCAGGAGGGAGCGGTCGGCGGAGGAGAGTTGGTGTGAGCAAATCGAATTCCTGGCGCCGGCCAGCACCGTGCGGTGGGAATGCACCGCGGCCTTCGGTTGACCCGTGCTGCCCGAGGTGTACATCAACAGGGCGAGGTCCTCCGGCGCTGGAACCGGCAGCGACGCGCTCGAAGCTGGTGTCTCGCCCGCCGTGGCGAAGCCGTCAGCGTCGGCGGGGATCACCTTCACAGCCCGGCGCACATTGACCGTCATGTCCTTCGTTAAGGGCAGCGTACCGGTCCCCGACGAAAACCACCTTGGCGTCGCAATGGTCCAGCGTGTAGGACAATGTGGAAATGCCCGCGCGAACATTGAGCGGCACCGACACAAAGCCGCCGTACATGGCCCCCAGGAACAACTGCGCCGTAAACAGCCCGTTGTCCAGCAGGAAGGCGACCTTGTCGCCCCGCTCCAATCCTGCTTCTCTAAGTTGAGCCGAGAGAAGACGTGCCTGTTCCTGCAACCCCTGGAAGGTAAGTTCGCGTCCCGTTTCAGGACTGATGAGAAATGTGGTCTGGGGTCGCGTCCGCGCCATTTGGTCAATCAGTTCCCGGATAGTCGCAATCTCGCCAGCCACGGTTACTTGACTGTCCATAACACTATTTACACTGTCCACAGCGTTAATCGTTTTGCTCGCTCACGGTTGCTTTGGCCTGGAATCGGATCAATTCATGCAGTCGCGGCGCCGCCTCTGAGCCTGACGAATTCGCAAGGTCATGGGCTTGGGATCCGCTCGATGCATTCCGCAGGCAGGCACAGAGCTTTTCGGCAAGAACCCGGACATGGGGTTCCATTAGCATCGTAACATGATCCCCCGGCGTTTCTTCAACGTGGACGCCCGCCCGGGCCAGATGCCGCCATCCCATGAGGTAGTCTGGATGATCGCCCAGACTCCGTGAGGTGCAACGAAACAGCGTAACGGAGCCCTTACACGGCCTTGGGACGTACCGTTTCGCCGACAGGTAATTCACCTGCTTCACATTCTGCAGGTTCGCGAGGAGATCTTGGCCGGTTCTGTGGGACAGGCGGAGTTTAACGTGAACACAGAACGTTTCGGCCTTTCGACTCAGGGTCTTTGCTCTTGCACGCAAATAGCCCATGCGATCAGGACCAATACCATCCTTCGCGTGTGTCCCCGGATGCGACGCCAGAGCAAGGACGCATTCACGATGAACGAGAACCAGAAACCTGCATCCCCCATATAGTTTACGCGGGTGTCAATTAACGCGACCAGGCCCACTGGCCGGCCGGTTGCTTCGAGCTGGCAGCCGATTTCGTAGGCCACCAGGCCCCCAAAGCTCTGCCCGCCCACGAAATATGGCCCCTCGGGTTGAACTTGGAGGATCTCCTCGATGTAGGAGGCCGCCATTTTCTGGATGCTCGTGTCAGGCGGCAATCCGCTCAATCCTCGCGATTGAAGGGCATAGACGGGTTGATCCGGGTCAAAATATCGCGCGAGCTCCGCGTAGTTCAGCACGTTTCCACCAACGCCGTGGACGCAAAAGAAAGGCGGCTTGGATCCCGCGGTTCGAATGGGCACAACGCAGTGCAACTGACCGGAGGGCCCACCGCCTCGTTTTTTTCGTCCTTCGCTAATCAGATCAGCGAGAGCGCCAATAGTGCGCGCTTCGAACAAAGTGGCCAAAGGCAGCTTTCTTCCAGTGAGCTTCTCGAGCCTCGAAAACAATCGCACCGCCAGCAGCGAGTGGCCACCCAGCTCGAAAAAGTCATCGTGGATGCCCACCTGTTTAAGTCCAAGCAGATCTCCCCAAATGCCCGCCAGGAGTTGCTCCGTAGGTGTGCGCGGCGCAGTAAAGGCCTCCTCCAACTCGGGCCGCGCCCGATCAATTACTCGCTCGCAGCAGGCCGTCACGATGGACAAAGGCAAAGCAGGATCAAACGACTCGAGCAGCAGCTCACGCTCCTCTTCAAGCACGACTTGGAGATCACGAGGGCTCACAATCACTTGTGCCAGCCCTGAGGTTAGCGCCCTCTTGAGAACTTCCAGCCCATCTTTGGTCAGAATCGCTTTTTTCAAAGTCGCCTCCTTCCGGCTCTCGAGCCCGGCCAGCGTCTTGAGCCTTGTCAAAATCCCGATTTCCCGCCAGCCCGGCCAGTTGATGGAAAGGGTTCGGAATCCTGCTTGCGAGTTGGCGAGGTGCGAGAACTCATCCAGGAAAGCATTAGCGGCCGCATAGTCACTTTGCCCGTGGAGCCGGACAATGGAGGAAATGGAAGAGAAGAGCACCAAAAAGTCCAGGTCGAGGTTTTTCAATAGGTCATATAGGACAAATGTACCCTTCACTTTTGGGCTCAGGACGGACTCCGCAACTTCCCTCGTCTTGACTTGAATCATGCCATCCCGGACTATGCCGGCGGCATGGATCACGCCGTTAATCACCCGATGCTTCGCAATCAATTCCGCGATGACACGTTGCATGCCGGCCCGGTCTGACGCCTCGCAGGGGAAACGTCACCTCACCTCCCAGGCTTTCGATTTCCAGCAATGCTGAGATGATGCGTTGATCCGAATCCGACAAATCTCCCGAGGCAAGCCGCTGCCGCCAAGCAGACTTTCCCGGGAACGGCGCCTTTTTAGTAAGGATCAATCTGGCCTGACAGGTCTCGGCCAAGTACCTTGCAACGGCAAGTCCAATGCCTCCGGTTCCGCCGGTGATGAGATAGACCCCATGAGGTCTGAGTCCTTGCACACGGAGGCTTTCGCCGGGGGTCTTGGGCGTGGGGGCGGGCAGTTTGTGTGGCTTGAAGGCTCTTTCCCAGCGATGTTTTCCGCGATAAGCGATGACACCACCCTTTGCGGGCTCACGAAATTCACTCACAAGATGAAGAACCATTTCATCAAGGTCCCGGCCGGCTGAAGGCAGAACCGGCAAATCAACCGAAAAACTAGCGATATTGGGATATTCCTTCGGCATCACGCCACAAGGACCCAAGACGGTTGCCATGGTGGGGTTCAACGTTTCGTCACCGGTGACTTCGTGAATCTGACAGGTCACCACGCCAACGCGAACGGGCACCGCGATGTTCAGCTCGCCGATTGCCTTAGCCAAATTCAAGAGGCTGTAGAAACCCAACTCCTGGCTCAGCGCATCGTAACCGGCGTTGGGAAGTTTCACGCGGGAGGATAGCGGTCCAAGATGCACGACGTTTAGCGCCTGGCTCAAGCCCTCCCGGAGGACTCCGAGCAGCCTCACGTAATCATCAAGGCAGGCGGGGTGGATTTCATATGAACCGTGGTTCTTGTCGGCATAGGACTTGCCAAAACGAGCGAGTGCAACGGTAGCGCCATGCGCTTCCAACGTGCTCCTTAAGCGGCTGGCTATAGCGGAGGGGTCCCCAATGATCAACCAGAGTGTTCCAGCTCCGGCTTCACCCCAAGTGTCGGTTGGGAAACCGGTTCTCTCCCAAGACGGAATGTAGAACCAATCTGCCAGATCGCCTTTTTGAGCGGCCGAGTTTTCAATAATTGCAGCCGACTTGCGGCCGGCATGGGGTTCGATTCAGTGGCGACGTTTTTCGAATGGGTAGGTCGGCAGGGAGATTTTGCGCCGGCCGTGCCGGGGATCCAGTTTCTCCCAGTCGATTTGGGTCCCGGCAAGCCAAAGCCGGCCGGCGGCATTGAGGATGAACTCAACATCGGGCTGGTTCTCGTAATCATGCCGTAAGGAGGACAGGGTCACGGGATCCGCTGCGGCAGCCCGCGCAGGGTGTTGCATCGCCAACACTCCGAGGGTGCGCCCGGGGCCCACTTCAAGGGGCAGGCAGTCCGGCAGTTTCCATAACTGGTCAAGAGCGTCGCTGAACCGGGCCGTGCGACGGGCATGATCAACCCAATAGAACGGATTGAGGCCCTGCTCCGCTGTGATCCATGTGCCGGTAACGTTGGAGATGAAGGGAATGCGGGGAGCGTTGAGGCGGACCTGTTTCACCTCTCGGGCGAAGGAATCAATGATCGGATCGAGCATCCGCGAATGGAAGGCGTGGCCGTTTCGCACCGGACGGAAGATAATCTCCCGCTCCCGGAGCCGGATTTGGAAATCGGCCATGGCGGCGACCGGCCCAGCCACCACGCACAGATCCGGGCCATTGATCAGCGAGATGGACAGTTGTTCGTTGAGCAGGGGGAGCAACTTGTCTCCGGGGAGCAGGACCGCGAGCATAGATCCGAGGGGCAGCTCGCTCACCAACCTGGCCCGGACGGCGACCAGCCTCAGAGCGTCTTCGAGCGAGAAGACGCCCGCCAAGCACGCGGCGACATATTCGCCCATGCTGTGACCCACGAGCCTGTCCGGCTGCACACCCCAGTGGAGCCAGAGTCTTGCGAGGGCATATTCCAGGGTGAAGAGAGCGGGCTGAACATGGATGGTCTGATTCAGTTTCTCCGCAGGCGAGTCTGGCGCCTCAGCCGTGGGGCGACCCAGCATCCGCTTCAAATCGATGCCACGCGATTTGGCCGGCTCCTTCCGAACCCGATTGCGCGGATACAAAAGTTCACGGACGTCGATGCCAAGGAGGGGCTGCAAGATTTGTGCGCAGCGGTCCATTTCCCGGCGGAACACCTCAAAGTGCTCGTAAAGTCCCTGCCCCATGCCCACGTAGTGGTCGCCGACACCCGGCAACAAGAAGACCACCGGCCGACGGGACCCGGCGCGCGCCGCTCCAGACGTGGTCCGCTTGGAATCCGGCAATTTAAGCGCGGCAACCGCGGCCTCCGTATGGCTGCAAACTACAAACCGGCGGCACGAAAAGCGACGCCGTCCCTGTTGGAGGGTGTAAGCCACGTCGGCCAAGAGGCCGGAGTTTGGAGGCCCGTCTTCGCCAGGCCCCCGGACGGGCCCATCTGCTTCGTCAGGGGGAGTGGTTGCGGCAGGATGGAGATCGGAGGAGGAAGAGGCCAGAAAGTCCGCGAGGTTGCGGGACGTGGCGTCTAGAGCCGAGGGAGTTTTTGCGGAGAGCACCAGGACATGCGGCCCCTGTGGATTGGTTATGGGCGTGACCGCCGGGGCCTCCTCCAAGATGACATGGGCATTGGTGCCGCCCATTCCCGCAGCCATCACTCCGGCCCGGCGGGGGCTGTCACCCTGGGCCCATTCCACTGCGTTTGTGTTCACATAAAATGGGGTGGCGGGAAAATCGATTTCCGGGTTGGGCCTGGAATAGTGCAGAGTGGGTGGGAGGCGGTGGTGCTTGAGGGCAAGAACCGTTTTGATCAGCCCGGCCATGCCGGCGGCCGCGTCCAAGTGGCCCACATTGGTTTTGACGGAGCCGATGGCACAAAAGCCATTCCGCTGAGTGAAATTACGGAAGGCCTTAGTCAACGCGAGAATCTCGATTGGATCCCCCACCGCCGTTCCCAAGCCGTCGGCCTCGATGTAGGAGATGCTCTCGGCATGCACACCCGCATTTGCCAGCGCCTCCACGGTGACATCAGCCTGGCCATTCATGCTGCGAGCGGTGTATCCGGATTTCGCAGAACCGTCGTTGTTGACGGCGGAACCCTTGATAACGGCATAAATGGGGTCGCCCTGCGCCAGCGCATCTGCCAAGCGCCGCATCACAATGACGCCGGCGCCGCTGCCAAACACAGTGCCATTGGCGCCGGCGTCAAACGCGCGTACACGCCCATCGGGAGAAACCACCCCGCTGCCATCGCAGAAATAGCCGGCCCGGTGGGGTACCCGCACGGAAACGGCGCCGGCCAAGGCCATATCGGCCTCTTCATTCAAGAGGCTTTGGCTGGCGAGATGGATGGCAACCAAGGAGGTCGAGCAGGCGGTCTGGACCGTCATACTCGGCCCGCGGAGTCCGAGTTTGTATGAGATCCGTGTGCTGAGGTAATCCTTGTCGCTGCCGATCAGCGTTGGAATGTGGTCCTCGGCAAAACGGGCATTCAGGCCGCTGTTCATGAAGTATGTGTTCATGGCCGAGCCCGCGAACACCCCGATGCGCCCGGGAAAACGGTCCGGATCGCACGCCGCATCCTCCAGCGCCGCATGCGCCAACTCCAGCAGGAGCCGGTGCTGGGGATCCATGGTGTCCGCTTCGCTCGGAGCGAAGCCGAAGAACCCCGCATCAAAGAGGTCCGGGTTGTCCAGGACGGCGGCGGCTTTTACATAGTCCGGCCTGGCCAGAACGGCGGGAGCGACCCCCGCTTCGATCAGTTCCTGATCGGAAAGTCGGACAATGGACTCCACGCCACCGATGAGGTTCTGCCAGAATTCCTGGAGGTTTCGCGCTCCCGGGAACCGGCAGGCCATGCCGACTATGGCGATATCACATTTGTTACGCATGTGTTCAGGCTTTCGCCCGAATCGTTGGTTCCGGCAACGCTTTTCGATCGGCCTTGCCGTTAGGGGTTAAGGGGAGCTGACTGATCTTCTCAAAATGGCCGGGCACCATGTACTCAGGGAGGTAGCGGTGGAGATGCTGTTTGAGGGCCTCCAGATCGACCTCTTGTTTGCAGACGATGTAGGCGACAATCAAAATGATTGTCTCTGAATACTTTTTCGTGGTGACGACACAGTCGGCGATTCCAGGAAAGGTCTGAACCGTGTTTTCGATCTCGCCCAATTCAATCCTCAAGCCGCGGATTTTGACCTGGTGATCTTCGCGACCCAGGTACTCGAGGTTGCCGTCAGGCAACCAACGCGCGACATCGCCCGTACGATAAATCCGTTCGCCGGGCACCGCGGGGTTGTCAACAAACCGCTCGCTCGTCAATTGCGGATTATTCAAATAACCCCGCGCCAGCCCTACGCCCGCCAGGCAAAGCTCGCCGGCCTCGCCCACGGGCATCTGCTTTCCATCCCGGATGATGTATGCCCTGATATTCTGAATTGGCCGGCCGATGGGAATCCGGTCGAACTTGCCCTGGGCAGGACAGTCGAAGAATGTCACATCGACGGTTGCCTCCGTGGGTCCGTAGAGATTGGTGAGCCGGCTGCCGGTGTTTTGCCCGATAATTTCGTTGAACTTGCTGACATGAGCCGGGCTCAAGGCCTCGCCGCTGGCAAACACCCGGCGCAACGAGGAGAGGCCGGCCGATACCTTGTCGGGCCTGCCATCCAGGTACTCGAGGAAGACGTTGAGCATCGACGGGACAAAATGCAGTACGCTGACCCGGTGCTTTCTGATTGTTTCGACCAACGCCTGGGGAATTCTCTCCCCGCGAGGCATGAGCAAGCAGAGCGTGGCGCCTTCGAGCGCCCACCAGAAAAGCTCCCACACTGAAACGTCGAAGCAAAACGAGGTTTTTTGCAGCAGCACGTCCCGGTTATCGATGGGATAGGCGGTCTGCATCCAATGGAGGCGGTTAACCACCGAGCGGTGTTCGATCATCACCCCCTTGGGTTTTCCGGTTGAGCCCGAAGTATAGATCACATAGGCGAGGTCGTCAGGCCGGTTCACCCCGGCGGGGTTGGAGGCCGGACCGGTGTAAACCTGTGGCTGCTCGAGATTTTATGATCGAAAAACCTGGGGGCGCCTTCAGAGCGGTGGCGGCGTGGACCAACAGAATGCCAACGCGGGCATCGGCCAAAACGTAGCCGAGCCGCTCCGGCGGATCATCAGGTGAGAGAGGCAAATAGGCGGCCCCTGCCTTGATGATGCCGAAGATGCCGATGATCATGGCGAAGGACCGTTCCACCATGATACCGACAATTTGTCCCGGTTGCACTCCCTGGTCCCGCAAAAGATGGGCAACCTGGTTTGCCCTCTCGTTCAACTGAGCGTAGTTGAGCCTTGAGGTTCCCCAGTACCTGTCATGATCACAGAGCACGGCGGGCTGCAGCGGATGCTGTTGCACTCGCGCCTCGATCAACTCCCGGAGCGTGACGTGGTCCGGAAACTCACGGTTCGTGCGATTGAACGCAGCGATCCAGTCCAGTTCTGTTTCAATTGTTTGAGCCATAGGATGCGTTCCCAGGACGACTTGCCTGGCCACCCCCGGTCGGCGCATACCAAAGGGACCGGTCAGACGGCGGGATTAGGGCGTTGCCGCACGTTGGCGGGACCGTTGTCTCCGGAGGGCATCGTGAACGAAACCTTTAGCCAGGATCATCTCATGCACCTGGGTCGTGCCTTCGATGATCTCCACGATCTTGGACCCGCGGTAATAGCGTGCCACCGGCGATGACTCATGACATCCCGAGGCGCCGCGGATTTGAACGGCATCCGAGGCCGCTTGAACAGCCGCCCGCGAGGTGAAATACTTCGCGATAAAGGTCTTCGTGAAGGTTTCCGGGAGATGATCATCCTCGGCCCGACAGGCGCTCCAGCAGAGGAGCTTGGCGGCCTCCAGGTCGGCGCCCATCCTCGCAATCAACGACTGGATCATACCCAGGTCGCCCAGTCTTTGCCCGCCAACTTTACGTGACACCGCATAATCGGTGCTTTCCTCGAAGCAGCCGCGAAGGAGTCCCAACGCCGAGCAAGCGGTGCTGATTCTCCCGTACCTGCAGACCAACCGGAGCCACATGGGAGAGGGCGAATCCGGGTTTGCCGACAACATTAGCCGCCGGGATTGGCACATCGTGGAAGCGAAGTTGCGCCAGGCCGGCCGCGCGAAAACCCATCAGGTCCTTGATGGGTTCAATTTCAAAACCGTCACCTTCTCTCGGCACGAGACAGGCAAGGGGCTTTTGCTCCAGCTTTCCAAACACCAGAAAGACACCCGCCCTCTGGCCGCAGGTGATCCATTTCTTTTCGCCGCTCAAGATCAGGCCGTCATCCCGGTCGCTGCGCCGGAACTCGGTGGCCATCGATTGTATGTCGCTGCCGGCACCCGGCTCAGTCAAGGCAAATGCGCCGATCATCTGCCCTTTGGCGAGGGGTGGCAACCAGCGGCCGCGTTGTTCAGCCGTTCCCCATTTCAGCAGGGCGGCAGAGACCATTGACTGAACAGTCAGGACGCCGGTGAAGGCCGGATCGCTCCGCCCCAAGGCCTCATTGAGCAAACCGAAAGTGACCACGTCCCAGCCTTGGCCACCGTATTCCGGCGAGATGCTGCCGCCGAGATAACCGGCGCGGCCCAACTGAGCAATCGCCGAATCCGGTATCTGTTGGGCGCGGTCCCATTCGCCGGCGAACGGCGCCACGTTCGCGGCGGCGAACTCCTGAAACTCCGCGTACTTCTTGCTCTGTTCGTCGGTTAAGAACATGTTCATGGCTATTCTTTCTCCTCGGCTGCAGGAGCCGTTGAGACTAACGGGCCGGCGAACTTTCGCGCAACAAACGCCGCCGTCGCACTGATGGATTTGAAATTCTCGATATCGAGATCGTCCATGCCGATTTCAATGCCGAATTTGCGTTCAACAAACGTCGTCAACTGTACGGCAAACAAGGAATTGATGAGGCCTGATTCAAAAAGGTTCTCATCGTCGCCCAGCGCATCAATGTTGATTGAATTATTGATGAAGCTTCTAACGATCTCTTTCACATGGTTTGGGTCACTCGTCATCATAAATGTGCTTTAGTCCTGGTTAGCTGTCCAAATTCGGATAGACGTAAAACCCGCGCCCGCTTTTGCGCCCGCACTGGCCGGCATCCACCATTTTGCGCAGGAGCGGGCAGCAGCGGTACTTCGGATCGTGAAAAGAGTCATAAAGCACATCGAGCGAGCGCATCACGGTGTCGAGCCCGATCAGGTCGGCGGTTTCCAGCGGGCCCATTTTGTGGCCGAAGCACCTCTTGAAAATCGAATCGATCTGGGCCGCGGTGGCGAGACCATCCTGAAACACAAAGGCCGCCTCGTTCATGAAGACGTGCGAAATCCTGTTGGAGACAAAACCGGGCAGGTCGCCCACCACGATGGCCTCCTTCTTCAATTGAGCAAAGAGATCGCTGACGACGGCCAGGGTATCAGCGGAGGTATGGTGACCACGAATCACCTCCACCGTAGGCATCATATGCACCGGGTTCATGAAGTGCATGCCGACAACTTTGTCCGGTCGGCTGGTGGCAGCGCCGATGCGGGTGATGGATATACACGAAGTATTGGCTCCGAGACAGACGCCCGCGGGCGCGATCTGGTCAAGTCGCTCATAGATCGGCTTCTTGATGGCCCAATCCTCGGTGACGTTCTCCACAATGAACTCGCAAGCAGAAACCTCCTCAGGCGCGTGGTGAAGGTGATGCGGGCGAGGGTTTTGTCCCGAGTGAGCCTGGCGGCGCCTTTGGCAAACATTGGGGCCAGGCGCACGGTCTGCAGGATCCCGGCCCGTGCTCTCTCCAAAGACTTCTCTGACGCATTGACGGCAATCGCGTGAACGCCGTGGAGCACGAGATCCACCACCACGCCCGAGCCAATATTGCCAACTCCGATCACGCCGACGGTCTTGAAAGTCATGACAGCGCCTTTCTCAGGTGAGATTTCATGGGGGAAATGTTGTAATTATGTCACGCCCGAGTTGCGTTGAACCGGGTTACATCATTCGAGGGGAAAGTCGGGGCCGCAGGCTCGGTTGTTCGCGGCGCCGGTATTCGTCCAGTTCGGTGATCACCGGGAGGCTGGCCTCGGCTGTCTGCAGGCAGGGCGTATAATCGGGGAGCGCCTCCCGCAGCAACAGCTTGATTCGATCCGGTTCGGCCCGGCGAAGTTCGGCGCGCAGCCGCTGGAGCGTAAGGCGGATCTGCGCCAGAGCCGTCGGCTGGGAAATAAAGCGGCGAATCTTGGGATGGGTCGTGGGCGCAAAGTTCTCACCCGTATGCGAGAGCTCTTCGAAGAGTTTCTCGCCCGGGCGGATGCCGATGAATTCGATTTGGATGTCCTCGTCCGGCTTGAGCCCGCTCAGCTCGATCATTTGGCGTGCCAGATCCACGATCTTCACCGGCTTGCCCATGTCCAGCACGAAGATTTCGCCGCCCGTGCCCTGCATGGCGCTCTGCAGCACCAGCATGGAGGCCTCCGGGATGGTCATGAAATAGCGGGTCATCTCCGGATGCGTGACTTTCACCGGGCCGCCTTCGGCAATTTGCCTGTGGAAAAGAGGGATGACGCTGCCGGAGGAGCCGAGGACGTTGCCGAAGCGAACGGCCATGAACTTCGTTTTGGCCGGGGTGCGCGGCATAGAGGCCTGGATGTAGATTTCGGCCAGGCGTTTGGTGGCGCCCATGACGCTGGTCGGGTTGATGGCCTTGTCGGTGGAAATCAGGATGAACCGGTCCACGCCGAATTTCAGGGCGAGGTCGGCGAGTTGCGCGGTGCCCAGGCTGTTGTTCTTGACCGCTTCGCCCGGCTGAGACTCCATCATGGGCACGTGCTTGTGGGCCGCCGCGTGGAAAATCACCTGCGGCTGGAAATCGGAAAGAATCTCTTCCATGCGCGCCCGATCCAGGATGTCGCCGACCAGGGGCACGATGCGTTGGCCATGACCCAGGCCGATCAACTCCTGCTCGATCTGGAAAACATTCGGTTCAGACCGATCCACCAGGAGGAGCTGGCGGGGATGATAGGTGGCGATCTGGCGGCAGAGCTCGCTGCCGATGCTGCCGCCCGCGCCGGTGACCAGGACGACGCGGTCCTGCAGGACCAGCCGGATGTTCTCGGTTTCCAACTCCACTCTTTCGCGTCCAAGCAAGTCCTGGACCTCGACATTTCGCAACTGGCTGACGCGCACCTGTCCCAGCGCCAACTGGTCGAGCGAGGGGATGGTTTTGCATTCAAGCCGGGCCTGGCGGAGAATGCGGACGATTTCTCCCACCCGTTTGGCCTGCGCGGAGGGCATGGCGATGATGGCCTCCCGAATGTCCAGTTTGGCAGCCAAGTCCAGCAGCGTTTCCGGCGGACCCAGGACCGAGATGTCATGCACGCGCGAATGCCACTTGTGCGGGTCGTCGTCAAAGAAGGCGACCGGGTCGAGTCCATAGCCCGGCTTGAGGGACAACTCGTGGGCCAGGACCGCCCCGGCATCCCCAGCACCGATAATGCATATCCGGCGTCTGCGCTGGCCGCTTCGCTTGGCGACCGAGGCCGTAACCGATTCGCGAAAGGTGCGCAAGGCCAGACGCGCACCGGTCAAGCCGACGAGGCAAAAGATGAAATCGAGCACGATGACCCCCCGTGGCGGCGCGAAACCCTCTCCCCACACGACCCAGACGACCATAGCGATAGCCAAACTGATGGTCAGGGCATGGAACATGCGAGCCAAATCCGGCGTGCTGAAGTAGCCCAGCAACGTGCTGAGCTGGTGGAAGAGGCCCAGGAGAACCAACTGCAATGGGATGAGCCAACACAAGACCAAAAGCCTCTCTTGCTGGAATCTGGGCTCGACCATGAAGTCGAAGCGCAGTTCGTACGCCATCCACAGGCTGGCAGTCAACTCGGTCGCATAGACCGCCAGCAGCACCCAAAAGCGCATCGAAGGAGACATGTCTAAACGGAAGGTTTTCATATAACCTGTAAGCGGAAATAGGGCATCAAGCAATCAAAGACGGGAGGCCGGCGCCGGCCAGCGGGAAACGAAACTCACTTTCAGCCGTGAGCCCTTCAACATTTCACCGATTTCCCGAAGGCGCGTCGAGTTTTCCTCCGGGACGGCGACGATCACCTCGTCGATTTTCTTAGGCCATTCCGGGTTCAGCAGGCATTCCGGCATCCCGAAGACGGGAATGTCGTGCGGCCGCTTATGCCAGGTACGCGGATCGTCGTCGAAGAAAGCAACGACCTGGCGGGCGGGGCTGTGACTCCGCCCGAAGTCCAGCGCGAGATTGGTTGCGACCTCCCCCGTGCCGATGATGGCGACCCGCCACACCGGGGTTACGGTCTTGGGCTTGGTATTGGAGGAACGCTCTCTTGTTAGCCGAAAGGCCATGCGGACCCCGCAGAGCGCGAAAAAGGAGAGGAGGAGATCCATTAGAAAGATGCTTCGGCCCGGCGCCAGGGAGCCCCGGAACAAGTGACACAACCCGACTTGCAGGACGAGGGCTAGCCCGAGGGCGACCGCGGTCCGCCGCAGCTCAGGAATGCTGAAGTAGCTCATCAAGCCGCGCAACTGGCCCCTCCAGAACAGCAGCACAAGCTGGGGCAGAAGGACCCAAGGCAGGCAACGGTAGAACTCTTCGTACTCCCGACCGGCCATTTGAAAGTCCGAGCGCAATTGGTAGGAAAGCCAGAAACTGGCGACCAGGGCGAGGCCGTAAATCACCAAGACTCCAACCCAATACGGGCAGAGCGTCTGCAAGATGATCCAAGTGTCCTGGAGAAAACTGGCGCGTTCAGCGTACTGGCGGTTCAATTCGATTTTCTTCGGCAGGCAATATCGCAGGTAGAATCCTTCCACATCTGCCGCCCCCCGCAAAAGAGCTTCTTCATTCCGGAACCGCAGCGTGGCCAGGTCCGTAATGCCTGGCTTGCAGTTCAAGATTTCCCGCTGGTCCGGAGCGTAGCGCTCGACGTATCGGGGCACCTTCAGGCCGGGGTCCTACGAAGCTCATCTGGCCGACCAGGACGTTCCAAAGCTGCGGGAGCTCATCGAGCTTGCTCTTGCGCAGGAATCGGCCAATCCAGGTGATCCGGGGGTCTTCTTCCTTCGTGACCGGCACGCCCATCTTGTCGGCATTGAGGACCATGGAGCGAAACTTCCGTATGCGGAACGGTTTTCCGAACTGGCCGATGCGGGTCTGCCCATAGAAGATGGGGCCGCCATCCGAAAGTTTTACCAAGAGGCCAATCACCAACCCCGCGGGCGACAGGACGAGCAAGCCCACGCTGGCGCAGACAATGTCGAATAGTCGTTTGGAGGATGCGTGCCACATCGCCGAGGATGGACTAAGGGTTGCTGCCCGCCGGCCACTAAATACTGATTACTGACTCCTGACCTCTGGCCTCCGACTTCCGCGCCCTGAGGTTTCCTGCCACGATCTCCTTGATGGAATCACACACGTAGCGCACGTCGTCTTCGGTCATGTCCGGATAAAGCGGGAGGGTGATGATCTCCGGATACAAGCCGGCGGCAACGGGGAGATCCCCAGAGGCATAGCCGTAGGTCTCCCGGTAATACGGATGCATGTGCAGCGGCAGCCAGTGAACGGAGGTGCCCACACCGCGCCGCTGAAGCTCGGTAATAAACTGAGCGCGATCGAGCTTCAACCGGTCCAGCTTCAGTCGGATAGTGTAAAGGTGCCATGAGTGGACGCGGTTGGGCTGGAGTTGCGGTAGAATGATTTCCTCGACTGCCTCCAGCGATTCACGGTACTGGTGGACGATTTCGGTTCGGCGCCGATGGAACAAATCAGCCTTTCGCAGTTGCTGAATTCCGATCGCCGCGGCGATGTCGGCCAGGTTGTATTTATATCCCGGGGCGATGATTTCATAATACCAGGAACCCTCCGCGGTATAGCGCTTCCAGGCATCCCGCGAAATGCCATGCAGGGACATGATCCGCATCCGGTCAGCCCACTCATCGTTCTGCGTGCAAGCCATGCCCCCTTCGCCGGTAGTAATGGTCTTGTTCGCATAGAAAGAATAGCAACTGACGTCAGCGCCAGTGCCGACGGCCTTCCACCCATTTTCATAGTGCTGACCCCTGCCCTCCGGCCTCTGAGCCACGCCCCCTGACCCCAGACCCCAACTCTCTGATTTCTGCCTGCCGCTTTCACTGTTCCGCTCGCCACTTCCCGCTTCCTGTTCCCGGTAACAAGCCGGACAGCAGTGGGCGGCGTCTTCGATGATTTTGAGATTGAATCGCCGGGCCAAATGGCGCACCCCGGCGACATCGCCGATTTGGCCGCCGTAATGGACGGGAATAATGGCGGCGACGGCCTGGCCGGCGCCGAGGGCCGTGCGAATGCGGCGTTCCGCATCGTCCACATCCAAATTGAAGTCCTTGACCCGGCAATCGGCCAATATAGGTTTTGCGCCAAAGTAGCGGACCACCTCGGCCGTGGCCGCGAAAGTGAGCGTCGGCACAACTACGCCCTGGTTGGCCTTCAGCCCAATGGCTTCCAGCGCCAGGTGCAGGGCGGCGGTGCAGGAATTCACCGCGACGGCGTGCTTCTGGTTGAGGTACTTGGCAAATTCGCGCTCAAACTGCTTTGTTTTCGGCCCGGTCGTGAGCCAGCCGCTTTTGAGTGTATCGACGACCTCCTCGATTTCCTCAGGACCGATGCTAGGCTTGTAGAAGGGGATTTTCACCGTTGAAAGCAGAAGGCGGAAGATGGAAATGACCGTGTCGAGACGAGCGACGAGTTTGGTTTCAAGCCCACCCCTTGAGTTTGTACCATGCGATGCCGAGGTATTCGTGCATCACTTCTGAGAAAGCAAGCAGATGAGAAGGGGTGGGAATAAAGCCGGTCAACTTGCGATACCAAGCTGTGGGAGAACCTTGTGTGCAGTGGAAGTCCGTGGGTGCGGGTATGAACTGGACTTCCGGACAGAGCCGGCAGAAAGTGGCTACAGACCTTGGCATGTGCATCGCTGAGGTTACGAGAAGGACGCGTTTGATACGCCGTTCCTGGAAAAGCGGGTGCAGGTTCCTCGCATGCTCGTGGGTGTTTTCGGATTTTGTCTCGGTGATTATGGCTTCCGCGCCCACGCCGAGCATTTTGAGGAATTCGGCCATATCCTGGGCAGCCGGGCGGGGAGCCACGCCGCCGGTGGCAACGTTGCCGGTGCAGATAATACGGGGCGCTTTGTGCTGGCGGTAAAGGTAAGCGCCATAGATGACACGGTCACCGCCGTCCGAGACCTCTACCGTTGGGCGCGGCGGTATCCGGCCGAGGATGCCGCCGCTCAGCACGAGGATTGCGTCGGCTTCAGGAACGGGATCGGGAGGCAAATAGCGCCACTCCAGGTTTTTAGTCAGAGTGCCGGTCAGCCAGCCGTTGCCGCAGACAAAGATCACCGCGATTCCGAACCAAAAGAGAATCCGACTGAGGCGCTGTCGCTTTCGGAAGAAGGCGGAAGCCAGGAGCAGCATCAACGCTACTGAAGTTGGGTAGAACAACTTCAGGAATAGGCTGTAGAGAAAGGACATTCCAGCAGTCGGTAGTCGGTAGTCAGTGGTCGGCCTGCCCGGCGGGTGCCGGCTCTGAAAGACCGACGCGACAGTTTAGTGAATGAGGGCGAGGCGCCACGACGCAGGATGACAAAATCGCAAACACCGCGCAGGAAACCCAGCCCATAGCCAAAATGGTAGCAGCCGAAGACCAGCGGCAGGACCGCAAACAGCTTCCACTCTGTTTTCGCCGCGCTCAGCAGAGAGGCGACCAGTACCGCAAAAAGATACGCGCCAAGAGCCAGAAGCAACGCCATCCATGGGAGATAGGAGGTGGAGGATGGCAGATGCATTGCAGGGGAAAGCAGAAAGCAGAAAGCAGAAAGCAGAAGCAGGAGTGCCAGCGCCAGGATGAAGGTGGCGGGGACGAGGTGTCGCCACGAGGCCGGGAGCATGTGCTTTTGAATCACACGGACCTTCCAGTAACCGTATTGCATATATTGCTTGAACAGCGCCCCGAGTGAACGGCGAGGTTGGTACCAGCTCTTGATCCTGGGCGACTGGTATACCCTTCCCCCGCCGCGGGTAATGCGCAGGTTGTGCTCGTCATCCTGATTGCGCGCCAACTCCTCGTCGAAGAGGCCGAACTTCTGGAAAGTGCTCCGGGGCCAGCAGCCGTAAGTCACCGTATCCACGTAGCCCTCATAATCATTGTCGTGAAACCGGGCTCCCCCGACCGAGAACGGAGAATGGTAAGCGGCGGCAATCGCCCGCTGGCGGTAACCCTCGGCCTTGGTTCGTGCCGGCCCGCCAACGTTGTCCGCGCCGGTTTGCTGCAAAACCTCGAGACACTTCAAGAGATAATCGGGCGCATATTCTGTGTGGGCATCGGCACGCACAATGATGTCACCCCGCGCGGCTCGAATGGCAGCGTTGAGCCCGCATGCCGCGTTCAGGCCGGGATTATCGACCACCCGGAGGATGGGAGGGCATGAGATCTGACCTCCTGCCTCTAGCCTCTGACTTCCGACCCCTCTCGAGGCGGTCCAGAAGCTGCCTTGTCCCATCCCCGGATTGGCCGTCGGCCACGATGACTTCGAATCCCCCCGGCGGCGCTTCCAGTGCCAGCAACCCCGCCAGGCAATTGCCCACATGGCCGGATTCATTTCTGCAAGGCACGACTACAGAAACTCTGACAGGCGTGCCGGGAGAAGCATTCTGAAATGAGGGGCCGGTCATTTGGAGTATCTTTGGGCTTGGCGGAACCGATCGCACAGTCGTTGTGGCCAAAGGCCCCCAAGGACCTTTGCCTTTAAAATCCGTGGGGAGTCATAACCATGCACCTCTACCCGTGGGACCTGGAACCGAGGTGTGCTTGAGGTTGCCAGGCCAAGGTCGGTGGTTACGGCCATCGTGTAGCCGGCGGCGCGGACGGCTTCACTGTAGGCTGCCCTGACCTGTCCCAGTCGGGTGGAACCGTAGGGATAAGCATAGAGGGAAGCACTATTCTTTCCCATGTGTTGCCTGATCATCTCTCGTGAAATCACCGCCTCTTCCTCGAGTTGTTCGTCCCGAACGTTCATGGCGTTGAAGTGGTTGTGCGAGTGGGACCCCGCCGAAACCAAACCGGATCTCAAGCAGTCCTCTATTTCCGCCCAAGTGATGGGCCGCCAGGCGGCCGAGGGGACTTGAAGACGATTCTTTTGCGCCCAGCGGTCGAAGGGATATGGTTCCTCCGAACCCACATACCGGGTCACGACAAACAACGTCGCGGCAAGGCGATACCGCTCCAGCAGTGGCAGGACGTTATGGCGGAAATTGGCGAAACCATCATCGAAGGTGAGCGCGACCACAGGCTTCGACTTGCTGGCAGAAGCACACTTCTGGAGCACGTCTCCGACTGGCACACATTGGGCATTCCCGGCCAGCCACTGGAACTGTTGCTCGAGGCGCGACGGGGATATGTTCCAATCGTCCAGCGAAGGGTCAAAAATGCCCGTGTCCGCGACGCGATGATACATTAACACACAAGCACCCCGGCGGACCCGGCTGGTGAATGGCGAGGTTGCCACCGCAGCCAGGCCGGCGGCGTGTTTCAATGAGTGTTTCAAAAGCATTGCGCGCGTCATTGGAACCTTGCCGTCTTACAGTGATTTGGAGATCGAGGCGGCGACTCTCGCGCGTGAAGGTCCGCCCATTGCACTTCCGACCCGTTCAATGATCCAACGAGCTTGTGTCTGGACTGCGCATGATAATTCAAACTGTTCCAGGAACCTGAGGCGGGCATTTTTTGCCATTCCAGCCCTAAGGTTTTCGTCTTCCATCAACTCAATCATGCGCTTGGCGAGTGTCTGGTGATCTCCGGGAGGAAACAGGAAACCATCAACACCATCGCGAACAATCTCTGCGATACCGCCCGTGTTCGACCCAATAACAGGAACCCCCACGGCCATGGATTCGATATTGACCAGGCCAAAGGCCTCATCCCTGCTTGGCACGACCGTGGCCCACATGCCGGCCATTCTCGACAAAACCTTCGGATGGGCCAGTTGGCCGGCAAAAACACAGTTCTTCCACACTCCAAGCCGGCCAGCCAGTTTTTCGCAGGAATCCCTCTGTGGACCGTCGCCAATCAACTCAAGAGTGATGTCGGGGTACTCTTGGGCCACTTCCGCCATTGCCTTGAGCAATATGTCCTGCCCTTTGGACAGGGCGAAACGCCCTACGCAGATGAAGTGGCGGGAACCCGGGCGATTCTCTGTGGCCGCCGAAGGCAGCGCGGAATTGGCCATTGGATCGGCCAGGGCATTCCAAAAGACCCGGCACTTTTGCGCCGGCACACGAAAAGTGCCGATCACGTCTTGTCTGGCGGCATTGGAATTGGCGATTACGTGAGTGGCAAAGGTGAACGGAATCCTTGCGCGCCACTGGAGGAGACGCAGCATCAGGCGGCTGCCAAGCGCGTCGGCCTTGATTTGGCTCGACAGCGTGTGGTGCCAATGAATCCTCACCGGCACGCGCCTGAGGCCGCCGATGGTCATCATGATCGACATGGCTCCGAAGTTACTGACCACGCAGCAGGGGCGGAGATTGCGAACCAATCGGTCAAAGAACAACGCGTCCGCAAGGCGCGTTGGACGGGATGAGGGCCACCGCAAGACGGGGACTCGCGGATCGACGACGCAGGCGTTGTCGATTGGGCCGTACACCAGCAGAGCCGCCGGGTAGCCCAACTCGACGAGCTCACGTCCCAGGGCGGCGAAATGCCGCTGCACCGGGAGATCGCGCAGACTCGTCCCAATCAAGACCGTTCCCTTGGCTGGCGCCTTGTCCCCGCTGATTTCCTTCAAACACCCTCCCTTCCGGCCAGCCCCAGGGAACTGCAAGCGACTGGCGCGCGCAATAATTCGCCGTAGAAGCTCCTCAATCGCTCGGCTATGTGTCCGAGCGAAAGGGCCTGGATTGCGCTCGCGCTATCCACTCGGCCCCTTCGCCTCCATACCTCAAGGAGCTTAAGTGCCAGGTCTCCCGGCTCAGGCCCGGCCAGATGACATCCATCAGTCCCGAAAATGCGCTCGGCCACGTCGCCCACGTCCACCGACACTACCGGCACGCCACAGGCCAGGGCCTCCTTGACTACCGTGGGGGAGCCTTCCTGGAGCGACGTGAGAATCAACACATCGCTCGCGTTCATCCACAACGGAACGTCTCGATATGGGACACCCGAGAGCATGTGCAACTCGGCAGGGACCCCCTGGTCCTTGAGCGCCCGGACCGCTCCCTGGGCAAGCCAGGGCCGCTTCACCGGGTCCCCGCCGTTTGCCGGGAAGAGCACATGAAAACGACCGGCAGCCCAGCCCAGCCTCTGACGGCAGGCCTCGGGGTCCATTGGATTGAACCGCTCCGGGTCGATCCCGCAGGGGATGACACGCACTTTGCGGCGGTTCACGTCTCCAGGCAGTGCCCGTTCCAAGTGGCGAGCGACCACGACAACGCCCGCCGCCCTTCGGGCAGCGCGCCAGGAGCACCGGACGCCGTAGTGAGAAAGAAGCTCCCTCAGCACTCCGGAAAGGTTTTCGCCCAGCAGGTTGGACCCGTGAAACGTTACGACCACGGGCTTCGACCACGAGCGGCGGGTGATTCTGTCCGCCATCACCCCGCCGTACATCACGTGCAGCAGGTCCGGACGGAACCCGGCGATGGCCTCCGAGATGCGCGACCCCATGCGATAATAGATCAACGGACCTTCCTTTTTGCGATTAAAATAAAGGACTTGGGTCTCGACCCCGACCGACTGCAAACCGGTTACTTGCTGTTCCACAAACGTCCCCAGCCACGGGCGCTCCGGGCTTGGATATATGTTCGTTATGGCAAGCAGGCGCATTTCAGAACGCGGGGGAGCAAAGCTCAAAGTTGAAACCTGAAACCTGAAACCTGAAAAGGCACGACCAGCAAATCCGGAGAACGGAATGGGTTTGTTCTTTCGGAATACAAATTGAGCATCGCAAAGACTTCGGGACGGCACTGATTCTTTGCCCTTTCGCGCTCCGCTATCACAGGTCAGAGGCCGGAAATCGGCGTTGCGTCGGTTCCCACTGCAGGATTGCAGGAATCCCACGGCACGGTGGCTCTGGCAAGCCGCGGCGCCGCAGGGGCGCGTGACGGCCATGCGGCGAGCTTCCGGGCTGGCCGGTATTCCGGGACGAGGCACACTGAGGCAAAGCCAAGCGCCAGGGCGAGCACAGCCAGCCGCGTTGCACTGACGACCATAAACAGCAGTCCGAAGGTCGCCATGGCCAGGCAAAATGCCTTGGCATAGGGAGTCCGGGCCTGTCTGAATGCCCGGTAAACACAGGCAAGAAGAATGATCAGTGCTGCAAGGCCGAAAATCCCGTGTTCGGCAACCAGGCGAGTGTATTCTGTGTGCGCCCTGTATTCCAAGGACGAACTGGCCGAATCCACCACGCCCGCCCCAACGCCGAGGACAGGATGCGACATCCAGATCTGCAGTTGCTGGCTCATCAACACATCCCGGTGGGTGAGACTCTTGTTCTGGAAGCGCTCCTGGAACGCGCCGCCGGTGAAATGGTCCAGCATGGGCAGGAGGGCAAAATGGGCCACGACGAAGACCGTGATTGCCAAAGCGGCGATGGTCCACCGCGCTCGCGCATTTCGCAGCAGAGGGAGGGCCCCGGCGCAAGCGCATAGCCCGGCCAGGTAGAGGCCGGTCCGCGAAAAGGTCAGCCCGGCCTGGACTCCAAACCAGAGGATCAGCAGCAGCAGCAATCCCTTCAGCGGCAGCCTGCCCTTTTCCACCAGCAAGCAGAAAAAGCGCGCAGATAATGCCGAAGCCCAGCGCCGCGGACACCTGGTTGGGACCAAAGCCCCCGCTCGCCGCTTTGCTTGAGCCGCTCCCAAAGCTGACTTCGGAGGCGCCGAATGTTCCTGCGTAGCACAGAAACGCTACGCCCGTCATGGGCACGACGAACCAGAGGAGCGCCCTGCAAACCTGTTGAGGCGTCAACCTGACGCAGGACATAAAAGCTAAGCTGGCAGCTATTGCCAGGGGGCCGGAAAGACTGTCAGACGCCGCTTCACGCGCGCTGAGCAGATCCATTTGCGCGACCGTAAGGGCAACCGAGGGGAGCAGCAGGGTGAAGTAGAGAACCGGCAGCCAGGAGAGGCGGCCTCGCCTCAGCATTGCCACAAACATTACCATTACCGCCGCGTACTTTCCGAACTCCCAGGGCAGTGCTCCGGAGCGCGCGCACATGTGCCAGAGCACCTCCGCGCCGCAGATATAGGCGACGGCTTGAAGAGTTCTTCCTGGGTGCCGGGGATCTGTCCCAAAGAGCAGAGCAGTTCCCAGGGCCGCCAACCCGTGCAGCATCACCAGAATAGGACGCCCTTTCTCGACCCGAGCCAGGGCCGCATGGAGCACGAGCAAGGCGACGAAAAAGGAAAACGAGATTTCCCGGTCTCCGCCTGCCCGAGCGGCCGCCGCGCGCCCTCTCTGTGTTCGCGCCAACTGTGCCTGCGAAGTGATCATTTCCGCTTTCTGCTTGCTTTCCGCTTTCGAGTTTCCACTTTCTACTGCGTTCTTCCGGTTTCAGGTTTCCGGTTTCAGGTTTCCGGTTTCAGGTTTCCGGTCTCAGGTTTCATCCCTCAGCCTGCTTTCCGCAGTACAGCTCGACCAAGTGGCCGGGCAGGGCGTCCAGGGCATGATGCGATTGGATGAAGACGCGCGCCCGCGCGCCCATGGATTCTCTCAGCCACGGATCACGCACCAACTCCTCCAAGTGCCGAGCGGCTCCCTGCTCGTCTGAAGTTGCCACAACAAACCCGGTTGCTCCGTGCTGCACCAACTCGGGGACATCGCCGACCGCCGTGGCTACAACCGGCAAGCCGGAAGCCATCGCTTCCATCACCACGTTCGGCGTGCCCTCATGGTCCGAGGTGAGCAAGAGGATCTGGACCTTTTTGTAGAGCAACTGGACATCCGAGACATTCCCGCAGAACTCAACTCTGCCGGGGGACAGGCCGGAATCCCGGGCCAACTTCTCAAGTTCTGGTCGTAGCGAACCGTCACCAACAATCAGCGCCCGGAAAGGCGTACTGCACGACTGCTGAAGCAGCTCGATGATGCGCAGGAATTGATCAAACCGCTTTGGCGGCCCCAGCCGCCCGATACCCAGAACCGCCACGGAGCCCCCGTTGCGAGACTCGGACGTGCAAAACTGGGTCAAATCAATGACGTTCGGCAAATAAAAGAGTTTCTCGCGCCGGCAACCCACAGTCACCAGGTTTCGCATCGCGGCCTGTGAGTTCGCCGCCAGACGGTGCGGAAGCCGCAAGCAAAGCCTCCCGAGATGCCGGCCGCAGTCGCGCATATCGAGCAACCCGTCACTTCGAACCGCCCCCACCGAGCGGGCGCCGCACAATCTTGCTGCGACTGCGGAATAGCCGTTCGTGTAGAAATGCTGGCTCTGCACAATGTCAGGCCGGAATCCCCTGACGGCCTTGGAAATGGCCAATAGCCTTCTCAGGCGCGAGGCCGAAGCACCCACAAACTCGACCGGGATGCCGATGGCCTCCAGGCGGGATTCCCATACTTCACCGCTCATCAAGGTCAGGACCAAGACCTCTGCTCCCGCCGACTTCAATGCCGATGCGATATAGAAAAGCTGCCGCTCCGCCCCTCCCTGGCCGAGGGTGCCGGCCAGGAAGCAGATACGGAGGCCGCGGAGCGGTTCCGCGGGAGATGAAAGGTCCGAAGGCAAGGGATGAAGGCTGAAACCTGAAGGCTGAACCCTGAAAGCCGAAGGCGTGAAATCAGTCACATTTCAGATCCGTGCTCTGGTTTCTGCCATGGCGACCGCTCCCTTTTCAGGTTTCAGGTTTCCGCCCTCATCCTTCCCCCTCAGCGGCCCCCACGCCTCCTGCAGATACCCACCGATGGTGTCCCGCCAGCGCTTCGAGCGGGTATGCCCGGGCGGTTTCGCGGGCTTTGGCGGACATGAGTTTGTAATGTTTTGGAGACGATGCCAATTCGCACACGGCCTTGGCAATTGCGGCCGGGTCAGGCTCAATGAGCACGCCGCAGCCGCTGGAAAGCAGCATTGGCAACACTGACACTGGTGTCGCGAGAACCGGCAGACCGCACGCCAGGGCTTCCAGGACCGCTTTCGGAAATCCTTCAGATTTGCTTGGAAAGCAGAAGATATGCGCATTGTGCATGATGCGCATTACCTCTGCGTGGTTAACCTTGCCATGAAACTCCACTTTTTCTCCGATTCCCAGCTCCGCCGCTTTTCTTTTCAACATCGGCACCGCCGAGCCGTCGCCCACGACATCCATGCGGCGTGCGGGTAGTGCCGATGGATCAGGGGAAGGGCTTTTATCAAAAGGTCTGTTCCCTTCCCGGCTTCCTGGCGGCCAACGATAACCAGACGGAGCTTTTCCGGGGCCAAGCTGACCTCACAAGCTGCCAACTCGCGAATCTCGAATTCTGTCAGGCTCGTGGCGAAAATCCAGCGAACATGCGGCGTCCTTGCCGACGGTGAATCGGCTGCTCCACCGGTGGCCAACATCACGTTCCGGCCGCCGGCAAACCGTTCCATGAACCATCGCCAAAACCTCTCGGCGAGAGTGACCGGTCGCAGCCAATTCCCGCAGTACCGGACAAATAGTGGCTTGCGAAAAACCCACGCGAGCAACATGCCCACAGTGCCGATGTCTCCGGGGATGGGAGCGTGGACAGCGTCCGCGTTTCGGAATTCCCGCAGGATGACCGGAGCACAGCACAAGCACCACAAGGGAAACAGCAGTTTGCGTCCGAACCCGGAACCATACGGCGGAGGCAATGCCGACACCCGGAGCCTTGGACCTGCCAAAGGAATCTCTCCCTGTCCACCCGCGTGCCGAGAGCCGGGCACCAGGAGAACGGTCTCGTCGAAAAGTTCCGCGATGGCAGCCATCTGAAAGGGGAACCCCCCGTCCGTCGCGTAGCCGGTGGGAGACGCCGCGCAAGGCCAGCAAGGCTTGTAAGAGAAGACAGCGAGTTTCACAAAAAAAGCAGAAAGCTGAAACCTGAAACCTGAAACCTGAAAATGGGATTACGGAGTCTCCGAGCTCTGGCCTCTGGCTTCCGGCCCCTGACCTCCGACCTCTTTCCCTTCTCGTCTCCAGCCATTCGCGCAGCTCTCTCACCAGGCGGCCGTAGGTGTTTTCCAGGCTGTAGAGACGTTCCATTTCCGAGCGGGCCAGGCGGCTTTGTTCGGCCAGGCGTACCCCATCGGAAAGCAACTCCATGGCCCGAGCGGCCACGATCTCCTCGGACTCAACCAGGAGCAAACCCCGGCCCGATTCCAACTCCATCCCGTCCACCGCCTCCGGCGTGGGCTGAAGACAGCCTGTCATAGGCCCCTCTCAAGGTCGCCCCCGCGCTCGCCCAGGTAAGGTGCTGACTGGCGTAGTGTTGGCAACGGACCGCAAACGCCTCGCGGTGCGCTTGCACATCCCTAAGAAAGTGCAGCAACCTGGGAGAAACCCTCAACTCCAACAGGGAAAACCCGAGTTCCTCCTCTTCCACCACGCGGCTGTAATCGCCGACATAAGGTGTAACCACCGCCGGGACACCGCAGATACAATATTCCGCGAATTTGGTGGGTGAAGCGACTCGATTGACGGGCGAGTCAGCACGCAATAAGAACCCCACGTCCGCAGCGGGCAACGTTTGGAGCACTTCCTCGTGAGAAAGGGAAACGATGCGGTAATCTTCCTCGGCCAAACCGCCGGCCGTCGCGGCCTCCGCAAAGCGGGCGAGATCGCTCGTAAGAATAAGAAAATAGGCTTCGTGGAGCTCCTGTTTGATGGCCTTAAAGAGCGCCACCATCTCGTCGGCCATTTGGTATTTCCGGTAGGACCCGGCATACACAAAAACAAGCCTATCCACCACCTTGAGTTCTTGACGAAGGCGCGCCCTTGCCAAGGGATCCCAGGCCACGGCGGCACTTGTGGCGCATGGAACCACACACCACCGGTCACCTTGCAGCTTATACTTCTCGCGATAGTGTTCCTGCATCGCCCTGGAGACGCAGATGACCTCGTCGGCGGAGCAAAGGATGGCTTTTTCCTGGCGCTCGAAATGCTTGAGCGAGCGGCAATCAACATTTTGCGCCGCAAAGGCGTATTCCTCGGGCCCCACGCCGTGGGCATCGAAAACCACCCAGCAACGCAGCCCGATCCCTCGCGCGGCAATGCCTATGGCAGCCGCAGCCATCCCGTGAGCGTGGATGCCGCGGACTCGGAGCGCCCTGGCGGAAAGCCAGACGGCCACGGCGTTAATTGCGTTGGCAATGCGTCGGACCCGGAGACCACCACGAGCCGGCAGAGCAGGCCAGTACCAGACCGGGCAGCGCGCGTCGCGCTGGAGCGCGCGCCGGCTGTGAAAGCATTTTACGGGGTGAATCCACTGGCTGGGCGGCACCAGGCAGAGGATGGTAACCTGGTAGAGGTCCGATAAAGCGTAGCGCTGTTCAGAAACAAGACGGGTACGGCCGCCGGCGGCTTGGTTGGCGTGGGCGGAAGTCGTGAGAAACAAAACCCGCCGGTTGAGTTTGGGTTTCAACGTGACCTCGATAGGAACTCAAGCGAGGCACTCCGGATCGCCTCGGCAGCGCTGCCATCCCCAAAAGGGTTCCTGGCCCGGGACATTTTTTCGTATTCCTCCGCGCTATCAAGCACCCGCGAGACTTCACGACTAATTCGCTCCGGGTCCGTGCCAACCATTCGTGCCGTTCCAGCCTCTACCGCCTCGGGGCGTTCGGTCGACTCGCGCATTACAAACACGGGCTTGCCCAGGCTCGGGGCCTCCTCCTGGATGCCTCCGGAATCGGTGAGGATCAGGTGCGAGGCTGACATTAACTTGACGAACGGCAGGTAACCGATGGGCTCGAGGTAGGTGGATGTTTGCATGGCCGCCACCCCCAAGCAGCGCATTGACGGGTTCCCTGACGTTCGGATTGAGATGAACAGGGTAAACGAAGCGGATGTCCGGGTAGCGCGAGGCCAGGCGCGAAATTCCCTGGCAAATGCCCTGGAAACCATTGCCGAGGTTCTCCCGGCGGTGGCCGGTGATCAGGACGAGCCGACGCGCGCTCAGCAGCGGTTCCGGGAGACCCGGCACGGGGACGTCGCGGGAGCGGAGGATTCCCTGCGCCAGCAGCAGTGCATCAATCGCCGTGTTACCAGTGACGTGGATCCTGTCTGGGGGCACCCTCTCCGCCAGCAAGTTCAGCCGGCTCCGAGGTGTAGGGGCAAAGTGCAGGTCTGCGAGGTGGCTGGTGAGCACGCGGTTAGCTTCCTCGGGCCACGGTGCTTTCAGGTCAAACGTCCGCAAGCCTGCCTCAACGTGCCCGATGGGCACGCCGCGGTAAAACGCGGCCAGCGACGCGGCAAGCACGGTCGTTGTGTCCCCCTGAACAAGGACCAGGCTTGGCCTTTGCTCGGCATATACCCGGTCCAGCCGGACCAGTGCTCGCGCGGTAAAATCCGCCAGCGTCTGGTTGGGCAGCATCAGATCCAGATCCACGTCCGGGCGAATCCCGAACGCTTGAAGGACCTGGTCAAGCATCTGCCGATGCTGCGCGGTGACCACGACGGTAAGTTCCACGGCGTCCGATCTCTGAAAAGCGCGGATGACGGGGACCAACTTAATGGCTTCCGGGCGCGTCCCGAAAGCGACCATCACCCTCGGCCGGCTCACTGAAAGGCTAGTCACTTATTTGAATTTACCCTCTTCCCGCCAATAACAGCACACCCGCTCGCCCGCCCGAATCTTGAACGTCTTGATGTCCCCTCTGTTATCGGCCAGTTTGGTTCAACAAAGCTTGAGCTAAGCGCCAACCACAGCCCTTGGTGGGCTGACTCGAAATCCCGGCAGAATGATCCCTCATTGCGTTATGGACTCAGAGGAGCGCCTCCGAGATGTGTTGGTGCAGCGGGTCGGCCTGGGCCTGCCCCAATGAGGACAAACGCGCCAAACTCGGGGCCTGTGGGCCACCCGCCACGCAAGACATCGCCGGCTGGGGTGGTGTTCGTTCCATACAGCATAGGGGCAGCGGTGAGGTTGGCCATCGGAATGCTGATGCTGGTTCCGTTGTATGTCCCGGTTTGAATAGGACCCGCCAAATAATTCTCGGCGGACAAGAGCTGGTAGGTGTCGCCCTGATTGAGAACACCGGACAGGTTAGCCGACACGTTGTTGGCGAGCGAAAAGTTATAGACCGCGATATGGCAGCGTTTGGCTTGGTCCTGGTTTGGGATGACATACACACCATCGGGCGGGACTGTGGAGTCGCGTGCGGTTGAGTGAGCATCAAACCCGGTGTCGGTCTTCCACTGAGAGAATGTTTTGTTATAAACGTATTGTTCCATGAAGCTCACCCCGTTCGGGGGAGTCGCATAGTAGCTGTTGTAGTCAAACGTCCACACTCCGTTGGTGGCAAGCCACACGACTTCCGGGCCCGCGTAATTGGGGTAACTTCCATAGAGCGTGTTGCCTCTAAAAACCACGTTGCTGTAAACCTCGTAGCCATCACCCCCGGCAATATAGAGAGGATGCGCGTTCACGAGAACGTTGTTGGTGATGTTCATTTGACCAGGCGTGTCACACCCTATTAAAAAACAACAGGAAGTGACAGCATTGCTGGCGCGATTGTAGCAGTAGTTGTAGGCGATGGTTTCATTATGACCGCCCCCTCGAATGTCGTTGCCTGAGCCCCCGCCTGGCCCCTGGGTGAGAACAGTGTCGTCTCCCCCAGCCATGATATTGGACGAGCAAAGCATGTCCTGGATGTTGAAGTTGATGACACATTGCTTATGCCACAAGGAAATATTGCCTGTAAAGACGGACGGAGCGGGATAACAAACGTGCTCGAGGTCGGTCCATCCAACATACCACAAGATACAGCCCCTGATTGCGCTAACTGCGCTCCCGCCCCCCCAACAATTGCCCACGTCATGGATGACACAGTTGATCCATTGACACCCCCCAACCGTATTACCCATTGGAAAATGAACCCAAGGCCCTGTTGGATATGAGCTATTGGTGAGATTGTAGCCTTTCAAGGAATCAAAGAATTCCAGGTTGCTAAAGCAGATATACCCGGTGCCGCCGGGCCAAAACATCCACTCCCTATCAATCGCGGCCCATTCGTTTGAGTAGCTGCTGATGGTGATTAAACGATTGGAGGTTCCTTTAAGGGTCACGTTCCATCCCAGAGGATTCACGTTCCCACTTGGAAATGTGGAAGTGGGGAAATGGACTCCGCTTCTGAGCCATATCGTATCCCCCGGTTGAACCGAGGCATTGGTCAAAGCAGTTTGAAGTGACCAGGGCGAGGAAAGGCTGCCGTTTCCGGTGCCGTTGGTTGATACAAACCACTGGGCCGCCCGGGACGTTGGGGCTAGTGTCGACAGGCAAAGCAAGAGGCATTGGATTCGTCTCATACGTGCCTCCGTTTCAGCACAAAACATGCCGTTGTCAAGGGCGCCAATCGCCACGAGGAACATGGCGCCCAGGCCTGAAGGTCATCGATCTCCACGACTGGGGGTGTCCCGATTTGGGACACCGGCAGCCCGGGAGGTTTCGTTGCACCTCGGTTGAAAAGTCTCCAGGCGGGCGCTTAAGCCGCGGCCAAATCCAGCAGGGTCGCCGCAACCCGTTGCCCGCACTTGCCGTCGAGGGTTCCGTTGAACATGGTCTTCATGAACCGGTCCCGGTTTGCAGCTCCCACGCTCGGCTTCATTAGTCCTTCTCGGATCATTCTCCTCAGTTCTTCCTTGGATCGCGCTACGAGACTCCCGCCGCTTTCGGCCACGGGCCGGAAATGGTCGAACCGGATGTGCCGCTTGAAGCCATCGCATGGCGCCAGGTTGCTGCCGGGCGGATCGAAATCGAGGTTGATGACCGGCTTGTCTTTGAGATAGAACTCGAGCGTCACCGTTGAGGCAGCGTTGATGCTCAGGGCCGCATGGTGTACCAGGCTGGTATAGACCGCCAGGTCCTCGTAAGCCGGCGTGAACCATTTGGCATCCCACGCCACCGGAGGGAAAACCACGTCGGGATGCTTCTCCTGCGCGATGGCCTTCATTTCCGGGCTGGTGCCTTTCACGTAAGTCCGGACCACCAACTGAGGCTTGAGAGCAACCTCCAGATCCTTGAGCGCATCGATCACGAACCTGACGTGGCGATGCTCCTCGGGGAAATGATAATCAACTCCGGTGGTATAGAGGATGAATGGCCGGGCCGGGTCAACGCCGATGTTTCGGCACAATTCCTCCCTGGAAAGGAGAAACTCCGGCTTGAAGTGGAAATCAAACTGCGGCGTGCCAGTCACAAATACGCTGGATTCCTGGATATTTGGATAGATGGATAAGAGTTGCCGCTTCATGAATTCGTGCCAGACCAACCAGTAATCGTAAGGCACCAGAATCCGGCTCCGGGAAGTCAGATTGTCCCAGGAAAAGACGAAGCCGGCGGTCCGGATTCCCATGCGTTTGGCCACTCGCAACGGCAATTCGCCGGCGAAGCCGTGGATGTGCGAGCCGTTGAACACCAGGTCCGGCTTGAGGCGGGCGAAAAGGTCGTCAAACTCCCGCGTGCTCCGCAGTTTCCAATGGAGGTAGCGCTCCAGAGAGGTAAGGGCGTGGAGGCAAGGGTTGCTGCCCAGCAACCGCGAGGCCGCCTTCACGAACCACCGCTGCAATTGCCTTCCCTGTTGGCGCGCCCGCCGGTCCCGCAATTCCCAGTTGTTTTGGGCGACTTTGCTCCACAGCCACCGGTCATGGGCGTTCTCGATTACAGTCCGCAAGCAGGCGGAAACGGGGTGGGCCCGGTATTCCTTGAGCCGGAGTATCTCGTCCGAGTATGGCCGTATGCGGCTCAGGAGCTCGGCGTCATAGACGACCGTCAGGACGGTCACCCGGGCGTTCTCCTTGAGCACCTTGAGCGTGTCCGAAATAAAGAAAATTCCGAACCGCCTCGCCGCGGGGGATGACGAGCAGAATGTGAGGGCGAGAAGACATTCTTGAGGGATGAAACCTGAAACCTGAAACCTCAAAGCTGAAACCTGAAAGCTGAAAGCTGAGGTTATTGTTGAGCGAGACGGGCTTTTACTTTCTTGGACATCAACACAAACATCGCGATGAATTCATCGCTTTCGGTCAGCAAACGGTCCATCGATTCTGACCGCACTCCACATTCGTCTCTCAACAACTCCAGCCAGAGCATGGACTCGTCGGCCTCCTGGGCGCACTGTTCGATTTTCGAGACAAACTCCGCATCGCTGCGCGCCCGAGACGCCTCTCGGTAGTTCGCTGCTACCAAGGTGCCGGAACGCAGCAACTGCTGCCCCAAAACCTGCACCTCGGCCCTGGTCCTTGGTAGCCAACAAAACAACCGCACCACCGCCGCCGCGTAAGCCTTGGTCCGCTGCCTCAGCTCATCCTTCCCGCGCATTCCGTCCCCAGGTTTCATGCTTCCGCTTTCAGGTTTCAGGTTTCAGCTTTCAGGTTTCAGCTTTCAGCTTTCATCCCTTGAGTTTTTGCGAGTCCACGCGGCGGAGTTTTTTGATGATGGAGACCTCGCTGTCGAAAACGCGTTTGACGCCGTCGCCCATCGCTTTCTCGACGGTGTGAATGTCTCGCACGAGGCGGGCGATACCGCTGGGTTCCACGGAAGCGGCCTGGTCGGAGCCCCACATGGCGCGATCGAGGGTGATGTGCCGCTCGACCATGCAGGCCCCCAAGGTGGCTGCGGCCAGGGAGGTCTGAAGACCCACTTCGTGTCCCGAATATCCCACTGGCAGCCCATAGCGCTTTTTGAGCTGTCCGATACACGCCAGGTTCAATTCGTCAGTTTTGGCCGGATAGGTGCTGGTGGTATGCATCAGGATCAAATCCTCCTTTCCGAGCACCTCGACGGCATGGTCGATCTGCTCCAGAGTGCTCATTCCCGTCGAGAGAATGATCGGTTTCTTATATCGGCGGTGGTACCGCAGCAGGTTGTCGTCCGTCAGCGAGGCCGAAGCTATCTTGAGGCATGGCGGCTCAAAATGCGCAATGAGATCGGCCGAGGCTTCATCCCAACAGGAAGCGAACCAGAGGATCTTGAGAGTGCGGCAGAATTCGTCTATGGCAACATACTGTTTGAGTCCAAATTCGAGGCCGCGCTTGAGGTCCCCGTTGGTGAGACCAAAAGGATTCTCCCTGGGCTTGGCCAACTCCTCGGCGGTATAGACCACCTCGATGGTCCGCTTTTGAAACTTCACCGCGTCGCAGCCCGCCAGATGCGCCGCGGAAACGAGTTTGCGCGCGATATCCAGGTCGCCGTTATGGTTGATGCCGATCTCGGCCACAATGAAGCAAGGCTGGCCGTCGCCGACCTGGCGGTTGCTGATCTTGACAGTGTTGGTCATAACAGATAGGAGTTGCGAACTGTGAGTTAGGAAACGGCTAAATCAAGGCCAAAGCGTGAAACCTGGAACTTGAAACCTGAAACCTGAAACCTGAAACCTGAAACCTGAAATTCGGGGCTTCTATCCGTTCTTCAGGTCTCAGGTTTCCGCCTTCAGCCATCACCCTCGCGCTTTGCCGCCAGAATGGCATCGCAGATTTCCCGGACGGCGCCCTGGCCGCCGGGTTTGGAGGTGATCCGCTTCGCGACGGCCAGCACTTCCGGCTCAGCGTCGCCTACGGCAATGGGCAGCCCGACCCATCGCATGCAATCCAGATCATTCACATCGTTACCCACGTAACTGATTTCCTCGGGTTTCAGGTTTCCGCCCTCAGCCCTCCTCCGTAGCGCCGTGAGTTTGTCATCGCACCCTTGGAGGCACTCGAGGCCGAGCTTCCGGCAGCGGGCTGCCACCACCGCGTTTTTCTCCTTGGACAGAACGATAACCTCTATGCCCTTGCTCCTTAGCCGCTCCAGGCCCAGGCCATCGCCGCGATTGCAGAGCACAGCCTCCTTGCCCTCCTCCGTCACGAGCACCCGGTTGTCGGTCATTACCCCATCGAAATCAAGGGCGAGCAACTTTATGCGAGACCACTGACCACTGACCACTGACCACTGGCCTCTGGCCTCAGGTTTCAGGTTTCCGCCTTCCGCCCTCGGAAACGCCATCAGGTGCTCGAGCAGTTCAAAATCGCCGCGTTCATCAATTTGGAACGAGGCCGCGCGTTGCATTTTATGCATTGCGACCCGGCCGCCGAGGCGGGAGTTGAACTTACGCAGCACCCACGGCTTAAAAATGTAGAAAGAGCCGTTTTCTTCCCAGATTTCTTCCTTCAACTCCTGTCGGAGCGGGCGTTTTGCCGGGTCATAATTGACGGGCGTCACAACCCCGCCCGCGAGCCGCCACGCAAACCCTTCCACCCGGCACGCCGAGAAAAGGGAATCCGCTCCTTCGCTCTTCAAAGTTTCGATGCCGCGCTGGATGTCATCGGGTGCGCGCATTGGGGAGGTCGCCTGCAAAAAAACCACCAACTCAGGTTCGTAGCCTTCCCTTTCCTTGAGGTAATCCAGCGCGTGCAGCAGGGCGGATTCGGAAGAGGCCTTGTCACCGCTGATCTCCGGCGGGCGAGGGACAACTTCGGCGCCCCAGTCGCGCGCAACCGAAGCGATTTCTTCATCATCCGTCGAGACAACCACACGCGTGATGGAAGGAGCCTGCTTCGCGCGGACAATGGAATGGGCCACGAGCGGCTTGCCCGCGACAGCTCTCACGTTCTTGCGCGGGATGCCTTTTGAACCGCCGCGGGCGGGAATGATGGCGATGGTTTTTAGCGTTTGGCGCATGCTCAGCTCAGAGAGGAAACGACTTCTGCATAGCGAGGGAGCAACGCCTTGCGCGTGAAGCATCGGTCGAAGGTGGCCCTCGCGGCGCGGCCGAGCCGCTGTCGCTCTTGGGGGGTCTTTGCGAGTTGAGCAAGCACTTGAGCCATATCCTCAAGGTCAGCTACGAGGCGGCAATTCTCCCCATCTCGAGCCTCCGGGTAGCAGGCAACCGCGGCTTTCGTCGCGACAACGACCTGCGCGTGATTGAACGCCAAGGGCAGCCGAGTGCGCTGGCCGGTAGAGTGCTCCCACGGGATGATGTGAATATCGTATGGTCGAAGCACCTTCGTCAGATCCTGCACGAATCCTGTGCAGGCAGCCGTTCGCAGGTGCTCCTGGAGTTTAGGCGGGGCAGCCGAGGTGTCGCCCACGATTTCAAGCTGCAGGTTCAGGCCTTTCAGCCGCGGCCAGATCCTTTCAAAGAAGGCCAGCAACCCCTCGCGGTTGGCCGTGGTCCCCATGCCGCCCAAGTGGACGAAGCGGACGTCCTGAGAGGCCGGCTGATTGAGGTCGCCTTGCACGGGCTCAAAGCTGACGGGGATATAATGCACGCGGCGAGCGCCTGCGGCCTTGATCTCCTCGCATTCAGGGGCAGACCCACTCACAACGGCCGCGACCGATCGCACCAGCCGCTGCTCGCAAGCCTTTTGCCTCCGGTTGATCTCCCGGTGGTTTCTCAACGCCTTGATGCGGTACAACCAGTCGTGATGCACATAGACGACAGGCGCCTTTGATTGTTGGCCCGCCAGCAAGGCAGGCTCGAAGTGCTGCGCCCAGACGACCTCCGGCTGAATCCGCTGCAGGAGTTCCTGCAGCTCCTTATGGAGGCGCCAGCGGGGAACCGGCAGGCCCGGCGGCAGCAGGGACCGCATTCGGCCCAACCCACGGCTGACGATGGTTTCGCCGTTTCGGTATTCGGACAGATGGACCGAACGGCAGCGGCCCTGGGCGGTTGCCCAGGCAGCAGGCTCCTTTTCAACAAAACTGTCGAATCGCTGCCTGCCCTCAGCGGATGCAAAGTGCCAGAGATGAATCTCATGCCCCAGCTCAGACAGTGCCAGCAATTGGTCGTAATACATCGCGGAGGCGCCGCCGACATAATTGGGGGAGATCGGGTCCTGGGCGACTATATATAGGCAACGCATGGCCTGGGGTTCAATTCCTGGGCAAGGCAGCCGCCTCTTCCAGTATTCTCATTATCCGCCGCCCAGCGACTTCCCAGTTCTGCTCCTCTTCGTAACGCTTGCGCGCCCCCAGTGATAGTCGGGTATATTCTCCCGGGTTTCGAACCAGTTTGGTGACGGCTTCAACATACGCTTCTGCAGGGCTATGCCCGGGCAGGACCACTCCAGACACGCCGTGGGCCACTGTGGTCGCAATACCGCCTACGTCATTGGACACCGTCGGAACACCGAACGCGGCGGCTTCGGCGGGCACGATCGGCGACGGATCAAAGAACGCCGGATGGATCAGCAAGTGAGCCTGGCGGTATAGGTCGGCATATTGGCTGAGCTCCCCGGGCACACTTTTGCGAAACAACCCCGCAAAGCGAATCGGGCCTTCTGATTTTGCCGTCAGGCCACAAATTGTCAATTCGGTGGGAACCCCCCTTTGGTTAAGCTGCTTGGCGGCCGCAATGGCGATGGGTATCCCCTTTCTTTCGTAATCACGTCCGACTAAAAGCAAGCGAACTGGATTTTGTATCCTCTTTGGAACAAACTGATCTCTCGTGGGAACTACCTCCTGCGGCAGGGCGCTCAGCATCGGCTGGACGAATATGCGATCCGGGTCAATGTGGTGCCGGGCGATGATGTCTTTCTTGCACCATTCGCTAAAGGTAATCGTCAAGGCGCTCTTACGCACAGCCCGGCGCTCCTCCCAGACCAGGAACCTCAGAGGGATCCGCCCAAACCCCGCGCCGCCCAACTGCCACCCATGGAGGGTGGTATCGGTGCTGAGTACGCAGGGCGCTTTCCCGCTGTAGAATGCCAAGCACGGGGGATAGAACGAAAACACGAGGTCAGGATGCCACTCGCTTTCCGCTTTGTTCAACGCCACCGCGCTCAGTCTTGTATTCTGCAGATTCCACTTCAGATAACGCTTGCCCGCGAAATCGCGATAAAACATTCTGACCGCTCGCTCTATCAGCCAGCCCGGTTTTCCGAAGGGGCCGACCACCCGCACCTCCGCGCCCTCTCTGACGAAAGCGGAATGAAAGTTGTAATCCATCCCGCTGGCCAGATCCGGGTTAACGGGATCATGGCGAAGGGCTGCGTAAAGCACTTTCATAATGCAGGGACCTCGGAATCGCCGCCGCTGTCAGTTGATGACCCCTCTGCGGATCAACTCGACCAACTTCGTCGAGGCTGTCTCCCAGGAACCGCTCAACTCAAAATGGCGACGAGCACGCAGTGCGAAGTCGCTGTAGTGCGAATCACCATTGGCCAAAAGGCGGATGGAGGCCGCAAAGTCCTTCGCCTGGCTCCCTTCAGCCAGAAGGATCCCGGTTTGACCGTGCACAACAGCAGTTTTTAGCCCGGAAACTCCGTACGCAATCACGGGCATCCCGTAGGCGGCGGCTTCGACGGCGACGATTCCGAATCCCTCGCGCCTGCTGGGCAGCAGGAGGACATCGCAATCCCGATATAGGCGATCCATTTCGTTGCGGTCAGACGCATTGCGCTTGTCGAGAAAGCCATGCCTTTTGACGTAGTGCAACCCGGCCAAATGCTCCGGGCACTGCCCGGCAACATGCAGACGGGCTTGCACACCTTGCGATATGAGCAACCTGACGCAATCCAGCGCGATGTCCCCTCCTTTGTGGCTCCAATCCTTTCCGATAAACAGAACATCGAGCCGCTCCTTGGACGGATGCCTGTCGAGGCGCCGAGCCGAAGGCCCCGGGCCGGGATCATCAATGTTTGCGCCGAATGGTATGAAAGCCACCTTGGAATCCGCTATGCCGTACCGAACTGCCTCCCTCGCAGACCACTCAGCAGGAAAAACACATAGGCTTGCCCGCCTCATTGCGCGCCGGAACATTACGCGAATGAGACCGAGACCGAAAGAGGATAAATTCGCCAGCTTAGAAGTGGGTATTTTCCGCTCGTGATAGTCAAGGGTGAGCATCATGTCCGTGTAGATTACTACAGGAACAGGCGTCTCGACAAATGCCGCGATACACATGTCGTTCGTTATCAGAAGGTCCGGGTGCGCATTGGAGGCGCGCACCTGCTCATCAATCTGCCTGCCGGTGCTTCTGCCGACCATGGGATCCAGGAACACCGGAAATTGCCTGCTCAGCCTTCTGTGCATGTACCGCAACGTTCGGCTGAAAAACGGGCACCGAAATTCCACGGGGCCAAGCTTCAGAACCTCGTGACCCTGGCGCCTCAGCGCTTGGCCGAAAAAATAATACGTTCCCGAGCCGCGATTGACATCCATCCAGTCGTAAGTGGTTGCCAGGGCCAAACGCATGTTCGAGTATTGAAAACGGCCCTAGTCCAAAAGTTCCGCATGCAGCCGCCGGAGCGCGACAGATCGGCCGTGAAGCAACATCAGGAGGGAATGCTGCAAAGCGGGCCTCAATGTCCGGACCACGAGAGTTGCACGACCCAGCGACCGGTAATTGCGAGTGCGCAGGTCCTCAGCAAAGTGGTGGAGCCATGCGGCAAGCCACCACCGGACAGGCAGCCGCCGGCGTAGGATCGAAGCGCGCAGGCAGGCATAATCCCGCTCCCGAATGAATTGCTCGGCCTTGTAAGTCCTGAGCGCTGCTTTTTGCGCCGGATGGACTCGCTCATAGGACAGGACATCCCCCAGAAATACCAGATCCTTCACGTTGGGCCGCATCCGGAGCCAAAGGTCGAGGTCCAATGCCAAGTGAAGATCGTTGTCCAGCAAAGACCCATTAAGCAATGAGCATTCGGCCAAATCTCTGGTCCAAAAGACGCTCGGCTGGGGAAAAGTGCGGGCGCGGTACTTCATCTCCGGCCACGAAGGCTTTCGGGCGTCCATATTCCCTTCACGACCAGCCAGGAACTCGCCCTCAATCGCAGTGCCGACTAGCAGGGCGCGAGTTTTGCCCCGGAGCATCGCCGCCGCCTTGAAGAGAGTCCCTTCTGCCAGCATGTCGTCGCTATTCACCCAGCACCAAATGTCTCCCGAAGCACGGGCAAAACCCTTGTTGATAGCGTGGGACTGCCCCTCATCCCGTTCGCTGGCCCAAAAGCTTATCTTATCCTCATACTTCCGAATCACCTCAACAGTGTTGTCATTTGAGCATCCATCGATCACGAAGTATTGAAGATTAGGATAGCCCTGTAACAACACCGATCTAATTGTTTCCTCGATGAACTGCCCTTGGTTATACGACGGGGTCACCACAGTGATGCCGGGCCACACCTGGTCCGTCGTTACACGCCCTGGCGGGGTATTGCTTGCGGCAAACCAAGGCCACAGGGCTTGTTCGGATGTCTTTTCAACAACCACAACGAGGATAGCATCTACGCGTGAAACCAAGTCCGGTTGGTTGCAACCAGCTCGGTGGGAAACCGACCGTTTGCCAGCGCTTCGTACTTCAGCGCCGTCGGGTTCAGCAGGCCGCCTGCGCGGGAGTAAAGGCGGGCGAAGGGAAGTCCATTAAGCAACCGGCAGTGGCGTAAAAAAAATAGCAACCGCCGCCGGAGGCGGCTTGGGCTGTGGTGATGCCCGTTCCGGAGATACGATTTGAGAAAAGCAGCGTGCAGGGACACATACAAATCAACATCTTCGCTCTGAAAGAGGGGTCGGAGGACGGGTACCAAGTCATACTCTCCGCCCTCGATGTCCATTTTGATGAAAACCCGTCCAGCGATGTGTCGATCCCGGAAGAACTCAGCCAGGGAGGCAGTCTCAACCTGCCAGGTTGTGGCCTCGCCGGCGAAAAGAACGCTGCTTTCGGAGTCTCCACCGCTTCCCCGGTTTCCCAGAGCCATTCGGCCGCTCGTTTTCGCAACGGCCTGGTTGAGGATCGTCACTTTGGAGGCCCAGACCTCTGCTTGGTTCGCAGCAAGGTTTGCACGGAGCTCGTCAAAAGCGAGCGGGTCGGGTTCGAAGCCGAAGGCGACCCTGGCGAGTTGGGCACCGTATAATAGAGTAGGTCCAATCCACGCTCCGATATCCAGGAATGTCGAGTCTTGGGTTAGGAAGCGGTCGAAAACCTCAAAGGTGTGACGCTCCCATGATCCAGCGTGGTAACTGTTCCAGAAGTTGTTGTTTCTCGAAAGTACCACTCGAAATCGGCGCCCGCCTCGAGACATCTCCCTGAGGACCCTGGGCTCAAAGAGGGAACTGTTCTCGATAAGCACGCTCTGCGCCTGTTCGACGAGGCGCCAGCATTCCTGCGGCTTCAGGGCTATCGAACCGTTCGTCGAAAACTTAAGATGCACTTCTCCGTCAGCGTACCGCACTGGTGTCTCCGAGATGTTCATGCTAATTCAATGCCGCAGTTCGAGGCCCCGGCTGTTGGCTATTCCGGCGAGACGGCGACGAGTTGAGGCGCTTGGCAGTTCTACAGGACAACGCCTCCGGGCTTGCTCACCGCCTCAGCCCCGTCCGGGGTCCTGTGCGATGCCACGAGCGGCCGCGGGCGAGCCTTCACCTTCGAGGGCGGTTCATTCCCTGGCTGGTTTCTAGCGGAAGCGCTGCGCCTCTTCACCATAAAGCCGCGCAGCGTTGCCGAAACCGCGGGCGCGCTTCTCATGGCGGGCGCCTCGATAAGCCGAAAAGTCGCGAAGCAGACCGTGACCAACACGGGCACACACGCCCAGGCGACCAGCCAGTGCTCAAGTGGCGAAAACCGGCCCGCCCGAGCGGGACCAAGGCCAAGCTCAAACACAGAGTACAGAAGCAGCCCGTGAAGCAGATATAGGCTGTAGCACATCTCCCCCAGCATTCTGGAGGCAGGCCAGGCGAAAATACCGAAGCCCGTGGTCCCGCCCGCTATTAATGCAAACGCTATCGTCAAGACCACGAGGGTCGGTATGCTGAAGCCCGTTGGCATGAGGCAAAAGGCGCTTGCCAAACATGCTAAGGCAATTGCGGCCGCTAGCTTGTCGCTGGCGAAAGACCGCCATCTCTCGGAACTGTACCAGGAAGGCGGCCGCAATACCGCCCGCAAAGGCAGCCAACCACCTGGCTTCACGCACGCCGACGAAAAGGAACCCTGCCGCGAAAAGGATGCTAAAAACTACGTACCGAGCGGAAACAGCCGTCCTAAGGCAGAGCGCCATGAGGGGCAGCGATAGGTAAAACAGCCATTCATACCTGAGGGTCCACATCACGCTCCAAATAATTCGCTTCGTGTGCAAGACACCATTCAGGTCGGGCGCGCCCAAAACGGTGAAGGACATCCAACTTAAGACTTTCCTTGCCAGATGGTAAGGCGGTTCGTGCAGGCGGAAACCGGACAGGCACGCGACGATCAAAAACACCACCGCGATGGCAAACCAGTAGATCGGCACCAACCTGAGCACGCGAGACACATAGAGTCGAAACCAATCAACTGGCCGCGTCCGGCCGTCAATGAGCTTCGAGAAAAAGAGAAAAGCGGTGATCATGAAAAAGAGCGCCACACTGCTTTCCCCGAAGTGGGTGTAAAGCCTGGGCAAACTGCCTTCCGCCTCGCCGGAATGATTGCGCAAATACGAGATTGCTGAATGGTGCAGAAACACGAAAAAGGCGAGGTAGCCTCGCAGCCCGTCCAGCGTGGCGAACCGGCCCAGGCCGGGGGCCTGCTCAAAGCGCCTCGCCAAAAGAAAAGCGACGCCCAAAGCGATGGCTGTGGCCACGAATGCAGGCCAGACACTCACCGGGCTCACTGGCGTCCTCCATTGTCCGGCCACGCAGTTCGAGCCGCTTGCAAGGCTCGAAACCAGGCTGCCACTTGGTTTTCCGCCTGGCGTCTGGCGGGTTCTTCCAGCAGCTCCGCTAAGATTCCCTGCGCGGTGTCCAGGCTCTTCCGAGGGACAAGGTCAGCGACTTCCGTTCCCCCGGCCAGTTCGCGCACCAGGACTGACATTTCCCGCAAAACCAGGGCGCTAAGATAAGCCTTTAGCTGCAGCGCCGGCTTTCCCAGGAGGATGGGCTTGAGTTCCCCACGATGCTGTTGAATGCGCAACGCCCAACAACTGGTCCCGTCGAATGTAACCACGGAGGAGCGGATGGCCTCAGGCGCGATGAGCACGCGGTAGCCGCGCTCCAGCAACAGGACGTTCGCATAATCGGCGGTGTCAAAAAAGTATCCCTCGTGCTTGTGAGACGGAGACTCGATGATGCGAAAGGACAGTTGCTCCGCCATCCAGATCTGCCTCCGGATAATAAGACAGTAGGATCCCATCGGGGGACCGGGGATGCGTTCCGCGATGGTTGGCCAGACCTGCCCCTCCCGCGGGCGGAGGGAGACGGCCACCAACCTGGCGTTGGCGGCGAACTGTTCGAGGGCCCACAACCAGGCGGCGTTGTTGAGCCAGAACACATCATTGTCCGAGACGATGACGAACTCCGAGCCGCAGAATTGCTGCAGGAAAAGGTCCAGTTTCTCACCATGCGGAAAATTAAGCACACAGAGGGTTCGGATTTTCGGATTCGATGTCAACGACTCGAAGGCCCCGGAGCTGTCGCCGATCAGAATCCGGTGGTCCCAACCGTCGAGGGCGTGGTCCATGAAGGCAGCCCAGGCTGCCGTAAGGCGAGGTACAACGGAAAAGGTAACGATGTCAATTCCTCCAGGCCCGCCAGCCGCGAGGTCCTTTGCAGCATCGCCGCCTGCCCGGCAAGCGCGCAACGTGCCGCCGAAGCACTTCAGCGCCGAAAAGGCTCCCCCGTGGTGGCGATGATTCTTGCCCCAGTTACTGGCCGCGACGCGGAAGCAGTCGCTTAAACTCCACGGTTTCATCTCCAGACGCGAACAATAACCCGTTCCAATGAGTCTCGCCGAGCAATATGGGCTCGATTTTGCAGGCCCCGCTCAGAAAGCAGCCGGTTATGTTGCGGCGCGGGCGCCAGCAGAACCGCGGCATTCTTCTCCAGGCTCTTTCAATCGGTCTGCGCGCGGCAAGAAAACGGCTGTCCCCAATCAAGGGTATCAACCAATTTTTTCTGAAGCCCCTATGCTATGCATTCTGCCCGCTCAGCGCGCGCTACCGCTTTAGCAGTTGTTCGCCGCAAAACCTCCACCAGTCTCGCTGCGGCGCGCCGCGGTTGCACGGGTTTGTTGGGAGTTCCGAGAGAATCCTGCAGCAGACCGCTCAGCTCTTGCCAGGATTCATAACAGTGGACGCCATCAACTCCGAAATGCGTACGGCAAGCGATCTGGTTTCCGATTACGGGGACGCCTGCTAATAGCATTTCCACTATTCGCGTCAAGGCTCCGGCGCCTCGCCGCTGATGAACCAGCACCGCCTTGCTCCGGGCCAACATTTGATCCAGGGTCGCATCGTCCACTTCGCCGTGAAGCCTCAGCCAAGGTTTCTGGCACACGCCGGCGAGAACCTCGACGCCGCGTCCGATTACCTCGAACCTCTGGTTGATTGCGGGTCCGAAGTGAGCCAACTGGAGCAACAGCTCTCGCATGCCTTCCCCAGTCGGGTAGTTGGCCGCCGAGCCGATTACGAGGAAGCAGTCCTTTTCCTCGCTCGGCCGTCTCGCCCTCACGCGAAGAAACCGCTCCGCTTCTGTTGAGGGAGGGTAATACGGCAGGAATTCCACCGTGATTCCCAGATTACTCAACAGCCACTGTTCCTCCCGCGAAATGCAAAATACGGCGTTTGCCATTTCGAGGTATTTCTTCTCCAGTCCAATACTATCGGGCAGCGCGACACCGGTGAGTTTGTCGCGACTCTCGGGAACCAAAGACTCCACATTGTGGGGCAGCGCAATGACCGGCATCCCCAGCCTCCTGGCCATAAACGCCCCAACTGGAAAGCGCGTGCGTTCCCACAAAAAGGCATCGGCGGGGCCCTGCGAGCGAAAAGCAGCTTCGTACCGGTCGCGCAGCCGCCCCCAACGCCTCAAAAGAGTTCGGAACCCATACTTCAACAGCCCCAGTTCGCGACCGAGCCTCCAACCCATGATGTAATGCCTGAGTATGCCCGAGGGCGCGTCGGCCAGGCAAAGATCCCTTATTACTGCACCATCCCGCGTGATGATCTCGCCCAACTGTGCGCTCCGGCGGTCACCGCCATTTAAAAGGCATCCGTTGCGACCGAGCGACTCGCGAAGAAAGACCCGCCCGTCCAATCCGGGAAGAGTCCGCTTCTCAGCGCACCCTGCCTCGTTACTCATTCGGTATGTGTATTCAGCTCGCACCATGTCGGCGCTCCCGGTTGTGCGTGGACTGGCGCTTTTTATCGAGCAACGGGCTTGCGTAAAACGACACACTGAATTAACGCGGGATATCCCTGGCCTCGCAGGTAATCCTCCAGGTGACTCTGGATCCGCTCAGCATCGAATTCTGGAAATCCGTACAGCTCCGCTGTTCTTCCTTCATGTATCTCCCAGTCTTGGGTTGCTAACAGACATCGGATGTCCAAATTGCTGCCGTACTCGTTTTTGAGGCGTGTCGTAAAGGGTTTCAAATTCAGGAACAAGTCCACCGTCAAAACAAACAGGCCGCCAGGCTTGAGACACCCATAGGCGTTTTCCATGGCCAGGAGCGCGTCCCGAAGCGGCAGGTGCTCCAGGACGCTGAGGGAGAACACTCTGTCGAAGGAGGCTTCAGGAAGATCTGCCTTTTCAATTGTAGTGTTCCTAAGCTCCACCCTGGTGCCAAATCTCTCATTGAGTTCTGCAATGCGTTTCTGGTCGCAAGGCCAACCGACACCCTCTGCCGCTGGGCCGGGATCGACATTTACGACCCGGCAGCCAGCCCGATCTAAGAGGAATTGATACCCAGCCAACCCGCCCCCGACCTCCAGGACGCGCATTCCGGGCTTCAGTGCCGCGACTTCGTATGCCCACGGATATTCGAAGGCGCGGGTCGTGTTATTTGGCTGCAAAGCGAAGGGGCCGCGGTATCTGTCTTTCGCAGCTCTGGACAGAAATCTTCCCCGCCAGCCAAGTTCGCTTAAGGGCCTTCCCCTCGGTGCCCCGTGTTCGTGGTTCCAACGAGCGAATCGCTCGGGGAGTTTTGCCGGCGCGAGCATGAGGTCGAGCGGAAACCTGCTGCCTTCAGCCTGCGGGCTGGTCAGTCCACGGCATTTGGCGCATAACGACGCCGATAGCTTGGTTATGCCCGTACTTAGAATAACTTGTCCCGGTATCCAGGACCGTGAAGCTGAAGACGTTTGGCAAAAGGTCGTACACTTCCCCCACCGCAGCGTGCGCGGCGACGTTCATGAGATAATTGCCAGGCATTAAAAACATGGCGGGAAACTGGACTTCGGCCCGGTAGGCGCCTGACTTCCGCACTTGCAGCAAATCCGGGCGCGAATCGCTGAGCAAGGTCGTGAGCACCGGTCGCCCATCAGGAGTGAGGACTCTAACTCCCAGTTCAAGAGGCGCCAAAGCCCTCGGCACCGAGTACTCCATGCAGACTCTGAACGGCTTTCGAACATCAAGCTCGGAGGCAGGAGTGCCATCGTGAGCGCATAGCTCAACGCGCCGGAAGTAAGCCTTTTTTGCGATCGCTTCGTCTCCATCGTCGTGCGAGAGAGTCCAAACACAATTGGACGTGTGTGAGCAGAGATACCGACTCACGACTGTTTCAATACCGTCCTTCTCACTTGCACACCCTTTTTCCACAAGCATTCCTGTGGTGCACAATTGCGTCACAGCCGCCATGTTGTGGCTGACGAACAGAACCGTCCGCCCCTGGCGGGAGACATCCCGCATCTTACCGACGCACCGCTTCTGAAATAGGGCGTCACCGACTGCGAGCACCTCGTCCACGATGAGGATCTCCGGTTCAAGGTGAGCCGCGACGGCGAAGGCCAACCGGACGTGCATGCCGCTGGAATAGCGCTTGACCGGTGTGTCGATGAACTGCTCCACCTCCGAAAACGCCACGATTTCGTCGAACTTGGCCCGAATCTCCGATTTGGTCATGCCCAGAATGGCGCCGTTGAGGAAGATGTTCTCCCGGCCGGTGAGCTCCGGGTGGAAGCCGGTGCCGACCTCGAGGAGGCTGGCAATGCGGCCTTTGACGCGGACCTCGCCGGAAGTGGGGGCGGTCACCCGCGAGAGGATCTTCAAGAGGGTGCTCTTGCCGGCGCCGTTCCGGCCGATGATGCCCAGGACCTCGCCTTGTTTGACCTCGAAGGACACGTCGCGCAAGGCCCAAATGGTTTCAGGGGGATGAGGGGGGAGGCGGAAACCTGAGACTTGAAACCTGAAACCTGAGGAGCATCGGAAACCGGAGACTTGAAACCTGAAACCTGAGGCCGAGCGGAGCCGACTTTGGAAAGCGGGTCCTCTTTGCCGCGAAAACGCGCCCACCAGCGGTTGACGTCGTCCACGAGGCGTTTGCCGCCGATGGCGCCGAGGCGGTATCGCTTGGAGAGGCGGTCAACTTGGATGACGGTGCTCATTGGGAAAAGCAGAAAGTAGAAAGCAGAAAGCAGAAATGCATCCAGGAAAATAGAAAGTAGAAAGCAGAGGTATTTCTATTTTTTGTTTTCTGTGCTCTGCTTTTCGAGCGTTCGATTGATCATGGTCGTGAAAATGGCCATCAATTCTGAGGATTCCCTTTCAAGGGGACTGGTGAGGTTGGCGCTGACTCGGCATTCCTCGCGCAACAGTTCGAGCCAGAGGGCCGACTCGTCGGCTTCCTGGAGCGCCCCGCCCAACTTCGAGACGAACTCGGAGTCAGAGCGGCCACGGGACGCTTCGCGAACGTGGGCGGCAACCGATGTCCCAGAGCGTAGCAGTTGCTTGCCGAGAACCCTCACTTCCTCCTGAGCTTTGGGGAGCTTGGCAAAGAGGCGGATCATGTGGGCGGCGTAGCGCTTGGTGCGATCACGAAAGTCGTCTGGCAACCGGCTCTTCATTTCTGTTTTCTACTTTCTGTTTTCCTCATTTTCCCCTCACACCGTATCCATGAAGGTCTTCTCCACGTGGTTGAAGAGGAGGATGCCGGCCGCGAGGATGAGGGCCGTGGCGGCGGCGGTGTAGCCGAGCTGCGGCCAGTTGAAGGTGCCGGTGCCCAGGAAGGCGTAGCGGAAGGTCTCGATGATCGCCGTCATCGGGTTCGCCAGCATGATCCAGCGGTATTTTTCCGGCAGCTTCGAGAGGGGAATAATGACCGGAGTCGAATACATCAGCAACTGGGTGCCAAACTGCACCAGGAACCGGAGGTCCCGGTAGCGGGTCGTCATCGAGGACACGATGATGCCGCTGCCCAGTCCCAGAGCCGCCATTAACAGCACGAGCACGGGCAGGAGCAGCAGCGCCGAGGTGGCGTGGATGGCGGTGCCGCGAGCCAGGAAGTAGAAATAGAACCCCAGGAAGAGCCCAAGCTGGATGCCAAACCGGATGAGGTTCGAGAGGACGATGGACAGGGGCACGGCCAGCCGGGGGAAATAGACCTTGCCGAAGATGGCGGCGTTGGCATTGAACGTCTCCGAGGTTTTCATCAGGCAATCCGAGAAGTAGCTCCAGGCAGTCACGCCGGAGAGGTAAAAAAGGATTTTCGGCAGGCCGTCGGTGGAGAGCTTGGCGACGTTTCCGAAGATGAGGGTGAAGGTCAGGGTGGTCAGCAGCGGCTGAATAATGAACCAGAGCGGTCCGAGGATGGTTTGCTTGTATTGGGCGACGAAGTTGCGGCGGACGAAGAGCATGACCAGATCGCGGTAGCGCCACAGGTCGGCCAGGTGCAGATCGAACCAGCCGGTCTTAGGGCGGATAATCAAGTCCCATTCTGAAGGATGCGGGATGAAACCTGAAGGCTGAGAAGCCAAATCGGACAAGGGGGAGGGCGGAGCAGGGCGCGGGGCGGGCGCCAGGGCGGCGGAGGTCAATTGTGAGGGGTTGGTGGTCACGAGCGGAAAATACAAAGCAGAAAGCAGAAATCTAAGAACTGAGTCAGGCGTCGGGGCGGATGAGGGCGGGGAGGCGGTCGCGAACAGCCTGCTCCGCGGCGTCCAAAGAGGGGTAGCCACCGAGGATGAGTTCCAGGGTTTGCTGGCCCACGAGCCGGCGGCCACTGAGGACGGATTGCAGCCGGTCGGCCTGGTTTGAGGCTTGCATTCCGGCCTGTTCTTTGAAGCCGTCTTCCCACTGGCAGAAAAAGACAAAGAGGGTGCGTCCTTCGCCTTCGAAAACGTATTTGCGGAAGGGGAGCTTGAATTGACCTGCGTCGTACCATAGCAGTTTGGACTCCGAGACCTGGCTAAGCCCGGCCGCAGGAAGGCATCGCTCAGGCCGGTGAATGCGGGATGTAATCACCGATTCAATGGACCGGGGCTTCCACCGGAAGAAATGCGCGCTCCACTCCATACCGTTCTCGGTCCACTTGCCGGTAGCGCCCTCATCAAAGGAGAGCAGTTGCAGGGTCCGTGGCGGCAGCTCTATTTTTTGGAAGCCGGGACTGCTCACGGGCATCGCGACGGTCCAGCAGAATTTGCCGGAGTTCGGGTTGGCATGGCAGCGATACCAGGCCTCGGTGGCGCCGATGGAAATCAGGGCCCAGCAGCCGAGGGCGAGGAGGTAGCGGCGAGGGAAAGGCCCAGGGCTAAAGGCTGAAGGATGAAAGCTGAAAGCTGAAGGGCGCCTGGTCCACCTTCGCATTAAGACGGCCAGAGCCCAGAGGGCGAAGAAGCAGGCGACGGTGATGGTCATGCCGGCCGGGTCGTGCCATCTACCGGTGGCTGAGATTCCATTTTTGTTTGCGAGCCAGCTCAGCAGGAGGGTGCGCACGACGTTAAAACCAAAGCCGAGGACGATGCCGCAGAGGATGAGGGCGGCGCGGGGCCGAAGCCGGAACCGGTAGAGTTCGCCCATAACCAGCGCGGCCATGAGGCTGGATTGGAAGGAGCGGATCCCGCTGCAGGCTTCGTTGATGCCCAGGGTGCCGGTGCTGAGTTCGATGAGGTTGCCACGTTGCAGGGCGGGGATGTCGATCCAGCCAAGCAACTCCACCGTGAGGTTGGCATCGAGACGCATAAGGCCCTGGGTGAGGCCCCTTTCGATGCGGTACGGCCAAACCACACCCACCAGGATGAGGGCGACGGGAAAGGCGAAGTGCTTCACCCACGCCCGGCCGCCAGCCAGAAAGAATGCGTAGAGCGTTGCGGTAACGACGATGCCGGCGTAAAGCCAGCCCATGAGCGGCCAGTCGCGGTTGATTTCGAAAATCACCCGGAGCGGGAGGAGCGACAGGGCCAAAAGAAGGATGAAAGCTGAAACCTGAAACCTGAAACCAGACGCGGGCGACCCGCCTTCGCGTTGCTCCGGCGCGGGAAGGGGCCGGTCCGACCAGCGGCGCCAGAAAAGCCCAGCCGCGAAGAGGGGAACGAACCAGCCGTAGGCGTATTGTTCGCGGGTTTCCCATTGGCTGCTGAGCAAGCGGCACAGGTCCAGCCAGAGAACGCTGAAGACAGCCATCGGGAGCCAGGTCTTGAGGCTGCCCTCCTTGGTCCTCACAGGCGCGGCTGGCCGAGGGCCAACGGCTGAAGATTCAGGGCTGAGGGTTGCGGGCATTGCGGCAAACAGGGGGCGGAGGTCGTGAAACCGGCCATCGGCCGCTGACCACTGATTACTGATCACTGACTGCCGGCCGGCGGCCCGTAATAATCCGCGTACTTGTGGTAGTAGTAGGACCGCGCGGAGGTGTCGGCCTGGTTGAAAATAACACCGAGCACGCGGGCGTTGCGCTGATAGAGCAGTTCGAGCGCTTCGCGGGCGGGGCCGGCGCGGGAAAAGCGGCTGCGCACGACGAAGAGCGTGCCGTCCACCCTGGGCGCCAGGGCGGAAGCGTCATCGGCCGCAAAGACGGGGCTGCTGTCGATGAGCACATAATCGAATCGCTGCCGGAGCTGGACCAGGATCTGCTCGAACCTGGTGCCCATCAGCAGGTCGCCGCATTGGCTGGAAGAGCTTCCCCTCGAGATAAAAGAGAGGTTCGGCCAGCAATTGCTCTGGATGACTTTTTCCAATTCATCCGGCGCGCGCAGCGCCTCGGCCAGACCCGGGTGGCGCGGCAGGCCCATCAGGTCATGCAGCGTGCCTTTGCGCAGGTCGCCATCCACCAGCACGACTCGCGCGCCGCCCAACGCCAGGGCCCGGGCCAGGTTCGCCGCGACCGTGGATTTTCCTTCATTGGGCACTGCGCTGGTGATGAGCACGACCTTGGGCGGCTTGCTTTCCGTGACCATGAAAATGAGGGCGGAACGAAGACCGCGGAAGGACTCGGCATAAGCGTGGCGTGAATCGTTCATCTCCAGCAGAGGGAGCGCGGCATCCCGCTTGAGGCCGCGCACCTCGGGCACCTGGCCAACAATGACCTGGCTGAGCTTGGCATTCACCTCGGCGACCGACCCAAGGCGGTCGTCGCGCAACATCATGAGAACGATCAGGCCAAGGCCCAGAGCCAAGCCGCCTACGCCTCCGAGGGCCAGTTGGCCTATCTCCATGGCGTAAGACCGCTTTGCCGCGGCGGCCGGCTCCAAAATCGCGAGGGTCTCCTGATCGATATTTCGGCTGATACCGACGTTCTGCACCAGCATCACCAACCGGTCATACACACTTTGAATGCGCTGGACATTGAGCTTTAGGCGCTCGGCTTCGGCGAGCCGGCTGTTGGCCTCCACGACCTTGCCTTCCCACTCCCTGATGGAAGCCAACACATTCTCCATTTTTAGCTGCAGGGCCTGCCGCGAGGAGACAACCTGCTCAAGGCTTTGGCGGCGAAAGATTTCGATGAGCTTCTGCGCGCGCTCGATGTCCGCGTCGAGCTTGACGATTCTCGGGTGTTTCGGACGCAGATTCTGGCTGAGTTTCGCGCGTTGCATCTGGAGCAACTCCAGCTCTTTGGAAGCGTTCTGCCGCTCCGCGGGCACGCCGCCGGGCGAAGAGGGGTCCATGCCCGCGGCGGCCTCGACCACCTCGAGGCTGGCATTGGTATTCGCACGCGCGCCCTGGTTGTGGTCCGAGGCAGTGGCCTGCAACAGTCTGTCCTCGAGCTGAAAATCGGACAGCTTGGTTTTGAGGGTTACCAAATACCCTCCCGCAACCGTGCCTTCCTGCTGCAGAATTGCCATGTTGTTGGTCCGCTGGAAGGCCAGCAGGGCGTCCTGCTCGGTTTTCAGATCGCGTTCGGTGCGCTGGACCTGCTCGGTAATCGAGGCCAGCGTGTCGCCGGAAACCAATTTGCGGATATTCCTTTTATACTCCAGGTACACCTCCATCAGGGCATCCAGATAAGCCTGGGTGTAGGCGGCTTGCGAACCAGTGGCCTCGAGCACGAACACCGAGCTTTTGGTCCCCCCCGCGACGCGAATCGTCACGGGCAGCGGCTTGCGGTTCCTGCCAACCGGAAGGGCCACATTGTTGCTCGCGGCCCTTAGGCGCGCCAGGGTCAGTTCCCGGAGCGTTGCGCTCTGGAGCAATTCGGTCTGCGTGCCCAGGAAATTCTGCATGTCCTCGGCAAAGAGAGAGCCCTCCGGCAGATGAAGTTTGACGGTCTCCCACATCCGGGCTTTGGAAGTAAAGGTCGGCGGCTCCGATAAAACGAAACCGATTGCCGCGCCGAGGCCGAGCACCAGTGTCAGCGCCGGCAGCCACCAGTATTTCAGCAGGAACGCGAGCAACCGCCGGACCGGGAAAGGCGAAGACGGGGCGGCCTCCTCCTCCATCGGGCTCAGGATTTGCAGGTCCGGGCGCAAAGCTGGGGGCATCTCTGGCATAATGTCTGCTTAAAAACGGATCAGTCGCTCCGGCACGTAGATGAGGTCGCCGGGTTCCAGCCGCAGGTCAGAGTCGGTTTTGCCCTTCTCCAGAATCTCCGCGACGTTCACGGTGAACTTCCGGTCCTCGCCCCCGCTGCCCTTACGCGTGACCCTGACACTGTGTTTATCGGCATAATCGCTGAAGCCTCCGGCCCGCAGGATGGCCTTGCTGAGCGTCAGCACTTCGTCACTGGGAATCTCTTGCGGCCCTGGGGCGCGCACGGGGCCGACCAAATACACCTTGCCCCGGCTCCGGGTCATCACATCCACCGCGACAATGACCGTCGCGTGGTAGTAATACTCCTTTTCCAGTTCGGCCTTAAGTTCGCCGGCGAGTTGTTTGCAGGACTTGCCCACCGCCGGAAACCTCCCGATATATGGAACTTCCAGATCCCCCGAATCGGTGACAGAAAGCGGTTTTGGATCGTCCTCATCCTCGCCGATCCGGAAGCTCAACCGGTCGCCAATGGCGAGGAGGTGTTTGTCATCGAGCGCCTCCATGCTGTTGGTGCCGGCCGCCGTGACCAAGTTCGTCCCCCCTTTGGCAAGAGAGCGTGCGGCATTGTTCGAGCCATGCGTTGCCTCCGTGTTGCCAGGCGCGTTCGTGGCAGGGAGGTTCGAGTTGGTGTTCTGCGGGGGCTCGCTGCCGTTCGGTCGTGAGGATTCGTGCCTGCCCTGCGCGCACGTTGGTCCGCTCCGGGAAGCCGCGCTGCAACCATTCCTGGGGCGTGAGCGGACGAGTTTCGGCGCCAGTGGAAGGACTGGCCGGCACAGCATTCGTGGCCGCCCCCAACGCGTTCGTTACCGCAAGGTTCTTCCAGGAATTCGTCGGCGCTGCCTGAAGGAAGGATGTATCGGCGGCCTGAGCCGCCAGGGCGAAGGAAAACCAGGCGGCCAGCGCAAGGCCCAGCGCGGGTGCCAACCCGGCTGGCGCCCACGCCTTGAAGGGCGAGGCGCCTGTCTCAAAAGTTGTCGGTTGATAAATTGCGTTCACTATGGGTGATAGCTAATCAGGAGTCCTACGAGGTTCTGCGCGTATCCATTGTTTGCGATGTCAGACGAACGCAAGGTCAGCCGATAATTCAAGCCGACCGTGAGTCTGCTCGTCAGCGGATGGCTGAGGCTCAGCGTGCCACCGTACCAGTCGAAGGTTTCCACGAGATTGCCCTGCACATTCCCGGCGCCCTGGTTCCCGTGCTCGTAAAAAAGGGAGGTATGCAGGCTCAGGTCCTTGATGATGCTCCAATTAATGGCCGGACGGACATACCAGTCTTCGATCACATCGGCCTGGATTCCCAGAACCACCTCGCGCCCGGCGCTGAACGAATAATTCACGCCCTCGGAAATCTGGTGGGTTATCGTCAAATCGGCATACCATGAATCCAGGTCGGAGGTTTGGATGACTTGGCTGGTGTGTTGAAAGGTGAAGATGGTATAGCCGACGCGAGGCTGGACGCGAAGAGCAGAGCCGGGCCGCCAATCCCCGTAAATGCCCGCGCTATACGACGTGTTGTCGTTCAAGACCATCTGATCGTAGGTGGTGAATGCCGCCGTGCCCTCGACGCCCGCGGTAAGCCTGGGGTGCGGCCGGAGCCCCGCGCGGCCAACAACCAACTCGGAGGTCCGGTCCATCGAATCGAACTGGCTGGCCGTGGACATGTAGGTCTGGTGATCGTAGCCAAGGCTCAACGTCACGTCCTCAAGGTTCCAGGTTGTATTCAGCCCGGCGGTGTTTTGGAGGGTTCCGAAGCTGCCGGTATTGGCGATTGCGGCTTGGGTTGCGGAGTCCTGAACGTAGCTGAAGCGGTCATGGAGGTTAATCCAAAAGTCCTTCACGTAAATATCGAAGGAAAGCTCGGACCCGGATTGCACGTACAAGGCACTCAGCTCGTCGTGCCTGATATAATTTTGATAGCCGACCGTTACGTTCAGTTGCAATAAATTGCGCTGGGTTACCGGATAGCTGGTGTTAAGCCCCAGCGCCGGTCTCAGTATGAAATCACTCTGAGCATTCTCCTTGGATAGGTAAACATTGTCATTCCAGTCGAAGTCCATTGAAGGCGTAACTAGCAGCCTGAAATCCCCCGATTTGACGGTGTAGGGCAGGGATCCCGCCTGGAGGCGCCTGGCCTCCGCCGCCGCGTCTCCAGTCATCCAGTTCCGGAGGGCCTCTTGGGCATCGGCGATGTTCTCGGTGAGCAGCACCGCGGCGGCCAACCACAGCCCACACGCGGCGTAGCGCGAGCCGAGTGGCTGCACAAGAAGGTTGTGGAAGGGCTGCCGGCGCATGGTCAGACTTGGATTCTCAATTGGAGCAGGCGAGCGCGGTTCACAAACCATTGCCTTTCTCCGATGTGGAAGCAGATGCGGTCCCCAGCTTTGCGCGGACGGCGGCCTCAAGACCCTTGCCGATGAGGGCCCCAAGCTCTTTGCCGACGGCGGTATCGAGCTTTGCGTCGGCGGCGGCCACCACCTGTCCGTTCCGGCGTTGGGGCGCCGACGTACCGTAGGGGAAGCGGGCCTTCTGGAGCCGGGAGGGGCTCAGGCGGGTGGATGTTGGGCCGGTGGGCGCTGTGCTGGCGGCCATGCCGGCCCAGGGGCACAACCCGTTGGCTCGCATTTGACAAAGCTGTTCGCCATCGATCAGCCCGGCGGCGTGAGCCTGGGCGGGGCTATTGGCATCGCGCCAATGGCCCGGGCTGGCGCCGAAGCGGCGCTTGAAGCAGGAATTGAACAGACCCAGGTGGTTGAACCCGCATTCTTCTGCCACGTGGATGACCTTGGCGTCGCGATTTCGCAGCAGGGTCATGGCTTTGATCAACCGCATCTCCATTCTCAGGGCCGCCACGGAGAAGCCAAAGTGCCGCTGAAAAAGGCGGTTCAGATGGCGCGAGCTGCAGTGGAATTTGTCGGCCAGTTCCCCCACACTAAGACCCATGATGTCCGCCGCCAAGAGTTCGTCGAACACCTGGAGCATATGCTCCCCGGCGCCGCCAAGTCCGCCCCGCTGGCAGCGGCTATCTTTAAACTCCACGGCTAAAATAGCCGTCACGACCCGCAGCAGTTGGCCGCGGTGGTCCAGATGGTGTTGAGGCGGGGCGGCCGCCAGCAGTCGATGCCATTCCTGGGCCGACGGGGTGGAGGCGCGATACAGCCTCGGGGTCTTGAAACATTCGGTGACACTTTGCAGCAAAGACAGCTCCTCGCTCGCAAACAGCGGGTAGAGATGTTCCAGGCAGACCGAAAAGTGCCAAAAGACCAGTTCCCCAGCGTCCGCGGCGCAGACCTTGCCACCCTGGCCCTCCGAGAAAACGAGGACATCCCCGGGTGCAAGAGGATGATTGATCGCCGCCGAGACAAACGTTCCGAGGCCCTCCTTCGGAAACAGGAACGAGAAGCTGCGACCTCGATTCAGCCACTCTTCAGACGGCTTGAGGCGAAAAAGCCGCAGGGCAAGATAATCATCAGCAAACATTGGACGCCCTCCCTTGACGTTGGGCCCATGGTCCGTTGACCGACTTCCGACCTCTGGCCTCCGTCCTCGGTTCGCCCGCGGGGCGGGCTCGGTGGCCGGTTCGTGGGCACACTCCGTGCCCGTCAATTCGCAGGCATCTTTTCGTCCAGCAAAACTGTGCATTTCAAAAAGACTACGGACCACCAAAACTGGACCACGGACCACTGCTGACTACGGACCGCGGAGAGCGCACACTCCCTGCCTGTCAATCCGTAGGGCTTTTTTCCCTCGACTCATCTTCCGGTTTCAATGATGGCAAAAACTTCGAGCCATTTGTCTGTCGTGCCTCGTCATGATTCTCTTGTCGGGTGTATCAGGGATGGCTTGGTAGTGCCGGGCCGCCACATGGTGCAGGGGCGAAAGCCGCCAGCCACGTCGTTTCGCGACGGACCGGGCCCCCGCCCGGCTCCTCAGATCGGCTGGTTGGGCTGGGCGCATCCGGCCTGGAGAGCTTTCTCGGGCGCCGGCCCCGCAACCAGCGGGTTAAAGTACTTGACCAGGACTCCGCCGCGAGAGTTGGCCCCGAGCTTCACCAGGACTCTGCGCAGGTGTGTGCGGACGGTATGCTTACTAAGGCCGAGTTTTTCGCCGATTTCCAGCGTTCTGCAGGCCCTGGCAAAGCAAGCGCAAAACCTCTCTCTCGCGCAGAGTGAGGCGACGCATCAACTGCCCGCGGGCGCAGAAGTAGTCCAGGACCTGTACGCGCAGCCCGGCTGGACAAGACCACCCCGCCTTCATGCAGCAGCACAATTGCCCGCATGATTTGGTCCGCCGGGCAGGGCTTGTCCAACCAACCCGCGGCACCTTCCTCGAGTAATCGAAAAACCTGCTCCCGGCCGACACTGGACGAGAGGACCAATACCGGTGCATGAGGCAATTGGCAATGCAGTTTCTTGAGCCAGGCCTCGGCGCAACCATCCAAGGTGTCCAGGTTGACCACCACCAGGTCGGGGGGCACCTGCTGAGACTCGAGCAGGGCCTCCGCAACCTCACCGTAGGCGCCAGACAGTTCGACCCCTGGAATGGCCTGGATGAGACCGAGCAGGTATTCCCGCTCGATTGGATTTACCTCGACTACCGCGACGCGGATTTTTACCCGAATTGAGGATGTTGACATGAATCAGCCTCCGAAGCTTCTGAGATGGAAGATGCGATACTACCTGGCAGCACTGTGCACTCCGTGCCCGTCAGTTCGCAGAGCCCTTTCCCTTCGGCGAACCTACATCTGCCAACATAACGGAATGCCCGATCCAGGAACGCGAAGGCAACGATCCCCAAGGATCGTTGACAACAACGGCTCTTGGATCGGCGGCGCATTCTGTCATATCCGGGAGGAATAAACATCCCCTGTGAAGAGTATATTTGGTGGAAATCCCGGGGCCTGGAAGCGGGTTTTCTACCTCGTTCAGGGTAGTAGGGGCCGCCACACCAGGCACTCACTCGCTCAGCAGAACCTGCCGCCCTTCACCTGATTGCGCAACGCGGGCGGTTGAAACCGGGCGTTGAGAGCCGTTTTTCCGAGCAAAAGCAATCCACCGTGGTAAGCGATTCGGCTCCAAGGCGTCAGGCCGCCTTGTTGAGTGAATAATGATTCAAGAGGCCGCCCAGGGCCTCCTGGCACTTTACCTCAGCCAACGGTGCCGGCTCGGCGGGGTAAGGCGACGGCGACATCGTGTTCGTCGGCCGGTTCGTAAACTCGTTTCACGCAGATCATCAGCGCCCTTTCACGTCTTGTCGCGGGCCGCTGGAGGGGGCCCGTGCCGGAATTCCGGGTGGCGCACCTTTCCGCCGGCATCGGCGATGACCGCTCCGGCGATGAGGCTGCCCGCCGCCAGAACTGCCGTGGCCGAGGCGAAGGCCCACAGCCACTTGGGCCTTCTCCAGCCTGCGACCATCCCCGCTGCCCCCACACCGGCCGTCAGATAGAAGGGCCACGTCCACCGTTCGGCCAGTTCCTTGTGTCGAGCCAAATACGCGTCGCCATCTTCATCGGCCATCGAGTAAACGCGATCGTAACCCTGCTCTCCATAGACATAGACCGGCCAGGCCGACAGGGAAAAGAGGCTCACCAAACCCATGGCCAGAAAGACAGCCGCCCGGCTCCGGATGGCCAAGCACCCCGTCAGGCCCAGGAGCGCCGCAAAGAGGCCCGTCAGCGGCAGGTGATTGACCAGCACATGAACACACTCCGGCCGCTGGAGCTCGTGCAGGAACGCGCTCATTCTTTGATCGGCCCGATGGCGCCGCTGAGTGCCGCGGCAGCCAGGCCGGTTCGATGGCGCGATCAGCCGCCGTTGGAGCCCCGGCGGGCGACCAGGTAGCCGATGAGCGCCCCCAGAGTGAAGGCGACGCCGAGCGCTTGATACGGATGCTCGTGGACGCACTGATCGGTGGCTTTAGCGCTTTCGACCGCCTTCTCTTTGACGCGCCCAAGGATCTTCTTGCCACTGTCCAGGGCGGCAGCGAGACGATTGCGGGCTTCGCTGATTTGTTCTCCGGCCACGTCGGCGGTGGCGGCCATCAAGGCGCGCGCGTCTTTGCCGAGCGTGCCCCCGTCATTGTTGGTTGCCTGTGTTGCATCGTTCATAGTGTTCACGGATATACATTCGCATTGGTCAAGTGAAAAGCAATCGGGCGCCGCGCTCAAATATCTTGCGGCGGACGCCTACGCGTATTAGGTCGGATGCCCATAATGGATCAATTCTGCGCTTCGGTCCACCGAATCGCGAAGCGCCACAGACTGGCTGCGTCCCTGAACCCCTTCATGCATCGAGTGCGCCAAAAAGTTGCGCCCGGTCTTTGCACGGCTCAGTGTTCCTGCAGACAGCTCACTCCGGGCGAGCTGTCACCGGTATGTATTATAGCACACATCAGGCAGTGGAAAAAGGTGCGTTCACGCTGGAGGCCTGGGGCAGCCTGTCGGCGAAGCGGTCTTTCCCGTTAAACAGCTTTAGGCGCCGCGATAAGCGCCGCAGGTTTGGCTGACAAATCTGTAATGCCCCGGACAGGTTCCGGTCATACTTTTATAATCACGTGGTAGACAACGCCACCGCAGCGTAAGTCACGCTGCAGGACGGTCGAGAGTTCACGGCCAGAGTAATCGGCCGCGACCCCAAGTCGCACATCGCCGTCGTCAAGATCGATGCGAAGGATTTGCCCGTGGTCACGATGGCGGATAGCGACCAGATTCAGGTGGGCAACGTCGTGGTGGATGAAAGCAAGCAAATGGGCTAATCCCCACGCGAGTGCTCCCGCAGCCGACACCGGAAACAAGTCGAGGCGACCCGTTTCCAAGCCGCCCCGAACCCATGACCTAAGCAGCTACGATAGGCCACAATCATTTGACTGCTGACCGCCGTCTGCTGTTCATAATGAAAGCTTGGCTTGGGGAGGCGCCGCCGCCCAGGCGCCGGCCAATCCGCCCGCTTGAACGCGCAGCCCCTATATGAAGTCTAAATGATAGTTTGTATAAGTAACGTTCCAGACCAGGAAAGGAAATGAACTATGCCCGGCTCCGGGTCTTCCGCTCGAAAGACCAAACCCGGGCGTTCTCCAAAGAGAGGGTTGCACGGGCGGCCAGTTTATGGGTAAGGTCACGGGACGCCGGAAGAACGCCGGTCTCTTCAAGCGTCCGTAGCTCAATTGGATAGAGCTTCTGACTTCGGATCAGAAGGTTGCAGGTTCAAGTCCTGCCGGACGCGCCATTTTTCCCTGGATTTTTGAGGATCTTCGCCAAACGAAACTTGACAAAACGCTTTGACCCCCTTAAAAACCCCTAAGACCAAAATCCTGACGATTTTCGATGAGCCAGCGGCTGACCGAAGTTGACGGAGAGAAATATCTCTACAAGGACGAGTCCGGAACGTATTCCCTGCGCTGCCAGCGACGGCTGATGGGCTTGGCGCCGCGGCGCCGGGCTGAGGGCAAAAGCAATCGGCTCGTTCCAAGAGTTACGGGAGTGGTGTGAAATATGCGGGCTAGGTGAGGCAATACTGCCTGGTCCACATCTTGCGAACCGGCCAGGTGATCGAGCATCCGAATCTGCCGGACGCGGTCCCTCCCACGGGCCGGCAGGCGGGCTCGGCTGCGCCCGCGCGCAGCCAGGGGCCTGGCCGGCCAAGCGGCCAGCATGGTCAATTCCGGTCCGGGTCCACAGTTTTGCAGTTTTGCCCATACCCGTCTCTATGATTGACTTCACGCTCCAAAAAGAAGTAGCCTTGCTGCACGTAAACCCGGTTCGATGTGCGCTCAATAACGATGGCCCGAAGGGCCGCGCGGAGCACGCGCTCCCTTGGTTCAGGAGCGTCTCCGGACCTTGATGAACTGGCCGGCAGAAAACTAAAATCCGATCATTCTCCAATGCCAAGAAAACCGATATGAAAAGCCTCACTATCAGGACTGCGCTTCCCGCCCTGCTCGCGGGCGCGCTCTGGAGCCTCAACGCCCAAGCCCAAACCAGCGTCGTGTCCGCCGATCCGCTGGGCAACCCCAACGGGGTTTACGTGGTGTATTCCGCCGCCGTGGACCCCGCCAGCTCAACCAAGGCGAGCAACTACAGCCTGACCAACGCCACGGGAGTCACCGTCCGCATTTCCGGCGCCGCTCTGGCCGGCGACAATGTGACGGTCACGCTGAGTCTGGGCGCGTCTCTCCAAGCGGGCCAGAACTACGGCCTGACCATCAGCAACGTCAAGGACAGCACCAGCGCCTTTATCAGCCCCAACCCGACCACGGCCAATTTCACCTTCGGCCCGAACATAACGGCGACGTTCAACTTTGACAATGCCAGTGACCCACTCTACGGCACAAACGGCCTGGGCGCTGCCGTCGCCACCACCATCGGCCACTCGGCCGCGGTCATCCCCGGAGGCTTTGAACCCGGCGGGAACATGCTCGAAATGGGGGCCAACATAGAGAACCACTACTGCGCCTGGACTGTGCCGGATCTGGCCGGTGGCGCCCCGATCAACCGGTTGAGCGTCTCGTTCAAGATGGTCTTGGGGTCCCCCATCAACGAGTTTGGCGCGGGCGAGGGGTTGAGCGTGAATTGGGCGCCTGACGCGACCAACGCAATCGGCACCGACACGGCCGGCCCGTTTTGGGATCAAGGAGGCGGCAGCGGCCTGATTGTGGAGTTCCACACGGACAACTCGGGCGCCGGCTCCCTTGGCCAGGGCATTTTCGTGAAGTGGGGAGGAAACAGCTCCGCCAACACCGTGCTCTTCAGCCCGATGCAGCCGTGGACAAACGCGCCTGCAACCTCCTTCTCCAACGCCCTGGATGTGGCCTTTAGCGTCGCTGAGGACGGGACGTTCAACATGACCTACGGCACCAATGTCGTCTTCACAAACGCGACGGTCCCCGGTTTTCATGCCCTGGCCGGGGGGTTGGTGGTTTTCGCCAGCCGTATCGGCTTTGTCGGCGAGGACCTGTTGGATCGATGACGTTGCCATCACCGAGTCGCAGGCGATCGGGCCCGTCCTCGTGAGGACGCAGCCGGCCGACGCCACCGCGCCGGAAAACAGCCATGTGACGTTCAGGGTGGGCGCGGCGGGCGCGCCTCCGTTCACCTATCAGTGGTTTTCCGATGCCGTGGCGATAGCGGGCGCAACCAATGCCGCCTACACCACGCCGCTGACCCTCTACGCCAACAATGGGGACCGTTACTCGGTGGCCGTCAGCAACGCCTTTAGCGGCACCCTGAGCACCGGCGCCGTTCTGACGATCATCAAGGACATCGCCGGCGCCCTGCCCGTCTCGGTGGGCAGTGTGGACGGCCACAGCCTCGGGGTGCTCTTTAACACATATCTGGACCCCGCCAGCGCCGGCAACGCTGCAAATTACCTAGTCAATGGCGGCGCCGTTTCCGTGATTTCCACCAGCGCGCGCACGAGCATCGCCAATTACGGCGACCCCGAGGCCAATTATGCGCCGTCTTACCTTCGGACCGTGCGGCTGGACCTTGGCTCGACGGTGGCCAGCGGCTACACGGTCACCATCAGGAGCAACGTGCTCAGCCGGACCGGCCTGCGGGTCCCGCAAACCACCTTGACGGGCACGGTTGCGGGAATGCTGGACATGGACCTGGGGGCACCGGGCGCGGACCCCCTGGCGGCAGGGGAGGCGTTCTCGGACGGCACCAACCGGATCGAAGTCCTGGGCGGCGGGTCCCAGATGATGCCGGTGGGCGCCGGCCCTTCGGATGCAGGCAACTTTGCCTACTATGCCACGCCGCGCACGGACAACTTCGATCTCGTAGCCGACGCCACCTTCCTGACGCTGACCGACCCGAATGCCAAGGGCGGCCTGATGGCACGGGCGGACCCGAACGATTCGCAGAGCCCGGCCATCGCTGTCGAGGTGTTTCCCGCGGCCGGGAACAATACTTACCAGACCGCCATCCGGCTCAGCCAAGGCGCCGATGGCACGAGCTGGGCACCGGCGAATGCACCGGCCAATGGGGCTGCGCCTGCCCAGTGGCCCAACAACTGGCTGCGCCTCCGCCGGGTGGGCCCGACCTATTACGGCTACGCCTCGGCGGACGGTGTTGGATGGACGTTGATTGGCCAGGCTACGCCAGACGTGGCCGTATTCCCACCCACCGAGTATGTCGGATTAATGGCCACCGCCTGCAACAACGACGGACGGTTGTGCGAAGCGGATTTCTCGAACTGGGGCCCGCTCTCGTTCACCGGCGCGGTGGTGAGTATCACTAATGACCTCCGGGCCAATTATGCCAACGCGGAAAATGGTAGGCAGACCTTCATCCTCGGCGCGGGCGTGAGCGGCGCGAACGTGTCCCCGGATGACCTGACCTATCAGTGGCAGCGGGCAGAGCCGGCCACCCCGGCCGTCTTCAACAACATTCTGGACGGCACGGGCAACAGCAACACATACACCACTCCCCTCCTGAGCGTCGCAGCCGACAACGGAGCTGAATACCGCTGTATCGCCTTCGTGGGCGATGTGACCACCGGCCACGCCGCCACCAGCGCCGTCGCTAGGCTGGCGGTGGCTTTGAAAACTGCTCCGCCCTATATGGTCTCCGCCAACGCCGACGCAACCTTCCAGCAGATTACCATTATGTTCGACGGCCCGGTGGATGGCAGCACTGTTATCGTCCCGCCGGCGACCTACACGATAACCCCGGCCGGTGGTGGTTCGCCCATCGGCGTCACCAGTCAAACGCCCGTTCTCGACAGCAACCAGGACACGGTCGGCGTCGTCTTGTCCCTGGCGAGTCCGCTCTCTCCGGGAGCCCATTACACGCTCAGTGTTTCGGGCGTCAGGGACCTCGCCGGCAACTTGATCGACAACACCCCCGTGCCCGGCGGCAAGCAGCGCGCCGTCGCGAGTTGGGTGTTGACTTACGGCTACTTGAAATTCGAGCGCTGGCAGGGCCCAAACTATCCCAATGGAGCTTTTGGCTCCATCAGACATCACCACGGTGTTCGATGGTTTACGTTACACGGACGCCAACGGCAACAATCGGTATCCGGATTCGCCCGATTTTGCCCAATTGATCCCCATTTCCGGCTTCCCCAATGGGTCTGACTTTTACCACCCGGCTTATACCTCCGCCGGGGACGTTTACGATTTCGGCGCCCAAATCAGCGGCTTCTTTGTCCCTCCGACCAACGGGACCTACCAGTTCTACGTCCGGGGCAACGATGGCAACGGCATTTATGTAAGCGGTGACAGTACGCTGCCCGACCCAACCACCGCGCAGCCGGTCGCGGCGGACAATCAGAACTACGTCAGCCCGACGAGTTGGCTTTACAGCATCACCAATGTGAGCGCGGGCACGGTCAACGGGGCGATGTACAATCCCACGCCACTCGCCATGAGGGGCGGCCAGCTCTATGGCATCGTCGCGCTCGTTCAGCAAGGCATTGGCGGCAGTTTCATCGAATTCACTTGGGGCATTCCGGGCGCGCCGACCATCTGGAACGGCGACAGCGTCAACGACGGCATCCCGAGCAGCTACCGCCTCCACGCGGGCCTGGTGACCAATACCTACAACATCACGGGGACCAATATCGCCACCTATGTCGATCCGGTCCAGTCCGCCATCACCGCGACGGGGCCCACCAACGCCACGGCCTCTGCCGGCAGCACGGCCAGCTTCTCGGTCTCCGCCTCCGCCGTGCTCTGGGCCGGCAAGGCCTCCGCGACCGTGCCTGTGCTCTATCAATGGGCCAAGAACGGGGACTACCTCAGCGGCGCCACCGGCCCAAGCTACACCACGCCTGTCCTGGCCCTGGTCGACAACAACTCCGTGTTCAGTGTCGTGATGAGCGTGGCCGGCGCCTCCTTCATGACCATCACGAACAGCGCCACGCTGAGCGTTCTTCCCTCGAAGGTGCTTCCGGTCTTCAGCGGCTTCAGCCGCTCGGGCAACGTGCTGACGTTGAGTTTCACCGGCAGCGCCAGCGAGTTGCTCTGGACCACGAATCTCCAGACGCCGCTGAGCAACTGGATGATCTACGAGGGCGGGCCGGTCTCCCCGGTCACCATCACCAACACCAACTCGGGGGCCTTCTTCCTCCTGAAACAGTGACGAGGCGGCGCGAGGGGTTGCCCGCTTCCAGTCACGAGACACGCCAGTGGATTGGCCTGTTAAAGGAAGACCACGATGCAAACGCCCCGCTAAAGCACCTAAAATGCCGGAAGGACTTTACAATCGTTAAGTAGTCGTTAAGACCCTTGAAAACGTTGGGGACTTTCGAGTCGTTCATAGACCCCAAGGCGGTTGAAACTGACCACCCCATGTTATCTTTTCAGGGTTGACTTGAGCACAGCGACTGCGAGTATCGGTTCCGCAAGCAGAAGGCAACGTCCTAACACCTGAAAGGGAATTCAATGAAAGAAGAAATTAAGAAACTACAAGACGCCGTTCGTAAACTGGAAAAACGCGTAGTTAAACTTGAACAGGCGCTCGGGTCCCAACAGGCGACAAGGGAAGCCACTGCGATCAATAAGGCGATGAAGGCAAGTGAAACAAGCATTCGTAAACTTGAAGAAGATTAGGAGAATGTCAAAGGTTGGGTGAAAAACCTGCGATAGCCTTGAGTTACCGCCGATTTGCCGATTATCCAAGCACCGATGGCTGGCGTGCAAGGCAGCGCGCCGGCGCCGGCTGTCTGCCAGCGCCGGCGGGCTGGGCTCATTGCCTTTGGGAGGCGGACCCGACTATTCGCGAACCGGCACGACCGGGCGCTTGCCGGCATAACGATGAATCGCTTCACCCAGCCAGGCGATAGTTTGGCCCAGGTCCTTCATGTTTCGCGCGGCATCCGGTCGGCTTGAGCACGCGCACGGTCTTTGGCCACTACGGCCCGACGGCGGTTTCCCGCGCTTGGCAGCGCAGCTACCGGATTTCAGGCACACTCGGGTTGGTCAGCGGCTCTCGTGCGCCGTTGCGCCAGCTCGTCGGCCATCTTGAGAGTCATTTCTTTGTTGAGCTTATAGGCCGCAAGCAGGACTGTGCAAATGGCGAAGAGCAGACCGACTACAATCCCGCTGGTGAAACGATAGCCGGCAATCGCCTCGGACGCACTGGGAAGCCGGGTGTCATAATTGAAAAAGCCTTGCATGATCCAGAGGAACGAGGCCGAGCCAAGAGCGAGCCCCGATTTGAGGGCGAAGCCAATCGTGGCGAAAACCATGCCGGTGAAGCGGCGGCCTACGGTCCATTCCGAGTAGTCCGCCACGTCGGCGAAAATGGCCCAGACTAGCGGTATGGTGGGCGCATAGCAAATGGCGATGAGAATGGTGAGCGCCAGCATGCCAACGACGTTGGCCGGGCCGAGCAGATAAAACGCGAACGTGCCCAGGCTGGCCGTTCCAAATCCCGCAACCGCGACCGCTTTCTTTCCGAATCTCCGCGAAAGCGACGGTGAAAGGAGGATGACCAGGATGGTAGTGGCGGTGCCGACCATGTTGATAATGCTGTTGAACACATCAGCGACGTTGGATTTGTCGCCGTGGACCAGGTAGCCGAGCGTTTCGAGGAGGCCGCCGGAAGCGCCGGCCGCGCCCGTCAGGCCGAGTTTGGCGAGGAAATCGTACATGGCGGCCTTGTCGGCGTAATGATGGTAATAGTTGTAAAGGGCGCCGCCGCGGAAGGAGAGGATAGTGAAGTGGACCAGGGTCATGATGCCCATCACCCGCCAGGGACTGTTCTTGAGCAAGTCGAGGAAATCCCGCTTGGGAGAGGCCTTCTCATCCTGGACGGGCTCGATTCGCTCGCGTGTGGACAGGAAGGTGATCAGAAAGAGCACCAGGCAGAGCCCGGCCCAGAGAGTCATAGTCATCCGCCAGCCGTATTGGCGGTCGTGGCCGGCGGCGAACTTCGCCACCAGCGGCAGCGTAAAACCGCCCACGACGAATTGAGCGACATTGACCGCGACAAAGCGAAAGGAATTGAGTTTCGTGCGTTCATCCAGATCGCCGGTCATGACGCCCCCGAGCGCCGAGTACGGCATGTTGTTCATGGAATAAAGGGTCATGAGCAACCCGTTGGTGATGGCCGCGTAGGCGATCATCGCGCCGAGGCTCCAGCCCCGGGGTGTCGTGTAGGCCAGAATCATCACGACCGCCCAGGCCCGGCGGTCCACAGCACCCACGGCCGGAACTTGCCCCACCGCGTCCGGGTGCGATCGGCGAGAATGCCCATGATGGGATCGAAAAACGCGTCCCAGAGGCGCGGCAGCAAAAGGATGGCCGCGGCGGCGCTGGCGGTCAGGCCAAAGACGTCGGTATAGAAGTTCAACTGGAAAAGGATCATCGTCATGAAGACGAAGTTGGCGGCGGCATCGCCTCCGCTGTAAGCGGCCTTTTCAAAAAACGAGAGCTTTTGGTTTGGGTTATCGGACATGAGGTGCCTTTCTTAGTCGGTGACCGTGAGGATGACCTTCCGCAAATCGGCGTCACGCGAGGAATTGCCGAGCAAAATCTCGAATTCGCCCGGCTCGACGACATAGTTCATGTTCACATCGTAAAACGCGAGCGATTCGGGCGTGATCTCCAGTGCCACGGTCTGCATTTCACCTGGATTGAGCGAGACCTTCTTGAAGCCCTTCAACTCTTTGACGGGACGGGTCACGGAACTGGCCCGGTCCCGAATATACATTTGCACCACCTCGGTTCCCGGACGCGGGCCGGTGTTGGTCACGTCCACGAGCGCCTGGGTCGAGGCGCCGCGGCGGATGCGCTTTTTGGCAAGCCGAACGTTTTGGAGGGCAAAGGTCGTGTAACTCAGGCCGAAGCCAAAGGGAAAGAGCGGCGAGACCTCGTCCCACAAGTAGCCACGCCGCGCGGAGGGTTTGTAATTGTAGAAGACCGGCAGGTGACCCGCCGAACGAGGAATGCTGATCGGGAGTTTACCGCCGGGATTGTGGTCGCCGAACAGCACCTCCGCGACCGCGCGGCCACACTCCTGCCCAAGATACCAGCACTCGAAGATCACGGGAACATTCCGGGCGATAGAGTTGATGGAAAGCGGCCGGCCGTTGAACAGGAAGACGATGACCGGCTTGCCGGTTCCGAGCATGGCGCGGACCAGGTCCTCCTGGCGACCGGGCAAGTCCAGGTTGGCGCGGTCCCCCAAGTGCTTGAGCGACCAGGCCTCCCGCGAAGTCTGCTCGTTGCCGCCCAGCGCGAGCACAATGACCTCGGCGTTCCTGGCGACTTCCACCGCCTCCGCAATTTGCCGGCGGTCCTCGTCGGGATCGCTGGGCACCACCTCATCCTGTTGCCAGGAACCGCCCTGGGTAATCTTGCAGCCCTCCGCGTAGAGCACTTGGACGCGGCCACCCACGCGGGCTTTGATGCCGTCGAGCACCGTGACATTCTGCCGGGGCAGCCCGCTATAGCCGCCCAACAGCATCCGGTTTGCATTGGGGCCGATCACCGCGATAGTCTTAAACTTGGACGGGTCGAGCGGCGCCAGGTGGTTCTCGTTCTTGAGCAGGGTGATGGTCTCCCGCGCCGCCTGGAGCGCGAGTTGGCGGTGCTCGTCACAGCCGACTACCCGCTCGGCCTCCTCGGGGTCCACGCAGGGATCTTCGAACAAGCCCAGCTTGAATTTCCAAAACAGCATCGGCGCGACCAGCTCATCCAACTGCTTTTCCTTGAGCGCACCTTTGCGGACCAATTCCACGAGGTGAAGGTAACAATCAGGCTCGGGCAATTCGATGTTCACGCCCGCCGCGACGGCGAGTTGGCAGGCTTCCTTTTTGTCCTTCGCCACGAAGTGCCCGTGGGTGTCAGGGCGGTAGCCCAATTCCCAGATCGCGTAATAATCGGAAACCACGAATCCCTTGAAGCCCCATTCCTTGCGCAGCACGTCGCGCAGCAGCCACTTATTCGCGTGGGACGGCACGCCGTCAATCTCGTTGTAGGAGGCCATGACACTGATGGCGCCGGCCTTTTGAATGGCATCCTTGAATGGCTGCAAGAACGTCTCCCGCAACACCCGTTCAGAAATATTGGCTGGCGCGCAGTTCATTCCCGATTCCGGCTGGCCGTGGGCGGCAAAGTGCTTGAGCGTGGCAATGACTCGCTTCTCGTCCTGGAACGAAGCGTCGCCCTGGAACCCCCGCACCGCAGCCATGCCGAGCTGGGTGTTCAGGTAGGGGTCCTCGCCGTAGGTTTCTTCGACGCGCCCCCAACGCGGATCGCGCGCTACGTCCACGACCGGCGTGAGCGCCTGGTGAGTCCCACGCACGCGGGCTTCGTATGCGGTCATGGTGAAAAGGGCCTCGACCAACTCCGGGTTGAACGTGGCGCCCAGGCCGATGGGCTGACAGAAACTGGTGGCCTCGCGAGCGGCATGGCCGTGCAGGCACTCCTCGTGAAAGATGACCGGGATACCCAGCCGGCTGTGCTCGAGGAAGAACTTCTGGATGGCATTGGTGAGTTCGGCCATGCCGCGGGCAGTCTGGCCCTTCCACGGTTCGCCCGGCGGCGCGCCGGCATCGCTGGGGCGGCCGACTTGGCCGAGGCCATAACCTTTTTTGAAAGCGGCTTCGGCCTTTGACAAGTCGAACTTGCCTTGGGCATCAACCAGCGTGTCGCGCTTCTGCTGCCACACGCACATCATCTGGGCGGCCTTTTCCTCGAGGGTCATCCGGCGCAGCAGGTCCTTGGCGCGCGCAGCGGGAGAAAGATTGCGATTTTTGTACAGGTGGGGTCACGCGTTTGCTTCCGGAATCGGTCGGAGGACTTTTGCTCATGGATCGAAGGCTACAGGGTGAGTCGGCGCAAGGCGAATCGAAACTCGTCATCACCGCCGCAAGCTTGAAAGACCTCCACCGGTCACTATGCTTAACAGCGTGATCAGAACGAGCGATTCCAGATGGACGTGTGCTCTCGGCCTGGCCGTTGCCGGTTTCCTCTTAGGAGAACATGCATCGCCGGCTGCGGAACCGAAACAACCCTCGCTGCGGGAGCGGCTCTTGATCACTGACAACTCGCCATTCATCAAAGGGGCTGAACACTGGGTAGGCACTTGGGGCTGTGGGCCGCAGTTGACCGAGCCGCACAACCTCCCACCCGCGCCCCTGGCCAATAGCACACTCCGCCAGTTCGTTCATGTGACCCTCGGCGGAAAACATCTGCGCGCGCGGTTCTCCAATGCTTACGGCACCAACTCCGTGACCATGAATTCCGTCCACATCGCCCTGGCCGCCGGAGCGGGCAGCGCCGGCAGCGGCAACCTTGACCCGGCCACGGGCAGAATGCTGACGTTTGGTGGCTCACCCTCAGCCACGATTCCGCCCGGAGAGGCCCTGCTTTCCGACCCCTTTGACTACGATTTGCCGCCCCTGACCAACCTGGCAGTGAGCATTTACTTCGGGGACATATCGTCTAATACCATCAACGGACATCCCGGTTCCCGAACCACCTCCTTCATCCAGCCCGGCAACGCTGTCTTAGCCGCGAGCCTGCCTGGCGCAGCCAAGACCGCGCATTGGTATATCATCACCGGCATTGAAGTCCTGGCGGATGCGTCCAGCGGGGCGATTGTCACGCTGGGTGATTCGATCACCGATGGGCGGGGATCAACAACCGACGCGAACAATCGCTGGCCCGATGATCTCGCCCGGCGACTGCACACCAACACGCCCACAGCGGGCGTCGCGGTGATTAACATGGGGATTGGCGGCAACGGCGTGTTTGGCGGCCTCGGGCCGTCGGCGCAGGCGCGGTTTGATCGCGACGTGCTCGACCAGAGCGGCGCGCGGTGGCTGATCGTGTTTGAGGGGGTCAATGATATCGGTGGCGGCGCTAGCGCCCAAGGCCTGACCAACGCCTATGCGCAGTTTGTGGATAAGGCACACGGGCGAAACCTCCGGGCTTACGGAGCGACAATCACGCCTTTTGGCGGTCATGGCTACTATACCCCCGCCCATGAAGCGGTGCGTCAGGCTGTCAACACCTGGATTCGCACCGGCGGCAAGTTCGACGCAGTCATTGATTTTGACGCCGTCGTGCGCAACCCGGTGACGCTTACCAGCCTTCTCTCCGCATACAATAGCGGCGACGATTTGCACCTGAACCCGGCCGGCTACCGAGCCATGGCCGATTCAATTGATCTAACTTGGTTCACCCATTGAAGGAACCGGTGTCGGATTGCCCAGTTAGCCAGGTCTTGAACCTGTCACCAACCTTCAACGGAAGATACGTTGGACAAAAAGGTATAGGTTGTTCTTCCATTCCGTGGGGTCATGGGCATGCCCGTCCACATGCCACACGTGGGGGACCCCTTTCTCCTTCAGGTAAGCATGAACCCCCTGGCTGATGCGGATGAGGCCATCCTTGTTGCCGCACCCCAGCCAGAGCAGCTTTAATTGTTTCGTCGCGGCAGCGGGATCAGGCACGAGTTGCGCCGGCGGTTTGGTGTTGGGCGCAGAGGAAAACCCACCCACCCAGGCAAAGGTGTCCAGGTGAGCCAAACCGAAGTTGAGCGACTGACCGCCGCCCATCGATAACCCCGCGAGCGCGCGATGCTCCCGGTCGGCCTGAACTGAGTAACCTGCCTCGATGGCTGGAATCACATCATCCAGCAGATCGCGTTCGAAGTTGGCAAAGGCCGGGGCCGTATTCATAACGTTGCCCTCAGCTCGGTCGTTCTTCTGGGCGCGGCCGTTGGGCATCACCACGATCATCGGCGCGGCCTTTCCGTCGGCAATGAGGTTATCGAGCAGGATGTTGGGGGTGGCGAAGCGTTGCCACTCGGTCTCGTCCCCGCCAATGCCGTGAAGCAAATAAAGGACAGGATACTTCTTGTCTTTCGAGTAGCCTGGCGGGGTATAGACCTGCATTTTGCGTTTGGTACCGACAGTTTTGGAGTCATATTCGATCATCTCCAGGCTGCCATGGGGCATACCCTCGCGTTTCACATCGAAACCGGCAGGCGGATCCGGAAAGGCCGGCTTGTCGTCCGGTCCCAACACAATAGGACCGCCGAATCCGCCGCGTCCTCGCGGCGGTTGATTGACGGGCCCGGCGTTGGTGGGGCCTGCGGTCGCCCCCGCTCCGGCCTCAACCCGCTTGGCCGCGAATTCCTCGGTCGCGAAATCGCCGACTTTCCGAGTGAACTTGATCTCGTTGTCGCTCACTTTGCCCGTGTAATCGATTCGCACCTCGTTGTCCTGGAGCTTGAGCATTTCCACAAACGTCAGGGTGTCGCCATCGAGCTTGGCGTCCCTGAACTCCACTTCTCGTTTCTGATCGCGGACCTCGGCGGTGGCTTTGCCCGTCACTTTCCCTTCATTCACTTGGAAGGTGAATAGGTATTTTTGAGGGCCAATCTGCGTGTCGAATTCCGCGCGCCATTGGCCGGAAACATCGCCGGCCCGCGCTGCGGTCCCGGCCAGCAATCCGCACAGGGCCGTTACCAGAATGCTCTTCAAGGGTCTGTTGGTTTTCATAGGATCTTTGCTTGGGTCAACTAAACTATTGATTGAAAAGAAAGGGTCACTTGCTTCATGCATTTTGCGGAGGTGCTACGGAGATTTTGCCGCGCGTTGAAGTTCGGAGTTCAGTCGAACGGCGTCGCCGGACTTCAGTTCGATTTCCGCCGTGCGGCTGCCATACCGGACAACCGCCTTGCGTCCCCCGACCGATTGGATTTTCGCGCCGGTCAGTCTGCCGCCGTCCCAGGCAATTTCGATTTCGAAACCGCCACGCGCGCGCAAGCCCGTAACGCGGCCGGCGGGCCAGGCGCTGGGAAGCGCAGGCAGCAACTCGATCTCGCCGGTGTGACTTTGCAACAGCATTTCGGCAATCGCCGACGTGCCGCCAAAGTTGCCGTCAATCTGAAACGGCGGGTGCGCATCGAACATGTTGGGATAAGTCCGCGTAGGATCGAACAAGTGATTCAGGATGCTGTACGCGCGATCGCCGTCGTGCAGTCGAGCCCAGCAGTTGATGCGCCAGGCGATCGCCCATCCGGTCGTGATGTCGCCGCGGGTGTTGAGCGTGACCTTGGCGGCGTTGGCAAGCTCGGGCGTGCTGCGCGGCGTGATCTGCGCGCTGGGGAACAAGCCATACAGGTGGGAAATGTGCCGGTGTTGCTGTTCCGGCGCCTTGGCATCCCAGTCCTCCAGCCATTCCTGTAATTGCCCGCCGGCCCCGATTTGATTCGGCGCCAGCCGCGCTCGGGCGGCACCGAGTTGTTTTCGGAATTCGGCGTCCGCGCCGAGGATTTCCGAGGCCTGGATGCAATTGGAAAACAGATCGCGCAGGATCTGGGAATCCATGGTCGGACCGGCACAAACTGCGGACCGGAAGGGGTGCTGGTTTTCCGGCGATATGGACGGATTGGTGACGAGCCACTTGTGTTTGGGCTCTTCCACTAAGGTGTCGAGGAAGAACTGCGCGGCGCCGCGCATCAGGGGATAAACCTGCTTCAGATAACCCTCGTCACGGCCAAATTGATAATGATCCCACAGTGCCAGGCACAACCACGCGCCGCCGCAGGGCCACATTCCCCATTCCGGCCCGTCAATGGGACCGGTGGCCCGCCACAAATCGGTGTTGTGATGCGCCACCCAGCCGCCGGCGCCGTACATTTCCTTAGCCGTGCGCGCACCCGTCTCGGAAAGATCACGCACCATGGCCACGAGTGGTTCAACACACTCGCCCAAGTTGCACGACTCGGCCGGCCAATAGTTCATCTCGGTGTTGATATTGATTGTATATTTGCTTCCCCAAGGCGGGTTCATGCTGTCGTTCCACAGGCCCTGGAGATTGGCCGGTTGGCCGCCTGGCCGCGAGCTGCCGAGCAGCAGATAGCGCCCGAACTGGAAATAGAGCGCCGCAAACTGGGGGTCGTTGCCATTGTGGAAATTCCGGATACGCTCATCGGTCGGCAATTTCATGGCTTCGCTGCTGCCCAGCTCAAGTGAGACGCGCCGGAACAGCCGTTGGTGCTCCTGGATATGGGTGCCGAGCAAGGCACTGAAGGCCTTGCCTTCGGCAGCCGCGATTTGGGCTTTGACCACCGCCTCCGGATCGCCGCTCACGTCCTGGAAGTTCCGGTAGCTGGTCGCCGCCGCAATCAGAATGGTGGCCGAATCGGCATTGGCAACAGCGACCGAATTGGACGTTGCGTTCATGGTTCCGCCGTCGGCCAGCACCCGGACCCGCACTTGGAACTTGAGGGCGCCCTGGATTCCTTGCGAACTCCCGTTGAGGCCGCGCATGACCAGCGTGTTTCCCGATTCGGTTTCGACGGAGGCCTTTTGGGGCGATTGCAGTTCGGCGGCAAATGAAATCGCGCTCTTCTTGTCGGCCGTGAAGCGCACCACGATGACCTGGTCCAGCGGGCTGGCAAAGACCTGTCGGGAAAACCGAGTGCCCTGAGCAGTGTACTCAACCGTGGCCACCGCCGTATCCAGGTTGAGATCGCGCCGGTAATTGTCAACGGAACTCGCCTCGGGAAACGTGAGCACCAAGTCGCCCGCGGTTTGATACGGCATCTGGCCCAAGGGTTTGGACATCACTCGTGTGCTGATGAGCCTTGCGGCTTCGGAATATTTGCCTTCGACAACCAGCCGGCGCGCTTGCGGGAGGGCCTCCCGAGCTTGCGGATTGACCGGATCGTAAGGTCCTCCCGCCCAAAGGGTGTCCTCATTCAACTGGAGCCGCTCACGGTTTATCCCGCCAAAGACCATCGCGCCGATTCGTCCATTGCCGACGGCCAGCGCCTCCACCCACTTTTGCGCGGGCTGGCGGTACCACAGGCTGAGGGGTTCGCCGGGCGCCGACGCGTTTCCGGTTACCTGTGGCTCCGCGGCGAACAATGCGCCCGAGCAACCAATGAGAATCAGGGCCCAAATGAATCGGCGGATGCAGCTATTCATGAGGATGGAGGAGGAGGTTTTCATGCGTGTTCATGCTTACCTCGCCAAAAGCTCGTAGATGCTCACGCTGAAGCGTGGGAGGGTGACTGAATCGGGGATGGCATCAACCGGGGAATTGCCGATGCTGGGATTTTGGCCATTGCTCTCAGCGGACGCAAGCTGCCAGAGGGCGCCTTTGCCGGAAAGGGCCGCGCCGCTGATGTTGAGCTTGAGGGACTGCTCGACATCAGTGGGATTCAGGACGGCCACCGTGAGCGCGTGACGATCCTCGGTCCAGGCGGCGGCAACATCGACAGGGAAGGTGTCGCTGCCGGCATTGACCACGGGTTGCTCGCCCCCGGGCGGGCCGGTGGGTTTGGGTTGGGGCGAGTTGCCGGAGACTTCGACCGGGACGGAGCCGAAGTGGTCGCGATAGATTTTGAAGACGAGACCGTTGGCATTCAGCGAGGCGTTCGTTCCGTTGCGGGCAAGCAGCGAGGTGGCAAACGTGTAGGCCGCCATTTGAAAAATGTCGGAGTGCCGGAACATTTCATGGAAAACCCAGGCGTAGGATGGGTAAATGGGATAGCGGCCGCCCATGTAGGCCCATTCGTCAATGTTCAGGGGCTTGGGATGGGCGACGAGCTGAGGCAGCGCTTTTTCGTATTCCTTGTACTCCTCGTACTTGATGCGGATATGGTTGGCGGGGCGGCGCATCCAGTCCGTGATGGGTTCATTGGGATCGTTCGGCACCTGGCGGCCTTCGGTGAGACTAAAGTGAGTGCTGCCGTAGTTGTAGAAGTGCTCGCTGATGAGGTCGATGTGGTCGAAGCAATTGGAGAGCAAGCCGCCGGTCCAATCGCCGGGCGAGAGACAGGGCGGGACAAGGTTCGTGCCAAAGCGGAGCGACTGCCTGGAACCGGTCATGGTGTCCGGCATGGCGCCGCTGGCCACCAGTTTGATGGCGGGATCCGCTTTCCTCATCGCCTTGGCAAACTGGTTGTGCTTGGCCTCGAACTGTCTCAGCGACATGGCGCCGTATTGCCAGTCGCCCCAGGCCTCGTTGCCGATGCCCCAGAACTTGACGTGGTAAGGCTCGGGATGGCCGTTGGCCGCGCGCAGTTTACCCATCGGCGTGGAGACAGAACCGTTGGCATATTCGACATATTGAGCGGCGGACCAGGCATCGCCGAAGCCGGCATTGACGGTGATATAAGGTTCGACGCCGAGGAGTCTGCACAGGGTCATGAACTCCTCAGTGCCGATGTCGTTTGGTTGAACGGCGTTCCAGACGGGGTCCATGATGGGCGGGCGTTTGTCGGAATCGCCGATGGCATCGCGCCATTCATGGGCGGAAACGAAATTGCCGCCGGGGAAGCGGTAAACACCGGAGCGGAGACTCTTGAGCGCGGCGACGGCATCGGGGCGGAAGCCGTCGAGATTATCGGCCGGCATGAGGGAAACCGCGCCGATATGGAAGGAACCGGTTCCGGTGGCGCTGATTTCGAACTGGGCGGGGCCGGAGTTGGCGGCTTTCAAAGAGAAAGAGTATTTCTTGTAGTTCGTGCCCAGCTTGCCGAGTTTAACAGTCTGGCGTGCGGCCCCGGCGTTGGTGCCCCAGACGATGCTGACGGAGACTTTCGCCGTATCATCGCCGGCTAGTTGAAGGCGACCGTGGTAGGTGGCGTCTTTGCTGAAGTTAAGGCCGGTCTGGCGGATGCCGCGAGGCTCGGAACCGGCAAGTTTGATCAGCGGCGTATGATCGCCGACGTAAGGATGGTTGGTGTCCATGAGGACGGCATCGGCAGGGCCGACGGGATTCCACCGTCCGGGCCCGGCGCCGCGCCTGCGGCCCGCGCCCAAGCCGCCGCGTCCACCCTGGCCGACACCGGGATCACCCGAGGATTGGGGCCCGACGGCGTAATAGAATTTGCGGTCATCGAGCATTTCGCTCCAGAGACCGCTGTAAATGATGCTGCCGATGTGTTCGAGGAACTGGCCGTAAATATAAGGAGAGATGGGCGGGCCGGTTCTCGAGGCATCCACAGTGGCGGCAACGGGCAGACCGGCAGCGTGCGTTTGAGCCTCGGCAGCGAGCACGGTAAGAAGGAGGAAGATTGAATAGGGTGTTCTCATTGGGTGAGTTTATTGCAGGGTTGCGGCATCGGCGCGGTTGGCTGCGAATCGCATCTCATTCGACTGCTTTCCATTTGAAACACGCGCCGTCCTTGCGGTCGGGCCGCGGGCCAGTGGCAGAAACCGTGACCGGCCCCGGGTTGTTCGGCCTGGTGGCCAGATAACGATGGTTGATCAGAGACATGAGCATGGTGTCGCCGCGCATCAGGTTGATCCATTGAAGTGATTCGGCATCGCCCGGCGTCTTTCCCGCGAGTCCTGCAGCGAAACACCGTCGGCGGCGGCGGAAACGAACCGACCGCTGGCAGTCTTCAGCGCCACACGGCCCTGGCCCAGGTCAACGACCTTGAATTGCGCATTCTGCGCGGCCCCATTGGTGGCCTCAGCCGGCACATTGACCAGCGACCTGCTTTGGGCATTTACAGCCAGCAAGCTGCCGTCAGCGCCGCTGGTCAGCGTGATGGTCTTGCCCACAGGGATCATGCGTTCAATGCCCCTCGCGCGCGGCTCCTCAACCGTGAAATTGTCAAAATCGGCATAACCACCGGGTTTGCCGGCAGTGTTGTAATTAAAGAGGGCGAGTCGGACGCCCTGGAAGGTTGTGAGTTGGAACGCCATGACGAACGGGTCGCCGAGAGGGGAAAATTCCTTGCCATTGGCGCTCCAACTGAAAACAGCTTCTTCCGTGTCGAAGTTGCCTGCAACACGAAGCCGGACGCGCGTGGCGCTCGTCGGCGCGTTGGTCAGCTTGCGACTGGTCTGATCGAACATCTGCACGGTGACGCCCTCGGGAGTTTTCACCAGACCGATCCAAGCGTAGGGGGCGTTTAAAAGCGCCAGGCCCGCCGTGTCTCCCGCCTCAAGACCTGATGCATCGAGTTCGACCGTCGTGGTGGACTCGGGCCCCATTGGCCGCTGTGTCAGACTGTTTTTGGCCGTCCAAAAGTCATTGGCCGGAAGCGAGTGCAGGCGAAGCACGCCAGGTTTTTCAGTGAGCGACCACTTGGAATCGTCAGGAACGTGATTCCACTGCCAGACGGGGTTCATTTTCGGAGAATCGAAGTTGTCATTGCGCACGAACAGCGGCTTGGGATCCTGCGCGCAGCCGGTGTTGGGTTTGCTCCACGTGTTCGGTGCCTTGCGGAGGTTGCCGGGCAGGCCGATGAGCGGGAAGTTGTTGTCCCAGGTGATGGGGACCAGCGCCACCATGCGGCCGATGCTGCCGTGGTCCTGCATGATGATACTCCACCATTCGCCGGACGGAGTGTCCACGATGCCGCCCTGATGCAGGGTGAGGCCGCCGCCCGAATTGGGGTCGCTGTGAGTGATCGTGAACGTTTGGTTCGTGCCGCGACCACCGCGGACGCCGTTTTGAGTGGGGACACCCAGACACTCGCTCTGCACCATACGTTCCACCCGCCAGGGGCCGTCAATTGAGTCCGCGCGCGCGACGACCTGGTCGGTGTGTGCGCCCGGGATGGCGGAAACGTCGAAGTATTTGCCGTTGATTTTGTAAAGGTGGTGGCCTTCGCCCATGCCCTGCGCGCTCATCTGGCGGCTGGAATTGGGAACGATCCCGGTGAGGTCTTGGTTGAGTTCAACGATGGTGGGCCGGCTGGCGCCGTAAATGGCGTAGATCTTGCCGTCATCGTCGAACAGCACCGACAGGTCATGCAGGCCGGGAAGTTGATTGCGTGTCCAGGGGCCGTTTGGAGATTGGGAGCGGAAAAGCTGGCAGCCCACGCCGTTGACGTTGCTGAAGATATAGAACATCCCGTTGTGGTGACGAATACAAGGGGCCCAGATGCCCCGGCCATAGACGTCTCTGCCCTCGAGGCGGAAAGCAGGGCCGAGGTCGAGGCGGTCCATGCAATAGCCGGCGAGCTCCCAGTTCACCAGGTCTCTCGAATGCAGCACGATGAGCGCCGGGTTCATGTGCATGGTGGTGCCGGCGAGGTAATAGTCATCGCCCACGCGGATGACGTCGGGGTCCTCAAACTCCTCGTAGAACAAAGGATTGGAGTAAGTGCCGTTGCCGTTGTCAGCGGTCCAACTTTGTGCCGCGAAAGCCGAAGTCCTGGGAAAGTCCGACATAGCCGTGAAGCCCAAAAGGGCGCCACCGGCAAGCAGCGTTAAGATGCTGAACCCAGATAGGATCGATTGGTTCATAAACTATCTCTCACCGCTGCTTTTCACTGGCGCGGGTTCGCCCTTCACCAGTGCCGACAACCTCTCGTCCCGCCGCACCCGGCTCGGTCCCATGTCACCGGCCTGATGGTCCGCATGGAGCGGGTGGAGCAACAACGGTGCGAATTCGTGCAAGCTGCGGATTACAGTTGCGGAACTATTTTGTTCCTAATTTCAAAACCGTGACGGAATACGGCGGAAAGTCGCGCGTGAAATTGGCGCTCAAGCTGGAAACTTTCTCCGTGCGCGGAACAATTTTGTTCGGTTGCTCGAGGGAATTCGTGTCATTAAGATCGTTTGCCGTCAGTGACACCGCTTCGCCTTCGGGCTCAACCTTCGGCGCGCCATTGATTTGAACATTGATTTGCTTCGCGGACCCGGCTGTGTTCACGACCTTTAAGTAAATGCTCCCGCTCCGACTGTCGCGCGTGGCATCAAAGAAAACCTGCCGGATTTGCCGTGGCGGAGGAGTGCCGCCACCGCGCCCCGCCCTCGGCTGCCAATCGCGCGTTGGGATGTTTTGCGAATCGGTCGCGAGAATTTCATCGCCGTGCATCGTGCTGAACATCTTCTGGGCATAATACGCGGGCGAGCCGTAGCTGGTCAGGGCGTCATAGCCGATCAGATCCGTGCTCCATTGCATGGAACGATTCGGCCCGTTGAGTTGGCTGACGTTGACGAAAAGCGGGGCATAGCAGGACATCAGCAGAATGTCGGAATTGCGCTCCATGCCGGTCATCCACGCGGCGTCGCCAAGCGCCCCGGCCATGTTGGGCGTTGGCGAGCCAACCCGCGTGGCCCATTCGCCACAAAATATCTTCGCTCCGTTCGTGCGCGAATAGTTGTCGTAGTCGAGCGCGTGCGCCTGCATGTCTTCCTGCGAACGGTAATAGTGCTCGTCCACCAGATCCGGCGTGCGGCTGTGAACCCACAGCGCCGGCCGTTGTTCGTAACCGACTGAGGAAATGATTTTCAGGTTTGGATACTTCGCCTTGATGGCATCGTAGAATTGCGTGAAGCGCCCGTCGTAACTGCCGCCGCGGTCGAACCAGTCTTCGTTCCCGATCTCAACGTAAGTCAGCTTGAACGGCTTGGGGTGCCCGTCCTTCGCGCGCTGCGCGCCCCAGGTTGTGTTCGCGTCGCCGATGACATACTCGATTTCGTCCAGGGCCTCCTGGGCATAGGGTTCCAGATTCGGTCCCGGCTCAACATGCTGCCCGCGCAAGGAATAACCCGCGTAAACCGCCAGCAGCGGCTCCATGTTCAAGTCCTCGCACCACTCCAAGAACTCCAGCAAACCGAAACCGTCAGTGGACCAATAGCCCCACGGGCTGCGGTGGCCGGGGCGTTGGGAAACGTCGCCGATGGTTTCCTTCCAGTTGAAACGTTCGGCGATGGTGTTGCCTTCAAGATAATTGCCGCCGGGGAAGCGCAGGAATTTCGGCTGCATGTCCGCCAGCAATTGCATGATGTCCGGGCGCGTGCCGTTTGGACGATTGTTGTAGGTCGGCGGAAAGAGCGAGACATTCTGGAACCAAACCGTGCCTTGCTCTCCGGGTTGCTTGGTTGAAATCACCAGGCGATTGTCCTTGGACGTTTCCACGTTTCCCGCGGTCAGCGTCACCTCGTACTTTTTCCATTCACCGGAAATTGGGGGAACGATGGCGCTGGCGAAAACCTTTTCGCCGTTGGTGCTTTCGAGGGAAACCGTCAACGGACCGGAAAAATGCTCTCCGCGCGCGTAAAACGAGGCGCGATACGTCGTGTTCGGGCGGACGGGGATCCCCCAGAAGCCGCCGTTGGCGATGCCGACGGGCGAAGCCTCCGACGCCTTGCTCGTGTCCAGTTTCAAACTCACGTTCAACGCGGCGTTGAGAGGCTGGTTCGTGTCGAGCGCGATCGTCGTATTGCCGACGGCATTCCAGAAAACCGGATCTGCGCGTTGGCCTTGAACGTGCGATTGCGAATCAACTCGGCGTAAATTCCGCCCTCGTAGGAGAAATTGATTTCCTCGGTCATCAGCCCGTAAAGCAGTGGGGCTGACGGTGCCGGTGACTTTGCCCGCGTCAATTTGGAGGACGGGAGTCGTGGACGGGGAGCCTGCCGCACTGGTCTCGGCCGTTGCTTGCGGGATGATCTCAATCGCGTTGATTTGCGGGTTCTCGACCTTGGGAGTGAAGGTAACCTTGATCACGCCGGTGGTGGCTTCGACGTTGACCGTTTCCACGTAGGCGCGCAAAGGCCCGCCTGCCTTGGCCCAAACGTCGAAGTCCTTGAACTCGCGCCCCTGGACGTTGAAGGAAAACACGCGCTCACCAGGCCCGTTGATGCCCTCGAACGTTTCCGCAAAATGCAGTTTCACCACATACTTCCCGTTGGGCACCGGCCACGAAAAGGAGTCCATGCTGTAGCGTTCCGCCCGGTAGAGGTCGGGACTCTTCGTGTTGGCAATCTGGATGTCGGGCCTCTCTATGGTTTGGCCGCCCTCGAAGCCCTGGTCGGCCAGCCAGACATTGCCCTCAGCGTCTTTGACCGGCTCGGATTTTCCCGCTTTGATCCGGACTGTCTTGGCGGCGGGCGCGGTTGCGGCGGGCGCGGGCGCTGCCGCGCCGGTCTCGGCCGCTGTTTGCGGGATGATCTCAATCGCATTGATTTGCGGGTTCTCGACCTTGGGAGTGAAGGTGACCTTGATCACGCCGGTGGTGGCTTCGACGTTGACCGTTTCCACGTAGGCGCGCAAAGGCCCGCCTGCCTTGACCCAAACGTCGAAGTCCTTGAACTCGTGCCCCTGGACGTTGAAGGAAAACACGCGCTCCCCCGGTCCGTTGATGCCCTCGAACGTTTCCGCAAAATGCAGTTTCACCACGTACTTCCCGTTGGGCACCGGCCATGAAAAGGAGTCCATGCTGTAGCGTTCCGCCCGGTAGAGGTCGGGACTCTTGGTGTTGGCAATCTGGATGTCGGGCCTCTCTATGGTTTGGCCGCCCTCAAAGCCCTGGTCGGCCAGCCAAACATTGCCATCAGCGTCTTTGACCGGCTCGGATTTTCCGGCCTTGATTCGGATTGCCTTCGCCGCAGGCGCGCTCTGCTCGCGCTTGGCCACGATTTCCCCTTTGGCAAAGTCGCCGACCTCGCGCGTGAACTTGATTTCGTTGCCCGTGGCCGAAAGCTTGCCGGCGTAGGTGATGCGAATCTCGTTATCCTGGATACTCAGCATCTCCACGAACGAAATGGCGTCGCCCTCAACCTTGCCTTCTTTTAGTTCGGCTTCCCGCTTCCGGTCGCCGACCTCCGAGTCGGCTTTCCCGGTCAACTTCGCGCCGTCCTGCTTGAACGCGAAGGTATATTTCTGGTGGCCGATCTGCGAGTCGAATTCGGATTTCCAAGTGCCGGTGGCATCGGTCGCGAGGGTCTTCAGGGCGGGCGCGGGCGCTGCCGCGCCGGTCTCGGCCGCTGTTTGCGGGATGATTTCAATCGCGTTGATTTGCGGGTTCTCGACCTTGGGAGTGAAGGTAACCTTGATCGCGCCGGTGGTGGCTTCGACGTTGACCGTTTCCACGTAGGCGCGCAAAGGCCCGCCTGCCTTGGCCCAAACGTCGAAGTCCTTGAACTCGCGCCCCTGGACGTTGAAGGAAAACACGCGCTCACCAGGCCCGTTGATGCCCTCGAAGGTTTCCGCGAAATGCAGTTTCACCACATACTTCCCGTTGGGCACCGGCCACGAAAAGGAGTCCATGCTGTAGCGTTCCGCCCGGTAGAGGTCGGGACTCTTGGTGTTGGCAATCTGGATGTCGGGCCTTTCTATGGTTTGGCCGCCCTCGAAGCCCTGGTCGGCCAGCCAGACATTGCCCTCAGCGTCTTTGACGGGCTCGGATTTCCCGGCTTTGATCCGGACCGTCTTGGCGGCGGGCGCGGGCGCTGCCGCGCTGGCCTGGGCCGCCATTTGCGCGGTGGCAGGCGGCAGGGGCTGGTCCTGGAACATCAACGGTGCGAATTCATGCAAGCAGCGCCGCCAGGTCAGCCACTCGTGAGCGGTCTGCGGGGACACGTAGTAGTGACTGTTGATGCCAGCCTCTTTGAGCGCTTCGGCGTTCGCCTTGGGGTCGCCGCCGAAGCCGCCCCGGCCGCCGCCTCTGCGGTTGCTGGGGTCAACCTCGCGGCTGCCGTAACCGACGAACACGACTTTGACCTTCTCCTTGAACGCGGCCATGTCGGTGATATTGGTTGGAGCGATGCTCCCGCCGCTGAAAAGCCCGATGTGGGAGAACTTGTCGAGGTTGGCCATGGTGATCATTCGCGTGTGCATGCCGCCCATGGAGAGGCCCGCCATCGCCCGATGCGGTTGATCGGCTAGAGTGCGGAAATTGGCATCAATGAACGGGATCAGGTCGTCAATGAGAACCCGCTCGAAGGGGCCGGCGTTGAAGGTGAATCCACCGCGTCCGCCGCGTCCGCCGGGGCCACCGCCCGGAGCGCCGGCAGGGGCCGGTCCGCGACCAGGGGCGGCAGCGCCGGGGACATAGCTATTGGCCATCACGATGATGAAGGGCCTGGCTTTGCCAGCGGCGATCAGGTTGTCCATGATCAGGCCGGCGTGACCCTGGCTGCCCCAGCCGGTTTCATCTTCCCCGCCGCCGTGTTGCAGATACAGCACCGGATAACGCTTGGACTGCTCCTTTTCATAATCCGGAGGGGTGTAAACGAAGCAGCGGAGATTGGCCTTGGCGCTCTTGGAATAGTAGAGGGTCTGTCGCAGATCGCCGTGCGGCACGTCCTTGACGGCATAGAAGTCCTGGTCCTGGGCGGGGACTTCCAGGCCGCTGCCCCAGCGGCTGCCGCCGTAGAAATACAAGCTGCCGGGGTCCGGGACTTGGGCGCCATCAATCACGAGCTGGTAATAGTGGAAACCTTCGTCCTGAGGCCGCGTGACGCCGACCCAGGCGCCGTCGTCACCCTTGGTCAGGGGGTACTTTGCGCCACCCAAAAAGTCGAGCACGACGTTCTGGGCTTGGGGCGCAACGACGCGGGCGCGGACGCGCCTTTCCGAGTTGACCTGGGGATACTGTTTGCCGGGTTGATTCAGCGAAGACGGCTTGAAATCCTCCACGACCGGCTCGTTTGTCTGGGCCACGGCCGGAAGACCAGCCAGGAGTGCGAGACCTAGAATTGCAGTTTTCATATTGATTTTTTCTCAATGTTAAAACGCGCGCTGCCAATTAATCCTGGAACAGCAACGGGGCGAATTGATACAGGCTGCGCCGCCAGGACTGCCACTCGTGAGCCGTCAGCGGCGATACGTAGTAGTGACTGTTTATGCCGGCCTCTTTGAGCGCTTCGGCGTTCGCCTTGGGGTCGCCACCAAAGCCGCCGCGTCCGCCGGAACCGCGAGCCGCGCTGTTCGTCGCCCCAGGAGGACCGCCACCTCTGCGGTTGCCGGAGTCAACTTCTCGGCTGCCGTAGCTGACGAACACAACTTTGACCTTTTGCTTGAAGGCGGCCATGTCGGAGATGTCGTTCGTGCTGATGCTGCCGCCGCTGAAAATGCCGATGTGGGAAAATGTATCGAGGTTGGCCAGGGTGATCGTCCGGGTCTGCATGCCGCCCATGGAGAGGCCGGCCATGGCCCGATGGGGCTGATCGGCAAGGGTGCGATAAGTGTTATCAATGTAGGGGATCAGGTCGTCAATCAGGACCCGCTGGAAGGCGTTGAAGTTGAAGCCGCCACCAAAGCCACCGCGTCCGCCGGGACCGCCAGCGCCGCCGCGAGCCGGGGCGCCCTCCGCGGCGCCTGCAGCAGCCACTGCGCCCGTAGGAGCGCCGCCTCGCCGGGCGCCACGACCGCCGGGGCCGCCGATACCGCCGCCGTTTTCCATCACGATGATGAAGGGCTTGGCTTTACCATCGGCAATTAGGTTGTCCATGATGAGGTTGGCATGGCCCTGGTTGCCCCAGCCGGTTTCATCTTCGCCCATGCCGTGTTGCAGATAGAGCACCGGGAAGCGCTTGTTGGGGTCCTTATCATAGTCAGGCGGGGTATAGACGAAGCAGTGGCGGTTCGAGTTGCTGGTTTTGGAGAAGTAGAGGACCTCCCGCAGTTGGCCATGGGGCACGTTCTTGAGAGCGTAGAAGTCCTGATCCTTGGCGGGGATTTCGATGCCACTGCCCCAACGGCTGGCGCCGTAGAAAAACAGGCTGCCGGGATCCGGAACCTGGGCGCCGTCAATAATGATCTGGTAGTAGTGGAAACCTTCGTCCTGGGGTTGCGAGACGCCGAGCCAGGCGCCGTCCTCGCCCTTGGTCAGGGGGTATCTTACGCCACCCAGATCGAGCGAGACGCTCTGGGCCTGGGGCGCGACAACGCGGGCCCGGACGCGGCCTTCAGAGTTGACCTGGGCGTACTGTTTGCCCTGCTGGTTGGATGTCGCGGGCTTCCAGTCGTCCGCCGGCTCGTTGGTTTGGGCCGTGCAAAGCTGGCCCAAGACCATGGAAGCAAGCGCGAGGAGTGAGAGTTTGGTTTTCACAGCGTGTTTCGGGTTTTATGGTCGTATGCTAATTCTGAGGCTGGACCCGGTAGAGGCCCGCCCCGTGCGAGTTGATAGTCTGCGTGAGCTTGTCGGTGACGGCGCCAAGGTCTTTATGATTCCAAAGATCGCGCAGCTTGGCCGGTCCGGCAAGACCGATGTCGGCCAGGGAAACCGAAATGTCCCTGGGCTTGGTCGCTCCCAGGTCCGCAGGCGGCGCGTTTGTTGGAGCTGGGGCCGTTCCCTCCGGTCCACCGAAGCCACGCCGTCCGCCGGCCACTGGCACAGGCGCCGTATTGAAGAGCGCGATGTACTTGTCCTTGGAGCCGGGCACGTCGGCGACCCAGGCGACCGCGTTGCTGGTATTGAAGAGTTGGCGGTTGTTCGTGGAGTTCTGGTTTACCGCGAGCACTTCGTCGTTGGTCAAAAGCGCGAGGGTGAACTCATCGTTCTTCGGCAGGTTGCCGCCCAGGATCAACGGCGAGCGCGCGATGCACCATAGAGTCATTAGCGTGAACTGCTCGTCCTTCGTGAAGTGCGTCCAGTCGCCAGTCGTCCGCCAGGCTCGAACGTTGCCCAGCGGCAGCATGTCAGCATCGGGCCAGTGACCGGGGCCACGGAAGGGTGACCACCGGTCCAGCCGCGCGAACTGGGCGTAAAGCGCGCGCCAGTCGTCCCAGAAATCGTTGCTGACCCGCCACAGGTTGGCATGCGTCTGGATGTGTTCGCCCTCGCTCAAGGGCGTGGCACCCGGCGAAGTCGAAAGAACAATCGGCCGGCCCAACCGGTCAATCGCCTTGCGGACGGCTTCGATCTCGTCCTTGTGGTAAGGGGCGGAGAGATCGTCCACCTTCACGTAATCGAGATCCCACGAGGCCAGCAGCGCGAAGACCGAGTCGTAGTACTCCTGCGCCCCGGGCTTGGTCATGTCCACGCCATACATGTCGGTGTTCCAAGGGCAGGTGGAACCCTTCCTAGCGATGTCGGCGGCCTTGCAGGGCCTTCCGAGGATGGGCGAATTGTCCCGGTCCACGGCCTGACGCGGGATGCCGCGCATCAGGTGGAGGCCGAACCTCAGGCCTTTCGCGTGCAAATAATCCGCGATTGGCTTGAACGAGCGCGTCGCCGCCGTCATCGGGAAACGATTCGTTGCCGGAAGCAATCGTCCGTTCGCGTCCATTTCCAGCGCGGCGCCGCGGCGATACTGGGTCGTGTGCGCGAGCGGCTCGTACCACTGGATGTCAATCGTGATGATGTCCCACCCGTGCGGTTTGAGGTGCCGCGCCATGTAATCGGCGTTGGCGATCACGTTCGATTCCCAGACGCCCGCGCCGTAGCAGTCCCAGGAGTTCCAGCCCAGCGGCGGTGTCTTTGCCCAGGACCAGAAGGTTGGCTCGGCGGCGGTTGCGGTCAGCCATCCTCCCAGCAACGCCGCCAGGGCGAGTCTCAACTTGAGTGCGAAAATTGGTTTCACGTTTGCTTCCAAACCTGCCGGCATTCGCCAAGGGGCCGTCTTTACTTGTACTTCCGCCAAGCTTCGGATTTTGGACATCCAAACGCCACATTTTTCGGCAGTCCCCCTCGCCTCCGCGCCAAAATGGCGCTCCCGGCCTGAAACCAGCAAATCCGCGATTCTGTTTCCGCCTTTGGCTGGTTTTGTTTTCGTTCATATACGTTCGAAAGCGCAAGCGGGTGGTGATCGCCCACCACCCAGTCATTTTTGTTTTCTATTTAAAGCCTGTCACAGCGTGATGAGGCGATAGAACACGCAACCGTTCGTCTGGTTGATTGTGGTCGAGTAAAAGTTGCTGGCATCGGTTCCCGCAATGGTGACCCAGTTGGTGCTCAAACCTATCGAGATTGAATTGGTCTGGACTTGCAGATGCACGCTGCCCGTCCAGGCGGACGGCCACGACAGGTTCAACTGGTTGCCCGAGACGGCCGTGGTGATGGTTGGCGGTGGCTTAACGGCGGTCACCGTGACGGAACCGTCCACGGCCAGATTGTTCGCAAAGGTGAAGCCCGGGGAGACAATCGTCAAGTCAGCGCCACCGATGACCGGTTGGCTGAAGATGGTAAACTTCTGTCCAACGACTAGCTGCGGGCCGGCATTGATCAGTTTCAGGGTCCCGCTGGTGACGTTGACGCCGCTGAGGACCGAGTAGAAGGTGTTGGACGGCGACAACGCCGTGTTCAGCGAAGCCACAACGGTTCCCGAATAAATGTTCATAACGCCCTGCATTTCCAGCGCGCTGACAGAGCCGACGCCGCCCACAACAAGAGTGCCTCCGAACATGTCAACCCCGCCGGCGAGCGAGTTTGTGCTGCCGGGGGAAGCAACGGCGCTGATTGTGAGTGTGCCGTTGCTGATTGTGGTAGAACCGCTAAACGTGTTTAAGGCGGTCAGCGTCAGTGTGCCAGCGCCCATTTTCACCACTGAACCCGTTCCGCTGATGACACCGCCGAAAGTCGCGTCGGCGGCGCGGTTCCAGACGAGCAAGCTGCTGTCAGTGACGGGGCCGGTGCCGAGGGAGCCGCTCGTGCCGCCATTGCCCACTTGCACCGTGCCGCTGTTGATGGTGGTGCCCCCGGGATAAGTGTTGTTGCCGGTAAGCGTCACCGTGCCGCCGCCGTTTTGAATCACAACCCCCGAGTTTCCGACCGGTGAACCGGTCACCGCTCCGATGATGGTGTTGGTGAATGTGAAGTCATCCGGGCGATTGAATTGGAGCGTCCGCAGGGTGTCTTGCACGGAGCTGTTGGTGAAGATGACGACACCGACGATCGAGCCGGCGCCGGCGGTGGCGCCATCGCCGAGGACGATGCCGCCGCCGGCGATAATCGTGCCGCCGGTATAAGTATTGGTGCCGAGGAACAGCACTTCGCCTTGGTTAACGTTGTTGACGTCTTTCAGCACTTGACCGGTTCCGACGATGTTGTTCGTGTAACCGAAAACGGGGGGGCCGAAGTCCTGGCGGACCAATTTGAGCGTGCCGTTGTTCGTGACAACCGAGCTAAGCAACTGGCCTTGGTTGCCTTCGCAAGGCTGGAACGTGGCGCCAGCGTCAATAGTCGTCCAGCCGGTATAGGTGTTGTTGCCGATAGCTTTCACCAAGCCGGAACCTCGCACCCACACATTTCCCGTTCCGCTGATGACGGCGTTGAATCCGGCCAAAGTGAAAGGACTTGTGCTGTCAAAAATGAGCGTGCCGTTGTCCACGATCGGGGTGTCACCGTTCAGGGAGCCGGTGGCCCCACCGCTGCCAATTTGCAGCGTGCCGGCGTTGATGGTCGTACCGCCTATATAGCTGTTGTTGGCAGCCAGAATGACGGTGCCGGCGCCATTGTTGGTCACGGAGCCGCTGCCGCTGATGACGCCGCTGACGGTCAGCGTGCCGCTGCGGTTGAAGACGAGGGCGCCGTTGTCAATGATGTTGGCCGGGCCCGGCGAGCCGCTGGCACCACCCGCGCCGACTTGCAGCGTCCCGGCGGCGATTGTGGTCACGCCGGAATACGTGTTGGTTCCGCTCAAAATCCATTTGCCGGCGCCGCTCTTCGTCACCGCAGTCGGACCGCCGTTGTTAGCGAGCGCGGCCGCGAGCGTGTTGTCGTCGGCCTCAGCGCCCGTGAGAGTGAGCGTGCGTGGGCCGGTGCCGCTGCAGGCCAGCGGGCCGCTATTGTTCAGGTTCAACGCGCCGGAGCCTGAGTTGTCAATGGCGCCGCCGGTCGTGCCGAGCGTGAACAGGCGATCAATGCTCGCCCCGCTGCCGGTGTATTGCAGCGTGCCCCCGTTGAGCGCCAGATTTGCCGCAGCGCTGCTCCCGGCGCCGATGTCGCTGGCCGCACCGCCGTTGGCCAGCGCGCCGACGCTCAAGGTGCCGCCGCTGAGAGTCGTGACGCCGGTGTAGGTGTTGGCGCCGCCAGACAGCGTGAGCGTGCCGCTGCCGCTCTTGGTCAGGCTGGCGCTGCCGCCGATCACGTTGCCGGAGCTGGACGTGACGCTGTAATTCTTCGCGCTGTTATTAACCGTCACGCTCGCCGGTTGAACCACGCCAGCGATGGTCACGTCGGTTGTTGTGGCCGAGTCGTCGAACAATGCCAGGGTGCCGTTGGCAAAAATCGCCGGAGCGCCGTTCTGGCTCCAGTTGTTCCCGGTGCTCAGGTCCCAATTGCCGTTGTTCGCGCCCGTCCAGAGATAGGCGGTCCCGGTGATGTTCAGAAGAAGCGTATTGCCGGAAAATGAGAGATTGCCCACAAAGCCGTTCAGCACCCCAAGACTCACCGTCGGCGCCGAACCGCTGGTCCGGGTGAGCAACGGATAACTTTGTCCCACCGTGAACGTGCCGCTGTTAATGTTGACCGTTGCCGTGCCGGCGGAGGAAAGCGTGCCCGCCGCCAGCGGCGCGGTAGTCGTGCTGTTCACGTTGTTGAATTCCAGGATCGCTCCGCCGCTCGTCCCCAGCGTCAGCGTCCCCGGCGTGACTTGCGTGCCCGTGGCCGTGACCCCTAGCGCTGCGCTGTCGGCCACACTGATATTGCCCGAACCGCTCTTCGCACCCTGGAACACCAGGGTGCCGGCGCTGACGGTGGTCAAGCCGCTGTACGAACTCGTGCCCGCCAGCGTGAGCGCGCCGGAACCGACCTTGGTGAGCGTGCCGCCGCTGCTGCTCAGTCCGTTCGTGAACGTCACGCTTTGCCCACCAGTGTCAATGCTATAGGCCTGACCGGCCGCCGTGCTGAAGCGCGGCGAGTAGTCGAACCCGTTGTTCACGCTGAATTGGAGCGTGCCACCGTTGAAGGAAATCGTGCCGCCGACACCGAGTGGGCCGGCCGTGCCGGCAGTCTCGGCGCGGTTGACGATCAACGTGCCGCCGCTGAGGATGGTGTTGCCGCTGTAGGTGCTGGCGCCCTGAAGCGTGAGCGTGCCGTTGCTCACCTGCAGTTCGCCGGAGCCGGAAATAACGCCCGAAAGCGTCTGCGCTTGCGACGGCGCATCGGATCGGAAAATGGCGCTGTTGGCGATGGCCTGGCTGTTGAGTTTGGGGTGATTAGCCGCCAGCGCCAGTGTGCCACCGTTGATCGTGATGGGGCTGTTGAGGCCGCTGTTGCCGAGGTAGCCGCCCGGAGTCCAGGTCGTCGTGCCGGGACCGTCGACTTGGATGATCATTGCGGAGTTGTTGTCGTTCACGAGGTAATTGTTGACAATCCAATCTCCGGTCCCAGTGAAGTCCAGCGTATATGCGGCGCCCCCACCCGCCTGCCACCTCACGCCTCCATTGATGGTGGCCGGGTGAGAGGAATTGTTCACAAAACTGTGGACGGCTCCGGCGGGCCGGCCGATGAAATTATACAAATAGGCATTGCCGGGGCCAGGGCCGCCAGGATTTCCTATGGTCACCGCTCCGGCGCCACTGTCGATGGTGATATTGTTGACGCCATAAGGGGCCGCTCCGGGGAACGCGGAAGCCGTGGAGGTAAAGGTCACCGAGCTGACCTGATTGGCCGTGAACACCAGATCGATTCCAGACGTGCCATAACCGGTGCCGGGCAAGCTGGCGGCGCTGCCGGTTACAGTTAGAGGGCCGGTGGTCCGGCCGTCCCATTGGGCGATATCCGCCGAGGCACCGCTGGGTTGACCGTTGGGGTCCCAATTGGCGGCGGTGGCGATGTCTCCAACGGCAGACTTGGTCCAGGTGTAGGTCGTCTGGCCAAAGGCGGCCGTTGTCGCAACGGTGCTGCACAAAACAACGATGAGTTTGAACATCGGGAGTCCGGTTTTCATTGGCTGGAGGGGTTCCCTTCCCGGCGCCCGTCTGAATCCGGTGTTGTTCGCGGAACGGAACGTCCGGTGAATGGGCACTCGGTTGGGGGTATTGAGTCTCATGTTCAGGGATTTAGGCTTGATAGCCATTCCTATACAGTCATGGTTAACGTTTGGTCAAGTACGGGTTTCGCAGCAATGTCGCTTGGCGACCGCCGGTTCAGGAAGCCGCCCCTCTCCCAAGCGCCTCATTTGCTCGCCAAGACCTCGACCTGGCTGCGGCTGAACCCGCGCGAGGACCTCATCCGGCGCGGTCTCGCAGCCCGCGCCAAGGTGCGGATGAACCGCGCAGACTTGAACGGATTTTACTGCGGCGCTGACGGAATTGCTTTAAGCTGGACTGAGGCATGGAAATTTCCAGACGAGAGTTTGTGGTGACCAGCCTGGCAGGCGCTGCGGGCCTTTGTGTGGGCGGTTACTCGACCAAGAGCAACGCAGCCGAACCGCAAGCGCTGCCACTGGCGGATGAAGACGGCTATAAGCTCTGGCTGCAATACATGCCGCCAGGCAACGCCGCCAAGAGCTATCGCCGCATCGTGCGGCAAATTCGCGTGGACGGCACTTCGGCCACGTGCGGAATCATCCGCGATGAATTGCGTTCAGCCACCACGGCCATGCTGGGCAGCGCGGTTTCGGTTAATGAAAACGGATTAGTGGACGGCACCGTCATTGTCGGCACGCCGGGCAATTCACCGCCGGTCCGCGATTTGAATTGGACCGCCGATTTGCGTGCCGTCGGCGACGAAGGTTTCGTGATCCGCTCGGTGCGCCTTGCAGAGCATCCGGCAACCGTCATCGCCTCGAACACCGAAATCGGGGCGCTGTATGCCAGTTTTCATTTCCTGCGGCTGGTGCAAACCGGCCGGCCGATCGAGCTGCTTGGCATCACCGAACGACCGGCCCTCCGGCTTCGGTTGATGAACCATTGGGACAATCCCAACGGAACGATTGAACGCGGTTACGCCGGGCGCTCGCTGTGGCAATGGGATGAACTGCCGGGAAAACTCAGTCCGCGTTATGCCGATTACGCGCGCGCCTGCGCTTCCATTGGCATCAACGGCGCGGTCATCAACAACGTCAATGCCGACGCGCGCCTGCTGGCGCCGGAATCGCTCCGCAAAGCAGCCGCGCTCGCGGACGTGTGGCGGCCTTACGGTGTGCGGATGTATTTGTCCGCCAACTTTGCCGCGCCGGTGCGACTGGGGCGGCTGGCCACCGCCGATCCGCTGGACCAAGGCGTGGCCGATTGGTGGAAGGTCAAGGCCGACGAGATTTACGGTCTGATTCCCGACTTTGGCGGTTTTCTCGTCAAGGCGAACTCCGAGGGACAACCTGGACCAAAGACCTATGGGCGCACTCATGCCGAGGGGGCGAACGTGCTGGCCGATGCGCTCGCTCCGCACAAAGGCAACGTCATCTGGCGGGCGTTTGTTTATGACGAGGACGTTGACCCGGATCGCGCCAAGCGCGCCTATATCGAGTTCACGCGGCTCGATGGACAGTTCCGACCCAACGTCGCAGTGCAGGTGAAAAACGGCCCGGTTGATTTTCAGCCGCGCGAGCCGTTTCATCCGTTGTTCGGCGCGATGAAGCAAACCCCCGTCATCGCCGAAATTCAGGCCACTCAGGAGTATCTCGGCCAGGCAAGACATCTCGTGTACCTCGGCACGATGTGGAAGGAGTTTCTGGACTCGGACACGCACGCGAAGGGCAGCGGCTCAACCGTCGCCAAAGTGCTGGCGGGGCAAATTCATCCGAGCCGCATCACGGGAATGGTTTCCGTGACGAATCCCGGATTGGACACGAACTGGTGCGGACATCATTTCTCCCAGTCGAACTGGTATGCGTTCGGCCGGCTCGCGTGGAACCCCGAGTTGTCCGCCGAGGAAATCGCCGATGAATGGACGCGCATGACCTTCACCAGCGACGACCAAACCGTCGCCATCATCCGCGAGATGATGATGTCCTCGCGCGAAACCTACGTGAACTACACGATGCCGCTGGGGCTCCATCACCTGATCGGCGGCGACCACTACGCGCCGATGCCCTGGAACAATCGCGCGCCGAGAGCGGACTGGACGGCAACTTATTATCATCAGGCCGCCGCGGACGGCATCGGCTTCGACCGGACGAAGCGCGGCGACCGCGCCGTCGAGCAATACTTTCCGCCAGTGTGTGACCTGTTCGATGACCTCGCGCGTTGCCCGGGAGAATATCTTCTCTGGTTCCATCGTTGCGCCTGGGATTACCGGATGAAGTCGGGGAGGACACTGTGGGAGGAGCTTTGCGCAAAGTACCAGCAAGGCGCGGAACAGGCGGCTGCCTTGCAGAAAACGTGGCAATCCCTGGCCGGCAAAATTGACACGCCTCGGCACAGGGAAGTCGCCGAGCGTTTGGCCATTCAAGTGGCGGACTCGGCGAAGTGGCGCGACCAGATTTTGGAATATTTCGGGAGCTTTAGCAAACGACCGATTCCCCCCTCCATCCGCTAAGGACTTTTCCGCGACACGAAATCAGGCCGCCGACCCTCGGCCCCATTCCAAATGGCCGCGGCTCGGTGAAGGGTTGCACTCCACCAAACCGCAAAGAAACCGCGTTTGCTTAATGTATCACGCTCAGTGCTGGAAGCGATACCCCTCCCCACGCGCTGTCAGTATATGCCTGGGGGATTGGGGTTTCTCCTCCAGTTTTTGCCGCAACCACGCGATATGGACATCCACGGTGCGCTCGGTGATGAACGGTTGTTCGCTCCACACTTGATGGAGAATCTGCTCGCGGGTCAGCACCTGGCCCCGATAGTTGATGAGCAACCGCAGTAGTTCCGCTTCCTTGGCGGCAAGGCTGATAGGCAGGCCGCCTTTGGTAAACACCATTCTATCGAAGTCCGCCGTCACGTCGCCGAATTGGAAATGGAGCACCGGAGTCAATTGTTCCTTGTGAACCCGCCGCAGCAGCGCTTCCACCCGGGCCAGCAGTTCGTCTGGATCGAACGGTTTGACGAGGTAATCGTCCGCACCCGTCCGCAGCCCGTGGACGCGGTCCGGAATCTGGCCCTTGGCGGTGAGCATGAGAATCGCGCCATCGAAGCCGCGCTCGCGGATGGCGTGGCAAAGGTCAAAGCCGTTCAGTCCCGGGAGCATCACGTCTAGAATAAGCAGGTCGAACCTCGCCTCCAACGTCTGGCGCAGGCCGCTCTTGCCATCGGACGCGGTCTCGACCGAATGGCCTTCAGCGCGCAGCAGGTCAGAGACGACCAAAGCTACCCCACCTTCGTCTTCAACCAGGAGGATGCGGGATTTCATGTTGGCTTTGTGGTCGTGTTTGCAGGCAGCCGCACGGTAAAGGTCACGCCTTGCCCGGGCTGGCTGCGAACAAAGACGGCGCCGCCATGAGCCTCGACAATTTCCTTCACCAGGCTCAAGCCCAGCCCACTGCCGCGGATTTGTTTTTCCTGCGCCGCCGCGCCGCGCACGAAAGGTTTGAAGATTTGCGCCTGTTCTTGCTCAGGGATTCCCCGCCCGCGATCCGCCACGCGCACTTCGAGCATCGGCTCAGCTCCATTCACAGCAGTCGCGGTGACGCCGATCCAGCCACCCGTCCCGCCGTGGCGCGCGGCGTTGGTGAGCAGGTTTTGAAACACGCGCCGCAGTGCCGCCGCATCGCCGGACACCCCCGGCAACGACGTGGGAATGGAGAGTTCTACAGCGCAGCCAGCGATTTCCGCGTCGCGTTTGGTGGCGGCGATGGCGTCCTGCAACACTTCCCTGAGTTGGACGGGCTTGCGGGCAAGCGGAGCCTGGTTCTTTCGCGCGCCGGCCAGTTCGAGGAGTTGCTCGATCATCTCCGTGAGTTGCTCGGTGTGCTGGATGATCAGGCCGGAGTATTGCTCAAGCTGGGCGCGCTCCCGAACGATGCCGCGATTGATGTTGTGGGCCGCGCCGCGAATGACCGTGAGCGGCGTGCGCAGTTCGTGCGAGACGTTGGCCACGAAACCCATCTGGGCCTCGGCGAGTTGCCGCGAACGCCGGGCGTAGAACACGAGCGCAGCACCCGCCGCGAGGATCAAGCCGTTCACCAGCACCGCCACGGCGAAGTTGCGTCCGCGCGATGCGGACACCACTGCTTCCAGCGCGCCGGGGCGCGCACGGGCTTCGAGGACCCACAGGTTCCACTCCGGCGCTGCGCGACCATCGGGACCGGCCGGAGCGTCAGGCGGGCGCTGGCGCGGACCCTCCGCTGTCTTGCCCTGGCGATGGAACCTGATTGAATGGGCCGTCTCGCCGTTCTTCGCCGCACCGGGGCGCGAGGAATACAGCACCGTCGCCGGGGTCGCCACAGTCTTCACCTCCACGTCGTAGAGCGATGTGTCGCCGAAGTACGTCCGCACCAATCCCGGCAGCCAGACGTTGCGCACGTAGTCGAGATCAAGTTCGAGGACGAGCCACTCGCTGATGCCCGCTCCGCCGCCGAACACAGGGAACTCCAACAATGCCCCGCTGGGATCTACGAACGGTCCCGCGCCGCCGGGCGTCTGGCGCTTGCGGTCGAGGTTGTCTTTCAGTGCGGCCCAGTGCGAGGGCCATTCCATGGGCACGAACTTCTCCGCCTGGAGATCAAGCGCGTCGAGTTCGAGACCATCTCGCGTGGGCACGACAATGGCGACGCGGGTGAAGAGCGGACGCGGGCTGGCGGACTTCCACTCGCGCAGGCGCGCGACGTGCGCGGCTTCGCGGCCTTGCGTGTTGAGTTCTGAGAGGCCCGGCAGAAGCGCGCGGCAGCTCTGGGCCAGTTCGGAGTCGAAGTCGCGGACGAGCGACTGCGCCTGTTCGCTGAGCGCCCCGCCCAGACGGGTCACTTCCGCGCGGCTGACCTCGCCCGTCCAATGGTACTGCAAGACCGTGAGAATCCCGCAGAGGACAAGGAGGAAGATGACCAGCCCCCATTCGATGAAGAGTTGTTGCGAGCGGGCGTTCACAGCGCGGCGAATGATAGCCGGTTCCACACGCCAAAGTCAACGGAACCGGCTTCTCTTAACACTCCTTAACATGACTTTGAGCTGCGGCCGGAGTTAAGGTCAGGGCATGAAAGAAACGAAGAACAAATTCTCGATAATGGCAGTGATGTTGGTCCTGACTTGGACATGGCCGTCGTGGGGACAATTGGAGCGTCCTCCCGGGTCGCAGGCGCAGGAAGCCCAAAGCCCGGAGCAAGGCGGTGGTGGCCCTGGCGGTCCGCCAGGCGGCGGTCCTGGCATGGGCGGCATACCACAGCTTACACAGGAACAGCAGTCAGCCATCCAGGCCTTCAACAAGGCCAATGCGCCGCTGGCTCAGGCCATCAACGAAGCGCGCAACGCCCTGAACGCAGCGATCTACACCGACAAACCCGACACGGGGGACATTAAGGCGAAGGCTGAAAAACTGGCGGCGGCGGAACTGGCAATCGCCCAGGCGCGAGCGGAAGCATTCGCCAAGCTCCAGGCCTCGCCAAATAAGCTAAACCTGCCCACGCAGCAGATCATCATGTTGCTCGGAAGTTCGGGCAGGAGATTTGGTGGTCCGGGCGGTTTCGGCGGGGGTCCAGGTGGATTTGGCGACCCACCTCCCGGTCCGCCGCCCGATGGGGCATTCGGTGGCCCGCCCCCTGGCGACGGAGGTGGACCACCCGACATGCCGCCTGGAGGGGGTGGCCCTGGCGGTCCTGGCGGGGGTCCCGGCGGTCCCGGCGGCGGTTCCCGCTCGGCGGCCAAGTTGAGCGGCGCATTCATCGTGGACGGCACCACGCAAACAGTCGCGGACAAAGCTCTTTCCTCAGACGGCATCGATGTGTCCGGTGTTTATGTGATCAATGGCGGCAATCTGGTTTTGTCCAACGTGACCGTCACGACAACCGGCAACACCTCGTCACAGGAGAACAGCAGTTTCCTTGGCCAGAACGCCGGCGTGCTCGTGACCAAAAACAGCCGCGTTGCTATTTACGGCGGCAGCATCAGCACCACCGGCGGGGGCGCCAATGGCTTGTTTGCCTACGGCGCGGGCGCGTTCGCTTCGATGAACAGCGGTTCCATAACCGCAACGGGAGAAGGCGGTCATGGTGTGATGGCCAGCGGCGGCGGCTCGCTCGCCGTCACGAACGTCGACATGACCACTGAGCGCATTCACGGCGGCGTGGTCGCCACGGACCGTGGTGGCGGGACGATCTGGGTTTCGGGCGGCAAAATTACCTCCCATGGCCAGGATTCGCCCGGCATCTATTCGACCGGCGACATCCGGGCAGAAAACGCCACTTTCATTGCGACTGGTTCCGAGGGCGCCGTGATTGAAGGCCGTAATTCGATTGCTCTGAAGGAATTGCGAAATGTCCGGCGCATTGAAATGCGGGGTGATGATTTACCAAAGTTTTTCCGGCGACGCCGAGGGTCAGGAAGGCACTTTTAGCATGGACGGCGGTTCACTGTCCGCTGCGCAAGGACCGCTGTTCTTTGTCAACAACACGCGAGGCATGATCCATCTGAAGGACGTGAAGCTGTCCGCCCCCTCCGGCGTGCTGGTCAACGCCGCCGCGTCGCGCTGGGGCCGTAGCGGTTCCAACGGCGGCCACGTCGAATTGACGGGCGATAACCAGAAGCTGGCGGGCGACATTACGGTGGACAAGGTCAGTTCCGCTAAAGTGGATTTGAAGAATCATTCCGTGCTCACCGGCGCAGTGCGCAATGCCGCGCTCGCCCTGGACGCCGCCAGCGAATGGAAAGTCACGGCCGATTCCACGCTTACCAGCCTGGCGGACGCGGACTGCGTTTCCAGCGAGAGCATTACCAACATCCACGGCAACGGCCACACCGTCCGTTACAAAGCGGATCTGGCCGCGAATCAATGGCTCGGCGGAAAAACCTGGAAACTGGCTGACGGCGGCACGCTTTCGCCGGAATGAAAGGCCATCGCCCAATACCGGGCAGGTAACGCTCACTGGCGAATCGAGGCACTTTTGGAGGTCATTATGATCACGAACCATGCAGTCTCATTTGCGGCGATGATTTTGGCTTTGACCTGGGCCTGGCCCTCTGGGGGCCAGCCGGCGGACGGTCCTGGGGGTTGCAGTCCAGAGGCACAACAAACTCAGGGCCCAGGAGCGCGCGGCGGGCCTCCTGGCGGTGGTCAGGGTATGCCGGGCATGGCTGGCATGCCGCAGTTAACCCAGGAGCAGCAAGCCGCAATTCGCGCCATGAACCAGGCCAACGCTCCGCTGGACCAGGCGGTCACGGAAGCCCGAAACGCCCTGAATGCAGCCATCTTCACCGAGAAACCCGACGCGGGGGAGGTTAAGGCGAAAGCTGAAAAACTAGCCGCCGCTGAATTGGCTAGAGCCTTGGCGCGTGCCGAGGCGTTCGCCAGACTCCAAGCCTCGCCGAACAAGCTCGACCTCCCGACTCCGGCGCTCATGATGGTTATGAATATGGGCGGCCGAGGCGGACCAGGCGGGTTTGGCGGCCCCGGTTTTCCCCGCGGCGGGCCCGGCGGTCCGGGCAACGGCCCCGGGGGTCTGGACGGCAACCGGCCGCCGCCCGGCGAGGGCGGCTTTGAAACGTCCTTTGTAAGCCCGATATTCGGCGACAATATGGTTCTCCAGCGTGGAAAACCCAACACCATTTGGGGGTGGGCCAAGCCAGGGGAGGAAATCCGCGTCACAATCGCTGATAACACGGTGAAGACCGTGACTAAGGATGACGGTCGTTGGTCCGTCGCAATCCAGCCTCCCGCGCCGGGTGGTCCATACACCGTTGTCATCAACGGGCCGCAACACGTCGAATTCCACGAAGTGCTGGTGGGAGATGTGTGGTTGTGCGGCGGGCAGTCCAACATGGAGATGGGGCTGGGCGCGGCCCGAAACGGGAGCGAGGAAATCAAAGCGGCGGACCACCCCAGAATCCGATTGTTTGTGGTCAGGCAGCAGGTTGCTCGCACGCCAGCGGCGGTTCCGCAAGGCTCATGGAAGATCTGCTCACCACAAAATGTGGGCGCGGGATGGAGCGGTTTCTCAGCGGTGGCTTACTTCTTTGGGCGCCGTTTGCAGCAAGAGGTTGATGTCCCTATCGGGCTGGTGGAGGATTGCGGTGGAGGCACGCCGGCGGAAGCATGGACGAGGGCCGAAACGCTCCGCTCGCTCGGGATTAGTGACACTGGAAGCGGGCCGAACACGCCCGTCGTGCTCTACAACGGCATGATTGCGCCCGTGGCGCCCTTGGCCATTAGCGGGGCTATCTGGTATCAGGGCGAATCCAACACCGAACGTGCCGCCCAATACCGCAGGCTGTTGTCGGCGATGATCGCCGACTGGCGCAGAGCTTTCGGCCAGGGTGACTTTCCGTTCTATCATCGTGAGTCTCGCTGCTCACAAACAGCACAAGGACGCCCCCGGCGATGATTCGTGGGCGGAGTTGCGCGCGGCGCAGGATTTCGTCGCGAACACCGTCACGAACTCGGGATTGGCGGTGGCCATCGATGTCGGCGACGCGAGGGACGTCCATCCTAAAGACAAAAAGGAAGTGGGCGAACGCCTCGCCCTCATCGCCCTCGCGACGTATTACGGCAAAAACATCCCGTGTTCCGGTCCCCGCTTCGCTTCGGCGGAGAAAATCCCTGGCGCTCTGAAACTCTCGTTCACTCACACGGACGGCGGCCTGGTGGTCAAAGGCGACAAGCTCGAAGAATTCTCGATTTGCGGTGAAGACTGCAAATGGCATTGGGCTGACGCCAGGATTGAAGGCGATAGCGTTGTGGTTTCGTCATCCGAGGTGCCCAACCCGCTGACCGCGCGCTACGCCTGGCAAGCGAACCCCAAAGCCACGCTGTTCAATGGCGCGGGCCTGCCCGCCATCCCCTTCCGCACCGATTATGTCGGCGGTACGAATGACAACACCACATTGGGAGGTAAAGAATGAAGAACACATTATCCATTCGGCGTATCTTACTCACATTTTCAGTCCTATTGGCTTTTACATTCCTGCTTGGCCTCGTCTATGCACATTCGGAGGGGACAAACACAGTCGTAAGTCATGGGAAGAGTTTTGAATTAAAAACCACGTTCGAAGGCACTCCAACCAGTTATACACGCCGCGGCAACGACACATTCAGCGTGGGCTATTATGTCAAGGACGGCGCGATCGTTAAACAGAACTCACTGCTGGCCGATCAAGACGACCAGGTTTCCAAGCTCGACCTCGATGTCGCAGCCAATGGCGAAGGCCTTTGACTCGGTCATCGCGACCGGCAAAGGAACCACTCTTACCCTGACCGGGTCCATCACCGCATCGGACAGCGGCGACGGGAAAAGGGCCTCTGACTTTTCAGGCCTGGGGGCACAGATCATCGCTTCCGATCACGCGAAGGTGAAAGTGGATTCCATGAAGATCGAGACCAAAGGCTTTCTGCGGTGCCGCCTTCATCTCGGACAATCATGCGCAAATCTTCGTCAAGGATACAACCGTTACGGCAATGGGAGCCAACCCCCTGACCCAGGCCTACAAAGGGTACGTGAACTGCGCCGATCAAAATGTCATGATTTCACCCCCATGGGTGCTGGGCATCCAGGGCGGCGTACGCGCGGGTAATATGCTGGGTGACCGTTCCACGTTGACGGTGGTGAACTCCAGGATCACTTCCGGAGGTTGGGCGGTCCTGTCCACGGACGCCGGCACCAGTCCCATGATGAACGTGGTGGACGCCACTCTGGAGATCCTGCCGGAATCCAAAGGCGGAATGTCCTCGGGCAAGTTCTCCTACAGCAGCAAGTACGGCTCAGGCTACGGCACATATCTCACAGGCAACGCCAAAGAGAACTTCTACGGCGTTACCTTCAAGGGCCTTACGTATGCCGGCCATCTACACGGGCGGCGAGGGCACCTATCAGTCCTCGAAGGGCACAATTGAGCTCAAGGACGCGGAGGGCAAGGCCTTGGAGCCCGTCGCCGGAAAAGGCAAGCCGACCGTCATTGATGCCGTTTGGGGTTTTATGAACCATGGCAGCGCCACCGTTAACGTCCTTGACGGCACGGTTGTTAATGCCGAAGAGGCTGTGTTTCTAAGCAAAACCGGCGGCGCCAGTTTCATAGTCGACAACGCGGTCCTGAATTCAGCATCCGGCATCATCCTGCAGATGATCGACAATGACGACCGCACGGTCGGCGGAAGCATGAACGCTTTCAACACCGAGTTCAACGAGGCGGCAGGCTGGCCTTCTGAAAGCGGCAATGTGACCAAAAAAGGCGCAGCAATCGCAGGCGGCCGTGGTGGTCCTCCAGGCGCCGGTCCTCCAGGTGGTGGTCCTCCAGGCGCCGGTCCTGGCACGGGCGGCATGCCACAGCTTACACAGCAACAGCAGGCAGCCATCCAGGCCTTCAGCGAGACCAATGCGCCGCTGGCTCAGGTCGTGAGCGAAGCGCGAAACGCCCTGAACGTGGCGATCTACACCGACAAACCCGAGACGGCGGACATCAAGGCAAAGGCTGAAAAAGTAGCTGCCGCGGAACTGGCGCTCGCCCAGGCGCGAGCGGAAGGGTTCGCCAAGCTCCAGGCATCGCCGAATAAGTTGAACCTGCCTTCACGGCAGATCAGTATGTTGCTCGGAAGTTCGGGCGGCAGATTTGGCGGCCCGGGCGGTTTCGGCGGGGGTCCAGGCGGGCCTGGCGGTGCGCCCCCCGGTCCACCGCCCGATGGGGGATTCGGTGGACAGCCCCCAGACAGCGGCGGTGGTCCGCCCGGTATGCCGCCTGGGGGCGGCGGCCCCGGCGGCCCTGGCGGCAGCAGCGCTGTTAAGCTGTTACTGACAAACGGCAGCTATAAAGGCAACGTGTTCAACGGCTCCGGCTATTACAACCAGAGCGGCAGCCCGCTGGAAGTCACCATAGGAAAAGCTGCAACGCTTGACGGCGCGATTTCTTTGACAGAGACCAGGCATATCGATGAGACCGGCAAGCAGAACACCCATTTCACGATTAATGAATATTACTATCTTGGGCACGTGGCGAACAGGAACTACAGAAACGGCACCAGCACCATAGAAGTGAGCCTCAAAGACGGTGGGAAATGGATCGTTACCGGCGAAAGTCTGATCAGCAAGCTCGTCGTCGACAACGGTACTGTCGAAGGAGCCAATGGCGCCAAGGTAGTCATGAAGATCGAAGGAAAGGAAACGGCCATTAAGCAAGGTGAGACCTACAGCGGGAACATCGTTGTTTTGCCAGTACAATAGACGTGTGTCGCACCGACAAAACATCATGACGACGAATACTTAGCTCCGACACCGGGGACGCGTTGCTCGCCACATCAATGTAAGCTGGAGTCCCAATACACTACATAAGGTCGGTTGCCATACACTTTGTAGAACGGTTCGAGTGTGATTTCGCGGCCTTGGCCGTCAGGCGCGCGGAACACCGTTGGCGCTCCCGTGAAGCTGTTCGGATGGGCGGCGGCGGGCTTCAGGGCGGCCCGTAGCGCCGTGACGTTGCCCACCACAACCGGGAACGGCTTGCCGGGCTTGACCTCGGCGCACAGCACGAGCGGCCCGTTCAGGATTGCGAAACGGTTGGTGTTGTCACGAAAGCCCTCCGTGCGGAGACCGAACGGCATCAGGACTTCGACAGTCTCGCCACTCTTCCAGGTCCGGTCCAAGGAAACGTAACTCCCTGGAGCGCTCGCGGCGGTTTGGGGTTCCCATCATCGCCTGCATCTGCGCGTTGGACAGGCGCGAGTTGCGCGCTATCAACCAGTCCCCGAATTTCCCAGTCAACTGGCCCGCACCGCGACGCTGGAGTTGCGCTGGACAGAGGTGGAGGTCAAGCCCCCCGCCGTGGCCTTGAAGAAGAGTTGGCCGACCCTTAAGCTCTACGCGGTCCTGGCCTGCGAGGTAGGCGCTCCGGCGGGAGTCGAACCCATTGAATGGCTGCTCTTGACCACCTGGCGCGGGCCTTGGCGCTGGATATGATCGTGGCCTCTCGAATATTGCTGCTCACCCGCTTGGGCAAGGAGCACCCGGAGTTACCTGCCGAACTGTTCTACAGCCCGGAGGAGTTGGCGGTGCTGGCCGTAAAAAAAAAGGAGACCGGCCGATACGCTGCCAGCCCCAAGCTCCAGTTGCTCCAAGCCAACATCCTGGTGGCCATGCTGGCAGGCTTTTGGGGCCGGGCCGGTGACGGGCACCCAGGCGCACAGATTCTGGCCGAGGGTTTGCACATACTGGCGGCGCTGGTTTGGCATGAAGCGCAATGCGCCAGGCAAGCCCACACGCAACGAGCTCAACGCCATCCAACGTAGCGGGGCTCTTTGGCTTCTTGGTGCGGCGCCATGGGAGGCGGTCGCACCGGTCCGCAGTGTTCCAGCCGGCGCAACGCCGCGCTGGCAGAGTCCATCCCAACGTCCCCGTGGGCATCGCGCCAGCCCACGGCGCGACAAAACTCCTCGATGAGTTGGCGGCATGGTGGAGGCGGTCCCTGGGAACGGCGGTCCCACCCATCGCCCCCCGACTTTTACCGCTCCGAGCACGCGCTAAGACTGCGCGGTTGGAAGGAAGATGTTTAGCACTAATCTTTCCGGGTAAGGGTGAGGCCCCTCTGGTCGCTACTGTTTTCTGCCGGCCTGGAAATCCCACGGCTGGACGGGTCGTTCGTCGCCTGCCGTCCGGAGCGCCGCGGCGGGCACGGCCAACCATATGGCGTATGCGAGCTGGGCGGGCCACTGCTGCTTGGTCCCGTCGCGAAAATGCAGGGTACTGCGGGCGGGGAGTTTGGTGGGAGTCTTCATAGGGTGAAAAAAAGAGGGCAGGCCGATTCCAGCCTGCCTCTGGTTCAAGTCCGCTCAATTGAGCGAGCGGAAGCTCTCGGCCGGCGCCCAGATGCCAAGGTTGATCGCCACGTTGGCACCCAGTCCCCGGATGGCCCGCATGGGCCGGAACGGCTTGCCCGCCCGGTTCACGCGTGACGTGTCGCGCATTCCGCCCCGGAGCAAATTCTCCTGCACTCGGTTGGTCACGGCCCAAAGGCTGTTGCCCGCGTCTTCCCCCTGCGGACGTTTAGCAGTTGCTCGGCCCGGATCGGGGCCATGTCCGGGTGGTCGTAACGCAACGCGAGGGCCTTCTGTGCGAAGTCCTGGGCTACTGCGTCGGCCAGGTTGAACCCCCGGAAGTCGGCAACCCTGTCGGCCAGCCTGGGGAGCTGTTCAAGGATCTGAAAGCTGGCCTGGATGATCTCGGGCAGCTCGTGCCCGGTGTGGCGGACGTGAACGGACGGAATGAGGCTGTCGGCAACCATTAGGCCGTTCCTGCAAACCCAACGGAAAAGCCCCGCGTGGATCTGATAGCCGGAGCTTCGGTCGTGGCTGTTAAGGAGGATAACCTCGGGGGCGAAGTCGCCAACCTCGGCGGCCAGGTCCCTGCGCTGAAACCGAACCATGTGCCTCTGAAACCCGCTGTGGTGCAGGCGGCGGACGCCCATTTGGCGCGCTTCAACCGGCTTCCATCCTCCCTGCCGCATGGCCGTGAGAATTTGGCCCGTGGGCAGGAACGTGTACCGGTTTGACGCTCCCGGCATCGGTGCCTCGGCAGATACCGCCGGGGCGGTGCTGAGGATGTCGGTGTCGGTGATTTCGAGGGCGTTACTTGAACTGCGGTCGTTAAACATACTTGAACCTTTCGTTTTGTGGTTTTCTGTCTGGCAGGTGCTTTCAACCGCACCCACCACACCACTCACCAGCACGCCTTTTCAGAAGCATGACAGCGGCTGGGTCCCGCGAGCCTGCGAGCGGGGTGCCAGCGAGCCTGCGAGCGCAGCTACCGCTGGCGTGATTCTGACCACGGGGCGGAGCGCACTCAGCCGGCGGTGCGCGGAGGGGGAAAGTGGCCGGAAGTGTTTCACCCGGCCACAGCGGAGCCTAAATCAGCGGCTCAAGGATCTACAGGAATTGAGGTGCATTGCCTCGTGGTGGGTGCCGGGTGGCGGGGGAACTGCTCCCGCGCTCACGCGAGTTTCTGGCGCGGGAGGCGAAGCGGAGGCGAAAGAACACTTGCCTTCATTTTTGACTCGTCATTATTAGAGGGTTTGTGGATACTGCCCCAGACGACAATTGTTGCCAGGGCTCCCGTGTGAGCCCCGCAGTCGATTAAGGAAAAGGCGAAAAAACTTCGCGAGGCGATTCTAGCCAAAGACCGCCAGAACGCCGAAAGCACCTTAGCGAATGGTTTGGATGTGAACCCTGACAAGTTTGTCGAGGTGTTGAGAGAAACGGGAGTTTTCCGGTGTAGTCGCTACGGATTCGAGTCCGACACCGTCACGGCTCTTGCGGAAACAGCACTGAACCGCACAGGGCTTTGCCTCTCGCCAAGCTCCCAGGTTTTTCTGAAATCAGTGATAGCGCTCGCACAACTGGCTCCCGCGGTGGGAGCGCGCCTGAAAAAAGTTCGAATGGTCCTGAACTCTGGCCAGTTCAAGACATTCCTGGTCACTATGGACATTTTGTTCCGGCGAATGCACGCCAAAGCCTGCGTGGAGAGGATTTCGAGCTGGCGACACTTCGGCTTGGAAGAGCTGGCAGAGGGATTCTCGTATTATTTTTCTCTTCTTCGAGAGAAGGAAGCCATCAGCATTCTGGACATCAATAAACTCTTGACGGACAGAATCGGTTCCGATTTCTACGCCGACAAATTGGCGACCCTCGCTTCAATAGTTCGGTTTAGAGAAGCAGAACTCCAGGTTGCGGTGCTCCCTTACATGGCTTCAACGGTCAACTTGGAAACAACTGTTCAAGCGATTTCGCCTAATTTTGAAAAATCAGTTCGCTGGGGATACATCTCAAGCGAGGAACAACGAAGTGCCGATCACGCACTCATGGCGGCCGAGAAAAGACCTTCACTGAAATCATTGGCGGAGGCGTTCGTCAACAACCTGGGAGACAAGGCCTTCGAGATCGTCGAGGGCCGTGCCGCCAGAATTCGGGTCCACTTGCCCTTGATCGAGCAATTCCTGGTGGCTTTCACTGACAATGCCTTTTTCCAGGAGGACGCCGCGTTCATCGCGGCCGCAATGAAATCACTTTTCGTCACGTATGAGCAGTTGCTGGCTACGCCGATCCACCGCGGCGTCACGCTAATTGACTTGTTGAAATTCCGTCGGCTTTGCGTCTTCCTACAAGCCGCTCTGGATGAATACTGCAAGCGCCGAAAGCTTTTAACCTCTCCCCTCTACTACCGGTCGTTGGTGGCCCACTTTGACAAGGGCCAAGTCCTGGAATGGATCTCGAAGCTCACTGGCATCCGCGAGCCCAAGGGGCTTCTTGAACTATTATGCGCCACGGATGAAAAGGCGGCGGTGTTCGATCTGCAATACACACCGATAATGAAGATCGCGGGCCAATACCTAATTCCGATTGGTGTTGTGGCGAATTGCAACGTGATGCGCAACGCCCTTCAGTGGAGCCGCTTTCGCTTTGACTCGGGTGCTAAAATGGATCCCCTCGGGGACCGACTCGTCACGGCCTTTCGTGAGGTCGGGATGCCGGCTAAAGCCAAAATAGGAGTCCGATATGCCGACACAGACGTGGAGGCCGACGTTTTGGCAGTTGTGGACAACCACCTGTTTGCGTTCGAATGCAAGAACTCTCTGCATCCATGCAATCCATACGAATTGAGGCAGTCCTACAACTACATTGTCAAAGCCGCGGCACAGCTTGATCGCTTCCGGACATTCCTTGCGGGCGAAGGATTTCGGCGCGTTTTATCAAACGTGGCGGGGTTCGACATCACTCGTTGTGTCGGCCTCACGACCTGCATAGTCACCGGGAACCGGATGTTCAATGGGTATCGCGAGGGCGGACACGCCGTTTGGACTGTCTACGAGCTAACAAACGTAGTCACCGGAGGAGCATTAGTGCTTCTCCCGTTTCCCGAAGACCCGACCGAGCCGAACGGACCAGAAATCGGAGTCCGGGTGAATTCGTGGGGTGGGGAGAGAATCTCTGCCTCTGACCTCGTGAACTACATCGAAAGGGGCTCGTGGCACGCGCCTGCGTTCAGCGCGATAGATCTCCATGATGAGATCATTGCGTTTGGCCAGCGGACACTACGGTTCAGGAGCTTTATGTTCGATGTCGGACGCTATCGGGACTTGATGCGTCACCACCCCCAAGCCGTGGAGATGGAACATTCCAAGTGATTCCTTGGCCTTGCGGCCAACCTCTGGCCATTGATCAGGGGAGCTGGACCGCGCGCGCGGGAGCGGTGGGAGGTGGGCGGACCATTTGACCTGGCCGCCTGTGGAGGGAACGAGGGAGCGAAGCGGCGGGGAAAGAAAGGTCAAGAGGGAGCTTTTGGTCGGCTGAGCCGAGTCTCGTCGGGCCTCGCCACGCAAGGCGACAGGGGAGCGCGAAGGCCGGCGAGGCTCGGCGAGCGGGGGGAACGGTCGCCTCCCCGCCACAGCAACCGCAGTAACCGCAGTAAGGGGGGCGGAGAACCCCAAAATGCCTAAAGGATTAAGAACAACGGACAGGATTACTGCGGTAGCCCTCCCGAAACGGTGGCGGGAAGTCCAGAGGGTGGCAACTGTTTGGCGCGGCCCTGGGCCGGCGTGAGGCCCAGCCCGGGGACCCATCGAGGGCCTGCGCTCGACGGCGCCGGGCCGGGGTTAGAGCAAGCCGGGTCCCTGGGCGCCTTCGGAGTGGCCGCCCGCGTCGGCAAAGACCAGGCCGGCGCTCCGCCCCAGGGCGGCGGGGGCGGCCTCCAGGGTGTTGCCGCTCGTGGTGACGTTGTCCACGAAGTAGGTCTGGCGGAGGGTCAGGACCTTGCGGGTCCGGGCCAAGTGGTGCTGCTCGGACCGGATGGGGCCGAGGGCGCTCTTATGTCGGGCGCACTGGGACTGGACCGGCTGGGTCCGGCAGATGGCCCTGGCAATCTGGGCGCCGGGGCAGTGCATGGCGACCATGCTGGCCAGGCGCGCGTTGGCGTCCGTATTGCCCGTGCTGTCGGGGAAGCGGACCCTGGCCCCTCACTGTCGAGCGAGAGCGCGAGCTAACTTTGCCCCCGGCTCGCTCGGGAGTTTCTGCCAGCCGTGAGCGGGGCGGAGCGGTTGACCCGGCCGCCCGCGCAGGGGACAGGGTCGCGCACCAGCGGACAGGACAAAAAGCGAAGCGGAGCGTCGGCGAAAGTAAGCCCACGAGGGAGCCTCTGCGGGGGAGCCGAGTCTCGGCGTGCTTCGCGACGCGGGGTAGGGGGGGGCGCGAAGGCCGGCGAGTCTCGGCGAGGGGGAAATCCGTCCGGGGCCTGGGGGGTGTGGAGACGAACCGATGGAGAGGCTGGCGGCCTCGCGACCGCCAGCCCGTGAAGGGCTATGCACGGCGCTGTCCGCCCTTCGGCAGGCTGGCGATCCACTCGAACGCCCGCATGGTCATGAGGCTCAGCAGCAGGAGGTTGTTCCGCCCGAAGCTGGTGGAGTTCTTCCACTCCTCGCCCTCCTTGTTGCTGCGTTGGAACGTGACGTTGAACATGGGACCCTTCTCCGTGTCCTGCCGCCAGATGCTGGCGCTGATGAGGCCGTGGCGCAGCGTGCGGACCGGCTTGTCGTGCCAAAGACTGGCGCGCCCGCCGCGACTCGAACGCGGGACCCTCTGCTTAGAAGGCAGATGCTCTATCCAACTGAGCTACGGGCGCAAGCCTTACCTACTATGCCCGATTGCGCGCGGCTGGCAAGCTCATCCACAGGAGTCAACGCGCGGTTCCATCCTGCCGGCGAGGCTCGCTGCTTCGCCGAACGTGTTCCGCCCGCAACACCAGGATGGAATGAGGCGGAAGCTTAACCGGGCGAGCCAGCGCAACACTGTCGGACAAACGGACGGTGGTCACACTTTCCGGCTGGCCGGGCTGGTTGATCGCAGCGAGACTTGGCCCGTTGATGCGCCAGGCGATCACCGCCGGCGCTGGCGAAACGCCGTTCAGGCGGATCGGCAGCACCGCCTCCCGGTCGGTGGAATAATTGATCAACGCGAGGCCGAGACGGCCCGTCTGTTGGTCCCAGGCGGCGACGGCATCCACCGGCAAATTGCCGTCCAGTTGTGCCGGGACCAATCTCCCGCGGAGCTCGGCGCGGTAGAGGGCCAGCAAGTGACCGACCGGGTCCATCACTGCGTAGTTGCGGCTGGTCTTGATGGCGGCGATGACGTTGACCGTTTGCGCCCAGTTGGCCATCTGCACGAGGTCGGCGGAGCGCAACAACTCGTTCATCGCGCGGCCCGCCGCGATCATGTCCCCAAGCGTGTAGTAGTGCTCGAATGGGCCGATGCCGTCGGCGTCCGGCGCCGGGTTCCAGTCGCGCACGATGCCCCATTCATCTATGGCCAGGCGCACCCGTTCGAGTTCGGTGTCGCCCTTGCCGAGGCGGTCGCGGAAATCAGTCACAATGCGGCGCACACCTGCCGCCACTCCGCCGGAATAGCCGGCAAAGTTCTGTTCGTACGTTTTCGCGTCCTCCGCGCTCAAGGGCACGTGCAGCTTTCGTTCGGTGTAATGATGGCCGCTCAGGAGGTCCATGTTCGCGGCGCAACGCGGCAGCATCACGTCGTTCCATTTCCCTGGCGCGCCGACGGCGATGATTTTGATGTGCGGATTCCGCGCCTTCATCGCCGCGACAAACGCGTTGTGCCGCAGCGCGTAGCGTTCCACCGTGACGTTGCCGAGCTGCCATTCGCCGAACATCTCGTTGCCCACCCCCCACCAGGTCACCGCGTAAGGCCTGACGTGGCCGTTCCTGGCGCGCTCCGCGCCCCATCGGGTCTTCGCCGAGCCGGTGAAATACTCCACTTCGTCCGCCGCCGCCTCCACGCTCCCAAGGCCGGTGTTTACGGCCACGTAAGGCTCGGCGCCGACTTGCGCGCAAAAGGCCATGAACTCGTCCGCGCCAAAATCGTTGTCCTCGACATCATTCCAGGCGCGTTCCCAGCGCGGCGGCCGGCGGTCGCGGTCGCCGATGCCGTCCTTCCAGTTGTAACCGGAAACGAAGTTGCCGCCCGGCCAGCGGTAGAGCGGGGCCTTGAGTTTCTGAATCAGCGCCAGGGTGTCGGCGCGCAGGCCCTGCACATTGTCGGCCGGCATGAGCGACAGATTGGCGAGCCAGAGATACGCCGGCTGCGACAGCAACACTGAGAGCGACGCGGAGTCGGTCGTGGCCCCGGCGCGGAAGCGGAAGGGAATCTTGCGATACGCGCGGCCCACGTCGTTGAGGAGGAGGCTCTGGCCTTCGTCGGGCCGGTCGCCCCAGGCGAGGCGGATCTCCACCGGCGGGTTGGAGGCGCCTACCTGCGCCAGAATCGCGTAGCCGACGTATTCCTTGCCGGCAATAAGGCCGAGATTATTTTGGCGGAGACCGCACTTCGCGCCCCTGGCGTCCCGCAGCCACAGGGCCAGGCAGCGGTCCCCGCAGTAGGCGCCGGCGGCGTCAGGCAGCGCGTCGAAGGCCGCGCCGGCGGGCCGCACGACTTCCCACGGCGACTTATTGGTAAGGTCGAGCAGGAATTTGCGGTCGCGCAATTTTTCAGCCCAGATGCCGTCATGAATGCAGCGGCCCAGGTGCTCGATGAACTGGCTGTAAATGTAAGGCGAAATGGCCGGGCCCGGCCGGGCGAGGTCCACGGAGAGTTGGGCGTCAGCCGCGGAGGCCGCGGTGGACGACGACCAGAGGCCAGCGAGGCAAACCAGCAGGAGGCTAAGACTTCTTTTCATGGTGGTTACATTCCGACAAAACTGTAATCGTAAGGCTTCCTCGTTTTCTGGAACCATACCCGCAGGCCGGTGGCAGCGGCAGCCAGCGAGCCGGATTTCAGGAACGACCGGCGGGAAATGCAGCAGTGTTTCGTTCGCACAGGGCGATGTTCGCCACCCATGGATGCGCCCGCAAGCGCAAAAGCGCCCACCCTCATGCGTTCAACAGAGCCAATGACAAAGCCGCCGAAACGGGCCCCATTCCCCGGCTGTAGGAGACGACGTAAGGAGTCTCTGATCAATGGCCTCCGAAGGGGGGCAGGCTTTCGCTGTGCCCCAAGTTCAGTCAGAGACTTCTTACGTCGTCTCCTACAGTAGTTTGCGGAGAACTTTGTCACTGGCCCCGATGCGTTCAAGCCTCTCAGGTTCAGGACCGTGCCGATGATAAGGTCAACCGCAGCCCGCAGTCCGTATCACCCGGGAAATCCGGGAGCATGATGATTCCGATCGCGCTCGAGCGCAGCGTCCCCCCGCCAGCGTCCTGCCAGGCGGCGGTGCGGGGATCGAACCATTGCGCGCGGTAGAGGCCCTCGAAGCCTGGCCCCCCGGACCTGGCTGCGCGGACAGTCCTTCTCGAAATAGAGCAGGAATATTTCCTTGTCGGGCCTCGACATCTCCACCCCAGATCCCTTCGGCGCCATAGACATGCCCGGCCAGGCCGCCGGACAGAAAACACCCGTACATGGCCGAGCGGACCGTGGTTCGCGCCGGGTCGTTCATGACGACATGCCACGGCTGCCCGTCAGTCATCCAGTTCGGAAAGGCGGCGATCAGGTTGATCCAGTTGAAGCCTTGCGCCTTGCGGTAACGAACGTAATCCTTAAACCCCGCCACCGGCCCGAGCGGGCGTTCCAGGCCATCGCGTCAAACGAACCGCTTTTGCCCGCCATGCCGTCATCCGCCGGACTTGAACCGCTTCTCCCAAACGTGCGCCGCCCCGGCGCCGGGCGTCTCCCCGGCCAAGCCGGTTACGGCGCTCAACCACAAAACCAGAACGGCTTTTTCAAACATTCAGGGTCTTGAGATACGCGACACTCTGCTGCGTCAGTTCCCAAGTTTGCTCGACAAAGTAGTTCTTGACCCCGCCCACCTTCGCCGCGGTGAAGGTCTTCACCCAATCGATGCTGCCTTGGCCGAGCGCAACCTGCGGGTACCGCCCCCCGCGCCGCGCCGTGGGCGCACCCTCTCGCGACGGAGCCGGGGCTGAGGTATTCATGTCCACGTCCTGCAGATGCATCGAGAAGAAGCGGCCGGGGTACTTCAGGAAGTAATCGGCGGCGACGAAGCCGGCCGTGATGGTTGACATCTGGAATTGGAATTTGACCAGCTTCGGGTCGAGCAGGTCGAACAACCGGTCGTAGGTCCGCTTGCCATCGACCATCGAAAGCTCGAAGCCCTCGTTGTGCAGGCCCTGCTGCATGCCGGCCTTCGCCGCCACGGCGGCGATCTGGTTGTATTCGTCGGCCGCCTTTTTCACCTGGTCGAGCGTCGGGTTGCTCCCCCCGTTCCCGTCGCCCAGGCTGGCGGTGATCATCTGCGTGATGCCGATTTCTTTCGCCCACTCGATGCTCTTCTCCTGGCTCTTCCGCAGCTCGCCCATGGTGAAGTGAGAACTCTCGGCTTTCAGGCCGTGATCGGCCAAAATCCTGCTCACTTCTTTCCCGTCCGCGAGCGCCGAGAACTCGGCGCCGTAACCGATCGGCGAACACAGCTCGAGCCGGGTCACGCCTATCCCGGCCATCATCTTGGCGAACGCCGGAAAATCCTTGAGCATCGAACGCAGGGGCCAGACCTGGCTGCCAATGGGCAGGCCCAGCGGATTCGCCGCCAGCTTCGCCGCACTGGCGACCAGCAACCCGGCCGCGCCGGAACCGATCGCCGCTCTCTTCATGAATTCCCGTCTGGACATCGTAGTCATAAGCATTTTTCCTTTCTTACAATTTCCCAGCCCGGGCGATATTCACGCGTGAGGAACTTGTTCGCCTCGGGGAGGTTCGTGATCTTCGCGCCGGCGGAATCCCAGAGGAGTCTCCGGCCGCCGAGCCTCAGTGAGATGGAGGCCAGGTTTACCGCATCGCAGATCGGGCCTGCCAGCAGGAAATCGCCGTAGCTGGCGGGGCCGCCTTTGAAGGCCGTGACCCAGGCGGCCTCACGCCCTGAGGAACCGCCGCCCCGCCGGCCGCCGGCGCCGGGCTGGCGTGGGGCCGGCTCGGGCAAGTGGTTCGCCGCTCGATAGGACGCGCATTCTCGCCTCGGGAATCAACTGCGGGTTTTCGCCGCGGAAGCCGCCCAGGATCTTGCCCTTGTCGCCGACGAACATCATGCCTTCTTCAGCCAGTTCCTTGTTCTCCGCCATGAGTTCCTCGGGCACGGCCGGTTTAATGCCGCCGTCATACCAGAAGATGTCCAGGGCCGCCCGCTCCCCCTTGGGCGCGAATCTCATGCGAATCGTGCAGGCGGCAGGGAAGGAGTAGTCGTTCTTGATCCGCAGGCAGACCTGGTCCGAAACCGTGCAGACGTGGCTGGGTGTCGATTCGACGCTGACCGGGGATTCCAGGTCGAGGAGCTGAAAAATCGGCCAGAGGCTGTAATGTCCCATGTCGGCGATGGACCCGCCGCCGAACTCATACCAGCCGCGGAAATTCGTGTGAGTGTAGTTGGGGTGATACGGGCGATCCAGCGATGGGCCGAGCCAGAGGGTCCAGTCGAAACCCGCGGGGACAGGAGGCGTGTCGGTCGGGAGGGTCGGGAACTGGGGCCACATCGGCCGCATCGACCAGTTGTGGATCTCCCGAAGCGTTCCGATGGCGCCGTTCTTGATCATGTCCAGGGCCTGTTTCTGGCCGGCGCCTTCACTGGCCGGCAGGAAGTGCGTGGCGATCTTCTTCGCGCGGGCAGTCTCGATGACGGCCCTGGCCTCCAGCAGACGATTCGCCAGGGGTTTGTGCACGATCACGTTCATTCCCTTTTTCAGGGCCGCGATGGCTATGGTCGCGTGGGTGTGATCCGGCGTCATCACCTTTACCGCGGTCACATCCTTCTCCTTTTCCAGCAACTCGCGGAAGTCCGCGTAAGTGGCGCATCCCTTGAATTGCTCCGTGCCGCGCTGCTTCGCGTAGTAGGTTTCCACGATCTCCTTGCCGACATCGCGGCCGCCGGGCACGTGGTTGAAGCCTTCCCTCCAGGCCGGGTTCTGGATGAGCCGCCTGATTGTGTTGCGGATTTCGTTTTTGCTCCATTCCAGGTAATTGACCCCGTCCTTTTCGACGTCGCATACGGCGACGATTTGGACCTCCGGCCTGGCGAGGATGCCGCCGATTTCCCGGATCGCCTGCGTCCCGAAGCCGATGCAGGCCAGGGTAATCTTCTCGCTGGGCGCGACAAATCCCGGCCCGCCCAGCACGTGTCGCGGCACGATGGCGAAGGCGCCGGCCGCCGCGCCGCCAGTCAGCATGAACTGGCGCCGTGAAAGGCCGCGCGGATGAGATGGGTTGCTGGTTGCGTTTGGGTTCCTCGGCAGTGAGTCTTTGCCTTTCATAAAAAAGCTCAAGTATTGAATATTAGCGCTCGTGCGGAGTATGACCGCCTCGTGATGGCCATCGTCAACCCCGAAGACGGCACGCCGGGCGGCTCAATATGTGTTTTGCAGGGCAGCCGAACTCATCGCGGCGGATCTGATTGCGGATGCTACCGTTGCAGCGCCCTGGCGAGGGCGGCGACGCGTTTGGGGTCAACCGGGTTGGCCACTTGGGCGTCGAATTTGAAGGACGAGCCGACGATGAAGCCGTCCGCCACGGGAAGGTAATCCGGGGCGTTGGCGGGGGTGACGCCGCTGCCCAGGAGGATTTTGACGCCCGGGCAGGTGCGGCGCACCTTTTGGACATCCAGCAGGTCGGTCTGCAGGCCGGTGCCCTTGCCCGAGACAATCAGGGCATCGACCAGCCCGCGCTCGACGGTGTCCCGGGCGGAATCTTCGATGGTCCAGTTGCCGAACGGGACGGCATGTTTGACGTGGACATCGGCGAAGATCTGCGCCTCCGGGCATACTCGATGGCGGTAGCGGAGGGTTTCATAGGCATTGCCTTCGATGACGCCCTGGTCGGTCAGCATCGCGCCGGTGTGGACGTTGACGCGGATGAAGCTGCCGCGGCAGGCGGCGCACAGGGCCAGCGCGGCGCGGGCGTCGTTGCGCAACACGTTGAAGCCGAGGGGCAGTTTCACGGCGGCGCCAACCGCCCGACCCGCTGCGGCCATGGCAGCCAGTGTTTCAGGAGCGACACGGCCCTTGGTGAACGGGATGTCTCCGAAGTTTTCGATAAACAGCGCGTGTGCGCCGCCGGCTTCGTAGGCGCGCGCGTCGCGCACCGCAAACTCGATAACGGACTCGAGGTCTCCCTCCCATCGCGGCGAGCCAGGCAAGGGCCGGAGATGGACCACGCCGATGAGGAGTTTGGGGAACTGCTCGAGGAGGCTTCTCATGAGGGCGGGTCTGGTTCTTGCAATCCGTCTTTTGACTCGCGCAATTTGAGGAGCGCGGCCAGGGCGGCTTCGCTTTCAGCGGTTTTCTTGCTCTTGCCGGAGCCGCGGGCCAGTTCGACTCCGGCATGGTGGACGGTGCATTCGAAGAGGCGGTCGTGGTCCGGGCCGGTGGTGGAGACGACCTGGTAGCGAGGGGCTTCGGCGGAGGAGGATTGGAGCAGTTCCTGGAGTTCGCCTTTGGGATTATCGAGCAAGGGAATGACGGCGAGACCGTCGATGGCGCCCTGGAACTGGCGCAGCACGAATTGCCGCGCCGCCTCGAACTCGCCGTCAAGGAAGATCGCCCCCAGCAACGACTCATAGGTGTCGGCGAGCGCCGAGGGCCGTTCTCGGCCGCCGTGCATTTCCTCGCCGCGGCTCAGGATGAGGTGGCTGCCCAGGCCCAGGTTGCGGGCGTGCTCGGCGAGGCTGCGGCGATTGACCAGTTTGGCGCGCGCCTTGGTGAGCGGGCCCTCGCTAAAGCCGGGGAAGGTCTCGTACAACTCGCGCGTGAGCACCAGTTGCAGGACGGCGTCGCCGAGGAATTCGAGCCGCTGGTTGGTCTTGAGCGGCAGACCTTGCTCGTGCGCCACCGAGGGATGGGTCAAGGCCAGCCGCAACAGCCCAGGCTCGCGGAAGGTGTAGCCCAGCCGGACGCTGCAGTTCGTCGTATTGGCCTGCGGCGGGCTCGGATTTCGGGGCTGGGGGGTCCAGGCTCATGAGGTTTGCGGCGGCTCCGGCGCTTGGGGGGAAGGCGGGGTCGAGGGTCGAGGGTCGAGGGCGGTGCCCGGCTCGGCTGTTTCCGCCGGGCTGGGCTGGGCCGGGACAGGAGGGGCGGCTTGGCTGGGCGCCGGCGGGTTGAGGCCGTGCTCGAGGAGGGCGGCCACGTCGCGCCGGACCGATTCCAACTGGTTTAGCTGGAGGCCGGGATCGACGATGGTGAACAAGTCGCCCGTTTTGGGATGCTCATAGACGAAGACGCGCCGGCCGTCGCGCACCAGTTGTTCCTTGACCTTGAGCAGGCGCTTGCGCTCGAGCATGGCGGCCAGGATGTAGCCGGCTGGGATGAAGCGCGGGTCGTTGAGCTCGATGAGCTTGCGAAGGAGCGACTCGGCGGTTTCCTTTTGAATCGGCTCGCTGGGGCGCGGCGGCGGGGCCTCATAGACGCCCTGCCAATAGGAAATGAAGCCTTTGCGCTCGCGGGCGCCCTGGCTGAACTGCCGTTCCCAGCAGGCCTGGCACACGTCCGAACGCCGGAACTGGGCCCGTTCATCGAACAAAAGCGTGTGATAGGTCTCCCGGTTGGCAAACGTGTTGCCGCACCCGGCGCAGGTGTGCGCGCGTGATTGAATGTTCCATTCGGTCATGTCCCGTCACGCGGCGGCTCGCCCCTGCTTGCGGCGGATGACCGGCTTGGACAGGCCCGCCGCCACCGGTTGGGTAATGTGCACGTGGAGGATGTCGTCGCTGCTGGGGACATCGTACATGACATCGAGCATGAGCTTCTCGAGCAAGCTGCGAAGGGCGCGGGCGCCGGTGCCCTTTTTGAGCGCCTGGCCCGCCAGTTCCGTGAGCGCGTCCTCCGTAAACTCCAGTTCCACCCCTTCCATGGCCATGAGCTTGGCGTATTGCTTGACGAGCGCATTCTTGGTGTCGGTCAGGATGGAAACCAACTCCCTCTCCGTCAACTCGCGGCAGCACCGTCACCATCGGGAGACGGCCGATAAACTCGGGGATGAATCCGAAACTCAGCAGGTCCTCCGGCTCGACGCACTGGAGGATTTCCTGCCGGTTGATGATGGGGGCGGTCGTCGAGCCTTGTTCCACCGCGCGAAAGCCCATCACGTGCTTGCCCAGGCGGCGCTGGATGATGCGCTCCAGGCCGACGAAGGCGCCGCCGCAGACAAACAGGATGTCGCTGGTGTCCACGCGGATGTATTCCTGCTGGGGGTGCTTGCGGCCGCCCTGCGGGGGCACGTTGCAGAGGGTGCCCTCGAGAATCTTGAGCAGGGCCTGCTGGACCCCTTCCCCGGACACGTCCCGCGTGATCGAGACGTTCTCCGTCTTGCGCGCGATCTTGTCAATCTCATCAATATAAACAATGCCCCGCTGCGCGCGCTTGACGTCGTAATCCGCGTTCTGGAGCAGCCGCAGGATGATGTTCTCGACGTCTTCGCCGACGTAGCCGGCCTCGGTCAGGGTCGTGGCGTCGGCGATGGCGAAGGGCACATCCAGGATTTCAGCCAGTGTGCGGGCCAGGAGGGTCTTGCCGGAGCCGGTGGGGCCGATCATCAGGATGTTGCTTTTCTCGATCTCGACATCCGCGTGGGGGTCGTGCGGGGCGGGGCCGCTTTGGGCCTCGGGAGCCGGTTCGGGCGGTTCCTGGAGGATGCGCTTGTAATGGTTGTGGACGGCCACGGCGAGGGTCTTCTTGGTGTGGTCCTGGCCGACGCAACGCAGGTCGAGCTGGCGCTTGATTTCGGCCGGCTTGGCCATCTGGAAGCGCGGTTTCTGCTTCCTGGCTTGCGGGGCGAGTTCCTTGTCCAGGACTTGTTTGCAGAGAATGACGCAGTTGTCGCAGATGTAAACGCCGGGTCCGGCAATGAGCTTCTTGACCTCGGCGTGAGACTTGCCGCAAAAACTGCACAGCGTGATGTTGGTGGGGCGCGCCATCGGAACTGACTCGGCTTAAGTTTTCTCGGCCAAAGAGGTTGTGTGCTCGGCCAAGCCCGGAATTTCCTTGCGCGATTGCACCACCTCATCCACCAGCCCGTAGCTCTTGGCCTCCTCCGCCGTCATGAAATTATCGCGGTCGCAGTCCTTCTCGACCTGTTCCATGGAGCGGCCCGTGTGCTTGGCGATGATGCTGTTGAGGCGCTGCTTGAGGCGCAGCATGTAGCGCACGCGAATCTCGACGTCGCTGGCGGCCCCTTCGGCGCCGCCCAGGACCTGGTGAATCATGATATTGGAATTGGGCAGCGCGTAGCGTTTGCCCTTGGCGCCGCCGCACAGGAGCAGCGCCCCCATGCTGGCGGCCTGTCCGATGCAGTAGGTGTTCGTGTCGCAGGTCAAAAACTGCATCGTGTCGTAAACGGCCAGCCCGGCGGTGACACTGCCGCCGGGGGAATTGATATATAAATGGATGTCTTTCTTGGGGTCGGTCATCTGCAGGAAGAGCAACTGGGCAATGATCAGGTTGGCCACCATGTCGTCGAGCGGCGTTCCCAAAAACACGATCCGGTCCACCAGCAAACGCGAATAGATGTCGTAGCCGCGCTCACCTCGGCCGGTCTGCTCAACCACCATTGGCACTAAGAAGTCTTGCATAAAACTCATTCTCTTCTCCCGCAGCGTAGCGGAGCCGCGCCCCCAGGTCAAGCACGGCGCTCGTTCCAATCAATAGTTTCGGTTGGCCTATTCCGCATCCGGCGACTTTGTGCTACTTTACTTGCAGTGGCGCCCGCTTTGCGAGCCCCATTCTGTTTGGCCTGAAACGAGACTATGAAAAATACTTTGGTCGTGGTCGCTGATCTGGGATGTCTCAAAGCCTTCCGGCTCGAAAATAGCCACCTCAACCGCAGCCCGCGCCTGGAGCTGCTCGAGGAATTCCAAAACCCGGAGGCCCATGGAAAACTGGTCGAAAAGGTCACGGACCTCTCCGGCCGCTTTCCACGCGGCTCCGGCACCGCCAATGGCGCCGGCGGCGCCATGTCGGACGGCGAACGGCACAATATCGAGCTGGAAAGCCGCCGGCGCCTGGTGCGGCAGCTCGCCCAGCGGTTCAACCAACTTGCCCGCGATAAAGAGGTCGAGTGTTGTCTGCTGGCCGCCAGCAAGGAAATCAACCGCCAGCTCCTCGAGGAACTGGAACCCCAGGTCCGGGCCAAGATCGAAAAAAACGTCCCGGCCGACCTGACCAAGCTCGAACCGACGGCAATCCTCCGCCATTTTTGAACCCACGGGCCGCGGTGCCGTGCGCCTCAGTAGGCGGAAGGAGGAAATCAGCCGCGAAAATGCGCAAAATGCGCAGAAAGGAATTTGCCTTTTGCGCTTTCTGTGGCTTTCCGCGGCTATCAGTCCTCATCTCCGTTCCCTCTGTTTCCTCCTGTTCAGCCTTTCGCCACTCCTTTTAGGCCCATGGCGGCTGCTGCCAGCGCGTTTAGAGCGGCTGTCAGCAAGCAAACCCCGGGCATCCCGAGCAAGGGAATCAACAGCGTGCAGGCCAGCAACGCACCCAGGGAGGCGCCGATGAAATCAGCGGTGTAGAGGCGCGAGAGGCCGGCAGGGGCGGCGGCCTCGATCTGGTTGGCCAACGGGAACTGGATGCCGACCAACGCCGCCAGCAGAAAGGTCAGCCCGGCAATGGCGGTTTTGATTGCCAACAGCGCCGCCGCCGTGCCGCCCAGGCGGCCGAGCCCGGGCAGAATCAGGGGAAGACAAAGGGCATAGGCGGCGATGGCAAGGGCCAGGAGGCAGAGGCGCCGCGCGGGTTGGGCGCTGGCTGGAAGGATCGAAGTGCGAAGTGCGAAGTCCGAAGGTCGAAGTGGATGGGCATCCGGGGACTCGAGGCGAAACGCGCGGTTGATATACCAGGCGCCCGCCGCCAGACCGAGCATAAAGACGGTCACGATAAGGCCGACCTGGTGATAGACCGAGCCGCACAGGACCTGGAAGGCCAGGAGGAGGACGAGCTCCAAAGCCGAGGCTGCAAAGCCCGAGGCGAACAAAACCAGCGCGCTGCGGCGCAAGCGGACCAAATAAAAGCCAAGCGCGAGCAGCAAAACGGCCTGGAGCGGGCCGAACCGGAGATTGAATTGACTCATCCAGTGGCGGAGGTGGTAGAAATAGAGGATAGGACTGAAATCCCTGTTGAGCGCCGCCGGCTCGGCCACGGCTCGGGCCAGGTCGGCCATCCGGTCCGGAGCCAGCATGGCATCAAGGTAGTGGCGATTGACGAGCCGGGTCCGGATTTGGCGCTCTTCGAGGCGCGAGGGGATATCGGCGAAGAGCGGACCGTCCGAGGCCAGGAAGAAGACCCGGCCGCCGGGAATGGCGAGCGTGTTTTTGAAAGAGGTCCTCACGGTCCGCTGCGCTGAGGCCAACAGGCGGGCCAGGTCCCGGCTAACGTAGTTCTCATACTGGCCGAGTGAGAACGAAACCACCCCGTTGCGAGCCAGCGCCTGCTTTGCCTCAGCCAGAAACTCGACCGTGTAGAAGCGGTTCAACTGCGCCGTAGCCGGGGCCGGGAGGTCCAGGATGATGATGTCGTATCGCGCCTGCTCGAGCAGCCTGGCGGCCTGTTGCTTGATGAAGAGCCGCCCGTCGGTATTGAACAGGTGGATGCGCGGGTCGGCCAGATTCTCGGGCAAGTGCTTTTTGCCGAGCACAAGGATTAGCGGGTCCAGTTCGACATAGTCAACACGGCTGACCGGGTATTTGAGGATTTCCCGGGCGGTGCCGGAGATGCCGCCGGAGAGGAGCAGCACGCGGCGGGCATCGGGCCGCTGGGCCAAGGCGTAATGGACCGTCTCCTCGAGGTGCTGATCGTCGCGAGTCGAGATCAGAGGGACCCCGTTTTCGATGAAATCAAGCTGGCCTGCGGATTGGACGAGGAGGAGTTTGCCGTAAGGCGAGTTGGCCCGCTCGACAAGGTGCTGCTGCGGGTATTGGAGGCGCGTGGAGAGAGCGTCCGGATGCAGGAAAACAACCGCCGCCAGCAGCGCGAGGCCAAGGCCGCCGGCCAGGAGGGAGAGTTTGCGATTCAGCACGGCGACCGCCACGAGATTCAACAGGGCCGGGCAAAGGAGAATCGCGATGTGGTCCCAGGAGCGAACCAGCACCAGACTAAAAAGCAATCCCCCGGCGAGGCTGCCGGCACTATCGGCAACGTAGCCGCGGCCCGCCCCGAGGGCCCCTTGTTTGCGGGCGAGGATGGCGCAGCCCAGGCTCAAGGCGCAGCCCGCCGCCAGGCAATATGGGAGCAAGAGGACAAAGGCGCCTCCAACGGTTTCAGTGACGCCAATGGCGGCGCCGCGGACGAAAACGACGTTTCGCAGCGCGCGCGCCAGGAATACTTGGGCGGGAGGAAGGATGGCCGTCCCCATCAGGAGAACGGCCAGGGCGGCAACGGGATGAGGCAATCTCGCCGAGAGGCCCCCGAGCCAGGCCCCCATCCCCATCAGCAACAACCACAACCCAAGGACGACGCCCAGCACCATTTCATTGCCCGAAAAGGCCGCGAGCAACTCGCGCATGAGCGCCAATTGGGTCATCACGCAGGAAGAACCCAGGGCGAAAAGGGCGAATAAAGTGGCGCTATTTTGGGCGTCCGGCGCCAGGCCCAACGAGGGCCAAGGACGCAACCACGCCCCCACAGACCCCTGCTTCAGTTTTCTTGGAAGCACTCCACGTGGTAGATGGAAACGGAGGTGTCTTGGCCCCGCCAGGCGGAAGGCCGGCAGCCGGCCTTTTCGGAGAGGTGTTCAAGGAATTGGACTTTGTCGGGGAGCTGCTCCCAGACCTGGGGCAGGAACGTGGCCGTTCGGGCGCCTATGCGGAGCAGCACGCCGTCCTGGTGCGGTTGGAGTTTGCTGAGCAGGTCCTCGGGAGAATTGAAGGCCAGTGGTTGCGGTTCGGTCAGCACGCTGATCTCGATTTTGATCTCCCCCACTTCATCGGACCGGACCGGGCTGAAGCGGGGATCGAGCAGGGCCGCATTGCGGGCGTTGTCGATGACGGCCTGGTAAAGGGCTTCCGTGGGCAGGATATGGCCGATGCATCCGCGCAAGACGCCGCGTTTGGTCAGCGTGACAAAGCAGGCCCTTTTTTCCGCGAGCTTCGGGGGGACACTCTTAGCGTCCGGCTCGGGTCCCGGCGATGAGGGATTGGCGGCGACGGTTGTCAGGGTGCGACGGGCCAATTCGAGCAACATTTTTCGCTCGGGCGCCGCGAAGTTTTCGACTGCGGGTTCGAAGAAGGCGACGGCGGCGTAGCCCACGACCCGGTCTTTGTCGCCGGTGACATCGCCGCTGTTGCGGCAATCCAGCAGTTGCGCCGCCCACCCCTTGATTTTGGCCAGGTGCATCAGCGCCAGGATTGGCGTCTTGCCGCAGGCCTCCTGACCTTTCATGTCGTCGGTATTCATAGCGCAAATAGCCTGGACACACCTGCTTATCCAGATCTTTGGCTGCATCCAAGGGCATACTCTTTTGGGGCGAATTGTCAAGCGCGGCGCAACCGGGACATGCTCGTTGGGGAGTGAACCCCAGGCGGTGGGAAGTTATTCCCAATTCAGTGGATTGCCCCGGAGGCAGCGAATTCGATTCGGTTCAGCCCGGTGCGGACCGAGGTCGAAAAAGAGGGGGGCACAGCAGACGCAACATATTGGTCCGGTGGATGTTACGGGGTCAGCTCCGGAGCCCAGGAAAACCCTAGGCCAACAGGAGAGCATCCCTGGCGCGTTTGGCACAATCCATGCGTAAGCCGTTGACGAAAATGAAGTGAACCGCTAGAGCAACTGAAGCGTAAGAAACTATAAAGGAGAGTGCAACGCATATTGTGAAACCGCCTTGGGCGTCCACTACGGAGACGCTCTCGCTCAGCTCCAACCGGAATCCGTGATCAGAGCGCGGCACACATCGTGCTGCGCCCAAGACGCGGAATGCGAACTATGAAGTTGACCGGCCTAATGGTGGCCCTGCTCTGCGCTACGACTGCCGCCTTCGGAGCCGCGCTGACTTTTGTTGCCCAACCGGACTATAACGGGGTGATCGACACCAACTGGTCCTCGACCGGCAACTGGTTCATGCCCGACGCGCAAGGAGAACTGGTTCCCGCCAGCCATTTGCCGCTCGAAGGCGACAGCGCGGTCATCACCGGGACTGTGAACGTGGATAGCCTGGTGCGTATCCAGGGCCTGGTCCTGACCAACAACGCCACGGTCCAGAGCGGCAGCTTTGCCCTCCAGACTGTCCAAATGCAGGCCGGCAGCAGTTTTAACGGTTCCGCGCTGTTTTTGTCCTCGGCGATGACGGTGGGCGGCCCCGGCTGCGGACTTACGAACGTTTCTCTAACGGTTCTGTCGGCGGCCACCGTGACCATCGGGCCCGTTGCGCCCGAGGCCACGGCAGATCTTACCCTGGCCGAGGGCACGGTTGTCCAGAATCGTGGACAGATTGTGCTTAACGACGGGGCAGAGCTGATCGGCGGGGGCGGGGAGGCGAGCGAGTTGGAGCTGCAACTGGGAACACTCCTGACCTCCAGCGGCGCGGCACTGGTGCGCGGACCGGCCGCCGCCCCACTCGTCATCGACAACAACGGCACGATCCGCGCCGACAGCGGCACCCTGGCGTTTGAAGGCGGCATTGATTGGCAGTGTACCAGCGGCTTCGAACAGTTCACCGCTGCAACCAACGATGCCCTCATTGTCTTTGACAGTGTCTTCGTAGTGGACGCCGGGGTGACCTGCCTCTTCACTGGCCCGGGCACCAACCGGCTCGCCGCCGGGGGCAGCTTCGAGGGCACGGTGCTGGTGGGAACCACCGACACCACCAACCAGTTGTTCGCGGCGGGCAACCTGGAAATCGAGGACTCTGTGGACGGTGGCGGCAGCTTGCACGCCGTGGGCGGCTCGGGGCAGGGCGGTGTTGTGACCTGGAGCGACGGCACGTTGGACCTGGCGACCGTGACCATCGACGCAGGGCGCGGGCCTGTTGATCGATGGCGGGTGGGGGCTTTCCGGGGGTGCCCTCAACAACTCGGGTCTGTGCGCGCTGCTCGGTCCAGGGCTTGCCATCGGAGCAGGGGCGACAGTCAATAATTTGCCGGGGGGGATGTTCGAGGTGCAAACGAACGCCGTTTTCAGCGGTCTTCCCGGGCTGAGCGCGTTTACCAACGCCGGCACCTTCCAGGTAACCGCCGGCGGCGTGACCCAATTCGGAACAAACAGCCCGCCCGCCGGCCCGGACTTTTACAACCAGGGACTGGTTGAGGTGCAGGCGGGCCAACTCAACCTGCTGGGCGGTGCCGGCAGCGGAGAGTTCCGGACCGCCGCCGGCGCAATCCTCTGGTTTTGGGGCGGCACCTACACGCTCAACCCAGGCGCCAGCTTCACGGGGAACGGCTCGGTGCGGCTGCTCCAGGGCGCCTCGGCCGCCGGGTGGGTCGTCAATGGGGACCTCGCGGTGCCCGAACTGGAAGTCGGCTCGAATGGGACTCTTGACAGTCCGCCAGGGGGAACAGGCACGATTGAGGTCCAAAGCCTGCTCACAAGTGACAACGCCACTTTCAACCTGGGCAACTTCGTCCTGCAGAATGCCCGGTTGGGTGACAGCACCCGTTTCAATGGTTCAGCGATCAGCGTCTCGAGCAGCTTAACGGTGGGGGGGTCAAACTGCTGGTTCGCGGGCGCAAGCCTGGCCATGCAGACCGGTTCGGTGCTGGCTCTGAGTGCGGACGTGCCTGGGACCGCGGCCAATCTCACGGCCGGCGCCGGCTCGCAAATCACCTTGAGCGACGGGGCACAACTCAGCGCCCAAGGCGCGCCGCCGAGCAAACTGGCGTTGGCCCCGGGTGCGCTATTGACTTCCAGCGGCACGGTGTGTGCTCCACGGCTCGCCGGCCGGCCATCTGGTCATTGACAACAGCGGGACGATCCGCGCCGACGGCGGCGCCTTGCAGTTTGACGAAACCATCGACTGGCAGTGCAGCGGCGGGTCCGCCAGCTTTGACGCCGCCGCGCCGGCCGCGCTCATTCTCTTTGCCGGCCCCTACCGCGTGGAAACCAACGCCGTCAGCCTGTTCACGGGACTCGGCACCAATCGCTTGCTTGCCGGCGGCACGATCGCCGGCGCCGTGCAGGTGGGTGCGGTCGATCCGGTGACGCAGTCCTTTAGCGCCGGCAATTTGGACATCGCCGATTCGGTGGCGGGTGGCGGCACACTGCGCGCGCTGGGGAATTCGAGCTGGGGCAGTGCGGTGAGCTGGGACAACGGCACACTGAGTTTGGCCTGGGTGACCATCGATGCGGGGGCGAGCCTGCTCCTCGATGGGGTATCGCAGATCTCCGGATGCGCTCTCACCAACTCGGGTCTCTGCACACTGCTCAGCCAGGGGCTCACTCTCGACCACGGAGCCGTCATCAACAATGCGACGGGAGGGACATTCAATGTGGCGGTCGAGGCGATTCTCAGCGCGGCGCCGGGCTCTGCGGGCAGCGTGTTCAATAACGCCGGGACCTTCCGGAAGTCTTCCGGTGGCACGACGCAGTTTGGCGCCGGCGGCTCTTCGGCGGGACTGGATTTGAACAACACGGGATTGGTGGATGTGCAGGCGGGCCAACTGAATATTCTTGGCGGCCTGAGCAGCGGGGAGTTCCGCACGGCTGCGGGCGCAGTACCTGGTTTTGGGGCGGCACGCACACGTTGAACACCGGCGCCCAATTCACCGGAGCAGGTTCCGCCCAAGTCCTCCAGGGCGTGGCCCCCGCCACGTGGCTCATCAACGGCAACGTGACTGCGCAAGGGTTCCAGTTGGGAGCCAATGGCTCCCTCGATGGCCCGGGCTCTCTGAGCGTAAATGGCACCCTGGTCTGGCTTGATGGGGTAATCCAGGGCAATGGCACTCTGAACCTCTCTCAAGGGGCGAGCTGCACTATCGATGGGGCGGCAACGAAAACGCTCCGGCAGCGTACCCTCAACAACCTCGGAACCATCGTGTGGCGCGGGGCCGGCGGCGGGGTCGCCGGCGCCGGGGCCACCCTCAACAACCTGAGCGGCTCCACTCTGGACCTCCAAACCAATGTCGTCCTTAGCTTCAACAACAGCGGGGCCTTGCTGAAAATCAACAACGCGGGGACTTTCCTCAAGTCCGCCGGCAGCAGGGTTAGCCTGCTGGCCGCAGATTTCAACAACTCCGGCACCGTGGTCATCGGAGCCGGGGACGTGTGCTTTCAAGGCCAATGGCAGCAGACGGCCGGAACCCTGGTCATGGAACTGGGCGGCAAGAGCGCGGGAACCCAGTATAGCCAACTGGCCACCGCCGGGGCGGCGTCCCTGGCCGGCCGCCTGGAGCTGCGCCTGATCAACGGTTTCACTCCGCAACCGGGCGACACCTTCCAGTTGCTGACCTGCGCGGCTCGCGCCGGAACTTTCGACGCCATCAGCGGGCCGCAGCCGGCGGGTACTGGTTGGATGCCTCGATACACCGGGACCAATGTGACACTCACCTTGGCCGGCGAGGTCCCCCTGGCACGGCCCAGCCTCGCGGGGGGCATACTGCGGCTGCCTTTCAACACCACGGCCGGGTTCGCCTATGTGCTCCAGAAAACAGACACCCTTTGTCCTGCCGATTGGCAGACACTCACGACCGTTCAGGGCAGCGGCGCGCTCGAGGCGGTTCGAGGATCCGGCCGCTCAAGCCCAGGCCTTTTACCGGGTCTTGATGCAGTGAGAATTCCAGAACCTGACAATTTATGAATAATCCAGTGCACACTCAAGGCCGTCCAGGCGCCCTGCCCGGCTCGCCAGGGCCAGTGACAAAGCCGGTCGAGCCGTCTCGAGCAGGCCACTTTGGAGTGCGGGGGCGAGCAGAGCGCGACCCCGCTTTGGCTTGGGCGGCGTCTGGCGGGCGAGGCTTCACCCTGATCGAGCTGCTGGTGGTCATAGCGGTCATTGCCATCCTGGCAAGCCTGTTGTTGCCGGCCTTGAGCCGGGCCAAAGAAAAGGCTCGAGCCGCGCAGTGCATCAACAACTTCCGCCAGATTGGCATCGCGGCGCGGATGTACACCGAGGACAACCGCGACACCTATTCCTGCCTCCAAGGCGGATACGTCGTCCACGGCGGAGAATGGACCTTGAGTCCGAGCTCCACCGTGCTGCACCAACCCTGCTGACGGCGACGCCTATTGGGTGCTGGGCTATTACCAGTATTTCAGCGGCAACCAAAAACTCTTCGGCTGTCCGGACGGGAAGATTGTGGACGAGTGGCGGGACTTGGGCCTCAATTACCCGCACAGTTTCTGGGCGAACTCGACTTACGGTCTGTGCCAGCTCTCTCTGATGCCCTGGACCGGGGCCGGGACCGAATATGGCCCCAACGCCGCAGGTCCACTGAAAACGACCAGCTATTCGAGCCCCGTCTACCACGATCTTCTGTCAGGACTCGACCAAGCAGTTGATGGAGGGCGAGGATGATTCGCTGGGTTTGTTTCCGGGCTGCTCGGGCATCCTGCAGTGGACTGATACGGTCGCGCCGTATTATCCCGGCGAGGATCTGACTATGGGCTGGTGGCGCCACGACAAGGGGTGCATGACCTTGTGGGTGCCGGGCAATGTCAGCCGAATCCGCTACAGCCCCAAGGGCGTTGATTATCACTGGTACACCGGCGAGCGGCCCGCCTCGATGCCCCGCTTCTAACCGCGGCTCGGGTGCTCTTTCGTTAACCCTGCGCGGGTGAGGCGGCGGTCACTCCTGCTCCGTCACCGTGAAGCTGGCCTGGTACTTGCCCACCAGTTTCAGGGTTACCAGGCCGCTGTTGTCTCCGACCTCGGCGGACATTTCGATGGGGTTCTCCTGCTGGGCGGAGAGGGCCTTCAAAGGGAGGCGCAGCACCGGCTCTTTGTCCTTGCCGTAGATGAGCAACTCCAGCCCGCCGTCGGCGACCTTGCGGACCCCCAGGGCGCAGCAGACGACGTCGGCTTCGCTGTCCTCGCTCTTCACGTGAACGACCCGGAGCTTGCTCGTTTGCAACGGCTGCCCGTCGCTAACGGGGACCAGCTTGAGCATCCAGAGTTGGCCGACCGGCGACACGTCCTTGCCAGCCTTGGCGAACGTTTCGGCGCTGAGCTTGCTCTCCGGCAGGACCATGCCGCCATGACCTTCGTGGGCCAGCGCCACCGGGCGCTTGACATCCGGGTCGGTCGGGATGGGCGTATTGAGCATCTCCTTGAGGTTGAGGCTGACGATGAAAGCGCCTTTGAGCGCAGTCTCGCGCGGCACCTGCTCCTGCGCGCGGGCGACCGCAAGCCCGGCCAATAGAAGGCAGGCAATCAGCCCGGCCGCCCGCAAGCGCCTGGGGCACGCGCGGAAGACACCGAGGCCGACGGGGAAGATGCCGGAGGATAACAGCAGGCCGCATTTTTGAGTATTCATGCCCGGCAGGGTCCACAAAAGGCGCCGGCATTGCAACAGCAAAGGCGTTGCGCGGGCATCGGCGCAGGGCTGATTCAAGATCGCCCCGGGACTGTAGGAGCCGACGTGAGGAGGCTCAGTATTTATTTTGAACCCCGATCAGAGCCTCCTTACGTCGGCTCCTACGGGATTCTGGAATCAGCCCTGGCCTCGGTGCCGCAGCGCCTTCCGCGGGCTTTCCCTCTTTGCAAAGGGGGGCGACAAGGATTCGGATGGCGCCCGGCTACTGATTAAGCTGCCTCTTGGTCTCAGCCTGAAGGGCCTTCGAGTTCCGGGCGGAGTTCTTCCTTGACCTCTTTGGGCATGCGGTTGATGAAGAGGATGCCCTGGAGGTGATCGATCTCGTGCTGGACAGCCCGGGCGAGCAGGCCGCCGCAGCGGAACTGGATAGCCTCTCCTTCCGCATTAAGCGCCGTCACGTCCACCACCTCGGGCCGCTCGATATCGACAAAGATCTCCGGGAAACTCAGGCAGCCCTCGGGGCCGGCAACCGGTTTGCCGACGGGCGTGACGCGGGGATTCAGGAGCACCAGAGGCATGGATTCCCCGATGTCTGCGGGTTGGCCGTTGACCTCGAGAGAAGAGGGCCGATCGGTAACGCCGCGCACATCGATGACCGTAAGCTGGAGGGGCACCCCGACCTGCTGGGCCGCCAGGCCAATTCCCTTGTTAGAGTACATCGTGTCGAGCATGTCGGCGATGAGTTTGCGAATGGCCGGGGTGATGGTCTCGATGCGCGCCCCTTTCTGGCGCAGCACCGGCGTTCCATATTTGACAACCATCAGAACCATTTCGTCGTTGCTCACATCAGTTTAAGCTGCCGGCCCCGCCGCACCCTGCGGCATTCTGATTCACCTTCCTTCATCCGGGGGCGCTGCGCAACCTCTGCTTAGTCGAGCTTGACCCCCAGGATTTCGAGCAAGTCGCTCGAGTTCGGCGTCGCTGAAGAAAGAGATTTCCAGGGCTCCCTTGCCCTGGAGATAGCGGAGACGGACCTTGGTGCCGAGGCGCTGGCGCAGGCGGTCCTCGAGGTTTGCCGTGTGGGCGTCCCGGGGGGATTGGGCTGGGGGAAGAGGCTTGGGAGCGGGCCCTGACTGGCGGGCCTGAAGGCGGGCGACCAGGGCCTCGGTCTGGCGGACGTTGAGCTCGTCCTTGAGGATGCGATCGGCGGCGAGCATTTGCAGGGAGCCGGCGGCCAGGCCCAGAACGACTTTGGCATGGCCGACCGAGAGGCGGCCTTGGCGGATATAGCCTTGGATGTGCGGGGCCAGTTTCAGGAGACGCAAGGCGTTTGCCACGACGGCGCGGCTCTTGCCGACCTTGGTGGCGACCTCCTCCTGGGTGAGGCGGAATTGCTCGATGAGTTGGGCGTAGCCCTGGGCCTCCTCGATGGCATTGAGGTTCTCGCGTTGGAGGTTTTCGATGAGGGCCAACTCGAGGACGGCGCGGTCGTCGGCTTCGCGGACGATGACAGGCACTTCCGCCAGCCCAAGCAGTTGGGCCGCCCGCCAGCGGCGCTCGCCGGCAATCAATTCCAGGCGGCCGTCCCGCTCGCGGACAATCAAGGGCTGAACGATGCCCTGCTCCTTGATCGAATCGGCCAACTCGCGGAGAGTCTCGGGCGAAAACTCCTTGCGGGGCTGAAAAGGACAGGGATGGATGCGCTGGAGGGATGCCTGCTGCACCCGCTCGCGCGCATCCGGGGCGGCTGCCGGGGCGGCAGCCGAGGGAGGGGCCGGCGAGGGCGGTGTGGCGATGGAATCGCCGCCTAACAACGCGCCCAAGCCGCGGCCCAAAGCTGGCTTTGCCATCCCCCCAGAGTGTCGCAGGCAGCCAGACTTGTCAATGCGGCTTGACCTTTTTGGGGAAAAGGGCACATTGCGCTGATCGAGTTCTAACCGAATGCAGCACATACGCAACATTGCGATTATCGCCCATGTGGACCACGGCAAGACGACGTTGGTGGACTGCCTGCTCAAGCAGTCCGGGACCTTCCGCGCCAACCAGGCCATCGCCACCGAGGAGCGCATCATGGATTCCATGGACCTGGAACGTGAGAAGGGCATCACGATCAAGGCCAAGAACGCCGCCTTCAAATACAAGGACTACCACATCAATATCGTGGATACGCCCGGCCACGCCGATTTCGGCGGGGAAGTCGAGCGCATCATGAACATGATTGACGGCGTGCTGCTGGTGGTGGACGCCGCGGATGGTCCCCAGGCCCAGACCCGGTTCGTCCTGCGCAAGGCCCTGGAGGCCGGCGCCAAACCCATTGTCGTCATCAACAAAATTGACCGGGAAAACGCCAATCCAAGCAAGGTCCTGGATGAGGTCTGGGACCTGTTCGTTTCACTGCACGCCACGGACGAGCAGATGGATTTTCCGGCCGTCTATGCCAGCGCCAAGGAGGGTTTTGCCAAGACCGACCTCAAGCACGTGAGCGGGACGATGGAGCCGCTCTTTGACGCGATCATCAAACACATTCCTCCGCCGCGCGCCCACGCGGGGGAGGGTTTCAAGCTGCTGGTGGCCAACCTCGATTATTCCGACTACCTGGGCCGCATTGCCTTTGGCAAGATCTACAGCGGCAAGGTCAAGGTGGGCGACAACTACGTGTGCATCCACGGCGATGGCCGAAAGACCACCGCGAAGATCACTGCCATCTTCCATTTCGAGGGCCTCAAACGCATTGAAATCCCCGAGGCCCATGCCGGGGACGTCGTCGGCTTGACCGGTTTCGAGGACGTGTTTATCGGGGAAACGATTACCGATGCCGAAGACCGGTTCCCGCTGCCTTTCGTGCCCATCAACCCGCCCACCATCCAGATGCAATTCGCCGTCAATGACGGGCCGCTGGCCGGCCTCGACGGCCAGCTCGTCACGGCGCGTCATATTTGGGAGCGGCTGGTCAAGGAAGTTCGCACCAACGTGGCCTTGCGCATCGAGCAAACCGAGGCTCCCAACGTTTTCAACGTCAGCGGGCGCGGCGAGATGCAAATCGCCATTCTGGTCGAGCAGATGCGCCGCGAGGGCCACGAAGTCCTGGTCTCGCGGCCTGAGGTCATCTATCGCAAGGACAAGAACGGCAAGCTGCTCGAGCCGATCGAGCGCCTGTTTCTGGAAATCCCCAAGGATTTTATGGGTGCGGTCATGGAGAACCTGGCGGGCCGCAAGGCGGAGATCGAGAATATGAATCACCACGGCGACCAGGTCAGCATCGAGGCCCTGATCCCGATGCGCGGGCTCATCGGCCTGGAAACCGACCTGGTCAACCAAACTCGCGGCCTGGGCGTGATGAGCCATCTCTTTCACGAATACGGTCCGGACCGGGGCGCGATCGCCGCCCGGAAGAACGGTTCGCTCGTGAGCATGGAGGCCGGGGAAGCCACCGCTTACGCCTTGAATATGATTCAGGAGCGCGGGCGCCTCATGATCGAGCCGGGAGAGAAGATCTACAAAGGCATGATCGTGGGCGAAAACGCCCGCGAGAACGATATCCCCGTCAATCCCTGCAAAGCCAAGCACCTCACCAACATGCGCTCGGTGGGTGACGGCAAGGGCATCCAGTTGGAGCCCCCTTCAAGCTCTCGCTGGAGCGCGCCCTCGAGGTACATCGGCCAGGATGAGTACGTCGAGGCCACTCCGAAAAACCTGCGGCTGCGCAAGAGAATCCTGGACGAAACCAAGCGCAAACGCGCGGCGCAGAGCCGGGGGGTCAAAGTGGTGGCGGAGTAAGGCGCCCCGCCGGGTCGTTTATGGGGCCAGCCCGGTTCCGTTGCAAACGGGGCAGGGCGGCGGCGCGTGGCGAATGAGGTGATAGATATAGTCCTTGAGCTTGGCGCGGCGCATCTTGAGTTCCTCGATTTCCTGATCCGTCGCGAAGTCGATTTCCTCCTCAATCCGGTAGATTTCGTCATCCAACCGGTGATACTCCTCGAAAAGGCCCCGGAAATGGTCGTCAGACCCCTTCAGACGCTTGATAGTCTCACGATGTTCCGGAAACTCTCGCAAGATGGGATGATGGAGGTCCATGGGTGCAGTCTCCTGTTTCAGTCGGGTGAACTGGATTGCCGGCGAGTTTAACGTGTCTGCCTTTGCCATCGGCTTGCCACTCTCCGGATATTGGTGTCGCTTTAAATCCATTCGCGGTTCCGTCCCGCAGGGCGGTACGGGGTAATCCTATTCGAGAGCGGCGCGCAGTAAAGTTTTTCTTTTCATTAACTGACGTTTTTTTACAAGGCCGTTCACAAAGTCGCTGAAACGGGCCCCATTCCCTCACTGTAGGAGACGACGTGAGGAGTCTCTGATCGAATGGCGTCCCACGGGAGCAGGCTTTCGCCGCGGCTAAGAATCAGTCAGAGACTCCTCACGTCGTCTCCTACAATGGTTTGGCGGCTCAATTCTGCGGAAAAATCCTGTAGAGCAGCAGATAAATCAACACGCCGGTGACTGACACATACATCCAGAGCGGCCAGGTCCAGCGGGCGATTTTACGGTGCAGGTCGAAACGGCGGCGCAGGGCGCGGGCGAGCGTGATCAAGGCCAGGGGCACAATCGCCATGGCCAGGACGGTGTGGGACACGAGGATGGCCAAATAGATCGGGCGGAACCAGGCGGGGTTTTTGAAGAGGGTTGGCCCGCGGTGCAAGTGGAAGGCCAGGTAGCTGTGGTAACCGATGTAACAGGCCAGGAAAAGGACCGAAGCGCCGAAGGCGGCAAGCATGCAGTGGCGATGGGCAAGCTGGTCCTTTCGCCGGATGAAATAGTAGCCGGCGCCTAGCAACCCCGCGCTCAGGCCGTTGAGGAAGGCATTGACGGCGGGCAGGCAGGCCAGGCTCATGGCTCGCGCTCCAGTTGCTCGAGGGCGCGGATGACTTGCGCGTTGACCTGCTGGGCAACGACGCCATCGCCGGTGGTCTCGAAGACGCCCCGCAACCGGGCTTGCCGATCCACCAGCACCAGTATGGTGCTGTGAACGAACAGGTCGTCGGGGGACTGGCGGTCGGCCGGGGCGTTTTCGATGGCCGTCAGCTTGAGGGAATCGATTGCCAGGTTGGCGATTTGTTTTTTCGCGCCGGTCAGGAACATCCAGCGGCGGGGGTCGGCCCCGAACCGCTGGGCGTAGGACTTGAGGACAGAGGGATTGTCGAACTCCGGGTCGGTGGTGAGCGAGACGAGCCGGGCCTGGCTGGCGTCGGGCAGGGCCTGTTGGAGTTCCTTCATTTGGCGGGTCATATTGAGGCAGGGGCCCGGGCAACGGGTGAAGATGATGTCCGCCACCCAGACGTGTCCCCGGAGGGCGCCCAGGGAGACGGCAGCGCCGTCCTGGTTGGTCAGCGTGAAATTCCCGACGAGGCCATAGACGGGCAGTAGGGTAGGGGCGACGCGCCGGCTGTGCAGGACCGCCAAGAGCAGGGCGCCCGCCAGGAGGGCGAGAAAGAGTCCCAGCCCGGCCCAGAGCACCGACCGGGGCGGCGAGGGGGGCGCCTTGGTTTGGGGCGTTGCCTCAGGGGAGATTTGCCCTGCCGCATCGCCGGGTTCCTGTCTCTCGGGATTCATCGCTCGAGGGCGTGTTCGCACCTCGACCGCTTCCCCGGGTTTGGGTTGAAGGATCTTGATCTTGGGATGGCGGGCATGGATTTGCTGTTGGAACCAGTCGCGGGAATCGGCGTCGCCATGCGTGAGCAGCACCACGCGGGGTTCGACCTCGCTGACGAAGTCGAGCATTTCCTTGCGGTTGGCGTGGGCAGTCAGGTCGAAGTCCTCGACCTGGCAGAGGCGTGTCAGTTTGCCGGCAACAGAACTGAAGTGAAAGGTTTGGCCGTGTTTGGCGGCGCGGAGGCGGCCGCCGGGCGTATCGGGGTCGGTGTAGCCGACAAAGAAGATGGCTTGCTTTTTGTCGCCGGCCATGCGCCGGGCCAAGTCGTGGGCGGCGGTGTTCTCGCTCATCATGCCGGCGGTGATGACGAAGATGCGTCCGCCGGCGAGCTTCATTTTTTCGGCCTGGCCCTGTTCCAGCACGACGAGGTTGAGGGCCTCGCGCAACTGGAGGTTGGGGTACTGGCGGTGGGTGCGATGGGATTCCAGATCGTAGATCTCGGTGAACACGCGGCCAAGGCCGCCGATGAAAATGGGCTGGGGTTTGATTTCGCCTTCGCCGAGCATAATGGCCAGCAGGGCGAGGATCTCCTGGGTGCGGCCCAGGGCGAAGGTGGGGATGAGGAGGGAGCGTTTTTCCTCAAGGGCGCTGCGGATGGCATGGCGCAGGCGGGCGATCTCCGTTTCGCGGGCGAACCCGGGGGGCAGGTTGCGGTTGCCCCGCGTGGTCTCCATGATGAGCACGTCGGCCCGCACGTCCTCGAACCGGGCGCTCTTGAGAATGGTCTGGTCGTGGAAGCAAACGTCCCCGGTGTAGAAAAGCGTCTCGCGCTGGCCGCGCACCATCAGGCCGGCGGAGCCCAGCGCGTGGCCCGCGTCGTAAAACTCCAGCGTCGGGGAGAGGAATCCGGCGCGGGTCTTGTGAAAGGCAGCCCAGTCAATTTCGCGGTTGTATTTGAAGCCCTCGAAGCGCGGCGAGATGTCGTCCACTTCGTCATGGCTGAAAAGGGGGTAATCTTTGATGCCTAACTCCTCGCGCTGGCGTTTCATGACGTTGACGGAGTTATGAAGCACGCGTTCGACCAGGAAGTAGCTCAACTCGCTCATCACCACATCGGCCTGGGGAGCATGACGGAGGGCGATGGGGAGCGAGCCGACGTGGTCATGATGGCAATGGGAAATCGCGATGGCGTCCAGGTCCTCATCCCTGATGAGGTCATACATCGGCAGGCTCTCCCGCCCTTCGCGCTTGGGATGGATGCCGGCGTCCATCAGGAGCCGGTGGCCTTCCATCTGGACGAACCAGGCGGAAGCGCCGATGTCGGCATCGGGATTGAGATTGATAATCCGCATAAGAAACCGGGCACAAGGTAACAACGCTCCGGCCCTCGCGCAACGGGCATTCCACAGCCGATTCGCAAGCACTGATTACCCGGCGCGGCGGAGCCGCAGCCAACGTAGCACAGGTTTCCAACCTGCTGTATCGCGGATTTCCAATCCGCAGCCGGGCGTCCCATTCTGGCAGCGTGCGTGTTTCCGCCGCGCTGCCGGCTGGAAGCCGGCGATACAGCAGGTTGGAAACCTGCGCTACGATGCTCACGGTTTGGCGGCTTGGGTCGAAAGCCAGCGGATTTGCTCGGCGAACTGAGCGCGTTCCGGGTCGGACAGTTTGTGGTTTTGGGCGGCCCGGCGATAGACGGACAGGGCTTTGTCAGGCAGGCCTTGCTGTTCGTAAATCCGGCCAAGGAGCGCGTAGCCCTCGGCGGCCGGAGGGGCTTGCGCAACGAGCTTTTCCAGCGTGCGCGCTGCCTCGGCGGCCTGGCCCTGGCGGTGTTGATAGAAGGCCAGGGTGTAGAGGTACTTCGATTCCTGCGGACGCAGCTCGGCGGCGCGCCGGCACCAGGCCAGGGCTTCCTCGGGACGATCCTCGGCCAGCAGCACGCCCAAATTGAAGGCGGCGGGCGCCGACTGCGGATCGTGGTTGAAGGCGGCGCGGAAGGCCGCCTCTGCCTCCGGGGGCCTTTCCATTTCGGCCAGGAGCATTCCGAGGTTGAGGTGGATGGCGGCGTTGGCGGGGTCGAGGCGGAGGGCTTGCCGGAGGCTGGATTCGGCTTTGGGGTTCTGGCCGGTGAGGTTATAGGCCATGGAGATGTTCACCAGGGGGGAAATGTCGCGCGGCTGGAGCCTGCTGGCGGTCGTGAAGGCCTGGATGGCCGCGTCGTATTCGTGGCGTTCGAGACGGAAATTGCCGAGGTTGTAATAGGAGGCGGCGTCGTCGGGGCGGGCCAGGAAGGAGGCCAGCAATTCATCGGTGGCCTGGCTGACGGCCGGTTGGCCGGCGCCGGCGATCATTTCCTGCGGCACGCCGGCCAACGCGGCCGCCGCGCGCAGGCGAACGAGGCGAAAATCATCTCGAGTGGCGGCCACCAGCAGCGGGATGAACTCCGGCTCGCAACCCCTGGCCCAGGACCTGCGCGGCGGCGGCCCGCACCAGGGGCGAAGGGTCTTTGAGGCACGGCTTGACGCCATCCCATTTGGCCTCCTCTTCACAGCCGCCCAGCAATTGGAGCAGGGAAGCGGCCCAGATCTCCTCGCGCCCGGGACTGGCAAGGTAATGGACGATTTCGGGCAGCCTGGACCAGTCGCGTTTCCGGGCGGCGGCAATCCAGCCCGCGCGCAGCAGGGTCGGGGCCTGGTAATCGCGCGGATGCCATTGGCGGACCAGGCGGTCGGCCCAGGCGGCAGTCTGGTTGGTGTGGCAGAGATTGCAGGCATTGGGCGAACCGAAGGCCAGGGTGGCGGCGGGCATCGGAGGCCGGAAGGAGTGATCCGAGCGCCGCATGCGGGCAAACTCCGTCATCGGCATGTGGCAGGCAATGCACCGGGCGCCCTCCGTTGCCGCCTCGTGATGGGAGTGGGCGGCGGCGTTGTTCACCTTGTCCTGGTGGCAGGGCAGGCACGCCCCATCGGCCTTCTCGCCCGGGAAACGGTTGCGCCCGCTTGCGTGTGGCATTTCACGCAGTCGAGTTGGCCCGACTTGAGGCAGGGGTTCAGCCGCCAGGAGGTGAAGGTGAAGTTCTCGCCAAGGTCGCGCCCATCCGGGTAGAAATCGGCCTGCTCGAGGGCCGCCAGGCCGAAGTCGTCGAAAAAACGGTCGCCGGGCGCGAACGAGCTGGTCAGCGGATAAATCCTGGCATGGCAGGCCCCGCACAACGAGTTCATCGGCTCCGGCGGGGTGCTTTCTCAGCCCTGCCAGCTTGAGGTCCTCAAGCGGCCGGCCTTTGGGCGTTTGCCGGGCGGCCCGGATGTGCTCGGCCGCCGGCCCGTCGCACGTCTCGCAGTTGATGCCCGGCTCGGCCCAGGAGGTCTGATAGGTGTCAGTCGTAACCTGATAATGTTCGTGAGCTTGGCTCACATGGCAACTGAAGCAGGCAGTGTTGAAAGTGAAG
>CAVQND010000022.1:0-316885 GCA_963713735.1 uncultured bacterium
ATCGTTCCTTAGACCACAAGGTCTTGGAGCACATGCGGATGCTCGCCACCGACCGAGTCTTGGCTGGCGAGAGGCCCAGTGTTGTGGCGAAGTCGGTACTCATTGGACTTCGATCTATGTGCTGCGCGCGCGTAGGAAGCGTGGACGCGAAGCTTTGCGGAGCACGACTGCTAAAGGGCCGGCGCCCAAGCTAACGGGAAGGCCAAAGTGGCGGGTTAGGCGTTGGATTGTCGGCAAGAACCCACGTGCAATACGGATCTGATTTCGGATTATGGGACCGCAAGCATTGTCGCCACGATGATCGAGGAGAGGTTTAAACTCTTGCTGACTCTTCCCTCGATAGGTTGTTCCGGCCGACTTCGCTGGACAAGGGGAAAACCCAGAAGCCACTGCGCCGAGCCTACGAACGAATGAAGTGAGATTTAGCCAGTGGAAGCAGGAGAAGTATCCGGAGTTGAGGAAACGGGCTAAACAGAGGGTGCCGGACACTGAGCTCTTTTGATGAAGTGGGCGTGCGATTTAGATAGCCCGCTGGGGCGGAGCTTAGGACTGAAAGGCAAAACACCGGTGGTGAAAACCTCTGGGGAGCGCCAGCAGATTAACGCGATCAGCGGCCGGCGAAATGGTCAAGGGAGCCTTCTGTACAAAAGGTCTACGGCGGCACGTTCGCAGGCCCGTATTGTTCATTGTGATGCTCAAAGACCTTATGAAGGGGCGCAAGAAGCCGGTAATGTTGGTTGGTGGACGGATTGCCCGCGCACAAGGCTAAGTTGGTTGCCAAGTTATGAACAGTCCACCGAAGGCTGCTTAGAGCTGCATTTCCTACCACCCTATGTTCAGATTTGAACCCGGCACGAGTTGGCCTAGTGCCATTTAAAGCAGAAGGCACTCCGAGTAAAAAGCCCTCGCGAAGAGAATTGAGTCTTGCTCCCACAGCTCGGTGCTCCAACAAGACTTAGCTGAGATTTAAGCAGGATTGGAGCCTGGTCCGGTCTTTTTTTATGGCTCCAAGTGTGTCTTATGCTATTCTAGGATGAGTATATCGTCACAAACGGCACGGAGACACTGAAACGGTCACCTTACCATGGGTTCCCCGAGCCCCGCCGGCGGGGGTCGGCACAGGCACCTGGGGTCGAACCAAATGAAGTCGCCACGGTCCAGCAGTTCCCACTGGACGGTTTCACCGCCTCGCAGAACGATCGCCGCGGCCAACGCCAACGGAAAGCTGACATAGACTCGGGGCTGCTTTCCCGTGGAGCGTATCCCCTGGGTTTTCAAGGGATAGGTCGCTTGCATTTTATTAAGAATAATTCTCGCCTTTTGTGGACTAGAGTATAATCTAGCACCATGCCGGTTGCCAATATTATTGCGTTCGAACTGCCACTGCCCCCAAGCCTGCCCACGATCGAGGGCAATGTTGATTACCGCGACTTGCGCGACCAACTCCTGCGCATCAACGGCCTGCTGGTGCAGAGCGAGCTGGAAGCCCAGATGCTCGAGGCGGACCTCCAACGCTGGGTTGGCCGGGCAGAAGCGCGTCAGCGCCAGGGCCCGACCATCCAGGAGGATTTCCGCTGGCTTCGCGGTTGGTCGCTTCACGGTTCTGGAACCTGTGCATGGCAAACTGCTGTTCACGCGGCTTTGGCCATGACCAGAAAGCGAAAAACAGCGTGGAATAACTCGGTTCACAAGTTGCTGCAAGTTAAAGGTTTCGCGGCAGATGAGGTTTTTGCTACCCACAAGGGCGGACGTTAAGGGGAATAAGACGGAAGCCGAAACTCGGGGCTGCGGACAGTGGTCAGCGGTCAGTAGTCAGTGGGCGAGGGTCATTCCGCGTCCCCGCGGATGAACCGGCGGGCTTCTTCCAGGGCCAGTTTGCACTGCTCCGCGTCCCATCAATACAGGCTGGAATCGGCCGCAGGGGAGTTGCTGGGCAGAGTCTCCGCGCTCTCCAATGCCTGGCTGGCTTCTTGCCGGCGGTCCGGCTTCTTCAAGACCATGCCCCGCAAGACCGGCGCCATCCCTTGGCCAAGAGCAAGCCTCTCGTTCTCAACTTTGTTGACCCGTCTTTATTGAAACTCGGTTGGATCCCATATGCTCTTTGCAGCAGGTCCGGTTGGGCCGTTGTCCAATCGGCATTCACCAGCCATACACCCCTGTTGCGGATTGCCCCATCGAAAGATCGGACCGTTTCCAGGAACGGATGGGTTCCCTGTGCCTGGATTGCCGTAGTCGAGGCTCATCCAGGCGGGCCACTGGCCGGATCCCAAACCCATTTTTGCCTGGTAGTCATAGCCCTTCATCTGCTCCCATGTGTTCCACGCCGTGCCAACACTGCAATCATCGTAGAGATCCGTGATGGGGATACCGAGTCCCGGGATCTCAATTGTCCCGTAGTAGTGACTGCCCGGCTGCGGCCATGTGCCGTGTGAGCCCCAAGCTGAGTAAACGATGGCGTGGGTCAGATTGGTCTTTCGGTATGGAATCCCATTCGTAGTCCTCTCCAGTGTCATGGACGGGAAAATAGCCGGCCTCCGGTTGGCCCCAATTGAGCCGAACGGTGAAGTGCTCCTAATCGCTGACGTGATTGCCCCAGATCGTGTCGAGAACCTCTTTACCGCGATCTTACGGGTAGTAAAAGAAATAAACCAAGTCTACCAACCGCGCGGGGGCTTCCTTTTCGACCCAAAAGGCATAAACGGGAGCTGAGGCGAGATTGCCGGCAAAGACCGGCAGGGTCGAATCCGAAGGGCTGGATAGTTGGTTTGTGGTCCGAGCCAGTACCGGCCGTCTGTGTTCAGGAACCGCTCAAGATAACCAAACGCCCACTCGACCGAGGAAGGCATAAACCGCTCGTTCTGTGCCAACCACACCATTGGAGCGTAGCTGGTTAGCAGGTCGAGTTTCTGCTGATTGCTCGGTGGCAGAGGAGGAGTAAAGCCGCGCTTTGCGAAGCAGACATAAACATACCTGCTATCTCCGCAAGCGTTATGGATGTCCAGAGGCGCATGGCGCCAAGGCGCCAGATTTAACGGGTAGCTGGGTTCAGACGTTGAGGTCATGCTCAGGCTGAGCTTTTCGACGTAAAGCGCATTGTTGGAGAGGACCTGGCTGAGCGGTTGATAACGCACGCAAAGCCCGTTTCGCCAGCAGTCACCGTCCGTTTCGGTCGTCAATGCGCCCTCGATGCCTGCGGAAGCCCCGCTGGCCCTCTGCCAGCCGTCCACGCATACTGGATCGGCGTCGCTCAACGTGTGTCCGTCGGGGCACACGGCATTCCACCCTGCCCAATGCACCACCGCGATGTCTCGCAGCACCGGCATCTGGGGATCGGTGGCCGTTTCCAGATTGACGTAGTTGGCCCAAATCGTAGTCGTGGTGCCCCCGATGCCGACGTTGACATCTCCGCCTTGAATTCTCACGCCGGTGACGCCTGGAATGTAGGGACCAGTGGAAACGCCGTTCCTCAAGCCGGTGTAGGCCGAAGGGACTCCGGCGCTGTTGTCCGTCACCATCACATCGGCGATTCCGTAGCGGACAGGCGACGGCGTGACTGAATCCTTCTTGAAACAGACGGAGACGTACCGGGAATCACCGCACCCCGAGTGAATGTCCATGTGTCATTCGCCCACCCGGTTTCATTGGGAGGAATGGTGATTCCGCTGTTCGTCACGCTGAGGCTGAGTTTGAGCACGTAGGGTTTGTATTGGGCCAGAACATCGCCGATGGGCCGGTAGCGAACGCACAGACCGTTTCTCCAACATGAGCCGGACGTTCCCGTGGTGAGGGCGCCCGGTATGCCCGCAGAAGCACCGCTGGCCCGCTGCCAGCCGTCCACACATACTGGATTGGCGTCGTTCAAGGGGTGTCCGTCGGGGCACACGGCATTCCAGCTTACCCAATGCGTTACCGCGATGTCGGTCAGCACCGGCGTTGCCGCGTCCAACCAAGCCCCCAGCCGGCGATACTTGGCCCAAACGCCCGTGGTGGAGCCTCCGATCCCGATGTTGATGTTCGGCGCCCTGCACTCTCGCGCCCATCACGCCCGGGACGTACGGGGCGGTGGCGATGTTGTAGCCCAAGCCGGTGTACTCCGACGGTACCGTCGCGCTATTGTCCGAAACCATGATGTTCGTAATCGCATACACCATGGTCAAGCTCCGATTGAAAGAAGTTCACCTCTGGTTGTATGGCGATCGCCTGGACCATGATGTCATTCGTTGCCCGGATAGGGGGATAGCCCGGCAGCTGTTGCCATGTTCCCGTCATACGGGTGGCGGTGAGGACCCTCAGGCCCGCCCCGGGCACTGCGTTGCACGATAAACGCACTTCGCCCGGCGCCCCCCAATTCGCCTCGATTCTGGGATAAGCCACCGGTGCGGCGACACTGCTGGCTTGCCAAGTTGGGCCATTCACCAAGATTCCGGTGTTGCCAAAACGGCTGGCGTCGCGCGTCGTTGAACCAGCCCCTTCATCCAACGGCCAATAACTCGCCAAGCTGGATTCTGACCCGGTCAAGGGATGGAGCATGTCGGATTGGATCTCGTCCTGGCCGCGCACCCTGTTCCAGATACGGACCTCGTCCATTTGCCCGTTAAAAAAGTTGATCCCGGTGGCAAGGCTCCCGAGCCGCATTTGCACAGGCGAGTCCAGCGCGAGGGTTCCTCCCGTGCCACTGGCCACCAGGTTACCGTCCACATAAAGCCTTATCGCGCCGCTTGTGCGCTCGCGCGTGGCGGCCACGTGATGCCAGAGGCCATCAGCGATGTCGCTACTGCGAATAGTGGTGTCAGCGGTCCCGCCGACGCCAAAGAGCAATTGGCCTGCGCCCACCGACAGGCCGAATCCCGCGCTACGCCAGCCACTTCTGTGGCTGGCGTAGCGCGGGACTTCGGCCTGTCGGTGGGCGCAGGCCAATTGCTCTTTGGCGTCGGCGGGACCGCTGACACCACTATTCGCAGTAGCGACATCGCTGATGGCCTCTGGCATCACGTGGCCGCCACGCGCGAGCGCACAAGCGGCGCGATAAGGCTTTATGTGGACGGTAACCTGGTGGCCAGTGGCACGGGAGGAACCCTCGCGCTGGACTCGCCTGTGCAAATGCGGCTCGGGAGCCTTGCCACCGGGATCAACTTTTTTAACGGGCAAATGGACGAGGTCCGTATCTGGAACAGGGTGCGCGGCCAGGACGAGATCCAATCCGACATGCTCCATCCCTTGACCGGGTCAGAATCCAGCTTGGCGAGTTATTGGCCGTTGGATGAAGGGGCTGGTTCAACGACGCGCGACGCCAGCCGTTTTGGCAACACCGGAATCTTGGTGAATGGCCCAACTTGGCAAGCCAGCAGTGTCGCCGCACCGGTGGCTTATCCCAGAATCGAGGCGAATTGGGGGGCGCCGGGCGAAGTGCGTTTATCGTGCAACGCAGTGCCCGGGGCGGGCCTGAGGGTCCTCACCGCCACCCGTCTGACGGGACCATGGCAACAGCTGCCGGGCTATCCCCCTATCCGGGCAACGAATGACATCATGGTCCAGGCGATCGCCATACAACCAGAGGTGAAATTCTTTCGATCGGAGCTTGAGCCATGGTGTATGCGATTACGGACGTTATGGTTTCGGACAATAGCGCGACGGTACCGTCGGAGTACACCGGCTTGGGCTACAACATCGCCACCGCCCCGTACGTCCCGGGCGTGATGGGCGCGAGAGTGCAGGGCGCGGACGTTAACATCGGGATCGGAGGCTCCACCACGGGCGTTTGGGCCAAGTATCGCCGGCTGGGGGCTTGGTTGGACGCGGCAACGCCGGTGCTGACCGACATCGCGGTGACGCATTGGGTAAGCTGGAATGCCGTGTGCCCCGACGGACACCCCTTGAACGACGCCAATCCAGTATGTGTGGACGGCTGGCAGCGGGCCAGCGGTGCTTCTGCGGGCATACCGGGCGCCCTCACCACGGGAACGTCCGGCTCATGTTGGAGAAACGGTCTGTGCGTTCGCTACCGGCCCATCGGCGATGTTCTGGCCCAATACAAACCCTACGTGCTCAAACTCAGCCTCAGCGTGACGAACAGCGGAATCACCATTCCTCCCAATGAAACCGGGTGGGCGAATGACACCATGGACATTCACTCGGGGTGCGGTGATTCCCGGTACGTCTCCGTCTGTTTCAAGAAGGATTCAGTCACGCCGTCGCCTGTCCGCTACGGAATCGCCGATGTGATGGTGACGGACAACAGCGCCGGAGTCCCTTCGGCCTACACCGGCTTGAGGAACGGCGTTTCCACTGGTCCCTACATTCCAGGCGTCACCGGCGTGAGAATTCAAGGCGGAGATGTCAACGTCGGCATCGGGGGCACCACGACTACGATTTGGGCCAACTACGTCAATCTGGAAACGGCCACCGATCCCCAGATGCCGGTGCTGCGAGACATCGCGGTGGTGCATTGGGCAGGGTGGAATGCCGTGTGCCCCGACGGACACACGTTGAGCGACGCCGATCCAGTATGCGTGGACGGCTGGCAGAGGGCCAGCGGGGCTTCCGCAGGCATCGAGGGCGCATTGACGACCGAAACGGACGGTGACTGCTGGCGAAACGGGCTTTGCGTGCGTTATCAACCGCTCAGCCAGGTCCTCTCCAACAATGCGCTTTACGTCGAAAAGCTCAGCCTGAGCATGACCTCAACGTCTGAACCCAGCTACCCGTTAGATCTGGCGCCTTGGCGCCATGCGCCTCTGGACATCCATAACGCTTGCGGAGATAGCAGGTATGTTTATGTCTGCTTCGCAAAGCGCGGCTTTACTCCTCCTCTGCCACCGAGCGATCAGCAGAAACTCGACCTGCTAACCAGCTACGCTCCAATGGTGTGGTTGGCACAGAACGAGCGGTTTATGCCTTCCTCGGTCGAGTGGGCGTTTGGTTATCTTGAGCGGTTCCTGAACACAGACGGCCGGTACTGGCTTTCGGACCACAAACCAACTATCCAGCCCTTCGGATTCGACCCTGCCGGTCTTTGCCGGCAATCTCGCCTCAGCTCCCGTTTATGCCTTTTGGGTCGAAAAGGAAGCCCCCGCGCGGTTGGTAGACTTGGTTTATTTCTTTTACTACCCGTACAATCGCGGTAAAGAGGTTCTCGACACGATCTGGGGCAATCACGTCAGCGATTGGGAGCACTTCACCGTTCGGCTCAATTGGGGCCAACCGGAGGCCGGCTATTTTCCCGTCCATGACACTGGAGAGGACTACGAATGGGATTCCATACCGAAGACCAATCTGACCCACGCCATCGTTTACTCAGCTTGGGGCTCACACGGCACATGGCCGCAGCCGGGCAGTCACTACTACGGGACGATTGAGATCCCGGGACTCGGTATCCCCATCACGGATCTCTACGATGATTGCAGTGTTGGCACGGCGTGGAACACATGGGAGCAGATGAAGGGCTATGACTACCAGGCAAAAATGGGTTTGGGATCCGGCCAGTGGCCCGCCTGGATGAGCCTCGACTACGGCAATCCAGGCACAGGGAACCCATCCGTTCCTGGAAACGGTCCGATCTTTCGATGGGGCAATCCGCAACAGGGGTGTATGGCTGGTGAATGCCGATTGGACGACGGCCCAACCGGACCTGCTGCAAAGAGCGTATGGGATCCAACCGAGTTTCAATAAAGACGGGTCGACAAAGTTGAGAACGAGAGGCTTGCTCTTGGCCAAGGGATGGCGCCGGTCTTGCGGGGCATGGTCTTGAAGAAGCCGGACCGCCGGCAAGAAGCCACCCAGGCATTGGAGAGCGCGGAGACTCTGCCCAGCAACTCCCCTGCGGCCGATTCCAGCCTGTATTGATGGGACGCGGAGCAGTGCAAACTGGCCCTGGAAGAAGCCCGCCGGTTCATCCGCGGGGACGCGAGAATGACCCTCGCCCACTGACTACTGACCGCTGACCACTGTCCGCAGCCCCGAGTTTCGGCTTCCGTCTTATTCCCCTTGAACGTCCGCCCTTGTGGGTAGCAAAAACCTCATCTGCCGCGAAACCTTTAACTTGCAGCAACTTGTGAACCGAGTTATTCCACGCTGTTTTTCGCTTTCTGGTCATGGCCAAAGCCGCGTGAACAGCAGTTTGCCATGCACAGGTTCCAGAACCGTGAAGCGACCAACCGCGAAGCCGCGGAAATCCTCCTGGATGGTCGGGCCCTGGCGCTGACGCGCTTCTGCCCGGCCAACCCAGCGTTGGAGGTCCGCCTCGAGCATCTGGGCTTCCAGCTCGCTCTGCACCAGCAGGCCGTTGATGCGCAGGAGTTGGTCGCGCAAGTCGCGGTAATCAACATTGCCCTCGATCGTGGGCAGGCTTGGGGGCAGTGGCAGTTCGAACGCAATAATATTGGCAACCGGCATGGTGCTAGATTATACTCTAGTCCACAAAAGGCGAGAATTATTCTTAATAAAATGCAAGCGACCTATCCTTTGAAAACCCAGGAGATGCGCTCCACGGGAAAGCAGCCCCGATTCTATGTCAGCTTTCCGTTGGCGTTGGCCGCGGCGATCGGTCTGCGAGGCGGTGAAACCGTCCAGTGGGAACTGCTGGACCGTGGCGAGCTTCATTTGGTTCGACCCAAGGTGCCTGTGCCGACCACCCGCCGGCGGGCCTCGGGGAACCCATCATAAGGGACCGTTTCAGTGTCTCCGTGCCGTTTCGTGACGATATACTCATCAGTAAATAGCATAAGACACACTTGGAGCCATAAAAAAAGACCGGACCAGGCTCCGATCCTGCTTGATCTCAGCTAAGTCTTGCTCGACGCGCTGTCGAAGCGCTTCATTCTTGCGCAAGGGCTTCTTACTCGTGCCGTTCTGCTTTAAATGGCTCCAGGCGAATTCGTCAGGGTTCAAATCTGGAGCATAGGGTGGTAGGAAATGCAGCTCTAAGCGGCCTTTGGTGGACTGTACATATTTGGCAACCGACTTAGCCTTGTGCGCGGGCAATCCGTCCACGACCAACATTACCGGCTTCTTGCGCCCTTTCATAAGGTCTTTGAGCATCACAATGAACAATACGGCCCTCAACGTGCCGCCGTAGACCTTGTACCAGAAGGCTCCCTTGGCATTCACCGCACTGATCGCGTTAATCTGCTGGCGCTGCCCAGAGGTTTTCACCACCGGTGTTTTGCCTTTCAGTCCGTAACTCCGCCCCAGCGGGCTATCAGATCGCACGCCCACTTCATCGAGAAAGAAGATGTCCGCACCCCTCTGTTTAGCCCGTTTCCTCAACTCCGGATACTTCTCCTGCTTCCACTGGCTGATCTCCGCTTCATTTCGTTCGTAGGCTCGGCGCAGTGGCTTCTGGGGCGTTATGTCCAGCGAAGTCAGCAGACGACCTATCGAGGGAAGAGTCAGCGAGACTTTAAACCTATCCTGGATCATCGTGGCGACGATGCTTCGGGTCCATAATCCGAAATCAAATCCGTATTGGCGTGGGTCCTTGCCGACGATCCAACGCCTAACCCGCCGCTTTTGGCCTTCCGTTAGCTTGGGCGCCGGCCCTTTAGCAGTCGTGCTCCGCAAAGCTTCGCGTCCACGCTTCCTACGCGCGCGCAGCCACTTATAGATGGAAGTCCGATAGATTCCGAACGACTTCGCCACAACACTGGGCCTCTCGCCAGCCAAGACTCGGTCGGTGGCGAGCATCCGCATGTGCTCCAAGACCTTGTGGTCTAAGGAACGATTATCGATCTTTGCCATGACGGAGTGAGCATAGCACGGCTCCATCTAGTGTGTCAAATCCTATTTACTGGTCAGTAAATCCGGCCCGCATCGATCCCAGCCCCGCTCCGCAAGGCTTTGCTCTGTTGGGACAGGCTCTACGGGACCGACCCCTTGGCCTTCCACCGGGTCAATTCCTGTTCCAACCTCTCGACCGGCAACCCGACGACATTCGAATAGGAGCCGGAGATCTTCTCGATAATGAGGTCGCCCTCCTCCTGGATGGCATAAGCGCCCGCCTTGTCGAGCGGATTCACCTTGGCCAGGTAACGGCGGATCTTGACCGCATCCAGCGGGCGCAAGGTGACGGCGGTGGTTTCGGCAAAAACGCGCCGGCGGCGCTCCTGCAAGTGCAGCAGGCAAATGGCGGTGACGACGTGGTGCGTGCGGCCTTGCAGCTCTTCCAACATCCGATGGGCCGCCTCCAGGTCCGCCGGCTTCCCATAGAGCACCGTATCCAGAAACACCAAGGTGTCGGCCCCCAACACCAGGGCATCGGAGTGCTGCTTGGCCACGGAACGGGCCTTGCGGAAGGCGTTGACCCGCGAGACCTCGAGGGCCGTGAGTTGCTCACAGTGAATCTCGGCGGCCTTGCTGGGGACAACCTTAAAATCAAGCCCCAATTGCCGGAGCAGCTCGGCTCGCCGCGGCGAGCCGGAGGCCAAAATTACCGCCGGCAAGACCCTTATTCGGGACGGCATGGGAAAAACATACACACCCCCAAGGCGCTCGTCGAGCATTGGGAGAGGCCGCAACCCCAATGCAAAGTGTCCGCACGGAAATCGCTTTCCGGCTCTGGGGTTCATGATTATCCTGCGGGATGCGAATTTTATCAGGCATACAGCCCTCGGGCGCGCTGCATCTGGGCAATTATTTCGGGATGATGCGGCCGGCGCTCCTGCTGCAGGAGCAGGGAGAGGCCTATTATTTCATCGCCAATTATCACTCGATGACCTCGCTCTTCGATGCGGAACAGAGGCGTGACAACACGCTGGATGTGGCCCTGGATTTTCTGGCCTGCGGGCTGGACCCGAACAAGACGGTGTTCTTCCGGCAGTCCGATGTGCCGGAGGTCACGGAACTGACGTGGCTGCTGGGGACAGTCACGCCGATGGGATTGCTCGAGCGGTGCCACTCCTATAAGGACAAGGTGGCCAAGGGCATTGCCTTCAACTTCGGCCTGTTTGCCTACCCGGTGTTGATGGCCGCCGACATCCTGGCTTACGATTCGAACATCGTTCCGGTCGGGCGCGACCAAAGGCAGCACGTCGAGATCACTCGGGACATTGCCATCAAGTTCAACGAGCAGTATGGCCGGACGTTCGTCGTGCCGGAAGCGCAGATTCAAGAGGCGGTGGCGGTGGTGCCGGGGACCGACGGACAGAAGATGAGCAAGAGCTACGGCAACACCATCGATATCTTCGGGGATGAAAAGTCGGTTCGCAAACAGGTCATGAGCATCGTCATGGACAGCCGGACGCCCCAGGAACCAAAGCCCGACGCCGAAAAGAACCTGGCCATCCGCCTGCTCAAGCACTTTGCGCCGGCCCAGGCGGCCCAGGACTATGAAGACCGCCTGCGGGCCGGGGGATTGGGCTACGGCGACCTCAAAAAGGCGCTCTTCCAGCATTATTGGGACTTCTTCGCCGCTGCCCGCGCCAGGCGCGCGCAATTGAAAGCCAACCTGGATTATGTCCAGCAGGTCCTCAAAGACGGGGCCGCCCGCGCGCGGGCCAAAGCCCGGGAAGTGCTGGCCCGAGCCAAGGCAGCCGGCGGGCTGGATTGAGCGTGAGAGCGTGGAGCGTGGTCGCGCCATGAAAAGCCCAGGGAGAGGGGCGGGTCGCAGAAGGCCCAAAACTCTCCCAGGGTTGTCTTGCGCGGGCGCTCACTTGGCAAACCCGCGGGCTTTGAGCCAAAAGGCGCAGTCGGCGGTCCAGGGGTGGCTGTGGCCCGGGTCCCATTGGGCGCTGCCCAGGCCGAGACCGTGGTCGCCCTTTTCATAGACATGCAGGTCGAAGCGGACGCCGGCCTTGCGGAGGGCGTCGGCAAAGTGGAGGCTGTTCTCAACGGGCACAGCCTTGTCCTCGAGGGTGTGCCAGATGAAGCAGGGGGGCGTGTTAGTGGTGACCTGGAGTTCGTTGGATAATTCGCGGATGAGTTCGGGGGAGGGGTCCGGTCCCAAGAGGTTGTAGCGGGAGCCTTTGTGAGTGAACTCGCCCATGGTAATGACGGCGTAGCAGAGGATGCCCAGGTCGGGGCGCGAGCTTTGGCGCTCGACCATATCGTCTGCGTCAGGTTTGCCGGCGTCGAAATGGGTCAGGAGGGTGGAGGCGAGGTGGCCGCCGGCGGAGGAGCCCATGATGCCTACATGGGTTGGATCGAGCTTCCATTGGAGGGCGCGGGCGCGCACGGTGCGCACGGCGCGGGCGGCATCCTGCAACATGGCCGGGTGATGGTAGCCGGAGGGGCCGAGGCGATATTTCAAGACGAAACCCGCGATGCCCATTTCATTGAGCCAGCGGGCATAAGGCTCGCCCTCGTGGTCCGCATAACCGCCGTAGCCGCCGCCGGGGCAAATAACGATGGCTGCGCCAGTGGCTTTCTCCGGGTCGGCCAGGCAGGGGGTGAGCGTCGGGATATCTTTGGGTGCCGTGCCCAGGGCGCCGGGCGCTCCATCGGGCCAGAGCGGTATGGAATTGGAGGACTGCGCGCGGGCGAAGGCGAGGCATCCCAACAGAACGAACAGAGCAAAAGCAGTCTTCATTGCCCCAGGAGCATACAGAACGAAAGGGCCTTGGCGATGAAAAATGGCGGCCTTGCCCCGGTTCACACAGGACCAGTGACAAGGTTCTCCGCAGAGCATTGTAGGAGACGACGTAAGGAATCTCTGATTGAGTTTGGGGCACAGCGAAAGCCTGCTCCCCTCCGAGGCCATTGATCAGAGACTCCTCACGTCGTCTCCTACACCAGGCCCAGCAAGGCGTCTCTACGAGTCAGGATTCCGGCCGCCCGGAGGGTCCAGGAACGCCAGACGTTGCCCGAGCCAAAGCGGTGTCGCGCTCCGCTTGCCACCGCACTCCAAAGCGGCCTGCGCGTGCCGGCGGCGCAGGCGTCCGCATCCGGGCGGGCGGATGCGGACGCCGCCGCTCGCCTGAGCCTCAAGGCAGCGTCTGGGTGCGATAGAACCGGTGGCCGGACCGGGCGGAGTTGGTATCCACGAAGGTGAACGGCGCCTGGTTGGTCAGGAGCGGGACCCAGGACTTAAGGTCGGCCGAGGCCTGGACGACGAACGAGTTGGTGGAGGAGAGGTTGAGCGTGAACTGGAAATGGCCGTTGCTGACCGTCGGGTGCGACAGCGCCGGCCCTTGTTGGACCCCGCCCACGGTGGTCTGCGCGCCGGGGATGGTCAGCGACGACTCGGAATTGCCAACCTGGTCAATGGCGACGCTGTAGAAGGCGTAAGTGTTGCCGGAGACGCCGGTGAAGGTTGCCGAGGTGTTGGTGGTCCCCAGGAGCCAGGGTCCCCACGCCCCGCCGTTGGTCGAGACATAGATATTGAAGGCGGCGATGCCGGACCATGGGTCGGCGCCGGACCAGGACACGGTGAACGTCGGCTGGCTCGTGGGCGGCAGCGGGCTCATGGCACTGGTCGGCGGCGTCGCGTTCGATGGTGTTCGTGACCGTTCCCGTCGCGATTGGCGGGTTGACATCGAACACGATGGATGCCTGGTTGTAGATGACCGAGCCGGTTGGCAGCCCCGCCTTGGGTTGGACGGTGTAGGAGACGAAACCCTCACCGGCGCCTTGGGCGTTGTCGGGTGGCAGGAAGCCTGCCAACGGGTCCTGGACTAACTGCCCCGTCACCGGATCGATGCTCTTGATGTCCCAGGTCACCAGGCCCGTGGACGGGTTCAACGAGGCATTAACCTGTACCGGGTTCGGATCGGTGGAGACGTTGACTTGGGCAGTGAATGTCTGCAGTCCCGGTGGGACGGTCACGGTGATGCCGTTGAAGCCGATGGTCTGCAACTGCAAAGTTGACCAGTCGAGGTTGGTGCTCAGGCTGTCGGTCACATTCACTTCCTGGGCCGGCGCGCTGGCGGTGGCCTGGTTCTCGAAGTAGATCTGGTAGGTCAGCGGTTGCTGCCCGGCCACATACTCCGCGATGGTCCCGGTCTCCGGTCCGACCTTGAGGTTGGGATCGTAAGAACTGGTGGAGGAGATCTCAAGGGGCGGCCTGGGCGTGGGCATCGGGCAGTTTGGCGGGGGATCGCCCCCCGGCGCCAAGGTCCAATAGAAGCCGCCGCCAAATGCGGTGAGCAACTTATCCAACGCGAGGAAGGGATTTGCTACGAAAGGCAAGCATTCGAGCGAGACCCGCCATTGTCCGTTCCCGGTCTGCACCATCGGAATGATGGTGGGCACGATGTAGTTATCAATGATGTAGAAATGCCCGCTTGGGCTGGATGCCAGCACGGTCGTATGGCCGACGCCGAAGCCGTTCTTGGTGACTATGGTGAAGGTCCATCCAAAGGTGGGGCTGGTCTTCAGGAGCGACGCATTGTCATAGATCCCCTTCATTTCGGCCGCCTCGCCAACGCAGGCCTCGCCGGATTTCGCCCAGCCTCCCAGCGCAAAGTTGCCGGTTACACCGTAGTCGAATGCGGTTGCGAGCAGGGAAGCGCCACCGGCCAGATCTGCGTTGTCAACAAAGCACGGCAGGCTGAGCTCCGGCCGCACGTCGCCGCCGGTCTTGTTGGTGGTGAAGTAGGCGCTGGGCAGCGGCTCAACCGCCGGCCCGAGCACTTGGGGCGTTATGCTGAACTGGCCTGTGCCCACTGGAGCATCGATCGTGAACGTCGCCGTACCGCCTTCGCCCGGCCGCAACCGGTCGAAGATCAACGGGGTCAGGGTTAAACTATCGCCCGTCCCGGCATACGGCGGCGTGGTGTTAGTCACATTCTCAGGCTGCGCCGGGCTGAGGAACTCGGGGCCCAAGGTGACTGTGGCTGATGTCGGAACCCCCGTGACAAAGATCAGGGAGTAGTAAGCGTCCCCGTTCCCCGCATTGTTGTAACTCAAGGTGTATTGGTAAGACCGTCCGGCCCGGATCACGTTGCGCCCGACGATCTCGGCCGTCAAGTTCGGCCCGCCACCCGCAAGGACCTGGAAGGCATTGGTGAGGGTGACGGCGACCCCGCCGCGGCTGACCCGCAGGCTCCAAACGCCAGTGACCGCGTTGGCCATGTCAAACGTGGCGTAAGCCAGCGCAGAGTTCGCGACGTAGTTGGTCAGCGCCTCCTGCACAATGCCTGTCGGCGAAATGATCCCTACGACGGCGTTAGTATCGAGCTGTGCCCCAAAGATTTCGAAGGTAACCGCTCCCGCGTTGCCCACAGCGGTGGGATCGATCGAACTCACCCCGAAGTTGGGCGCCTGGGCCTGGAGGGTAAACGCCGATGCGCCGGGAGGCAAGGTCTGGCCATAAACCAGGATGTAGTAGGTTTGGCCCGCCAAGGCGGGGACCGCCACCGTCGGTGAACTTCGACTCAATTGACCCTGCATGAAATCGTAGTGTTGCGGCGTCGGCATATACCCGGTGCCGACGAACAACTCGACACCCGAGCCCGTCGACCCCAGATTCAAGCTGATCAAGATGTCCGCGTTCGACGTGGCGACGAACTTGTACCACTGGTATGGGCTGGCGGTGGCAAGGAGGTTGCTGGAGGTGGTGCCACCGAGGGCGAGGGCCGGCACAGACAGACTCGTGGGCTGAGCAGCCAGCGTGACATTGTTGGTCCAGTTGGCGCCCTCATATACATCCCCGCTGCTGTTGACATGGACCTGCCAGAAATAGTTCCCCTCCGCCCCGCCGGGGACCCCGAAGGTGGAAAAGGCCGAATAGGTCTGGCCGGGGCCCAGCACGGCGCCCTGGCCATCGAACGCCACCCCGAGGGTCAACACGTTATTCGTGTCGGTCGAGGATACCAGCGAGACCGTGTCGTGCCAGGGACCCTGGGCAATTCCGGTCCCGATGTTGGCGACGGTCCATTGGACCTTCACGATTTCCCCGCGGTGACGGCGTCCGGTCCGCTGACCGTCGTGGCCACCAGGTTGACATCCGAGGGCGCCGTCTCGACAAACTCGAAGGCCCCCATGTCCGCGTAGATGCTGTTGGTGTTGGGCAGGCCGGTCTTGACAACGGTTCGGGGGTCGTTGTAGCGCGGCGAGCCGACTGCGTCCTGGGCCGGAGCGACGGTCGTATCGGCAGCGTCAATGCAAGGCGAGCTGAAGTTGAGCCGGTAATCCTGGAGGCTTTCGTTGACGAATTTCGGGTTGGCGGAGATGTTGCCGTTCTGGCCAATGACTCCCGAGGGGTTATAGGAGCCGGGGTATGCGGACCAAAGGTCGCAGTAGCGCAGGGTCACGGCGCCCTCGATGGCACTGCCCGTGATGCTGTTGGCGATAATGCAGTTGTCGGCTTCGATGACGCCCCCGCCATGGTTGTCGAGACCGACGAAGTTCTGGTCGAAAGTGCAGTTGACCAGGTGGACACTGCCGCCGCCCCAAGCCCAAATGGTGCGGTCGGTGTCGCGCAAGATCGAGTTGACGATGAGGGCAGTGCCGGTGCCGCCATAGACCGAGATCCCATCGAACAGGGTGGACTCGACGGTGCTGTTGGAGAGGACCAGCGAGCCACCGTCAACGATGATCACGCCGCTGGCAAAGGCGCCGGAGCCCGTGTTTCCGCCGTAGCGAATGTTACAGTGGTTGAGTGTGGCCTGGCCCAGGATCGACAGGCCGACCCAGTCACCCGGCGCGGGAGTCGTGACCGAGCCTGCGCCGTTGCTGTTCCCGCCAACGCTGTCATCGTTGAGCGACGTTAGGATAATCGGCTGCGCCACGGTCCCCGGGGCGTTGAGAGTCCCACCTGCCTGGACGGCCAGGCCGGCGCCGGCGGCGAATTTAATCACGGCTCCCGGATCCAGCGTGAGCACAAATCCGCTGGGAACGGTCACGGTGGATTGCACGACGTGGACCGAGGAGTCCACCCACTCCTGGCTCTGGGTCAGCAAACCGCCGTGACTCTCAGTCGCAAATCTGATCTGGACAAAGGAGTTTTGGTTCAACACGCCGAGGGGCGTGATGCCGGACCAATCGCCCGGCTGGGGCACTGATTGGTTGCCGTCCAGGTTGGTGTCGCCGCCCGCCGTGTCGTCCGCGAGCGAGGTCAGCACGATCGGGGCATTGGCGGTGCCCAGGAGGTCCAGGGTCCCGCCGTTCTGGATGACGATGCCGACGTTTTTGGCGAACTTGACGATAGCACCGGGGGCGATGGTGAGGGTCACACCGCTGGGGATGATGACGTTCTGGTCCACCACCTGGACGGCGCCAGCCGGCCACGTTTGATTCCCAGAGAGCGTGCCCCCTTGCCAGACGACCGAATTGTTGACGAGTTCCGTTTGGGCGATTTGTCCCACGACCTGACCTGAGGCGTCACGGACGTTGATGCTGAGGGTGTACAGGCCATCGGGCGCCTGGGCGGTGTTCCAAGGCAGGGTGCCGCTTGTCCCGGTGACCACCTGGTCGAGATAGGTTACGCCGTTGCGGGAAACGGAGATCTCCGTGGAACCCTGGTTAGCCGGCAGGCCCTGGCAGGACCAGCCGATGGTTTCGGAACCGTGCCAGAGGGCCGAGACATCCTGGAACCCGAGCCAAGGACCCGAGGCGAGGTAAACGGTCCCATTGCCTGCGCCTGCGCCTCCCGCGTTGGCGTGGATGGCGGCCACGGGCAGGCCCAACCCGGCCCAGGTATAGACCGCAATGCGCCCGCCCCCACCCGGAGTTCCGTTCCAGCCATTGGGGGCGCCGCCGTCCGCGGCGATGACACCGATGCCATTAAGGGTGCCGGCATTGAGGAGTATCCCGCCGCCGCTGCCGGCCCCGCACTGGGCAGGGACCTGGCCGTTGGCGAGGAGCTTGCCGTCCACTTGCGCGCTGGCGGCGGTGATGCGGATAAGCCCCCCGCCGGCGCCCGCCCCGCTCGCGCCGATGTCGCCGCCCCCGGAACCGAGTTCATCCGGGTTATGGAAATCGCCATAGGTGGGGTTGGGGATGCCGCTGTTGGCGCCGCCCAACCCGCCATAGGACCCGCCGCTGTAGCCGGTGCTGGCACCCCGGCTGCTGTCGCCCAAAGTTGTGTCAGGGGTGTAGCCGCGAGCCGAGACGTTAATCGCGGAGTTGGTGTCTATGACCAGCCCGTTGGCAATGGTCATTTGCAGCGAGTAGGTCTGGGTGGAGGTCGCCGGCTGATGGGTGAGCGTGCCTCCGTTGAGCAACGAGACGGAACCCGCCTGGATGGGCATTTCGTGTGCGGGCGCTGCTACGACACTGGCCCCGTTGACCACCAAAGAATCTGCCTGGAAAACGGTGTTGGACGATTGGCCCAACGGCGTCCATTGGCCAGCCCCGGTCCCGTGGCTGGTGATGAGCAACTGGCCCGGGGACCCGCTTGTTTCAGGAAGACGGTCCCGACGGCGGCCGCGCCGCCGCTGTGAGCCGTCACGTTCGTGGAAAGACCGAAGCCGTTGAGCGTAGTGTAGTAGATGGCCACACGGCCGCCGCCGCCCGGCACGCTGTTCCAGCCGTTAGCGCGCGCGCCATTGGCGGCGATGAGGCCGCCGCCGCCAAGCGTGCCCGCCACCAGCAAGACACCCCCGCCGCTGCCTGCGCCGCACTGGGAAGGCACCTGCCCGTTGGCCAGGATGTTGCCATCCACCCGGGCCACGCGCCGCTGAGATCCGGATCAGCCCGCCGCCGGCCCCAGCTCCGCCACGAGTAATGTCGCCCCCGCCTGAACCCCAGTCGTTCGGGTTGCGGTAGTCGCCATAGACGGGGTTAGGAGTCCCCCCGTTGGGGGCGCCGAGGCCGCCATAGGAGCCCCCGCTGAAGCCAATAAGCTCTCCCAAGTTAGTATTGCCGACGGTATAATCCGGCGGAAAGCCCCGAGTCGAGACGTTGATGGCAGAGGTGGCATTGACAATCAGGTTGCTGACGGCGATTTGAAGGGAGAAGGTGCTGGCCGGGGTGACCGGCTGATGGGTCAGCGTTGCGCCACTGACGACCCAGAGGTTGCTGGCGAGGATGGGCATTTGGTACCGAGGGGCCGCCACGACGTTGGTGCCGCTCACTTCAAGTTCATCGACTTGTATCGCCGCATCGGTGCTTTGGCCCAAAGGCGTCCACTGGCCGGCCGGTGTGCCGTGGCTGGTGACGAGCAACTGCCCGGGGCCGCCCGTTGGCTCGAGGTAAACCGTCCCGACGGCCGCAGCTCCTCCGCCGCTGTGGGCGGTCACATCATCGAGCAGGTCGAAACCGGTGGCCGTGCCGTAGTAAATGGCCACCCGCCCACCGCCGCCAGCCGTGCCATTCCAGCCGTTGGGGGCGCCCCCGTCAGCCGAAATCTGGCCTTGACCGCTGAGGGCGCCAACGTTTAGCAGGATACCGCCGCCGCTGCCGGCCCCGCACTGGCTGAGAGTCTGGCCGTCGGCGAGGATCTTGCCATCCACCTGTGCATTGGTGGCAGTGATCTGGACCAAGCCGCCGCCAGCCCCGCCGCCGCCTTCCAAGGCATCGCCGCCCCCGGAGCCAGGCTCGTTCGGGGACCGGTAGTCGCCATAGACGGGATTGGAAGCGGCGCCGTTGAATCCACCCAGGCCGCCATAGGAACCGCCGCTGTATCCGATTTCATCGCCGTCGTAGGTGTTGTTGACCGTATAGTCAGGGAGGTAGCCGCGCCCGGAGACATTGATTCTGGAGGCGGCATTGATGACGAGGTTCGACACCACCAACTGCAACGAGTAAGCCTGGAGTGGTGTGGCTGCGGGGTGGGTCAACACGGCCCCATTCAGGAGTGAGAGCGATTGGGCGCTGATGGGAAGGCCCTGCGAGGCCACGGCCATCACGCCAGGTCCGGACAGGACGAGGTTGTCAAAGGCCAGCGTGCCATTGCTGGCCACGCCCAGTTGGGTCCACTCACCCGGAGTTGTGCCGTGGCTGTTGATGCGCAGTTGGCCTGAGTGACCCGATTGCTGCAAGAAGACAGTGCCGACCGCAGCACCGCCCCCGCCTTGCAAGGCGGTGACTTGGTCGAGTAAGTCGAGCTGATTGCTGACGGCCAAGCCACCATAAAGAATGGCCACGCGACCACCGCCACCGGCAGTCCCATTCCAGCCGTTGGGAGCGCCGCCGTTGGCCGAAATCGAGCCTGTCCCCAACAGAGTTCCCACTTGCAGGTAAATGCCCCCACCGCTGCCCGCACCGCACTGGGGCGGTGTCTGGCCGTTGGCGCGGATGGCGCCATCGATCCGGGCGGTGGGCGCAGAAATGCGAACCAACCCGCCGCCGGCGCCGCCCCCCCCCGCATTGACGTTGCCACCCCCTGATCCGAGCTCGTTCGGGTTGCGATAATCGCCATAGACGGGGTTAGGAGTGCCGTGGTTGGCGGCGCCAAAGCCACCGTAAGAGCCGCCGCTGTAGCCCATGGTGCCGCCCGCGAACGTCAAGCCCAACGAGTAATCAGGCGGGTAACCCTTGGCTGAGACATCAATGGCGGAGTTGGTATCCACAAAGAGGCTGTTGCTGATGTTGAGCTGCAACGAGTGGGTCTGGGTGGCGGTGGCGGCCAGGTGCGTCATTACGGCCCCGCCCAGCAGTTGGAGGGACCCGGCCTGGATCGGCACATCGTTGAGCGGCGCCACCACGACGTTGCCTCCGCTCACCACCAGAGAATCCGCCGTGAAGACCGTGTTGGTCGCCTGGCCCAGTGGCGTCCATTGACCCACTGCCGTCCCATGGGCTCGTGATGAGCAATTGCGCCGGCCCTCCCGTTTGCTGCAGGAAGATGGTCCCGACCCCGGCGGCGCCGCCGCTGTGGGCCGTGACGTTGGTCAGAAGGTTGAAATTCGTGGCCGTCGTGTAGTACACCGCAACTCGGCCACCGCCCCCGGGAGTGCCGTTCCAACCATTGCCGGGCCCGCCATTGGCGGCAATAAGCCCCACACCGGAGAGTGTGCCTACGTCCAGATAAATGCCCCCGCCGCTGCCGGCACCGCACCGGTTCGGTGTCTGGCCGTTGGCCAGGATTTTGCCATCCACCTGGGCATTGGCAGCCGTGATGCGCAGCAAGCCCCCGCCGGCTCCGCCGCCGCCGGAGTTGATGTCGCTTCCTCCCGAGCCTAACTCGTTGGGATTGTGGTAATCACCATACACGGGAACAGGGGTGCCGGCGTTGGCTCCGCCCAGACCGCCATAGGAGCCGCCGCAAAAACCGGCAGGCTCGCCCTCATTGGTCCCTCCCAGAGTATGGTCGGGCAGATAGCCGCGGCCGGACACATTGATGGCGGAATTGGTGTTGACCAGCAGCGTATTGGTAACGGTCAGGAGCAAGGAGTAGGCCTGGCTAAGGGTTGCCGCCTGGTGGGTCAGGACGGCCCCATTCAAGACAGAGATGGAGCCGGCTTGGACCTCCATCTGATGCGCGGGCGCCGCGACCACGTTCGCCCCGCTCACCATCAGCGAATCCGCCTGTAAGAGCGCATCGGTGCTCAGCCCCAGCGGTGTCCAAAAGCCGGTGGAAGTTCCATGGCTGGCGATGAGCAGCAGGCCCGCGTGCCCGGCCTGGACGAGATAGACGGTCCCGACCCCGGCGCCGCCGCCGCTGTGCGCCGTCACGTTGGCCAGCAAGTTGAAATTCGTGGCCGAGTTGTAGTACACCGCAACTCGGCCACCGCCCCCGGGGGTGCCGTTCCAACCATTGCCGGGCCCGCCATTGGCGGCAATAAGCCCCACGCCTGACAGTGTGCCGACGTTCAGATAGATGCCGCCACCGCTGCCCGCCCCGCACTGGCTCGGGGTCTGGCCGTTGGCCAGGATCTTGCCATCCACCTGGGCGCTGGCCGCCGTAATCCGAATCAACCCGCCACCCGCGCCCCCGCCCCCGGCATTGATGTCGGCCCCGCCCGAACCCAACTCGTTAGGATTCCGGTAGTCCCCATACACGTCATTCGCAGTCCCGGTGTTCGGCGCGCCAAAACCCCCGTAGGACCCGCCGCTAAAACCGGTGCTGGCCCCCTGGACCGCGCCTCCGATCGTATAGTCGGCCGGATAGCCTCGACCCGACACATCAATGGCGGAATTGGTATCGATGAAGAGGTTTCCCGCGATGGTCAGTTTGAGCGAATGCGCGCTGGTAGCCGTGGTCGCGGGATGGGTCAGCACGCCATTGGCCCGCAACTCGAGGCTGTTGAAGGAGTGCGGCCCGTCCACCGTCAGGGTACAATCCACGACCCAGATGTCCTGCCCATCGTAGGTCGGGTCGCCGTTAGCGATGACGGCGCTCGTCGTAAAAATGGTCTGTGCGGCCGCAACCGCCAGAGGGATGAATGCCGCGAGGAGGACGATTAGAAAACGACGCAAGGTATTCATAATTTATTCCAGTTGCCAATACACGGTTCTGATTGAGCAAAGACCAGCCCGCTCAATACCAAATTGCTCCCGGAAACCGTGACGACGAAGCCCTCAGTAGATTCGCCGCCGCCGAGTTTCTCGGAAGCGGCCCCTCTTTTATCGCCGGCAGACTGTCGGCGTCAAGCGGGAATTACTGGCTAAGCCGGTAGTACTTCGGCTTGGTGGTCACGGCGTCATAGACGACATATTGGGCGCCTTCGACCACGACGGGGAGGCCGACATTGAGCCAGGTGGGGGCGGTGATGCTGAAGGAGTATTGGAGGGTAAAGCCCTGAAAGTTGGTGGGCCAGGAGATGCGGACGGTGTTCTTGGTCCAGAGTTTGATCGTCAGGGACGGACGCTCCTGGGTCGGCGCCGGGACTTGGGTGACGGTGTAAGCGCCGTTGGGGGGTTTGGGGACCAGCCAGGTGGTCAAGGGGGTCGAGGCGAGGACGTTGGCGACGGCGTTGGTAATGGAGACGTTGTCGGTGAAGCTCACCGTGTACCACTCGCCGACAACCGAGTTCCAGGAGAGGAGTTCGTAGCCGGAGTAATAAACCTCGGTTGTGACCACGATGGGCAGGGCGCTAACGAGCATGCCGCCCGCGGGCAGGACGGCGCGGATCGTGTAAACAACGTCATGGGTCTCTCGGTTATAGACGCCCAGGTACCAATTGCCGCGGAGGTCAGGCAGGCCGGCGTTGGTGCGGAGGACGATCTGTTCCGGGGTGGTGCCAGGCTGGAAGCTGCCGGCGAAGTAAGGGGCCACGGTCGGGGGAACGTCGCGCTGAAGGACCAGGTCGGCATTGGCGGACAGGTCATAAAGCTCGAAGAGCGCGCCCGCGACGAGATTGGTGATTGGGAACCTGAAGAACACGGTGGGCGGCGTTCCGCGCGGCGCGATTGATGCGATGGCTTGGCCGTTAGTGAGCGTGATGATAGTCGGGTAGTTGGTCGAGTAGCAGGCCTGGACGGTAAAGGAGATGTTGGTTTGGGCGAGGTTGAACACCCCGACGTACCAGCGATTGGTTTGGACGGGCCAAGGAGTCGAGTTGGTGCCGATGACCGACGGGCCGAGGCTGGGCATGGCATTGTCCACGACCATCACGATTTCGGCGTTGGGGCCGGGTTGCCGGCTGATGTAATCGTACTGGCCGAGGTCGGGCAGGGGCAAGTGCTGGCTCAGGACCACGGTGAGGTTGGTGGTGGCATTGCCGAGGCAGAAGGCGACGTCCTGGGGCAGGCCGGGGGGAGCGCCATTGGTGGGCACGTCGAACTGGAAGTAGGTGGGGATGCCGGCGGGGCCGACGAGGGCGTTGGTGAGGGTTTGGCAATTCGTGAGGGTCAGGATGTTAAACCAAACGCCAATGGCGAACTGGACGGCAGTTGGGTTGGGATTGGTGACGGTCAGGAAATAAGGTTTGCCGAGCATAAGGACCGGCGCGCTGGCGGCGTTGGTGGAGAGGGTACGGGTCAGGGGCGCATCGGCGGGAGGCCAGATGAGGGCGTTGGTCGTGGCGATGGGGAAAAAGTTGGTGTCATAGAGCACGCCCATCGGCTGCGGATTTCCAGCGAGGTCCAGCGCCGAGAGGAGGACGTTGGTGGCGTTGGTGGCCCAGAGAGGGACCTGGACGATAAAGTTCTGGAGGCCGAAGCCGGCGAGGGTATTGGTGTAGGGAATGCCGTGGGACAGTTCGATGACGGGAGGCGGGTTGCTCGGGAGGAGCTGGAAATTGAGCTGCCAGGTGACCAGTTGGGCGAGGTTGGTATCCGCGCCGGGTCCGTAGGCGGTGTTCTGGATTTCCAGTGTCCAGGCGCCAAAGGCATCCGTGCCCAGGAGCGGGTCCAGGGAATCCTCGGGCTGATAGTTCAGTTGGGAGGGGACCTCGGTCAAGGTCACGCCGTCCAGGAGTGTGCCGGGAACCAGGCCCTGCAAGGCCAGGACGGTGTTGGTGTGATAGGCGGTAAACGGGAAGCTGTCGGTGTTCCACTGGCCGTTGTCACCGTTGGCCACGTCCATTTGCACGCCGTCGAGCGAGACGCTGAGTTTGGCCAGACTCTGGGCGGGCGGGACGGTGAAGTCGGCCTTGCCGGCGCTGCCGGCGGCGTAGATGGCGTTGATTTCCGGGTCGGTGAGGGCGCGGCCATAGACGGAGAGTTCGTCTATGAAACCGCGGAATGGCTGGGACTGATCGGCGCGGCTGGCATTGCCGATGGCCACGCCGGGGCTGTAGGCCGGGTCGAGGTCGCGGAATGGCGACTGGCCGGTGTAAGAAGTGTGGACGATGGTTTGGCCCGAGGGATCCTCCAAATAAACGTTGGTGTAGTAGCTGCCGTTGACGTAGAGGCGGAGCATATTGGTGGGCCAGGAGGGATTGGTGGCCCATTGATAGTTGCACTCGAAGACCGCGGCGATGTGGTACCAGTTGCCGGCGGCAATCGGTTGGTCGGCCGTTTCGAGGATGACACCGCAACCGCCGGCGAGGCCGTTCTCGACGTGGAAGATCAGGTCGTATTGTTCCGGAGCGGCCCCGAGGGCGCTGGCGCGCTCGATGGCGAGGTAGTAAGGATCAAGGCATTGGCGGGAATCGCCCCGGAACAGGAGCTGCTCGAAGAAGGACTCGGGGCCGAGGGTGTTGAGGTAACTGTTGGTCTGAGTCCAGCGGTTTGATCCAGCCCTCGATAGTGAAGCTGTTGGTCAGGCGCAGGTTTTCGGGGTCGCCCAGTTGGATGTTGCTGGCAAAGAAGGGATTGCCGTCGACGCCGTTGGTAATCATGCCCGGCAGGAACAGGCCCTGGTTGCCGACAAAGCTCTCGGGGGCGGGGACGCTCGAGGCGCCGTTGATGAGGGCGCCGTCGTTGCCGCCCAGGAGGTCCTGGAGGCGGCCATCCAGCGGGTTGACGGCGCCGTTCCACCAACTCACGGCGCCGGGGCCGCGGAAGGTGTAGCTGAGCTGGTAGCGGCGGCCGGGAATGGTCGGCAAGATCGTCTGTATGGTGCCGGTGGCCAGGGCCAGGAAGTTCGTGCTCATGGCGTCGACGAAGCGCGTTGCTGACCACGGTGACAGGGCCCTGAACAACCGTCCAGTCGCGGATGCCGATGGCCGGGCTGTTGGGAATGGCTGGGATGGTGCTGCCGGTGGCAAAGACCGCCCCGGTCGAGAGCTGGAAACCGTTCGAGAAGACGAGTGTCGGAGGGTTATTGGACAGGACGTAAGGCGCAGGGGCGAACTTGATGGGCGTGGGGGCCACGTTGGTGTTGCCGGTGAAGTACATCAGCCCGTTCTGGTAGTTGGTCGTGACTGAGGACAGGACAAAGTCGTCCACGGTGACGTTCGGGTCGAGCGGGGTAAGGATGATGGGGGTGAAATTGGTGGCCGGTCCGTTGGTTGTGGCGGACTGGAGGATATTGGTGAAATCAATGGTGTTGGTTTCCCAGGTCAGGCCGTTGGTGGCCCAGGAGAGGCCGTTGGTGAAGGTGTAGGTGGTCGAGGTGGCGCCGCCGGGGCCTGTGGCCAGGGAGACCTCGAGGGCCACCGGGCAGGTCAGGGCGTTGGTGCCGTACTTGCCATTGGCGCCGGTGTTGTAGATGGCCTGGACTTCCTGGGCCGAGAGGGCGCGGGAATAGAGGCTGACCTCGTCGAGGCCGCCGGCGTAAGCGAGGCCTGGGTCTCCGTCGGTAAAGGTCCAGCTCAGGATGTCGGTGTTTTCGTAGGCCAGGCTGTTGCCGGCGTTGAAACCAACCCAGCTATAGCCCTCGGCATCCCAGGCCGTGCATTCGGCGACGGGGGGGAGCTGCTGAAGTCAGTGTAGATCGGTTCATTGTCGAGGAGGACGCTCAGGTAGGCTCCGTCAAAGTCGATCTGAGCCTGATGGACGTTGCCATCGGCCAAATGGATTGGCGGATTCGCGATGAGGAGAAGCGAGTCGGGTCCCCAAGAGTGAAAATTGAGGAAGCCTTGCCAGTAGAATGCCCCAAGGCCGATAGTGTCATCGGCGGCATTGAACGCAATGGTGATTGCCTGGGTGCTGGTCAGGGTCGGGAGGATGGGGAATCCCGCGCCGAAGATGTAGATGTTGGTGCCCCACCACGCGGGCTGGTATCCAGGCCCCGTGTTTTGAATCATGAAGGAGAAGCCCCTGGGACCACCGCGGCCCAGCCCGGGCCCTGGTCCGTGATTTGGAAGGTGAAGGAAGTGCTGAAACCGTTCGTGTAGCGCAGCTCTGGGGAGTAGCTGCGCAGCTTTTGGGAGTACCAGGCCGCGCCTTGGGCGTTCGTGACGGCAGGAGTGAGGCGGAGCACGCTGCCGTTGGTGGCGGCGCTGCCGAGCAGGTTCAGTCCGGCGATGTTTGAGAACCCCGCATACACGAACGTGGGGGGGGCGGACTGGCCGGGTCGAATCCCAGGTAAAGGTTGCCTTCGGTGCGGAGCACAGTGCCGGCAGGCAGGGTTTGGGAGGTGGCGAAGCGGCCATTGACGTAGAGACTGGCCAGCAGAGACGAGGCATCGTAGGTCAGAGGCCACGTGCTGCCAGCCGCCATTGGTGAGGGCCAAGTGCCGGGTGGACACGTAATGCGGCTGGGAGTTGGTGTCCCAGAGCGCGGCCGACAGGGCGCCGGGGACGGTGTTGGTGGTCGAGAGGTTGCCGAGCCAGAGCTGGACGCCCAGAGGGGACGGATTGGTGGAGAGTCGGATCGTACCACTCGACGAGCGGGGCGCGGTTGGTGACGTTGGCGGGGTTAATCCAGCCCTCGATGGTCAGGCCGAAATTGCTCTCGAGGTTGAGGTTCGGGCTGGCCGGCACGACGACCCTGGTGGCGATGCCGTCGCCAGAATAGGCCTGGGCGACCTCGCCGTTGGTGAAAGCGACATCGCCGTAGAGCAGGCCATCGAGGCCGCCGAAGATGTCGCGGGCATCGCCGTCCAACGGCCACCAGGAAACCATGCCGGCGAGATAGGGGGCGTGGGTGGCGCGGAAGGTGAGCTGGTACTGGGTCGAGTTGGTGGTGGGCAGGGAGTTGGAGACGACGCCCTCACCGAGGATGAGGAAGTTATTCTGGAGCCAGGGCGCACTGTAGTCGGGGAAGACATTGACCTGGTTGCTGATGACGGTCCAGCCATCGAAGACGGTGCCCGGCCCGTAAGGGCCGACGGCGGCGGCGTTGAAGTTGTTGGTCCAGAACGGCGTGAGGTTGGTGTAGGCAAAGTAGGGCAGGCCAAAGGCGGCGACACCGGGGTCGAAGGTGCCCAGGCCGTTGGTGGAGGTTCCGCCGCGGTTCTGGAACAGGAGGACGCGGGTGCCGTTGGGGCTGATGAGGGTGAGGGCCAGGTCGGAGATGCGGGGGTCGTTGATGAGGAGGCCGACGTTGAGGTCGGAAATCGTCATGTGGTTGGTGACGTTGATGTGGGCGTAAGTGATGGAGTCGTCCTGGATATTGACCGGGCCGGTCGAGGAAGGAACGGAAACGGCGATGGCGCCGCGGTTCCTCACGATGGTGGCTATGACATCGACGGTGATGTCACCCACGCCGTTGTTGCAGAGGCGAACGTAGTAGGTGCCGGCACTCAGGGGCGGGGTATCGAATTGATCGATGGAGAGGGAGGTGCGAAGGTTGTTGGTGATGAGGGTGCTCTTGCAGCCGTTGGCGGTTGAGTCCAGCGGGCAAAGCTGCATCGAGACATTGACGGGGCCGATGTTGGACACGACGGTGGCCGTGACGATCAGGCCCGTGGCATCGGCTGGCACGTCCACGTATTCGTTATCGCAAGCCCCAGGAGCGAGGTTGATATAGATGCCGGCGGTGAGGTCCTGTTGTTTCTCGAGAAAGATGACCAGCGAGTTGTTGGTGCCAACATGGTTCAAGGCATTGTCCACTTCACTGAGGACCCACTGGCCGGAGCCGGATTTGCCGGCGAAATCCATCAGGCTGCCGGGGCCGTCGGTACGGTGCGAGGACGGGATATTGTGCTGGTCGCTGTCGTCGTAAACGTTCACCCAGTTGATGACGGTGAGATTGGTGTCGTGGTTATTGAGCACGACACGGATGCCGGCGTGGGTCAGAGTGCCCAGCAGGTCGCCCACCAACTGGTGGGTGATGGTATTGGTGACGATGACCCGGTGGAGCTTGATGGGAGCCGGGCAGACAGCAAAGATGAGGGCTTGGCCCGGGTGTTCGGGCGTGCCGTCCGGGATGGCGGCCTGCCCTGGGAATCCTTGGAGAATCTGGTTGCCGTTCTGGCCGCTGCTCAGCGGGTTGAGGCTGAACACGTCCATGAAGCTGTATTCGGCGGCGAGCTGGTCCTCGGACTTGACGCCGGCATAATAGACGCCGGGGACGGCATTGGTCAGGACAATCGTCTCCTCGCCACCGGGCCCGACCGATTTCCAGGCATTCGGAGATCGCTCCCGCATCGAGGTTGGTGAGGGCGGGGTTGGTCGAGACATAGAGGTCAATGTCGGCCTCGGGTCGGGTGGCGTTGGTGGGGTTGAGGGTATTGGTCGGGCCCATGCGCGGGAGCGTGAGGGTCAGGGAGTTGAAAGTCATGAAAGCGGCGTTGGTATAGCCGTTGTCATTGGTGACCATGTAGAAGTGCCATTGGTTGGTGACGCCCAGCGTGATGACCGCGTCGCCTTCGACGGGGTACTGGATGGAATTGGTGCCGACGAGGGGGCTATTGGCGCCCACGTGCTGGTGGAGGAGGATGCCTCCCTCCATGCCAGGAGTATTGGTGAAAATGTTTCCGACTGGGGTCACGTAGGGCAGGTTGACCGAGGCCACGGGCCCGGACCGGGTAAGGGCCAGGGCGTTGGTCACTTCGCCGTCGCCGCACGAAATGACCAGGGCGTAGTCCTGGACCACGTTGGTGAGGTTGGCGCTCACGGCGTTCACATTGACGCGCCGGCCCACGACGGTGACCGAGTAATTCGTGCCCAGCGGACCCCCGAGATAGACGTTCTGGACGTTGTTGACCACGTCGAGGTTCGGAGCCGTGTTGGTGTCCCAGGCCAGGTTGGCCGTGTTGCCCACCTGGATGTCGTTGCCGAAGAAGACCTCGCCGGTGTCCAGGTTGGTGACGATGAGGCCGAGGTTGTTGACCAGTTTGATGCCGGCCACCGGGTTGCCCGGCGGGTCGGTCCAGACCAGGGTCAGGCGCATCGAGACGCGGGCAGTCTGGGCATTGGTCGAGACGGTAAAGAAGCGGGTGAAACTTTGGCCCGTAGCCAGGGCGTTGGTCGGGCTCTGGTCAAAGACAAGCATCGAGGTGGCAGGGGCGCCGGCGTTGGTCAGGGTGCCGGGGATGGTGGTGGGCAGATTGACCAGGCCCCACCCCTGGAAGTTGGGGTCGTTGGTCACGCCGAAATCGTAAGGAACGCCCAGCGAGCGGGCGCCGTTGATCAACAGGGCCTTCATGAGAGCGGGGCTGTTGGTGCGGCCCAACCGCTGCTGGAAAAACTCCTGCATCAGGGCCAGCATCCCGGACACATCGGCGGCCGACATGCTCGTGCCTGACTCGTAGCGGTAATACGGCCCGGTCCCGAGCGCATCGTTCATGTTGCTCAGGACCTGGAAGAAGTCGCCATTGGCGTTGGTGAGGGTGATGACGGTCTGAATGTCGAAACTGACCGTTTGAGTGGTGGTGTTGTCGATCCCGTAGTACCAGGTCGCATTGACCGGGTTGAGGGCATGGTCCGGGGGCATGCGAGACCTGGTTGGTTTCTACAAAATCGTACGTGGTGGTGGTCGGGAAATCGGCCTGGCGGACGAAGATGGGCAGGTGCGGAAACGGCACGGGCGAGCCGGCGTTTGGAACCAGAGAGATCGTGAGCTGGACTGCGGCTGGCGGGGACAAAGACCGAGTTGATCCACAGGTTGGTGCCGCCGGGGTCCACCACCGCGTCGCTGAAGACGCTCGACAGATAGCTGGTCGGATTGTAATAGGCCGCCTCGTCCCATTGCGCCGAACGCGTCGAGACCACAAACGTGCCGGGGGCCACCACATCCGGTTTGAAACGTCCGCTGTCCCCTTCGACATAGACGCCGACATTGCCGCGTCCGGAGCATTTGGCGACTTGGAAACCGATGTCGGGGTCGCCGGAATCGGTCGAGGGCAGCCAGGGCTGGTTGGTGCTGCAATCCACTCCATTGGTCGAGGCGGGGTCAGGAATGCACATGCGCGACCTGATTGGTAATATTGCGCAACTGCTCGATGGCGCCGACGGTAATGACGTTTTTGGCGGTGGCAGGAGATAGAATCGTGTCCGCAGAGCCGCCCACGCCGTTGTCGTCAGCGCCGTTGTCGTAGAGGTTGACCGTCCCGTTGTTGCCGGTAGCGAAGACAAACAGGAGCGGCTGCGAGCCCGGCACGTCGGGCAGGGCATCGCGCACCGCCGCATCGTAACTGGCCGCCGCCAGGTCATATTCGTTGTTGGCGTAGGTCCAACTGTTGTTCGAGATGAAGGCGTTGGTCCTGGCCGCCGTCTGCTGCAGGTAATAATCCGAGCCACCCGTCATCGAAAAGAGCTTGGCCCCGGGCGCCTTGCCCCGGAACTGCCCGTTGGTCGCAGGCATGACCGAGCCCGAGGCGTTGGTCACCGTCCTGGACTCGGCGCCGTTGCCCGCGATGATGCCCGCCACGTGCGTGCCATGCCCCGCCTTGTCCAACACGCTGTTGGCCGAATCCCCAAAAACCCGGCTCGTCAGGTCCGGGTGCGTGGCGTCCACCCCGCTGTCAGTCAGGGCCACCAGCACATTGTTGCCGCGTCAAGCCCAGGTAGTTGGTCGCGGTGACCGAATTGGTTGCCACACCCGTTGTGGCCCGGCTCAGGTCATTGGCCGGCACCCGCTCCCGCGTCAATTCCATCTCCTGCACCCCGGCCAGTTGCGCCACGTCCGGCACCACGCCCTGGCCCGCCCAGGGCTGGGCGGCGGGCGGGCGCACCTCGATGACCGGCCCAAAGGGCGAGGGCTCCTCGCCCAGCACCTGCATCCCCAACCGGCCCAACTGGTCCAGCGTCTCGTCGCGGGCATCGGAGAAGAGCAACAGCCGCAGCGTGCTGTTGGCCGGCAAGGGCGTCTGCTCGACCGCCGCCTTCAACAGCCAGGGCTTGAGCTTGTAGTAAGGCTCGTAGGCCAGCACCGCCTGGGTTGCCGGGGCCGCTGCCAACTGCCGGGCCACCGCCTGGGAGGCGCGCACCAGGTAGGCGTTGTTGGGAATGTAGGAAACGACGCGGGCGCCGGCCTGCTTGAGCAGCGCTCGAAAGGCATCATCCAGCGGCCCTCGGGCCTGGACCACCCAAGTGCCGGGGTCGCCCTGGGCGCGCAGCGAGGCCGGGATGGGCAGGTCTGCGGGCTGGGCGGTGTCGAGCAGGGCGTTTTCCAGCAGAATGGCCCTGGGATTGCGCATCAAGCCGCCAAGCAGTTCGGTGGTGTTGGTGAGACGGTAAGCAATCCGGGCTTTGGGGGCCAGGTTAGTGATCGCCCAGGGAGCAGCAGTGCCGGCCCGGGCGAGCAGGTGCATGGGCCCGGGCTGAACCAGGGCGGCGGGTTTGGGCGGATTGAGGGCGGCAGCAGCGGTCGCAGCCTTTCTGGCCGTCCACTCGTCTCCAAGCTGCCAGCAGTAATATGCTCCAATAAAGCACAGCAGGCTCACCGTGAACCAGAACAGAGGACGCCGTCGCATAATGTTATCAGGTTATTGATTCAAGACGGAATGGGGCGGGAAAGCGATAAAAAATGGGCCGGTTTTGGGATTCTGCCCCGCAATCGCCCGATTTGCCCGCAGGCCGCGAAGAATTTTGAGCCACAGATTTCACAGATTACACAGAAGAGAATTCCCATCTGTGCAAGCTGTGCAATCTGTGGCTCAAAAATCATGGAAACCTTCGTCGCATCCTTGGTCGTGAACTTTGTCGGATGGGCTGTTTTTCGACAAAGGGTGGCGACAAAGGCGGCGACAAAGATTCGGAGTTGGAGTCTTTCGGGCGCGCTCTGAGGTGCCGCTCCTGACGGAGCTTGGCCCTCTCGCTGCGCCTGGGCTATAAACATGGCGCTCCTGACGGAGCTTTGCCGAAGCGGCGGCTGGAGTATGCGCTGAAAGCGCGCAGCATACCAGCCCAGGGCAACACCCTGGGAAAGCTGACCCGGGGCCAGTGACAAAGTCTTCCGCAAACCATTGTAGGAGACGACGTAAGGAGTCTCTGATCGATTCTTGGGCACAGCGAAAGCCTGCTCCCCTCCGAAGCCATTGATCAGAGACTCCTTACGTCGTCTCCTACAGGGAGAGAATGGCGCCCTTTTCGGCGACTTTGTCAATGGCCCTGAAAGCTGACCTCTCACCCGGCTCTTGCGCCCTGTCAGGGCGCAGGTCATGGGTCCGGGGGGACATGCTTCTCGCTCGCGCCTTCCCGGCCCCCACAAGCACAGCCGCGTATTGTTCAAATTGTCTTGCATCGGCTCTTTAGCTGCGTCTGTCTGCCCAGGCGCCATCTACTCCGGCGGCAGGACGCTAAAGCTCTCGATGACGGCTCGAGGGTTGGAGGGAGCGCCATCGATGCGCACGACGGTGCGCGTGGCGGTTTCGGCGGTGATTTGGTAATTGGTGCACATGCCGGAGTAGGCCCCGCCCATGACGGTGGAATTGTTGGCGGGCTTGAGGGACTGGCCGTAGGCATAGATGACGAAACGGGGTTGCTCGCCGCCCTTGAGCAGGCCAAGGATCTGCTGCGGAATCCGTTCAAAGGCCTCGTCGTTAAGCTGGTTGGTGAGGACGATACCGCCCGCGCCACGGGCGATGAAGGGCGAGTTGACCGTCAGTTCGGGGACTCGGAGGATGTCGCCCAGGCGGGGGAATGCGCCGGTGACGAAATTGGTGGCGCGCACGTTATTGATGGCGTTGACGAGCGTGACCAGCGGCGGGGGCGAGGCTGCGGAATAAGCGCCGGCCGGCTGGATGATGGTGTCACTGGTGCTCGTCACCAGCACGTCCACCCCGCTGAGCACGGCCGACCAGGCGGCCAGCCCGCTCTGATTAATCGACAGCTTGACCGCGGGAAATAGTGTCATCGAGGGCGGTGGTGAACAGGTCCACGAGGTAGTAGTCGTTAGTGGGATGCGTGAACACCGAATCGGGGATGATAGCGCCCAGCCTGAGATTTTGGAGCCAGGAGAGGTTGTGATTGTACACCGGCACGGTGGTGACCAGGCCCAGGAGGGGGTTGTAGAAAGGCACGTTGGTTGAAATCTGGCCCCAGTTGGTCACGTTCTGGATATTGCCCGACCATTGCTGCCATTGAAAGTAATTGACCAGCGGGGATTTGAGGTAGATCGTCTGCCAGGGTGTGCCGCGGTGGACGCGCCCGAGCCAGCCTGGATTGGGCAATTTGTAGGTCGGGAAATCCCAGTCGTCGGACTTCGTTATCTGGGGATCTTTGACGGCCAGGTTGAAGGTGTCCTGGACGTTGCCTGAGATAGTCTGCCCCGGCGGAGAACCCCACGGCTGGTAGCGGCCATTGAGCCTGCCAAGGTAATTCATGGTCGAAGCCAGCCCTCTCATATCAACCTGGATTCGGTTGGTTGCCTGGGCCGGGCTGGTCAGGTCCCCAATCGTATAGTGCACCAGCGGGTCATTGGCCTGCCAGGAGGTCTCAAAGAACATCGTCCGCGTCGGCTCGTAAGGCGCGTAGAATTTGTTGGTTTTGCTGTACTGCTGCGATGAGCCTGATAGCCCATTCCGAACTGGGCCCGGAAGAAATTGATCGCGTTGCGGTGCGGTGGCGCCGTTTGGCCGCATTGTTCCAAACGGCCCGCATTCACGTCCGGTTGGATGCTGCCGAGGGAGATCCCAATCTGATTGAGCACGCCGTAGGTGGGGCATGAAACGGAGGGCAAGTCGCGGTTCGTACACCAGAGGCTGCCGGGACCGCCGTCGGGTATGTAGGAGGCCTCGCACAGCCCGTTGGTCTGGGCCAGTCAGCGTTATATCCAGGGGCGGTTCCATCGCGTCCAGGTTCACATAGTCAACGATGCGATTGACACTGGTGTCCACCAGGATGAACCGGCCGCGCGTGCGCAGGGAGAGATACCAATGCGGCACGGGGAAACCCGTAGGTCTTTGAAACGGAGTGGCTACGTTTGTAAATGAGCCAATGCTCTGGTTCGACAGCGTGAGGAGCGGCGGCAACGAGCTCTGCACCGTACGTGCCGTTGAGCATAATGTAACCGTTGGTGGCGGGGTCGAGCGGCAGTTTGAAGGCGCCGTTGGCCGTGTAGCCGGGCCAGGATTGGCCAGGGACGGACGTTGACGAGGAGCGCAGGACTACGTTGTTCATGAGCACGGTGCCCAGTTCGTTGCTGACCGTGGCAAAGGTGTCCACCGCGCCGATCACTTGCAGGTTATGCGGATACGCGGGCGGTTTGGAGTAGGGGTTCCAGGCCTCCATGCCGAACACGTTGGAGATGCACAGCAGGAGCATCTGGTTGGTCTGGTTGACCGGCCCGGTCGGGTTGGCGTCCGGACGGCGGAACTCGAGCTTGCGCGTGAGTAGAATCATCGTTTCCATCGAGAACTGCTTGAAGTTGGGGAGTCCTTTCTTGGCGCCAACCACGGCTGGAACGCCATAGACCATGTCATTGGGGTTTGCACCCAGGAGGGCGCGATCCCTGGGCAAGTTCAGGTCGCGCATGGTGGGGGTTTGTCCCGGCCCGAGGCCGGCCAGGCTCGCATTAATGGCTTCCGCGTAGCCGATGATGTAAATGTTGGTTTCGACCCTGCCCAAGACGTTCTCAACGATGTTAGTGAATATCGGGCGGAACACGGACGGGAGATAAGGTTGTTGGTGAGGGTTGATCGAACTGGTGATGGTGGCGTCGTGGATGTTGGCGGCGAGCTGGAGCAGGCGATGGACGCTCGGGGTATAGAAGTTGGTCGGCCAAATCTGGATGTGGAGCCGGAGCGAGCCGTTGAGGGCGTTGGTATAGACGAGGTTGGTGGGGCCGATGCCGACGGTGTATCCGGCGTTGGCCAGCAAACGAGTGGCGGCGTTGGTGAAGAACTGAACCGGACCCCCGCTGGTGTACAATTGACCATTGCCCAATTGAACCACACTCCCGGCGGGAAGGTCCCAAGGGATGAAGTTGGTGGCCATGTTGGGGACAATGCGGCCCAGGGCATCCACGTTGACGTAATTGAGGTGGAGCTTGGTGGGCGGTTCCGGGGCGGAATCGGTGCCGAGCTGTGCCAGCAAGCGGTAGAAGGTGTAGCGGTCGTAGCACTGGTTGTAATAGTAGCTCGGGTTGGCGCGGCGCGGGGGCGGGTTGGTGTCGGCGCCGGCGATGAGGAGATTGGTGGTGAAGTTGTGCGCGTTGGGAGGCGCCCCAAGGGAGGTCTTGCCGACATCGAAGTAGTCCCCCGGCGTAAAGAAATGGTAGGGATTATAGGAGCCGGGGTATGGGCAACGGATAGAATTGGGAACGAGCCTGCCGGTGTTGTCCGGGTCGAGGGGCCAGAAGGTACTGTTATTAGTCATGATCGGGCCGCTGCCGAAATCATCGAAGCCATTGTTGGCGAATTCATTTGCCCCGTTGGCGCCAAAGACGGCGGCGACGGATTGGAGGTTCATGTACTGGGGCAGGCCGTTGATGCTGTAGCGGTAACGCAGGAGAGCGATAGCATTGTCGAAGGCCTGGCCCAGGTTCGGGTTAGGGGCGCGGGGGTCGCGGACGGGGTAGTACTCGTAGCGCTGGTGCTGGCGACCACTCACCATGTTGTCGTTAGGATAGGGCCAGATGTTGAAATTGAGATCGACCAGGAACGCTGCCAGGTTGATTTCCCAGGGACCGACCCCCTGGTTTCGCGAAAAGCGATCCAGGCCGGTCATGTTCGGAAGGAGGGTGACGGGAAGGTTCGCCTTCGCGTAATTGTGGATGCAATTCAGGTCGAGGGTCTTGCTGGCCGGAATGACGATGTAGGCGAAGCGGCTCACAAACTGGTTGCTGCTGGAATGCGGATACTCGGGCCGCTCGAGGATGCCGATCCATTCGGGGTCGCCGACCCAGAAACCCATGGGCTGACCGTTGATGATGTTGACCAGAAAGCCGTTCGTGTCGTAGCACCCGTTGCGGTTCAGGTCCAGGTAGTAGCGGAAATCGCAACTCGTGTTATAGACGGGCGGAACGTTGCTCGGACATAGACGGGCGGCCGGGGGCTGTAGAGGAGGTTGGCCAGGTTTTGGAGAAAGTCCTTGCCGGTGACGGGGGCGCCGGTCGCGTGAGAAGCATAGCTGACGTTGGTGGGATTGGCGACGCCGGAGACGAATCCGTACGGGTTGATGTAGTTGGTCGAGACGCGCAGGTCAAAGTTGTATTGATTGGAGGTGGCCTTGATGGGGGCCATGGTTTCGACCAGGGCGCGCTGGGCGGCGGTCTCGGCGGCACGGAGGGCGGTCGCCTGCTCGGTGCTGGTGGCAACGGTGTCTCGCTGCCGCTGGCTCAAGACCAGGAACGCGACCGCCATGAAGGTGATGACGGCCAGCATGATGAGCGTGACAATCAGGGCGATGCCGGGCGGGGCCGGAGGGCGAAGGCCGCAAGGCGCAAGGCGCAGGCCGGAGGGCGGGAGGCTGGAGCGTTCGGGACGCGGTTTTGTAGTGCGCCGGCAGAGCGGAGCGGCGACGGCGCTTTCGGCCGCACGGGACGTCCAAAAACGCCAGACGCGGCCCAAGCCAAAGCGGTGTCGCGCTCCGCTTGCCACCGCACTCCAGGCCGGGTCCCGAACATTCCTACACCGCTCGATTCGTCGACCGACTGACGAGGATTCCCCCTCTCCCCGAGGGAGAGGGCCGGGGTGAGGGGACACGGGACGCTCGAAATCCGGCCGGTGCTCGAAATTGGAAATGGTGCCTTTTTCATCAGTAAGCGGAGGGGTCAACGTTGTGAATGGGGACGCGCTGGCGGAAGATGTGGACCTGGGCGACGTGGTTTGAAAGGAACAGGGCCGCCGAGGGCGGGTTGGCGGAGGCGATGGCCTTGTAACGCTGATAGGTCTGGGCCTCGAGAATGCCTAACTCGAGCTCGACATAAGCGGGCATTGCGTTGCTCAGGAACAGACACCAGTCATAACGCTCCGGGCAAGTGATGTTCACATGGTTGACCGCCTGGGTAATCGCCTGGTAAGAAGTCAGCGTATTCGGCAAGAGGGCATTGGTGCAAAAGACGGTGTAGCCGGCGGCGGTGCCGTCGCTGACGATCGGGAAACCGTTGGTGGCAAAGGGCCGCACGCGCAGGTGAACGACGCCGTCGGCCACGCGCGTCACCGTCGAAAGGCGGGCGCAGCCGGAAACGGAGGCGGAGGTATCGGTCCGCAGGTTGACGAGCGCAATACGGAAGGAGTTCTCCAGAACGCTTGGGGGCAAAAGGTTAGCCAGGGAAGGCCGTGGGTAGAGGCGCGGTGGCGTTGGTGGCCGCGTACCGGTATAGGGTGCCGATGCCCACGCCAGGGACGTCCGGCACGACATAGTACCCGGTCCCAGCCCAGGCCCGGTCGGGCCACATCTGGTTGGGGTGGCTCAGGAAGAAGAAGGGCTGGAGGTAGTTGATCCGCAGTTGGGGCGGGCTTGACCGTCCCCGGCAGGCCCTGGAGGAGGGGCGGGGTGTAGATGGCTTCGCCGGGTTGCGGCATCTCGACATAGAAGTTCACTGCGTTCGAGATGTTGGCGGGCTGCGGCTTCGGCCAGGTCGCGGACCATCAGTTCCATCACGGCGCGCCCATTTTCCAGCAGGTCCACGTCCGTCAGGCTCTGGGTAAAGGCGCGCTGGGTCTGCCCGAACATCGCCACCAACCCAATCACGATGAACGAGAGGAGCGCCGTCGTGACCAGGATCTCGATGAGCGAGAAGCCGGCCGCGCGGCCATGATCCCCGGGGGCATTGGTATCCAGCCCCGATAATTCATAGCCTAAGACCGGTCATAGGGCTCCCGAGGCTGCGTAGCGCAGGTTTCCAACCTGCTGTATCGCCGAGCTTCCAGTCGGCACGCCGTACGTTCCTGGTCGCATCTGCGGATTGGAAATCCGCAGATACAGCAGACTGGAAGTCTGCGCTACGCCTTCCAGTTGGCGAAACCCGTGAAGTATCCGGGTTACACAGATGGAGAGGTCCCTGGATTTCAGGCCGACGCCTCTGCGTGCTGTCCCGGAGGGACAGGATACCGGTGCTTGTGAATTGGGGATTGGGAAAATGGTCTTTTTCACTGAGCCCTCACGAAGGTTTTGGGTTGAACGAAATAGAGCGTGTAAGGGGTTGCACGTGGGAAACCCGGTTCGTTAAACGAGCTGGATTGGCCCTGCGGTGACCGCGCGGACGACCTGCCGGCCCTTGCCAAGTCCGCCATTGGGCCAGGCCGGCCAGCGGAATAGCAGGCGCACTTCATTGAGGTCGGCCTGGAGGTTCGCAGCATACCGGAAGTAATTCGAGCGCCACTGCCAGTCAACCGGGTTGGGGTAAAGGGCGTAGTTGATCCAGTCCGGGTCCCAGGCGCTGTTGCCGGAGCCGTAGGGGATCACCTCGGAAATCATCCGGTAGGTGAAGGCCATTTCCTGGACCGACAAGTTGCTTTGCGGGGCCTTGTCGCTGGCGGAGCCGCTCATGGCCCGAACCGTAGCCACGACATGGTTGCTGTAAATACCCTGGAGTGTCGGGGGTTGCTTGTTGTTATAAACGGGCCAGTATTTGGGGGTGCTGAGCAGGCCGACGATGCGGAAGCCATTGATGAGAAGGAACTGCGGGCTCATCGGCTGCGGCGGCCCTGGCGGTGGCGGGCCGGACGTGGAGTTGGTTAAAGTGTAGGTATAGACTGTGGCAGGGAGGGGCTTGCCGCCACCGGCAGGATACCAGGTCTGCGTATTGGTGATGGCCACGACGTAGTTGGTCAGGTCGTCGAGGCCCTGGTCTCCATTACGGATGGCGTTCAACAGGACGCTGGTTTCCTGGTTGATGATGGTCTCCTCGCGGTTGACCCGCTGGACCCTCATGCCGAAGGGCAGGATGCCGATAATCGCCACCAGGGCAAACGCAATGATCGCCAGGCTGATGGCGATCTCGATCATGGTGAAGCCGCCCGGCGCATTTCGGGCGTGCCGTTTCCCCTCACCCCGGCCCTCTCCCTCGGGGAGAGGGAGAATCGCCGCCAGCCGGTTGACGAATCCGGCGGTGTGGGAATGCTTCAGAGAACCGGCCCCGGTTGTCCCCTCTCCCTTGGGGAGAGGGCCGGGGTGAGGGGGAACTGGCTGCCAAACAAAATCTTCATTCTCATCTGACCTCCTGGCGTTTGACGTAGGTGCGTCCGGTAAGCCTATCGATACAGATCAGGTTGAAACTGTTGGTGGTGCTGTTGCCGGCGGGCACTTCGAGGGCGGTGGGCGGAGCCGGAAGGTGCATCTTGGTAGCCGGGTCGTGCGGGTAAAGCACGCTGCCTTTGGCCAGCGGAATGATCTCGTCAGCGGGGCGCAGAGTTTCCGAGGAGGCATTAACGAGCTGGCCCAGGTAGTTGAAGGCGATGTAGGGCAAGGCGGTCCAGTGGTGCCAGGTTCCCGGCCCGATTGGCGGGGCCTGCTCGCTGGGAAAGGGGATGCTGTAGGTGTTGCTGAATGCCGAGAGCGTCGTGTAAGGGCGGACGCCGCCCACCACGCCGGGGATGTTCGTGTAAATGCCGAAGGTCTGGTTGGGGGGCGCGAATTTCTGGATGGGGACGGAAGTGCCGTCGGGCAACCGGGCGGCCCCGGGGATGAAGGCGCCCTCGGGCAGGCTCTTCCAGGAGGACCAGTAGTGGACGGTGTGCCGCCCGGGCTGATCGCCGACGCTGCGCAGGGAGACGAAGTTGTAGCCGACCATCTGTTTATCCAGCAGTTGCAGGCACTTGGCATACTCCTTGGGAGCCAGGTCCCGCAGGCCCATGCAGGCTACATCCTGCATGAAGCCCGGAGGCAGGAAGACCATATAGACGGTCGTGTGCTGGCTGATTGCCAGTTGCCGGGCCCGTCCGATGTCCGTCAGCAGTTGCTGAGTGGCGGCCGCGGTGACGTTGGGTTTGAAATTCCCAAGGCTGGGGCCGACGATCGCCGCCAGGATGCCGATGATGGTGATGACCGTCAGCATCTCCAACAGCGTGAAGGCGGCGCAGGAGGGCAAACGCATCAAATTCCGAGGAGAGGGGGTGCAACCCGGAAGGTTGCCAGATGGTAGCCGGGGGTCGAAGCGCAGCGGCGACCCCCGGTCGGTCGGGGTGAGGGTCCCGCACCCCGGAACGGGGTGCCAGAAACCCATGCCCCTGGCCTGGGCGGCCTTCTGGCATCCCTCTGGGATGCCTGGAGTTCGGACATTCTGCACGCCAACGGCGTGCAGGCACATCAGCCCAGGGCAACGCCCTGGGAAACCAGCCTCCAATGGCACAGCCCGCCCTGTAAGGGCGGGGACAGCCTCCCTGGCGTGCGCCCTTTCAGGGCGCCGGGGTGCAGTGAGGGGCCGGCTTTCCCAGGGTGTTACCCTGGGCTGATATGCTGGCGCGCTTTCAGCGCGTGCTCCTGCGAGCTCAGTTTTCATGGTTACGGTTTCCAGCTAAGGACATTGTCTTTGTTGGCGCCCAGGTTGGCGGCCAGGCCGCTGTTAATCTTCTTGTCCGGGCCGGCGGACCAGACCATCACCGGGCCGTTGAGCTCGAAGAAATTGGGAGCGGCAGAGGGATTGGCCTGCGAATTGGCCAAGCCCCAGAGGCCGCTCGCCGGGTTTGACTGGGAGGGGTCGTGTGAAACGGCGGCGACGCGATAAACGGCATCGCGGGTCTTTTCGTCATTGTTCACATCGAACGAGATGATGTAAGGGTTTCCCCAGGGGTCGCGATAGACCAGGTCCGAGCCGACGCCTGGGGAGACCTGGTCGCTGGCGATGGTCGGATTCAAGAACGAGGTTTTCTGCGGGTTCTTGACATGGCCGGCATTGACGGTGGGCAGACCGTTGTAAGGGAAGGTCTCTTTGTCCATGAGGATGGCCATGACCTCGGAATTGTTCGTTTGGTAGTTATAACTCGAGGAGACAATGCTGGCCTTGTGGACGGTGGGGTACACGTCGGTAATCTGGGCTTTCGTCGCCAAGACGCCGGTGGTGCCGTAAGTGAAGTCATCAGTGGCGGCGGCCTTGTCACTGAGGACGGCGCTCGAGACGGGCAAGCGGCTGTAGGCAGCCTGGTAGCCGTTGATCGCCTGGACAATCAAGGACATCTCGAGTCTGGCCTTCTGCACCTGGGCTTTGACCTTGGCCTTCGACAGGGCGGGCATGAGCATGGCCGCCAGGATGCCGATAATGGAGATCACTACCAGCAACTCGATCAGCGTGAAGCCCATCCGAGTGCGGATTGCGGAGTGCGGAGTGCGGAGCGAGAAGTTCACAATTCGTGGAATTCGCGCAGTTCGCGGATGCGCAACCCTTCGGAGGGCAGAGCGTTCATGGGCCGCGCGGATCAGACATAAAGAGCAAAAGGGAGCGTTTTTCATAGCATGAGAGGGCAGATTTGAATGCTCAGGGCACGCATAGGTTCAGGCGTTTGATGTGTTTATGGGGAGCCGACAATCACCGCATCGCCGCTCCAATTGGAGAAGCGGTTGGTCTTGCCATCGATAATGACATCAACCCAAAGGTCGAAGGAACTCGTGTTATTGGTCGGGCTGGAGGAATTGTAGCGCCAGGCGCAGTACCAGGGTGCGGTGGGGGAACTCGTATTGAGTTGCGCCGAACCTTTATAGGGGAGGTTGGGCGGCAGCGGAATCGAGCAGACGAGGAACTTGAAACCGCCTGGCGTCTGGGCGATCTGGTCGGCTCGGAAGGCGCCCCCCAGGCAATTGACCACCTTGGAGCCTTCCTCAACGCTCTCCCCGGTCGAGGAATTGACGAACCCGGAGACACCGGAACCCAAGGCCAGGCTGATGGCGTGTCCATCAATCGGTTGGCTTTGACCGTCGCTGGTCTGAAAATAAACGTCGCCGTTTGCGACCCAATTCGTGGTGCCTGCCAACTCGTAATAGAGCTGGTTGACGTAAGGGTTGACGGCGCCGTTGGGGAAATGATTATCCGGCGGATAATGACCGCGTTTGCTCTTGTAGATCTCGATGGCGGTGGCGACCTGCGCCATCTCCGCCCTGGTCCGGCTCTTGATCTTGTTGCGGTTGACCGCCTTGGTAACCGGGAAGATCATGGCCGCCAGAACGCCAATGACCGCCATGACCACGAGCATTTCGATCAGCGAGAAGCCGGGCCCGGGAGCGCCCGAGGACGGGCGGCGGGGGAAGATTGCACCGCGGAATACGCGGAATACGCGGAATCCCGAACCTGGCCCGTTTTCTCTCCGCGTATTCCGCGGTTTAATGACGCTCTCCTCGATGGCCGGGCGGGCGTCCAGCCCGGTGGTCTGGCGGTCTCGCAGTCCTGTTCGGTCCATGCTCAAAACTCCTTCTTTTCTGTTATGTCCTGCTCGGGGCCGGGTCAGCGTTCGCGCAACTCGTGTTCCATTCGTTCGCTGAGCCATTGTTTAATCATGCTTTGGTAGTTCAAATAGCGCGAGCGGGCCAACCGCTTGATCCGGGCCAACATGCGCGGGTCCATCCGCAGGGTAATGGTCACCGACTCGGACACCTCCGCGCTCCCGGCAACGGCCGTCTCCATGAGGCGCAAATCGGGCTTGTTCTCGGCCCAAAAATCCGCCTCGGCCTCTTCGCTGTCGAAGATCGGCACCTCTTCCCATCTCGCAATCGAGTGCACCAGTCAAACCACTTAAACCAGTTAATGCCCTAACGGGCCAGCATCTGTTCCACTTTTTTCTGATAGAAGAACCGTTCCTCGGCATCGAACGGGCGGGCGTAGATGACCCGGACCTGTTTGCCGTTAGTGCGATAGACGCTAAACACGCCCACGCCGCCGGTGCACATCCCGAGGTTGAAGAACCGCGCCTGCACCGCGAACCGGGGCGTATCCGGCAACAACCGGATGGCGAACGGGTCTTCGAACGATTCCTCAATTTCCTGCTGCGTCAAAGAGCCTTCGAGATTGAAGGGCGAGTTAACCCAATCGAACTCCATAGCGAGTTAATTGTATATGTAACGCCCATGCAATGTCGTTACATTGTATTTACACATAACGCTCTTTCTTGTCAACTGATTTTTTCAACTATTCTTAACAACCCATTTTGGAGTGCGCCGGCAGAGCGAAGCGGCGACGGCGCTTTCGGCCAGCGGCGAGGTCCAGGAACGCCGGATCCTGCCCGAGCCAAAGCGGGGGTCGCGCTGCGCTTGCCACCCAAAGCGGCTTGCCCGAGTCGGCTCGACAGAATTTGTCACTGGCCTTGTTTCGCGGCGGCATTTGACAGGAAGGCTAGTGAAAGGCCACGCAAATAGCGATACATTTGTTGTGCCGGATGAAAGAGCCCTGATTCCACTGGACAAAGGCGGAAAGACGCTGCACCCTCGGCCAGCTTGTTTTCGCAGTAAAATATGGTAAAGGCTGTGGTTTTTGACTTGGGCAAAGTGCTGGTGGATTTCGACTACATGATTGCGGCGCGCAGGATAGCGGCGCGCAGCAGGATGTCCGGCGAACGGCTGATGGCCGTTCTGGTTCGTTCCTCGATACTCACCGAATACGAGAGGGGGCGAGTGACCCGGAGGGAACGTCTTCAACGAGATCCGCCAGGCTGCCGGCTTCGAGGGCAGCCTCGAGGAGTTCAGCGTTTTCTTCAGCGACATCTTTGCGGAGATTAGGCCGATGGTGGAACTTCACGCCGAGTTGCGGGAGCGCGGCCTGGCCACCTACGTTTTCTCGAACACGAATGACCTGGCGGTCGAGCACATCCGGCGCGCTTTCCCTTTCTTCGGCAACTTTGACGGTTACATTTTCTCTTTCGAGCACGGAATGCTCAAGCCCGAGGCGGGCCTTTACGAGGTGCTTGAACGCCAGTCCGGGCGGCGGGCGGGGGAGCTCCTTTTCCTGGACGACCGGCCCGAGAATACGGAGGCGGGCGCAGTGCGCGGCTGGGAGGTGATCCTGCATGAATCGCCCGAAAAATCCCGAGCCGCAATCCGCGAGCTGGGATTGCTACGGTAACCACGGATTTCACGGATGACACGGATGAAAACTACGAACCACGAGCTCCGTCCGCCCTACGCGCTTCGCCCTACGCGCTTCGCCCTACGCGCTTCGCGCTTCGCCCTTCACCCGCCCAAGTGTGGCTTCACGCTCATTGAACTGCTGGTGGTCATTGCCATCCTGGGCATCCTGGCCGCGCTGCTGCTGCCGGTCCTGGCGCGCTCGAAGGGCAAGGCCCAGGGGGCGGCCTGCGCCAACAATCTGAGACAGCTCCACCTTGCCTGGGTGTTTTACGCGGCAGACAACTCGGACCTGCTGGTGAACAACCATGGCATTCCCGAAACGCTGGCCCGGCGTCAGACTTGGGCCAACAACGTCGAGGACTGGCAGAGCAGCGACGACAATACGAACCTGGTTTATCTGACGGAGTCCAAACTAGGGCCCAGCGCCAACCGCTCGGCCGGGATCTACAAGTGCCCCTCAGACCGCGTCCCGGCCCCGAATGGGCAGCGCATCCGCAGCATGTCCATGAATTGCCAGGTGGGCAACCCCGGCGAACTGACCAACCGCTTCAACCCTCTTTATGTCCAGTTCTTCAAGAGCACCGAGATTCGGAACCCGTCGGGCATCTTCGTTTTCCTGGATGAGCACGCCGATACGATCAACGACGGCTTTTTCATGAACGTGCTCGAGGACAACCAGTGGGGCAACCTGCCCGCCTCCTACCACGATGGCGCCGGCAATTTCCTCTTCGCCGATGGCCACCGCGAAATCCACCGCTGGCTGGTCGCCTCGACCATTCGTCCCGTGCAAAGGACCAGACTCGGCATCTTCCCGGCAAGCCCACCCACTGATTTCCAGTGGCTCAAGGCCAGGACCAGTTATCGCAAATAATCCAGCGGTCCCGCCGCGTCGCCCAGCCAGAAGAGGCGCTCGGCGATGTCGTTCAACGCGCGCCGGGTGGTTTGAAAACGCTCGGCCAGCGTGCTGAAAATCTCCGCCACCGCGTAGCGTTGCGCCAGCCGGTGGTCGCTGGCCGCCCGATAATGCGTCCGGCCCATGCTCTCGTAGTACTTCAAATCCGGGAAACCTCGGCTCTCGGCCCGGAACCGGATGCGGGCCGGGAACACCCCCGAGAGAAAGAGGGAATAATTGCCGATATGCACCCGAATGAAGAAGCTGGCGCGCTCGTTGGCCGTCTTGAGGGCCGCGAGCATCTCGAAGACATAATCCAGCGGGTTGGCCTGGCCGGGCACCACGCAACGGGCTTGCTCCGCGCGGGCAAATTCAGACAGCACCTCCGCCACGTAATCCGCCACCGCCCGGTCCCGGATATCCGCGCGCCGAAAGACCTGCCGCACCAGGATGTAAAAGTAAAATCGGGTCGAGACCCGCAGGCAGCCGCCCCGCTCGAGCAGCGCGTGGAACAGCGCCTCATCGTCCAGAATCAGGTCGCGTGACTCCTCATCGGCCAACAACTTCACCAGACATTCCGCCGTCCCGATCTTCGGGCCGAGCACCGACAATATGAAGTCGATGTCCTCAGCCGCGAACTGGATCCGGCAGTTGGGTTGAATCATTTTCATCGTCTGTTCTATCGCAAATTCGGCCAATCAAATCACCTGTCCGCGCCTGTCCCGCCGGCGACGGCCCTGCCCCGATTCGGGTTATCCAATGATACGGCATAATTCCCTTGATGCCATAGCATAACGCGTTCCATTATCTAAACGGCGCAGGACAGATTTCCGGCAAACAACCCACGCACTCTAGTCAACACCGCCGGTTCAGCGCGGTGCAGGAACCGCAAGGACCAGTGAGAACCGTGTTCAACGGCCTCCCGGCTCCCGGCGCTCGACGAGGGGGAATTTCAGGGGAAAGATGCCTTGGCTCTCAAACAGTCCCACGACCACCTTCAAGGCCCGCTCGGCTTCGGCAAATGGAACGTTCCTCAGGTTGGCATCAGTTTCGTAACGTTCGCGAGCAAGCGGCCAGCTTTCCATGAACGATTCCAGTCCGCGGCAATCGACCAGCCGCGACTCGCACGCCAGGTTGAACTCCCGTCGGGCTTTCGTCCAAAACTCCACATCCGAGGCCGGACGCGCTCTCAAAATGCGGGCAACGTCATGGAGATCTTTGACTCGAAACTCCCTCTCGCCTCCCGACAGTTTTCGGCGGTAAACGGGGAGGGAAGTAAGATAGGCCCGGAGCTTTTCCCCGGCGATCCGGTGGAGGGCATAAACCCTCGCGGGCAAACCCTTGATGGCCATCGTCTCGACCGCGTCCGGACCGAATGTTTCGGAAGCGGCCACATCAATCTCAAGCCGAGGCAGCCCGACGACCCCGGCCCGGAGATTATCTCGGACCTGGACCCGGATGAGCAGTGCGGTCCATCCTCGAGGATGGCCCTTCGGCGGCCGACGCTCCACCTTAACAGCAACCAGCTCGAACCTCACCGGGACCTGCCGTTCGAAATGGCGCCGCATCGCGGGCGGAAGCTGCTCCTCAAAGAACTTCGCCTGGGCGTCCAGGCCGGGGAGGGAAGCGACCAGTTCCGGGGCTGCATTGCTATCAATGTCGAGGGACTCCCGGCTGTCTCCGAGGTGCAGATTGAGAATGCGAGCGCCTTTGAAAATCAGGGCCTTCCTCAGTGCCTCCGTGGCAATGACCGCATGGAGGAGTTCATTCAGGACTTCGTTGGTCCACTGGGCCTGCGTTGGTCCATCCATGGCGAGGCAGTAGTTACGGAATCCGAACCTTCCAAGCTTCACTCCGATCCGGGAATTGAAGTCCCCACAACAGAGGAATGTCGGGTATCTCTGCCGTTGGCGCGGTGAGCCGCTCCTTGAGCGCGCCGAGCCGGTGGCCCAAAGAACTGGCCGCTACCTCGGCGCCAATCAGGTCCAGGACGGCGCCGACGCGCCGGTCGAGGTCGTCCCGGTGAATGTTCCCTAGATATTCGTTCATGCGCTCGGCATCCATCGCGTTGGCCCCATTCTCCCACGCCTCCAGGATGACGGCCTCGCCGCCGCAGCGCAGCGGTTGCAACAATGTATCCAGCAGAGTCTGCTCAAGTGTCGTGATTCGCAGCCAGGTCCGCGGTGACACCACGCGCATCTGGATACCGGGAACAAGAGAGGCATCGCGCCTGGTCGCGTAGCAGGTGACCTCCGCGAAATGGAAGATGTCCGTTCCAAGCGGGCTGCGCTCGAACGCTTCACCCCCCTGTTCAGGTTCCGCTGCCGGAACAGGTTCTTTCCTCAGCCGGGGAGGGTTCAGCCGGGCGATATGGTGGTATGCCGGAGTCTGGGTGGTCAGATCGTGATGAGCGAGAGCGCTAAAGTAACAAATGACGCCGGTCGGCAGCCAGGCTTGGAGGAGTTCCAGCGGAGAAACAGGCTGTCCCTCTCGCGACCCCGCATCCACGAGCAGAAACTCGATGTGATCCCTTCCTGCCGGAGATTGGGCCTCGATCGGCTGGACCCAACCCATGCGCTTAAGGTGTTCGATGACTTTGTAAGCAGGAGGAAAGGTTGTGCGTAGTTCCGACCGGTTCGCCTTAATAACGGCCATTATCTCCGCTATCAGCACAGAAGGCTTCCAACAGCGGACTGTGGGAAGTCTTTCGCTCGGAACGGAAAGGCGATCACTCAGGGCACGCAAAAAGATCTCCCACCGTTCCAAAGGAACTTGCGTTGGTGGCCTAGCGGTATTCACTGGATTATCCACCCATGCTCCATAGGAGCATGGGTGGATAATCCAGTGATGTCAAATCCTTCCGGGTGAAAAATGCGTCTTGAACATTTTGATGATATTAACCGATTGGTTTCTTCGAAACCAATCGGTTAATATCATCAAAATTGCATGTTGTCAAGCCCTTTTTTTGACTTTTTTTGATGTATTGGACCCAGATAGACGTTCTAAAGCGGCCCTGGCTCATGGATGTTTCCACCCATCTTTGCTTGACTCGAAGCCACATTCGGCTTGCAATCTGGCCATGAAGAAATACCTGGTCCGCACGGCAGCCTTGTTGGCGCCCGAATTCTTTTCCACCCTGCTCCTGGCAACGGCCTTGGCGCTGGGAGCGGCGGCAGGGGGCCAGGAGGCGCCGGCCAAGGCCTCCGCCGAGCCGGCCCGGCGGCTGAGCTTCGAGGGGCCGGAATCACTGGCCGGCTGGACGGTCACGGGCGACGCCGGGGTGGACGCCGCCAAGAGCCGCGAGGGCAAGGGCGGTTCGCTGAGAATCGGCCCGGGCGGCAAGGCGGTGCTCAAACTGCGCGAGCCGGACGCGTCGGGCAAGCTCGAGCTCCGGGTCTATGACGACGGGAGCGTGCCGGCCAATGCCCGGGTCTCGCGCGTTGGCCCGCGCTGGGGCCTGGTGCAGAGCGACGGGCGTTTGCTGGCCGCCGGCGTCCTTTACGCAAGCTACCTGGGCGGCAGCGAGGGCTACACCGTCACCGCCAGCGACGGCAAGGACTGGTTTGACCAATTGTTCTGGCTGGGGGTCAATCGCGCCCCGGCCGGCTGGCACAAGTGGACGTTCGACTTCGACGCGGAGGAGGGCCTGCAGGTCTTCCATAATGACCGTGAACTCGGGGCCGTGGACTCGATGAAGACCCGGTTGAAAGGTTTCAACGCCATCGCCATTTGGGGTGACGCCGGCAAGGACAACGCGCAGACGATTTGGGTGGCGGACCCGGTCATCACGCTGGGCGGACCGGTCAAACCGATGGCCGCTCCAGGGGAATCCGACCCTTACCTCGAAGAGCCTTGTGGCGGCGGACACCTCCCTGGACCGCCCTGCGATCATCTACACGGCCAGCAACGCGCCGGAGACCCCCAGGCTCGAAGACCTCCCGCTCAAGGACCGCATCTCGCAATACGGCATCACCTGGACATTCGACCAGCCGGCCCGGGTCGGGCAATTCATCAACGGCGACTGGTACGTAATCGGGCCGGTGACAGTCCAGGCCATCGACCCAAAGCCGCTGTATGGGAGCGAGATTCACAAGCGCGAGCTGGATTCAATGGATAAAGAGCGCCAAGAGGAACAGCGCGTCCGCAACGGTTTCATGGTCAACCCGCCTGCCCAGATGCGCGTCGCCTATGACAGCGGCGTCCGGAATTGGTTTGACCCTTCGCTCATACAGAAACTGCCGGCAGCCCTCAAGCCCGGAGATTCGCTGGTCTCGACCATCAGCATGGCCAAAGGGCTGGTGCTCCACAACCAATTGCGCAACGGCACCATCCAACGCGGGGTCGAGGACAGCAGCCCCATCCGCGGCGCCGCCGTGCTGACCTGCGTCAACGGGCCGCAGCCGGCAGACGCATTCCGGCCCGCCTTTTGCGACCGCCAACAGCGGGTCTATCTGGCCCGCGATCTCAAGCGCGAGCGTCTGCCCTCCGCCGCCGCCACTCACAGCCTGCCCAATGTCCGGCAGTATGTCCGCTTTACCCAGCGGCCCTGGGTCGGCACCTGCTTCTTCGGGTTCGAGGGGCCGGTCGCGAACATGCCCCAATACGGGCGGGAGTACGGGCGCGTGGCCGGCATGGCGGCCCTGTTGCTGTGCACCGACCTGAGGCCCGCGCAGAAAGAGCCGCTCCTCATCAACTACGTCCAGGTGGGCATTGACCTTGGGGGCATGATCCGCGCCGGCCATCCCGGCTGGACAGGCTTTGGCGGCCACGGCAGCGGCCACAAACTGCCCATCGTCTTTGCCGGCCTGTTGCTGGGCGATGAGCAACTGGCCAACATCCACAAGTCCTTTCCCAAAGCTAGTTTCGGGGAAGATGAGCAGACGGCTTACGGCGAATGCTGGACGGGGGCGAAGGTCGTTTTCACGGGGCACTCGGGCATCGACGAGGCGACGGGCGTCGGGCGGGAGCGGGGCCAGGCCTGGGGACCTTACGAGCACCGCCCGCCCACCGAATGGAGACAGGGCCAGAACACCAGCGAGAGCTATCGCCGGTGCTGCACCAGTGTGGCCTGGGTCGCCCAGGCGCTGGCCATACGCCTGCTGCGCGCCGAACCGGCCTGGGACCACGATGCCTTCCTGGATTATGTGGATCGCTGGATGGGCGAAGACGATGCCCCATTCCTCAAGAAGATCAAGGAAGCCACCGGCCAGGATCACGATAAACCGTGGTCGCGCGAAGGCCAGTCGTGGGAGCCGTTTGCCAACGAAATGTGGGCTCGCCACCGGCCAACCCTCCGGGCCCGCGCCGATGGCTGGAAGCAGGAGCACGACTACAGTTACTACCGGGAGGCCATAGAAAGGTCCAAGCGATAGCCCAAGGCCGGAGGTCGAAGGTCGAAGATCGAAGGTCGAAGTCCGAAGGAAACCCGAAGGGCGAAGCGTGCACAGGACCGTTGACAAAGTGGTTTTTGGGAGTGCGCCGGCAGAGCGAAGCGGCGACGGCGCTTTCGGCCGCCCGGGACGTTCCTAGAACGCCAGACGCTGCCCGAGCCAAAGCGGTGTCGCGCTCCGCTTGCCACCGCACTCCAAAGTGGCCTGCCCGAGACGGCTCGACAGACTTTGTCACTAGCCCTGAAGGCGTGAAGGTACGGGCCGCTTCCTGACTTGCCAAAATTGCCGGTTCCGGCTATCAGCATGGGCCGTGAAGCGAATCGCCATCGTCATCGCTCTGTTCAGCGCCGCCCTTTACGGCCAGGAGGCGGTCGTCACCAATGCGGCCGTGAGAGTCCTGCCCCTCCGGGCCGCGCCGCATTGGAGGCATTTATCCAGCGCCACCGGCGAGCTGCCCATTCCGGGCCCATCGACAGAGCAGACCGGAGCGATCGTTGCGGACCTGGATAAAGACGGCACCAACGACTTTGTGCTCAGTTTTCGGAAAGTCGCCCCCGCTTTGGTCTGGTACCGGCGCACGCCCTCGGGCTGGGACCGCTACGTCATCGACACCAACTACCTGACCATCGAGGCGGGGGGCGCAGTTTATGACATCGATGGCGACGGCAATCCCGACCTGGTCTTCGGTGGGGATTGGCAGAGCAACGAAGTCTGGTGGTGGGAAAACCCGTATCCCAATTTCGATCGCCAGGTTCCCTGGAAGCGGCATATTATCAAGAAAGGCGGCGCCACACAGCATCACGACCAGGTCTTCGGCGATTTCCTTGGCACCGGAAAGCCGCAATTGGCCTTTTGGAACCAGGGGGCCAGGAAGATCTTCCTGGCCGAGATCCCCGCCAACCCTCGCAGCGGCCCAGTCGTGGCCGCTCCTCGAGATCTTCTCCGGCGAAGCCGGGGAGGGCCGAAACACGGCCTTCAGGTACGCCGAGGGCATGGCGGCCTGCGACGTGGATGGCGACGGGAAGGTGGACCTTCTGGCCGGCAATCTCTGGTTCAAACACCGGGGCGGAAAACAATTCACTCCCATCCAAATTGGAACCATCGGCGGGCGCATCGCGGCCGGGAAGTTTAAGCCGGGGAAGTACGCCCAGGTCGTCATCGCCCCCGGCGACGGGGTGGGACCGGTGCGTTGGTATGAGTGCGTGGGCAACCCGGAACGCACGGGCGACTGGGTCGGCCACGACCTGCTGGAACGCGACATGATCCACGGGCACAGCCTTCAAATCGCCGACATTGACGGCGATGGCCACCTGGACATTTTCGCGGCCGAAATGGCCAAATGGACCGAGTCGGCCAAGACCCCGGACAATCCCAACGCCACAGCCTGGATCTTCTACGGCGACGGCCAGGGACATTTCCGCAAGACGGTGTTCGCCACCGGCATCGGCTTTCACGAAGCCCGCGCAGCCGACCTCAACGGCGATGGCCGGATCGACATTCTCGACAAACCCTACAACTGGGAAACGCCGCGCATCAATGTGTGGCTGCAAAGACAGTGATCCGAGTGCGGAGTGCGGAGTGCGGAGTGCGGAATATCCCCTCCGCCCTCCGTCATTCGACCTCCGCCCTCCGCACCCCGCATCGGCATTCCGCATTCCGCACTCTGCACTCTGCCCTCAAGGTCCCGGCGTTGCCTGGGGTGCGGGCGAGGGCACGAGTTGGACCACGTCACCCGGCTCTAAGGGCACGTCGTGGCCGCCAAGCAGGTCCTTCACATTCAGGCGTTTGGCCACGCCGTGGTGCACCACGATGATCTCGGCGGGGTCGTCGCCGCCTTGGTAATCTGCGGCTATGATGGCCTGGCTGAGGGTCAACCTCGGGGTCCAGGGCACGACAGGGTTTCTGACCGGTCCGTTGATTCTGACACTGGGTCCCTGGGCTTGGATTTGCTGCAGGCGGGTCATGGCTTCCTGCTGGCCGGCGAGGTAGGCTGCGCGAGCTTGGGCTTTGGCCTGAGCTTTTGTGACGCAGCCGGCGAGGGCAGCGCAGAGCGACAGGGCCAGGCAGAACAAGAGACTATGGACTGGGGCGATGATCATCACTTCTCCCCTGGGCGTTTGAGGATCTTCCCAAACTCGCTTTCCACAGGCTCGATTTCGATCCTGGCGGGGCTCTTTGGAGCGGGGGCGGAGGGAGCGGCGCCCGGTTTTTTAAGCGGCCCGCCAGCCTTGCCGGCCACAGGGAAGGCCGGCAGCCTCGGGGCGGTGGCAGGTGTCTCTGCCGCCTCGGTGTCGGGGGGTTCAGGGCTCTGGCCGGGGATGGCCCAGTGGGTGCGGTTATCGAGCCAGGTCCGGTATCGCTGGAAGGTCCACATGCCGTGCTCGGCGCCGGTTTCGAGTGCCGAGACGATTTTGAAGAAATCGCGGTTGCGGATGAAATTCTTGACGGCGTGGGTGGCCACGAGGATTTCGCACTCCGGCACGCGAATGTTCAGGTCGGAGCGGAAGCGGAGCCGCTGTGAGACGACGGCCAGCAGGCAATCGGCCAATTGGGCGGCCACGCCGCTCTGGATTTCAGCCGGAAACGCCGAGACCACCCGCTGGAGGGCCTCGGCGCAAGAGGAGGAATGGACGGTCGCCAGGACCAGGTGACCCGTTTCGGAGGCGCCCAAGGTCAAACGCATGGTTTCCGGCTCGCGCATTTCACCGACCATGAGCACGTCCGGGTCTTCACGCAGGGCATCGAGCAGGGCCTGCTCGAAGCTCGGGGTGTCCCGGCCGACCTCGCGCTGCCGGATGTAGGCCCGGCGGGCACGGAAGATGTATTCGATGGGGCTTTCGATGGTCACGATGTGGCGAGTCTCGGTGAGGTTGATTTCCTGGATCAACGCCGCCAGGGTCGAGGACTTGCCGCAACCGGTCGGACCACAGACGAGGATCATGCCATGGGTTGAAGTGACGAGTTTCTTGAGGTCAGGATGCAAGTTGAGCTTTTCGACCGTGGCCTGGAAGGCGGCAAGGAGTCGAATGGCAAAGCCCACCCCGTGGGAGGTCTGCAGGACATTGATCCGGCAGCGGGCGCCGTGGATGGTCCTGGAAAAATCGAAGGAGCGTCGCTCGAGGAAGCGGGGCCATTGTTCCTCCCCGACGACCTCTCGGGCCATCTCGAGCAGCGCCTTGCCCGAAAGAGGCTCCTCGAGGGTGCGCAGCGCGCCACGAATCCGAAGCGCGGGCGGCAACCCGGCCTCGAGGTGCAAATCGCTGGCCCCGCTATTGAGGGCCAGGCTGACCAGTGAATCCAAGTCCATGTCCAATTCTATCGTTTAACAGCCGTGCTGGCAAAAAGTTCCGCTTAGGCGCATCCCACCTTTGTCGGGAGTGATCTCGGCATGGAAGTGCCATTTCCCCTCACCCTTACCCTCTCCCCAAGGAGAGGGAACAGCAAAGGCCGGCTGTCGTCAATCCCAGAGCCACTGGTTTCGCCGACTGACTGCGGAGGATTCCCCCTCTCCTTGGGGAGAGGGCCGGGGTGAGGGGGAATTTGACTGCCCTTGCTCAGATTAACTTCGACAGAGGTGGGATGCGCCCGTTCCGCTTAGCCCCCGTGCAAAAAAACTCCGGTGCTTTGGGCGGAATTCACGATCCGCTCAAGCCGGATGCAGCAGTTCCAGGCAGTGGGGGATGGCGGCGGCTACGAACCCGAGACACTCGAGGGCGCCGCTCGGTTTGCCCGGCAGACAAATCACCAGCGCGCCGCCCACCACCGCCGCCAGGCTCCGGGACAGCAGGGCGTTGGGCGTAATCTTGAGGGATTCCATGCGCATAGCCTCGCCGAACCCGGGCAACTCGCGTTGGGCGATCTCGCGCACCGCCTCGGGGGTGATGTCGCGCGGGGACACCCCGGTGCCGCCGGTCGTCAAAACGAGGTGGCACCCTCCGGCCACCTGCCCCCGAATTGCCCGCTGGATTTCGAGCCGTTCGTCCGGCACCAGCGTCTCAGCCGCCACCGTCCACCCGTAGCCCGCCGCCGCCTCTTTGAGCGCGGGTCCTCCCAGGTCCGGGTAAACCCCTTGCGCCGCCCGATCGGAGATCGTGATGATGCCTGTGCGAATGGTTTGCATAACCCTTTGACGTCAAAAGCCGTATCGGGGGTTCAAATTCCCCCATTTCCGCCGCCGTGGGGCATCGCCACTGCCGCGGGCCGGCCAGGCCAGCCGGAACGCCGGCTTCAGCCGGCAGGCCCCTCGAGTGATGCGCCGCCGCTACCGCAAGTCGGTCAAACGCGCATAACGGCCCCTGGCAAGGTTTGCCGGGCGCTCCCTTCGAGCGCAATAACCTTGACCCACGGCCCTTTCGGTGACTCGTTCTTTTCATGAGCCCGACCGATGTCACAGAGGCCGTAACTAAGCTAAAGAACCTTTCCCAGAACGCGCGGACAGGGTCTTGTCCCTCATTGAAGACCTGGCTGAGCTTGAAGCCATAGAGGATGCCGAGGATCTGAAGGAAGCACGCGAGGTGTTGGCCGAGACGAAACCAACGATCCCGTTCGATCAACTGCGGCGGGATCTGGGATTGGAAGGCTGATGTACCGACTCGAATTGTCATCCCGCGCCGCGCGAGCCTTCCGAAACCTGCCTGCGGATGTTCAGCGCCGCCTTGTTCCAGCCATTCAAGCGCTTCTTTTCTTGGTCTTCAACAGCAGCTTGATTCGGCCGATTTGCATGGTCTGGTCGACGGCCTTGCACATGTCGTAGATCGTTAGGGCGGCAATGCAGGCGGCGGTGAGGGCCTCCATTTCGACGCCGGTTTGGGCGGCGGTTTTGGCCGAGGCGATAATCACAATGCGATCACGGGCCTTGGGGACCTGGAAATTGACCTCGCAATGGGCCAAAGGCAGAGGATGACAGAGGGGGACGAGTTCGCTGGTCTTTTTGGCGGCCAGGATGCCCGCCAGGCGCGCCGAGGCCAGGACGTTGCCTTTGGCAATGGTCTGCGACTCGATGAGGTGGAGGGTAGTCTCGCTGAGGCGGATCTCACCCCGCGCCACGGCGGTGCGCAACATCACGGGCTTCAAGGAAACATCCACCATGTTCGCCTCTCCCCGCGCATCGATCTGTGTCAATCGCTTCATCGTCATGCCTTTGCCACTCCTTCCATCCATTGCCTGACGACCGCCCGCATCTGTTCGGCGGCGTTGAGCTTGGGTTTCACGTGTTTGAGATTGTACCACGGCAGCATCCCCAGCAAGTCCGGGGTCACCAGAATCTGGCCGTCGCAGCCGGGCCCGGCGCCGATTCCGATGGTGGGGATGGCGATGCGTTGGGTGATCTCTTTGGCCACGCGCGGTGTCACCAGTTCCAGCACCACTGCGAAGGCGCCGGCCTGGACCAGGGCCTCCGCGTCGGCCAGCAAATCCTGCGCGTTCGGGCTCGGTCTTGCCTTTGACGCGGTAGCCGCCTTCCTCCAGGACGTGCTGGGGCAGCATGCCCAGGTGGCCCAGGAACGGGATGCCGCTCTCCACAATGGCCCGAACCTGCCCGCCGATACGGCGGCCGCCTTCGGCCTTGACGGCCTCGGCGCCGGCGGCCAGGAGCCGCTTTGCATTGGCCACTGCCGCCTCGACCGTCTCGTAGCTCTGGTACGGCAGGTCGGCTGCAAGCAGGGCGCGCGGCTGCGCCCGCGCCGCCGCCCGCACGTGGTGCTCCATCTCGGCCATGCGTCACGTGCGTCGTGTCCGGATAGCCCAGCACCACCATGCCCAGTGAATCCCCTACCAGGATTAACGGGATGCCCGCCTCATCCAGCAGCCGCGTCATGGGAAAGTCATAAGCCGTCAGGGCAGCGATCTTTTGTCCGCGCGCCTTTCATGGCCCGGATCGTCTGGGCAGTGATTTTGTTCCCGGTCATGGGAACAACATTGCTGCCGCAAACAAGCTGGACAAGCAAAAACAGTGGATGGCGCGGGCAACGTGCAGGGCCGTTGACAAAGTCTGTCGAGCCGTCTCGGGCAGGCCACTTTGGAGTGCGGTGGCAAGCGAAGCGCGACACCGCTTTGGCTCGGGCAGCGTCTGGCGTTCTTGGACGTCCCGGGCGGCCGAAAGCGCCGTCGCCGCTTCGCTTTGCCGGCGCACTCCAAAAGACCACTTTGTCAACGGCCCTGGGGCAACGTGAATGTGGTGGCGAGCACAAACTGCACGATTCCTGCTGCGGGGTGCCGAAAGGTTGGCCGATTAGCGTGGCGCCGCCTCCATCACCAGCAGCGCATCCTCCCAGCCCTCGGGCGTCGAGAAGGACTCGACGCCCTGGTGGGCCGAGGGGCCAATGGCCGCCGATTCACCGCTCTTGGGGTCGATCCAGAAAACTCTCAGCTTCGCCCCGGCATTGACCTTGTCCAGGTTAACGGAGAAGGAGGCCTTGCTTCCCAGATACGCCAGCGCCCACTGGCCCTCCTCGTGACGGGCTGCCAGGTTCAGGATTTGTCCGTTGGTATTGCCGCCACTGGCGAAAATGGCCTGGTCGGGAACCAGGCGCCACCATTCCTTGCGCTCGGTAAAAACACGCTTGAGGATGCCTAATTGCGTTGCTCCCGGCGCATCCAGCGCCTCCTTCCAGGTCGGGAGCACCCGCCAACTGTCATTGTGTCCGTAAGTATGATAAGCCCCCGCCAGGAAGGAATAATAGGCCTGGCGGCGAATCCAAAGCGGTGTGACCTCGAACCCGTACTCCGACCCGTGTTCGTAAGCGCCTTCAGCCATGAGGACTGGTTTGACCGGCTTGAGATTGTAGTCTTTGGTCACCATGGGATAGATGAGCTCGACGCTCTTCCAGGTCTGCATCGAGTCAAAGTCCAACCAACTCTCGCCGTGGATGAAACTCGACGAGTAAGGCGCCGGGTCGGGTTTGAAAGTGATCGGGTGAGCGCCGGCGTCGCCCTCATGCAGACCGGCCGCCAGCTCCCGCAAGATAGGGACAAACTCCTGCCGGGCCTCGGGCGTCATGGACCAAACGAGGGTGGGCACGTCTTTGTACCGGTGAGCCAGCCACTTGGCCCAGGCCCGCGCGTTGTCCAAGGTAATGTGCTTGCGGTAACGCTGGTGGTAGAGCGTCATCGAAATGACCAGGTTGTTCTCACGGGCGATGTCAAGAACGGCATCGACGTTCTTGAAATAGGCCTCGTTGGGCGTCAGCGGGTTGTCATCGAGCCAGGGCTTCTCACCATAGACGTTGGCCTTGGTGCCATCCCCAACGCCCATGAGCATGACCTGGGCGAAGGCAAACCCCTTCTCCTTGGTCTTGCGGATAATCGTCCGGGCATCCTCCAGCCGGTACTCGCGAAAAAGCTGCCATTGCGTTGTGCCCAGCCAGAATACAGCCTCGCCCTTCTGATCGACCAAGTACCTCCCATTCTGGCTGACCTTGACGGGATACACCGGCTCGCCGGCCAACGCGATGGCCCCCGGAACCACCAGCGTCAGCACGGAACAGGCGAGAAGCCACGCGGGGCGATGAGTTTTCATGACGCGATTCAATCCCAAAGACCCGTCATTGGCAACGGATAATTTCGCCCTGCACCCCGCTGCCTGCGGCCTCCCCCGCCCTAGCCCGGATAATTCATGGCCCAAGAGCGGTACCGGGCTTCCGAGGCTGCGTAGCGCAGGTTTCCAACCTGCTGTATCGCCGACTTCCAGCCGGCATGCCGTGCGTGCTTGGTCGCATCTGCGGATTGGAAATCCGCGATATCCCGGCACGCCGGAAGAAGTCTGCGCTACGCCTTTCGGTTGGCGAAACCCGTACCACTCTCTATCAAAGTGCAATAGTTCAAAATCGCGCATTCTTTGGTAGATTTTTCAACCACGGATGACACGGATGGCACGGATAAGAGAAATCCGTGACATCCGTGTCATCTGTGGTGAATTCCTTTTGGTTGCGGCTTCGCCCATTCGCGTCAGGCTAAGGTTTGGCGCGCAGTTGACGCGGCGGCCTTTTCTGTGTCCGACACAGGAGCAGCACGTTTTTGTCTTCGATTAGCCACTTCATTTCTTCCCCTTTTTTGATCTCCAGCGCCTCCGCCAGGACCACCGGCAAGTTCAGATAGTAGGAGCGATTGGTTGGCCGCTCCACCTTTTGCACTTTGATGAGGTAACCCGTCGTTTTTTCTGTCGCCTTTTGTCGCTTTGGCATATAGTATTAATACTATATAAAACCACGCATGTCATCTCCTAACCCTTCCGCGCAAAACAATTCCGGTTTGCCCGCCTCCCTCCACCAACAGCTCCCGGCCTGCCTCCCCAAACTCGACGCCATCGACGCCGAGGGTATCGCCCGAGCCTCAGGCTTTCTGCAGCGCAGCCCACGTAAAATCCCCATGCTCAAATTTGCCAAGGGCCTCCTGGCCCTCGCTCCCGAAACCGACCTCGCCTTGGAGCATACCGCCGCAGTCATCGGCTTGGCCGCCGACACCACCTACACTAAACAGTCTTTGAGTGAACGGCTCTCCGGTGGCCTCAAAGGCTTTCTGGCTGGGGTCGTCACGGCCCTCTTCAGCCAGATCGCTCGTGGCGTTCCGACCTGCCAAGCCCTTGAACGCTTTGCTCACGTCTGGGTCCATGACAGCACCTCCCAAACGCTGCCCAAGCACTTGGCTGAACTCTTCCCCGGGGCCGGCAACCAACATGGGCAAGACTACGCCACCCTCAAAATCCAATGGATCTGCGACATCAAAAACGGCGTGGTCGGGCACGTCTCCCTTTCGGGCTATACTCGCAATGACCAGGCCGCCGCCCCGGACATCCTGGAAGTCGCCCGCCCCGGCGATCTGGTCCTGCGGGATCTGGGTTACTTCACCACGGCAGTCCTGGCCCAGTTTGTCAGTGCGGGCATCTCCTTCCTCAGCCGCTACCGCCACGGCGTCAATCCCTACGACCCCAAGACGGGCCAACCGCTGAATTTAAAGGCCCTCCTGAAGAACTCTGGCTCCTTGGATATGGACGTGCTCCTGGGACCGGAGCGAGCGGCCGTGCGCTTGGTCGCCCTGCCCGTGCCAGAGGAAGTGGCCAATCAGCGGCGGCACAAGGCCAAAGTCTCCGCCCAGAAACGCCACCGCTCCCCTCCTGGCGCCGAGCATCTCTTCTTGATGGGCTGGAACATCTTCGTGACCAACGTGCCGGCGGCGACTTGGCCCCCCAAGGTCCTGGCCGCGATCTATCGGCTGCGCTGGCGAATTGAGATCATTTTTAAAACCTGGAAAAGCCACCTGGGATTGCCTCACCTCAACTGCCGCACCCCGGTCTTGCTTGAGCTCTCGGTGCTGACCAAGTTGTTGTTCTGCGCGCTGGTCTGCCAGCTTTCTGACCTGCTGGAACTCAATTGTCCCCACGGCCAACACGTCAGCCTCCTTCGCCTGGGGCACATTCTCGGACAGTGCGCTTGCTGGTTCTCGGCCATGGTGCTGGGCGTCTCGGTCGTTCAATGGGTGGAGTTCTGCCTCGCCCGCCATGCCTTCTACGAAAAGCGAAACGATCGCAAAAACTACTACGAACTGCTGTCCGGAGCCGCAGACGCCTTAGCCTGACGCGAATGGGCTTCGCCGCGCTGCGAAATAGCCGGGCTACGGCGCGCGCCGCAGCCAGAGGCTGGCCCCGGGGTCTTGAGGAACAGGGGAAATTCCGCCTTGACGCGGTCAGTCAGGCACTGGTTGAGGAAGGAGTTGAAGAGCACGATTTGGAAGGCGCCATTGAGGGTCAGCAGGGCGCGAAGCAGGTAGGCCTCGTTCCAGAACATCCCTTTCCAGAGCCACTCCTTGGGGTATTCAAAGGGATACCGAGATATCGTGGAAGTGGACAATAACTTGCGGCTTGAGCCGGGGCAGGATCTCGAAAAAGATGCAGTTGACGTCGCTCCCGACCTTGCTGACGTGCGAGGTATCAATAAAGAGAATGTCGTTGGGGTTGAGGGCCGCAAAGAACTCAGGCGGGACATCCTGGACGCAAGCACTCTTCAAGGTAAAACGCGAACGGTCCCCGGGGCGCAGCCGGGACAGGAGGAATTCCGGGTAAGGTTCGATAAAGGTGAGTTGCGTGCTCAAGCCCAGCGCCTCGCACGTGTCGAGGATGACGCAACTCGACAGGCCGCAACCGACCTCCACGAGTTGCGCCGGCCGGAGGTGGCGAATCATGGCGTAGAGCAGGAATGCGTCCTGGAAGGGAAAAGACCCGTTGGGGCGATAGTATCTCGACTGGGGGTTATAGCTCCGCTCGAAAGGCGGGCATTTGTAGCATTCCCTGAATTCGGTCAAGAGTTGGCCCTGCGCTTCGCTCCGCAAGTCTATCCCCGGCAAGCCCCGAGGCGGGGGCGCGTAGATGGCCGGCGCGCGCCGTTCCACCTCATCCATGTCAGGCAGCGGCGAATAGAAATGACCCGGCGGCACCCATTTAAAGTAGGGCGCGCGGAGGCATTGGCGAGCCAACCGGAGCTTTTCCGGCAATCGAGTGAAGATCGAACATTCGCAGTCCGAGGACTTTAAGGCAGGAGGCAGTCTCGTCAATGCGAAACACCGCTCAACTGCATGTCAGGGCCAGTGACAAAGTCGCCGAAAGGGGCCCCATTCCCTGACTGTAGGAGACGACGTAAGGAGTCTCTGATCGATGGCCTCCGAGGGGCGGAGGCTCTCGCTGTGCCCCGAACTCAATCGGAGACTCCTTACGTCGTCTCCTACAATGGTTTGCGGAGGACCTTGTCACTGGCCCTGGCAAGTCAGACAGTGGGGGAAGGCACCGACGGCGTAAAGGGGTCACAAAGGGGGGATTTTCTGCCTGCTTTCCGTCTTGGTTGCGCTATCTTCCCGGCGCATGATTACCTTGCTCATCGCCACCCGGAACAGGCACAAAGTCGAGGAAATCCGCGCGATCCTCGGGGGCCGGTTTCAATACCGCACCCTGAACGATTTTCCGAATGCGCCCAAGGTGGTCGAAGACGCCGCCACATTCGCCGGCAACGCCACCAAGAAGGCGGTTGAGTTGGCGCGGTGGCTGGGGCAGTCCACAGTCCACGGTCCACAGTCCACAGTCCACAGTCCACAGTCCACGGTCCGGAGTTTACAGTCCGGAACCCATGGCCGGCTGGGTGGGGAGGGGGGCGGGGAGGTTTATGTCCTCGCGGATGATTCCGGGCTGGAGGTGGATGCGCTGGGGGGTGAGCCGGGAGTGCACTCGGCAAGGTTTGCCGGTCCGGAGGGCGGCGGATCGGAAAACTCCTCGAGCGCCCAGAACAATGCCAAGCTCCTGCGACTGCTCAAGGATGTCCCCCCCGAGAAGCGGACTGGACGTTTCCGTTGCGTTCTGGCCCTCAGCCCAGTGGTCCGGCAGGAGCAGGAAAGCGCGTCGCCGGTCTGCCAGGCAACGGAGGGGGAATTGCTCGCCGAGCTTTTCGAGGGGGCCTGTGAGGGGCGGATTGCTCCTGCCCTGCGCGGCCAGGGTGGCTTTGGATACGACCCCTTGTTCGTTCCAGAGGGTTACGACCTGACTTTTGGCGAACTGGGCGAAGAGGTCAAGAACCGGTTAAGCCACCGCGCCCGGGCGCTCGAGAAGCTCAGGCAGTGGTTTGAGCATGGGAGCGCGGAGCGTGGAGCGTGAGAGCGTGGAGCGTGGAGCGCGGCAAGTGCTACGGTGCCCTCACGCTCTACGCTCCGACGCTCCACGCTCCGGCGCCTTCGCCTCACGGCACGCGCAGGTGGCGGAGCAGGCCGTTGCTGGAAATCATGCGATAGGCCTGCTCTCCGACGGCCTGGCGCCAGAATTGGCCGCCGGCGCACTCGACAATCAATCCCCCGGCGGCAATGTCCCAAATCCGGATGCCGCGCTCGATGTAGGCATCGAACCGACCGGAGGCCACATAAGTCAACGCAAGCGCCGCCGAACCCATGATGCGTATTTTGCGCACGCGGTGGATGAGGTCTGCGAAGTAAGGAAAGGCGGCCTCGAGGTTTTCCCGGGTCTTGGCGAAGCCGATCGAGACGATCGCCTCGGCCAGCTTGCGCCGGCGGCTGACATGAATGATTCGGCCATTCAATCGCGCCGGGCGCCCGTGCGCGGCCGTCCACAGCTCCTGGCAAAACGGGTCATACACAACCCCGACCACGGTTTGATAGCCGTCCTCGTAGGTCGAGACGCCGGGATGTTCGGTTCGCTGCTGCAAGGCAATGGAAACACAGGCATGGGGAATCCCGTAGGCGAAATTAACGGTCCCGTCGATCGGGTCAACGACCCAGCGGCAGTCCGCATCCCCCGGGCCGGCGGTTCCCTCCTCGCCCAGGAGGGCGACCCTGGGGTAGGCGTGGCGCAGCGTCTTCTCGATCAGTTTTTGGCTGCGGACATCCAGTTCCAGCTTGATGTCATGCTGGGTAACCATGTTGGCCCGTTTGTTGGCGTGGAGGTTGCGCCGCAGCAAGGCGCCCACAGCCTGCGCAGCCTGGACGGCGGCAGCCTGGGCCTGTTTGAGATCGATTGGCTTGGTGTTCATTGAAATCTTCCGGGCCCGCCGGCGCAGAGGTCCGGCCTGGCAATCCAGGCGGCCCATTGATTTCCCGCCGGCACTTCCATTTCGTTCAGCGTAAGGCTGTAGGTGTACTGGTCAAAATAGATGTTATGCCCGCCCCATTCGAGTTCGCCGCGTTGGAAATCCACGTCGTCGGAGCGCAGGGATTGCTTGGGCGGGGTGAGGGTCTGGTTATGGTCGCTGTTGGCGGCCATGCGGTATTGGTCGAGGCCGCCGAAGTAGAAATCGCGCAACTCGCGGCGCTGTTCGGGGTCGAGCGAGGTGGCGTATCGCGTGGCATAGACGCCCATGTAGGGGTCCACCGGCAGCCAACCCCAGGGCGCCAGATAGATTTCCGACCAATCGTGAATGGTCGTCTCGCCCGGAAAGGTGTTCCAGCCGGATTGCCAGCGGGCGGGAATGCCATTGAGGCGGCACAGGGTGATGAACAGGAGCGCCTTCTGGCCGCAGTCGCCGTAGCCATTGCGCAGGCAATAGTCGCTGAGGTTCCGAATCGTCGAATACTCGATAGCGTAACTATATTGGAGGTGGTCGGCTATCCAGTCATAGCATTTCCTGGCCTTGAGGCACGGATTGGTCTCCGGGCCGACAATCTGCCGCGAGAGCGCGCGTATCCCCGGCGTGAACCTCACGTGCGGCCCTTCGGCCAGGAATCTCTTCAGGGCCGCCTCGCTCGGGTTGCAGGGCCGGACCTCCGCCGGTTTGAGGTCGAACCAAACGCCGCAGACCGTGTATGCATAAGCGGCCGAGAAGAGGGTCTTCTTGTCCCTTAGCGCCGGCTGCTCGAGGTAAAGGGAGCGGATTGGGTTCTGCTCGTCAGCGACGCGTTTGGCCATCGAGGAGGTCGAGAGCAGTTGGAAATCGCCCTGGAACGGGTAGCGGCGGGGAATCGGGAGCCAGGCGCGAATGATTTCCCCGGCGGGAGCGGCGTTGGCGGCGGCAGTTACGGCCATGGTGGCGTGAAATCGTTTGGGCAGCACATAAGGCCTTCTCTCCGCCTGCGCCGCCTTCCTGATCGCCACGCAAGTTTCCCAACGCGACCTCTCGAGGCCGGCGGTGTCTCGCGGCGGGACCCGCCGGGCATTGAGCTCCGGGTAGCGGAAAAACAGGTTCGGGACGCTGGATACCATGAACCGGCGCTCGCCGTTGATCTCCCGGGTGTCGAAGCGGCCCCGGTCAACCCACTGGTGGTACTCTGGGCCGTGAGATCTTTGACCGAGCTTTTGAGCGCGGCGAAGAGAGTTTCTTTGGTGAAGGGAAAATCCCTTCGTATCCGTTCCAACCGCTCCGGTTCAAAAGCCAATTGGCCCCGGTCGCCCGTCGGCGAAGAAGAATCCTTCAACGCCCGGCTGGCGACAGCGGCCGCTTCCCTGAACTGACCTTGAGCCTCGAGTTGATTCAATTCAATGAGAATACCACGTTGCGCCCAACCCTGCGCGGAAAAAACAGCAGTCCTCATTTTGGGGGCGCATCTTGCCAGCACCAGCGTAGCGCAGACTTCCAGTCTGCTGTATCGCGGATTTCCAATCCGCAGATGCGGCCAAGCAGTTGCAGCCTGCCGACTTGGAAGTCGGCGATACAGCAGGTTTGGAAACCTGCGCTACCAACGCGAGCATCCTGGCGACTGGTGGTACTGGCAAGAGGCGCCCTCATTTTGGCCTAAAGCGGGAGCAAGCTCCACGCACTCCAAACGCTGGCGCGACAATGTCCGCCCCCGGCCATGACGGTTGCTCCTTCGCGAGGCGCCGACTCCTGCTGCAAGCAGCAGTTATGGTTTCAAAATTACGGCTCCTACATGCCGCTCCTGGCGGGGCTTGGTGTTTTTTTAACCACGGATGCACACGGATGAACACGGATTCGGGCCTCATCTGTGTTCATCCGTGTCCATCCGTGGTTGGAATTCTCGCCGTCACTGAGGCACGACATTATTGGGGCGTTTCAGAATCTCGGGGCAACGCCGTTGGTGCTGCGGTTTTCAACCGGCGCCGGGGCTGCCTCCGGCCCCAGTTCCAACAACCAGAGGCTGCGCTGGTCGGCCGCCAAGGACAGGGCAAAGATCAGTCGAAGATTTATCGTATTCATGCTCATGACCACTAACCCCCGATACTTCATAGCCTGAGAGCGGTGCCGGGCTCCCGAGGCTACGTAGCGCAGGTTTCCAAACCTGCTGTATCGCCGACATCCTGTCGGCAGGCTGTACCTGCTCGGCCCCATCTGCGGATTGGAAATCCGCGATACAGCAGGCTGGAAGCCTGCGCTACACCTTTGACTGTTAGGACAATCGCCCGCAAGAAATCCTTTGAGAATTTCGAGAATTCTTTTATTTCAAAGGATTTGTCGCCTTGAGTTGTCAGATTGGTTAAAGATAAGCGCAAATGGCCGCCCCTGATGACAGGCTCCAGAAAGCGGAGTGCCAAGATGGCGGCCAGGAGGCTTTTGAAAACTTAGTTCGCGAAAACCAGCGCATGATTCTCTCACTTTGCTACCGCCTGACCGGTTCGCCGGAGGATGCCGAGGACCTCGCGCAGGAAACGTTCATCCAAGCCTGTCAAAACCTGGCGGAGTTCCGGGCCGAGGCGAAGGTTTCATCCTGGCTCTATCGCATCGCGGTCAACCGCTGCCTCAACTGGCGCAAACGCCGGCAACGGCAGGAGCAAACGCACCGGGAATGGAGCCAGCAAGGGACTGAGGCGGCTCACGATGAGACCCAACGAGCCGAGCAAATCCAGGGGGCCTTGATGAAACTCCCAGCCAAGCAGCGGGCCGCCATCGTTCTGGTCACCTACGACGGCCTCTCCCACGCGGAGGCCGCCCGGGTCCTGCGGTGCTCGGAAACCACCGTTTCCTGGCGCCTGTTTGCCGCCCGCAGGAGGCTCAAACGCCTGTTGAAACACTTTCAACCCACCGGAGATGCCGCATGAAAGACTCCGAACTGGACCAACTGCTCAAGTCCGCCCCGGTTCCGGCTCGCCCGGAAGCCTACTGGGACGAATTTCACCGGCGGGTCGTGGCCAAGGCTCATTGGCTCCAGACCCACGCGCAAGCCGGAGCCAACCGCCCTCGGGTTCAGCCGTTCGGACTCCGGCTCCCGCTCCGCTTCGCCGCCGTCGGCCTTGGACTGGCGGTCATCGGTCTCCTGCTCGGCTTTGCCTTCGGCTTTCGGCAGGGGCGGCGCCTGCCGATTACCGACTCGCAATTGGCGGTGGCACGGAAGTATTTTCAAGAAATCGAGAGCCTGTTCCCCAACCAGGTCCGGGCCATTGTCTTCGACCAACAAGGCCCGCACCTGGCGCTCGCCGAACAACCGGATGTGCCCGCCTCCTGGCCTCTCTACCTGCGAATTTGCGGACCGAAGGGCTGCCAGAATTACGTGACCTTCAGCGGGCAGCAAATCCGTCTCAACGGGGAGGTTTGCGAAGTACTGCTGGATCGCCAGGGCAACGTGCTGCTCGTCGGCCAGCAGGAGGTCTGGTCCACCGCCCAGGCCCCGGCCAGGAAGTCCCGTTACCAGGTCGCCGCCCGCTCTTTGGAGACGACTCTATGAACCCTGTTGCCACCGCGCAAAACCCGCGTGACGGCCATAATCGGCGGCTAGTCGATTTTTTGTCGCGGCTCGGCCTGGCGGCGGTGCTGTGGACCTGGCCGTTGGCAGGCCGTGCCCAGTTGGAGTTGCTGCCTGACCAGGAGCCTCAGCAGGTCTTTGGCGGAGAGGCGCGCACGATCACCGTCAGATGGCATAACACAGGCCAGAGGCCCGTTGGCCAGGAGTTAAGCACGCTCCTCTACCAGGCCAGTTCCGCCACGGCGGCGGCGCTCGGCACAGCCCCTTGGAAGAATCTGGAAATCCTGCCCGGCCAAACGGTGATTGAATCCGTCAAACTGAGCTTTCCGGCGGTCAATGCCGAGACGCGTTTTGTGATCAAATGGCTCGCGGGCACCAACCAGGTGCTGGGCACAAGCGAGGCGGTGGTCTATCCGACGAACCTGCTCAAAGAGTTGAAACCGCTCGCGGGAGAAGAACCACTGGGAGTTCTTGACCCGCAAAACCGGCTCAAGCCGCTGCTCAAAGCCGCCGCCGTCGAATTCTCGGACTTGGAAGACGCCGGGGTGGAAGACTACCGGGGGAAACTGGTCATCGCCGGGCCGTTCCCAAGCCAAAAGGAAATGCGGAACGGCCTGGCGAGCCAACTGCAGGCACTGGCCAAGAAAGGCGCGGGAGTGGTTTGGCTGCTCCCCCCGCCGGAACGGGAAGAGCGGCGTCCTGGAAGACTCCGTCCGTCCTTTTACACCGTGCGCGAGGCCAAAGGCGCCGTGGTCGTCGCGCAGGACAGCTTGACCGCGAGTCTGTCCGAAAGGCCGCAAGCCCAGATCAATCTCACGCAACTGGCCCGCTTGGCGCTCCATCCCGAGGCGCCCCGGCTGCCTGACCTAACACCATAAACACTGACGACAATTAACTTATGAAACTGACATGCTTGAAGACACCCATGGCGCAGATGTTCAATCTGCATCATCGACACAGCAGACTGCAAAACTGCGCTGCCTGGCTGCTACTGACGTTGTTCGCGCTCATCCCGCCGGCTCGCGCCGCCGACCAGAAGGTGTTCACCGTCGCGGTTTTCGATTTCGAATCGAAGGACGAAGCCGTGCGCGACCTCGGCCCGAAAGTCGCGACCCTGATCAACGCGACTCTTTCGGCGGAGCCGCAAATCATCACTGTGGAACGTGCCGAACTGGAGAAGGTCTTGGGCGAACAGGAGCTGGGCCTTTCGGGCACCGTCTCGACGGACGCCGCCGCCAAAGTCGGCCATCTTACCGGGGCCAAGGTGCTGGTGACGGGCCGCGTATTCAAGGCGGACAAAGAATTGATCCTGGTGGCCAAGATCATCGGCACGGAAACCAGCCGCGTCTATGGCGAATTGGTCAAAGGCGGCGCTGAAGGCTCCATCACCGACCTCTCGGGCGCCCTGGCAAAAAAGATCGCGGCCACGGTCACCGAGAAGGGCGAAACCCTGCTGGCCAAAGTCCAGAGCCGTGAGGACCGCATAGCGCGAATCAAAGAATCGCTGAAATCCGACAAACTTCCGTCCGTGTCAGTCAAAATCGGCGAGCGTCACTTCGGGCAGGCCGTCATCGATCCGGCCGCCGAAACCGAGTTGGGCCTGATCCTCGGAGGAGTGCGGCTTCAAGCTCGTGGACGACAAATCCCCCGAGAGAGCCGACATCGAGATCACCGGGGACGCTTTCAGCGCCTACGGCCTGCGCAAAGGCAACCTGGTCTCCTGCAAAGCCCGCATCGAACTCAAAGCCCAGAAGCGCACCGGCGAAATCCTGTGCCGTGGACCGCCAGATGAGCGTGGGAGTGGATATCGCCGAACAAACGGCTGCCAAGACCGCACTTCAAAACGCGGCCTTAGAATTGGCCGAACGACTTTTGCCAAAACTCGGCGAAAAGTAAACAGCAACGTGCACGCTTGTGCTTTCGTTCACACCCGGTGTTGGAAGCCAACGGTCCGGGCGTTGGTGGCTCTGGCGGTGGCCCTGCCGCTGGTCGGGGCTGCCTCGCTCCTGGCGGCGGATATTCAGGCCCCCCATTCCGTCGCCGTCCTGGATTTTACGGCCGAGAATTTATCCGGGGAAGACTGGACGGTGGGATTGGCGGATTACGTGGAACTGGCGCTGCAAAAAGAGGGTGTTCCAACGCTTGAACGGCGGCAAATTCGGTTGATCCTTGGCGAGCGTGATTTGCGGACTCGCTTCACCTCGGCGCCCGAGGCGTGGCAGATGGCCGAACTTCCCGCAGTGGCTTACTTCGTGAGCGGTAATGTCAGCCGGACGGCGCCGGGTCGTTTTGCGCTGACCTTCTCGGTCATTCAGGCGGGAACGGCTACGGTGAAAGCCGCATTCACAAAGCGCGGCGCCTATCCAGCGGACTGGCTGGCGGCAATTCAATCACTGGCCAGGGACGTGAGCGCGCAAGTGCGGACGCAAGCACCATCCCACCCGGCGCGTTCCGACGCTGAGTCGTTGACCTGGTTACCCGAAGCGGCCCTGCCCTTCTTCAAGGGACTGGACTATTATTCACGCGGCGATTATCCGCGGAGCTATTCCATATTTCCGCAATGCCGCCGGCAAAGCCGGGCACTTCGATCAGGCCCGTCTTTGGGAAGCTCGGGCCTGCCGGCAGGCGGGATTTGAAGAGTTGGCGGAATTCGCTTCCAAGCCGGTCATGCGGAAACCGGCGGCCGAAACAACCTGGCTGCGAAGTTACCGGTGGTGGCGGTGATTGCATCCGAGGACATCCCGGCGGCAGGCCGGGGGGCCTTCGTTCAACGGCTAAAGCACAGCGGAAAATTCGCCGTGTTCGACCCCGCCTCAATCGCGGCCACCACTCGGGAAATAGACCTCCAACTCACCGGACAGATGGCCGCGCCGCTCAACGGACGCAACGTGTGGCTGGCAGTTGACAGCGTCGTCGTCCTTTCCGCAAGCGAGGGAACGCTGCGCGCCCGACAGTGCGATTTGCTTTCCGGCGAGCCGATGCGCCAGGCCCAGCATTCCGATCTCCAGTGAGCAGGCCGACCTCGCTTATGACACTTTGGCCGAAGCATTCCTCCAAAGCCAGCCGGCAGAGACGGCCAAGCCGCCAAGACGGAGCCGACGCCTCGCCGCAAGAGTTGTTGGAGCTAGACTCGCGCGATACCCCGGAAAGCGCGTTCGCAAAAACGTTGTGCTTGGTGAAAGGCTATCCGAACAATGCGCGCTACTGGGTTGCTTTGGCGGATTGTTATGGGGAGTGGGACACCAAAATGTGGCTGCTGGAACAGACCGTAAAGGCGGTGGAACGCGATAAAGCTCAGCCGGACGCGTCTTTCTGGCTGGCTTCCGCGCTATGGCGCAAACGTCAAATGTCGTGCTGGGCCTGGCTTTATTCCCATGGCCTGGTCCTATCCCGAACATCCCTTAACCCGCGATTTCGCCAGGCTGCTCGAGTGGTTCCCCAACAGTCCCGAGGCCGCAACGGCGCTCGCGGAAGTGACCCGCAAGTCAGGCAATGCCACCTATGCCGACCCCAAGGACGGGCATTTTCTAGCTGCGGTTTTCGCCAATGCCGGTTCCGGGCGCACGCCTCTGGAAGCCGCCCCGCCAGACCGCCCCGCAGGTCACGGAGGCGCAACGGTTGGCCCGGCTGAAGGAACTTGTGCGGCACGGGCAGACAATGCAAAAGCGTGGCTGGCAGCCGACTCGCTCCTCGAGGCAAAAGACCCAGCCATCCACGCGGAGGCACAGCACGCTTATGACGAACTATTGAAACATCTGCTCGAAGACGACCGGCAAATCAACGCATTCAACGCGGCGTTTGAGAATCGCCAAACCGAGGCCGCATGGAAAATAGCCCGGCAGTTGTTGCACAATATACAACGCAAACCGCGTATGGCATTAATCGAACGCTGCGGCCAGTTGCTTAAGGCGACGAAGAACGTGGATGCTTTGTTTCAGTTCGTTTTTGAGCAGGCCGAACAGTACAAAGAGGATTTCGATTTGGACCCAGTGACTGGAGCCCCATTAACGGTGATACTGGATTTCACACTGGAGGGAAATCCCGCCCGAGTTGAGCGGTGGACAACCCCGGGGCCCGACTTCGAGTATGCGCGTCTGATGGGTGACTTGGCCGATGAAATGCGGGCCGAGTCGCCGTCCGGATCTTGCGTCCAGGGTTTTCGAGGCCATCCGCCGCAATAACGCGCTGCCGATAAGAAATCGCCTCACAGCGGCTTACGACCTGGCCCAGGCACAATATCAGCAAGGGAAGATTTTTGAAGCCCTGGAGCTGCTTAAGGATTTGCTTCAGCAAACCGAAGGCACCGGCATCCCGACTCGCGCGTAGCAACTCTTGGAGTAGCGAGCAAGTGGAAGGGGCGGCGTTCGATCTGCTCAGGAAGATCCGACTCTACACTGACGAAGAGACCGATTTCACCAGGTGCTGTGGCGACCCGTTCCCGGTGCCGATGCCCGACCCGGGACTGGCGAAGGAGATGAATCAACTGTTCGGTGAGCTTTGGAAGAGGTTCAAAGGCGGAGTCAGGCGGTGATAATCAGGCCATCCGGGAAACACTTCTCGCGCAAAAGGATCGAGTGATGCCGGTATTATTATACAAACTCTGGAGAGGGGAGGATGCCCAGCAGTTGTTGGCTTTTTGCGGCGAACTGGGGACCAACGCGGCAGCCGTACGTGCCCTACCTTCCAAGATACGTCTGTTACAGCGATAGTTTTCCGGAACACAACAACGCGCTCAGCGCTTTTTGCGGCATCGGCAAGCCCGCCGCCTGCGCCACGCCCCTCTTGATTTTGGCGGCGGAAGGGACTACCTCGGTGTTCAATGCCGAGGCGGCGCTGCGCCGGATTGGACCCGCTCCCAGAAAAGTGATGCCCTATTTGGCAAGGCTCCTCTATCATCCGAACCCCGGCGTTCGCAGCCGAGCGGCCAAAGCGATCATCGATAGCGCCGACCTCGAGGCAAAGCAGTTTTCGGAACAGGACGTGGTTGGATCACTACGGAAATGGTGGGAAGAAGAGGGCAGCAACAAGGAATGGAGAGATTGACGACCGGCCCGCCGGCAGGGCCACGCATAGCCAGGCAACCATGAACCCCCAACTATTACTGCTCTTGGCCGTGATTTCCGCAACGGCCTCCACGGGCAGCGGTCTTGCGGCGACGCGCCTTGCCCTCGTGGGCAGCGGCGGCAACGGCGGCGTTGAGAAGGTGCTCGACGCCGCCACGGCGCTCCTGAGCCAGGACACAGATTTGCAGCTCCTCGATCGCGCGGAGGTGGGCCGCGTGCTGCGCGAGCAGGAACTCTCGCTGGCCGGCGTGGCGCGCGCCGAGAGCGCGGTCAAGGCGGGACAATTGCTCCACGCCGATTTGTTCGCAGTCCTCGAAGGCGCGTTGACCAACGAAACCGCAGCAGCCCCGTCCCTTGGCCTGGTCGTGTTTGATGCGAAAAGCGGGGCGCGGTATGCGGACTCGGCGCTGTTGGCCTCCAACGCCCTATCCGCGGCGTCGGCCACGGCCGCAGCCGTCCGCGCGGCGGTTGCGAAATCGCACCGGACTCCGCAGGACCTGCACACGGTCGCCCTGCTGCTGGTGCGCAACGCGGACCTGCCGCGCGAATCCGACAGCCTCTGCGACGCGGTGGGGCTGTTGCTGGAACGCGAATTGACGGCGTCGCCGGGCATCGCCGTGCTCGAGCGCCGGCGGCTGGAACAGGTGAACCTGGAGCGCAGCCTGGCGGGGGGCGCGGACGCGAATCGTCTGCTGAGTTCTTTGCTGATGATGCAATTGGACATCGGCCGGGACGGCGCGGGCCTGCGCGGCACACTGGCGCTGGTCGGTGCGGACGGCAAGCGGGCCGGCGCGATCACTGCCAACGTTCCGGCCCGCGATCCCGTGGCCCTGGCGCATCTGCTGGCGGACAAAACGGAACGATTCCTGAAAGCGCCGGCGGGCGGCATTTCAGGCGATCGGGAAGCGGAGGCGGCGCGATTTGATCGCGAGTACCTCCTGCTGCTCCACCATCACGATTACATTGCAGCCGTGCGCGCGCTCGATGCAGCCTTGGCCCTGGCCCCGGGGGAAACGAGTTGGCGGCGGGCGATGGCCTTGCTGCTGCCGACCGCCGCCATTGAACTCGTCGATCGCGGCGGCCAGGACTGGCAACGGCCACTGGCCACCCAACCGGCTCCGGAAGACCTGGCGTCCTGCCTGGCGTTGGGCCAGCGAGGCGCTGACCTGCTCCTGGACCTCTCGCGGGAAGCGGCAGAGGCTGCCAGGCCGGGCGAGACCGATCCCCGAGGTTCTCACCAGCGCCTATCGCGACCGGTTACGGCAGCTCCTCGAAAAACTGGCACGAGTGACCACAGCCGACCCTGCAAGTGCCGCCGAAATCGCCGCGCTGGCCGGCAAGGAGCGAGCACTGCGAATGGAGGTCATGGAGCCCTTCCTCCGAGGATGGTCCGTGGATAGAACCTCGTTCGCCGCTTACACCCGCACGCTCGCATTCTGGCTGGCGTGGGAGGAACTGCCTCACTCGGGTCCGCTCTTTGACCAGAGAGTGCCAGGACGACGCCCTGGCCCTGAGCCACTGGGTGGGGCTGTCGCACAAGCTAAACCCGGCCGATGGCAGCGGAGACTACGCGCCCGTCTCGAACTCCGGCCCGCCCGGCTTCTTCAAGGACCACCGCGGCGAGCGGGTCGCAGAGTTCGGGCAGAGCCCTGGAGCAGGATCAAGACCCGGTCATTCGCATCTATGCCCGCGCCGGCCGAGTGGCCTCCGCCGTGTTGCCAAATGGCCGTCCGTCGGACGGGACACTGGCGGCCGAACGCGACTTCCGCCTCTACGCGCAGGACTTGCTGGCCCACTCCCAATCCGCCGGACCAAGCCCTTTGCGCAACCATGTATGGCGGGCAATCACGGGCGCTCTCGCAGTGACCGTCAACCACAAAGAGGGCTGGCGGGAGTATCTGGAGGCCTGCCGCTTCGCCTTCGCCCAAGGGGACATCCGAGCCGCTTTGTTCTACTTCACCGCAGACTGTGCTCGATCATCCTTACCGCCGGAAGTTGCCTGAAGAATTGGAGGTCGTCGAACGGCGCGCTCAAACTGATCCTGGAAAAACCAGAGGCCTATCCCAAGGGCCTACCGGAGGGTTTTACGGACCGAAGCGAACTCATCACGGAGCTGCAGAAAAAGCGCGACCGACTGGCCGGCGAGCTTGCCGGAGACCAACACCACGAACGCGCCGTCCCCTGCGCCTTGGAAACGGAAGGTGTGCCTGCTCGATTTGGCCACGCCCATGAACGGCCTTGCCTGGCTCTTCAAGCCAGTGGTTCAGGACGGCCAGGTCTTTGCCGTCGCGCTTGGCTTTCAGGAATGGGGTGCTGCCCGAGGACAGCCTGCAATTGGTGCGGGTCCCGCTCGAAGGCGGCCCCCCGTCATTTCTTGGCCGGGCGAAGATCACCGGGATCGACTGGCTCAACCGCCCCTACGTGTTGGAGCGCGGACCCGAGTCCCGGCTGGCAGACATAGCGGCCTGGCTCGATGTCGTGCGCGCCGCCTGTGTCGGGGCCGGCTGTTACTTCGCGGCGACCTGCTTCGGGCGTCTTCATTTTCCCGACGAACGGCGGCCCGGTCCTGCACCTTGGGCACGACCAACGGTTTGCCCTCCGAAGACACCCACGCGGTTGCCTTCCTCGACGGCAAACTCTACATCGGCGCGGGTGAGCCGGACGCGACGGTTATCTTGCCGCTTACGACCCCGTTACCAGCAAGGTCAGCATTCTTGCTTCCAGCCGCCGTAGCGAGCACCTTTCCCCATTTGATGATCAGCCGCCATTCTGCACCCTCTGCCTCGTGGCTGATCCCATCCGCCACCGGCTGTTAATGGTGGTCAGTTCGACCATCATACCATCGACCAGCTGCCCGCCATAACCCCTTGCATGGGCATCTGGGCCTATCTGCCTTCGACCGGCGAGTACAAGCGGCTTGCCCCACTACGGCTCCCCACGCCCCCCGCGGTGTTCTTGCAGAGTTCACCTGGGCCGGAGCTGGCGAACGCCAACGACCCTGGCAGTGAAAGACTCTGAGTACCTGCTGGCCCTCTTTGATCTGCGCAACGACCGCCTTCTTTCCGCTTGCGGTCCCTGGGCGACCGAAACGAGCCCGGCTCTCCCGATTTGGCGGAAGCCGGGCATTTCCAACCAGTCCAGCCTTCCGAATGGCCCATTTTTCTCGCAACGGATGGTTCTACTCTGCCCGGCCATTCGAGCGAATGGCGTTGGCCGATGGCAGGAGGGAAGAACTTCCCGCCACTGCGAACGGATTATCCAATCCAGCTCAAGGAGTCCTTGCAACTCCTCGAGGACGGCAAACACGTCCTGGCCGCGGACCAGTTCAGCCTCTGGCTGCTGGAACTGGGGCCGGAGCCGGCACGCGCGAGGGATTCGAGTTTCACGGCCGGACACTGACCCGGATGTTTTATGGAGTTTCTCTAACTGGAAGGCGTAGCGCAGGCTTCTAGCCTGCTGTATCGCGGATTTCCAATCCGCAGATGCTCCCAAGCGGGTACAGCCTGCCGACTGGAAGTCTGCGCTACGCCGCCTTGGGCCGCCGGAGCTATGCCGTTCCCGTAGCGCAGGTTTCCAACCTGCTGTATCGCGGATTTCCAATCCGCCGGCTCTCCTTCCACCCCCAGTGCCAAGACTTGTCGAACGGCCTGCCGACTCGAAGTCGGCGATACATTCCCAATTCGGAATCGGGAGAAACCTGCGCTACGTAGCTTGGGCACCCCAGCGAATGGGGCGGCATCCGGTTGTCAGCCCAATTACGGAGCCTGCCGCCTGGGCGTGGCTACGGCGACGGCCGACCGCGCGGGTGACAATCCGCCCGCGCCGATAGCACGTGCTTAGCCCTGCTCTTTCAGAAGGTCGGCCCCAGTTGCCAGGGCGCGAATTCCTCGTCGCCCAGGCCGGCCAGTTCGCTCTTGGTCTTCTCGCCTCCGGCCACGGCGATGAGCTTCTCGAAGAGGCGCAGGCCCATTTGCTCTACGGTCTCGGTCCCGTCGAGGATGGTGCCGGCGTTGAGGTCCATGTCCTCCTCCATCCGGTTGTAAAGCGGGGTGTTGGTGGCCACTTTGATGCAGGGCATCGGTTTGCAGCCATAGACGCTGCCGCGACCGGTGGTGAACACGCCGATGTTACAGCCACCGGCAACCAACCCGGTCATGCTCACCGGGTCAAATCCGGGCGTGTCCATGAAACAAAGGCCGGGAGTGAGGATCGGTTCGGCATATTGATAAACGGCGGCCAGCGGGGATTGGCCGCCCTTGGCCACCGCGCCAAGGCTCTTTTCGTAGATGTTCGTCAGGCCGCCCGCCTTGTTTCCGTAGGAAGGATTGTTGTCGAGCGAACAATGGTGCTCGAGCGCGTGCCGTTCCCACCACCGGATGCGTTCCAGCAGTCTTTCGGCAACTTCGCGCGACACGGCCCGCCGGGTCAGCAGGTGTTCGGCCCCGTAAATCTCCGGCGTCTCGGCCAGCACGGAAGTCCCGCCGTAGCGGACCAACTCGTCCGAGGCGACGCCCAGCGCCGGGTTGGCCGTGATGCCGCTGTTGGCGTCGGAGCCGCCGCAGTTCTCCGCCAGCACCAGTTTGCTGACCGGTTGCGGCGCGCGGCGCTGGGCGTTGGCGACCGGGAGCAGGCGGGTCACCGCCGCCACGCCGGCCTCGACCGTCTGGCGCACGCCGCCCTCTGATTGAATGTTCAGGAATACCGGCGCGGTCTCGCCGGGCCGAAGGTGGTCCAGTCCGCCGGCCCGGCGCAGGGCCTCGAGGTGGTTGGTTTCGCAGCCCAGGCCGATCAGCACGCAGCCGGAAACGTTCGCGTGCCGGGCGAAGCCCGCCAGCACCCGTTGCAGGACCGGCAGCGCCTCGCCGGAGTCGGTCGCGCAACCGGCCTTGTGGGTGAAGGCCGCCACCCCATCGACATTTGGAAAATCGCGTTGGAAGGCCTCCGCGCGAAAGCGGTCCCGCACGTGGCAGGAAACCGAGGCGGAGCAGTTCACGCTCGAAATGACCGCGATGTAGTTGCGGGTCCCGACGCGCCCGCCGGGACGAGCATAGCCCTGAAAATACCTCATCCGGTCCGGCGGATAATAGCAGACCGCTCTCGCCTCGGCGCAGAATTGATAGTCGCGCCCGAAATCTCTCGTGACCAGGTTATGGGTGTGGACATGCTGGCCCGGGGCGATGCGGGACAGGGCAAAACCGATGACCTGGCCGTATTTCCTCACCGGCGCATCGGCGGCGATTTCTCTGACCGCGATCTTGTGCCCGGGCCCGATGTCCTGCGCCGCCCGCAGCAAGAACGAGCCTTTGACCAACTCATCCCCGGCCTTCACGCCCTCTTTAAGCACCGCGACGCTGTCGCTCGCATGAAGCAGGATGGCGGTTCTGTCGAATTCTCTCCGGGTGTTGGGAATCGATTGCAAGGACATAACCGGAACAGCTTACCACAGAATGCCGGTCTTCAAGCTCAAAGTCGGAACGTAACTGTTCACCTCGGAGCGTGGGGCACACCCCCGGCCTGCCGGTTAGGCGGGCCTCCGGCCCGGAGTTCCGACTCCCGCTGGGGCACGGAGCCGGAGGCTCCATGACTGAAGTTTGGACATTTTCGGCATTGCCCGCCTCACTCATCGGGGCAGCCGATCACATCCTTTGCTCTCAGGCCAAAGGCCTGACTTATACCAGCCCAGGGCAACGCCCTGGGTTCGCGTGTGGTTCTATACTCTTGCAGGCCAACGGCCTGCCTCATACATAAATGACGCCTTTGGCGTCTCAGACAGGTCCGCAGTAACTCCCGGGTGCTGTCCGTTGGCGAATTGCGGTCGTGCGCTCGGAAAGAGAGTTGATGTCAAGCCACGAAAACGTCCAAGCCCCGGGCGTCGCTACGCGACGCGGCTCATGTTGGGCCACGGGAACCCTGGACTCGAAGTCCACGGCTGCCATCGAGCACCGCTACGCGGTGCCCCCGGATTCGGTCATCCGGGGTGTCCGACCCCGCGACGTGACGTTGGCGTCCCCAAATCCTCGCCTGACGACCTTCGGATGTGAGGAAGATCAGAAGCATCAAAGGGCCTCAAATCTTATGCCAATCGAGAGAAGATATAGAACCGCGGAAAACGCGGAAAACGCGGAAAGCCCTTTTTCTTCCGCGTATTCCGCGTATTCCGCGGTTGCCCTTAGCTGCCAGAGCTGTATCGGCCATGCACATGCCGCTCCTAAACGAGCTTGAGAAAGGCTCGGCTGGTTGGCGTTTCTATAAACATGGCGCTCCTGACGGGGCTTTCGCGCCTTGCGGGAATCGTGAAATACTCGGGCCAGCAAGGCTCCGAAGAAGAACGAACCGCGGAATGCACGGAATACGCGAAAATGAACCCGTCTGATGGTTACTATTTTGACCGGCCCCCGGCTGCGTGGCGTGGGGCCAAATTGTCTTGACAGTGGCGCTGAATCATGGCCAAATAGAGCGGCAATCATCGGAAAGAGGAAGGACTATGAGGCTCGGGAGAAATGGCGGAGACTATGGCGGCCCGCTCGGGGCGAAAGGGGCGGGAGCGGCGCACCTGCGGCGGGCCTTTACGCTGATCGAACTGCTGGTGGTGATCGCGGTGATAGCGATCCTGGCCAGCCTGTTGCTGCCCGCGCTCAACCGGGCCAAGGTCAAGGCGCGTATCACCTACTGCAAGGGCAACCTCCACCAATACGGCCTGGGGCTGCGCATGTACGTGGAGGATTTCAAGGCCTATCCGATTCAAGAGGCGGCAGACTTGAATGTGGACCTCTGCCCGCCATGGTTCCGGCAGTTGCAACCGTACACGAAGGACAACTGGACCACGGTGAGCCAGGGGCAGCCGGAGCCGCCGGGCATCCAGATTTGTCCCGACTATGGCCGGCTTGGGGGGGAGTTCCTGGTCAGCCCGATGCCCAACGGCGCTGGCTGGCTCACCGCCGGCAGTTATGGGTACAACTGGATAGGTTATGAGGGCGATGGCGCGCAAGGCGAGTTCGGGGGGATGGGTCTTGGCGTCCACTTCCCGATGACGGGGACCAACTTGCTCCCCGTCCATGAGGGCGACACCGCGGGCCCGAGCGACATGATCGCCATAGCGGACGCGCCCTTGGTGGCGAGGGGTCCGGGTGACTCGCTCGCTCCGCCGTGGCTGCCGTTGGGACTGGACGGTCTGTACCCAACAGCTAATGAGGTTATGTTCGTTTGGACGAGCGACCTCGGGTGGTCCTGGGGCGGCCTCCATGGCTGGGACGCCGCTGCACTCCAGTATCAGAGGCAGCGCCACGGTGACCGGTGGAACGTGGTCTTCTGCGACGGCCACGTCGAGGGTTTGACCACCAGGCAGTTCCTTGACTCCCGCTCGGATGCCGTCCTGCGCAGGTGGTATGCGGACCACCAGCCCCACAACACGGACGTATTGACCTCATGGTTACGGAGCGCTCTACCGTGAAGCGCGTCGAAGCATGGCGCGCGGGCGACTGCCGCCAGCCGCGCGCCGTATTTATAGTCCAGACCCACAGAGGCGGCCAAGCCGTCAGGAGTGGCATATCAGGGCGGCACCGCCCGGATCGCCCAGATGCCGCCTGACGGAGTGGGGGGGGCCTTGCGGGACCGCGTTCCCATAATCATCTCGCTCCTAAACCGGCTGGTCCACACCCTGGCGAGAGCTCTCATTAACACCGTGGCTTCAGCCCGGTGTAAAAAGGCGACCGAGGCCCCGCAACCGTTTCAACGGTTTTCCCGGGAAAGCGAAAAGCCGTTAAAATGAGCAAGCGACCGACCCCCAAGCGCAAACGCGAAGTGAAAAACAGCCAATGCAGCCAATGCGGCCGGTGCCGAAGTGGTTTTTGGGAGTGCGCCGGCAGAGCGAAGCGTCCCGAGGAGTCAGGATTTTGGCCGCCCGGGGCGTCCAGGAACGGCATACGCTGCCCGAGCCACAGCGGTGTCGCACTCCGCTCGCCACCGCACTCCAAAGTGGCCTGCCCGAGACGGCTCGATGGTCTTGGTCACCGGCTCTGGATGGCTTCTGATTCGCAATATTTTGAATTGGCTTCTGTGGCTATTTATGCTTTGAGTACATTTTGGCAACGAATCGATTCGGACGAAATGAAGCATTTTCTAAGCATTGAGAAACTGGCGCGGGCGGACATGGAACAGATCCTGGGCGACACTCTGCGGATGAAGCAGGAGCGAAGGAAGCCTTCGCGCCAACCGCTGGCCGGCCAGGTCTGGGCCATGTTGTTTTCCAAGTCCTCGACGCGCACGCGGGTGTCGTTCGAGGTCGGCATTCGGGAGTTGGGCGGCCAGGCGCTCTTCCTGCCGGCGGGCGAGAGCCAGCTTGGACGCGGGGAGCCGATCAAAGACACGGCGCGGGTGCTGGGCCGCCTGGTCCAGGGCGCCGTCTTTCGGACCTTCGCCCAGCGGGACGTCGAGGAGTTCGCACATTATGCCGGCATCCCGACCATTAACGCGCTGACCGACGACGAGCATCCCTGCCAGATCCTGGCGGACCTTTTCACGTTCCAGGAAAAGCGCGGCCCCATCCAGGGCAAGGTCGTGGCGTTTATCGGCGACGGCGCGGGCAACGTGGCCAATTCGTGGATATTCGCCGCAGCCAAGGCCCAGTTCGAGTTGCGCATCGCCGCGCCCAAGGCCTTCCAGCCCCCGGCGGAGCTGCTGCGGCGGGCGGGTGGGCAGGTCGTGCTGACCGAAGATGTCAAAGTCGCCGCCGCCGGGGCGGACGTGCTCTACACCGACGTGTGGATTTCGATGGGCAAAGAGGCCGAATCGACCGAGCGCATCAAGCAGATGAGCGGTTATCAAGTCAATGCGGCCACGGTCGCGCTGGCGCGGCCCGGCGCCCTCGTCATGCATTGCCTGCCCGCCTACCGCGGGAAAGAAATCGATGCCGAGACCTTCGAGGCCAACGCCCAGACGATCTTCGACGAGGCCGAGAATCGCCTGCATACCCAAAAGGCGATTATGAACTGGCTGGTGACGTAGGCGGGGCGTAGCGGCGCAGGTATTTGACCGCCACGGTCAGGTCCTTGGGCCAGGGCGCGGTGATCGTGAGCGGCAGGCCGGTGACGGGGTGCGGCAAGGCAAGGGTCTGGGCGTGCAGGGCGGCTCGGTCGATGAGGGGGCGCTCGGTCCGGTTGGGTTTAAGGCGGTAATCGCTCTTGAGCCTGGAGAGCAGCAGGGGCGGGCCGCCGTAGATGCGGTCCCCGGCCAGCGGCAGGCCGGCGTGACAAAGATGGATTCGCACCTGGTGGGTGCGGTCGGTCAAGGGCTCGCATTGGAGGAGGGTCCAACCGGCGAACCTCTCCAACACCTCGCAAAGCGTGCGGGAGTGTTTGCCGCCCCTGGCGTCCACGCGCATCCGCTCGTGGTGAATTGGGTCATGGGCGAGGCGGGCGTCGAGCTCGAAGTGGTCCTTGGCGTGGGCGCCCTGCGCCAGGGCCACGAATTTGCGTCCGGGATTTTCTGCTCCAAACCAATCCCTGAGGGTGGCGAGCACGGGCTTGCTTTTGGCCAGAAGCAGGATGCCGGTGGTTTCGGCGTCGAGGCGGTGGGCATTTCTGAGCCAGGTCCGCCCGGCGTGCGCAGCCCAGGGTTTGGCCTGGGCGATGGCGGTGTGCAGCAACAGCGCCACGCTCGGGCGGTCCGGCGCCTCGGGCGCGGGCGCGGTCGGCAGCCCGCCCGGCTTGTCGAGCGCGAGCAGGTGCTCGTCCTCGTACAGGATGGGGATCTCCCAAAACTGGCGGGTTGCGGGCCAGGAGAGTTTGATGGCTGCGCTCACCATTGACCCCGTCCTGGTCAAGTCAGGATTTCCTGGCTTTGCGCGAGGAAAGGTTTGGCGGCGGCTCTTTGCGCTCGAGCAGGGGCGAGCGGACGCTTCTGACGAATTGCTGGCCGAACCACTCGTTGAAGGCCTCGCTTTGCCACTGTTGGCGCACGCCCTGCGTGAAGGCGGGCAGTTCGGTTTTCATCTTGTTTTCGTCCAGAGGCACCTTGGATTTGACGAACAGGATGAGACCGCCCTCGGCGGTCCATTGGACGCTGCTGGGCTTGCCCACGGGCGTGCTGAAGGCGGTTTGCTTGAGCAAATTCAGGTTGACCGTTTCGTCCACTCCCGGGAGGTCCCGCGAGCTCAGCGAGAAGGGCGGCAACGACACCGGCTTGAGTTTGGCGTCGGCACAAACGGCGGCGAAGCTCTTGCCTTGGGCGAGGCTGTTGGTGAGGGTGTTGTGAAAGGCGATGCCGGCCTCGCGGGCCAGGCTCCTGGCCTGCTCGGTCTTGAAATCGGCGGTCACCCGGTCGCGAATCTGGTCCAGCGGCGGCTTTTCCTCGGGCAGCTTTTTGTCCAAGGCGATGAGATAGACGCCATCACGTCCGAGCAGCGGCCCGGCCAGAGGTTGCTCGGCAGTCAGCTTGAAGGCCGCGGCGACGAAGTCCTCTTCGACCTCGAGGCCCTTGGGCGTCTGGGCCGCCTCCAACGGTTCGGTCACTTCCACCTTGAGGCCGTTGGTCTTGGCGAAGGCCCTGAGATCTTCGGCGTGCGGCTCGGTGAGGTCGAAGAGCGGGCGCGCGAATTGATTGGCTTGCCTGCGGGCGTCGAGCAGGGCGCGCTCGCGGATGAGTTCCTCCCGAATCCTGGCCCGCACCTGGTCCGGAGTCTTGGCGTCTTTGAAGTAGTTGGTCCCCAGCCGCTGGAAGTTGTCCTCGACGATTTCGTTGAGGTTGGTCTTGGTCCAGAATTCCTCGGCCTTGGCCCACAGGTTGGTAATCGGGAACTTGACATAGCTGACTTGGACCCGCTCCGGAACGCGGTATTCGGCCATCTGATTGGTGTAGAACTGGCTGAGGGCCTCGGGGGTCACGGTGACGTTGGCCAGGTAATTGGAGAGATTGAAGAACAGGGCCTCGGTAGCCAGTTCCTGGTGTTCGCGCACGTAGAGGTCCTTAATCTCTTCCGGTGTGGCGAGTTTGCCGCTCAGTCCAAAGGTGGCGATCAGCTCTTGCAGGCCCAGGTAATGCTGCACATAACGCTCGAGGTCGGTGGACTGGAAGCCGCTGGTTTCGAGCAGCCGGGCCGCCCCCTCGGGCGATACATTGCGGGCGCCGGCCCGCTGGAGAGAAGATAGCACCATGTTCCTGGCGACCTCGGCCACCCGATCGGGGGAGATGTGAATGCCAAACTGGTCCTGTCTATCGATGAGGAACAGCCACTGGAGGGTCTCGCGCTCGAAGTTGCGCTTGGTCTCTTCGTCCGGGGCCCGCCCCCCGCTCGCGATGAAGTAGCGCAACGTAATTTCATGCTCAGCGCTCCAGAAGGATTCCTCGGTGATGCGCTGGCCATTGATCGTGCCCAGTTCGATGGGGCCGCGCCGCTCCGACCGGTTCATCTTCGAGTACGGCGAGAAATAGATGACAAAGCTGATGACGGTGAGCGTGATGATCACCGCCCACAGCCATTTCTGGTGCCTTCGAATGGTCCCAATCATAAATTCAATTCACACTAAGAGCGCGCAACCTAACCGTCCTGCCCAAGCCGGGTCAAACGCAAAATGGAGGTCGCCCCGTCATTCCCGCCTGAGCCAGCCGACGCAGCCGCCGGCGGGGGCCAGGGAGAGGGTCAGGGTATCAGCGGGACCGACGCTGCGGTCTTCGAGTTGGAGGTGCTCGGCATTGACGTTGCAGTCGGGCGCATCTATCCAGAGCCGCAGTTTCCAGCGCCCTGGCGGCAGGAAATCCAGCTTCACCGGGATTTGGCGCGCCGCGCGGTCGGTCATCGCTCCGAGAAACCACTGTTCACCGGCGCGGCGCGCCATAACGAGATGCTGGGCGACTTCACCGTCCAGGACCCGGGTATCATCCCAGACCGTGGGCACGATTCTCAGGAAATCGGCTCCTGGCTGATCGCGGTAATGGCTGGGGGCATCGCAGACGCAGCACAGGGGGCTGTCATAGGTGACGAACAGCGCCAGCTCGGCGGCGCGCGTGCCTTGCACCTCGGCCGACTTGCCATTGGCTTTGAACTGGCCCGGTTGGCGGTTTTGGAACCCGCCGGGCGTGAAGTCGGCGGGGCCGGCCAGGAAACGGGTGAAGGGCAGGGTCAGTTTGTGTTCCGGTGTGACGCGCGCACTCCAGCGGTTGTATTCGTTGCCGAGGATGCCTTCGCGGGTGATCTGGTTGGGAAAGGTCCGATTGAAGCCCGAGGTCTTGAAGGCCCCATGAAAATTGACCATCAGGTGATGCGCGGCGGCGGCGCGGGTGATCTTCTCATACCAGTTCACCATTTCCTGGTCGTCGCGGTCCATGAAGTCAATCTTCACCCCGGCCATGCCCCATTGCTCGTAAAGAGCGAAAGCCCTCTGGTAGGCCGCATCGCGCTCGACATCCGACCAATAGAGCCAGAGCCAAAGGCGCACGCCCTTCTCTTTGGCAAAACGGCGGACCTCATCCATATCAACGGCCGGGTTGACCCGCGTGATGTCCGCGTCGGGCCGGTTGAATTGACCGTACCATTGCCAGTCGATGAGCTGGTAGGGCCAGCCCATGTCCGCGGCCAACTGGATATACTCCTCGAGAGTGGCGGTGTCCATTTTGACATCGCCCGACCACCAGTGGTCCCAGGCCATCTTGCCCGGGCGGACCCACGAGGTGTCGGCTAACTGGCAGGGCGTGCTCAGGTTCAGCACGAGGTCGCTTTCGATAAGCCGGCCGGGCTGGCGGCCTATCATCAACACGCGCCAGGGCGTGGCCCGAGGGGCCGAGGCAACCACCAGGCCCGCCCCGTCGAGGCGGGGCGCCAGCCTGGCCAGGAGCGTGACACCCGGGGCCGCGTTGCTGCCCGTGGCGCCCTCGAGCCACATCCCCGCCCAATCGCGCAGGTCCGCCTCGGTCAAGGCCACCCAGGCGGAGGGCGTCCGCACCAGCAGGGGCAGACCGATGATCGACTCCGGTTTGATGTCGCTCAGACGGCCCGGCTTGAATTCCCATTCCTGGGCCCCCTGGAATCCCTTGTCCTGCTCTCCTGCAAAACAGGCGTAATCGCCCGCAAACGCAAACTCCGTCTGCTCCCGCTCCAGCGCGAAGACCGTCAACGCCGGTTGGGCCGGCAAGACGTAACGAAAGGCCACGCCGTCATCGAAGGCGCGGAAGATGGCCTCGAACCTCCGCGGCATGCCCGAGACCTGCCGCAGGATGAGCCGGAGTTCGTTGTGCCGGTCGCGGACCTGCCGGCGCTTGCCCCAAGGGTTCTCCCAGGTTCCATCGGCCTGTCGATGCTCGGCGTGAAGCAATTCGACCTCCGAGCCGACTTCGCTGCCGTCCCGGAACAGGAGTCCAAGCCGCGACTCCCCCAGAACCGGCTGGCCGTCCACTCGCACCGCGTACCTCAACGCTCCGCGCACGCTCACGGTGACTTCCAAACGCCCGTCCGGCGAACGCAGAGAGACGCCGCTGCCGACCACAACGCGGAACGCCGGCCTCTCTTTTCGACCGGCGCAAGCGCTGAGCAACAACAGGAGAATGGCCGAAACTGCGCCAGCCCGAAGAGCAGCCGCGCACAGACGCCAGGCGTGACGCGTGAGGCGTGGGCGCAGATCAGGTCTTGTGCACCCCTCGCCCTTGGGGAGCTTCGTCGCCTCCCGTTGGATATCCCTTAGGGTTTGCATGTTTCGAACCTATCCCACCGCTGGGGGATGACAAGCCCTTTTGCCCTGACAACTGAGGTTTGGACATTCGTGCCACGCGCCGACCGTCCATGGAGCGCGCGCTGAAAGCGCGCAGCATACCAGCCCAGGGTAACACCCTGGGAAAGCCGGCCTTACTCGGTTCTTGCGCCCTGCAAGGGCGCAGGTCACCCTGCCCGCATGTCTCCCCGCCCTCATAGGGCGGGTTCGGATTGCGCGACGGTTTTCCCAGGGCGGCTGCCCTGGGCTGATTTGCCCGCACGCCGTTGGCGTGCAAGAACGTCCGAACCTCAGCCGCGGCCTTCCCGCCGGCGGAATCAGACGAGTTGGGACAAAGCCCCCGGGACCTGGAGGCTGAAAGAGCCTGCCCTACCCCGTGTCACGAGACCTCGCCGCACACATACAAAAGGCTGGGGACTGTTCTCACTTACTATTTTGACCCGCCCCCCAACTTGAGGTTTCCCATATTTCAACCTTGCCGGAAGCTGGTTCTTCGTTTAGGAACCGGCCGTGCTCTTGAAGACAATCCTGGGCTGCCTGGCGGTCCTGAGCCTTGGGCTGATGCTCTGGCAATGGTGGGTGGCCTGGCGTTTCCCGCTCCACCGGCGGGCAAGCGGCACTTCCTTCTTCCCGCCGGTGACTTTGCTTAAGCCGCTCAAGGGGTGTGACGGAATGACGGAAGATTGCCTGCGCAGTTGGCTGGCCCAGGAGTACCCGGAGCCTCTGCAAGTGCTATTCGGAGTGGCCGAGGCGGGCGACCCGGTCTGTCCGCTGGTGCGCCGGCTGCTCAAGGAGTTCCCCAAAGCCGATGCGCAACTGGTGGTCTGCGGTCCTCTCCGGGGGGCGAATCTCAAAGTTTCCAAGCTGGTGGAACTCGAGCGCCTGGCCCGGCACGAGTTGGTCATCATCAGCGATGCCGACGTGAAGGTGACGCCGGATTTCCTGGCCAATGTTGTCGCCCCGCTGCGCCAGGCCGAGGTGGGCCTGGTCACTTGTTTTTATCGCCTGGCCAAACCTACGACCCTGGCCATGCGGTGGGAGGCGCTGGCCACGAACGCCGACTTTTGGAGCCAGGTGCTCCAGGCCCGCAGCCTCAAGCGGCTGGATTTCGCGCTGGGCGCCGTGATGGCAACGCGCCGCCGGCAACTCCAGGAAATCGGCGGCTTCCAGGCCCTGGCCGATTGCCTGGCCGACGATTACCAGTTGGGCCGCCGCATCGCCCGGCTCGGCTATCGCCTCGAACTCTCAACCGCTGGTGGTCGAGTGCTGGTCCGCCCCGACAGGCTGGATGGCCGTGTGGAAACATCAACTGCGCTGGGCTCGCACGATTCGCGTTTGCCAGCCGGTCCCCGTATTTCTTGAGCATCCTGAGCAACCCGACGCTCTGGCCGCTGTTCTACCTGGCTGTCAATCCGACCGGTCCGGCCCTCCTCTTCGGCCTGGCTTGCTGGGCCGCGCGCATGGCCATGGCGCTCGACTTGCAGGCAAGGCTTGAATGGGCGAGGACAGGTCCACAGTCCACAGGCCAGGCCGCAGTCAGGAGCCTGGGGGATGGAGTCGGGTGCGGGGCGGATGGCTGGCGCTGCTCAAGGACGTGTTGCAAGCGGCCATTTGGCTGCTGGCTTTCACCGGCAACAACATCGAATGGCGCAGCCGAAAGATGCGGTTGCGGCGGGATGGCTCGATCGTTCCGGAATTCGGCGAGCTAACGGGAGATCACGGAGGAAACAGAGATGGAACGGCCCACTAAGCCGTCAGCTTCCACGGGCTGCGCATCGGGCGGGAGAGCATGGCATTGGCGGAGTCGTCATTTTCGAACCGCTCGGCCTTAGGGTCCCATTTGAGCTTGCGTCCGAGCCGGATGGCGATGTTGGCCAGGTGGCATACCGTGGAAACGCGGTGGCCGATATCCACGGGAAAATACGGGTCCTTGCGGCTCTTGACGCATTTCAAGAAGTCGTCGTGCTCGCCTTCGATGTTGGTATAGAGGTGGAGGTCGTTTGGGCCGATGGGCGAGTTGAGGATTTCCGGGGAGCTGGCTTCGACCTTGGCGCGCCAGCCGCGGTTGCCAACCCAGCCGTCAGTGCCGATGAATTTGATGCTGGGATTGCCCGGGTTGCAGGTCATGACGACGCCGTTGGCGTAACGGTAGGTGACATTGTAGTCTTTGACCGTGTTGAACAGACCGCCTTCCCAGTGGTTGCCGATGCCCTCGATCTCGACCGGGCCGGTCCGTTCGGTGTCGTTGGCCCATTGGGCGGTGTCAAACAAGTGGGCGCCCCAATCGCAGATAATCCCGCCCGAATAATCCCAGATCCAACGGAAGTTGAAGTGGACGCGGTCTTTGGTATAGGGCGCCTCGGGCGCCGGGCCGAGCCACATCTCATAATCCAACTCGGGCGGGATGGGCTGGGGAGTCGGGTCGCCGGCAAAGGTGGGCTGTTTGGGAAGAATGACTTCGATCTTTTGAAGCTTGCCAATCCGTCCGTTGCGCACCAGTTCGGCTATCCGGTGGTACTCCGGCACGGCGCGGTCCTCGGTGCTGGTTTGAAAGACCTTGCCCAGTTTGCGCATGGTGTCGATCAGTATCTGGCCCTCGCCGATGGTCAGGGTCGGCTTCTCGCATTGGACATCTTTGCCCGCGCGGGCGGCCATGACGCTGATGAGGGTGTGCCAATGGTCGGGCGTTGAAATCATGACGGCATCAACGTCCTTGCGGGCCAGCACCTCGCGGAAATCCTTGGTTGTGGCGCAGTCCTCGTTGTCGTACTTGGTGTCGGTCATCATCTTGGCCCGGCGCATCCGGGCGCCGTCCACGTCGCAGACGACGATGACCCTGGCCGCTTTGAGCTCGAGGTATCTTTGGAGATTCCAGGTAATCCCGTGGTCGCCGGTGCCGATGAAGCCGATGGTGATCCGGTTGCTGGGGGCGTCGGCGCCCAGGACGGAGGCCGGAACGATATAGGGCAGCGCCAGCCCGGTCGCCGCAGTCCGCACAAATTGCCGTCGGTTGATCTTCTTCATAGTTTCCTGGTGTGAATATTGGTTTGCGGAGCGATCTTAGCGCGGCGCCCCCCGAGATAGCGATACATTTGTTGGGCCGGAACTTTGCGATTGACAGGGCGGCGGCCTCCCGGGGTATGCTTGGCCAATCAATAACCACCCTATGAATAATCAAGAGAATGCAACCAGCTAGCTCCCTTCCTTCCTATATCACAAGCGCGTCGCCCAACCCCGTGGGCAACCGCGCTCCCTGGTATAAGACAACTGCCCAGACCTACGCGGGCATTTTCCTGTGGTTCATCTTCTGGGACTCCATGTCCAAGCACACGCTCTCGACCGCGGGGCTGGGTCCCACGCTGCTGGGCATAGTCCTGGGCGCCCTGATTTGCCATTTCCTGTTCTACCTGGTTCCCGGTCTGTTGGGCATGAAGACCGGGCTGCCGCTTTACATTGTGGGCACCTCCACCTTCGGGGCCGTGGGCGGGTTGATCATGCCCGGTTTCCTGATGGGCGTCCTCCAGTTCGGCTGGTTGGGCGTCAACGCCCTCGGCTCCTCGGACTACCTGGCCAAGGGTTTTCACGCGCCGGGCCTTTATATTCCGCTTTGCATTGTGTGGACCCTGGCCGCGGCCTTCGTCGGCATCAAAGGCATCCAGTATGTTGCCCGCGTGGCCACCTACCTGCCGCTGATTCCGCTGGCGGTGCTGCTCGTCGGCCTGGTACTTTCGGCGGGTCAGCCAGCAGCTACCAGCCGGCCTGCGGCCCCGGCCGCCTCGGGTAGCGGGCTGAATGCGGTTTTGCCATGATCGCCGCGATTGTTGGTTTCTTCGCCACGGCAGGGGCTGCCGGGGTGGACATTTGCATGAGCAACCGCGACAAGCGCGACGTGAGCATGGGCGGCATCTTTGGCATCATCATCGCCATCATGCTTAACCGCCGGCATTTCGGTCATCGCCGTGGCCGGCGCCCGCGCGGCCGGCGTCGTCGATGGCTCGGTGGTCAACATGACCGACGCCTTGGCCAAGAAGTTGTCTCCAAGCGTATTTGCGGCCATGATGATCGGCCTGACCGCTGGCTGCGTTCCCCGGCGCCTGTTTCTCCTCGTTCATCGCCGCCAACAGCTTCAAGACCACGATGCCCAAGGTCAATCCGTTCCTCTCGGTCGGAATTGGCGCCATGGTGAGCATCACCCTGGCGGTGAGCCGCGTCGCCGGCGACCTCGTCAGCGTCTTCGTCATTATCGGGGCCTCCTTCGGCCCGATCGTCGGGGCGATGGTCGTGGATTACCTGCTCTCTGGCGGCCAATGGACCGGTCCGCGCGCCGGTTTCAACCCGGCCGGGTGGATTGCCTGGTTGTTTGGATTCGTCGTCGGGATTCTTCCGCGATGCTTCCCGCCTCGGTTCGCGTCAACGTGCCTTGCGCCCCGGTGGCGGCCTTTGTGGTCGGCGCCGTGCTCTATTTCGTTCTGGCCAAGATGGGCCTGCAAACGCAGGTCATTCCGTTGCCGGCCAAGGCCTCGCAGCCTGCTCCGCAGCCTGCGGCCAAATAATCCGCGCGCCCAACCCGGTTCAAGGCCGTGAAGAGGCTGGGCGGCGAAGCCGTAACCGACGTAGCGCAGACTTCCAGTCTGCCGTATCGCGGATTTCCAATCCGCAGCCTTGGGTCCATTCTGACGGCTTCGGTGCTTCCGCCGCCCTGCCGGCTGGAAGTCTGGTCCACCATGTCCGGTTAGGTGTTGCTGGACGCCAGGAGGCTTGGGAGGCTGAACTCTCCGCGATGGCTGCCGACCAGGAGGTGCAAAGGGAGACTCCGCGAAATCAGTGCGGAGTTCAACGCCACTGAGGCCGACGGACTGGAGAGGCACTGATGGCTGTCCGCCGCGGCGAGATTTACTTCGTCAATCTGAATCCGGTTCAGGGCCGCGAAGAGGCCGGGCGGCGAGGCCGCAACCAACGTAGCGCAGACTTCCAGTCTGCTGTGTCGCGGATTTCCAATCCGCAGCCGTGCGTCCATTCTGGCGGCTTCGGTGCTTCCGCCGCCCTGCCGGCTGGAAGCCGGCGACACAGCAGGTTGGAAACCTGCGCTACGATGTCGCCATCCTACGCCTCCCCATTGCTCTCCCGCCTCTCCCACCGCCGCGGGGCGCGCTCGGGCAGGCTGGGGTCGGCCTTGGCATAGTAGGTCCCCTGGCCGAACCGTTGGTCGGCTTCCTGCTGCAATGCGCGCGAGGGGGTCACAAAAAAGCGTTCGTGGGTCTCGACAAAGATCACCTCGCCGGACGGACGCACGAAACAGAGGAACAGCGGGCATTTGCCCGGATGCATGGCAATCACCTCGCGGGCGGATTCCAAATCCTCGGGTTTGACATGGGCGGTGTTGAGGCGGAGATGGACCTGCCGGGTGTAACGCTGCGGCGCCTCCTCCAGGGGCATGATTTCCTGGGCGAAGAGCTTGGGTTTGTCGTCGCCGGTGTTGACCTCGCCGATGACCAGGATGGCCTTGCCGGGCTGGAGGTGGTCGCGGTATTTGTCGTAGCTCTCGTTGAAGCACAGGACGGGGATAGCGCCTTGCAGGTCCTCGAGCGTGGCCAGCGAGTAAGGTTTGCCGCTCTTTTTCGAGATGCCATTCTGCACGGTGGCGATCATGCCGCCGATGCGGGTCAGACTGCGGTTTTCCAGCCCAGCCAGGGTCCGCGTATTGGCCAGGGAGTATTTCTCGAGAATGGGGATATATGGCGTGAGCGGGTGGCCGGTGACGTAAAAGCCCAGCAATTCCTTTTCATGAGCCAGGAGTTCGTGCTCGGGCCATTCCGGGAGGGGCGGGGCGGTTTCGGGTGCAGCAGGGGAGCCGGGCGTTTCGAGCAGGGCGAAGAGGGAGCTTTGGCCGCGTTGCCGGTCGGCAATGACGCCGGCGGCGCGGGCCAGGGTCCGCTCGATTTGGGCGAAGAGCGTGGCGCGCGTTTGGCCCAGGCAATCGCAAGCCCCGGCCTTGATCAGCCCCTCGAGCGACTTTCCGGTTCACGGATCGCTCGTCCACCCGCTCGCACATATCGCTCAAGGATTGGAAAGGCCCGCCCTGGTCGCGCGCCTTAAGGATGGCCTGGACGGCGCCTTCGCCGACGCCTTTGATGGCGGCGAGGCCGAAACGGATGGCTGAGGCAGGCGGGAGGTTTGCCTTGCCTTGGGCGGGGGCAAAGTAGAGCCGGCTTTCATTGATGTCGGGTGGCAAGACCTCGATCCCCATGGTCCGCGCCTCGCTGATGTATTCGCTGAGCTTGGCGGTGTCGGCCATGTCGTTGGTCATCATGGCGCAGAAGAACTCGACCGGGTAATTGGCTTTGAGGTAGGCGGTCTGGTAAGCGACGATGGCGTAGGCGGCGGCGTGGGATTTGTTGAAGCCGTAACCGGCGAATTTTTCGAGCAGATCGAAGACCTGGTTGGCCTTGGGGGCGGGGATGTTGTTCACCCGGGCGCAGCCTTTGACGAAGGTGTCGCGTTGGCTGGCCATTTCCTCGAGCTTCTTCTTGCCCATGGCCCGGCGGAGCACATCCGCGCCGCCCAGGGTGTAGCCGGCCAGCACCTGGGCCGCCTGCATCACCTGCTCCTGATAGACCATGATGCCGTAGGTCTCGCGGCAAATCGGTTCCAGGAGGGGATGCTCGTATTCGATCTTCACCTCGCCGTGGCGGCGGGCCATAAACTCCGCAATCAGCTCCATTGGCCCCGGCCGGTAAAGGGCGATCAGCGCGGTGATATGCTCGATGCTGCTAATCTGGAATTTGCGGCAGAGGTCGCGCATGCCCCCCGATTCCAATTGGAAGACGCCCAGCGTATTGGCCTTGTTGAGCAGGTCGTAGGTCCGGGCGTCATTCAGCGGAAGGTGCTCGATCGGCACCTCGATTCCCCGGGTCTGCCGAACCATCTCGCACGTGTTCCGAATGACCGTGAGGGTCTTGAGGCCCAGAAAATCCATCTTCAGCAGGCCCAACTCACCGACCGGCCCCATGGCGTACTGGGTCACGATCGCGCCGTCTTCGTCCTGTTTGAGCGGCAGGAGATTCACCAGGGGTTGATCGCCAATGACCACGCCGGCGGCGTGGACGGAGGCATTGCGAGTGAGGTCCTCGAGGATGAAACCCGTATCGATCAACTCGCGCGTCACTTCTTCGGTCTCGTAAGCCTGTTTGAGCTCCGGGGACTGTTTGAGCGCCTTCTCGAGCGTCATCTTCAAGTCGGCGGGAATCATTTTCGCCAGACGGTCGCATTCCCCGAAAGTCAGGCCCATGACCCGCCCCACGTCCCGCACGACCGATTTGGCCCCCAGGGTGCCAAAGGTGACGATTTGGGCGACGGCGTCCCGGCCGTATTTCCCACGAACATATTCGATGACATCCCCGCGCCGGTCGTCGGCGAAATCAATGTCAATGTCCGGCGGGTTGACGCGCTCGGGATTGAGAAACCGCTCGAAGAGCAAGCCGTAGCGAATCGGGTCAACGTTCGAGATGCCCAGGAGGTAGGTAACAATCGAGCCGGCGGCCGAACCGCGCGCCACGCAGGCCACGCCCATCTCGTGCCCGCGCCGGACGAAATCGCCCACAATCAGAAAATAGCTGGCAAAGTCCGTCTTCTCGATGACCGCCAGCTCGTGCTGGAGCCGGTCCAGAACGGTCTTGGCCGCCGGCGCGGCGGCGGGGTCGGAAACGGATTCGACGATGAACTCCCGGCCCTCGGCGCGGGCGTGAATGCCGTAGCGGTCGCGCAATCCTTCGGCGACAAGGCGCCGCAAGTAGCCTTCGCGAGTAAAGGGCTCGGGCGGGTGGAAGACCGGGTAGTGGAGCTTGCCGAACTGGATTTCGAGGTTGCATTTTTCGGCCACCTCGAGTGTGTTCTGCACGGCTTGGGGTGTCTCGGCGAACCGCTCCTTCATCTCCTCGGCCGAACGGAGGTAAAACTGCTGGTCGGCGTAGCGCATTCGCTTGGTATCGCTCAGCAGGGTCTGGGTCCCGATGCAGATCAGGCAATCGTGGGCGTGGGAGTGGGTTTTCTCGAGGTAGTGGACGTCGTTGGTCGCCACCAGTTTCAGGCCGAACTCCGCCGCCAGGGCAATGAGGCGCCGATTCACCTTGGCCTGCTCGGGCAGACCGTGGTTCTGGAGCTCGAGGTAATAATTCTCCGCGCCCAGAGTTTGCTTGAACCAGTCGGTCGTCTCCCTGGCGCGGGGCAATTGATCCTTGAGAATCCATTCGGGGAGTCTCGCTGGCCAGGCAGCCCGAGAGGGCAATGAGCCCTTCCTTGTGAGCGGCCAGGAGTTCTTTGTTGATGCGCGGCTTGTAATAATAACCCTCCAGATGCGCGGCGGTCGCAAGCTGGATGAGGTTCTGGTAGCCGATCTCGTCTTTGGCCAGAAGGACCAGGTGATGATAAACGTCGCGGCCCCCGGCGGCGGTCTTCTTATCGAACCGGCTGCCGGGTGCGACATAGACCTCGCAGCCGATGATGGGCTTGATGCCCCGCTCGCGCGCCTCCCGGTAGAAGTCCACGGCCCCATAGAGCACCCCGTGGTCGGTGATGGCCAGCGCGCCGAACTTCAACTCATGCGCCCGTTCCACCAAACGGTCCAGACGGCACGCCCCATCGAGCAGGGAATACTCGGTGTGCAGATGTAGATGAACAAAGTCCGCGTGCGACATAAATGTAATCTGGAAACCTCTCACGCCGCGCTGCAGGTCGAGAATTGGTTGCCAGCCTGGCCCATCCTTCACTGTCGTGCGGCTGTTGTCCAGCCGGATCCAACCATGGCAGACCCAAAGGGGCGGGGCCGGCGACAAAACTTGTCATTGGGGATTAAGCCAGTCTCCGGCGGTCGGCCCGAGACAGCGTAGCCAGCCAGGCGCGTGGAGTGAGTATGCGGATGCCGAAGGGCTTCTCCAACACGGTCAAGTCCGCGTCCCGGGCGACGATGGTCCTCGCGCCCGCCGCTAGCGCGGCCTCGATCATGATGTTGTCCTTGAGGGTCGCGGCAGACTCGTTGCTGGAACGGGGTGGGATGGACCCAGCACCCTTGGCTCCTCACTAAGGCAAGCCACCGATCCAGGTCGGCGCTGCCTCCCTGAGTGGCCTGCACCTTCCGCAAGGTCGCCTCGTATTCACCGTAAATCGCATCGGTCACCACCAGGGACACCAGGCCCAGCAGCCAAGCCTTGACGCATCGGTGAGCCTCAGTGCGCCAGAAGACACCTGCCACAAACACCCCCGTGTCCATCACGACGGGACTCATCTGGCCCGCACCTCTCGCAATGCCTTCTCAACAATGGCCCGGATCTCCTTGGGGGACTGCTTGCCGACGGGGGTTTCCGCCAGCAACGCCGCCACCTCCTCGGGCGGAGGTGGTTTCAAAGGCCGGATGAGCAGGCCGTCCTCGCCTAGGTCAAACACGTTCAACGGTCCGCCGTGCTCCAAGCCCACACGGCGGCACCATTCCAAGGGAAACACCGTTTGCCGCTTCCGCGTCAACGTCATTGTCGTTGCTTTCACGCGTAATATTCTACTACCTCGTCGCGCCGGCGCAAGTCCCTTTCCCGCCAATAACGGCTAAGAAATATCCGGTTTGGGGGGAATAATGCGCGCGGGATTGCCGACGGCCAAGTGACGGGCCGGCACGTCCTGGGTGACGACGGCGGCGGCGCCGATGACGGCGCGGTCGCCGATAGCCACGCCTTTGAGGATGATAGCCCGGGCGCCCACGAAGACGCCTCGCCCGATCCGGATGGGCCGGGCATTGGCCTGGTGTTCGTCGGCCCAATCCCAGTCCCCGACGGGCCGGTGAAAGTCGTGATCCAGGACCATTGCCCCTGCGCCCATGATGGTGCCCTCGCCGACCTCGATGGAGGCGCCGGCGCAGAGCACCGTGGCGCTGAGTCCCACATTGCGGCCCAGGATGAGCCGCGCCCCGGGCGCCATGGCCCTGAGGGCCGAGGGCTGAAAGCACGCCAGCGGATTGGCCCGCACGGCGCTGGCGATGCGGACCCCGTCCCCCAGGACGATGCGGGCCCCCTTAGTCACGCTGATCAACGGCCGGCCCAGGAACACGCTGCGGCCCTGGAATTCCACCCCTTTCAACTGCGCTTCCCACCGCCAGAGCAACGAGGGCCAAAGGCGCGCGCCCGCAAGAATCGCGCCGATGAACGTTGCCGGAGTATGTTGGCTCATGCTCAGGCGAAGGATACAGGCTCAGCCGGCCGCAGAAAGTCAAAAAAAGCGCAGCGCGGCCAAGCCGCAGCCCAAGCGGTCACCGCAGAGGGGGCGCACCTTGCCAGTGCCACTGCCGCGATAGGAACGCCGCGGAACTCGATTATTTTCGACCGTGACATCAAACTGAGCGATGCTTGGCGGAACATGACTGACAGCCAATGGACCCAACTCCTGGCGGTGGTCCAGGGCAAAGCCCTCCCGCACCCGCCCGCCGGGTTCATCATCGATTGCCCCTGGCTGCCCAACTGGGCCGGCCGCGACATCCTGGACTATTTCACCGACGAGGGCCTCTGGTTCGAGGCCAACCGCAAGGCCATCGAGACCTTCCCCCAGCTCCTTTTCCTGCCCGGCTTCTGGTCCGAGTTCGGCATGTGCACCGAGCCCTCGGCTTTTGGCGCCAAATGCCTCTTCTACAAAAACGAGTTTCCGTTTGCCGAAAAGGTCATTCGCGACGTCGCCCAAATCGACGACCTGCCCGAGCCGAACCCGGTCACCGACGGCCTGCTGCCCTTCATGCTCAACCGGCTCAAGAGCGCCCGCCCGCGCATCGAGAGCCTCGGCCACAAAATCCGCTTCTCGGTCTCGCGCGGCCCCCTCAACGTCGCCACTTTCCTGATGGGCGCCCCGGAATTCCTCCTCGCCCTCAAGACCGACCCCGACCGGGTCCACAAACTCCTGGGCCTGGTCACCGGTTTCCTCAAACAGATGGCATCGCCTTCAGCGCGAAACCTTCCCCACCATCGAGGGCATCTTCCTGCTGGACGACATCGTCGGCTTCATCGGGGAACAGGATTTCCGGGAATTCGCTTTGCCGTGCTTCAAGGAACTCTACGCCGCCGATGTCCCGGTAAAGTTCTTCCACAACGACGCCCAGTGCGCCAAATCCATCGGCTTCTACCCGGAAATCGGCATCAACCTTTACAACCCCGGCATCTTCAACACCCTGGCCGAGTTGCGCCGCATGTCCGGCCATCGCCTCGCCATCCTCGGCAATGTGCCTCCCCGGGACGTGCTGGCCAAAGGTTCCCCGGAAGAGGTCCGGTCAGCCGTCATAAAGCTCCTGGCCGAGGCCTCCGACCCCTCGAGGCTCATCCTCTCCTGCGCCGGCGGCATGCCCCCCGGCGTCAGCACCGAAAACATCCGCGCCTTCATCGAGGCCGCCGCGCCCCGGGACCTGGCGTAAGGGCCAGTTGCCATGGCCGACGATCAGCGCATCGATCTGTGCCATCAGCGTCCTTGTCTCTGCCAGCGCCGCAACGACTTGCCGGTAATGCTCGATTTGGTCATGCCCCAGCACCCGGCCTTTCCGGTCCTTCAACCATCTTTCACACACCTGGTAGCCGCCCACCCGGAATTCCCAGACCGCCTCGAGGAGCCCCTCGAAGTACTGCCGGCGATTGATGTACACCCGGCCGGTCGCTCCGCCTGCAAGCTGTGGCGGCACATAAACGACCCGCTCCACTATGTTGCTGCCAGCCACGTCGAAGGAAACCATTCCCGGACCGCGCTCGCGCAGGGTGTGAAGCCCGACCAACCTCGCCCCGCATTCGCTTAACCGCCGGAACAGAAGGGCGTCACCCGTTACCGGCAAGCGAGGAAAGCCGAGCTTGAGGAACTGCGCGTAACGCTCCCGATAGCTCGGCGCATGGAAAATCCCGTAGGCGTAGTTGAAAACGTCCTCGGGCCCAAATGTCTCTTTTAAGTTGCCGCGCCCGTCGGGCACAAACTCAAGACCCACGGCCTTGGCGAACTGCTGGACGAACTCCGCGGCCAGGTTGGGGCGCCGGCCGTTCTCAGGAGGCACAAGTTCGGCCTGCGCCTCAGTTTGCCCGTTCGGGTAAAGGTAGAGCGGGAATACCGTGCCGATGTCGAACAGCGAAACCACGTCCTTATTTACCAGCGCAGCCGCCGCGAGCAAGGCGCCCCCTTCGCCGCGCCTGGACTGGCGGAGCGCGCAAAGGGCTATATTCTCTCCCGCCAGCAAATGCCTCATCACCTTCTCCGCCGGCCGGCTGGTCAGGCCGATGTCATAGTACAGCCAACGGAAGTCGAACGGCCGGTAAAGACATCGCTGGATGGCCTCTGCAGAAAACTTTCGCTCGCGGCGGCGGGCCCCGATGTCGTAGCTGCTCGAGTCGGCGACACGGTACCTCTCGCAGAAACGCCAAGGGCGGGTCCGGGGAGAAGAACATGGCCATCCGCCTCTCCAACGCTTTGCGGTCAAAATCGAAGAACAGCGCGTCCCGGTCTGTTTTCAGACCGTTGTTGCTGACGGGAAACAGGTCGCGAATGCTCCACCCCGCATTCCACTCCTGCTCATGCTTCGCGTTGCGCGGTTTGAAGAAAAAATCTGGCGCCTCCGGCTGAAAGCTCGCCCATCGGGTCGAGGCGCCATTATGACCGCTCAGCCAATCGTACTTATGCGCGCGCAACCCCCAGAGGTCCGCGTGATGCACCGTGGCGTGAACCGGGCGGCCCTTCCCGGCTTTTTCCCCCAGGTCCTCGCCTCGCCGGTTTCCCGGCCGCAGCTTCACAAAGAGCGCAATCGCGACCCCTACCGTGATGTCAAACACATTGTCATCCCTGGTTCCATCCGGGGCGAGTTCCTGCCTTTTGGATGACCCGTGAAGATTGAGCACGTAAATCTCATCGAACGTCTCCAAGAGGCTCTCCCGCATTCGCCGGTGCGTCAGCCCGTCCAGATAGACGTTGTTGGTGATGAACCCGGCAATCCCCGCCCCCGTCCGCTCGATGCGGTCATGCGCCCAGCGCAGAAACTTGATGAAATCGTCATCGAGGTTCAGCTTCTTTTCCTTGAGCCCCCGCTTGTAGTCGTCCAGCAGCCGCAGAATGAAATCGTTTCGATTCTGCCGCCCGAAATTCGCGTACGGCGGGTTGCCCAGCACCACCAGCACCGGCCGGTGCTGCTTCACGGCCGACGCCTCGTTGGCTTCGCGGCCGATGATGGAGAGCGGGCCCAGTTGTTGCGTCACCCGGTCCGCATCCTCCAGCGTATTCGCCAGGTAAATGTTTAGCCGCCCGTTGGGCGGGAAATGGCACGCCCGGTTTTCGCGCCACGGCTCCGGCAAATGACGCGCGCTCAGCGCCAACCCCAGCTTCAAATGCGCGACCGCGTACGGCGCCATCAGCAGCTCGAAACCGAAGAGCCGCGGCAGCAAGTGCTCCCGGACATAGGAAGGCCATGACCGCCCCGGATGCTTTTTCTCGAACCGCTCACGGATAAGTTCGACCACCTTGAACAGGAAGGTCCCGGTCCCCATGGCCGGGTCCAGGATCAGCACTCGGTGCGACTCATCCTCGAGGACCCTTGCTCCCTGTTGCCGCTTTACCACCACCTTCGACTTGTCCGCCAGCCCGTCCTTGAGCCCAAATCTCTTTTGCAGCAGCCAGTCAATGCTCTCGACGATATACGACACGACCGGCTCGGGCGTGTAATAGACCCCGCGCAACTCCCGCAGCCTCGGGTCGTAAGCCGAAAGGAACCTCTCGTAGAAGTGAACCACCGGGTCCCGCCGCCGGCCCGCGCCAACCCCTTTGCCCAGGTCCTTGAGGATGGCCGCCATGTTGGCGCGCTCCAACAGCGTTACCATCTCCCGCACGAACCCGCCAAACGGCTCGCCATCCAGCCTCGGGCCGGTGATAAGCTCGAAGAAGTCGCGCAGAAAAGGAGTTGTTTTGTGGAGCAGCCTCGTCGCCCCCGCGAGCGTGAAGCCCGCGCTCACGCTCCCCAAAGCTCGCGCCGAGAACAGCCCGCAGCTCAGCGTCTGCGCGAACATATCGGCGAACTCCCGTTCCCGCCCCGGGCCCGCCAACTCCGGCAGCAGCCTTTGCGCGAACACCTCGCGCCATCCCCTCAGCTCTTCAGACGCCCTGCCCGTCTGAAACGCCGTCACGATGCCATCCCGAATGAGATGCGTCAGCCCCGCCAACCGCCGCGCCAGTTCCTCCGCCCGCTCGAGCTTCTCCAGCGTGCAAGTGTCGAGGGGCGAGTGTCGAGGGGCGAGGCGTGGCGTCTCGTTCCCCCGACACCCGCCACTCGACACCTGCGTCTGCATGCTCTTAAACGTCTGACGTTGAGTTTGAATCCTGCGGACTGTGCCGCACTCACAGGAGAGAGTTTTCGCATATTTCGGGGCGGGAGGCAAATGCTCCCCTGGCTGTATTGGTTCTTTTCCTGAAGAACCGACCCGTTTCCTCACCGTCTTTCGAATTTCACGGCTGGAATTCCCCCTTTCATTGTTCGAGCAACCAGCGCCACGCCGGTTGGGCTTCGGGCAGGGCAGACTTCAATGCGGCGGCAAACTCGTGGTAGAGGAGGACGCCTTGCGCCTGCTTGGCGCGCGACTTTCCCAGCGACATGGAGGCCTGCTCTCGGCTCACTGTATCCGGATCCGTCAGGCTCCAGCAGGTGTTCCAGAAGGCCGTGCCTTCCTCGTTGCACAAGTCCACTTCGCCACCGTTGGCGTAGTAGTAAAGCGCGCGGTAGCGGCGGCGCAGGTGAAGGAAGACGGTCGTTTCGAGCTTGCGGCCCGCGTCCCGATCCGGATTCCCTTGGAACGCGGCGACCAGGCCCGGGTCAATGACGTGCAACTTCTTGGGATTGTGCGCCTGTTTGCGCAACGACCGCTCGTGTTTGGGCAGCAGGAACAGCAGGAAACTGTCCTCGAGGTAGCTCAGGTATTCGTGGAGGGTGTTTTTCGACACGCTGAAGCCGAGCGAGGCGAAGTCGCGGTGGAGCTTGCTGACGTTGACCAGCGACGCCGTGTTCCGAAACGCGAACCGCAACAGCTCGCGGATGAGGGTCTCGTTGCGGACGCCGTAGCGCTCGACCACGTCGCGGTAGAGCATCAACGAGGCGTATTCGCCCAGGATCAGCGGACGCAGGGCCTCCTCCGCCAACACCACTTCCGGGAACCCGCCCCAACGCAGATAGTGCTCGAGTGCGCCACGCAACACGCTCTCGCTATCCGGGTGCGACGGCTGCCAGACGATGCCCCGAAAGTCCAGCGCCTCGGCAAAGTTCAGCGGGAACACCTCCAGGGTGATGCTGCGTCCCCGCAGCGCGCTGGCAAGGTCGCGCGTCAGCAGTTGCGACGAAGAACCGGTCACGAACACCTGGACATCCTCCGTGTCGTGCAGGCGGCGGAGCCACCGTTCCCAGCCGGGAACATTCTGCACCTTATCCACGAAGAGGTAGCATTGCTGGCCGATGGCCTCGGGAAAAAGCTCCCGGTGGCAGCGCAGAACCAGGTCCAAATCCTCGGCGCGCACAGGCTGAAGACGGTCGTCCTCGAAGTTCAGGTAAATGAGCCGGTTACGCCCGATCCCTTGGGCCAGCAACCGTTGGATGGTGTGAAAGAAAAGAAACGTCTTTCCCGAGCGACGAACTCCTGCCAGCCCCACCACCTTGCCCGACCCGACGGGCAGCACCAGTTCCCGCGCGCGGCACTGCGGCAGCGGTCGGGAAACGAACTGCTGCAACACGCCTTTGAGGTTGTCACTATTCACAGAGTCAGTTTCGGCAAAGTTGTCCTTCCATGCAAGGACAATATCCGCGCGGCAGTGAATCGGCGTGTTCGCCGGCCGTCGCCATCACAGGAGAGTGTTTTCGCATGTTTCGGGGCAGGAGGCAAATGCTCCATTGGCGCTATTGGCCGTATTGGTTGTTTTCCTGGTGCCTGATGAGCAACCACCTCCACTTGGTACTCGGGACGCCCCGGGCCAGCCTGCCGCCAGCCATGAAGTGGCTCCCGGGCGCCCATGCCCTACGCGACTTCACGAAACTAAGAACCCTTCCCCGACCCCTTCCTTCGGTGAAGGGCTATCATTGCGGCGAGTGAGGCAAGTCCGACCGCGCCGAGGATGAGCCAGATGATCCAGGGGTGATAGGCGCCCCATAGAGCGTTGACCGCCCCGCGGGGAGTGGCGCCGCCACCAAGCCTGGTTGCGATGGCCGGCAGCAAATCCTTATCGGCAACAGCCCTGGCGGCCTCGGGAAGCATCCCCAGCTTTTCCACAAGAAACTGACGCGCAAGGGCATTGCGCGAAGCAAACGTCTCGTAGAGCGGACCGGAAAGGCCGTTGCCGGCGGCCCAGCCGATGGCAAAAGGTATTTGGGCGTACCCCATGTAGAGGGCCTTGCGATTAGGCGGCGCGGTCATGCCGATGTACTCGGAGAACTTGGGGCTGCAAATGATCTCACCAATGGCAAACACAAAAACGCCGGCCGCAGCGAGAAGGCCCACGTTTGTCAGCCCCGAAATCACGAATCCGACAAGTCCAACAGTCATGCCAAGCACCAGCGCGGTCATCATTTTATAGCGGCCAAAGAGCCAGGAAAGCGGGAGCACGAACAAAATGATCGCGAACGCGTCAATGTTGATCAGCATTTCGGGCTTGGCGCCCCCGTCGGCGGTAAGAAAACCGTTGGCCGCCGCCCCAAGACAGGCACTGAGCAAGTGGCCGACGTCGCGCATGTCAACCCACTCGTCCAGGAAATTGGGCAGCAGGTCCCAGAGCTGCATGAACATGAACCAGAATCCCGACACGACGAGCAAAAACCGCAGCATCGACTGGTCCTTCCATAAGACCGCCATGGTTTCGGTGAAGACCTTGAGCGGTTTCTGTTTGCGGGCCTCGAGGTCCGGCGCGGGCTCGCGGAAGAGAAAAACGGCGGGCAGGAAGTTGAGGGCCGTAACGATGGCCGCGCCATAAAAAACGCGGGCCCAGGTGGGGCGTAATTCATTGCCGCGCAACGTGGCGGCGGCCATCGGGGCCAGGAAACCGCCGACGTTGACCACCCAGTAGAAGATGCCAAAACCCAGTCCGCTGTTGCCGGCGTTGAGGGACTTGGCCACCGAACCCTGGACCGGAGGCTTGAAGATCGCCGTGCCGGTGCCCACCAGCAGCGCCGCCAGGAGCATAGTCCAAAAGCCGCCGGCGTTGGCCATCACCGTGTAGCCCGCGATGTTCAGGGAAAAGGCGACGTACATGCTCAGGCGATAGCCGTAGGCCTCGGCATAGCCGCCTGACACCATAGGGAGCAGGCACTGGAAAACGGCCCAGACCATGTAGATCAGGCCCTTCTCTTTGTAAGAGAGCCGATACCCTGGCCTTTGGCGGCCACCATGTATAAGGGAAGCACCGCCCGAACGCCAAAAAAGGCGAGCCGCTCGAGGGCCTCCATTATATTGGCGACCCAGAAATTCCAGCTCATCGTGCTGACCTGGACCCTGACACTGACCGCGCTGCCGCTCGCGTGAGACATGCGCCGAGTTAACTATACGGAATACGCCGGTTCAATGACGAACATCGGCCATTGCGATCCGGGACCGGGGCCAGTGACAAAGTTCTCCGCAAACCATTGTAGGAGACGACGTAAGGAGTCTCTGATTGATTCTTGGGCACGGCGAAAGCCTGCTCCCCTCCGAAGCCATTGATCAGAGACTCCTTACGTCGTCTCCTACAGGGAGAGAACGGCGCCCTTTTCGGCGACTTTGTCAATGGCCCTGGATCCGGGACAGAAATCGCCGCCGAAGCCGCCGAGCGCGGCGGAAAAAAAGGAGCAGGCTGCCAGCCTGCTCCTCACCCCACCCACCACTAAAAAGATTGAACTACTTGCGCCTGGGCCAGGCGAGTTTGCGGCGGAAGGCACGCAGCGCCACGAGCGCGCCGCCCAACAACTCGAAGTGTTGAGCCTCCGTCAGGCACCACCGCCAGCCAATCCTGGCCATTGGCCAACTGTAGAACCTCGACCCCGTAGGCGCCGCCGCTGGCCCCGGAAGCGGCGGATGCTCCCAGTTGGCTGATGGCGTAATCCGTGAAGGCGTTATGACCCGGAGTTCCCAGCGGGAGATAAGACTCCGACTGACCGTCCTGGAAATACCAGAGTGCCGCCTGCAGCAGTCCCGCGCTGCTTTCGCGCCCACTGCCATAGGTATAATTATAACCCTCAGCCGCCAGAGAGCCATTCTCAAACTTCGAGAACAGGAGGGCTGCGCCCAGCGTAAGCGGGCGGCCATTGTGGTCCGTTAGTCCAACGGTGTAAGCGTAATACGTGCCCGGAGAGAACTCGTTGGCAACCTCGATGCAGAAAGTCTGGTAGCCGATGCCGTCCGTGGCGTATTGCCCGCTGAAACCGAGCTTGGTATTTCCAGGTTCACCGTAGGCTGAGAACTCTCCCCCCTGCCCCCAAGACGCGCCGGAAGTTTGCCAGGATGTGATTTCTGCCCCCTTTGCCAGGGGCGCCGCAACCATGCCGAGCAAGGCTCCGATTACTATTAACGTTTTCATATTTCTGCCCTTTTTCATTTACAGGTTGCCACCGCCATCCAATGTGGCGGTTCACTGCCGAGACTTTATCACACCGGGTGGGGCCGCTTCAATTGGGCCAACACCTGAAAATCCCACCGGGGATTCCCCGGCATGTGAGTCCGCGGGCACTACGGCTCTGACCTGCCGCCCCTGACGGGGCTTGGTCCCTTGGATGATCTCCTGGACTATAAACATGGCGCTCCTGACGGAGCTTCGCTGAAACAGCGTTTAGACGAACAGCGGATGATCCGGAGATTCAGGTGTGCTGCTCAAGCCGCAGGCCGCTTCTTGCGCTAACCTCCCAACTCACCTTTGGCAGCCGCAGTGATGCGGTCCAGTTCGCGAGCCAGGGCGTCATCCATGGACTCGACCTTGTGTTTCGCGAGGATGTCCTTCACCCGCGCCCGCACGCGCTCTCCCATCGTGCGGCGTCCGCCGGCTTCCCAGGTCACATAGGCCTCGCGCGTCCAGGTGGCGTCGGGCGTCCAAAGCTCCTGGCGGTAATGCGCCACCGTATGGTCCTCCGCCAGATAGTTGCCGCCAGGGCCAACGACGTTGACCACTTCCGTCGCCAGTTTTTCCGGTGTGACCTCGAATCCGCGCACTACTCGCTTAACGTAGGCCATCGTTTCGTCATCCGTGGCGAGCCATTCCAAGGACGCGCCATGGTCCGTGCCGCAGAATGCCGGTATGACCGACGGTATCCGCCCCGGCGAGCGCGCCGAGCATCAGGGTGGCTCCCTTCTCGATTCCCGCTTGCACATCCAGGGCCTTGGCATCGGTTAGGCCGACGTTAATATAGACCGGCAAACCGTAGAACCGGCCCATTTGCACCATCGCCACCGCCATAAGCCCCTGCTCCGGCGACCCAAAGGAGCAGATGCTGGTGCGCGGGTCCAGGATATGCGGGATGCCGCCATACATCATGGGCGTGCCCGGCCCGAGCACCTGCGTGATCACCACACCCGCGAGGAGTTCCGCGTTCTCCTGCGCCAGTGTCCCGGCCAGCGTGCCCGGCGCGGTCCCGGAAGTCATGGACATCGGGCCGACGCTTACGGGCTGGCCGCTGCGCACGTGCTCCCTCACCACTTCCAAACCATCGTGCGGCATCTGCAATGGGCTAATCGGTTCGAGGAAAGCCTCGGTCATTGGACGCTGCCGCAGGGCCGCATCCCCGCCCGCGACGGTGCGATACATCTCAAGCACATAACGAGCCGTGGCGCCATTATGAACCCAGGTCCGCGTCGGTTTGCTGCAGCCCTTCAACAATTCCGCCGTCAGCACGACTTCGCGGTATTTCTCGCTGACCTCTTTGGGTTGCCCCATCGACCCGACAATCGTGAGATTCGGCAACGCGTCGCCCAGCTTGATGGCGGCCCGCGTATCTTCCAGGGTCGCCGCTCGATGCGCCTGGGTCTCGCTATCGATCCAGCCGTATTGTCCCGGGCTGGACATCTGATTGAGATCGCCATACCCAAACCGGGCGACTCGCACCGGGTTTCGGCCGTGCAGAATATACCGTTTGCCGGCGCGCGCGACACAGTCCATCACCAGCCTCTCCGGGATGCGGGCAAGCTGACGATGGCGATCCACGCGCGCGCCATTCTCGCCCAGAAGGCGCAGCACTTCTTCGTGGTGAATCAGAATGCCTGTGTCCCGGAGAATGGCGAGGCTGGCCCCATGGATGCCTTGGATGTCATTGTCGGAAAGGACGCGGACCTGGATGCTTGCCATAATTCAAGAATGCACATGGCAAAACCATTGGTCAACCTCCCGAAAAGGAGGACTAAGGCGGCGTAAATAAATAAAGGTATCAAGTTGGTTCACCCGTGAGGCTCGATGGTATAGTTCCACTCACCATGGAACTTGTTAGGCTTTAGGTTCACTTGCTTCATCTGCTCGCGTGAGACTTTTCTACCCGTCGGATACTTTCGACGATCCAGCCGGCAGGTCACCGTCAATCCTTTGGCCGTCGTTGTGCTGGCAATCAGGTTCACGACCGTCTGGTAATCTCGCAACGGTTCACCGCGCCAGTTGGACGAAATGAACGAAAAGAGTCGGTGTTCGATCTTGTTCCACTTGCTGGTGCCGGGCGGAAAGTGGCAGATGGAAAGGCACAGCCCACTTTTGTCGGCAAAGCCCTGCAACTCGAGTTTCCAGAGTCGCAGCCGCCACCCATTGCTGCCTCCGCCATCGGCGGTGATCCACAGCGTCCGGACCGCAGGATAAAGTCTTCGCCCTTCAAAGCGCCACCACCCACGAATCGAGGCCACCGCAAAGGCCCCCGTGTCATGGTCGGTGCCCACGTTTACGAATCCGCTGTTGCGCCCCAAGTCATAGATGCCGTAGGGATAGGCGCGAGGCACCTCGGGACCCGGGAAGTCGTGCCCCTTGACCCGTTGCGGTTGTTTCGCCACACGCCATTGTTGGCCGCTATTGGCGTAGTTGCCCACCAGTTCCTTCTTCTTGGTGTCCACCGAAATGACCGGCTCCCCCGCCGCCAAGGCCCGCTTCACGCACCGGTTGATATGCCGAAATTGGGCGTTGCGGTCCGGGTGGTCCTCCCCTTCCTCCAGCTTCCGATTGCTCTGCAAACTGTAGTCCTGCTCGTGCAGCAGTTGGGCCACCCGCATGTGGCTCACCGGATGAGCTTGCTGGCTTAACTCCTCGGCCAGGGTCCGAGTGCTCTTGCAGACCCAGCGCAAGGGAGATTCCGGATCGCCGCGAGTTCCGCCCTCAATCAAATCGTCCAGCGCCGCCACCAGCCCGGAATCCAACACCGTGAGGTTCTTGCGTCCGGCGCCCGGGCGCCGGATGCGCTCCGCCAGCGAGGAGTCGCCCCGCTCGATTTCGCCAATACCCTTGAGGATGGCTTTGCGGGACAAGCCACAAGCCCGGTGAACCACGCAGACACCGCCATAACCCATCTGCATAGCTTCATTGGCGGCGGTAAGGCGCCGGGTCCGCTCATTTAGGAGTGGCCAAATGGCCCTGAACTTCTGCGTCAGCGCGGCAATAGCACTCATGTGCAGCTATCATACCACGATTCTCAGAAGTTGATACCTTTATTTATTTACGCCGCCTAAGTCCAAGCTCAGGCGTGCGTGGCGTGCGCTGAGTTCCCCGAAGAGAGTAGCTCCTTGCGGGAGAATCTTGTTCCCTTTTCTCTGGTTCTGTGTTCAGATTTGTGAGCATGTCCACCGGAAAGCCAGCGCGGAACGGGCGATGGGGGCACGGCCGGGCCCCCGGCTTCTCTCCGCGTCGCTGGTTCACGCGGGGCAGGTTCCCTGCCCTCCGCATCGGCTTGGCGCTTTTCTTCATTCATGTCATTCCTACTGTCACCGGCAACGGCCAGTCATCGCTGACGCGCTATTGGCGAGCGGTCGTGACTGTCGGCCGGACAGACCCCGCGCAAGTTCTCGCGCCCTTCTTCCACCCACCGGCTCAGTACGCCGGCCAGTTTGGCTCCTACCGCTCGCCGCTGAAATTCGAGGATGGCACGTGGGTGAAAACCGCCGGCGACTGGGCGCGCCGCCGCGAGGAGATTCGCAAGCAGTGGCACGACTTGATGGGGCCCTGGCCGCCCCTACTCGAGGCGCCGAAGGTCGAATTCCTGCCGGCAGCCGAGCCGGCGTCCACCCTGCCGCCTGGACGTACTGGCCTGGAATCGGAGAAAGCAGGCACGATGCCTGCCCCACTGCCGCGCGAGAATTTCGCGCGCCACCGTGTTCGCCTGGAAATCGCCCCGGGCCAAACGGGAGAAGGCTGGTTGCTGGTGCCGGAAGGCGCAGGGCGTTTTCCGGCCGTGCTCGTTTTGTATTACGAGCCGGAAACCAGCGTTGGGCTCGGCCTGGAGCCGCTCCGGGACTTTGGCCGGCAGCTTGCCCGGCGCGGTTTTGTCACCCTCTCCATTGGCACGCCCGGGGGCAATGCCTGGAAACCGGAGCTCGGGTCGGCGCGATGCCAGCCGCTCTCCTATCACGCTTATGTGGCCGCCAACTGCTGGCGCGCCCTGGCCAACCTGCCCCAAGTGGATTCGGCGCGCATCGGCGTGGTGGGCCATTCTTACGGGGGCAAGTGGGCGATGTTTGCCGGCGCGCTCTGGGAGAAGTTCGCCGCCGTGGCGGCCAGCGATCCCGGGGTCGTGTTCGATGAGACGCGTCCCAACGTGAATTACTGGGAACCGTGGTATCTGGGTTTGGATGCCAGCGAGAAACCTCGGCAGGCCGGCCTGCCCACCGCGGACAACCCGCGCACCGGCGCTTACAAACGCATGGTCGAGGCCGGCCGGGACCTCCATGAGCTGCACGCGCTCATCGCGCCCCGCCCCTTCCTGGTCTCCGGGGGCTCCGAAGACCCGCCCGCCCGTTGGCTGGCCTTGAACCACCTGGTGGCGGTGAATCAATTGCTCGGCTGCACCAACCGCGTCGCCCTGACCAGCCGCCCGGCTCACACGCCCACCGCGGAGTCCAACGAGCAGCTCTGCGCATTTTTCGAGCATTTTCTGAATCTCACGATTTCATCTTCCTCGCTGTAGAAGGGTGCCTTCCCCCTCGACTCTGCTCGCAAGGAGCTCAACGCGGCCAGCAATCGAGCTTCCAGGATTGTTTCGCACGGCGGATTGGCCTTGACGCCGCGGCCTTGGGCAGCTTCGCTCTCGGGCATGCAGTTCCTCCTCAAAGCCACCACCTCGCGCCGCCGCTTCCTTGCCCGGTCCCTGGCGGCGAGCGGTCTCGCCGCGGTCACCCTGCCCGGCGCCTCTTCGGCCATGGAAACAAATCCCAAGAGCGGCGCGTTGAACGTCAAGGATTTTGGCGCTATCGGCAATGGCATCACCCTGGACACCGCTGCGCTCCAGCAGGCCATCGAGGCCTGCGCCGCCAATGGCGGAGGAACGGTGTGGTTTCCACCGGGACGTTACCTGAGCGGCACGATCTTCCTGAAGAGCCGCGTCACACTCCGGCTGGATGCCGGCGCGACGCTGCTGGGCAGTCGCAAGCTGGAAGACTATCCCCCGATCATCGCCTCGATTCGCTCGTACACCGACAACTACGCCGAGCGGAGCCTGATTTACGCCGAGCAACTCGAACACATTGGCATCGAGGGCCGGGGCGTGATCGATGGCCAGGGCGCCGCGTTCAAGGGACCCTACAAAGTCCGTCCCTATCTGCTCCGGATCATTGGCTGCCGGGACGTTTCGGTGCGGGATGTCACCCTCAAGGATTCCGCCATGTGGGTGCAACATTACCTCGCGTGCGAGGGCGTCCTGCTCGATGGCATCACCGTGACGAGCAAATGCAACGCCAACAACGACGGCATCGACATCGACGGTTGCCAGCGGGTCCGCATTGCCAACTGCGACATCCAGTCAGGCGATGACGCGATCGCGCTCAAGAGCACGCTGGCGCGGCCCTGCAAGCAGGTGGTGGTGGCCAACTGCCTGCTCAGCAGCGACTGCAATGCGTTCAAGCTGGGGACCGAATCCAACGGCGGGTTTGAGAATGTCCTTCTGAGTAACTGCGCGCTCTATGATACGCGCCTGGCGGGCATCGCCTTGGAGGTGGTGGACGGCGGGACCCTGGATGGCGTCAGCATTTCCCACGTCACGATGCAAAACGTCAGGGGACCCATCTTTATTCGGCTCGGCAACCGGGCGCGACCCTTCAAGGCAGAAATGGCTGACCCGGGCATCGGCAGCCTTCGCAACGTCAGCCTCAGCAATATCCAGGCCACAGGAGCCGACCCCACCGCTTGTTCCATCACCGGCCTGCCCGGGCATCCGGTTGAAAAAGTGACCCTCAGCCACATCCGGATTCGGTTCGCCGGAGGCCGGAAAGAAGAGGACGCGCACCGCGCGGTGCCCGAAAGGCCGGGTGCTTATCCCGAGTATTCGATGTTTGGGGTTCTTCCCGCGTTTGGCTTTTACTGTCGCCACGCGCGCAACTTGGCCTTTGAGCACGTGGACGTGAACACCGCCGCCCCTGAGGGACGGCCGTCGCTAACCTGCGAAGACGTGGACGGGCTGCGCCTTTTCGCATGGCGCGCGGAGTCCGGGGTCCCGAGTGCGCCGGTCATCCGCTTCGAGGAGGTGCGGGAGGCCTCGATTCACGGCTGCGTTGCACCGGAGCAGACTGGCGCCTATTTGCAGGTTGGTGGAAGGACCAGCGCCGGGATTCGGCTCTTCGCCAACGAACTCGGCGCCGCGGCCAGGGCGGTGGAGCTCGAATCGGGATGTGCCGCCTGAGGCTGTGATTGTGAGCGGTCGCGCAGGTCAATGACCCTCGGCCAAGTCGCACCCGAGCCGCCGGCATCGCCATCCAGCCAGGGTGTGTGGGTTGCCACCGGTTCCTCTGTCTTGCTTCCCGGAAAAGAAGGGCCGGGGGTTCTCCGTTTTGGGCTTCAACCCATTCAGGCTGGTTGTATAGTCGGTCTGACAATTGTGCTGCATGAACGCCGCGCGTATTCAACTCCGTTCTGCCTGGCTGGTGTTGCCAGGCCTGTTTCTGTCACTGCTCGGTTTCAGCCGGAGCGGCCCTTCGGGCGGAGCGCGCGCCGCGGAAGCCGGTTATCGCGACCTCTATTCCGACACTTGGGTGGCGACCGATGCGCTCGGACGGACCCTGCCCGCCTTCTCCGAGGTGGGACCGGTCAAGCGTGACCACCGACGCGTCGTGGGAATCTTCTATATCACCTGGCACAGCGATTCCCTGGCCCGCCTGAAGCCCCCGTACCGCGCCGACGTAAGCCGGGTGCTCGCCGGCCACTCCAAGGCGCGCCTGGATGCAAAACATCCGCTCTGGACCGAGGGCTCATACCACTGGGGCGAACCGGAGCCGGGCTATTTCCTGACCAAGGATGAATATGTCATCCGCCAAGACATGTCGATGCTTGCGGATGCGGGAGTCGATGTGCTGGTGGTGGACGTCACCAATGCCGTCCGCTACTGGGACGAATGGGAGGCGATTTTCGCCGTGATGCGAAGGATGAAGGCCGAGGGCAATCAGGTGCCTCAATTCTGCTTCTGGGCCTTCAACGGCCCGGTGATTAGCGTCGTGCAGGACTTGTATGACCGGATTTACAAGCTCGAGAAATACAAGGACCTTTGGTTTCTTTGGGACGGCAGACCACTCCTGCTCTACAATGGCACCCCAAGCTCCGACGCCAACGGCGCCGGCGTGCAAAACCCGAATCCGCACTTCGAAGCCGCCGCCAAGACCGACCCCAAGCACCTGCACTTTGGCGATCCCGATTATACCGAACCGTTTTACAAGGATTACACCAAAGAGGTGAAGGGGTTCTTCACGCTGCGGACGATGTGGTGGGGATACTTCGAATGGGCCGGCAAGCGCTTCGTCGGCACGGAAGACAACTGGAGTTTCGGGTTGGACCTGGGCGACCAACGCGTGCGCGCGCTGAGCCCGGAGGAACGGGTGTCACGGCACCACGGCCACAAGGAAGAGGCGGCGGTAACGCCGGCGCAGCATCCCTCGAGCCTGATCGGCAAGTCGTGGACGGCCTCCGGCGGCGAGCCGGCCTTGAACGAATATGACCTGCCGCTGCCGACTTATGTGCCGTGGCTGGGCAAGACAGTCGAGCACCCCGAGGGCTACGGCATTTACTTCCAACAACGATGGGACGAAGCGATCGCGGGCGACCCGGAGTTCCTTTACCTCAACGACTGGAACGAATGGACCGCCGGCAAGTACTCGCCGCCGGGAGGGGGCACCACCAGGTTCATGCGCCGCGACAGCACTTACTTTTTCGTGGACCAGTACGATGCCGAATTCAACCGCACCCTGCAACCGATGAAAGGCGGCTACACGGACAATTATTACATGCAGATGGCCCAGAACATCCGGCGTTACAAGGGCGTTCGCCCCATACCGGAATTGCACGGACTACACCCCATCAAGATCGATGGGGAGTTTGCGGACTGGGCGGGACTTGAGGTCGAGTACCGCGATACCGTCGGCGATACGGTCCACCGCGACTACCCGGGTTACGGCGGGCTTCATTACACGAACGACTTGGGCCGCAACGACATCGTCACTTGCAAGGTCGCCGTGGACCGCAGCATGGTCTGTTTCTACGTCGAGGCCAATGAGGCGCTCACGCCGCACACCGGCAAGAACTGGATGCTTTTGTTGATTGATGCCGACCACAATCCCAACACCGGCTGGTACGGCTATGATTACCTCATCAACCAGCGAGTGATGGACGAAAAGACCACAACCCTCCAGCGCTACGACGCGAACGCCCCGGGCGGGCCGTGGGTCGAGGTGGCCCGGTTGGACTACCGCTACTCAGGCAAGGCCCTGGAACTGGCTGTCCCGCGCAAACTCCTGGGTTTGACGGGCGACGCTTTCACGTTCGATTTCCATTGGTGCGACAACCCCGCCGAGCTCAAGGACCCCATCTCCCTCTGCACCGCCGGTGACAGCGCGCCCAACCGCCGGTTCAACTACCGCTGCATCTGGAAGCTGGAAGGCCCTGCCCTGCGGTCCAGTCAGTAGGCCTCATGGCAGGGTGATAAAGGCTCCTTCACTTCTCCAATCCAGGGTTCGACTCCTTTCTGATTGGTCCCCGGCCATGGTTAGGCCGGTGTTACCTTGACCCGGGCTGCGGGGCCAAACGCCTTGCCCACGCGCACCTTGGGCGCCTGGCCGCGGACCGTGACCTGCATGCTCTGGTCTTTCCAGCTCCAATCCACCAGGCCGACACTCGTCGGCAGCGCGCGGACCCGTAGCGGCTTGCCGACCCACGACACGGGCACCCCGGCGCCGATCACCAGCACCGGCTCGGTCCCGGACTCGTCGACGCAGGCGAGCATCTCGACCTGTAACGCGAGGATCTCGCCGGCCGTCCAATAGTGTGGCGTGACGTGCGGCGGCTTCACCCAGCCGCGCACGTTCTCCCACAAGCCAAACGTGTTTTCCTCACGGTTGCCTTCCCACCAGGTGTACAGCCCCGGGGAAGTCTGCTCGTTCCAGAACCACTGGAGGTTCTCCCAGACCCGCTCCGGCTCGTCCAGCCAGAGCCACTGGTGGGTCACCGCCGCGCTGAAGTAGGTCCAAGGCAAATATCGCCGCGGGTCGGCTCGCTGCTGGAGGTGCTCTCGATAGGCCGCTTTGTCCGGGGCCGCGGCCCACGTCGGCCAGAGCCCCGAGATGTAGGTCCGCTCTTCCTGCCACTGCGGGGCCTTGAGCCACGCCCGCTGCAAGCGGTCGGCCGCGGCCAGCCAGCGCCCGGCTTCTCCCGCGTGTTTCAACCGCCGGGCCAGCGACGCCGCGCCACGCAGCCCGTGGCAGCTCACGGCGGTGATGTACGACGCCGGTCGGCCAAAATCCATGCGCCCGATGATCAGCCCGTCGCGGGCCGGCTCGCAGACCAGGTCCAAGTCCCTGCGGTCGCGATGCTCCGGCACAATCGGCCCCACGTAAGGGAGTCGGAGGGGCTTGTCGGCCGAGGCCATTTTCAGGACGAGCCCGGCCTTGCGCTGGACGTGTCGCCACAGCCAGCGGTCGAACTCCGCGTCGCCGACCCGCACGGCCACGTCTTCCATCACGCGCAGGCCCTGGCCCGGGGCGTCGCCCTCGGACCCGAAGCCGCCGAAGAAATCATTTTCCGCGAAGTACGTGGCAAGCTCCTTGGCAACCTCGAGTTGGCCCGCGCGCACAAGTCCCGCGACGACCGCGGCGCCGTCGCGTTGCCAGGCCAGCGGATAGTTGGTCGGCTCGCCGGGCGGCGTGCGCCGGTCCAGCAGTCCCATCATCAGGTGGGCGACCTGGGCGTGCAGACAATCGGCGAAACGCTGCTCCGGCAGGTCCATCTCGATCATGGCGCGCACGGCGGGGTAGCGGAGCGGGTTTGGCTTGGCAGGTGCGGAATCACGCACCACGAGCCGGGCTGCGCCCCCGGCCGCCAATCCGATGCGGACGCAGCCCCACCCGTCCTGGCCTTTCCACTGGCGGGCTTGCCCCCGCTGGTCCTTCCAATCCGGCTCGCCTTCGCGGCCGACGAAGACCGCCGCCGGCGCGGGCTCGACGGTCAAGGTCCATCGGTCGTTGATGTTCAACTGCTTTCCGTTCCACGCGATCTTCTCGAGCGGACCGCCGGCCGGCCCCACGCTACGGATCGCCAGCTCCAGCCGCTCGCCGGCATCGCCGCGACGCTCGAGGTCGAGCGACGTGGTCGCAGGAGCGCTCCGCGACCAAGCCGCCTCGTAGCACGGCGTCGTAGTTGCGATGGCGGGAACGCCCTCCGGGTCAGGCCAGCGGAACCGCTGGCTGACTTGGTTTATAGGCACGGCATCACTGGTCGTCCTCAGTTTGCCGGCCGGGTCTCGGACCCAGATCGAGACCCCAAAGCTGCCGACGGCGGGGCTGAAGCTGCCGCCCGGCTCGTGGTATCCCTTTTCGGGCTGCTGGCTGCCGGGAAGCCCCAGGAGCACGTGCGCCAAGCCGCGCGGCCAGGGGTTGTCGGGGCGCTCGACCATGGCACGCTTGACAGTTTCGCGCTGGGAGATCGCCACCGGCGCGGGAGGGGTTTGGGCGAATGCGGTTGCCGTGGCGCCAGCCACCGTGGCGGCGCCAAGCTCTTCCAGGAACGAACGTCGCGTCAGAGTGCTTCTCATAAAGATAACATGGGGTGGTCAGGCTGGGAAAAATTCGGCAACCTGACCACCAATGATAAAACTAACTTACGAGAAAACAAATAGGACGAAGGCCGCGGCGAAGCAAGCACTACCCTCGGTCAAGGAACAAACTGATACGCTGGTCGAGACGATCTTGAGCGCAGGCAAGGTGCCGAGCGTCGCCGGTGCATCGGCTCCGAACTGCGAGAGCGGTCCTCGACCGCATCAGGTCATCAAGCTGGGCATCGACGTGCATCTGGATCGCTACGTGGTGGTACGCCAGATCGACGGGGGCGCACCCCAGCCGGCGCAAGCGTTCAGCCCGACTCAGTTCCTGGACTGGGCCAGGAAACAGACGGCGCTGGCCAAGCAGGTTTACAGTTGCTACGAGGCGGGCCCTTTTGGCTACAGTTTGCACCGGAAGCTGGCGGGGTTTGGCATCACCAACTACGTGGTGCGGCCTCGGGATTGGGACGAGTACGGCAAGAACGTCAAGACCGACAAGCGTGACGCCAAGGCGTTGGTGCTGGGCTTGGACCGGTATGTCGCCGGCAATGAGGACGCCTTTTGCGTGGTGCGCGTGCCCACCGAAGCTCAGGAGCAAGCCCGGAGTCGCTCTCGCCAGCGGGAGAGCTTGCAGAAGGAGAAGCAACGCCTGGCGGCCCAAGGGCGCAGCCACGCCCTTTATTATGGCGCCCACATCAAGGGCATCTGGTGGACCGAGGCTCTGTGGAAGGAACTGGTGTTGCCGGCCATCGTGTTGGAATTGTTGGAGCCGTTGCGCCGGCTGATCGAAGCGGTGGACCAGGAGCTCAGAGCACTGGGTAAAGCCCTGACGGAGGCCGCGCCTGCGGACCTGCCGGTGGGCCTGGGCAAGCTAACTTACGAGGTGTTGGAACGAGAAGTGGCTGACTGGAACCGGTTCGACAACCGGCGGCAAGTGGCCAGCTACACCGGAATGTGTCCCCGGGAAGACAGCTCAGCACAGCGCCGTTTCCAAGGGTCCATTAACAAGCACGGCAACCCGCGCGTGCGCACCGTGCTGGTGGAGGCCTCTTGGCGCCTGATGCAATACCAGCCCACCTACAAGCCGGTCGCCAAGTGGCTGCCGGTGCTGGCCAATCCCAAAACCACCCGCTCCAAACGCAAGCAGATCGCCGTGGCTGTCGGCCGGCAGTTCAGCGTGGACTGGTGGCGAGTGCGCACCGGCCGCTGCCAAGCCGCCGACCTGGGCTTGAAAACAAACCCGGCGACGCCGGCCGTTGCGCCCGCGCCGCCGGCCAAGAAAACCAAGGCCGCACAGAACTCTAAAGACTGAACGCAGATCCCAAGCGACGTATGAACACAAAAGAAGATCAGAGAAAAAAGACGATGAGTTTTTCGCTTTGGGCCTTGGGTTGCGAAGCCATCCCTCAACTGAAAGGCCTGCCCCAAACGCGGTCGGGACAGGCCTGGATGCATCCGCAATCCAAGGGCGGCCCGGTGCTCGGGTTGCACTCCTGCAGAGCCCTGTCCCCCGAGCCGCGCCAGGAGCATGAGGGCAGGGGCAAGGCCTGTCACGGGCAAAAGGAACCCGGCCGAGACTGCTAAAGTAAGGGATAAGCTACACTAAACGAGATTGCTGAAGTAAACAATAAGCCACGCTAAACATTTTTCGTCATGACACTTTTGGAGCGTAACGGAGACCGTACTGACCCCTGGGCCTTTGGATGGCCCGATTTAAAGATTGGTCTCCGTGCGCTCCTCTGGCCGGATTGGAAACGATATAGTGTACTCCGCAAAGGATGTACGGATAGCAGGTTAAGCCAGGTCCAACGACCGGTGCTCCGCCAGAGGAGGCGATCCAAGACGCAACGCAACATTCAACCTCCGCAGCGGAGAAAAATGAGAAAAAGAAACTAAAACGAACATTCCTGTTGACGAACCACCCCATAGCAGGAGTCAGTTAATGAGATTGTCATAAATGCAGCACGGCCTGCTGGGGTGCGCTACCGGTCGCACCCTCGTCCCGGCGGGCCAACAGCCAAGCCAAGTACCCTCGCCTGCCCATCCACAGCCGCTGGGCAATCCAGGCCAGCGGCATCGTCGTTTGCGAGCGCAACTCGCGCGCCAGCGCCACCTTGCCCGGATGGCCTTTGCGTTTCGCCCTGAGCGCCTGCTCGGTCCAGCCCAGCCGCTTTAGGCCCTGCGCCACCAACCGCTCGGCCCGCGCCTCCACCGCCTCCTGCACCGCCTCCCCGAAGTGGCTTGGCCCAGGCCAGGCGCTGACCTGCTTCAACAGTTCCCGCCGGAACTGCTCGTCCCCCAGGCACCATCCCCTCTCCAGCGGCTTGAATTCTTCCTCCTTCCCCTCCCGGCGGCGCCATTCCATCCGCTCTTGATCACAAGGTGGAAATGGTTGCTCATCAGGCAATAGGCATGCACCTGCCACTGCGTCTTTTGGCAGGCCTCGGCCAGCGTTGCCAGCAATCGCTGCCGATCTTGATCATCCCCGAAGACAGGCTGCTGCCGGTCGCCACGGTTCATCACGTGGTAGATCGCCCCGGGGTATTGGATGCGCAATTTTCGGGCCATGCGTTCAGAGTAACCACCCGCCCCTCCCGTGTCAACAAAATATTACATTCTCATTAACTGACCCCTGCTATGGGGTGGTTCGTCAACAGGAATGTTCGTTTTAGTTTCTTTTTCTCATTTTTCTCCGCTGCGGAGGTTGAATGTTGCGTTGCGTCTTGGATCGCCTCCTCTGGCGGAGCACCGGTCGTTGGACCTGGCTTAACCTGCTATCCGTACATCCTTTGCGGAGTACACTATATCGTTTCCAATCCGGCCAGAGGAGCGCACGGAGACCAATCTTTAAATCGGGCCATCCAAAGGCCCAGGGGTCAGTACGGTCTCCGTTACGCTCCAAAAGTGTCATGACGAAAAATGTTTAGCGTGGCTTATTGTTTACTTCAGCAATCTCGTTTAGTGTAGCTTATCCCTTACTTTAGCAGTCTCGGCCGGGTTCCTTTTGCCCGTGACAGGCCTTGCCCCTGCCCTCATGCTCCTGGCGCGGCTCGGGGGACAGGGTCCTGCAGGAGTGCAACCCGAGCACCGGGCCGCCCTTGGATTGCGGATGCATCCAGGCCTGTCCCGACCGCGTTTGGGGCAGGCCTTTCAGTTGAGGGATGGCTTCGCAACCCAAGGCCCAAAGCGAAAAACTCATCGTCTTTTTTCTCTGATCTTCTTTTGTGTTCATACGTCGCTTGGGATCTGCGTTCAGTCTTTAGAGTTCTGTGCGGCCTTGGTTTTCTTGGCCGGCGGCGCGGGCGCAACGGCCGGCGTCGCCGGGTTTGTTTTCAAGCCCAGGTCGGCGGCTTGGCAGCGGCCGGTGCGCACTCGCCACCAGTCCACGCTGAACTGCCGGCCGACAGCCACGGCGATCTGCTTGCGTTTGGAGCGGGTGGTTTTGGGATTGGCCAGCACCGGCAGCCACTTGGCGACCGGCTTGTAGGTGGGCTGGTATTGCATCAGGCGCCAAGAGGCCTCCACCAGCACGGTGCGCACGCGCGGGTTGCCGTGCTTGTTAATGGACCCTTGGAAACGGCGCTGTGCTGAGCTGTCTTCCCGGGACACATTCCGGTGTAGCTGGCCACTTGCCGCCGGTTGTCGAACCGGTTCCAGTCAGCCACTTCTCGTTCCAACACCTCGTAAGTTAGCTTGCCCAGGCCCACCGGCAGGTCCGCAGGCGCGGCCTCCGTCAGGGCTTTACCCAGTGCTCTGAGCTCCTGGTCCACCGCTTCGATCAGCCGGCGCAACGGCTCCAACAATTCCAACACGATGGCCGGCAACACCAGTTCCTTCCACAGAGCCTCGGTCCACCAGATGCCCTTGATGTGGGCGCCATAATAAAGGGCGTGGCTGCGCCCTTGGGCCGCCAGGCGTTGCTTCTCCTTCTGCAAGCTCTCCCGCTGGCGAGAGCGACTCCGGGCTTGCTCCTGAGCTTCGGTGGGCACGCGCACCACGCAAAAGGCGTCCTCATTGCCGGCGACATACCGGTCCAAGCCCAGCACCAACGCCTTGGCGTCACGCTTGTCGGTCTTGACGTTCTTGCCGTACTCGTCCCAATCCCGAGGCCGCACCACGTAGTTGGTGATGCCAAACCCCGCCAGCTTCCGGTGCAAACTGTAGCCAAAAGGGCCCGCCTCGTAGCAACTGTAAACCTGCTTGGCCAGCGCCGTCTGTTTCCTGGCCCAGTCCAGGAACTGAGTCGGGCTGAACGCTTGCGCCGGCTGGGGTGCGCCCCCGTTGATTTGGCGTACCACCACGTAGCGATCCAGATGCACGTTGATGCCCAGCTTGATGACCTGATGCGGTCGAGGACCGCTCTCGCAGTTCGGAGCCGATGCACCGGCGACGCTCGGCACCTTGCCTGCGCTCAGGATCGTCTCGACCAGTGTATCAGTTTGTTCCTTGACCGAGGGTAGTGCTTGCTTCGCCGCGGCCTTCGTCCTATTTGTTTTCTCGTAAGTTAGTTTTATCATTGGTGGTCAGGTTGCCGAATTTTTCCCAGCCTGACCACCCCATGTTATCTTTACAAAAGTTCGTAACACCCTGGCGTGTCTCGCGAAGCACTCAGTGTGAATTGTCAGCGAACCGGAAGGAAGGTCCCACCGGCAATCAATCCGGCGACGAATGCAAGAAACGCGACGGCGCATTGCTTCAGAAAGACTCTCGAACGTATGTCAGCCTGGGACATCCTGAAAAACACAATTGCGAGAACGCTCACCACGACCAACCCCAATAGCATAATGGCGGCTGCGACCCACCAAGTTCTGGCCACAGCGTCTGGTGGCCACGGAATCGACGACATTTCCCGGCGCTCCACCCATAGCTGCAAGTGGGCACCAAGCACGATTGATGTTGCTCCAAGCGCGAAGGGGACAACATAGAGCAACCTTCCATATCGCTCGAGTTCTTTCATTGCATCAGAATGGCACAGCCAGTGTTGTAACGACGAAGCCTGAAGCCCGTCACGCAGGTTTGGTGAATTGGCCGGTATCCAATCGTGCGTATACGAGGCCGAACGGACACGCTCGCTCTTATTGTTGGCCAAACTAAAATGCTGTCCATGTTCGATTTTGAGAGATGTGTCACTGGGCGGTGCCAGGATGATGGGGCTACCGTTGCCCCAAATTGAGCCCATTTACAGTAACCGTTCACACCTCAAGTTGTCACTCAGGAGGAATCGGCTAATAGGGGAGGAGCCGGCTGTCCTTTGAACCAAGCGCTCAGGGCCTGACAAATCCAATCAAAGGGGGAGCGATGCTGTAGCGAGCAGGTGGCCATCACGGTCCAGAGTCGCTCACAAAACTGCCGCCCTCGGGCGCTACGGGTGCCTTGGGTCATGTGCCGATCCATCACCACAAAGCGCATGGCCTGTTCCGACACATTGTTGGTGGGTTCGATGCCCGGGGTGGTGATGAATTGAAAGTAGGCTTCGCCATGGCGGTAAAATCGCTCGGCCATGTTCCATATCAACCGGTGAAAGGGGCCGCCCGAACCCGGCAGGGCGGCGCGCCAGATTTGGTCGTGGGCGGCGGCCAGCTCCGACTCGAAGGCGCGGGCACTCAGTTGGTCCCTGCGGTGCAGCGTCCAGAACAGGGCCTTGAGGCCCGCCAACAACCCTTTGCCATAGCCTTGGACGCTGGGCTCGGGGAATTCGCACAGGAATTTGACGTCCCGGATCAAGTGCGCCATACAGAACTGGACCAGGACCGAGCATTGGCGGGCGTATTTGCGGTAGGCGGCATAATAGTCGCAGCCCAGAATGCCCTGGAACTCTTGGCCCAGCAGGCGCTGGAGAACCTCAGCGCCGCGCGAGGCCTCGATTTTGAAGACGACAAACTGGCTCGCGCGGAAGCACCAGGTCCAGAACCGGTGTCCGTTGTCTTTGTGTCCGGTTTCATCGCAGTTGAGGTGGCTCTGCCGCGGTAACAAGGCCAGTAGCTGGCCGTAGGGTGCGGCGAAGGCCTGAGTGGCCTTGTGGCAGAGTTTGGCCAGATAGCCCCGCGAGACCGACACGCCGACCACCTTGCCCAGAAAATCCCGAATCCCACTGTAAGAACCGTGCAGCCGGCCCTTGAGATAAGTGACCAGGGCGGTCAAGCGGGGGCCGAACAGTCCGGCCTGGACAATGGGCCCGGGCAAAGGGGCCTGGTGGTAGCAGCCGCAGTCCTGACACCAAATGCTGTAAGCCGTATACTCGACCACTCGGAACGGTTTTTCCACCAACTCGACCTGTTGGATCGTGCGTTGGTGCTCCGGCCCTTCCGCCGGGCTAATCCGGTGGGAGGGATCGACCGGACATTGTTTGAGGCGGAAGGGGATCCGCTGATTCGACTTGCTCGGGAGCAAAGGCGGGCCGCTGGTGTTGGGGATGTCCCTTTTGCCCGCCGATGCGTCGCTTGGACTTTTTCTGGCGCCGCTGCCCATTGGGTTTGACGATGTCGCTGGAGGGCGGTTTGGAGGAGTTAGGCGGTGTAAATAAATAAAGGTAGCAACTTCGGATGCCGGGTGGTACTGGCCTTTGGCGAAGCAGCGGTTGAGATAAAAGAACGGGCCGTGCTTGGGGCCACCGGTGTGGCAGCGGCAATTGGCCTTGCCACATTTGAGGAATCGCTCGATTAAGGAGGCGTGGAGGACTCCGGGGGGGAATTGGAAGGAGCGCAGGAGATGGGCCTTTCGCTGGCGGAGGGCCAGGGTTGATGTGCGCTGGAGCGGCTGTATCCTACTCATATATAGATGTAGGATAGCAGAGCGGGCGAGCAATGCAAGCGAAAAAGAAAATGCCTCTGTTTCCGAAAATGCCCTAACTGCCTGTGGTCAGCCAGGTTGGAATTGAAACCCCACCCACCTTACGGAATCGCTGCCCTTTTGGCCTTGCGCGCGGGGAAGGGGGAGGGGGCGAGTTTGACGCGCGGATAGCGGGGTGGGCCGTCCAGCGGTTTAGGAGGGGGCTCACCGCCGGCCATGGCCTGGGCGATGAACTCGGATTGGCTGCGGTGGGACTCCTCACCCGGGGCCGGGACGGCCCGGCAATAGGAGCCATCGGGCTGGAGGAAACGGGCCTTGGAATTGTCGCGGAGGGGGATACGGAGGAGTTCGCGGATGACGCGCTCGCGCAGGACACCGTCCTGGATGGGAAAGGCAATCTCGATGCGGCGAAAGAAGCTGCGCGGGAGCCAGTCGGCGCTCGAGATGAAGACCTGGGGCTGGCAGGCGTTTTCGAAGTAGTAGATGCGGCTGTGCTCCAGGAAGCGGTCGACGATGCTGCGAACGGTAATGTTCTCGCCAAGGCCCTTGAGGCCCGGTCGCAAGCAGCAGATGCCGCGGACGATCAAGTCGATTTGGACTCCGGCCTGGGAGGCGCGGCAGAGGGCCTCGATGACCTTGGGTTCAGCCAGGGAGTTGATTTTGGCGATGACGCGGGCGGGCAGGCCGCGCCGGGCGTTTTGGGTTTCGCGGTCCAGGAATTGGAGCAACCGCTGGTAAAGGTCGAAAGGGGCGACCAGCAGCTTTTGCATCTCCTGGAACTGGGAGATGCCGGTCAGGAGGTTGAAGAGATTGGTGATGTCCTCCCCGAGTTCAGGCCGGCAACTCAGCAGGCCCAGGTCGGTATAGGTCCGGGCGGTGGTCGGGTTGTAATTGCCTGTGGAGAGGTGGACGTAGCGGCGGAGTTGATAGCCTTCGCGGCGGACGACGAGGGTGGCTTTGGCATGGATTTTATAGCCGACCAGGCCATAGACGACATGGACGCCGGCCTCTTCAAGTTGGCGGGCCCAAAGGATATTGTTGGCTTCATCAAAGCGGGCGCGGAGTTCGACGACGGCGGTGACCTGCTTGCCGTTCCTGACGGCGTTTTCGAGGGCGCCAATAACGCGCGGGTCGCCCCCGGTTCGATAGAGGGTTTGTTTAATGGCCAGGACGTCGGGGTCGGAGGCGGCGCGTTCGAGGAACTCGACCACGCTGCTGAAGTTGTCGTAAGGGTGGTGCAGGAGGATATCGCGTTCCCTGATGGAGGCGAACACGTCAGGGCGGCCGCGCAGGGCCGCCGCCACCGGGGCGACAAACGGGGGGTCGCGCAATTCCGGGGAATGGTCGCCCTCGTAGAGGGCCATGAGCCGGGTGGGGTTCAGGGGACCGTCGATGAGATAGAGGTCCTCTTCGGTGAGGCGCAGTGTCTTGAGCAGGGCGTCGCGAATGAGGGCGGGGCAATCGTGTTGAATTTCCAGCCGGACAGCATCCCCTTTGCGGCGGTTGTGGAGTTCGTTTTCGACGGCCCTGAGGAGGTTCTCGGTTTCCTCCTCGTCGATGTAGAGCTCGCTGTTGCGGGTGACCCGAAAGGGCCAGTAGCCAATGATCTTGGTGCCGGGGAACAGGTCGGCCAGGAAATGTCCTATGAGCTGTCCCAGAAAGACATAATCCTGGCGGGCATCCGGGCGGGGCAGATTGACCATGGGCGGGAGGATGCGGGGGATTTGGACGACGGCCAGGTGTTTAAGGACCTCATGGTGCTTGGGCATTTCGAGGCGCACGATGAAGTTGAGGGACTTATTGAGCAACTGGGGGAAAGGATGGGCCGGGTCGATGGCCAGCGGTGTGAGCACGGGGCGGACCTGGGCGCGGTAATAGGCCTCCAGACCGGCGAGATTGCCGGCCGTCAACTCGGAAGACTCGAGAATGCGAATGCCGTTGCGGGCCAGGGCGGGACGCAGCTCTTCGCGCCAACAGGCATATTGCTGGCTCACCATCCGCCGCACTCGTTTGACGATCTCCCGCAGGGTCTCGCTCGCGGTGAGTCCATCCATCGTGCGCTCGACCACCTCGCTCTCGATCTGCTGCTTGAGCCCGGCCACGCGAACCTCGAAGAACTCGTCGAGGTTGGAGTTGACGATGCAAAAGAATTTCACCCGCTCCAGCAGTGGGTTCTGCGAATCGAAGGCCTCCTCGAGCACGCGGTGGTTGAATTCCAGCCAACTCAATTCCCGGTTAATCAAATGAGCGGGCGCCAAAGAATCAATTTTCGTTTTGGGTTCCACAGCCGGCACGAAGGTAAGCCCAGGCTCGGTTTTTGGAAAGTTACATGTTGAGGGATGAATTGGGGCTCCCAGGGTGTGCCTCGGAACGCACAGTTGACAGGCGAAGCGCTGATAGCCTATCCTCCTGGGAACGCTATGATTCGGTGTGAAGGACGCGAAAGGAAGCGGCACGAGATGCCGGAATCGTAGCCGGAGACCTATGAGTTTTATGAGTTTTTGCGTTCCGCAGAAAAGGAGACCCTCGTTTATGAGCGCCAATTCGACCGTCCGTCGAGCCCTCTGGTGCGCCGCAGCCATATTGGCCGGCGTCATGGCCGCGCAGGGACAAGTCACGATTACCAGCGCCGACATGTTCAACCAGGTGGGCCAGTATTACCTGGCTTACGCCAACGACCCCAACTCCACCAACACCGTGGATGTCTCCGGTATGCTGGGGAGCGCCGGCAACGTGGCCCAGGCCTGGGACTTCGCCAGCGGGCCGCAGGACGTCACTTATCGCTTCGATTACCTGGCTGCCGGCAACACCCCGAACGGTGCGGATTTCGTCGCCGCGGGAGCTCAAATGGCCCAGCAACAAGCCATCGAGGGTAGCACCAACGCCCTGGAGTGGCTCTATTTCACGCAGGATCCCGTCAAGGGCCAGCTCGATTACGGCTTCTACGACCCCAGCTTCAGCGCGTCGCAGCCGGAGTCGGTGTTCACCTCCGCGTTGCAGGATTTCCGGGCCTCGATTCATTACGGCGATACGTGGTCGGGAACGACGATTTTCGATTCGATCTACAGCTTGCCGCTCTTCGGAGACTTTCCCGACCAAGTGACTTACACCACGACCGATACCGTGGACGCCTTCGGGTTGGTCACCCTGCCGAACCTTGGCTTCCTGGAATGTCTGCGGGTCCATGAGGTGGTGGAATATGACATCGCTATCAACATTGACGGCTCCGGCTACACGCCCGCCGGCACCGCGTACGTCCTCAACTATTACTGGCTGGCGCCCGGGCACGGCATTGCCGTGCAGATCAATTCCCAGCAGTACACCTCGACACCACCGGACGACCTGGGCGGCCAGGCGGCCACGCTGGTGCGGATGTTCCAGGCTTACCACCCGGTGATCACCACCAACCCGCCGAACACCATCAGTGGGTTCAAAATCACGCCCGGCAGCACCGCCTTCCTACTGCAATGGACCGCCCTGTCGGGGGTTAGTTCCTACAACGTGGAATATGCCACCAACCTGACCGGCACGATCAACTGGCAGTCCCTCGGTTCCACGACCTCGAACTTCATGCTGGACCCGGCGGCGGCCACACCGGCCGCTCCGGTAAGGTACTATCGGGTCGTCGGCACCGCCGGGCCCAAGTGAAGCTTTGAGAATGCGGGAATTCCCTGCCTCATCGAATCGGCGTTGCGCAGCCCCGGCCCTGGGCGGGGGAGCAGGGCTGAGGACAAAGTCTGTCGAGCCGCCCGGGGCAGGCCACTTTGGAGTGCGGTGGCAAGCGGAGCGCGACACCGCTTTAGATGGGGCAGTCTCTGGTGTTCTTGGACGCCCAGGGCGGCAGAAATCCCGACCTGTCGGGACGCTTCGCTCTGCCGGCGCACTCCAAAAGACCACTTTGTCAACGGCCCCGGGCTGGGGAGGGGGAGTTGCGGGGCGGGCCTTCACTTTGATCGAGCTGCTGGTGGTGATTGCGATTATCGCTATTCTGGCAGCGTTGCTGCTGCCCGCCTTGTCCGCCGCCAAGGAGGCGGGACGCGCCGCCCGTTGCCAGGCCAACTTGCACCAGATAGACCTGGGCCTGCAAATGTATGTCCAGGATACCCGCGCCTACCCGATTTTCTCCTTTGACCAAAATGGAGGCATCATCAGCCTTGGTTTCTGGTCCACGCACCTCTTTCCCTACGTCAAACACGACTGGACCAACGACCTCTATCGGTGCCCCTCCTACCGTGGGGTAACCCTTGCCGGGAACAGCATCGCCGTGCCGCTGGGCAGCTACGGCTACAATGCCAACGGCGTACAGTTTGGCCTGAGCCCATTGGGTCTGGGCGGCTACCTGACCGACCCCGCCAACGTCAATTCCATCAAGGCTATCCGTGATTCCACGGTCGCGGTGCCGGCGGACATGATCGAACTGGGCGATGCCAACCTCATGTGGGTCCTGCCGGCCATCCTGGAAGCCTTCTATGGTATTACCGGCCCGGTGAGCTACAGCGGCTACGCCCGCCTGGACATCAGCTCGCGCGACACTACCGAAAGCCCCGGCTTCGGGGGCAGTGCCGGCATCCTGCAAGCCCACCAACAACGGCATCGGGGCCGATTTAACGTGGTCTTCTGCGACGGCCACATCGAGCGGCCCACGGATGCGAAGCTCTTCGAAAAAACCGACCTGGGCCTGGCCCGGTGGAACAACGACCACCTGCCTCACGCGGACCTGCTGACCCGTTGAAGGAGATAAGAATAACGCTTTGGCTGCCCTTGGCCCTTCTGGCCGCCGGGCTGGCAATCCAGCCCGCTCGGGCCAAGGACCGCCAACGATTGGCCGAGGCGATGCCGGCGGAGGCCCGCGGCCTGGCCCCGACTGGGCGGCTGGCGCCGGCGGACCACCTCAACCTGGCGATTAGCCTGCCGCTGCGCCAACCGGAGGCGCTGGCCCGCCTCTTGAACGAGGTTTACGACCCGGCCAGCCCGAATTACCATCATTTTCTCACCCCGCAGCAGTTTGCCGAACGGTTCGGGCCGGCCAAGGAGGACTACCAGGCCCTTATCGAGTTCGCCCGCGCGAACGGCTTCACGGTAACCGGCGAGCATCCCAACCGCACGCTCCTGGATGTGAACGGGTCGGTGGCGGACATCGAGAAGGCCCTCCAAACCACCCTGAGGGTCTATCCGCACCCGACGGAGGCGCGCACCTTTTATGCCCCGGAATCCGAGCCGTCGATAGCAATAAGTGTGGCCGTCCTGGACATCAGCGGGCTTAACAACTACCATCTGCCTCATCCGAAGAACCTGCGCCTCATTCCCGCCGATGAGTCCGGGCGTCCCACTCCGAAAAACGGCTCCGGGCCGAACGGCAGTTACATCGGGAAAGACTTCCGCGCTGCTTACGCGCCCGGGGTGACGCTGACCGGCGCCGGTCAAACCGTGGGACTGCTGGAATTCGACGGTTACTACGCCAGTGACATCTCGGCCTACGAGAGCCTGGCCGAGCTGCCTGCCATTGCCCTGCAAAATGTGCTGCTGGACGGCTTCAGCGGGGTTCCGACCACGGGCCGCAACAGTGGGAGCGACGAGGTCTCCCTGGACATCGAAATGGCGGTGGCCATGGCTCCCGGCCTGGCACGGATAATCGTCTATGAGGCCGGTCCCAATGGCATCGCCAATGACATCCTCAACCGGATGGCCACCGACGATTTGGCCAAGCAATTGAGTTGTTCCTGGGATTTCGGCTCCCCCACGGCCGGGAGCGCCGATCAGATTTTCCAGCAAATGGCCGCCCAGGGCCAATCCTTTTTCAACGCCTCCGGCGACAACGGCGCCTATACCGGGGCCATACCTGCCCCCGACGATGACCCGTATATCACGCTGGTCGGCGGCACGACTTTGACGACCACCGGCGCGGGGGGAGCCTGGGCGGCGGAGACGGTCTGGAATTGGTACACCAGCGGCGCGGGTTCCGGAGCCAGCGGCGGCGGGATAAGCACCTCATACGCCATCCCCCCCTGGCAAACAGGAATCAACATGTCCGCCAACCAGGGTTCGACAACCCGACGGAACCTGCCGGATGTCGCCTTGACTGCGGATAACGTCTGGGTCACCTACAATAAGGGCAAATCGGCGGCCTTCGGAGGCACCAGTTGCGCGGCGCCGCTTTGGGCCGGGTTTACGGCCCTGGTCAACCAGCAGGCGGCCGCCGCCAGCGGCGCCACGGTCGGTTTTCTCAACCCGGCCCTCTACGCCATTGGGAGCGGTTCAGGATATGCGGCGGCCTTCCACGACATCACCACCGGCAACAACTTCCCCAATGCCAGTGCCACCCGATTCGTGGCCGTCCCCGGCTACGACTTATGCACGGGCTGGGGCACGCCCGCCGGGCAGGCCCTGATCGATGCCCTGGCCGGACAGCCCGACCCCCTCCGCATCACCCCCGCCACGGGTTTTACCGCCACCGGCCCGGTGGGCGGCCCCTTCAGCGTAACGGCACAGGTGTTCACCTTGACCAATTCCGGGACCGCCGCTTTGGACTGGGCCATTCTCAACACGGCCTCCTGGCTGGCGGCCTCGCCCGGTTCCGGCACCTTGACCCGCACGGCGCCCTCCACCGCGGTAACGGTGGCCCTAAGCCCCGCCGCCGACGGCCTGGCTGCCGGGGTTTACCGGACCGGCATCGGGTTTACCAATCTGACGGCCGGCTTGGCCCAGACCTTGGAATTCACGTTGCAGGCAGGCCAGAATCTGGTCCAAAACGGCGGGTTTGAAACCGGCGATTTCTCCGATTGGACCCTCCAGGGAACCGACGCGGACAATCACGCGGCTGGCAGCGGCAGCCAACCCCCGCATCCCGAACTTGTCCATTCCGGCTCGTGGGGCGCGCTGCTCGGTGAAATCGGCCTGCCGCTGGCTTACGTTTCCCAGACTTTGCCCACGTCTGCCGGGCAGTTCTATGTGCTCTCGTTCTGGGTAGATAGTCCGTATTTTGGCGTCGCCGACACGCCCAACGAGTTTCTGGCAGAGTGGAACGTTGACACCAATTCCCCGACGGTTCTTTTCGATCAAGTTGACATGGCGCCGTTTGACTGGACGAATATGCAGTTCATTGTCCGCGCCACCGGCGACAGCACCGTGCTGCAATTCGGCGCTCGCAACGACCCTCAGGCCTTTGGGCTGGACGACGTTTCGGTGGTGCCCATTTCTCCGCCGACACTCCAAGGCGTGACGCTGGCCAACGGCGCCGTCACGCTTGCCTGGACGGCGCTGCCCGGCCTGGCGTACCAGGTCCAGTACACGACCAACCTGGCCGGCAGCCTCTGGAACAATATCGGAAGCGCGATCACGGCCACCACCAATACGACCCTCAACCTGTCCGATGTCCAACCGCCCGACCACCAGCGCTTTTATCGCGTTGTCCTCTCGCCCTGATTTTTGTGCGGTGCCTTAGCAAAAAGCTCTTTCGCAAGCGCGCCACATCGGCTACGTTGGCGGTGTGAACGCAGTCCTTGAGAACCCCGACAGAGTTTGGACGTATGAGGGCTATTCTGGCCTCAAGGATGAAGTCTGTTTCGAAATCATTGACGGCAAGGCCAGCGCCGGCATCCTGGACCGGAGAGGCGTCATGGGCGCGCCGGATTTGGCGGTGGAAATCATCTCCCCCACGAGCCTTCGCCGCGACCGCTATGACAAGCGGGAACTGTATGCTCGCTTCGGCGTGAAAGAATTCTGGCTTGCCGACGTAGCCAACCAATCCATCGAAGTTCTGTGCCTGGAAGAAGGCGGCTACCGGTTGGTCTCCTGCGCCACGACCGTGGGAAAAGTCCGTTCGAAAGTTCTTCCCGGATTTGAACTCGAGGTTGCGTCGCTTGCTTGAACCCTCTTCTTGCTGGGACTGAACCGATGACCGACAGGTTTACAGCAAGCCAGCCGCACAAAGCCATCTTCAACCTCCGTCGGAGCGGTATGGAAGGCTTTGGCGAGCCTCCGGCGACCGGATTGCACTCGAGGCATGCCGCTCCTGCGGAGCTTGACGGAGCCGAACTGCCGCCGCGCTATGAATATGTCGCTCCTGGCGGAGCTTGCACACGGCCGTGCAAAGCTCCGTGTAAGGAGCAACCGATCCGTCCCAGGCACCGTGAGACAGCGCGGATTGCCAAGGTCCTTTCCCGGATGTTTCACACGTTTGGCCGACTGGGAGGCGTAGCGCAGGCTTCAAGCCTGCTGTATCGCGGATTTCCAATCCGTGGACGCGACCAAGCACCTACAGCCTGCCGACTGCAAGTTGGCGATACAGCAGGTTGGAAACCTGCGCTACGCGGCCCCGGGCGCCCGGTCCCGCTCTTGGGCTGTGAAATATCCGGGCTTTGGGTGGCAGTTTGGTTGCTCGCCGGGTCAGAGGGCCACGGGCAGGCTCTCTTCGGGCCTGGCCCTGGGCCAAAATCGCCACCTCAAGGCCAGCTTCGCCGGGCCTTCCGGCGGCCTCCGGACTCCGCCAAACCGTGGGCCTACTGGTGGTGGCTGGACAGCGCCGCCAGCCGCGAGGGCATCAGTGCGGATTTCGCGGCGATGAAGCAGCAGGGCATTGCCGGCGTGCTCCTGTTCGACGCCGGCGAAGGCGGAACCAACGCGCCCAAGGGGCCGCTCTTCATGAGCGAGGCCTGGCGCAGGATGTTCCGGCACGCCTTGCGCGAGGCCGACCGGTTCGGCCTCGAGATCGGTGTGAACCTCTGCAGCGGCTGGGACGCAGGCGGCCCTGGGTGACGCCGGAATACGCCGCCAAGAAGCTCGTCTGGTCCGGGAGCGTCCAGGAGGGTCCGGGCCAACGGGCGTTGACGCTGCCCCAGCCGCCAGGGGCCACCAACTTCTATCGTGACATCGCCTTGGTGGCCCTGCCGTACGACGGCGCGGCCACCAACGCAATCGCGAATCTCGAACTCAAAGCGGGCCGCCAGTATGCGGACGCGGCGATTGGCGGGCAACTGGCCGACGTGTTGGGGCCAGGGGCGTCGGCCTTGCCGCCAACCTGTCGGCTGGACCAGATCCAGGTGCTCCCGCAGCGCCCCGATGCCGAGGGCCGCCTGGATTGGCTGGCGCCCGCCGGGCGCTGGCTCATCCTGCGTTTCGGATACACACTGCTGGGGTCGCGCACCAAGTGCGCCAGCCCCGGGGCCGAGGGGTATGAAATTGACTTCTTGAGCCGCGAGGCACTCGACGTTCACTTCGCCCACACGGCCAAAGTGCTGCTCGAGGATGCCCGGCGCAGCGGCGCCCGGTCGCTCCGCTACTTTCACGTTGACAGTTACGAAGCGGGCAACCCGAGTTGGTCGGCGCGGTTCGCCGAGGAATTCCAGGCGCGGCGCGGGTACGACTTGCGCCCTTGGCTGCCGGTGTTGACGGGGCTTGTGATCGAGAGCGACGAGGCCTCGCACCGGTTTCTGTGGGACGTTCGGCGCACGATCGGCGACCTCTATGCCGCCAACTACTACGGGCGGCTGGCCGAGCTGTCACACCAGGCGGGCATCGGCGTTCATCCGGAATCCTCGGGCCCGTTCTGGCATCACATTGACGCCCTCCAATGCGCCGGGCGCAACGACATCCCGATGACGGAATTCTGGAAGCGCAAGGACGAGGACAAGCCGTGGGTTTGGTATCTCACGGGACAGGAAGGGTTCTGCGACCTTGTCAAACAGGCGGCTTCGGCGGCCCATATCTATGGCCGGCCCCTGTGCCAGGCGGAGGCCTACACTTCGATGGGACCCAACTGGGAGGAAGACCCCTTCGCCTTGAAAGACATCGGCGACCGCGCTTTTTGCGCCGGCCTCACGCGCAATGTCCTCTGCTTCTACGTCCATCAACCCGAGCCTCGGGCCTACCCCGGCTACGAATGGGAGGCGGCCGGCACGCATTTCGACTCGCATGTGACCTGGTGGAACCTGGCTCAGGCCTGGCTGGCCTACCTGGCCCGGAGCCAGCACCTTTTGCGGCAGGGCCGCTTTGTCGCCGACTTCTGCTATTTCTATGGCGAGGACGTGCCTAACTTCGTGCCGGCGCGCGCGCAGGCGAGCCCGCCTCTGCCCGCCGGGTTCGACTGCGACACGCTCAACGCGGAGGTGCTGCTGGGGCGGCTCTCCGTGAACGAGGGCGGCCTGACGCTGCCGGACGGCCTGAGCTATCGTTACCTGGTGCTGCCGCAGCGCCGGACCTTGGCGCTGTCGCCGCCAGTCCTGCGGAAGATCACGGAACTCGTCCGGCAGGGCGCGACCGTGCTCGGAGCCGCCCCAGAGCGGGCCCCGGGTCTGTCGAGCTGGCCCCAATGCGATGCGGAAATCCGCGCCTTGGCCCGTGAACTGTGGGGCGAGAATCCCGGCCCCGCGGGCGAAGCCGGCGCCGGCCGCGGTCGGGTGATATGGGGCCGCACTCCTGCCGAGGTGGCCGCTGCCGACGGCCTCGAGCCGGACGTGGCGTTTCGCGAGTGCCGGCCGGGCGCCGCGCCGCGCTTCGATGGGGTGACAGTGCCGCTGGACTGGATTCACCGCCGGGCCGGCGAGACGGACATCTATTTCGTGGCCAATATCAGCGCCCAGCCGGTGTCGGCCCGCGGCGTCTTTCGCACGGCGCACCGGGCGCCGGAGCTATGGGACGCCGTGACCGGCGAGATTCGCGAGTTGCCCGAGTATTCCGCCGAAGGCGGCCGCACCGTCGTGCCCCTGGAATTCGCGCCTAAACAAAGCTTCTTTGTGGTCTTCCCGCCCGGCAGCGCCCGGAAGCCGCCGCGGCCCGGCGCGAAGAACTTTGCGCCGGTGACAACGGTAGTCGAGCTTGGCGGCCCCTGGGAGGTATCGTTTGACCCACAGTGGGGCGGCCCGCGAGAGGTGGAATTCCAAAAACTGGACGATTGGACGAGCCGGCCCGAGGAGGGCATTCGTTTTTACTCCGGCACGGCCACTTACCGGAAGCAGTTTGACTTGACGGCTGCCGCCCTCCGCCGCCCGCCGGGGGCGCTGTATCTCGACCTGGGCAAGGTGAAGAACCTCGCCCGGGTGCGGCTCAACGGCCAGGACCTCGGCGTGGTCTGGACCGCGCCCTGGCGCGCGGACATCACGCGGGCCGCCCGGGCCGGCGCGAACCAATTGGCCATCGAGGTCGTGAACCTATGGCCCAACCGGCTGATCGGAGATGCGAAGCTGCCGCCCGAGCGCCGCCGAACCACCACCAACGTGCGCAAGTTCGCACAACCGGGCCTTGCGCTCCTGGAATCCGGCCTGCTCGGCCCCGTGACGATCGGGGTTGCCGGCGACAGGTGAGGCTTTACTGCCGCCCGGATCATCATCGTTTGAGATATTGCCCGACGTTTTCTTTGGTCACGAGTTGGAACGGGATGAAGACCTGTTTATCATAAGGCTGTCCGCGCACGACTTTTACGGCTGTTTCCACCGCCGTGCCGCCCTGGGCTTGTGCGTCCTGGAATACGGTCGCGTCCAGGCGGCCGTCGCTGACGGCCTGGAGGGCATCCCCGATGGCATCGACGCTGACGACCAGGACTTTACCCTTGAGCTTCGCCTGCTCGAGGGCGAGCAGGGCGCCCAGGCCCATTTCGTCATTCTGCGCGAACACGGCCTGGATTTTCGCGCCGTAAGACTGAATCCAGTTTTCCATTAGGGTCATGGCCTTGGCCCGGTCCCACTCGGCGGTTTGCTCGGCCAGCAGCTTGAGACCGGGCTGGGCAGCCAGGACTTCGCGCGCGCCCTGGTCGCGTTTAATCTGGGCGGCCTGGCCCAGGAAGCCCTGCATCATCACCACGCTGCCCTGGCCATCGAGGCGCCGCGCGATGTAGCCCATCGCCAACCGCGCGGACTCCTCGTCTCGCGAGCCAATGGACGCTGTGGGGACGGCTTTGGTCTCGGAGTTGACGTTGACAATGGGAATGTGGGCGGCCAGAGCCTTGGTGACGGCCGGCGAACTGGCCTCAACCTCGCAGGGGTTGAGAATGATAGCGTTGACCCTTTGCGCGATGAAACTCTCGACCTGCTGCACCTGTTTCTCAGGACTGCGCTGGGCATCGTTAACGAGGAGCTTCACCCCCAGTTCTTTGGCCTTCGCCTCCAGGGCTTGGTCCACCATCACGATGAACTCGGAAGAGAGATTCATCAATGACACGCCAATGACCAGCGGCCGGTGAGCGTCGGCATTTGTGTGCGTCGAGGCTGGCTCGTGTCGTCTGCAACCGGCGAACCCCAGAAGGAGCGACAGCAATCCGAGGGCCGAAACCCGAAGGCCGAAATCGGATTTCATATCGGGTTCCTTTGTCGTTTGTCCAGCCAGACGGCGCCGACGATGATCAGGCCTTTGACGATTTGCTGGTAATAGGAAGAGATGTTCAACAGGTCGAGACCGTTATTGATGACGCCCATGAGCAAGGCGCCGAGCAGGGTCCCGCCCACTCCCCCTACCCCGCCGGACAAACTGGTGCCGCCGATGACGGCGGCGGCGATGGCATCCAGCTCATAGGCAACGCCCGCGTTGGGCTGGCCCGTGGTGATGCGCGCCGCCAGCACCACTCCGGCAATGCCGGCAAACGCTCCACAGGTCGCATAGGCGAAGGTCTTAATCCCTTGGACGCTAATGCCGGCGGCCCGCGCCGCTTGCTCATTGCCACCCACGGCATAGACGTATCGGCCCAGCCTGGTATTGGCCAGGAAGACCCAGGAGCCGGCCGCGAGGCCCAGCAGAATCAACAGCGGGATGGGCAAGCCCAGAACGTCGCCGCCGAGCGCCGTGAAAGACTCGCTGAGATTTGAAACCGGCTTTCCACGGCTCAGCACCAGCGCGAGGCCGCGCGCCACCGTCATCATGCCCAGTGTAACAATGAACGGCGCTATGCGGGCTCGGGCAACGACCACGCCGTTGACCAGGCCGCAGGCTGTTCCGGTCAGGACCCCCATCGCTACCGGCACGGCGACCGGCCAGTCCCCCGGATGCGCGAACCCCGCTGCCACCACTCCTGTCAGGGCCACTAACGAGCCAAGCGACAAGTCGACACCTCCGGTCAGCAGCACGTAAGTGACACCCACAGCCAGCATGCCGTTGAGCGAAATCTGGCGAGCGACGTTGATGAGGTTCCCGCCCGTGAGAAACTGCGGGCGGAGGGCGGCAAGGGCTGCGCTGATGATGACTAATCCGAGAATGAGACCCCAATCGCCGGACCGAAACCTGACGCCCGAAACGAACCCGAGGGTCGGAGTCCGAAAGCCAAACCGCTCTTCCTTTATGAAACCCTCGATTCGGGCCCCGGACTTCGGGCCGCTTTGGGCCTTGGGATTTGGGGTCTCCGCCTTCATTCTCAGTTTGGCATTGCGAACTTCAGGACTTCCTCCGGGGTGGTCCGGCGCGTGTAGAATTGGGCGGTCACCTCTCCTTGCCGCATGACGAGGAGCCGGCTGCTGAGTGAGAACAATTCAGGCAACTCGGAAGAGACCAGGACCACGGCTTTGCCGAGCGCGGCGAGTCGGGTGACGAAGGCGTGGACTTCGGCTTTGGCCGCGATGTTAATGCCGCGCGTCGGCTCGTCCAGCAGCAGAATCTGCGGCTCAGTCAGCAAGGTGCGGGCGAGGACCACTTTTTGTTGGTTGCCGCCGCTGAGGTGTTCGACCGGCTGGTCGGGGCCGGAGGTCTTGATGGCAAAGGCCCGGACCTGCTCATCGGCAGCGCGGGTTTCGGCGGCACGACGGATCACGCCGCCGCGGCACCAGCGTTTCAGAGCGCAGAGAGTCATGTTGGGCTTTACACCGAGCGTAGGGACCAGCCCGAAGACCTTCCGGTCTTCGCTGACGAGGCCGATGCCGGCGGCGAGGGCATCGGCGGGTTTCCGGATGCGAACGGTCTGTCCCTGGACCCGGATTTCGCCCGCCTCTGCCGGCTCGAGCCCGTAAATGGCGTTGACCAGGTCCGTGCGCCCGGCGCCCATCAGGCCTGCCAATCCGAGAATCTCACCGGGCCGCACCTCGAAGGAAACATCGCGGAACCGTCCGCTCTTATGGAGGCGGCGGACAGAAAGGGCGGCGTCGCCTTTGGCGGCGACCGCAGTCGGAAGGGCCTGCGGCAATTCCCGGCCGACCATCAGTGCGATCAGGCGATTGGGCGTGAGTGCATTTATTGCCTGGGTGGCCACATGCGAGCCATCGCGCAGCACGGTCACCCGGTCCGCCAGCCGGAAGACCTCCTCGAGTTTGTGGGAGATGTAAATGACGGCGGCGCCACGTTCGCGCAGGCCGCCAATGATGCGGAACAAGCCCTCCGCCTCGCGCTGGCTCAGGGCCGAGGTGGGCTCATCCATAATGATGACCTCAGCCCGACGCGCCAGGGCTTTTGCTATCTCGACCGTTTGCATCTCCGCTACGCGGAGTTCCTTCATTTTGCGGGTGGGCGACAGCTCGACTCCGAGCCGCGCGAGCAATTCACCCGCCTCTCGCCTCATGGCGGCTTTATCCACCCACCCGAGGAGGCGTGACGCCGGCTCCCGGCCCATGAAGATGTTCTCCGCAACGGTTAAATCCCGGAATGGCAACAACTCCTGGTAAATCATCGCCACACCCGCCTTCAACGCCGCGGGCGCGCTCCCGAGTTCCAGTTTCCGGCCGCTGAGCCTGACTTCGCCGGAATCCGGCGCATGAAGGCCGGCCAGCACCTTCATGAGTGTGGATTTGCCGGCGCCATTCTCGCCTGTAAGGGCGTGCACCTCCCCCGCCCGCACCTCGAGCGAAACTCCGTTGAGCACCCGAACCTCGGAGAACGATTTGGTGATATGGCGCATGTCGACTGCACAGTTCATCTGGCCTGGGCTCCGACGCCTGTAGGTTTGCTCTAACTTATTGCGGGAGAATGTCTTTTGGCTGGAAATGGCCGACGAAGGTGCGGCCTCAGGCCCTGATCGAGAGGGCCGGGCGCTTCATCACGCAGAGGGCGCCAAGGGTGCAAAGAAGGAATAGGGTCATTGTTCGCGTCCTTTGCCCCAATTGTGATGAGCTTATCGGCGCCCGTCCAGCAACGCTCCGGCGCCTCACGCTGCCGCGCTCCGCTCGAGTAATTGAGCCACCGATTGCACGGATTGCACAGAAACGAACTCGAATCTGTGCCATCTGTGCCATCTGTGGCCCAAAAATCAGGGCCGAGGCGCTTGGTTGCGGCTTCGCCCATTCGCGTCAGGCTAAGGTTTGGCGCGCAGTTGGCGCGGCGGCCTCTTTTGTGTCCGGCACAGAAGCAGCGTGTTCTTGTCTTCGACTAGCCACTTCATTTTACGGATTTGCGTCGAGGAACTTGATGGAGATGTCCTTGAACTGAATATCCATCGTGAAGCCGGCGTGCATCTGGAGGGCGATGACGCCGCCCTTGAGGACAGCCTTTGGGCTTTCGTCAATCATCTCGGTCATGAGGTGGCCGTTGATGTTGTAGAGGACGTGGTTTCCGTTGACGATGAGGACGATGTCGTTCCAACCGCCCGTATTGTGGAGCAGTTTCTTGAGGTCGTCGGCGCTTTCCGGCAGCGGGGTGTTGTGGCGCTTGTTCTGGGCGTCCCAGGTGGTTTTTTCGCCGCGGTTGCTCATCGTGCCCCGGCCGCCGGCGATGCCCGATTCGTCGTAGATGGAGCCGGTGTAGTTGCCGCCGCTGTCGATGTCGGCCTGGTAGCCGCCCACGTGAAGGGTCCTGGGATTGTTGACCGCCGAACGGAACTGCACGCCCGAGTTGCCGTCCGGGCTGACGAGCATCCATTTGATGTGGAGCTCGAAATTGACAAACTTTTCGGGGTGCTCCTTGGAGGCGCTCAGGATGAGATCGGTTTGGACCGAGTGCTCCCTGGTTTCGCTGCCGTCGATGACGCCGTTTTTGACGGACCAGTAGCCCTCGAGACCTTCCCAGCCGCTCAGGTCTTTGCCGTTGAAAAGGCTGATAAAGCCCTTGGCATCGGGCTGGCCGAGGGGCGCCGCGGCGGCCGGTTTATCTTCCGCCCGAATGGAGGCGGCGCTAATCGCCAGGGCGGCAAAGGTTGCGAGGGAGAGGTGTTTAAGCATGCGTGGTGAGGCCATAGGTTGTAAGTGAACTGACAGGGATTTGGTTTTTGACGCGCCGCTTCTTCATTGGGGCTGCGCGGGTGAGGGAGAATCGCTTTTCGCTCGCACTCATCGGAGCCGCATGGTGCCAGACGGGCAGGAGGGTGTCGAGGGGCAAGTTTGGCGGATCAAATTGATTTTTGTTGAATTTCACCTTGCGCGGGTTTGATTTGGTCGGATTTGGTCGGATTTGGCTTGATTGATTTTGCCCGGGGCAGGCGGGCGGGGGGGGTGGTTATATTTGGTTAAAATTACTTAAAACCGTTAGAAATGGGCTTGCGTTTCCATTCACGGGCAATCGGACATGCGAGTGTCGAGGGGCGAGTGTCGAGGGGCGAGTGTCGAGGGGCGAGTGTCGAGGGGCAAGTGTCGAGGGGCAAGTGTCGAGGGGTGGAAGTCCGTTCCCTCGACAGCCGCCGCTCGGCGCCTGCGCCTGCGCATTTGATAGCATCAGACGTTGAGTTTTGAATCCCACGGATTGTGGCGCGTTCATACGCAAGAGGTTTCGCATATTTAGGGGCGGGAGGGCAAGTGCTCCATTGGCTCTATTGGCTCTATTGGCTGTTTCTGGGATAATTTTGACTTTCAGCTCCAAAAGGCGCGCAATCAGCCATAACCGTGAGCGCCGTGGCAGAAGTCTTAATCGCGCGCGCCGCTGCTGAACTCGAGACTGGACAGCGACACGCCGTTCACGCGCTACCTGCGCGCGGAAAACGAGTCTGGTCCGAGCTGGGACAAATCCCTCAAGCGGCAGGCTGCCGAACGCCAGCCATTGCAGCGTCTGGAGGAAAAGTTCCCAGGGCTGGGAGAAGCGTTGGATGATTTTCTGGAATGAGCTGCAACGCGAACCCCATTGAAGCGAGTTGGACCGTTCTTATGAATTCAGGCTTGCCGGTTTATGTTCCTGGCGCTGGCTGTCCATACGATGAGCGGCATGGTTGTCCCTGCACAATTTTGGGGGAATGGGTAAGCCTCCGGCTTTGCCTCGCAAGCTGGGCATTCCGTACCTGGGCGCAACGTACCACGTGATGAATCACCGCGACCAGCGGGGCAAGATGCTCGGCACTCGCCGGTTCGGCGGCCCAGTGCGCAGTTTGGCGGAGGCGCGGGAGGTCGGCGGCTGCATCGGCGCAGACGGCGGCATGGACGGGCATGTCCCCGTTCGGGACCCGGTGCGCGTGTTCGGCGGTTTGACACCGTCTTCTTTCGGGATCTCCGTGCAGGCGCCGCCGGAGGGCGGGTTGGGGTTTCCGGGTTTGCAGCCGCGCAAGATGATGTGCCGCGGGCCGGTGTACCCCGAAGACCGAGATGACCCCGCTTTTGTGTTGAACGGAGAAACTGCCCGCTCTAAACTGGCACCTCGGCGTGGATCTGTGCGGCAACGGTTATGGACTATTATTACGACGTGTTCTTGAGCTACCTCCACGAAAAGCCCTGCGGGACGTGGGTGGCGCAGCATTTTTTGCCTTACTTCCAGCACCAATTGGGAAACGGGCTTGCCCGACAAGCGGAGATTTTCATCGACAGAACTGGAATCCACTCGGGTCAGAAGTGGCCTGCTCAGCTAAAGCAGGCGCTGGCTCATTCGAGATGCCTTGTGGGGATCTGGCAGCCCCTCTATTTCCGATCGGAGTGGTGCCGAGCCGAATGTGCGGTCATGCTTCACCGCGAATCCCAGCTCGGCTTAGGGACGACTGAAAATTCAGACGGGCTGATAGTTGGCGTCAAGGTAAACGATGGGATTCATTTTCCGCAGTTTGCCAAGGACAGCCAGTATGCCGACATGGAGCAGTTTTTCTTCGATGAGTACGGGTTCACTCAGAGTCCGCTTTACATAGATTTCCAGAAAAGAGTTCTCGAACTCGCGGGCGACGTTGCCCGCATCGTCAATAACGCCCCCGCTTGGTCGCAAGAATGGCGGACCGCCGCGTGGCTCGATGATGTCATCGCGGGTATGCGGGTCCCGTCGCCGCCAAAGGTTACGCAGCCCTTGCTTTCGTAGAATATGGGTACGGTGATCACGTTTTATTCGTACAAGGGTGGTGTGGGCCGCACCATGGCTGTCGCTAACATTGCCACACTCCTAGCGGTGTGGGGTAAACGGGTGCTGTTGGTAGATTGGGATCTCGAGGCACCTGGGATCGAGCACTTCTTTTTCGACAAGAACGAGCTTATTCGGATGCACGAGCGCGAGGGGTTGATTGATTTGCTTAGCGAGTTGTCCGAGAGGACTGGAACGGATGTCCCAAAGGATGCTTGGTCACGGCTTCTCGTCGAGGCCCGGATACGTAAGGTTGACAATCCAGTTTACTTGCTGACGGCGGGCGCCCGTTCGCAGGGCTATTTCCGAAATGTTCGCAAACTGGACGTGAAATCCTTTTATGGGGACAAGAATGGTGGGTACATCGTTGAAAGCCTTCGGAACGGCTGGAAGTCGGAATTTGATTTTGTTCTTGTCGACAGCCGCACAGGCATCACCGACATCGGCGGCATCTGCACGATCCAGCTACCTGACATGCTCGCTGTCGTGTTTGCAGCCACAGAGCAGAGTCTAGGCGGCGCGGTTGATGTAGCACTCAGAGCTTCCGTGGAGCGGCAGAAGCTCCCGTTCGACCGATCCGTCGTACCAGCCTTGCCGATTCCGGGCAGGTTTGACACCCAAACAGAGCAGGAGATTGCCCGGGAATGGCTGACACGATTTGAGCTCGCGCTTTCGCCGCTATACGATCAGTGGCTGCCAAAGGGAATCAACCGTCGAGAATTCCTTGAGCTGACAAAGATCCCTTATGCTCCTTATTTCAGCTTTGGCGAGCGACTGCCCGTCATCGATCAGGGGACGACCGACCCAACCGGCTTGCGGTATGCGTATGAAACTGTCGCGGCGCTTTTGGGCAACAAACTCCAAAACGCCGAAATCTTCGACTTCGGACCGTGGTCAATTCGTTCGCCTTGCTCAATCTCGGACTCGCCTGCCAAAAACCTCGCTGCGCGAGTTGCCATTGAACGTGGCCTTGTTCATCGATCTTGTCGGGTCGAGTACGCTCCGGTCAATGCTGGAGCGGCAAGGGGCATCAAGGAAGGCCTGTGAGGATGTGCTGGGGCAGTACCAGGCCTTGGTCGCGGACGCCGCAAACGCCGAGGGAGGGGCATTGGCAATGTCAGAGGGGGACAGTTTTCTGTTCGCTTTTTCTGACGTTGGAAATGCCGTGAAATGCTCACTTTCAATCCAAGACTCATTAGCGGTGAGGCAACCGATCACGCTTCAGCCGCTGGGCCATTTACGTGTGCGCATGGCGATTCACGCTGGTGCGCGCACGACCAAGGCAGGCATGGCAGAGGTCCTGGGAGTGGCCTCCCGGATCGCGAGCAAGGCCCAAGAGGGCCGGATTTTGATTTCCGGCGGAGCCCGGCACCTGGTCACGGTGGATCCTGAGAATGTGCGTTTCCTTTCCAAAGAGGAAAAACTTGAGCTTGCCTCGGGCAATCGAGGCCCCACCGAAGAAGAATTGTTCGAGGTTGTGCAGATCACGCCTGTAGTGCTGGAGCCTGAGGAACGCGGTGCCCTCTCCAAGCAGGATCCGGGATCCAAAAGCGGTGGTGGGTTCCAGGCTTTCCTGGTCTCCCTACAGGGCAAAGTTGATACCGCGACGGGGCGTATTGAGCTCACGGTTAATGACCGGGAGCGGATCGCAAGGTATGCTCATGATTACCGCGGCGGAGGCTGGCAAGGTCGCTTGAAGAGGATCTTCGGCCGGACGCTCGGCTCGAACTTGGGGCGGGAAGGCTGCTAAGCGCCCTCTCGTTCCCCAAAAAGGAGGACCTGACTCGCGTTTGCTTTCTGGAGCGATTTTAACGCTACGTTCAACGTACTCTTCCTCAATATCGAATCCGATGAATCGCGCGATGCCACATTCTTTTGCCGCCAAGGCTGAATGACCGATGCCGAGAAATGGATCGAGCATGACCAAGTCAGGTCGGCAACCATGAACCTTGATGCAGAATACGGCCAGCTCTGTCGGGAAAGTTGCAGGGTGGGGTCTTTCCCTTTTTCTGCTTACAATCGTCTTGTACGGAATGAACCAGATATTGCCCCGGCAGCGGACGTCTCGCCCTCTTGTATGCGCCCACCGGCGGATATTGGACTTATCGGAGTAAGGGACGCCTACTCCCAAGCGGTCCAGCGGAGTTCTGCCGTCTTTTGTCAGATGGAAAACATACTCATGGCAATCATTCACATACCGTTGGGAATGAAGTGGCTTGTAATGTCCAGCCGAAACCAGTTCGCCCTGTTTCGTTTCGATTGTAATAGACTTTATCCAGTGGAATGTGTTTTGGAGTTCGAATAAGTTCTTCTTGAGCTCAACCACAAGTTCATGCGGGATGAGCGGGTTAGACGGGCATGCCCCCAGGTTTAAAAAGAAGGAGCCTTTGGGTTTTAGGACCCTTTTCACCTCCTTCGCCCATTCTTTACACCAGTCCAAATAATCTTGCCGGGTTCTGGTATCCTTGTAATTCTTATACTTTATTCCCAGATTGTACGGTGGGGAGGTGACGACGAGGTCCACCGATTCCTCTGGGAGGCCCCTCATCCCTTTCACGCAATCCTGAACCTCCAAAATAAATTCTGTATTATGTGATTTCATCGGATCGTGGCGAAAGTTCGATCACCTTAGGGTTAGACCGCGATCGAGGTTCACCCCAAGCGTTCGCCGGAAGACTCGCCGGAGAGCTCGGCGCCAGGTTACACTGCGGTAGGAAAATGCATAACGATTGATCCGTTCGAGCAAAAGGCACGGAATTTCCAGTTGTCCGGTGCCCTCGTCCAAGCGGTACCACAACTGCAGGACCAGGTTTTGAAACCCGCCCCGGCCAGAGGACCGTCGGACCAGTTCCTTGAGCAACTCGATTTCGCCGACTGTCAATTTTACGACCATCTCGCCCAGTTTGGCCTGATTCGTTTATAATTCCAAGCTCGTTGCTCGTGAGTATCCGAGTTCCCCGTGGGCCTTTTCAGCGTCGCTGCCAGGTCTGGTGACGTTGGCCGGATGCTGCCCGCCTTTAGGCGGAGCCGAAAGCAATTTGGTTTCTGCCGCTGCGCCTCCCCGTTTAGGCTACGCGGGTGGGGTGGAATCGCTTTTCGCTCGCACTCATCGGAGCCGCATGGTGCCAGACGGGGGGGCGGGTGTCGAGGGGCAAGTTTGGCGGAGGCGGGCGCGAGTTGAGGTGGCCTGAGCACCGCGGGGCGGGCTGTTCTATCACCTCGGCCGGGGTGAATAGAACTGTTTTGTTGGCTGCCCGGAGGTCGCCCCCCCATTGCCCCTGGCGACCTCCGGCCACTGTCTTGCAAGCCTCCGGCTTGCGGCGGCGACGGGAGCCGCTGACAATGTCCAATTTCCGGACGCGGGCAAGATGCCCGCGCCACCGGACGCCGGGAGGCGGGAAACCGTTGAAAACGGTTTCCACTGTTGCCTGCCCTTCCTGCACCGCGCTGAAGCGGCGGTGTTAATGAGAGCGGGTGGATTCGCCGTTAGAGATCCGGCTTGTATTCTTGGCTTTTTCCGGCCGGACCCGGTTGAACGTCCCGGGAACGGGTGATCCGTTGGCTCACCCACCGTAGGGCGGGGTTAGCTTGCCGTCGCGGGTGTAAATGCCAGCTTTCACCAAAGACTCAAAACGGTCGCGCGCGGTCATCCTCTTGAAGCGTTTCAGCGCCCGCTCGTGCGCTGCGAGCATTTCGCTGCGGGAGTGCGGCATTCCGTTTTTGCGGCTCTTCTCACGGCCTACAATAGCGGGAATCGTTTTCGCGCCTGTCGGCCAAGAGGATATGCAGGCGAAGGCGGGGCCCAAAGCGGCGGGATGCGCCGCACTCCAAACGCTACGCGACATCGGGAGCGGCGGCCCCAATGGCGAAGCCTTCGTCCTGCGCAGGGACAGAAACTCCGCGGAGGCGGGCGCAGGCCAGGGTGGCTTGAGCGCCGCGTGGCGGGCTGTTCTATCACCCCAGCCGGGGTGAACTGAACTGTTTTGTTGGCTGCCCGGAGGTCGCCCCCGATTGCCCCTGGCGACGTCCGGCCACTCTCTGGCAAGCCTCCGGCTTTGCGACGGCGAGGGGAGCCGATGAGAATGTCCAATGTCCGGAGGCGGGCAAGATGCCCGCGCCACCAGGCGCCGGGAGGCGGGAAACCGTTGAAAACGGTTTCCACTGTTGCCTGCCCTTCCTGCACCGCGCTGAAGCGGCGGTGTTAATGAGAGCGGGTGGATTTCTTGCCTGAAACCGCCCAAGCGAAAGCGGATAGCGGCGAAGAGACGCAACAGACAGCGCGGCGGGGCCGCAGGCAGGGACCTCGAACCTGATTTTTGGGCCACAGATTGCACGGATTGCACAGATGGGAGGTTGGTTTCTGCGCATTTTGCGCTTTTTCGCGGCTGGTTTTCCCTTTCCGCCTCCGCCGGTCCAAGAATGCCAGGCGCTGCCCGAGCCAAAGCGGTGTCGCGGTCCGCTGGCCGGCGCGCTTCAAAGTGGCCTGGCCGAGACGGCTCGACAGAGTTTTTCACCGGGCCTGCGGTTTTGCCAAGGGCCGGTGACAGAGTTCTCCGCAAACCATTTTAGGAGACGACGTAAGGAGTCTCTGATTGATTTTTGGGCACAGGGAAAGCCTTCTTCCCTCGGAGGCCATTGATCAGAGACTCCTTACGTCGTCTCCTACGGTCAGGGGATGGGGCTCGGTTCGGCGACTTTGTCACGGGGTCTGCGGTTTTACCGAGGCGCCGGAGTTTTTGGTTTGCGGCGCCGGGGGGCCCTGGTATAAGTGAGTGCCAATAGATTCACCGTTTTTCAATCAAGCCTATGACTACCCAAAGGATTCACAAGTTGGCGCCAGGCGCGGTTCTGCTGGCGGTGTGCCTGCTCAGTCCGTCAACCTACGCGCAACGGGGCCGCGGTCCGCAAGGGCCGCAAGTGGTGTCGCCCGAGGTGTCCGCGGAGCGGCGCATCACTTTCCGCATCCTGGCGCCCAAGGCGGAGGCGGTGCGGCTGAGCGCCAGCGATATTCCGGGAAACGGCCCGGGGGCGGCGCTGGCCAAGGGCACGAACGGGGTTTGGGAGGCAACGATTGGCCCGATCGAGGCGGGGGCCTACCGCTATAATTTCAATGTGGACGGGGTTGCGGTGATTGACCCGCGGAACCCTGCGGTGAGCGAATCCAACAACAACGTCTGGAGCCTGGTCTATGTGCCCGGCTCCGGACTTTGCGGACACGCAGGAGGTTCCGCACGGGGCGGTCTCGGCGGTGACGTATCACTCAAAATCACTGGGCAAGTTTCGCCGCATGCACGTCTATACGCCGCCCGGATACGAGTCGGGCAAGGGCAAATACCCGGTCTTTTACCTGCTGCACGGCGCGGGGGACTGCGACGAGGCGTGGACTTCAGTGGGGCGCGCCGGTTTCATCCTGGACAATCTCATCGCGGCCGGCAAAGCCAAGCCGATGGTGGTAGTGATGCCTGCCGGTCATACGCGCGCGTCCGGGTTTGGCCCGCGTGCGGGGGCTTCCACGAACAGCCCCGCGGGCCGGCCACCGGCGGACGAATTCGTGGAGGATTTCCTGAATGACATCATGCCCTACGTGGAGAGCCACTACCGCGTCCAGGCCAACGGGCAGCATCGCGCGATTGCCGGCTTGTCCATGGGGGGCAGCCAAACGCTCAACATCGCGATCCCTCACCTGGAGAAGTTTAGTTACATCGGCGTTTTCAGCTCCGGGTTGATCGGCTCCTTTGGCGGCCGTGGCGGCGGGTCAACAAACGCGCCCGCCGGGCCGACGTGGGAGGAGCGGAACAAGGTGGCGCTGGACGATGCCAAATTGAAGAAGGGCGTCAAACTCGTGTGGTTCGCGACCGGCAAAGACGATTTTCTGATTGAGACTTCGCGGCGCACGGTGGAGATGCTCAAGAAGCACGGTTTTAACCCCGTCTTCAAGGAGAGCGCCGGCGCCCACACCTGGATCAACTGGCGCGATTATCTCAACGAGTTCGCGCCGCAATTGTTTCAGTAAGGCGGCGTAAATAAATAAAGGTATCAACTTCTGAGAATCGTGGTATGATAGCTGCACATGAGGTGCTATTGCCGCGCTGACGCAGAAGTTCAGGGCCATTTGGCCACTCCTAAATGAGCGGACCCGGCGCCTTACCGCCGCCAATGAAGCTATGCAGATGGGTTATGGCGGTGTCTGCGTGGTTCACCGGGCTTGTGGCTTGTCCCGCAAAGCCATCCTCAAGGGTATTGGCGAAATCGAGCGGGGCGACTCCTCGCTGGCGGAGCGCATCCGGCGCCCGGGCGCCGGACGCAAGAACCTCACGGTGTTGGATTCCGGGCTGGTGGCGGCGCTGGACGATTTGATTGAGGGCGGAACTCGCGGCGATCCGGAATCTCCCTTGCGCTGGGTCTGCAAGAGCACTCGGACCCTGGCCGAGGAGTTAAGCCAGCAAGCTCATCCGGTGAGCCACATGCGGGTGGCCCAACTGCTGCACGAGCAGGACTACAGTTTGCAGAGCAATCGGAAGCTGGAGGAAGGGGAGGACCACCCGGACCGCGACGCCCAATTTCGGCATATCAACCGGTGCGTGAAGCGGGCCTTGGCGGCGGGGGAGCCGGTCATTTCGGTGGACACCAAGAAGAAGGAACTGGTGGGCAACTACGCCAATAGCGGCCAACAATGGCGTGTGGCGAAACAACCGCAACGGGTCAAGGGGCACGACTTCCCGGGTCCCGAAGTGCCTCGCGCCTATCCCTACGGCATCTATGACTTGGGGCGCAACAGCGGATTCGTAAACGTGGGCACCGACCATGACACGGGGGCCTTTGCGGTGGCCTCGATTCGTGGGTGGTGGCGCTTTGAAGGGCGAAGACTTTATCCTGCGGTCCGGACGCTGTGGATCACCGCCGATGGCGGAGGCAGCAATGGGTGGCGGCTGCGACTCTGGAAACTCGAGTTGCAGGGCTTTGCCGACGAAAGTGGGCTGTGCCTTTCCATCTGCCACTTTCCGCCCGGCACCAGCAAGTGGAACAAGATCGAACACCGACTCTTTTCGTTCATTTCGTCCAACTGGCGCGGTGAACCGTTGCGAGATTACCAGACGGTCGTGAACCTGATTGCCAGCACAACGACGGCCAAAGGATTGACGGTGACCTGCCGGCTGGATCGTCGAAAGTATCCGACGGGTAGAAAAGTCTCACGCGAGCAGATGAAGCAAGTGAACCTAAAGCCTAACAAGTTCCATGGTGAGTGGAACTATACCATCGAGCCTCACGGGTGAACCAACTTGATACCTTTATTTATTTACGCCGCCTAAGCGGAGCCTGTCCTAACGCGGATATTTCACGGGTTTCGCCCACTGGAAGGCGTAGCGCAGACTTCCAGTCTGCTGTATCGCGGATTTCCAATCCGCAGCTGCGACCAAGCAGGTACAGCCTGCCGACTGGAAGTCGGCGATACAGCAGGTTGGAAACCTGCGCTACGCAGCCTCGGGAGCCCGGTACCGCTCTTAGGCTATGAATTATCCGGGCTAAAGGGTCGGATTCCGGGCCTACGTCGCAACGTTTCTGGCCAACTTTGTCGAAGAATGGCCAATTCGACAAAGGTTGCGACGAGGTCTTATTGCCCTTTGAGCCGTTTGAGGGCGCGGCGGATTTTTGAGACAATCCAATCCTGATAGATGCTACCGAACCAGTCCTGGGCGGTTCCGGAGTCCTGGAGCGCCCGGACCTCTTGCTCCTTGAGCAGATGGATGTCATCGACCGAGAAGGATTGCTCGCAGTCGTCATCCACGCTGTCGGTGGCGGGCTGAGGTTGCCGGTCGCCCCAACCGACAACTGTCTTGCTGCGGTTGTCGGCCTGGACATGGCTGGAGGGGGTGCTGGAGATGCGGCCAGTCTTGAGGTTAACGTTTCCGCTGCGGACTTCGACGATCACGACGCGTTCGCCATAGACGGCATTTCCGTTCATGCGGCTTCCTTTCTCATAAACAGGTTAGTAAGCAAGTGAAGCTATGGGCAATATTAGAGCGACTTCGGATTCTGTCAAGCCCGCATTGCTATAGACATGCCGCTCGGGCGCATCTTGTCAGTACCACCACCTCCAGCCAGGAGCGGCGGCTCGGGCCAACCCGGAGGGTTGCCAGATGGTAGCCGGGGGTCACGGCATCGCCCATTCGCGTCAGGCTAAGGTTTGGCGCGCAGTTGACGCGGCGGCCTTTTCTGTGTCCGACACAGGAGCAGCACGTTTTTGTCTTCGATTAGCCACTTCATTTCTTCCCCTTTTTTGATCTCCAGCGCCTCCGCCAGGACCACCGGCAAGTTCAGATAGTAGGAGCGATTGGTTGGCCGCTCCACCTTTTGCACTTTGATGAGGTAACCCGTCGTTTTTTCTGTCGCCTTTTGTCGCTTTGGCATATAGTATTAATACTATATAAAACCACGCATGTCATCTCCTAACCCTTCCGCGCAAAACAATTCCGGTTTGCCCGCCTCCCTCCACCAACAGCTCCCGGCCTGCCTCCCCAAACTCGACGCCATTGACGCCGAGGGTATCGCCCGAGCCTCAGGCTTTCTGCAGCGCAGCCCACGTAAAATCCCCATGCTCAAATTTGCCAAGGGCCTCCTGGCCCTCGCTCCCGAAACCGACCTCGCCTTGGAGCATACCGCCGCAGTCATCGGCTTGGCCGCCGACACCACCTACACTAAACAGTCTTTGAGTGAACGGCTCTCCGGTGGCCTCAAAGGCTTTCTGGCTGGGGTCGTCACGGCCCTCTTCAGCCAGATCGCTCGTGGCGTTCCGACCTGCCAAGCCCTTGAACGCTTTGCTCACGTCTGGGTCCATGACAGCACCTCCCAAACGCTGCCCAAGCACTTGGCTGAACTCTTCCCCGGGGCCGGCAACCAACATGGGCAAGACTACGCCACCCTCAAAATCCAATGGATCTGCGACATCAAAAACGGCGTGGTCGGGCACGTCTCCCTTTCGGGCTATACTCGCAATGACCAGGCCGCCGCCCCGGACATCCTGGAAGTCGCCCGCCCCGGCGATTCTGGTCCTGCGGGATCTCGGGTTACTTCACCACGGCAGTCCTGGCCCAGTTTGTCAGTGCGGGCATTTCCTTCCTCAGCCGCTACCGCCACGGCGTCAATCCCTACGACCCCAAGACGGGCCAACCGCTGAATTTAAAGGCCCTCCTGAAGAACTCTGGCTCCTTGGATATGGACGTGCTCCTGGGACCGGAGCGAGCGGCCGTGCGCTTGGTCGCCCTGCCCGTGCCAGAGGAAGTGGCCAATCAGCGGCGGCACAAGGCCAAAGTCTCCGCCCAGAAACGCCACCGCTCCCCTCCTGGCGCCGAGCATCTCTTCTCGATGGGCTGGAACATCTTCGTGACCAACGTGCCGGCGGCGACTTGGCCCCCCAAGGTCCTGGCCGCGATCTATCGGCTGCGCTGGCGAATTGAGATTAGTTTTAAAACCTGGAAAAGCCACCTGGGATTGCCTCACCTTAACTGCCGCACCCCGGTCTTGCTTGAGCTCTCGGTGCTGACCAAGTTGTTGTTCTGCGCGCTGGTCTGCCAGCTTTCTGACCTGCTGGAACTCAATTGTCCCCACGGCCAACACGTCAGCCTCCTTCGCCTGGGGCACATTCTCGGACAGTGCGCTTGCTGGTTCTCGGCCATGGTGCTGGGCGTCTCGGTCGTTCAATGGGTGGAGTTCTGCCTCGCCCGCCATGCCTTCTACGAAAAGCGAAACGATCGCAAAAACTACTACGAACTGCTGTCCGGAGCCGCAGACGCCTTAGCCTGACGCGAATGGGCATCGCCGCGACCCCCGGTTTGCGGCCAGAGGGGGCCTGCACGCCGGAACGGGGTGCCAGAAGGCTGCACAAAGGGAGCAGGCCGCCTTCTGGCATCCCTATAGGATGCCGACCCACACCGCCGCTGAACCGGGGGTCTCGCGACGCTTCGACCCCCGGCTACCATCTGTCATCCCTCCGGGATGAATTCCTGGGCGGCGGGCACTTTCGGGTCCGGCGAAGAAAATTCGCGTCAGTTTGCGTCCGTTCGCGGTTGGGCCGGTCGGGCATTTCAACGGGTGGCTAAGCGTGCAACCGCGTTCGGGTCATCTTCCGTAGGTCACGTCGAGGCGCGCCGCGCCTTGCGCGCCGGGCAGTTTCACCAATCCGTCGGCCGCATCGAATTCGGTCCATTCCGCTCCGTTGAGGCGGACCTTTGTGATTGGGGCCGCTTTGGGATGACGCAGTTGCAGGAGGACCTGGCGGGGCGGGGTTCGGGTGGGGAGTTGGAGCAGGGCTGTGATGTGGCCGTTGTCCACGTCGGAGAGGATTTCGTAGGCGAGGGTGCCGAAGTGCGTGGGGGCGTTGCTGACGGCGATTCGCTTTCCCTGTTCGAGCCAGGCCCTCGGCGTCGCTCGCGCCAGCCATAGCGCATCGCCTTGCTCCATGACCAGCATCATGCGGAAGCGCTCCAGGAAACAGGCCTCCTCGTAGAGCTTGTCGGGCGGCCCGCCGGTGGTGTGTTCGCGGAAGGTGTATTCGCCCGGCACGATGTCCACGGCGTATTGGTTGAGCATCGAGCGGATGAAGTTGGGGGCATCGCCCGCCAGGAGATGGATGTTGGCGTGGCGTTCCAGGCCGCACTGATATTGCCAACTGGCGTGGGAGAACCAGTGCCGGGCGGGGTCGAAGCCCGGCGTGCGCGCGGCCACCTTGTCATTCTCCAGCAGGAGCCTGTCCTCGAGCACGTCGAGGTGTCCCTGGACGCGCGGGTCCGTCGGGTGAAAGGAGTCCGGCGGGGCTGATCAACGGGTCGGCCGATTGCACCGTGTCCCAATAGATCGCGCCGACGTGGCCCTGGCAGCGGCGCCAACCCCACGCCCCGGAGGCGAAACCCCGCACATAAGGGGCGAACGGGATGAACGACCGGTAGGTCCCATCCCGCACCGGCACCACTGGCGTGAGCGTGATCGAGCGGTCGATGGCGGCCGTCAAGTCCTTCCGGTAGGCCTCGGCTTCCGCCGCCATGCGGGCGCCTTCGGCCGGGTCGAGCTTGCATCAGCATCTCGGCCATGGATTTTACGGCCAGCCAATAGTAGGCCTCCGATTCATAGAACTGCTGGTGCATGCGCTCGCTATCGGGGGTCACCACGTGGGCCGGCTGCAGGCCCTTGCTCCAGAGGCGTTGTCCGCCGGGAAGGTTGCGCGCCAACACCCGCCGCTGGCGCAGAATCCACTCGGCGTTGGCCTTCATGCGCGGGGCGTTGGCCTTGAGCCACTCCAGGTCCCCGGTCAGCCGGAAATGCTCGGCCAGCGTGAACATGATGGCGCCCGGTCCCATGCAGTGGACGGCGTCCATGTGGCCGCCGGCGCCCTCCGGCCCCACGGCGTGCGTCAGGCAGCCCGTCCCGTCGGAGAAGTGGCCGAGCGGGCGGTCCGGCTTGGACCATGGGTGGGTGCCCTGGACGGCCCGAGGTTCCATCGGCAGCCCCAGCCATTGGTCCAGTCCGTCGGCGGCCTCCGTGCGCATGCCTTGCAGGTCCAGGGCGCGCAGGATCATGTAAGTCTCCGAGGCGAGGATGCCGAAGGGGAAGTCGTTGAAGCGCCATTTGCCCTGGGAATCCTTGACCGAGTGGCGCAGGAGATGCCAGGCGCCAAGGTTCCACTGGGCGGTCAACCGTTGGCTCGGGACCTCGACTTGCATGGCGGGCGCATACGGCGGCGTCGGATGCGGAGGAAGATTGGTTCCCCGCATCGCCGTGACGGCCCCCTCCCAGGACTGTTCGGCGTGCTGGCGGGTCCGTTGGCGGATGGTCGCCAGGCCCCTGGCGGCCAGTTCTCCCAGGAACTCCGAGGCGCTGGTCGCGGTCGAGGCCTGCGCAAACGGGGGTTGCGAGGGCCCGGGGGGACCCTGCATCGCGGGCTGCGCCAGCAGTTCCTTGGCCGGCGGCGGGGCGTCCGCCTCCGCCGGGGCGGGAGTCTGGAGCCGGCTGGCAGCCCGGACGAAGAAGCCATGTTCCGGAGCCAGGATCGGCCCGTTCTCGAGGTCCGCCGCCAGGAAAGAGAAACTGCCCGACTCGGTCCGGACCGGTAACGATGGTTCGGGCAACGTCCTCGGGTTGGGCATGGTAAGGCCAGACCCGCCGCCAGCGAGAATCGCCGATGTAGAGCAAGCGGAAACGCACGCCTCGGCGCGGCCCGGTCGCCTTGGCGGAGCGCCAGGCATCCGGTCCGGCGAGGGTTGTCCCGGCGTCACCCGCCAAGGGGTGCAGTTCAGCCAACCGTCCGTCATAGGCTTCGATGCGCCCGCCGTAAGGCAACGCCGCGCGAGCCGGTTCGTATCCCCACTCGATTTCGACATCCATCTGCTTCCATCGCTGGGCCACAAACGCGCGCATCACCGGGACGGCAAACCCTGCGGCCTCCTTTTGGCCGCGTGTGGAAACGACCACGCCCCAGGTTTCCGTTGGGATGGCGTATGAATAGGTGCGGCCATCCGCGCTGACCATCGGTTTGGCGGCCTCTTTGAGTGTGCGGGGATTCCACCAGGTGTGTGCGGTGTCGTCCCTGCCGTCGAGGCAGGAAACCAGCAGTTCGTCGGCGGTGGGCTGGTTCGTGGCCTGGGGCGGCCAGGAGAGTTCGAGCCGTCGCACAGGGCGGACCTCTTCCCACAACAACCCGCAAAGGGCCTGTTTGACTGCCGGAGCATTCAGGTCCACGGGCCGGTCCAACGGCAGATTGCCGTGCTGCATCAACAAAAGCCAGGCCTCCGGGGGATTGTCTTGGGCTTCACGGTCGGCCCTGTAAAGATAAGCGCTGGGGGCGATGTTGGCTGGTTGGCCGGCCAGTTTGTCCATGGGCAGGAGGGATTGGGCGCCGAGCTTGAAACCGGGCAGCAGACAAAGGCCGACGCCCAGCAGCGTCGGTGAGAAAGACCTCAACGCAAACTCGAGACAGTTCATTGATAGGTGGGGAGATTGGGCACTGGTGGGCGGGATGTCAAATGGTTCCCGGGCACGACGCCTATTTGCGTGGTGGGAAGGATTCACGGGACGAAATTGAGAGACAGAAGCTGGAATTGTGGTAGTGTGGGGCCGGCATGAACCGGACGCAAAATCAAATCGCGCTCACGGGCGCAGCGTCACTGAAGGAACGGCGCGCCCACAAGCAACATGGCGCCGGTTTTACCCTTATCGAACTGCTGGTGGTTATCGCCATCATCGCCATCCTGGCGGCGCTGTTGCTGCCCGCGCTCTCCAGGGCCAAGGAAAAGGGAAAGGCGATCTCGTGCGTCAACAACTTGCATCAGATGGCAACGGCGGCCCAGTTGTACTTCGATGACTACGGGAGGTATTGCCTGACCTTCCAGGTGACGGGCGACAATTCTTCGACGCTGGCCGGTGGGCGGAGGGCGTGGTTTGATTTCCTGATGCCCTACCAAAGGACTACGAATCTCCTGCTTTGCCCTGTCCAAAGCCAGTTCTTCAAAGGGTTCATCCAAGAATACCCCACCGGCCCCGCCGATCTGGGCGTGTCGAACTACGGCATGAACTTCCGCGTAGGCGGCTGTGATTATGCCCCCTGGCCTTACTCGCACTGGCCTGGCGTGCGCGGGTCCGTTCCCAAACCTGCCGGCGTCGCCTACATAACCGATTCCGGCACCAAGCCACTCAACACCGCCAATCCGCTCAAGTGTGTGACCGGAACGACCCCGGAAAAGCCCGGCTGCTGGATTCTCCACGACCCGGGGGACGATGCCCCCAACACCGGGGGCGTCACGGACGACGACCCCAACTGGGGCGGCCCGCTCCCGCGCCACAACGGGCGCAGCGCCATCGCTTTTATGGACGGGCATATTGTGGGCCTCAAACCTTCGATGTGGTATTGGAGCCTCTCGCCTTGGCTGCAGCCTGCTGCCGGGGGATCGTAAGGGGCTAAACCCGGATATTTCACGGGTTTCGCCAACTGGAAGGCGTAGCGCAGGCTTCCAGCCTGCTGTATCGCGGATTTCCAATCCGCAGATGCTCCCGAGCAGGTACAGCCTGCCGACTGGAAGTCGGCGATACGGCAGGTTGGAAACCTGCGCTACGTAGCTCCGGCAGCCCAGTGCCGCTCTTAGGCTGCGAAATATGCGGGCTAAGGGCTGCTGGTGGACCAGGGGTTTCCTACGCGCACGTAACCCAGATGCCATATAACCGTCTTAATGTCCTGGAGCCGCAATTTCCCGGCGTGGCCATCGGCGTAGCTCATGTTGATGGCGCCCGGCAGTTTCTGTCCTTGAACGGCTCGCGCGCCGCGCATCATGGGGTGCCGCGTCAGGCAGAGGCGGCCCAATGCCGTATTGGGGTCTCCATTAAAGAGGTCCGCCGGGGGCGTATCTGTGATTTCGGGCCAGGTGTCCGGCCAATTGGCATCCATGAAAACCGGTGTCAGCGCCGGCTGGGTAATCGAGGTGTCTTTGGGAAAGTACTTTTGCGGCTCCGGCACCCACTGGCTGGCGCCATCGTAAGTATAAAGCCAGCCATTGATGGAAAAGCTCCCCAAATCCAACAGCGGGTTGGCGTCGCCGTTCCAAAGCCACGGCGCGGCGGCATTTCCCTGCGTTTGGGACATCGGCAATCTGCCCCGGTCAGCGGCCATTGGACAAAGCCGAACGGGGGCCACCTGCGCGTGGTATAGGATCAAGGTCTTCATCCAGAGCGTGCTGACATTGCCGTAGGCCACGGCCCGGCCATAATCCTGTTGGTACATGAAATAGGACGTGGTCATCTGCCTCAAGTTGCTGATGCACTGGATCTGCTTGCCCTTCTGCTTGGCGGAAGAGAGGGCCGGCAGCAAAAGGGCGGCCAGAATCGCGATGACGGCGATGACGACCAGCAGCTCTATCAAAGTAAAGCCGCGAGGGGAATCAGCCTCCGCTCGTTCGCGCAGAGCGCCGCCATTTTCCACATCTGGGGCCAGTCCTCCGGTCAAGAATGCGGCGTTCTGCCGAGCCGCCGCTACAGGGAGTTCCCGTTCATCGAACCACAACGTCAACCCGCCCTTGCGCAGCGGCTCTGCCGGCGGGCGCACGACCGGTTTGTCCTTCGCGCTGTGGCTGGGGAAGACCTCGCAGGTGCAGGCTTCGGCGCTCATGGCTTGGGTTAGCTATCGAAAGGACCTAGCGGCATATCTCCCCCACGACGCGGTAACCTCGGTGGCCGCCGTTGTGGCGGAGTTCCCGCACCACCCACGGGATGTCCGCCTCGGTGATCTCGGCGTCCTGGCGGTACGACCAGAAGCACTGCGCGTAGAACTCCCGGAAGGCCTTCCGCGCCAGTTCGAGCCGGCGCGTGCGGGCCGCGGTGTCGCTGGCCGGCAAGGAGTGTTCGGTCTCATTCATGGCGGCATTCTACCGCAACCGGGCGCAGGCCAACAAGCGGTTTGCGGCCCTGGCCTTTCTGATTTAGTGCTTGCGTGTGGGCTTGCTTGTGCAAAATGATGCGCAAAAACCAGCACTATGGCCCGCTTGACTCTGACTCTCCTGTTCCCACTCCTGCCGGCCATCTGTCTTGCGGCCGAGGAGCCGGCGGCCTCAACCAAGCTCGAATGCCTGGCGGCGAGCGACCTGGAGCGGGTGTTCGAAGACGGCTACGGAAAGCCGGGGCCGCGGCAGGGCGCCCTCAACCTATTTGGCCTGCGCAATGAAACCCTCTCGGCCCAATGCGTGCTCCTGGCACATGAGGATTTGGAGGGCCTGACGCTTTCGGTGGGCCCTCTCCAACAGGCGCAGGGCCCGGGCGTCATTCCCGAACAGAACGTCCATTGGAATTTCGTCGGCGGCATCTTCATCGAGAAGAACTCGCCCAACCGGCAAAGAGAGGACCTTTTGCGCCCCGCTCCGGCGTGGTTCCCTGACTGCCTGGGCGAGGAGCGGAAGTGCTCGATGCGGAAGGGAACGCGCAAGGGCGTTTATCTAACGATCGAGGTCCCGCGAGAGGCGCCACCGGGCGAGTATCGGACGACCATTACGGCGAGAGCCGGCAGCGCCAGCGCCTCCTTGCCACTGGTCCTGGAGGTTTATCCGCTCACACTTCCAGAGGAACGGCATCTTTGGGTCACGGAGTGGTTCTCGACCTCCGCGTTCAGAAGGCACCACCGACTGGACCCCTCCGACGAGGACGGGTTTTACCGATTGCTCAGGGTTTATGCCGCCAATATGGCTGAGCACCGCCAGAACGTCTTCCGGATGGGCCAGGAATTGATCGAGTGCCGCCGCGCGGCGGAGGGCAAACTGGAATTTGACTTTTCCCGGTTCGACAAGATTGCCCAGGTGTTCTGGGACAGCGGCCGCATGGATTTGCTTGAGACAGGTTTCATTGCCCAGTTCGGCAAAGGCGGCTGGTCGGGCAGCGAGATTGTGCTCGGCAACTTTCCGGTGCGGGAGGCGGATGGCCGGCGCGCCTCGGTGTCCGGCGAGGAGTTCCTGCCCCAATTCCTGCCGGCTTTGGTCGGTCATTTGCGGGCCAAAGGCTGGCTCGCCAAAACCGTGTTCCATATCTCTGACGAGCCCTCCGACCACAACATCATGGCCTGGCGCAAGGCCTCCGATTTCGTCCACCGCTTTGCGCCGGAGGTGCGCCGGATCGATGCCATCGAAACTCCCCATTGCCTGGGGGCGCTCGAAATCTGGGTGCCCAAACTGGATCACCTGGCCACCTGGCACGAGGCCTACGAGGAAGCCCAGCGCCAAGGCAACGAACTCTGGTTCTATACGGTGGGCATCTTCCAGGGCGGTTCGGTGCTCAACAAAACGGTCGATGTGCCGTTGATCGAGACGCGCCTGATGCACTGGCTCAACTACCGTTACAATCTGCGAGGCTATCTGCACTGGGGTTTCAATGCCTGGACCGGCGATCCGATCAATGCCCCCGGCGAACACCGCGGCGACGGCTGGCATGTGTATCCCAAGAAGGACGGCCTGCTCAATTCCGTCCGCTGGGAGCAGATGCGCAATGGCCTGCAGGACTATGAGTGCCTTTGGCTGCTCGAGAACAAGGTCTCCCAAATAAGAGCGACCCTGGCTGCGCGTGTGGCTGCACTCATCGATCCGCGCCGGCGCGGCGTCGAAATTGCCTCCCAGGTCGTCGCCGACTACTACGAGCATACGCGGAATCCCGAGGTGCTTTACCGGGCCCGGCGGCAGGCGATTGAGGAGGCGCTCGATTTGGAGGCGCCGCCGCGCGTGCTTCTCCAGACCAGCCCTCCGGAACATTCACCCGTGGGCAGGGGCTGCGCCATTGACCTCCATGGCTGGGCTGAGCCGGGGACGGTGCTCACGGCAAACGGCCAGTCGGTGCCCGTGGCCGCCAACGGCCTGTTCCTGGAGCAACTCACACCCTCGGCGGAAGGCAAAATCGTTCTCGAGGCCCAGGGCCGGGGTGGCAAGAAAAGTCTGGTCCGCCATTTCAAGCCAGCGTTCATCTCGGGACGTTGATATAGCGGTCGGCCCATTTGAGGAACACGGGCCAGTTCGGACCGGTGGTGTGCCCGCCGCGATGCTGGCGGAAGGCGAGTTCACCCTCCATCAGGCCGGTCTCCAATGGCGGGAATTCCGCGGTCCCCAGATCCTTTTTGCCCAGCAGCCTATAGACCGGTCCGGCAGCCACCGCCGCCATGAAACTGCCCTTTTGGTCCACCCACTTGCCTTCCGCCCCGGGCCCTTCCGACGCCCCGTAGCTGATGAACGTTGGCCGCGGGGCGCATAGAGCGATGAGTTCGTGAGCATCCACTGGCAGGTCATTCCAGCTCAGCGGACCGCCATATTTAAGGAAATTGCCTGCCATCCAGTGGTATTCGCCCGACCCGGTGAGGTTCTCGACCAACTCCCCGAAGTTGCGGCGATGCAGCTTGGCGCCACCCTCACCGGAGGAACCGATGAATCCGATGGCGAAACGCTGGTCATAGGCCATGGCGACGAGCGCGGCCTTCCCATAACGCGACAGGCCCTCGATGCCCACGTGCCTGGCGTCCACTGCCTGGTCGGTCTGGAAGTAATCCAAAGCGCGGCTCGCTCCCCAGGCCCACGCGCGCAAGGCGCCCCAGTCATCCGGCTTGCGGGTCTGGCCCTTGTTGCACAGGCCGATGATGCCTTTGGTGAGGCCGGCGCCGGTGTCGGCCTGGATGCTGTTGGGCGTAAGAATGGCGTAGCCCCACCCCTTGGCCAGGACCTGTTGTTGCCAAGTCGGACCACCGCCACCGAACCCGCCGAAGCCTCTCGAACCAAAAGCGCCAGGTCCACCCGCACGGTTGGTGCCGCCAAAGCCCCCTCCGAACCCGCCGGCGGCAAGACGGTTGGTCCCGCCAGGAGCATTGGGGCCGCCAAATCTGCCGGGTCTCCCGCCGAAAATGAAGCCGAACTCCAACATCACAGGCACCGGGCCAGCCGCCCTGGCCGGTGTGGTCAAAGCCAACTGGATGTCCACGCTAATCGATGGGCAGGATGAATTGTCAACGTGGCCCACGAGTTGTTTGGTGATGACCGGCACATCGCCGTTGGTCTCGCTGGTTGTGCTGGTCACTTCCCACCTCACTGCCGGCACCTCCTTAGGGACCCTCCCATAAATTTCACGGTCGAACTCCTCGACGATTTCGGGCCGTCGCTGCTTCCACCACAGGTCGGCCGTGGTGACTTTCTGCCCGTTTTTCAATACCAGCGGGTCCGGCAGATTCGGGTAGGGATTGGCCTTGGACTCATCGTAATTGACGGCATTGGGCGCGTTAGTGTTGTTGGGATCGGCCCCCCTGCGGAGCGAAGTGATGTGCAGCAGGTCCATCATCTTTTGATGATCCTGCCGGGCGGTCAAGGCCAAGGGGGCCGGCGAAGGGTTGGCAGTGTTGGAAGCGGGCAGCCGGTCAGTAGTGGCCTCGGCTGCTGCCGCCGGAAAAGACGAGCCAAGCCCGATGGCGACGCCCAAACCGATGAGAAGAACCTGGGTGCAGTTGGACATAATTGAGGATGCACGTTAAATCCTCTTCAAGCGATGTAAAGCCCGGATTCGGCACGGCCAGTCGTGCCCCGGCGTGGCGAGGCCGCCTTCAAGGGCTACGAGAAAATAGTGGCCGTCCTGCTCGAACACGGCGCCGACATTGACGCCGACAACGGCGTCGGGATGACGCCCATCATGTTCGCCGCCATGTTTGGCCGCGCGCAAGTGGTCGAGCAATTGCGCTCCCACGGCGCATCACTGAAACGGCGAAACCGCCTGGGCATTTGTGCCAGAGTGATGGTGGCCATTTCCCGGCTGGTCGCCAGGCTGTGCCGCAGAAGGCAGACACACCCAGGCTCCACCTAATGATCCCAGGCGGGACGGTTGTTGCAGGCGAGGCGGGTCCATTTTCCCGGCGCCAATCTGATCCCAGGCTAAAAACCGAGAGAATGTTTTTCTCGATATTTTCTTCGATTTGTGATGACGTAAAGGGCTCTCAGAGCGGAGATGAGCAGGCGACCGTCAGGGTTCGCTGGTGTCCTGGCGGTCTTGTCGGGAGTCAGTGCGTTATGAAATTGTCAGCGGGAATTGCGAGCTGGACTTTGGGCGAGCATGTATCAACTGCTCACCAGCGGAGCTTTCATTCGAACGAGCTGTGGCTGGAGGGGTGGAAGAAACGTCGGCATGACCTGGGAACCATTTGCCACGATGCTCCGAAGGGCAGGAGCAGTGGAAGCCGTTGGCCCAAACCGGTCGCGCCTCCGCTCCACTCGACCAATCAGTAACGCAAACGGTGCAAAACCAACGACAGAAACGTAAGACGACAAAGGTATTACTCTGTGCTGCGGCGATTGCTGCAGCCTGCTCCCTCTCAACGGTCGCGCAACCGGTTGTCAACCATTATTACCTGGTTCTCCATGACGGCGACAATCTGTTTGCCAATCAGCTCGATGCTGACGGCACGGGCACCAACAACACTTGCGCCACGGTGTTTGGGACTAATGTCCCCATCAACAGCGCGGTGTACACTTGGAATGGCTCGAATTACAACATCCCGAGCTTCATCAAGGCCACCGGCTACATAGAGCCTGTCCCAGTAGAGGAAAGCCTTGCGGAGCGGGGGTGGGATCAATGCGGGCCTGATTTAAACCCGCAGGAATCGGCACGGCGACACTGAAAGGGTCCCTTATGATGGGTTCGCCGAGGCCCGCCGGCCGGTGGTCGGCGCAGGCACCTTGGGTCGAACCAGATGCAGTTCGCCACGATCCAGTAGTTCCCATTGGACGGTTTCACCCCCTTCCAGAGCGATCGCCGCAGCCAAGGCCAACGGGAAGCTGACATAGAATCGGGGCTGCTTTCCCTTGGAGCGCATCTCCTGGATTTTCAAAGGATAGGTCGCTTGCATTTTTGTAAAAATAGTTCTTGCCTTTTATAGGCTAGAGTATAATCTAGCCTCATGCCGGCTGTCCATATCTATTCCCTTCGCACTGCCACTGCCCCTCATCCTGCCCACCGTCGAGGGCAATGTCGATTACCGCGACTTGCGCGACCAACTCCTGCGCATCGATGGCCTGCTGGTGCAGAGCCCTTTGGAAACCCAGATGCTCGAGGCCGACCTCCAACGCTGGCTGGCCGGGCAAAAACACGTCAGCGCCAGAGCCCAGCAAAACCACCAGTTCCATGCCCGCCGCGCCTTGCGCTGCAATATCGCCCGGCTCCTGCTCAAAGAGCAATACCGCGGCTTTGCCGCCCGCCTGGCCGATAGCCCCCTCCTGCAGTTCTTCTGCGCTATCAGCGAGGTCGACCGCGTGGTCGTGCCCAGCAAGAGCACCCTCCAACGCTACTTCACCTGGTGGCCGGAGGCCGAGGTGCGCCAACTGATCCACCAGCTCCTGGTCCAGGGAGCCCAGGCCCCGGAACGACTGGAGCTGGCCCAACCGCTGGACTTGGAAAGCGCCTATCTGGACTCCACCTGCCTGTGCACCCATATCCACTACCCCGTGGACTGGGTGCTCTTGCGCGATGCCACCCGCACCTTGATGGGCTCGGTCCGGCTCATCCGCGACCAGGGACTCAAGCACCGCATGGAGGAACCGGAGAGCTTCATCGGCCGCATCAATGGGCTGTGCATCAAAATGACCCATGCCTGGCGTCGCCAGGATCCGGTCCAGAGCCGGCGCCTGCGCAAACAAACCCTCCGCCAGATGGATCGCCTGGTCGGGACCGTCCGCAATCACGCCCGCCGGTATCGCCAGTTGCTCGACGCCCATGGGGAGCAAACCGACCGGACCCGCCCCCAAGCCCAGCAGGTGCTTGGCCGGATGGACCAGGTTCTGGAGCAATTGCCCAAGGCCCGCCAACAGGCCCGCCAGCGGATCTTGAAGGGCCAACTCGTGCCCCATGAAGAAAAGATCCTCAGCCTCTATGAAGCGGACGTCCACGTGATTGTGCGCAAAAAAGCCGAGGCCGAAGTGGAGTTCGGCAACACGCTCTTCCTGGCCGAGAATCCCCAAGGGCTGATCCTGGATTGGGAGTTGTTCCGCCAGAGTGCTCCGGCCGACGCCGCCTTATTGCCGCGCACGGTGGCGCGCATGCAGGAAGCCTATGCGCCAGGCCCCAAAGCGCTCGCGGGCGACCGGGGGTTCGATAGCGAACTCAACCGCTTCGGCCTGGACCAAGAGAAGATCTTCAACGCGGTCTGTCCCCGTTCGCCCGCGCGGCTGCGCCAGCGGAACCGTTCCTGGAAATTCAAGCGCATGCAGCGGCGCCGGGCGCAAACCGAAGGCCGCATCGGCATTGTGAAGAATGTCTTCCTGGGTGGACGGATGCGCTGCAAAGGCTTTGAACACCGGGAGTTGACCGTGACCTGGACGGTGTTGGTGCATAATCTGTGGGTGCTCGCGCGCTTGCCGCGAGCGGAGGCGGCCGAGGCCCAGCGCCGGGCAGCCTGAAGCCCGCGCGGCTGATTCTCCGAATAAAGAACCGGGGACGCGGTGTGTACCGGAACGACCAATGTCGCCTGAAAAGGCAGTGGGCCGGGGATTAACGCCCACATCTACTGATAGCGAAGTGTTTGTGGATCACCAATACTCATGCGACTGCAGAAACTCGCTCTTTTGGGACAGGCTCTAGCTACGAGGCCTATTACGCCGCTTACACCGACTATAAAGCCGCCATCCGCAAGGCGCTCCCGGAGGCGGCGTTTTCCGGTCCCGATGTTGCGGGCAACCTCCGGTGGGCGCTCGACTTCGCCGGCACCGAATGCGCAGACATGAAGCTCCTGACCCACCACTATTACCGCACTGGTGCCAGGCGGCCGGAGGCCACAATCGAGACCCTGCTCGCTCCCGATCCCGCCTGGAAAGCCACGCTGCAAAGGCTCCAACAAGCCTGTGCCGGCAAGGGCATCCGCTTCCGTATCAACGAAGGTGAATTCGTTCTATGGCGGCGGGAAGCCCGGGGTGAGCGACACCTTCGCTTCGGCGCTTTGGTGTTTGGATTGCATGTTCCTGCTGGCGTCGTACGGCTGCGAGGGGGTGAACCTGGAAACCAACGTCAATCAGATGGCCTGGGTCAGCCATTACTCGCCGATCTTCCGGGACACCGCCGGGCAACTCAGCGTGCGCCCGGAATACTACGGCATACTGGCCTTTGCCTTAGCGGGAAGGGGCAATCTGGTGAAGCTCACGGCGAGCGAAACCGACGTCAACCTGAGCGCATACGCGACGAAGAGTTCGGAGGGTCCGTTTTGGGTGGCGGTAGTGAACAAAGACCTTTCCCGGCAGGCGAACGTCGAAATCACTCTGCCCCAAGGCTGCTCCAGGGCGGAGGCCGATCGACTTACGGCACCGTCGGTGGAGAGCCGAGACCAGGTCACGCTGGCGGGCGCGCAGGTTTCTGCTGAGGGCGTTTGGTCTTCGGGTTCGGGGGAGACGATAACGGTGAGTCTGGGCGTTGCTTCCCTGGAATTGCCAGCCAGCGGCGCAATCCTGGTGCGACTGATTCAATCGCGATAGTCTTGGCAGGTGATTGCCAATCAAGTCTCGACGGGTCTCACAGCGCATCCTCCGCCGGCTCCTTCGGCACGTAAAGGGCCATTTCGAGGGCGCGGGCGGAAGCGTGAACGGTAGCACGCGCAAGGTGAGCTTGACGGTGGCCTCGGCGTTTTCCTCGGTCGCCGGCGCGTGCAGAGACGTGCCCGCGTAGGTTCTCCCGTCTCGGCTTGATCCCAAGCGCCAGTGGGCCGGGGGTGTTAGCGGAAAATCCCCATTCCGGGCGCCGAGGGAATCGCCCGGATGCCCCAGCGGCACGTTGATGACGCTGGCTTCGAGGCCGGCGAGGCGCAGCACCTCACGCGCGCGAGTCAGAGTCTCGATTGGCCAGGGCCAATGCCCATGAAAGAAGCCACCCAACCACATACAGGAGACTCCTGCGCGGGCCACCAGCGCCGGGAAATCGGGGTCCTGCAGAACGGCCTGTGGGTTGAGGCACAGATGGTATTCGCGGGCACTGGCCCCACGCCCGGATCATCAACCAGCTCGCATTCTCTCACGCAGGCTGAGGTAGAAGGCTCTGGCTTTTTGAAGCCGCTCCCGGATGCCCAGGCTCCGCGCATCGTCGCCGTTGGCGAACTCGGACTCGATCTTCGCCATGGCAGCGAGTTGCTTCTCTATAAGGCCCGGTCCCTTCCCGGGATTCCAGGTCGGTTTGGCATTGACCACCACATAGACCGGTGTGGTGTGCGCAACGGCGTGGTTGTCGCACACGACGCTGGCCATGAGCCACTGGCTGCTCTCGATGCGGTGTTCGAGGTCAAATGCCAGTTCCGCCTCGCCCGGGCTGCCCTTGACCTCCTTCACTAGCCCGGATGGCCCTTCCACCCGTAGCACCGTGGGCAAACCAACGCGGACCTGGCCCAGGGCATGGGCGTGGATCCGCACCGGCGTGCCCGGGCCCGGGCCAATTCCGTGCCCGGCAACTCGCCATCCACGGTGAACTCGAGCGCCGGGCCGTTGCTCACGAAGGTGTGGCCCGCCTTGAAGTTGCGGAACCAAGCGTCCACGCCGAACTTGTCCCCCGTATGCACGTAGGTTCGCACCTCGCCGATGGTTGAACCCCAGGGCAGATCGCTGCCCGCGGCCGCCGTCAACCGGAAGCCCAGGTTCAGGTAATCAGCGTAATCCGATCGATTGAGCAGGCCGAACTGAAGGACTTCGATGAAGTCGATCTCACCCGTCGTCACGAACCAAGGAAAACCGCGCGGCAGGTCGCAGCCGTTCCAGGCGAAGTGGGCAAATCCAACCAGAGCGCCCTCCTGAGCATGGATACCTCGGAACGTGATGTCGTAAAAATCATAGGTGCTGGTGTCGCGCACCATCGACTGAAGATTCAGGCCAATAATATGGCCGAAGGTGCTCCGCGGATCCTCCTGGCCGGAAACCAAGGCGAAATCTCCTCGCTGCACACGAAACTTCCGGCCGAACCCAGCCTGGACGAACTCGGTGCCGGTGTGATGCCCCATTTCCAGGAGGTTAACCACATGCACGTCTTCGGCCAGCGCATACTGCACCAGGTATTCTCGTTGGGCCGGCTCGGAAGAAGGATGGTGTACATGGACGTCCCCCGACCACCAACCCCGCACGGGCAGATCGATCAGGAAATCGCCCGGGGTTTGATAAATCACCGGCTCTTTCCAATAGGGGAGGGAAGGACGGTCTTCATAAACGTAGCAGCGGGCGTCGTTGTCGCCCTTGCCCTGCATCTTGCGGGCCGGCCCAATCCAGTTAGGGTCGGCGTTGAATTCGACCCCGGACATGAACTCCCGCACGGCGGAGGGCTTGATGCACAGGCGCCCATCGGGGGGCAGCCTGACCTCGCTGGACTTGGCATCGGAGATGCAGGCCATGGCGGGAGTCGGCTTGCCGGTCTGGGCATCGAGCAAGCGGAGGTGTACTCGAGTGGTGTTGGCGGGTTGGACCTCGCCCCGGTCGGCGCGGGTGGTGCCACAGGAGGCCAGGAGAGCCGGGCCGGCCAGGATGACTCCAGTGCCAGCCAGAAACCGCCGGCGCGTGAGGGGGGGGCCGCCATGGTGGGCGAACTCAATTCGGTCTGGTGACCGTCCTTAGAAGATCGATCATTCATATCCGGTTGGGGGTTCATAGACCTTGCACACTAGCTGGCAAAAAGCGCACCTTCATTTTGTCGGCGAAATATCGAGGAACTCGATTCCGTTCCCGGTCAGCCGGAAGCGCCGGGCGCGGATGGCGCTGCGCTCCCCTTCTTCATAATACACCACCAGGACCGTCCGGTCTTTCAGTTCGACGGTTGAAGGGTAGGCGCCGGGGGTTTCATCAATTTGGTACGGACCTTGCCAGGTTTTGGCTTCGTCTCGGCTGAGGTGCAACGCGGTGAGCGGGAGACGATGCGCCAGGAGTATCTGACCCGTGCTCAAGCGCGTGAGATGGGGGCAATGGCCGGGAAAGCCGATGTCTTTGACTGGCGACCAGGTGAGGCCGCCGTCCGGGCTGGTAGCGGAGTGCATATTCACTCGGTCACCGCGTAGCGCCGCGTAGAGAGTCCCGTCTTTCAGGAGCACGAAGTGGGTCTCCGCGTCAAGGCGTACCCCACTGCCCTGACCGATGGGGATAGGGGTGCACCAGGTCTTGCCGCTATCGGTGGAGCGGATGACGCCGCCGTAGGCGGTGGTGCCTTCTTCGCGATACACGCCGAGGATGCGGGTGCCGTCGGGCAATTCGCGCACCGGCGCCGAACTGGGCCACTCGGGAGCCACTATCTGCGGTTCCAGCCCCCAGGTCTTGCCGCCGTCGTGCGAGGTGACCAGGCAGGTATCGCAGCGCTCCCGGCCCTCCGGCTGAGGGCGATAAGTAAAGAAGCTGCACACGACCGCGCCATCGCGCATTTGGGCGATATGGGGATCGCGGTCATCGAACGGGCCGTCGAAGAGGATGCGCGGCACACTCCAGGTGAGGCCCTCGTCGCTGGACCTGACACAGCAGAATGCGTCCGCCCTTGGGGCAGTCTTGCCGGGGCAAGGACACATGGCCATAGCCCGCGTAAAAAACACAGAGCAAATCGCCATTCTTCAGCCGGCAAACGTCCGGGAACGCCTGGTAGGTTCCAGCAGCATCGCCTCGCGAGATTACCGGGATGTTGGCGGCCGGCGCACTCAGCGCTGCCATCATGAACAGCGCTCCCATGAGTTTTATGCGTTTCATTGAGCTTGCGCCTGATAATCCAACCTCCAGCGCCCAAAGCAAACTGAAAAGCTGGCTGGGCTATGTCATTCCCATTCTGTCGGCTAACGGCGTAGTAGTCCAGGGGGCGACTTACTGGACCATCCCCTCCGAACCCGGCAAACTGGCGCCGTAATGCGTTCGGCCAGTTGTCAGCTAGTGGTCATGAGCTTGCATTCCGCTCGTGCTCTTTAAGGCCCTCTCTGTCCCGGGGCTTCGTGGTCGTCGAGCACGGCGAGCAGGGCGTGGTAGTTGTCGGCCAGCGGCCGGTCGCCGTAATTGCCGGTGCCGGGGTACTCGATAAGGCCGTTGCCGTCGTGGTCGGCGGCCATCATCTCGCGGGCCCAGCCGTGCAGCTTACCGTAGTTGGCATGCGCCCACTGCCAGTCTTTGGCACCCCGGACGTAGTTGCCGGCGGCGATCAGCAGCGAGGGCAGAGTGTCGGAAGATGTCCAGGGTGTCTTCCAAGGTATAAGGTCCGCATCGGTGGGTTCACAGGCATACCCGACCTGGCCATAGCCTTTGGCGCCAGACAGGTAGCGGTCCAGCGTCATGCGCACCAGGTCCAGGGCGGTGAGGCCGTGGGCCAGAGGCGGCGTGCGCAAGGCCACTTCGGAGTACAAAAAAAAGCGTGAACGGCACCGGATCGCTGGAGGCGTTGTTAGCCAGCATCTGCACACGTGGGTTGATCTGGAAGATGTTCAGGAAATCGCGGCGCAAGCCGTCATAACGAGCGTCCTTTTCGAGGCCCGCCAGCCTCGGGTAGATGGCGACCACCTCAAGCTGGTACTCGACCTGCGGCTGTTGGGCGGTCGCGGCCGGAAACACCACGCGTCCAGTTCCAGGCCGGGCAGAGCTGCAGAATTCGTCTCCGCCAGGACTGGGTTCGACGCCAGCTTCCCTTGGCCAAGCGAATTCACCGTGAAGAAACTGAAGGCGGGGCGGGTGCGAGACAACCCCACGGCGAGGAATTTGGAATGGAAATCCGGCTTGGTCGCGCGCGCGATGGTGAGGCTGCCCAGGAAGAGGATGAGGGAGAGCCAAAGCGTCGTCGGTCGGCGCGCTCCATGCGATTCGCGAGGATCGGTGTTTGGGAACAATTTGGACTCCAGTTCCAGTTTGAGTTTGAGTCTGTTCACCGTGTGGGTTTCCGGAAGCGCGGCTCTGCGGCCACTTGTGGTGAAGGGCGAGGTCAGCGGCGGCGTTAGTTGTCTCTGGGGCTTCATGAGTTCTGGACGGTTTCAATCATGGCGAAGATGTTCTCCAGCGGTGTCCCGGCCTGGATGCCTTTGAGCGGCACGCCCCACATCGTACGGTCACCCCCGCTTTCGGCGCCCGCGCCGGATTGGGCGCCGGCGCGCTCGCCGACCTCGGTCCGGTAATCCATAAAAACCCAGACGATCTTGTCGAGGCCAAGCGCGGCATAGACCTCGAGGTCATCTTTGCTGCCGAAACGCTGGCGCAAGGCGGCGCCGATTTCCGGGGTGTGCCAGAGGTCCACCGGCGTGCGGTCCGTGGGCTGCCGTTGAAGGGTGGCGAGAATCCGTTCCTTGGGTGTCATGGGTAGTTCCGCCATCGGCGGATCCATCGGCGGTGATTTGCGCGCATGGGTGGAGTGTTCGGCAATGGAGGCTGGAGCGTCAACTGCCGATACCGCCCAGGCTGCTTCCTCTCGGCGACAATCTCGCGCACCACGTCCAGGTATCTGAGCCCGTCGACCATGTCGGGTTCCAGGCAGCTGCCTGCGGTCCATTCGTTCCAGCAATTGCCGAAATAGTAGCTGGCCACAGTGATCTTGGGAGAGGCTGCGGGCTCGTCGGCCAATTCGGCCGGCGGGATGAGCGGCAAGTCCAGCCAGGCCAGGCCAACGTCGCGATCCATGTGGCTCTTTACCCCAACCGGCATTTTCGCCGAAGCATTCCCATCGTAAAAAACCGCCAGCCGCTTGCCGGCCATCGAAAAACGTCACCCCATAGGACGCCGAAGCCGAGTCATCTTCGCCGGATTTGCCAAGCTCCAGCACCGGGCCTTTGGCCGTCCAATGGATCAAGTCCCGGCTGGTGGCCAGACAGGCCAGCCACGCTTTCGGACCGGCACCATCGTAGTGCATATAGTAAATGCCGCCACAATGCCGCACCTGGTCGGGACCGACAGAAGCCAAGAATTCATGGACCGAGCATGGCCTATGGCCTATCCCCGGACAACCTCGTTGAACAGAAGAAAACAAAGGAGACAAAGAGATCGACCCGGCGCTTCGTTTCCTTCGTTGCCTCTGGTTGAGAACCGGATGAATGGTTCCGGACGAGTCGGAACCCTTGATCGGGAAGGTTGATCGCACACCGTCAACCCTCCCGGCTCCCCGTGGCGTGGGCCGCCCGGATCATCGCCTTGACATTCTCCCTGGGCGCCTCGACGGGCAGTTCGCAGCCGGAGCCGAGGATGAAACCGCGCCCGCCCGTGTCCGTAATAGCCTGAGCCGCGGCGCAGTTCACCGCCGCTGGGCTGCCGCGCCATAGCAACTCCACCGGATCGAGATTGCCCATCAGGCAAACCCGGTGGCCAACTCGCCCCTTGGCGGCGCTCAGTCTCACCTTGTGGTCCAATTCCAAAATGTGCGCGCCGGTGTCGGCCATCAGTTCCAAGACTGCCGTCATGTTCCCGCAAATGTGGAGCACCGTCGCCGCCCCACATCGTTCAGCCAACGGGTTGATCGCCTGCACCAGGCGCGCCCCGGCTTCCAGGCAAGCCTTGGCAAAGAGGATGAGGGCTTCGGTCGTCAATTCCAGCAGGCGCTTGAGGGAGCATTCAGCCGGGCCGCCAGGCTCCCGCTCCGCCAGGGCCACCTCGATGAGAAACTTCTCAGTGCCCATCAGGTGAGAGGCCAGGGAGAACGGACCTGTCCCCGGAGCGCGCACGGCCACCTCGCCTCGTGTCAACCCGGCGAGGCGGCTGATTGCCTCCAGGTAAACGGGCATGCGCCCGTGTTTGCGAGGATCGGGCACGCGCAGCCCTTGGACGCCGTCCAGCCCGGAAATGGCCGGCGTTCTCAGCGTCGGCGTGCCATCAGGGTAGTGCTCGACCTCAACCCTGAAGCCCTCGGCGATGTAGTAATTGTCCAATTGAGCGACAACGGCATCCTGACCGTAAACCTGCCAGGCGCGATACTGCGCCTCGGCCATGAGTCGGCCCGAGCGGCAATACTCCCCAATGGGTACACCGGCCACACGGGCGCCGTGATTGCCCATATAGGGTGCGACCGGGACCCGGTCCACCGGCTGTCGAACGGGCCGCGCAATGAATACGCTCCAGCGAAATCATTTGATTTGGGCGTTTTTCAAGCGCGTTACCTGGGCCGGTTGGCTTGCAGGGCCCTGATGGCAGGCCCGCGGGAGAAATCGTTCACGGGCACCAACGGGATGATTCTGTGGCGGGCGTAAAACTCGTCCGCCGTTTCAAAGCCCGCGGGCGCTTGGCCCTTCTTCTCGTAGAGGCGGGCAGCCAACTCCGAACCGGGACAGAGCCAGCGGTAGATTCCCCAGTTGTCCAGGCCGCTCCAGACACGATAGTGGACGGGTTGGTCTTTGGTTTCCGCTTCCAGCGTGGTTTCACTGTAACCGCCGCTGAACGGCAGGATGGCATCGCACTGGTGCTCGCAGTAGGTCCGCACGTCGGGACCCAGCTTTTCGCGCAGCCAGCGCATGAGCTTCACGTCCTCCAGGCTGTCGCCGAAGCTGTCAAGGTAGAAGAGCGTGCAGCCCCGTTTCATCATCTGGTCAAAGCGGTGCCAGAGCATGTCCTGATGGCCCGGATCGTCGGGATTAATGTTGATGATCTCGTCCTCCTTCCAGTCGCGCCTCACCGCCATGTCTCGCGGGCGGGTCGCCACCCCGAGCCCGAGGCCTGCCGACTGGAAGCGAGGCGCGATGACCTTTGTCCACTGTGCCTCCACCTCCGGCGGGAGAACGTCGAAATCGGGCCGGTACATCCCGCCCCGAGGGTCATCGCCACCCTGGCCCCAGACGATAATCCCCTGGCCATCGCTGGTCTTGAGGACGGGGATGACCAGGTCGCAGAACTTCGCCGCGCCTTCGGCGGTGTCAATGCGGCGGTGTCCGCCATGGAAGCCGTAGGGATTAGACGGCGAAATTGCCTGCTGGCTGTGGTTCAGATAGTCCGTCGCTATCCAACGGGGGTCGGCATGATACCGCACGGGGCCAAAGGTGGCTTGAAAATGCTCGCGAAAAGGCTCCAGGAGGTGCTTCCAGTCACGGTTGGGGCTGACCCGGATTCTCAAATCAAAGGTGCGCGCTCCCCGCGGTGGAATGGGCACGGGGCAGAGGTAAACCAGCTTGCGCACGGGGTCATTATCACGGCGGTCCGGCTCCCAACTGCCATAGTCCAGCAGAATGAGCGTACGTTCCGGGCCGGTCTTCCAGGGAGAAAAGCCCACCCTCACGAGCGAATCCGCCGCCCAACTTCCGCCGATGGGATTCTCGAAGCTGGGGTGGCAAATCCTTGTGCCGTGGGCTTGAGAGTAGGTCGGGTGCATCGCGTGATGCAGGCCCATGGGTGGGCGGTCGAACGTAAAGGTGAGGCCCGAGAAACCGGTCACCTCCATCGGTGCGTCCAGATGATGGTTCTCGACCCGCGCGCTGATAGTCACGTCCTCACCCTCGAATGTGTAGTCAAATACGCAGACCAAATCGTCCTTGAGCTGGTGGACGACAGCGTGGCTGGGAGAGAATGCCGAAACCTTGGCCGTCCAGCGCGCTGAGCATCTGCCAGCCGCTGGCGCCCCGGAGGGTGTTCTCGCGCGCGTAGTAGATCAGGCGCACCGCGCGATGGACCGCTCCGATGATGTTCGCGTTGCGGTCTTCGTAGTCAGCCGCCTTCCCGCTGGGTGTACTGCAGCTCATGCCCCATTCGGTGTCGTATTGATAGACTGGACGCCCGCCGTTATAGGTGCGCAGCAGGGCCTGGATTCTCAAGGCCCGGTCGAGCATCCGGTAATTCTCGGTCAGGGTGATCTCCTCAAAGCTCAGCTTGTGGACGTTGGCGCCGCAATAGTAGTGCGGGGCCACGAAATCATAATGTCCAGCCAGTTGCTTGAGCAGGTAATTGCCCCACCGCACGTGCTCGGGGTAGATGTCCACCCCGATCTGGGCCTGCGGGTCGGCCTGGCGAATGGCGTCGCTCACCGCCTTGAAATGGCTGATGAACGCTTCCGCGGTTGGGAATGGCTGGCCTTCACCCCACAATGAGGAGTAGGGCTCGTTGGCGATCTCCCAGTGATGAAATCGGTAGCCCTGCCGCAGGGCATGGCTCGCTCCCCGAACCCACGTCTCAGGTGAGAGCGCCCTGGTGGCACCTTGTTCCTCGAACTCCAGCACGCAACGGTCCCGGGCGACGCCCACACGCCGGCACACCTCGGCGGCTTTGTCGATGCTCGATTCGACGCCAAACGGTTCATCCCCCACTGCGTAAAAGCGGGTCATTGGCAACCGCAGCTCGCGGATGGCCGTTTCCAGCTCAGGCCGGAGCGTGTAATTTCCCTGCTTGTCGTACGGTTGTCCGGTCCACCCGCAGACGCGGTGGAAGGAGATGCCGCCCGCCTCCGCGGTGGCGCGCCGGAGTCGGTTGGCGGGGTTCAGCGTGATTTCAAGCCGGTCGCCCGGTCGCAACCGGTGCTCCAGTGCCTCATGCGGAACCGTGTCCGCGTTGAGCAAGGCCGCCGGGGCGGGGTCGGGCTGCTCGGTGACGCGTACGTCGTCGACCCACAGGGTCTGTTCCTCCGCCGGCTTGGCGGTTGCATCGAACGTCAGGAGCAGTAACCGGCTTTGGTCGGTGAAGAAATCCAGGCCCTCGCGGATGGAGCAGGTGAAGGGCTGCCAATCGCGGCCCACTTTGCAGGAGAGCGACCCCGGTGAGGGTGCGTCGACAAAGGGACTCATGGTTCGGTAAGCCGTCCACCGGAACTGGGCCGTTCCCGGCTGTTCGGCGCGGGCCCAGAAGGAGAGGGTGTAGATCATCTGCGGCTTCGGTTCAATCGCGCGGCTGGTCCTGGGTGAGCCCTGAATTGAGCGGGGACACCTTGCCTTCGGGGCTTTCCCTAAAGAGGCAACAATAGTGGACCAGCGATACAAAGTAACGGCCCTTGCTGGTCAGGTGGATGCCGTCCGCGAAGAACTCCTTAAAGAAGTCGCCCAAGCCCGGCACTTGGCCGCGGTCCATCGAATTCTTCAGGGCAACCAAACCGGGGCCGGCCGGGATGATACCGACGTGACGGCCTGGATAGCGTTGCTTCGAGTTCTTTACGCAGTAGCTCGAAATAACGGCTGTGGCAGGAGACGGCTTCTTCCCACGTCTTCGGAGCGGGTTCGCGTTTCAGTATTACGCCTTGCCAGCCGCCGTCAGCCAGGCTTTCGCCGGGTTGGAGTTTGAGTCTGCTCTGCCATTCGCCAAGCTTGCCGCCCAGACCTATGATGTCCTTGGACCAACCTTCGTCGAACGTCCGGTCCGGCCACTGCTGATAAAGCCAGAGCTGGACCTTGGGACTGTCCTTCCGACAAAGCTCGAAGAACCTGCCCGAATAATCCGCCTCGTTTTCAACACTGCGCCCATAGCCGGCGAAGGGCTGCGTGATAATGGCGTCAAACGGAGCAAACGCGAAGAAGGCCTCGGCAAAGCGGCTATCGCCAAAACCCGAGCCGGGGTGCGTCCAGAGCCAGTCCGTCGGGGCGCCAGGGATGGTAAACCGATGAAAATCCAGCGGATGCCCGCCATTCTCGGCCAGGGGTTTGAGCCAGCCATCCACCGTGTCGGTCAAGCTGTTACCGATGTGGAAGGTGCGGGTCAGGCGCATGTTGCCCTGGTCCCCGCCGATGCGGTAGGGACTGACGACCACCGGGCTGCAAGCCAGGCCATCGGCATAAGCAACGGCGGCTAGAATTTCACTCTTTTCCAGCCGAATGGAGCCGGTGATCAACTCCCCCTGAGTTCTGGTAGGCGTGCCACCTCCGCGCGCAATCCGGATCACGGCCCCGGGCGTCTTGCTCGTAACCGAAACAGTCGGGGGGTCAGAAAAGGTGCCAGGTTGGGGGGAAAACTCGGGTGGAGATGCCTGAACCGACGCCCCAAGGTCCAAGCCCACGTACTGGTTGTTAGGCTCGGCTCCGTCGAAATAAGTAGTGACATCGCCGTCCACGGCCTTGGAGAAATCCCTGCCGGAGTTGTTGCGCGAGCCGGCGGTCCCGAACGGAGTGCCCTGGATTTTCTGGTTGCCGGCGTAAAACTCCACTTCGGCAACGTTGCCCCAGGAGTCATTCGGAGCCTCATACTTGATGAAGCGGTAGAGCGCCGGTGCTGATATGAGGAGTTCGGTCCACTCGTGTTCCGTGGGAACTTCCTTGATCTCGGCCAGCGTCTCGAACCCGGTGTTGGCGCCTTCATTTGAACCCGTGAAACGCCCGTGGAGCATTCGGGCGGCTTGGCCTTCGGCGGGGTAGAAGCGGATTCGCGTGAGCGTGGGGCACTGCGCGGGGGCGGCGCTGAGGTCGGGTGAAAGCGATCTGAGCAGAATCAGGACAGCGAGCGTTTTGATTTTCATCTTGTAATCTCCATCTTATCTCCTGGCCAAGCCAATGGTCACGGCTTTGGTATGGCCTTCAGGCTGAGGTTCCGGATTTGGAGGTCCACCTCAAACATGCCGGGGACCTCCCAGCCGATGAAGATGGCCAGTGGCCGATAATCGGCGAGGTCCGGCGAACCCTTGATGAATCCCCTGGCTCGGGCGAAGCTCTCGGAGGCCGGAGTGAAGAGGAAGAGCTTCGTCTCGCCGAAGTCCTGCGCCTCATCGGCGGGCACGAGGCGGTGGCGGTTATCATAAATGGGGATCCCGAACCAGAAGCATTCTCCGTATCCGGCTACTTTGGGATTGCGGTTGGCCACCGTGAAACAGACGAAGTACTGGGCGGCGTGGAGCGAGGGCGAATAATCATTCGAGCTGACCAATACGGAGCGTTTGAGCCGAGCCTCAAGATGGAAATGAAGGACACCGACCTCGCCGAGTGCCGGTGGGTTTTCAAAGTCCTGCTGGACCAGGAGATGAACCCAGGGCTCGCTGGGTGACCTTCGCGCCCGCGGGTATTCGGCGCCGGCGTTTGCCGCCAGCGAGAGGTCGGCTGCGGGGCTGCCAGGCGTTCCCACCACGACCCGCTTGGCGCTGTTTGAGCAAACGAGCGTCGGGGATGCAGAGAAGCAATCGCCCGGCTGCAACGGGTATTTGCTCGACCATTGGGCAAGGTCCCAGACTGGTTTCGCCACTGCCAGGGCTTTGAGTTCACCGTAAACGACGCGTTCAAGAGGGTTTGCGCATGGCCCGGTTCTTATCGAATCCTGACCCGGCCCACGGTGTAGCGGCCGTCCTTTTCGGGGGCATCAATGGCCAGTAGGAAGGGGCGACGCGTCCCGGTGGGGTCCACGAGCCCCAACACCAGATCATATTCGCCAGGTTCCAGGGTTGCGGGCAGTTCGAGCGGTTCGGTTACGGCGTGTTCTCCCGGCAGCCACTGGCGCACGTCTGCCTTTGCCTCCGAGACAAAACAAGCACGCCCGTCCGAATTCACAAGCGGGCACCGCAGTGAATATTGGTGGTAGAGCTTGCCCACACCGACGTTCGCCCACTTCGTCTCGAGGTGCAGCATCTCCCCGCGCTTGACATCTTGCTCATGCGCCACTTCGCGCAGCACCAGGCGAGCGCCGGCCATGCGCGCCAACTTCTCCATTTGGGGCATTGCTTCCGGCGGAAAACGCCCAATGTTGTCATTGATGAGGGTCACATGATTGCTGAGCATGAAATTCACCGCCGCCAACCAGGTAATCGAAGCTCTTGCAGCCGGCATAGTGCCAAAGCTCCGAATCAGGAAAGGGATAAACCGTTGCCGGGGCTTCCTCGTCATTCGTCACGGCGACGAGCAATCCGCCAACAGGGGTTCGGCGCAGGCGAGAAAGCGGATACTGCCGGTGCGGCGCGAAATCTTTTCCCTTGTAGTCCTGGTAGACCCAGAGGCTGCTCTCCACTTCGTCTTTGAGCCAGAGGAGGCGGGTGCGAGCCATGTTGCCCATGGTGGCGGTGAGGATGCAGTAATTCAGGGGCGCGCTGTCGGGTTTCTGGAACACGCTCAGCGCGATCTCGTCGGGGCGGTCACTGCGCTGGCGAACGACCAGGCGCACGTGGGCCCCGTTTCCGAACCTCTCCACTTTGAGTCTCACTTCGAGTTCCTCCTGGCCGTCGGACCGCTTTCGCAGGTCTCCCCGGGCGGCTTGGGGAAAGGCCCCAGTTCATCGTAATCTTTGTCGAAGACGGCGATGGGAGCGAACGACTTCACCAGGATGTCATAAGCCTCGCGACATTCCGGGCGGACGCCTTCTTGGCGAAGAAAACCCGAGTACCGAGGGATTGTAAGGGCGGATGTCGAACCAGTTCGCCAGGCGATAGCCCCGCGCCTGGAGGCCCATGCTGTAGATGACATCACGCTCGTGCTCGCGCAGGCCCGGCTCGTAGGGAAACATAAACTCGCCGCACCCCAGCGGCACGTCCTGGTGATAAGCCGTGGCCCAGTAGATGTCGTTGCGCAGGTCTTTGGCGTAACCCGAGGAGCGGCCGCCGCGCTCCTGGAGATCTTCAATGGTCTTGACGTAGTGCTTCACGCTGGCGGGGGAAGCGCCATAGGCGGTGCCGTCGCCTTCGAAAATGACCGGGCGGCTGGCGTCGGCCGCATCGATGATCCGGCGGAATTCGGCCAGCATGGCGGGGGTCAGGGCGCTGACGTTGAGTCCCTCGTTTTCCGCGGACCAAAGGATGACCGAGGGATGATTGCGGTCGCGCCGCACCCAGCGGTTAAGGTGTTCCCGGCAATGCTCCATCCAGTCGGGGTGCTCGGGCATGAGCATCTGCCAGCTTGCGTAGATGGCACTTTCGTCAATCACCAGCATTCCCAACTCGTCGCACACCTCGAGCACATGCGGCGGGGCCGGCATCGAGTGGAAGCGCAAGACATTGCAATTGGCCGCCTGGTAGCGGTGGATCATCTCCGTGGCCGTTTCGCGCGTGGAGAACAGGCCGGCTTTCTCGGCGTAGGCCGGGCTTTCGCCGCGCAGATTGCACCGGATGCCGTTGAGGTAAAAGTGGATGCCCTTCCGGTTGTTGGCGCCCATGCCGCGCGGGATCCAGGACTTGCGATTGTGGCGGTCGTGCGCTTCCCGGGGCACGCTGAAATGGGTGTCGTCGCGCACAAAAACAGCCAGTTGGTTGGTAGTCGAGGGCACGACAACCAAGCCGGTGATATCCACCTCGAAGGGCAGGCAGGCGCCAACGTGGCCGCCCGCGTGCTGACCATTGACGGAGACTTCGGCGGCGTCACCGACGGCATCAAACCGCAGCAGCACCCGCCGGTCCGCAAAGGACTCGGGCACCTCGAACTCGCGCCGGTAAGTCGCTTCGTGAACATTGGCAAGGCCGGGAGAACGCTCCCAAAAGCCTGGCACAGCCATGTCGCGCTCTTCGGCGCCGACGGGCTGCATACGCCAGGTCCCATTGAGCGAGAGGCTCGTCTCCTCGGGACCTGGATCCGCTGCCGAGACGATGGGGGTGGGACAAACTGCCGATAAAACAGCGATCAGCATGAGGGTGCGAAGGGCGCTCGTCATAATTCGGATTTTGGCCAGGGACAATTCAGTTGGCTGGGATCGGCATAGGGAGAAATGGCCTGTTCTGCGGCAAACGCCTGCTTGATGCGTCCGTCCAACCGAGGATAGGGGCCGGCGCTAATTGCGGCAGTCGGTGGCGCAGTTCCTGAGACTTGCGTTGCTCTTCCATGTTCGCCCCGATGAGAAGCCATCACCGATCCACACCGTCCAAGACGACCACCGATACATAAGGGTTCTGGAATTGCGGCTTCAGGAGCACCGTCACCCCCTTGTCAGACTGCGAGCTTTGCGAGCGTGGCGTCTTGCGCCGGGTTGAGACAGAAAACCTGCGGTCCGCGCATCACGGCCACTCGTCCAGCCTGCCGCTGCCGGCCCTGGACCAAACGCCAGGCCATGGGCAACTCCAAGACGACCTCGTTGCCGGGCTTCCACTCGCGAACCAGCTCAAAAAACGTCCCGGGCTGCACCGGCCCGGCGGCGCGTTCACCATTGATCAACACCGTGGCTCCCCGGGCCCAAGCGGGAATGCGTAACTGCAGTGGAAACTTCGCTGGGCGCCCCGGATTGAGGAGCAGCCGGACATGGCCCGAATTTGGGTAATCCGTGTCCTGCCTTATCATAAGGGGGACGTCTTCCGCAACCGACAACTTCGCCTGGGACGACGAGTAAAGGTTTACCGCCACGCCTGCCGGCGCCCGATGATAATAGGCAGGTCCCATTCCGGCAGGGCCCTGGTCCTTACAACAAAATCACGATAAGTGGCTTCCCCGGTCTGGCGGTGCAGTGCGAGCATCGTGCGCTCGATGCCCGTGACGGCAACATTCATCGCCCAAACGCGCCCTTCACGATGGCACCCTTCGCGCACGTTGGCCAGAACGGTATTTATATGGCGGGCGCGCGCCGGGTTGGCGCTCTCGCCCACGAACCGGCTCAGGAAGACGCCGTCAATACCATACTCCCGCATCCACTTGCAGTGCAGCAGCACGGGGCCTTTACGAAACGCGCTGTAGAGCCGGGCGGGCGAACCATCGGGCATTTTCAGCCCCGGCACCTCGCACAAATCCTGCGGATCATATTCCGAGACCTCGGGCCACATATCGACAACAAAGCGTCCGCCGTTGGTCCGGTCTAGTCCCTCGAACCCAGTGGCTGAAGCCGAACCGGGTGCCATCGCCGGGGATATTAAACCAACCTCGGTAGCCGCACAGGACTTTCCCATCCGTGGTGGTGGCGTCAATGTCGGTACGCGTCGGGCCCTGATCGGGCCCCAGCCAAGGTTCGTCTGAACTCCCGCCTGCTGGCTCAGCGCCGCGCCCGCAGGGGGCAAGCGCAAGCAGGGAAACCATAATAAGCGGGGCACCGACGACGGTGAGTAACCCGTTGCGAGGATTCGGTTTGCCTGAGGGGTTCATGAGGTTGACTTTCGCAAGTGCTTGTGGTCGCCGAGAACGAGCAACGGGTCGGGCGTATGATGGATTCATGTGAGGTGGAGTATTTCAGCATGCCAACGCTCTGGCGATTGCAATCGGGTCTCAGGCAGAGGCCAAGACGCGCGGTCGGATTTGAGCTGTACGGATGGCCGCTCGTTTTCTTCATCGCTTCTGAGCGCTTGTGGTGGAAGGGCCAAAATCAAGGTGGATAGGTCGGCAATCAGATCTCGGGAGATTGAAGCTCTGACTCCAGGTTTTGGTCGAAGGATCGTAGTCGGTCTGCCAGAAGTCGTTGCCATGGATGGCTTGGCTGAAGGTGCGGCCATCCACTCGCAGCTCATAGCCCCGATGGCTCGCCAAGCCAGTGAAAGTTACCGGCAACCACCCCGCGCCGCCCTGCACGCTCGCTTGAGCGCGCTGGTCAGCGTCCACGGCGATGACCAGCGGGAAGGTGCGCGCCACAGCGCCGCGCCGAGTATCCACCCGCAAGGTGTTGCCCGCCGCCTCACGTTGAACCAACCGCCAGGTGTCAACGCCCTCGGTCAGCGCCTCCTGAAACGGCTCGTTCGGGCCGTAATAGGCCTTGGCATCCGCCGGAAAGATGACCATCTCCAGTTCCGCTTCGAGGTGGTCCCCAGGCAGGAGCGTGGTGATTTCGAGTGGTGGGGCCAACTCGATTACCGTCTTAAAATTCCCCTGGCCCCATTCATTGCAAAAGGTGGAGACATGCGGGGTAAAGCTCGACTTCCCACCGAACTGTGCGCGCCAGGAACGGACAATCAAACCGCGACTAGCCGCGGCGCCGCCCTTGCCGAGGGCGGCCCGATCCAATCCGTGGATGGACACCCACGGCTGCGTGCCGGTTAACGGCACAGAGCGCCGGTCAAAAGTTCCCCGGGCGTGCGGCGGACTCCATTCCTCACGCATTCCGTTGAGGTCTCCAATAGCGACCTGGCGCTCCGGGCTATCGTTGTAGAAGTCCGCGCCGAGTTGGAAGAACGCCAGGCGCTGCCATTTCACCGGCCGGACTACATCATAACGCAGGTGATGGAAGGCGCGCACATAGTCGTCGCTGCGCACGAGCGAAACGTCCATTTGGGCCTGGATTTCTCCGCCACTCGTCTCTTCCTGGTAGCGCACCTCCGTCCGGCAAGGTCCTTGCGCGCGAAAGTCAGTGCGGGTGGCGCGAAAGCCACGATACTCGCCACGTTCATCCACCCACACCAGGAAATCGCCACGCCCGCAATTCTCCGCCCAGCCCCAGGGCTTGCCTCCGGCCACGGGCAGGGTCATCAGCGGCCGCAGGTCGTCAATGAAGCACCGCCGCTGCACTCGGCCCGGCTCAAAGCAGATGCTCTCCCCAAAGCTGCCGATGGCCGCCTCGTCCCAAAACTGATTGTGCCCCCACCCGATGAGGCAGAGCTGAGCGTGCGAAACGGCCGGCACGCCACCATAGCGCGCATAGACCATCTGGAAAACCAGGTCCCGCCGCAACTTAGCCGGCAGGCGCACCAGACTGCAACCGTGGAACCAGGGGCCTTCATGGGTAGGGTGGCCCTTTTCTGGGCGCTGGTGCCAGTTCTTGGAGATCTGGACCGACAGTCCGCTGGGCGTGCCATCCGGGTCGCACAACATCGGCGTGAAACCGGTGATCGGCAGATGCTGCTCCTGCACAAACATCAGCCGCGCCACGGTGTCACGCTCCCCGTCGTTGCGGAGTGTCAGGCGCCACCGGTCAAGCCGATCGAGATGCTCTTCCGGGTAATAGGTGCCCTGCGCATTGCTCCACGGCCTCTCAGGTAGCTGCAGGATATGGCAGCCCAGCGTTGGGTCGAAGGAAACAACCAAGGCGGGGTCGGCTTCAACCTGTGCCAGTGGCCCTTCGGCTACGCGCTCAAAAAGCGGCCAGGTCACACGCCGGGATTGAGCGAGCGACGTGGAAACGCGTCTGCCGGCCGCGACAATGCACAACTCGCCCTCGTGGGGCAGATTCGCGGAACGTCCAGCTCGAGCGACAGCGAGAGCCGATCCGGCCACAACGTGATCTCCAGGTTTCCCAGCGTCTCCAGTCGGGTTCCGTCCGCGCTGGCAAACTCCAATCCATCAATCACCACCCGCTGGAAGAACCGGCCGCTTTCCACGAAGCGGACTGGCTGGAAGAACTCATCTTTCGGTTCCGGGCCGCGCCCGGTGCAAGTGAAAGTCTTCCCAGTGCAAACGACGCTCATCTTCAGCTCTGCCGCGGGCAGTTCCAGCAAGGCCCTGGTGCCGGCAGCGAGCGCCGCGTCCTTATCCTGCTCAGCGGCGAATCGGCCGGCATGTGGCAACCGCAGTGACTTGGTGTCGATCAGCAGACCAATTTCACCGCTGCGCAGGCACAGCACCGGAGACGGCGGTGCGCCCTTCATGGAGAGATAGTGCGGCGGGCCTTCCGTCCACCACATGGCGGTGAAGCCAGACTCACGGAGTGAGTCCGGCGCCGTCTCCGCGCAATCAAGACGGATGAGAGTGGTGAACCACAAAAAACTCATGTTCGTGAAAGAGGCGATCAATCAACGCGTGGTTTGATCTCGATCAGCACGACTTCGTCGGGGACTTGGAGCCTTATCTCTGCGGCTTTGGTGATCCGCTCCGTGGGTTCGGCAGAGGCATTCGGCCGGAAGAGCCGAATCTCGGGCGCCGTCCAGGGCAGCGACAGGGTTACCGCCGCGGGGGGCACCTCCAGGTCGCGGTGGGTTTTCGCATCGTAGCAGGCGGCTTCCTGGAAGAGGGCCAGCCACAAGGTGCCGTCTCGCTTCTGCAAGAGCGTGTGGTGGAGATTGTTGGTCGCTCCTGATAGTCGGAAGTTCAACGATCCGGCTGGAGCTGGGGGTCCGGGGTCGGCTAGGAAATGAAACAGGTTCTTCAGTGCGGTAAAGGCAGGCTTGGGCGCGCCGTTGGTTCGGACCAGGCCAAAGTGCTGTTCCATGTCGGTGAAGCTGGGGTCGGGTTTCTCGTCGAGCAGTTCGTATTTGTAAGCCTTGGTCATGCCCTGGTTGAAATAGACGAACAGCAGGCGCGGCAGGTACTTCGCCCTCCGCCGCCTCGCTCACCCCGGGATGGCCTTTCTCCTCCTGCCGGTTGTGGTATCCGCACTCGGTCACCAGGATCGCTTTGCCGCCGCTGACTTTGCGGGCCTCGGCAAGAGCCTGCCCCATCAACAAGCCCCAGCCCCAGTGCCGGCTGGGCGGATTGCCGGCGGCATACGGGTGCATGTTTCCGAAATCGAGATACGGAGTCAGGTCGCCCAGCCTGGCCGGGCTGTCGCGCAGATTGGCCAGCGACGAGACCGCCACCGGGAGGTCTTTGGTGGCCGGGTCGCCTTTGACGGCTTCGTAAAGCTTCTGCTGCTCTTCCCGAATGCGGGGGACCCAGTCGCCTCCCCGTCCATCCGGCTCGTTGACCCCTTCGATGCCAAAGAGCATTGGCCGGAGCTTTTGCGCCCGTCCGACGGCCCGCTTTGAGTCCGTGATGAAGAGGAGCCGAATGCCGTGCTGGCCCAGGTCAAGGTACTTGCGCAGCACGTCGTCATTGAAGGTGCCGTCGCGAATATGGCGTACGCCCAGTTCCAGCAGGCGCGGTTTCAGGATGCCCTCGTAATTGGCGTAGGCGGTGTCGTAGTAACCCAGGTGCGTATTGACGCCGACAAAGTCCACAAAGACATCGGCGGGCCGGGCGGGCTCAACGTCAGCGGCCGCTGCGGAACCGCGCAGGAGGGCAGCCAAGGCTGAAGTGGTCAAGAGCAGGTTCAAATGTCGCATATCCAATCGGATGATTTTACTGGGAAGTGGTTGACCGGAACGACAAATACAGCGCCGGCAACGCGTCGCATAGCGCGGCCTCGTTTTCCCGCGGGTCGCCGCGGTAATAGACCGAGAAGTTCGAGAGCTTCGTGGTTTCACGGAATTCGTAGATACCGTCATTGAGAACACTCACCGTACAGGGGCGGGCTTCATTGGGAAGCACCTGGTCGGTCGCCAGGACCTGGTTCGCCGGGAGGATGCGATATGTGCCATCGGCGCGCTTCACCAACTTTCGTCCACTCACGCAAATCCAAACGGCCGTTTCCCAGACGTGGTGTTCCTTGGCCAGGATGGGCGCATCCAAAGGCTGGCCATCCACCTCGGTAGCCCGCAGAAAATCCGCACGCGAGGACCGGCTGAACGCATATTCCAGATAGCGCCGCAGCGGCGGGTCCATCCGGGGAATGAACCGCAGGTCGGGCAGCTTCCAATACGCGTTGTGTTCGTCGTAGCCGAAAGCCGGAGCGAGCCCGCCAGAGGCATGATCCGGGGCCGCTTTCGCCGCGCACGGGTAGAGCGTAATAGGCAGGCTGGTTCTCAGCAAACAAACGATGGCCAGCGGGTCCACCTCGGGAAGCGCATAGGCCGCCAGAATGTCGAAGTTGTCTCCCGCGTGCTGATACGGATGGTAGAGGTCAGTGACGTCAATTAACGGCACCGACGCGGCTACGCACCGTGCGGCCAACCGTGCCAGCGGCAATAGGGTGAGAATATAAGCGTATTTCACAGTGGGCGCTCAGGTCAGGCGTCCGCTCACGTTGGCCATTTGCTGGATTCCCGTCCAGAAAAATGCCGCAGTCCCTCCTCCGACTGCCCCGGGCACTCCCTTTTGTGCCGTTCGCCTCACTGGCAGGAATTCGCGGCTTGCTGCCATCGGCTGCCCGTCAATAATAGCGCCCGATGAATCACATGTCGGGATCATGTCTGCTTGCAGCCGGGTTGTGGCTCTGTGCATTCCTGGCACCTGCCCAGATACCGTCCAACGATTTGCTGTTGCGTATCGGTGTGGACCAGGCCGGCGGAAATGCCTTCCAAGGCGAGGTTGCGTCCGTGCGGCTTTACTCCCGTGCGCTCTCGGCGGGGGAATTGGCGGGCCTGGCCAAAGCGCCGCGCGAGGGCGAAGGAGCAGGGCAGGGGATCGTTGGCGAGTGGCTGCACCCCAGGCTGCCGTTGGTCTCGGACCAGAAGTTCGGTTTTCCCGAGGGCTGCACAATCGAGGCCTGGGTCCGGCCCGAAGCGGGCACCAGTGGCCGCATTGTGGACAAGATCACTCCGGGCGGGAGTGATGGCTTTTTGCTCGACACCTGGCCGGGAAACGCGGTGCGGCTCATCGTCGGCAATGAAACCCTCACTCAGACCTGGCCCCACACCAACCAGTGGACGCACGTGGCCGCCACGGTGGACACGGCCGGCCACCTGGCGCTATTTGTGAATGGGGTATGCACCGCGGGCACGGCGCCCGAGCCCGAGGACGTCACCGTGATGGGCGCCACCGAAGGCCCTGGCGACGCGCTCACGCTTTGGTATCGCCGGCCGACCGCGCGTTGGACCGAGGCGTCTCCGGTAGGCAACGGCCGGCTGGGCGGCATGGTCTGGGGCGGCGTCAAGCGCGAGCGCATCGATCTCAATGAAGATACCCTTTGGTCGGGCGAGCCTTACGACAACCTCAACCCGCGTGGACTGGCGGCGCTGCCGGAAATCCGCCGGCTGCTGCGCGCGGGCAATGACCCGGAGGCCCAACGGTTGGTCGAACGGGACATGAACGGCAAGTACAACCAGAGCTACCAGCCGCTTGGGGACCTGACGATTGAGTTCCCATTTGCCGGAGAAGTGACCCATTACCGGCGCGAACTCGACCTCATGCGCGCCGTGGCCCGGGTTCAATTCGAATACCAGGGCGTCCATTATACTCGCGAGGTCTTCGCCTCAACTCCGGGCCAAGCCATTGTCGTGCGGCTTGCCGGCGACCGGCCCGGCATGGTTTCGTTCACGGCCTCGTTAGGCTGCCAGTTGCACCACGACACGAAAGCCGCCGCGGGAGTTCTGCGCCTGGCCGGCCGCTGCCCCGCGCACGTGGAACCGGGCTATTCCGGCCAGGGCGTGGTGTGGGACGACGCCCCGGACGGCAAGGGGATGCGGTTCGAGACCCGGCTGGTGCCGGTCGCCGAAGGCGGGCGGGTTACCGTCACCGATGAGGGCATCAAGGCGGAGGGGTGCGACAGCGTGATGCTCCTGCTCGTAGCCGCCACCAGTTATAATGGGCCCTGGAAAAGCCCAAGCCGCGAAGGCAAAGATCCCGGCCAATTGTGCGAAACCTCCCTAACCCCATTGGCCGGCAAGACTTACGCCGTTCTCCAAGGGGCGCATGCGGCTGATTATCAAAGGCTCTTCAACCGGGTGAGCGTTGATCTCGGCCATTCGGAGGCCGAAAAGGAGCCGACGGACCTCCGGTTGCGTCTGCCTGGGACCGACCGGGAGCATGGAGATGGTGCGCGAACTGCTGCAGAACTGCGCTGAAGCGGCCCGGGTTCTCGGCACGGATGCGGACCTGCGCGCCGAAATCGCGAAGACTCTGCCGCGCCTGCCGCCGTTGCGGGTCAGTCCGACCACGGGGGAATTGCAGGAGTGGCTGGGAGATTGGCAGCGCACGGCGGAGTGCCAGGTGCTTTCGAGCTGGGGCGCCATCTGTGGCACCCAAATCACCCCGCGCGGCACGCCGGAGCTGGCGGCGGCCTTGCGCCGGATTTTCGACCGGGCGCAGTGGTGGAAGCGCGGCCTGGTGGGGAGCTGGCAGGGCGCTTTCCAGGCCAATACCTATGCCCGGCTGGGCGATGGCGACACGGCCCTGGCGGTCCTGGACACGCACCTGAAACGGAGCGTGAATCCCAATTTCACAGCCCACTTCAACAACGCCGGGGCGGAATTTGAGATCGATGGCAATCTGGGGCAAACCGTCGCTATTGGCGAAATGCTGTTGCAATCACACGCCGGGGAAATCGAGCTTCTGCCCGCTTTGCCCAAGGCCTGGGCCGCGGGCAAGGTCACGGGACTCCGGGCGCGCGGTGGATTCACGGTGGACATTGAATGGAAGGACAACCGAGTGACCCACTTCCGGATCACCTCCGCCAGCCCGCGGCCGGCCAAAGTGCGCGTGAACGGAGAGGAGAAGACAGTGACTGCCGAAGCGCAGCACTGAGTTCCTATGGGCAAAGGTCCGCTCTTTCCACGAAGGTTTCCTGCCCGAACGCATCCCGAAGGCGAAAAGAACAGCAAGCAAAGTGAGGGCGATTAACATTCCCGGTCAATAGGGGTTCGAGGGCATCATTTCCCAGGCTTGCACCGTTTTGAACCGCGGTTGGCCGCCCTGGACAAACAGGGCCACCCCCAGGCTGTCGGCACGGGCGGGATAGACTCGCCGGCTGATAGCCTGACGGTCGTTGGCGAAGATCTCCACCACCGACCTGTCCACGAACACGCGCAGCTTCAAGGTTTCATACGGCTTCAGCGCCAACGGCGCGCGCTCGACCACCTTGCGCCCGTCCGTGCCGCTGCGGAAGGAGTCGAAGACCAGTTCGGAATGGCCGGCGTCGTAATAGAGGAGCGTTTCCTCCTCCCCGCCGGGAGAGGCGCGGACCTTTAGGCCGCAGCGTTCCGCCCCACCGGGCTCGATTTCCAGGTTCAATTCGCAAGCGTCCCCGCGCACGCTTTCGAGCGGCTTGGCGATGCCGTCCGCCAACGCGAGGTTGCTCCAGGTCCTCTCGCGGCAGCGGAGGCTCTCGAGTTCCCTCACAGGTCGCAGACGCAGGGTGCCGTCCTCGCCCAGCCACAGCGAGCGGGGTAAACCATAGACGCCCGACCAACCTTTCTCCTTCTCGCCGGAAGGGTTGTCCAGCAGCCACGCCCACATGATTTGTCGCCCTTGCCCCTCGAGCAAAGCCTCCGGGGCGAAATAGGTGTTGTCCACCCACGTCATGCGCCCGTGGTGGTCGGGAAAGAAAAGGTCATCCCGGTAGTCGCCGATGTAGTACTGGCAGCCCAGGTTGTGGCTGATGAACAAAAGTAGATGCTTCCCGCTGGATGGCCCGCCGCCGGGGCTCGAGGGCAGCGGCAGAAAGCTGGGGCACATGTTATCTTCGCTGCGATCGGTCCACTGGGGGTTCCGCTCGTAGAAGGCGTGGAGATACGTCCAGGTCCTCAAGTCCTCCGAGACGAAAAGATAGAGGCGATCGCCCTGCTCGGAGAGCGGGGCCTCGGGGGCGCGGCCGACCTTATTCAAGACCAGCAGGTTGCCGGTAAGCAGGTAGTAATGGCCGTCCTTCTTCCAGATGTTCGACGGGTCGGCCGAACCGTAGAGGAAACTCTTGCCGTTCGCATCCCTGGCCTCGGTGATGCCCCACTCGGTGGACCTAATAACCGGGTTGGCTTCCAGCTTGGTCCAGGCATCGAAATCGGGCCCGCGGCTGCGGGCCAAGCCGATGCCCCGGGCACCCCAAAGCATCCAGTAGGACAGGTAAGCGGTGCCGTCGTCGTCCACGAAAGCGCCGCCGCTGAAACAGCCTTCGTCGCCTTGGCCGGGTCCGATGGCATCGGGATGATGCCGCCAGTGAACGAGATCGCCGCTCGAAATGTGGCCCCAGGAGAAACCGGCTCCACTGCGGTTGTAGAGGTACATAAGGTGATAACGCCCGTCGTAATAGAAGGCGCCGTTGGGATCGCCGGGCATGCCCATGTCCTCCGGCACACAAAAGTGGTATCGTGGCCGATACGGATCGGCCAGGAGCCGCTCGCGCAACAGCCGCGTTGAACGCACCACTTCATCCGGAACCGGGCCCGTGAACGACCAGGTCTTCGGGACGGAGACCGTTTTTCCCTCGTCACCGCCGGAGCAGGTGCTGATCACGGTCGCGCCTTTGCCGCCAAGACCGAGGCAACCGTCCTGGAGACGAACATCGCCAACGAGCTTGATCTCGGTGAAACGGCCGGTTTTCTCGCGGAGTCCTTCATCGGCAAATGACCACCAGGCCCAGGGCGCCAGACGCGCGCCAACCTTGCCCGGTTGCAGGCCGGCGATGGTTTCCCGAGCCAGTGCCTGATCATAAATGCGGGCATCCCTGATCCGGCCGACAAAGGAGTGCTCGGGGTCGCCGGCGTCGAGGTGCCGCCGGCCGAAGAGCACGACGGCTGTCGGGCCGAAGGTCTGCGGCGGCTCCGCTATGGTGTAATGGGCGAAGTCACGGCCGTTGCGATAAATGGTCACGTTGCGGCCATGATAAACGATCGCCATCTGAACGAAGGTCTTGTCATCGGCGGCTTCGGCCGGCCAATCCCCTTGTTCCCTGTGGGTGCGGTGGTAGTAGTCGCTGCCAGGCATCCATTTGGCGGGAGTGAGTTCGCCGAAGATAATGCCATCAAAGTGGGCCTGGCCATCTTCGATGGTCAAGACACTGCCGCCGTGCTGCGCGAGATCGGCCGGGGAGACCCAGGCCACCAGCGTTTTATCGTGAAGAACGGGAGCGGTGGCCGTTCCTGAATCCTGCCCCGCTGCCAGCCACGGCGCAATAGTTGACATGAGCAGGACAGCGAGTTTTGTTTTTCGGGTAAAATGCTTAGGCATATGGATATGGAGTGGAGGACCAGCTTCACTTTGGCGTGATCCTGACCGCCTGCCCGGCACTGAGCGTGAGCGCAAGCTCTCCCTGCTTGATTTCAACCGTCCCCGCCGAAGTGAGGCTGTCAATTGTGATGTTGGTGAGCTGGACGGTTTTGACCCGCGTCCAGTCCCCGGGAAGTTGCCAATCCTTGCCCACACAACCGCTTCGGCTATACGCCAGCAGCGCGGGCTCCTTGATCCAGGGCAACGGCAGGCAGCAGTCGGTCCCCTGGAGGACGCGCTGCCGGTCAGCGGCCGGCGGCGGATTGCCGCCGTGGGCTTCGCGCCAGGCATTCACCCAGATTTCGGGGGCTGCCTTGAGACAAAACCGATCCAACAGACCAGGCAGTTTCATGGGGCTGCTGTTTCCGGTGGTGAACTCATCGGCGCCAATGTCGGGCCTGGCACCCAAGGGCCGGCGGTTACCGTCGAAATCGTTGGTCACGGCGGAGAGGGTAAGCCCCTGGTCAATGGCGTTGGTTGCCGAAGCCAGCAAGTGGAGATCGCCCGCTGCAGGATTGACGAACATTCCGGGCACCGCCGTAAGCAGGTTCGAACTGAGCGTGGCGGCAGCGCTGTCACGCAGGTGGATCGGCGCGTCGGTCAGGTTGTTGCGGGCGGTGCCGTTGGTCGTGGTCGGGAACCGGAACTCGATCGCATAGAACTCGTTGCCGTTGAGCAGGACGCTATTGTGGTCAATCTGCGTGCTGGGCGAGTTCCAGGCAATCAGCGAGCCGTCCGAGCCGGCCTTGCGGCGGGCGCTCATCAGGCCCGGAGTCAGGCAGACGAAATTGTTGCGAATGACGCCCCCGGCGTGATCAAAGTAAGGCGTGGTGTTGTCCAGCCCGTAGGCAACGGCCCGGTCCACGTTGAGGAAACTGTTTTGCTCCGTGACGGTGTTGGCCGAATGGCGCCAGAACAGCACCGCCGCGTTCCACAGGTAGGCCGCCGAGTCGGGGTTATGGAGGTTCCTGAACACATTGCCGCGAATCACCCAGTTTTGCGACGCGTGGGCGCTGATGCCGTTAAAGTAGCCAACCCCTGCACCATGGTCGCCGGGATCGACCCAATCGGGGAGGCGCACCCGCACCGCGCAACCGGTCTTGAGGCGCACCCGGAGCCGGCCCTGGAACGGTTGGTAGCTGCGCACTTCTGCCTGCGGTAGCAGCTTGTCGAAGTGCAGATGCACCGAGAGGGTTCCGTCTTCAAAGGAGGCGGCATTCTTCCAGGCGATGAAGAAGCCATGGGTGCCGGAACCGCCGCAGCAGTTCTGAAAGGCACGCGTCTTCCCGCGCAATTCCGGACCACCCCAATGCAGCATTTCACAGGTCGCCAGAAAGTGCGTGGGCGAACTCCAGCCGGCATAGCCGCCCTTCAGTCGCTCCGCCAGGTTACGCCAGGTGAATTGCTCGGTGTCGGGTTTCTCCACCGCGGGTTTGAGCCAAGAAAGGTCCGTGGCCTGGCTTTCGGCCAATTGGTTGCGCACGACCCGTTCCACGTCGCCCCAGTATTCCGGATAGCCATGGTTGGCGAGGGTGACCGCCAGACCGACATAGTCCATAAGGCTCTTGATGATGAATCCGCTCAGGAAACCGTCTCCGCCGCCCTTGCCCTTTTCGGCCTGAGCCAACAGGCAGGCGGTCATCTTCAGAATCGTCCGCTTCAAGCTCTTGTCCGGGGCATCCTCGTAAGCGGTCACCAGCGCATAGAGTGTCAGCGCCTGATCTCCGGGGTCAGCCACCTTCTGTGAGAAGGTGGTTTGCGGCCGGGTCAGCAGGCCCGTCTCCGGATCGATCAACTCCAGTAACTTGCGCCTCCAAACAGCCTGGATGGGCGCTCGCTCGCCGGTCATGTTCCGGGCCATGATCGCCGCCTGGAACTGCCGAGCCATGACATCCCCGAAATCCGGCCAATCATGGGCTGCCTCGGCCGGATTGGTCCAGAAGATGTTAAAATAGGGCAGACCGTTGGTGTCCACCATGCGGCCGAGATAATTCAGGTTGTGGCGGGCGAACGTCTCCAAGGCAAAGGTTCGCGGCGGCTCGGAAACAGCTGTAGGTTCGGCTGCGGCGAGAGTCAGGCCGGAGGGACCGATGGCCCGAGCAACCAGGCAGGAAAACCATATGACGCGGAGCATGATGCTGGCTGGTTTCATGAGGCAATAGGCTACAGAGATGCCCCTGCGCCCAGCCAGGTTTTTCGGATGGGAACATCGCAGATCAATCCGCTCTGCTTTGTTGGTGGTGGTGACCTAAATGGCGAAAGTGGAGTGGCTCGTCAGCCCGCCGCCATAGCGAACTGTGCTGCGCCGGCCGTGCGGGTGATTGCTTCACCGGAGGTCCTCGGCGGCTGAAACCTTACCCGTCGGAAACCACCCGATCAGAAACGCCGCTTCCGAGCCGGCGAACTCGGCTTCGGCAATGTACTCGTGTCCGGGACCGCCTTGGGTGCCCCAGCAGTAATTGATGACCAACCGTCCATGGTACTCGCAGAAGTCTATGTCGGAGTTGTTGCTGTCGCCGTTCTTCGCGATGTCAGCCCGGTCCTGGTCGGTGAGGAGCGGGTTCAAAACCAACTTGTCTTCCGGCGACGCCGCCAGCACCGGGTTCAGCGGGCTGGTTTCCCACCGCACCAACTCGCGGGAGCGGGTCACATATTGCTCATAACCATGCGGTTTACCGGCTTCGAGGTAGAACAGATAGAACCAACCGTCATGCCAGCGCAGGCAGTGCGCCGCGTTGTAGCGGCGCAGGTTATGGCGGCACTCCTCCGGGAGAAGGGTCCAGGTCGTCAGGTCCTTGGACTCGAGAAAGCGTGCCGGGAAACCACCCGGACTGGTTTGCTCGATGGACATGGCGTAACCGTCGCGGGTCTTGCACACGCTCGTGTTGCAGATGCCCATGCCTGATTTATGGAACGCGGTACGCTCGGTCCAATTCGTCAGGTCCTGGCTCAGGAACATCGTCAGTGTATCCCCGTACCACCCGTGGGTCTCCTTGGTCCCGACGATGTACACGGTATCTCCCTTCACGTAGGCGCACGGAAAGCGGTGCTTCGCGCCAAACCGGGAAACCTCCCGATGCGTATCGTGGTTGATGATGCGCAGAATGCCGCCGTTGCGGAACCATTCGAGGCGATAAAGATGGTCGTGGAACACGAACGGCGTGGTCTCGCACAGGTCCAGTCCCAGCGTGCCCTTCTTGACGATGACCGGGCGCTTTGGCGTGTCGGTTGTCTCGGCTGCTGGTGCCCCGAGGGCCAGCAGCACCAGAACCGCGTTAAGATGAAGAACGAGTTTCATTGCGCTTGGGCCTGGATGGCGAACGGTGGTGTGTTGCCGGAATGCACGGCCTGGAGCCGTTGATGCGTGGCGCGCATAGCTTCAATCAGGTCGGCGTAGGGCCGATCAGTGACATCCACCAGGCCGATATTGTAGTTCTCCCCGTCCATTCGACCCGTGCAGGGCTGGTCCAACCATTGGAACCAACTGCTGCCGATGAACGCTGGGAACGCCGCGGCTTGCTCGACGTAGAAACGGTAGGCAATGCCGCGCTCGGCTTGGTCCCGCACCTGCACCAGGCCCGCGGCCAACCCGCGGCCGGGCACCCCAAAGTGAAACTCCCCCACCAGGATGGGCCGGCCGGTCGCCGCGTAAATCTCCTCAAGGGTCTTCACGGAAACCTGGGTGGCATAGACATTCAGGCTATAGACATCAAACGCCTTGCAGGCGCGCAACATTTCCGGCGGGGGCACGCCCCCGCCGAAGCGCAGCCCCAGGATGAGATGATTCGGGTCGTGACGGCGGATGGCGGCGATGGTCACCTCGAGGAACCGGTTAAAGGCGCGATAGATGAACTGCTTTCGCCGGTCCGGGGTGTCGCCTTCCGCCAAAAACGATTGGGCCTCACGCTGGATGGGGCTGGCTTTCCCCTCGAGGATCATGTCCACGACCAGGGACTCGCGGCCTGGCCAGGGCGGTTCGTTGGCGATGAAGTAGCCCAGCAGCCACGGGTCATCCTTGTGCGGCGCGCATTGCGAGGCGGCGTCCCGATCCGCTGTCTTCTCAAACTCGTCCGCATACACGTCGGGCAAACCGAGGTAGCCCTCCCGCATGCCCCAGCCGCCGAGGTTTACCTGGTATGCCTTTTTATGGGACGCCCAAAGCCGGGGATCGCTCCAGTTGCCGATGGTATTCAGGCCCCAGAAATCCAGCCGAGCCAAATCAAGGTCCAGCCACTTCGTCGGCGAATTAGTCCCACGCCGGCGTGCCAGGTTCCAGGCATAAAAGCCGGGTGGCGAGCGTCGGCCGCTGTCGAGGTCTCGCGTCGGCAAGGCTGTGAAGTAATCCTCGCGGCCTTGAATTCGGGCCTCCCCGCCGCCGGCGCCGATGCCCGTGCAACTGGTCGAGAAAAACAGGTGCCCATCCGGGTCCACAAACCACCAACGGCCCTCCACCTGTTCGACCCGGAAGAAGCCAGTGGCCCGGGCTTTGGCATTGAGATAGCCGCCGTAAGCGCACCAGCCGAAATCCCCCAGACGCAATGCCGATTCCTCGGCGGCCCACTCCTGCCTGAGTTGTTCAAGGCTCTTCGCCTTTCCCGGCCAGTCCGCCGGCATCCATTGGCCGAACTCATCTACCACAGGTTTGTGGTCAAGGATGTCTGAGCCGGGGTCCTCCTTGGCGAGGTAGATCGAGCGGATTTCGAGGACCGGTTTTCCCAGCGGTTGTTGCATGTTAACGCCGATGGCGGTAACCGCGTTGAGGGGATCGTAAGTGCCGCCGGTGCTGATCCAAAAGGAATTGCGCGGCACCTTGCCCACCGATGCCAGGTCGAAGCCAGAGCGGTTGGGACGCCGGAAATACTGCAGCGGCACGCTGGCCTGAATCCATACGTTCGGCAGCGGGTGCATCTGGCGGCGCTGCGCTCGCTCGCCGCTGATCAATTCCAGGGAAAAGCGCTGTGGCGAGGAGGCCTTCAGCTCAAGCACAAGATAGTCATAGGCCTCCCAATCGGAAGGCAGGTCCGGATTGAGTTCTTTCAGGCTCCATTTGTACTCGGAAGTTGCGCCCTCGAAGACCACGCGCTGGATAGGCGGCGTGTCGGCGGCCAAGAGCATGGTCGTTGGCGCCAGAAGCCATAAGGCGAAAGATGGGAAGATTCTCATAATGGGCTGGATGGACTCAGTTATCTGTGACCCTCAGTATCAACGAGGTACAAAACAGCATCTCCGCTGAAGGGTGGCCGGAACGCTCGTGCGGACGAACCGGCGGGAATCGGGTGCTCGGTTATGGTCTCGCCGGTTGCCGGGTTGAACCACTCCACCGCCAACTTTCGCGTGCTCGGCATCGCCGACACGTCCAGGGCAAATGCGCCTCCGTCCGGAGCATAGACCAGGTACTCTGCGCCAACGGCCGGGGTCTGGGCCAGGCAGTACTTGATTGAACAGAGCGAACTCCGGGGAACGACTTGGGCCAGGTTCAATCTGCGTGAATAGCGGAGCAGGTAGCCCAGGTTGTCTCGGAAATTGTCCCAGCGTGGGTCCGGTTTGGCACCAATGCCATTGCGTGGAGAAGGACAAAGGTTCCGGTTCTTTTGGGGCGTATCGTTCCACATCCCGAAGTAGCTGTGATCGCTGTCGTTGATATTGACTTTGCAGGAGGGTTGGCCGCTCCCGCAGGAATTCGTTGGAGAAACCCAGACCCACGGGGCAACCCAATCCGCATCGGAGTTGTAGAGGATAGCGTCCGAGGGGCTTTCCAGCGTGGCGTACCCGATGGGATGCTGATGGCGCTGAGTCCGCTCGCAGGCCCTGACCAGGGCAATCAAGTGGCTGTTCCACCAGGTTGATTTGATGGGAGCTTCCTCGGAGACAATCCAGAGCACGTTGGGCAAGTCGTTCAGCGTCTCGATGGTCTTGCGCACATAGGCGTCTTGTAGTTCGGTGATGGCGTTGGTTGCCGTCATCGTGACCGAGGCCAACCCGGTCTCCGCTGTGCCGCCCCGGTAGCCGTCATCCACACCGTTGACATTGTTGGGACCGGAGAACGGATAGCCGTCGGTTGAGCTGCGGAAACGCAGCAGGAACTCACCGGTGAACAGGTAAATGCCGGCATAAATGCCCGCGCGGTTCAACGCAGCCACTCGGGCACGCAAACGCCCGAAATAATCGGGGTCGAATTTTGTCAGATCGAACTTCAGCCCGCCGTCGGTGGCAAGACCCGGACCGGTGCGCAACCAAGGGTGGGGGCTCACGGTGAAATCCGGGGGATTCGTAGCCGTCACCGGGAGGTGGCTGAACTTCGGCAGTTCGCTGCGCCAGAGCAAAGTGAAATTGTGGCCATGCGCCTTGAGAAAGCCGACAAAGGCATCGAAGTCCGGCGGTTGCACCGTCCCTCCTGTGCCCCAGTCCTGTAAGGTGTTCCAGGTTTGCGACCCGCACAGGATCACCGGGTTGCCTCTGGCATCCTGAAAGTGATTGGGGTTTTTTGAGGCTGCGAGTGGCCCTGTGATGGGCGCTTGGGCGCCAACGGGGGTCTCGATCCCCAACAGGATAAACCAGCAGAGCAGAGACAGAACCGGGCCGACGCCGCTCCAGTTTGGGGACACCATGCTCCCGCATCGTGGACGTGGGCACGAAACCGGCCTTTTCATTGCAGGTGGCCTGGAATCCATTGGTTTGGTGAGATTCATGCCTGTCCTCCAGTTCGACATGGACGTGTTGCTCACCGTCCTGCCGACAGAAAAGCCTGCACCGCCTCCAGGAACAGTCGAGGCTGATCCACGAAAGTCATGTGCCCGCTCTCCGGTAATTCCACCAGCTTTGATCCCGGTATTAACCGATTCATTTCGCGGGAAAGGGAAGGAGCACACTCTGTCGTGGTCGCCAACGGTGATTAAGGTCGGCACCTTGATCGACGGCAACCGCTCGGCGTATTCAACCGAGGCTAAATTGCCATCAATGACGAACTCGCCATGGGATCCCCACATCTCGCGGTAAACGTCCCAGGCCATGTTCCCGGCGGCGCTTGGATCAAAGTTCGCATCGGGGCGCCCTTGAAACAGATACGGAAAGTAGCCTTCTCCCCAGGCGGCAACCATGTATTCCGACGGGTACCGGTTCTTCTCGTATCCCTTGCCGCAACCGAAGAGGCCCGCCGCTTCCAGCTTGTCGATCCGTTGCCTCAACTCGGGGGACATTCCGGTCTTCATCGTCTCAAATATCTCGTTCATGGCCTTCGTGCTGTGGAAGGTGCTGCAAAGCACCAGATGCTTGAGATGGATCTGGTATTTCAGAGCATAGGCTTGTGCCAGCACCCCGCCACAGGAATGGCCCAGCAGATTGATCTTCCCAGGCCGGACGGATTGGCGCACGAACTCGGCGTCCTCGACCATGTTCTCCACCGAGTATGCCGCAGGGTCCTCCAATTTGGTTGATTTACCACTGCCGCGCTCATCGATGAAGACCAACCGGTTCCGGCGGGCCAGCGGCGCAAGGTGCGGCAGGAAGTAATCGTGAGATGCGCCTGGTCCGCCATGCAGAATCAGCAGCGGCGGCCCACTGCCAAAGGACTTGCAGTAGATCAGGACGGCCCCCGTATCCACATAACCTTCTTCGATTTTGAGCACAGACTGGCGACTCGGTGGCTCCGAGGTACTGCCACCCATCGTAGGGCGCAGTCCGAATAGTAAAACGGCTAAGGCCAGGGCCATGCGTATTCCCAGCCCGGGAAACGTGAACGTTGGCTTCATGCGGTTGGCACATTATCGCGGTCGCGCGTCAGCAACAAGCCAAACCCCACACAAATTGCCGGCAAGATGCGGACTTCAAGGGGCCTCAATAGGTGAGCAGAATCACGGTTGGCTCACCAGCCTTGAGAAGTGTGCGGCTGCCTTCGTGCTTGGCAATGAGCGCGCCCTCGGGCCTCCATTGGTCCTGGTCAAAACGGCCGCGAATGGCCTGGATCGGGCGCGGCCCCTCGATGGCAATATTTCCTTTCGGCACTGCAAGGACCACTCGCCCGGAATCAAGCCGGACAATGATCCCTGCCGAGGCGTCACGGATCTCGAACCTGAGGTCGCTCGTGGTCAGAGCCAAGCGATCCGTACCCTCGATTCGAGAGGTCCGTCCCTCGCGCACATACCAGCGGCTCGTCTTCAGGATGCTCCCCTCGGGCTTGACCGGGACCAAGTTCCCGAATACATCGGTAGTCACGTCAGAGGTGATGTTGCGGAGTGCGAACCACCCGGCCAGAGACTCGGTTCCGCGCGCCCTGGCAATCGGAATTGCGGCCCACCGGATGGGATAGAGTGCCGCCCCGTACCGCTGCCGCGCTTGCGGGTCCTCGACCACGGTGTGGGGCGGCCCACACTCCCAGAGCAGGTTGCCGATCCCCAATTGCCCGATAATCGAGTAGTAGGGGAGAACGTCGAGATTGATGCGGGTCTGGGGATTCTCGGTGGGATTCTCTGCGGCGAAGGGAACGTTGCGTCCGACCTGAGAGCGGGAGAGCATGTTGGGTTCGTTCGGTGAGAACACACCATCCACGCCGACCAGGGCGAGGTTGGGACAAGCGTCGAGGAAAACAGGGATCACTCGGGGCGGCCACCACGGGCTATTCACGTAAAGGGGCAGCGGATGGATAGCCGTAATCGTGTCCGTTAAAACGCGAACGTAGCCGGCGAAGCTCCGGAACATGAAATCCTCTCCATCCCGCCACGAACCGGATTTCCACTTCTCCTCGCAAAACGGGCACTGGCATCGAATTGACCGCTCGTCGGTCGGCCGCGGCCCGACCCACTGCTGGTAGTAAAACTCGTTATCGAGCTGCAGCAGGGTGACGGTTCCCTGCACATCCATCTCTTCCAGGTGCTTTGCCACTTCGGCGCAGAGCCGGCGTTCGCGCTCCAGGGTGCGCGGGTCGTTGGGGCACATCGGTGGCCCGCCCGGATCGTACTTCCACTGGCCGGGCAGGACCATTGGCTGATAGTTGTCGGGCGCAGAAAGAATATAGCCGGGGGTGTACAGCGGGTAGGGGTTGGGACTTGCCCCTTCCTGCACCTTGCCACAGATGTTGCTGTTGAAAAGGTTGATTACGAGTTTCAGACCCCGCTGGCGCGCCTGTTGGATGAACCAGTCCAGGAACCGAAAATCATAGACATCCTTGGCCAGTTCGAGCTTCGACCAGGGAATGCCGACCGAAACAGCGGTAGCATTCATGGCCCGGTAGCCGTCGAAGAACGCTACGGTCTTCTCATCCTGGAGCGTGCTGCGCCAGATGTCGCACTGCGCGCCAATGAGCAGGAAGGGCGCTCCGTTGACCTCCAACGTCGGAATCCCGTTTAATGTCACCAGGCGCGCCCTCGTGCGATCCGCCGGGTGGGAGTCAGCATGCGGTTGCAAGTTTGGCCTGGCTTCGCGCGCCGCCTCCACCGGCACAACCAAAGGACGCCCAAAGACCTGATCCCCGCCGGCTCGGCTCCGTTGGCCGACGAACGCCAGCGTTAATAAGGCGATCCCAGAGGCGATTCGCTTCCAAAAGTCCATATCACACTCGCACCGGCAGTAGCGGTTTGCCTTTTGTGTGCCGGTTCGTGGAGGATTTGGGCCACGGCTCGCTGGCCGTCAACTGAAAACTCGTAAGTGAACCGCCGGGTTTGTGGGCCATTGACTCGGGCGTCGAAACCCGCCAAAACTTAGGCGTAGCACGACATGAACAAACTTATGCCCCGTTCCAGGTCCCAGGGATTCGTCGGTCCATCCGTTACCAGGATGAAGGTGAAATCAGCTCTTGGCCTGATTTTGATACTCGCCCTGGCTGCCTCCTGCCGGGTTGCGCCTGCACCGCAAAGGGGGCGGCCCGTGCCCTCTGCTTCTGCCAAGGCATTCCCGAAACCGGGTGATGCCGATTTTCCCGCTCCGTCACCGAGTGCGAGGCATACGGAAAAGGTGGCTGCGGTCCGGTCCGGTCGCTACGACCTCGTGCTCATTGGTGATTCCATCACCCAGACGCTCGGTGAACTCGGCGGCAAGTATGAGCCACTGCGGCCCGCTTGGGAGCGCCACTTCGCGCCACGCCATGCCATTAACTTGGGGTACAGCGGCTACCGCACCGAGCAGATTCTCTGGAACCTGCAGGACGGGGAACTCGATTTTGCCGTGTCGCCCAAGGTGGCCATACTGCTCATCGGCACCAATAACAGCGATGATCGGCATTTCTCCAAGGTCCACTCGGCCGAGGAGATCTTTGCCGGCACCAAGGCCATCGTGGAACTGATTAAACGGCGCCATCCGACGACCAAGATCCTCGTGCTGCGGATTTTTCCCCGCGGTGGCGACGCTGAAAAAAGCGTGAGCCCGCCTGCCTTATGGGTGACCAGCCGCTCGCGGTCGATGTTCCGAGCAATACCGCCTTGGTTCCGGTGCCCAAACTGGAAGAGGATAGCTACGATTGGTATGCACGGCATGCGGAAGTGCTGCGCATCAAAGATCGGCTCGATCCCGAAGTCGTGCTTATCGGCGACTCTATCACCCACTTCTGGGGCGGTGAACCCAAGGCGGCGCAGGCCAATGGCCCTGCCAGTTGGCAGGCCACCTTTCGGCCCGTACCGGACCCTGAATCTGGGCTTTGGCTGGGACCGCATTCAGAACGTGCTTTGGCGCCTGGATCACGGCGAACTGGACGGTCTGCATCCACGGATCATCGTGCTCCACATCGGCACGAACAACACGAGCGATACCGAGCACGCCCGGAAGAACATGCCCGCCGAAATTGCCGAGGGCGTCCGCGCCATCTTCCGTCGACTGCGCGCCAAGGCGCCGGAAGCCCGGATCGTTCTCATGGCGGTTTTCCCGCGCGAACAAAAGCCCGACCATCCCCGTCGGCAGCACATCGCTGGAATTAACCGATTGCTGAGCGAGTTGGGGCAACTGCCTGGGGTGACCTGGCTCGACATCGGTCCTAAGCTGCTTCAGCCGGACGGAACAATCTCGCCGGAGATCATGCGGGACTATTGCCATCCGACCGAAAAGGGATACAGGATTTGGGGCGATGCACTGGCGCCCTTGCTCGCGGCAGGAACCCCGACGAGGCCCAAGAGCCCCGGCGAAATCGCTCAGAACGAAACCATCCTCCTTTGGCCAGACGTGGCGCCCGTGGGGGATGGAAGTCATGAGAAGGCCGATTCCCGGATTACGATTTATCGCTCGGAGCATCCCAATGGAACTGCGGCTGTGATTTGTCCCGGAGGCGGCTACGGGGGATTGGTCACCGGCCCAGAGGGCAACGGCATCGCCCGTTGGCTGAATGCTCACGGCATCACCGGCATCGTGCTGGAATATCGGTTGCCTCGCGGCCGGCCCTTTGTGCCCCTGCTGGACGCGCAGCGAGCGATTCGCCCGGTGCGTTTCCGGAGCAAGGAATTGGGCTGCAACCCGCGCCGTATCGGCATCATCGGTTTTTCAGCGGGCGGCCACCTGGCGGCCACGGCCGCGACCCATTTCGATGCCGGCAAGGCCGCGGCCACGGATCCAGTCGAGCGAATCGGATGCCGGCCCGATTTCGCCGTGCTCGTTTACCCGGTCATTACAATGGGGCCAAAGACCCACTCCGGCACAAAACAGAATCTGCTTGGCGCTACTCCGTCTTCTGACCTCGTTGACTTGTTCTCTAACGAAAAGCAGATCACTGCTCGAACTCCACCCACGTTTCTGGCTCATGCGTTGGATGATCGAATCGTTGTCCCGGACAACAGCCGCGTCTTTTACGAAGCCCTGCAGGCTCACAAGGTCCCTGCACGCTACCTCGAACTGCCTTGCGGGGATCACGGTCTGAACGGGTATCAAGGTCCGATGTGGGACGCCGGGCAGGCCGGAGCCTTGAATTGGTTGGCCTCCCGGAAACTGATTCCAACCAAGGATGCCGAGTCCCCGCAATCGGGTTCTGTTTCGCGAAATTTCGTCCCGTCCACCACAATATTGACGGTTTAACAGCTGTCTCACGGCGCTCGCTTCAGCCCTTCCCACCGGACTACCCAGTTGCCGTCCTGGGGGAAACCAGGAGCATTGATGCTGGGGCCGCCATCCCAGCCGGCGGCCATCATTGCCACGGCATAGAGCAACCCGCCGTTGCCGGGAAGATATGGGCATGGGCCCCCGGCATTGACGCCCCGTCGGTCGTACTGGTTGCGGGCACTCTCCTTCAACAAGGCCTCGACCGCGATCCGCGGCTCGCCGACACGCGCGGCGGCCATCGCCATCCACGGACAATCCCACCCCCACGTCCGGTTCCAGTCCCACGTTTCCCAGACCTTGCGCACGGTGCGGCGTGCCGTTTCCGCATCCACGCCGTCCATGGGGGGCAACATGCCGAGAACGCCCACCGGATCAGGATGTTCCCAGGCGCGTTTGGCGTAGGTGTCGTGCCACTCGGCCGAGTGGAGGAAAACGCCATCACTGACGGGCAAGGGCGCGAGGTGTCGGCGGACTTCGTCCCAGTGGGCTCGCGCGGAAGCCCAAGGCGCTCGCGCCATTGCTGGGCTTTGTCGAGGCCCCAACGCCAGTAAGCGAGATCAAAGACGGTGTCGCGCGTGATGCCTTGCTCGCTAGGCGGCATCACCGGAACCAGGGAGTAGAGGCCGGTTGCGGCATCGCGCGTAGGATAGTCGGCCATATGCGCCGCAGTGCCAAAGACAATTTCGGCCCATTTCTCCAACGTGGCGCGCGACGGGCGCAGCCGGTACTCCAGTTCCGCGAAGAAGATCGGATGCGGTTGCTTCCAAAGCAGCACCTGGTTCCCCTCCCACGGGGCGCTGCGTCCTTCCGGCCCGACGGATTTAGGCCATTTAAGGCCCTAGTAACCGAGTTGCGTCGCCAGCGCGCGGGCGGCGGGCGTAAAGCGATGCGGACTATTCTCCGCGCGGATCAGCATCGCGCCTGCCAACCATGCGACGCTGGCGTAATAGGTCGTGGTGTCCACCACGCGCTGGAAATCGGCGCGTCTTTCGCCGGGCCTGAACATTTCGGTCTGGTGCCCTCCAACCTGGGCGAAGTTGCCCACCCAGGCGTCGTTTCGCAGCGTGGGATAAGGAAAATCCAATGCCACCTTCAAGGCTCCGCTCGCAAGGAGTGGGGATTCGATCCGCAACACGACGGCATCGAGCAGGGGAGGAACGCACGTTTCAACGCGCACTGGTTCACCCTCAACCCGAAAGGTCGAAGTCTGCACGCCCGACCACAAGTCGAGCGTCCGCGTGAGGCCCGTGATATCCTCTCCCGCCAGACTCGCCCCATCCGCCCGGCATAGCCGCAGCCGACCGAGGTTCAGAATGTGTGGGTTATCGAACATCCACTGGCGAAGGGCGGCGCTGGCCTCTGGAAATATGTCCGGGCCTTTGTTTCGGCCTTGCTGGAACGTGCCGGTCTGAGGGACTTGGTCCGCGGTCCAACCGGTCGGCAGCGGGAATGAGCGCCAGCCCCAATGGGACATCGAATTGCCGCCGAGTGTTTGCAGCCCGGTTCCGTCCGCGCTGAAGCAGAACTCGCCATTGCCCAACGGGATTTGCCCAGCGACTTCGTTCCACTCAATGTTGTGCCGTGCGACCAGCGCCTGGCGGTCAATGCTTCAGCCGGCTGTCCGCTGCGGAACACCCGCGGCCAACAATGCCGCCGGTAGCACTAGCACCAACCGGGCAGTGAAGAATATAGGCGCGTGTTTCACAGATGATCGAGGTAATCACGCGACTTCGCGACTTCCCGGGTCATTTCCTGTGTGGGTTCCTCGCCATGCATGAAAGGAGTGAGCCAGCCGTGATAACCAATGGCAGCTAGGGACTCTAGCCAGGGCTTGAAATCCGTCGGGCCGTGCCCCGGTAACTGGCTGAAGCCGTCCCCTTTTTGCCAGGCATAAAAGAACAACAACTGGTCGCCGCAAACGCGCACCGCTTCCTCGACCGAAATGCCAGCACCCTGCAAGTGGTAGCCGGCCAAGCCCATGCCGATGACATCGGGTGCGGGATTGATCGTCTGGAAATGCCGCATTGAATCAATTGTGCTGAGCAAGGCATCCAGGTGGTTTTCGATCGCCAGCCGAACACGGCACTTGCGGGCCAGCTCGATCTCAGGCTGGAGCTTCGCAAAAAACTCGCGCATCCGCTCCGCGAGTTCCTCCGGAGGGAACTTGCCATATTCGGATTCGCGCACCACCACGCCTCCGCCGCATTGGCCAATGAACTCGGCGTAGGCAGGGAATCCTTCCATGTGGCCGCTGGTGCGATACGTTGTCCAGCAACCAATCTGGAGTTTGTGGTGCCCCAGCAGCCGCCGAAACCCATCTGCCCCGAGCTGCTGAGCCTCTACGAGGTGCCGGCACTTGCCAAAGGGACCCCAGAGATCGATGCCGTTGAATCCGAGCCCCGCGGCTTGTTCGCAGAAGGCCGGAAGCGAAAGATCGGAGAACATGACCGAAGAGAGGGCCAAGCGCGGGCGCCAGGAGGCCTTGCTGGCGGTCTTCTCACTGACGCAAGAAGAGACCAATGGGACCAGGGAGAAGGTAGCGATCTGCACGCTCGCACGCAAGAAGTTGCGGCGGCAAAGCAGGGCGGAGCACACCGCATTCTCTTTTTGGGCCATGCGGGAGGGATAACGAGGGTTCATTGGTTGTGTTCAGGTTTCGTAGCCGCAGGATTTTTGTTGATCCTGCGAGGCAAAGCCATGCCGGAGTTGGTGTCTGCACGCAGCCAGCATCTCCTGCCAGTGCCGGCGGAGAAATGCCGGTCGTTGCAGCGCCTCGCGGGCGTACTGGCGACCGGCGAGCGACAGATCGAGTTCCGCCTGGATGACGGTTTCGTCGCGGTTGTTGGCCAAGGCGAGCACCCGCGAGTCCGGGGCCACGATCTTGGAGTCGCCAGCCGACCACAGGCCGTCGCCCTGCGGCCCCACCGAGTTGGCAAACACATAAAAGACCTCGTTCTCGAACGCCCGCACCGCTATCCCATCACGGCCGTGACGCTTGCTCTTAGACACCGGCAGCGAGTCGAGCCCGGCATTCGGATGAAACACGATCTGGGCGCCAAGCATCACGGGCAGACGGACCAACTCCGGGTAGCGCCGTTCATGGCAGATCATTGCAGTGCAGGGCACACCAGCAAGACGGAAGAGGGCCAGGGCGTTCCCTGGGGTGAAAAATCGCTTGTCCCGGACCGTGAGGTGGATCTTCGAGTAGCAGAAGACCCTTCTTCCATGAGGATTCAAGACGACCAGAGAATTTGACCTGCTGCGCCGCGTGAAGGTTGGGCTGCCCACCAGTACATAACACCGGGCGGCGCGAGCTTCGGAGGCGATGGTCTGGAGCGCCGCGTCAATCTCTGAGCGCGACACCCTGGCAAAGTCACAATTATATCCCGTCACCGCGCATTCGGGAAACAGGATGGCCTGGGCGCCGGCTTTGGTTGAGGATCGGATGGTTTGAGTAATCCAGGCAACATTGCCACCCATGGCAGCACGGAACTTCATTTGTGCAACCGCGATCGTGAGGCGTTTGGTTCTCATGTTAAAGAGTAATCGCGGTGACCGCAGCCTCGGCTGCGGTTCAGCGGTTGGCGATGGGCAGGGGAACTTTGTCCGACGGGCCGCACTCGAACGTCGAGCCGTTCTGGCGTCGGCATCTCAGGGACGAAGGTGTGTTGATGCCCAGGCTCAACGCGCTGGGCAGGTTGGGCTCGGCGGATCCGGGAGTGGAACTGCTTACCACCGATAACCCCGGCACCGCCCAGGAAATCGCCGTGAAGGCCACGGAAACCAATACTGCGCGGCAACAATTGCAGCAACGGGTCGTGGAATCCGCCGGCCAACAGGCGCGGGCATGCCTGGCGCAGCATCCGAACCTGGAATTGATGGTGCTGGCCGACCCCTCGTGGCACCACGGTGTGGTCGGCCCGGCAGCAAGCCGGATCGCCGAACAGTTCGGCCGTAGCGTCATCCTGCTCGGCCGGGATGGAGCAGGCACTTGGAGGGGGTCAGGGCGCAGCCGCGGCCGGGATGATCTCGGGACGCTCGCTAGCAAACTCCGAGCCGATGGTCTTATCGAGCGCGGAGGCGGCCATGCTGCGGCTGTGGGCCTCGTGGTGACGGGACAGCAATTCGAGCACCTCCAAAGCATCCTCCCGAGCCTCTCCATGCCCAGAATCGACGGCGTTGAACCCGAAACCGAAATCCTGGGTGACGTTGAGGATCTCTCCGCGCCGGACTGGCACCACGCCCTCGACCTGCTGGCGCCCTTTGGGCGCGGAAACCCAGCGCCGATATTCACCGCCAGGGGCTGTTTGATCACCGCGAGCCCAACAAACCTGGCGCTTCGAGACGGAACCATCTGGGCCTCCAAAGTCCAAGCGTGGACCCAGGGCGGGCTGGTCGCCTCCGTGCCTTGGCGCGATCCTGCCCAGGCAAGAAGGGAATGGCGGGTGGGGGGCCGCTATGATCTGCTGCTGGAGCTGACCTGCCGAAGCTACCGCGAGAGGCTCTTTTACAACTGGATTGTTTTGTCCTCCACAGCCGCGGGCGGGGTCAAATAGGTCCAGTGATTGCCTTCGCCCGGGGGGGTGTTCCAAGGAAAAAGGACACCGGCGGCGGCGGCCAGGGAGATCACGAATCTCTGGCCCCGGCAGCGTGTAAGCGGCGAAAATTCCTGCTTCACAAGGGGGCACGTCTCCGGTAGATTGGGTCCGAAAACAAACGCTCGATTGGTGCGAAGCTGAACGGTGAGCAGCGGCAGATTGGCGAGAAAAGGGAAAGTGAAGGGAAACTGGCTTCGTAAGTCCTTGAGAATCAAGTGGAGCGGGTGAAGGGAATCGAACCCTCATCACAATGCAATTGCGGATTGCATATACAAGCCCTTGGTGTGCAGTGCGTTGTGTGTCGTCCTGGCCGGCTCGCAGGCGGTCCCCGAGTCCCTGTATGCCCTCCCGCGGAATAGCCGAAGGCCGTCGTCCAAAACAGCCCTTTCTATGACCCCTCGCACCCTGCTCCTAGTTGACTTCGAGCACCAACACCCAATCGCCGTCGCCGTCGTGGTTATTGCCGGGTGGCGTGAAACTTCGGGACCCGGTGTTGGGAAACGGCGATCCTTCGATTGCGCGGTAGGTGGCGTTGGCCGGGTCGAACCACCGCGCGGTTACAGGCCCGCTGAGCCTGGTCATATCGATGCTCAGGGGTCGAATCGTCGGCGCATAGATTATTGCCAGGCGGCCATCCGGGGTGCGCGCCGCCGTGGCGTAATCGTTGCCATCGACGGTGCCCTTGCTGGCGAATTTGCCGTAGCCTGCCGTCAGCATGACGTGATCCTGGTCCGGAACAAGGTCGTACCAGCGGCGCGATTCGAAGAACGACTTTAGGTTCGCGATCTGCGCCGCTCCCGGGGTGTCGATGTGGCTCTGCCAGTCCTGCGCGAAGGTCCACGTATAGTGATTGCCGTAAATCAGCCCCGTAGCGCCGCTCAAATTGGCCCAGTATTCCTCGCGGCGCAACGTGCCCGGAGTGGCGACATGCTCCTGGCCAAGGTCCTCAAAGTCGTAACAAGCCTCCACCATGAAAACCGGCATCGTACTGGCGCGATTGTAACCCCTAAGCACTTCTGCGTAGGTCGGGGAGTATGTGTAGGCGGCATTGAGGGAGACAATGGCCGCCCAATTCGTGTCATCGGTCGAGAGGCCGATGCTCCCTTCAATTGTGTGAATGTGCTGCGGGTCAGTTGCCTGGATTCCCTTGGCCACGGCCGTCACTACCGGGTCATTGCGGGAATCCTTCCACCAATCATAGTCGTTCCCGCTCATCCAGACGATATTTTCAAAGCGTTTGTATCGAGTCCCCAGAAATCTCCCGTAGTCATTACAAGCCTTTGGACCATTGTTGATCATATTGGTCAGCCATCCGCCCGTCTCAATGGGGTCCAAAAATACGAGCAGATTGTATTTGGCGGCCAGTCCGATCATTTGGTCGCAACGCGCAAAGAAAGCTTCATTGGGTTTGGTGAGGTCGAAATGGGAAAGATCGTTGCTACCGGGAAGGTAACCCGTGAATGGCAGAATGCCGTCGAAAGTGCTGCCGTCCGGCCGGCCGGCGGTATAACCGTTGCAGACCAAATTGATCCACATGGTGTTGAACCCATGGGCTTTCCGGTTCGAGAAAAACGACTCCGTTTGCGCCACCGACAAGTTCACCGTCAGGCTTTGAGGGCAATCTCCCATGATCAGGAACGGGGCGTTATTCTGGTCCACCAGATAGCAATGATTCGCGCTGACCTTCACAGGATAGACCGCAGGCGCCGCCAGGCCGCTGCCAGTAAACCCGCTAGCGATCAAGCTGACACTGAGAAGGCTCAGCCAGAGCCGGCAACGGCAAATATCCGTTGCAACAGCATGGAACCGGGCAAAACCATATTCATCCATATTCATTGACATTTCCCATATCGTTTCTTGCCCACGACCAGCGTGGACCACTTTCGTGATTTCTTCCTGCTCCACAGGTTTGCAAGTCATTGTTGCAGTCCGCCCTCGGTTTTTTCTCTGGCGCACGGTGGTGTTTCGATGCCATCTTTGACTCCAATGCCCTTTTCCTCCCGGATGTGAAGACACCTCCTCCGTTGTTGCGTGGTTTTGACATGGTCGGCCTTCATCCTGACGTCGTGGTTGCCAATGTCAGGCGCTCAATTCCCTCCAGAATGGCCCGGAACAACTCTCTCGGAACCGCCACTTCCGCCATTTGGAAGACCACCTGCCGAGAATGGCGCGGCACCTTCGCCCCGATCTTGATCAGTTTCTCCCGTAATGTCGTCAATGTCCAGTGACGCACCGCTTGGGGCAGCACCGCGTGGCCGGTGCTGCCGAAGAAACAGTGGCCCAAGGTCGAGTATGGGGCCAAGCGCGCCATCACGCGGGAGGAACATCGGCGGATCGTCGAGCTTTCAGCAAGAACACCTCAATCCAGCAACCACTCACCCAGCCTTCATTGATGGCGAGATAATGTCCATTTGGCGCAGATGCTCGTATTCTCCCAGCGCCGGCAACTTCACATGGGCATGCTTGGCGTAAGCCCGATGCACGGCTTGGGAATTGTGGCCCAGCGCTTCCATCGCATACCGCTCGGGATACCCCGCCGCCGCTTCGCGTTCAGCGCACCTCGTTCCACGCGGAAGTTCACTGCTTCCTCAGCAACCAGACTTCCGCAACCAGGGGACCAAAGCGTGTGCCTGTTGACGCTGGAGCTTGCTTGGGGTCACTCCAATCAACGACGAGCCGGCGGTCCTTCAGCAACTCCTGCGGAACCGGGAAGTCAGTGAATTTGTGGCTGATTTTGGGGCGCGGCAACTGCGCGGCGGTCTGCGACTCGCCAGACGCGCGCGGCGTTTCTGTGTTCGGGGCCGGCGCGACTTTCCGCTGGTTCACAAACAGGGTGATCTCACCACGCCCGTTGATGCAAATCACATATTGTCCGTTGGGGTCAATGTTCTCGTAGACCATCTGCGCCGGTCGCAGGCCGCCCTGCCACGACAACCGGAGGCGACTGTAGCCGCCTTGATCCCAAACGAACCCGGGCACACTCGTGCCACGCAACGGGATGAGCGGATCCGTGTTGAGTTCCGGGCCACGCACGAGGTGGGGCGACTTCGCCGGGTTGCCGCGACATCCGGGCCGAAGAAAAACCGTGCGTACTCGATCAGCGTCTCGCGCGGATCGGCGTTCGGATCCACGCCCAACAGATTCCAGATGACCTTGTTCACGTCATCATGGCAGCCGTCCGAGTAGCTGATAAAACCCGCCGTGCCCGGCGCAGTTTGCCGATGGACGTGGGTGTAGAAGAGCGGTCTGGGATTGCAGCACTCGCGGCCCAGTGTGAAATTAAACGCCGGGTCCCACCACAGCACCGGATACTGGCAACGCACCGTGTGGGTGATGTCCGGGTATGGCGCGCAACAGGTCGAGGCAGTGGCCGTGAAAAGCCACGGCGCGCTCGGTTTTCCCTTGCTTTTGTGGAGTCGTTTCTATAACCTCAGCCATGCTTAATCCACTACGCAAGCCCGTTCAGGCCGCAGCCGCTGCTTTCCTGGCAACTGCGGGTCTTCTCTGTGCCGCTTCGGCCACCGGGGCGGAATCCAAGAGCAAACTGCAAACTGAGCCGGAGGGCTGGGTGGACATCTTGCCCTCGGCAGACCTCACAGGCTGGTACCGCGTGCCCGTGCCCCCCACCGGTCAATTGGGCCGAGCCCAGTGGCATGTGGATACCGAACGAAAGGTGTTGATCTGCGATGGGGACGGCGGGCATGACATGCTGCTGCTCGACAAGGAGATCGGCGACGCGATTTTGCATGTGGAGTTCTGCTTCACGAAGATCGCGGGCAAGACCGGCTACAACAGCGGCATCTACGTCCGCAACTCCAAGGACGGTGAGATCTGGCACCAGTGTCAAACCCTGGACGCCGGCGGGGGCTACCTGTTTGGTGAAACCCGGGGGGCGGATAACCAGAAGAAGTTCTTCAGCCTCGACAAGCAGATGATAGGTCAGCGGGTGAAACCGGCGGGCGAGTGGAACATGGTGGAAATCACCGCGCGAGGCAAGAGGCTGACACTTTGGGTCAATGGCGCTGTGACCTGTCAGTTTGACGACTGCGGTATGCCACAGGGCCGTGTCGCTCTGGAGGGAGAAGGGTACCGGATTGAGTTCCGCAATTTGAAGGTGAAAGCGTTGCGTTGAACCTTCGTTGGGGAAACCTGCATCCAGAACTTCTCTCCTCTTTCACGCTCACGGACCTTCTTGAGTTCCCTCGGGGTCGGCTTGAAAATGCCCAACCGTCGTCCCTTGCTCTGCGCATTCAGGCCGGCCAGTGCTTTGCCCAGGGACAACGCCTCGTCGTCGTTGAACCCCAACCGTTCCGCCACGACCGCCACCCAAAGCGTCAGGACCGGCGCTCGATTGATCTGGATCTTGTCTGGTGTCATGCCCTTCTCCATGCGTCAATCCGTCTCGGTTTTCAGTCCAATTGCTGCAATGCTTCGACGGTATCTTCGATGAACAAAGGCGGGCCTTTGCTCGGGGTCACGCGCACGTGGCGCAGGGTGACATTCTTAGCGTACCCGATGCGCAGGCCCGTGGTGGCCTCGACCGTGATGAGGGTGACGCCGCACAGCCGCACCCGCTGGCAGTGCTTGAAGACGATAAGGTGAGGCCGGGGCGCTGCGTCGTCGTGCTTGATGGGATCTTTTGCTCGCGCTTCTCGGACGCGCTCCCACCAGGCGTTGCCGTTGCCGTCAATCGTGCCCTCCCCCGAGAGGGCGATGTCGTGGCAGTTGCGGACGGAGATAAGCGACTGCACCTCATCGCCGTCTTGGCGGTAATCGCTGAAGTTGTCGGAAAACACCAGCCGCGATCCTCGTTCGAGGTGCAACTGGAGCTCGGAGCACAGTTCGAGTGGTCCGGTGAAATACTCGCCTGCCGGCACAACGAGAATGCCGCCGCCGTCCTTTTCGACCGCCGCGATGGCGCGGCGAAAGGCGTCGGAATTCGAGGTCTTGCCGTCCGGGACGGCGCCGAAATCCGCCAGCGAGAATTTCCGGCTAGGGATCTTCGGTTGAGTGGGAACAATATCGTCACTCGCAGCCTGCGCCAGCAAAACAAACCCGGTCGCGGATAATGCCAGGCTGGTCAAAACCAGCATGGGACTGAAAGGTCTGATTCCAAAAGCCCTCCACTGGTTTGCTCTAGTCGATCGCTGATTCACCATTGGCCTGCAATATGCCTGCCGTCGCCCGCTTGTCATGGACTTTCAGGCAAATAACACGTCTCCCGCTCCACCCGCTCGTTGCCACCCGCGTTCAACCACGATCTTTTTCGACCATTGGACAGTTTTTGACCCACCCCCCTCTGCGACAATCCAGGCATGGAAATGAACAGAAGACATCAAATCAGCAGAAAGGCCGGAATCCTGGGGACCTGCCGACAATTGCTCCTCTTGGCAGTTCGGCGGGTCAAGGAGGAGGATTTGATCTTGGTGCCGTCATGCATCACCCGCTCCAGGGTCACCAAGCCCTCCTCACTCAAGACCCCCAGAACCTGAACAAAGAGAGCTTCCAGCGCCTGGCCGTGAGCGGCCCGGAAGTCGGAGAGCGTGTGGTAATTGATGGTCTCCATCCCGCAGAGCCATTCGAAAGGCGGCTCAAAGTCGCAACGGCTTCATTCATGGCTGGTCCTCCCGGAACGGGCGGCGGGCTTGACTCGCCGGATCTCGAAGGTGTGGCGGTCCTTATCTGGACGTGGATACCATACATTATTCGAGCCGGAAGGCGGATTGGGCGGGCGTCCCGCACGTCCATAGCCACGCCACTTTCGGCCATCATACGGCCGAGGCACCGAACTTCTCCCATGCCGGCTGCGCCGAGGGCCTGCTCTGGTACAGCTACCTGACGGGCGAGCCGATCGGCGTGCGTGGCGCCCAAAACATCGCTGATTGGGTCCTGCGCAACCTCCACTTCGAGGCCGGCATGGAGCGGGCCGTCGGCCATCCGCTGATGACCCTCAACGACGTGTACGAAGCTACCTGGGATGAACGCTACCTGCGCGGCTCCGCCTGGCTCGTGGACCAGGCCCTCAAGTGGGAGCATCCCGAGCGGAGCGGGTTCCTGGCGCACATCACCGAATCACCCGCCTATTACTCCGGCTCCCCGTTCTGCGGCGGCCTGCTGCCCACCGCGCTAATCAAGTTCAATCAATGGGCCAAGCTCCCGGAAATCGAGGCCGCCCTCGAGCGCGTCGCCCAATGGACCCTCACCGATGTCTGGCGTCCCCCGGGCGGGCTCCAGAGCAAGGGCGGCTCGCCGCGGACCCACGGCGACCCCAGGCCCATCGCCAGCTACGGCCCCTTGCTGGCGCGCGTCTATACCCGCACCCGCGACCCGCTCTACCTCGTCGTGCCCCGCGCCCTCGCCGCCAGCGGCTTTGGCGAGACCGCGGCAGATTTCGGCACTCGCGCCACCGGGCTGGTCTTCAACTACCTCCCGCCCCTCCTTCCATTCGCGCCTGGACCTCAAGGTAACCGCCCTCACCCCGCCCCCCGCGCAATTGGCCCCAGGCCAGACCCTGGAACTCAAGTACAAAGTCCAGGCGCCCGAACAGCTCGATTTGACCTGCGAGTACAATCGCACGGCTTGCGCCCATTGGAGCGCCGTCTATGAGCGGGCGGGCAAACCCTGCCTCGCCCACGGCTGGGCTACCCTGGACCTGAAAGAAAAGTGAGCCGCACGCTGCTGGGTGCTATGGCAATCCAGGACCAAATCTTGAGTGGAGGGATTCCTCGCGCGCGCGGCGACTCACGGTTTAGCCGCCGGCCGCTTGCCGACCTCCTCCAACAACGGTTCGATTTCGAAACCCAGGGGCTTGCCTTCCGAGATCTTCTGCCGGGCGCTGACGATGGCCGCTTCCAGGCCCGGCGGGGTTTGGTCTTTCCACCAGTTCATCCGCTCGCTGTAACACCAGACGTATTCGTCCGTTGTGTAGAGCGCCCAGTAAGGCGGCGTAAATAAATAAAGGTATCAACTTCTGAGAATCGTGGTATGATAGCTGCACATGAGTGCTATTGCCGCGCTGACGCAGAAGTTCAGGGCCATTTGGCCACTCCTAAATGAGCGGACCCGGCGCCTTACCGCCGCCAATGAAGCTATGCAGATGGGTTATGGCGGTGTCTGCGTGGTTCACCGGGCTTGTGGCTTGTCCCGCAAAGCCATCCTCAAGGGTATTGGCGAAATCGAGCGGGGCGACTCCTCGCTGGCGGAGCGCATCCGGCGCCCGGGCGCCGGACGCAAGAACCTCACGGTGTTGGATTCCGGGCTGGTGGCGGCGCTGGACGATTTGATTGAGGGCGGAACTCGCGGCGATCCGGAATCTCCCTTGCGCTGGGTCTGCAAGAGCACTCGGACCCTGGCCGAGGAGTTAAGCCAGCAAGCTCATCCGGTGAGCCACATGCGGGTGGCCCAACTGCTGCACGAGCAGGACTACAGTTTGCAGAGCAATCGGAAGCTGGAGGAAGGGGAGGACCACCCGGACCGCGACGCCCAATTTCGGCATATCAACCGGTGCGTGAAGCGGGCCTTGGCGGCGGGGGAGCCGGTCATTTCGGTGGACACCAAGAAGAAGGAACTGGTGGGCAACTACGCCAATAGCGGCCAACAATGGCGTGTGGCGAAACAACCGCAACGGGTCAAGGGGCACGACTTCCCGGGTCCCGAGGTGCCTCGCGCCTATCCCTACGGCATCTATGACTTGGGGCGCAACAGCGGATTCGTAAACGTGGGCACCGACCATGACACGGGGGCCTTTGCGGTGGCCTCGATTCGTGGGTGGTGGCGCTTTGAAGGGCGAAGACTTTATCCTGCGGTCCGGACGCTGTGGATCACCGCCGATGGCGGAGGCAGCAATGGGTGGCGGCTGCGACTCTGGAAACTCGAGTTGCAGGGCTTTGCCGACAAAAGTGGGCTGTGCCTTTCCATCTGCCACTTTCCGCCCGGCACCAGCAAGTGGAACAAGATCGAACACCGACTCTTTTCGTTCATTTCGTCCAACTGGCGCGGTGAACCGTTGCGAGATTACCAGACGGTCGTGAACCTGATTGCCAGCACAACGACGGCCAAAGGATTGACGGTGACCTGCCGGCTGGATCGTCGAAAGTATCCGACGGGTAGAAAAGTCTCACGCGAGCAGATGAAGCAAGTGAACCTAAAGCCTAACAAGTTCCATGGTGAGTGGAACTATACCATCGAGCCTCACGGGTGAACCAACTTGATACCTTTATTTATTTACGCCGCCTAAGTGTTGTGCTCGAACCACTTCGCCTGCTCTTCGGGCGTCATCCGGTAGCTGAAGTATTGTTCCGTCTTGGGCTGACGCAGCGCGAAGTTCTGGTCCACGTACAGCGCTTGTCCGGCACGGACTTGCCGGTCGTACTTGTCCCGGAATTCCGGTGGCACCAAGTCGATCGCGCGCCGGCGGATCGCGTGGTAGGCGCGGAAACAGGCCTCGCGCGACTTGTAGTAGTAGGCGCTTTCGTTCCCATCAATGAACCGGGCCTCGGGCGTGGCGGCCTCGAGCCTGCCCACGAAGAAGTCCGGCATCAAACCCCAGCTCTCGCGCGCCAGCCGCTGGGCGCGCTCACGCTCCGGCAAGTCTGCGAACCGGTCGAAGAGGCTGACGTGGAAGAAACTCAGGATCAAAGCCCGCGGCATCGGCTGTTCGAAAGCTCGCATGAGGTCCGCGCCGCGTTGGCGGACCTTGGCCCGGTAGCCGGCGAATGAATGCCCGGCGGCTGCCGGCTGTTTGCGATACTCCCATAAGCCGAAGTCGTAGGCTCCGGATCGAAGCAGATTCCCCGCACACGGCCCGCTTGCGCGACCCGCGTGAGCAACTGGGCGTTCGCTGCCACCACTTTCCACTGCGCATCGTCAAACCAGTCGAAACCGGCCGGCGGCGATCCCCAGATCATCACAAAGTTGTTGGTGAACCGAGTGAACCGGAGGTCGCGGAGGATGCGCTCGTCCTCCGAGAACTTGGCAAGGCATCAAGGTTCTGGCGCATGCCTGAGCATTGAGCGGACCGCTGGAATCGTCAACCTCTTTGGCTGCGTGTCAGTCCGCCGGCTTCAGGACCGCCCAGGGGAGGGTTACGGAGGTCATATAGACCCCGTTCTGGACATAGTCCTTCGGACCGAAGCACTCCCAAGGCGCCTCGGCTTTTTGACCGAGGCGGAAATCGTTTGCACGGAGGTGGTGGATGTAATCCTGGAACACCTTCATGGCGAGAGCCGGGTCACGGCGTTGGAGGACGGAAATCACCCAGCCCGTGGGTGTATGCCAATAGGCCCCGTTTTGATAGGTGCCCGGGTAAAACACCGCGGTACCGTCGAAATTGATGTGATCCGGGACCGCGAACGGCGGGAGGACGAGTCCGTGTTGCAGTTGGCGCGCTTGCGGGCCGTTCTGGCACCTTGCCATGAGCCGGAGGTGGTCCAGCATCTCCTGGGGCGATACGAAGCCCGATTCCAATGACATCGCAAAGTCGCGAATCCAGAACGCCGGGTAGCCGCCCTTGCCGCCGGGCATGAGGAGAGCGAATCCACAGGTGTTCGTGGGTGAACTACCCACGTTCTTTCCTGGTGGGACGTGGGATGCCTGAACCACGTCGCGGGTGAGATCGCGCAGGAATGCGAGATCGGTCGCCGGGAAGGCCGTTCCCGCTGAGCCAGCCGATTGCGGGGCTTCCCCCGCCGCTCCGCGGCAACCTGCCCAGCACACGAGGAGCGCTGCAGCCAAAGCGCGCCATATCGAGAGGTTCTTCGCGACGCCTAATGAACGCCGGCATTGCCGCTTGCCGTGGGCGAGTGCCGCCCCCATTTTAGGCGCGTGCCGCACCTTGTGCTCATCCTGTTGCTCACGGGGTTGGTTCACTGCCTGGATAAGGGAGGGGTTCCAATGCCAAGGCTCCTATGCCTCGCGTTTCTTCTGTTCGGCCTGCTGGTGCTGATCCCGCCCCTCGCACATCCAATCCCACAGCGTCTTCCGCCATAGCTGGACACGCTGCTTTTCCGATTCCGTAGCGGCCAGTTTTTCGGCCTGGGCCATGAGAGTACCGAGCTCTTCCATGCGCTCGGGCGTACCCAGCCGTTCCCACGCGGCTCGCTTCCAATCAATGCCGTCGCGGCGATGATAAGGCGGCGGGTAGTTTGCCGGGTCACCCGCGATTGCCTCCAGCCGCAAATAGAACCGTTTCATCGGCTCCGCCGCGCTGCGGAAATACAGATGAAAGAACTCGTCGATCATAGCGTTAACATCCGCGTCGGGATCGTCCCAGACCTTGACCATGACGTACTGTTCCAGTTGGTCCTGCTCGCCGCATTCGAAAATCCCCCGAACGCCTTCGCGGATGAAGCCCCGCATGGCTTGGGCGGTGGTGTGGACCATGACGTTCGGAAAGCACTTCCATTTGTCGATTAGGGCGGGTTCCATCGGGTGGTGGTAGTAAACCCATAGGAACATCGGCGCCCGCGCCTTCGTTCGCCAACCCTCGAAGAGCTTCACATCGTTTTCGCGCATCTCGGGGTGGACCGGATAGTAGCAGGTGTGCAGGCAGGGGGCGACCGAGACGTTGGGCTCGAGCTCAAAGCTGGGCGGCACGGCATAAGCCCAATAGGCCAGCGTCGCGATGTATTTATCCGGGTGCGTCCGCCGCACCTCGCGGGCGACGCTGTTCACAAACGTGAACCAATAGTCGCTCATTTCCCCGCTGCTGAAGAACCCCGTCTTGCGGCCCGCGCCTTGTTGGAGGAGCGCTTTGCAGCGGTCGCAAGTGCACAGATTCATGTTGTCATCCGGCACAATTGCAAAGTAGTCCCCCAGCGCTTTCCATCCGGAGGGCAGTTGGCCTTTGCCGTCGAAGTAGTCTCGCGCCATTTGCGCCACCCGCGCGATTAACTTCGGATGGGTGTAACAGAGCTGCGAGCCGTCACTGCGCGGGTTCTTGGACTGGTACTCCGGGTCGTTGAACACCGCCCGGATGGTTTCGCGATGAAACGTATGGTTGCCCGCCCAGCGTTCTCCGCCCTGGCGAATGCGGCGCCAGTAAAGCCGGACCTGTTCCTGGCTGAATTCACCCCACTGTCCGTGCAGGAAGGGCCAATTGCCCCCGGGGAACGCGGCGCGGTGCTTCAGCGCGGGCGCGCGTCGAATATCCTTGCCCTCCACCACGAGGGCAGGGCGGGGAGGTACGATAACGTTGAGTTCCGCCGGCCCATACCAGCGCACGCCGCAATGACGCTCAAGAAAATCGTACGCGGCCAGGCAAGTGCCCTGGTCGTCATGCAGGCCCGGGAGTTCCATCTCCCCGGTGCTTCGGTCCGGGTAGCCGACCGTTTTCCAATAATCGATCTTGTGCCGCAGTGCCTGGAGAGTGTCTCCGGCCATGGGACGGCCTTCCACTTTGCGATTGGCTTCCGTGTCCTCCCAATCCCTGCCCATCAAGATGATGGCGTTGGGTCGAAAGGCGATCAGGTATTCCTGCGACTTGAAATCGCTCGAGCGAAACCCCAGCCGGCGAGTCGCGGAGCTCTCACCGACGAGAATCCGGTCGCCTTGGAATTCCGCGGTCTCGGTATGGATCGGAAGCATGGCGCCAGTGATCTTGAGCACGTGGCATTGCAGCTCCAGGGCCGCCAGTCGCGCAGCCGGGGTGGGTCTCTCCGCGGTTACGATGGAGCAAGCGGGTTGGCCATCCCGCGCAAGCTCAAGGGCCTGCTTTGAGACCGCTTGCTCGCGCGCCAGCGCCGGTTCGGCGGGTTTCAGCAGCACACCGCCGCCGGCAGCAATCCCGGCCGCCGCCATAGCCGCTTCCCTCAAAAACTCGCGTCGATCAAGCCTGGCGGTGTCATTCATGGATGCGATTTTCGCTAAAGTTCCCCGGACACACAAGGACAAGCCGGGAGGAGCGCAAATGAGCGAAGTGGACACGCGCAGGTGGGTTGGTAACATGCTCCGCATGAATCGGCGTTCCGCGGCGATCATGTCGCTTCCATTCCTCTCGATCCTGCTATGGGTCTGGTGCCTGGCCGGGTTATTTGCGCGCGCCCAGGATGCCGCTCCGGCGGACCGCAATGCGGTCAACACCCGCGTCCGCCCCGGGGACATGATGGCCGATTCACCCGTGACTTTCCCGAAGGAAGGCGCCCTTCCGGCGAAGTATCCACCCGATGTCCGGGTGCAGGACAAACCAGCAGAGAAGGATTACTACATCTTCGGTTCTCCGTGCCGTTCCCTGGCCCAAATCGCGGCGATTCAGGCGGCCATGCCGAAGGGGCAGTTTACTCCACCGAGTCCGGATTCGGGCCTGCAGCGGACGCGCCGCATTCTCAACGAGGGCGGGGACTTGCGCCTTTTGGCGCTGGGCGACAGCATCGTTAACGACACCATGCGCTCCGGCTGGGTGGCCAAACTCGCGGAGGCCTATCCCAAAGCTCGAATTGCCGTCACGGTCTATGTGCGCGGCGGGGGCGGGTGCCAGCATTTCAAGGAACAGGACCGCATCGCCACCAACGTGGTGCCGCGTCACCCCAACCTGGTGTTCATCGGCGGTATCAGCCAGCGGGACATCGCGAGCATTCGGGAGGTGATCCATCAGTTGCGGGCCGGTTTGCCGAACGTCGAGATCCTCCTCGCCACCGGCGCCTTCGGCACGACCGATCCGCGCGATCCCGAGGCCCTCGCCAAGGCGTCGCATTCGGGCACCGGACCTTACGGCCAGGCCCTGAAAGCTCTGGCCACGGAGGAAGGCTGCGCCTACCTGGACATGACCACCCCGTGGGCCGAGTACATTCGGTCCGCGCAGGTGCATCCGCACCTTTTCTACCGCGATGTGGTTCACGCCAACGAGTTCGGCGAACAAATCCTCTCCAAGACCCTGATGGCCTTTTGGACTGCGCCCGTCGCGCAAACGCCTCCGCTGCCCGTGCGGAAGCTCATGGACACCCCTTTGCGCGACACGTCCATCTGCCTCGGACCCGACGGCCAGTCTTACCTGACCGGCACCGTGGAGCCGTTCTGGGGCTTTAACAAAGGCATCAAGTTGTGGAGGTCCCCCGACCTGACGAACTGGACGGGGCTGGGGTTCGTGTGGAAATACGGCGCCAGCCCTTGGCACCAGAAATATCTTCAAGCGAAGAAACCGCTCTGGGCGCCCAAGGTGCATCACCTCAAGGGAACGTTCTGGCTCACTTATTCCATGCCCGGATGGGATAACACCGCCAAAACCTCCGGCAGCGGTCTGCTCCGGAGCACGACCGGCAAACCGGAAGGCCCTTACGCGGATGTACAACCGGCGGAGCGCATGGGGGACGAGATCAATGCGTCGCTCTTCGAAGACGACGACGGGGCAGTCTTTTTCCTGTGGCACAGCGGCAAGATCGCGCGAATGAAGGCAGATCTAACCGGCCTGGCTGAACCCTATCATTGGCTGAAGACGACCACTACCGATCCCAACCCCAATCACCACTCCGGCCTTTGTGCGGGCATTTTCGGCAAGGACTCTTTCGACCACGTGGGCTATGAGGGGATGTTCCTCTTCAAACGCGAGGGCCGCTATTACCTCGCGTGCTCCGAGAACTTCGAAGGACGCTACAGTTGTGCCATATCCACCTCAACGAATATTTACGGCCCCTACGGCGCGCGGTACGAGGCCATTCCGCACGGAGGGCACAACGTGTTTTTCCAGGATAAAGACGGCCGCTGGTGGTCTAGCTATTTCGGCAGCGACGGCACCGCGCCCTGGCAGGAGCGGCCCGGCATCCTGGCCATAACCTTTGACGCGACCGGACGGTTGGGCTTCTGAGCATGGTCATGATTCGCCTCACTCCGCCGAAACCATTCTATGAAACCTAAACAACTCCATCTCCCCAGGTTCACTTGGCAAAGCGGGCCTGCAGGCATCTGTCGTCACTTCGGTACGGCTCTCGTCGGCTTCTCGATTTTGGCGTTGGTTGCCCCCGTTCAAGCTGCCGATCCCGGCGTGCGTGCGCTGGTGGACTATATCAACCCCATGGTTGGGGCGAGCACCAGCGCCGACTACGGCGAGGGCAAGACGTTCCCCGGTGCGGCGACGCCTTTCGGCCTGGTGCAGCTCAGTCCGGATACGATCACGGGCGGCGACAACGGACCGGGCTATTCGTGGCACCACCAGACGATCGAAGGTTTCAGCTTCACGCACATGAGCGGGATCGGCTGGTATGGCGACCTGGGCAACCTTCTCGTCATGCCCACCACCGGCAAGCTCAAGACCGAACGCGGCTCCAAGGGTGCCGAGGACGGCTACCGTTCCCGGTTCCGCCATGAAACCGAGGTGGTCCGCGCCGGCTACTACGCTGTGACGCTCGAGGATTATCACATCCGAGCCGAGATGACCGCCGCGCCCAGGGCGGGGATTCTTCGGTTTACCTTCCCGGAGTCGTCCTTGTCCCGGGTGCAAATCGACCTTTCCCGGCGCGTGGGGGGAACCTCAACCCGGCAATACGTCAAAGTGGTCGATGACTACACCATCGAAGGTTGGATGAAGTGCCCGCCGGAGGGCGGCAGGTGGGGCAACGGTGATGGACACGCGAACTACACGGTGTTCTTCTGTGCCCGTTTCAGCAAGCCCGTGGTGAAATCCGGCGTATGGTCCGCGGCGATCCCGGATGACTGGCGGCGGAAGCGCGAGGACATCGAAAGCGCGCGTTACCAGGATGTCGTCGCCGCGGCTTCGGTGCTTGAGGGTGCCCACGGGGTGGAAGGCAAGCACCTGGGCTTCTTCACGGAATTTCCGACGCGTGCGGGCGAAACGGTCTTGGTGAAGGCCGGCATTTCCTTTGTGAGCGTCGCCGGTGCCCGCGCCAACATCGAGCACGATATCTCTGACTGGGATTTCGACCGGGTTGAGCGCCAGGCTCGCGGCTTATGGGAGCAAGCGGTTGACGGCGTTGCTATCGAAGGCGGCACCGATGGCCAGAAGGAGGCGTTCGCCACTGCGCTCTACCATTCCTTCATCGACCCGCGGGCTTTCTCGGATATCGACGGCAAGCATACGGGCGCCGATGGCCGGGTCCACACGACGGGCGATTTCGTCTATCGCACGATCTTCAGCGGCTGGGATGTGTTCCGCAGCCAATATCCGCTGCTCACCATCATTCGGCCGGACGTCGTCAATGACACCGTTAACTCCCTCATGCAGCAAGCCGAACTCAGCGGCAACGGGTACCTGGCTCGGTGGGAAATTCTCGGCGCGGAATCCGGCTGCATGATCGGCGATCCCGCCGTCTCGGTTTTTGCCGAGGCTTACTTCAAGGGCATCCGCGGTTACGATGCCGCCAAGGCGTACTCGCTCTGCCGCCAAACCGTAATGGGTCCCCGGACGAACCGGAACGGCTGGAAGGAATACGAGGAATTGGGGTTTGTCCCGGACAGCATTTCCTGCACGCTGGAGAACGCGTATTTCGATTACTGCGCCGCCCGTTTCGCCGAGGCCCTCGGCAAAACCAATGATGCCCAGCTCTTGCGGCGGCGTTCGCTCAATTACCGTAACATCTACGATCCTTCGGTTGGGAACATGCGCGCCAAAAGGCGGACTGGGACCTGGGCCGCCTGGCAAGGCGCCACGGTCGAGGGCCAGGGATGTGTCGAAAGCAACCCCTATCAGCAGGGTTGGTTTGTGCCGCACGACGTGGCCGGGCTGAAGACCCTGATGGGCGGCGATTATTTCCTGCGCTACCTGACCGAGTTCTTCGAGAAAACACCGCCGAGTTTCAAATGGAATGACTACTGCAACCACGCCAACGAGCCCGTGCATCATTGCGCGTACCTGTTCACCTACGCGGGCGCGCCGTGGCTGTCTCAGAAATGGTCTCGTTTCATTATGGACCATGCCTACGGTCCTGGCGTCAAAGGCCTGTGCGGCAATGAGGATGTGGGCCAGATGTCGGCGTGGTATTTGCTGAGCGCCATGGGCTTCCACCCCGTCTCGCCCGTGGACGGAGTTTACCTCATTGGAAGCCCACTGTTCAGCCGAGTGAGCGTCCGGTTGGACCCGCACTACTACAAGGGCGGAACCTTCACGGTCATCGCCCACCACAACTCCGCTGCCAACCTCTATATTCAATCCGCGAAGCTGAATGGCCAACCGTTGAATCGCGCCTGGATCCGCCACGAGGAAATCGTGAGCGGGGGAACCCTGAAGTTCGAGATGGGACCCGAACCGAACAAACAGTGGGGGTCGGATCCGGCCAACATGCCGCCTTCATTGTCACAGCCCGGCAAGTAGAGACGCTGCCGACCGGAAGAATCGAAGAACTGCTGGCCGGAGCACTGCCCGTGGTTTTGTGGCTTTCCACGCTTTTGCATGAATCCATATACTCGTGCCATGAAATCGCCCAACAGGCTGGCACAACTGCCCCATTGACCTCTTCGCCCGCGCCCTGCAAGCTCCCGCAGAACCTGAGAACCGCTATCTGGAACAAACCACCCCTAGCCGCCTGGCCGTGGCTCCTCCTGGCAGCCATTTTAGCCCAGCGGGTCGGGCTGGCCGAAGATTGTCTTCTCTTCACCTCGTTTCGAGACAACGGACAAGACGGGCTGCACTTGGCCATCAGCACCAACGGCTACCGCTGGCGCGCCCTGATGAACGACCACTCCTTTCTCAAGCCCGAGGTGGGGGCCAAAATCATGCGCGACCCCTGCCTGGCTCAAGGCCCTGACGGCACCTTCCACATGGTCTGGACTTCCGGCTGGACAGCGGAAAAAGGCAAGGTCATCGGCTACGCCCGGTCAAAGGACTTGGTGCATTGGTCGGGTCAGAAGGCCATCCCGTTGATGGAAAACGAACCCACCACACGCAACATCTGGGCACCCGAAATCTTTTGCGAAGCGGAGCAGAGGCGGTGGCTGGTGTTTTGGTCCAGCACCATCCCAGGGAAGTTCCGGGAGACCGACAAGACGGGCGACAACGGTTACAACCATCGGTTTTACTGTGCCACCACCACGGATTTCCAGGACTTCACCGGGTCACGGTTGCTCTACGACCCTGGATTCAACGCCATCAACGCGACACTTCTGCGGGCCGAGGGCAAGTTCTATCTTATCTTCAAGGACGAGCGGAAGCAGCCGCTGAAGAAGAACCTGTGTTACGCGGTGGCCAAGGAGCCGGAAGGCCCATACGGCCAGCCGAGCGAACCCTTCACCGGCGACTGGGTTGAGGGGCCTTCGGCAATCAAGGTTGGAAACGAGTACCTGGTTTACTTCGACCATTACGCCCAGCCGCAGTACTACGGCGCGGTCCGCTCCAAGGACCTGCGGCAGTGGGAAGATTGCTCCAGGGAAATGTCGTTCCCCAAGGGGCGCCGGCATGGCACCGTGCTGCGGATTCCTCAGAGTATCGCACAAGGGCTGTTAATAGACCATTAGCCGTCGCTTCAAGCCGGGTGACCCAAACGTCCTTTACTTTGGCCACGGCATTCACGAGGTCAGCCACCTGGTGGTGACTAACGGCCAGACCGTTTATGTGGCCGGAGGGGCCATTGTTCGGGGTGTGGTTCGGCCCGAGGAACCCTTCCAGGTCAGCGGCTACAGCGGGCTGCGCACTTATTCGCCCACCTTTGCGCTCAGGGGAACCAATATCACTTTCCGGGGCCGGAGGATTGTCAATGGGAGCCGTTGTCCAACTCATGCCCGAAACCTGGTCCTGGTGCGAGGCAAGGACATCACCCTGGAGGGAGTCATCCTGCGTGATTCCAGCACTTGGAACATCCCCATCCGGCGGTCGGAACGAGTCACCGCCAGGAACCTGAAGCTGTTGGGCTGCCGGGCCAACTCCGATGGCATTGACATCTGCAACAGCCAGGATGTGACGGTGGAAGGCTGCTTCATACGCACCTTGGATGACCCACAGCACCCCAGTTCAGTCACCGGCGCAGGCAGCGGTCAAACCAGTCAGCAAAGCGCCGGATGTCCCAGATCATGCTCCACCACCCGTGGCCGCCGCCATGGTGGACAACCAGAGCAACCGTGCAGCCCCGTTTCCGCGCCTCGGCCTGGAACCGCTGCGATTGGTCCAGCGGCACCAGGGTATCAGCGTCCCCATGGTAGATTAGGATGGGCGGCAGGTTCGAGCGGACGTAATAAATCGGCGACAACTCGCGGCCAATGACCTTCCACACCGCCAGGTTGGTGGACTGCGGCCCAAACGCTTTGACGAAGCTCTTGGGCGGGCCGCCGTCCCCTGGGTTTTCGGTGGAGGCGCCCAGGTTCAGCAGGTCCGTCACCGGAAAGAAAATCGCGACCGCCTGGACGGCGCTGCTCTCCCGTTGAACCGGGTCGGCGGCATCGGCTGGTCCTGGGCCACCCCGCGTCGCCAGCAAGAGGCTCAGGTGGCCACCGGCGCTTCCCCCGGTCACGCCAAGGCGTTGCGGGTCCACACCGTAGTCTCGTGCATGGTGCCGGATGTAGCGCACCGCCCGGCTCACCTCCTCGGCGATTTCCATCACGGTGGCCTCCGGTTGGGATACGTGGTAAACGGCGAACACCGTGTAGCCCCGCCGCAGCAAGGGCGCAGCCATCCAGGGTTGGAACGAGCCAGGGGTTGAAGACTTCCAGCCGCCGCTGACCATCACCATGACCCCGACGCCGTTCGGCTGGGCGGGCCGCAGGACATCCATGGCCAACTTGCGGCCCTGCCGCTGGCCATACACGACGCCGTTGGTCCGCTCGACAGGAGGGTGCAGGTAGAGCCAGACGGAGCCGAAACCCAGGCCCGCAACGAGCAGAGCCGTTGCCAGGCTCGCCAGGACCATCCACACGACGCGGCGCACTCTCATGGCCGGATGCTCGCAAGCTGGTTATGAAAACGCAATTGTTCCCTGGATTTCCACGCCTGGTTCAGGCTTTCCGATTCCGCCTATACGGCAGTCTGCCTGTTCAGCGTGCCCGACGTCGTCGCCAACTGAGCCGGGTCGTTTGCCGAACCTCGCAATCCCGTGAAAAGGCAAGCCCAGGGAGGTTTTGTCAATGCGAAGCCGACCCCGCCGAGCGCCATCCGTTTCGGCGTCAGGGAGGTCGCGGATGCCAAGCCAAGGAGTGGCAGGCTTGACGGCCAGTGCCTTTAGCTTCAGGATGCCCCACAAGATGGACCAGAAGGCTGCTCCGACAAGCAAAAGTGCCTTGGTTGGCTCCAGGGCGAAGAGCGATTTCCGGTCACCATCCCATATCTGCGGAGGTTTCCCATGAAAAGCCTAGCCTTGAAGTTGTGCCTGATGCCGGGGGTGTCTTGCTGGATGCTGTTTGGCGTTCCGACAGGGATAGTTGCCGCCGACCAAAATCCTGCCGGGCCTGATGAACGGCTACAGCGGCTGGAGCAGCGCGTCAACGAGTTGGCCGAACGCCAGGACCAATGGATGCGTCGGTTCGGCGGTCGACAGGAACGCCAGGGACCGACGGCCCAGCCCGGACCGGTGGCCCAGCCCGGTCAAATGGGCCAGCCAGGTATGATGCCCCAGGCCGGTATGATGCCCCAGCCCGGTCCGATGCCTCAGCCTGGTCCGATGCCTCAGCCTGGTCAGATGGGCCAGCCCAGCCAGATGGGCCAGCCCGGTCCTGGGAATGCTCGTTTTGGGATGCCGCCAAGAGCGCAGTTTGGGCAGTTAGAGGCGCAAGCTCTCCACCGTGTTGGTGACATGCTGCGGCTCATCATCCTGGCGTGCATCGTCTGCAACGTTCTTCTAGCCGTTTGGATCTATTCCGATATTCGCAAACGCGGAGAAGGCTCTGGAATCTTCATTGCCTTGGCGCTCGTGGCGGGAATCCCTGCGGCAATCATTTACTCGTTGGTGAGGATTGCCGATAAAGTCCCTGCCGCCGGAAAGCAAGCCTGATAAGCACAGAAGTGGTATATTGAGGCGGTTCGGTGCCGAGGAAACAGACATGCAGGCGATGGACTGACTGCCGGGTGCCAATGGAACTGAAACTATGAAAAAGCTGATCCTGCTAATTCCGCTTTGGGGCCTCGCTATCCGCCTGGGGCAGCGGAACCCTACGCCGACCGGTTCGTCTGGGTCTTCGGCTGGGGGCTGGGAAGCGACGGCGATGTGGCCGAGATGTCCCGTGTCCTCCAGACTGCCAGCCAGCACGGGTTCAATGGCGCGGTCGTGTCGTTTGGCCTGGATACGCTCTGCAAACAGCCCCCCGACTATTTTCGTCGCCTGAACGAAGTGAAGGAGGTCTGCGAGCAGAACCGCCTGGAGTTGATACCAGCCGTTTTTTCGGTGGGCTATGGCGGCGGCGTTCTTTCACACGACCGGAACCTGGCTGAGGGTCTGCCTGTGGAAGACGCTCCGTTTCTCGTGAGAGGCGGCGAAGCACGGCTGGTGAGCGGCAACGCCGCTCAAATCGTCAACAGCGGGTTCGAGGTTTACTCCGGCAACAAGTTCAAGGGCTTCGACTTTCATGACCAGCCCGGCGAAATCAGTTTCGTCAATACTCAGGTCAAGCACAGCGGCGAGGCGTCGCTGCGCCTGGAGAATTTCACGGCCAACCCGCACGGACACGGGCGCGTGATGCAGACGATACGGGTCCAGCCGCACCGCTGCTATCGCATGAGAGTCTGGGTCAAGACGGAGGGTTTGCAGCCCCCAAACGCCTTCAACTTGCTGGCGCTTACAGCAAACGACCGGGAGATTGCTCCGCGTGAGTTCCATCTGGCTTCCACTGGTGATTGGAAAAAAATCACGATGCTTTTCAACAGCCTGAACTATAGCCAGATCCGGCTCTACGCAGGCTTGTGGGGCGGCAAGGCTGGCAAGGTCTGGCTCGATGACTGGGCCGTGGAAGAGGTCGGCCCCGTGAACGTCCTCTACCGACCTGGAACGCCCGTAACGGTGCGCAGCGAGGACGGAGCAGTCACTTATGCCGAGGGCAAGGACTACGCTCCGCTGGAAGACCCGCAGCTTAATCCGTGGCGTGAGGACCGTGAAGCTCTGCCTCTCAAGGCTCCTTCCCGGCAGCCGCATTCGCGAGGGCGAGCAACTGCGGGTCAGTTGGTATCACCCCATGCTCATTTACGACTCGCAGATCACGGTTTGCATGGCCGAGCCTGCCCTCTACGAGATCTTCGACCATGAAGCCAAACTGCTGGCCGAACGGCTCCACCCGCGCCGGGTTTTGTTGTCCATGGATGAGATTCGCATGGGCGGCACCTGCCTTGCCTGCCGAGGGCAGAATATGGGTGAACTGCTTGGCCGGTGCGTCACCCGCCAAGCGCAAATCATTCGGAGCCACATTCCCGAGGCGCAAGTCTATGTTTGGTCCGACATGTTTGATCCCAACCACAACGCCCACGGCAGTTATTACATGGTGGACGGGGACTTCACAGGCTCCTGGCAGCATGTGCCCAAAGACCTGGTCATGGCCGTTTGGGGCGGGGAGCCGCGAGAGAAGAGCCTGCGCTTTTTTGCTGATGCGGGATTTCGGACTTTGGTGGCCTGTTACTACGATGCGGACGATCTGAACGAGGTAAAGGGCTGGCTGCAAGTCGCACGGCAGGTTCCGAATGTGCGCGGGTTCATGTACACTCCGTGGCAGAAGAAGTATTCGCTCCTGCCCGCCTTCGGAGATCTGCTGCGGGCAGAGCCTTGAGAGCACGGGATTTCAGCGGTCGAGCGGGTCCGGGCCGGAGCAAGCAACCACAGATTCCCGGTTCGGTGAAAGGCCACCCAAACGCCAAGCACGAGGTCACGAGCGACAAAAGCGAAACTGGTTCCCGGTTAGTGCTGGAGCGCAGCCTGGAGTTTGGACATTATGGGCATTGCCTGCCTCACTCATTTGGGCAGCCGATCACATCCTTTGCTCTCAGGCCAAAGGCCTGACTTATACCAGCCCAGGGCAACGCCCTGGGTTTGCGTGTGGTTCTATCCTCCTGCAGGCCAACGGCCTGCCTCATACGTTCCATCTGTCCCGATCGGCTTAAATCCCGACGCGGCGTCGGAACGCGGTTCGATCCATCGTGACTATGAATCACGCCTTCAGCGCTCAAAATGGCCTTTGGCCGATGAACCCAGGGCGTTGCCCTGGGCTGGTATGAATGACGCCTTTGGCGTCTCAGACAGGCCCGCAGGGCCTCCCGGGTGCTGCCTGTCGGGGAATTGCGGTCCTGCGCCCAGAAGAAGATCTGATGTCATGGCACGAAAATGTCCAAACTCCAAGCTGCTGCGCAGCGGGTCGCCATCCGCAGGGTGTGGATGATGGAGAGGCGCTCGCCGCACTTGCGCCCCGTTTGCAGTTTTTCTACGCTTGCAAGTGGCAGCGATGAATGACCTTCCGCTAGTGGTTGTAGACGACTTGATCGCGCTGGGCGGCCTCGACGGCAGCCCTTCCGTCGAGCGGAACCAGGTTCTGGCCCGGCTCAAGCCCTTCGAGCGGGTTAACTGCCTGGGCTGGGATCGCTCGACTGAAGTCGCCGATGGGGTGTCGGAGGTCGAACTCAGAAATCTGGTGCGTGGGTTGACCAGCGCTGAGGCCGAGTTGCACCGGTCAGGGGGTTCGGTCGCAAGCGGTGAATCGGGTCAGGGGCACGCGGAGATGACGCCATGACCTTGGAGCTTCCAGACGTTTGCACCACCCTCGAAAGGCTGATGCCACTGCAATCTCGCTTTGATTCGCGCACGCTGCCGATTGAGGAATGGGTCCAAGAGCAGCGCAAACAAATAGTCAAAAATCTGGCTCTAACTCGAAATCGGTCAGACGAAGAGGACGTGGAGATGCTGCGTATATTTTTCCGGGAGCTACTCATGCGGAACATTGTCGGCGAGGGCGGCAAGAGAATTTACCAAGCCCTTTGCGAAACTGTACGAACCAAGGATGATCTAACACAGGGGAACCTGGAGGAAGTGCTGAAACGCGGGCAGTACAGATGGGGCATTGACGTTGGCTCACGTGTAATGAAAGCTGTCGTCACCTATTTCAGAGATGGTTTGCGCTGGAACTGGCAGGCATATCTACAAGAGGCGGACCGGGCCAAGGAGTGGAACTTTCCCGACGACCCATTGCTAAAGATCAAGAATGTGAAATTCAAGGTGCGCGACCTCGCGCTCTCGAATTTCAACAGCAACTATGCCGCATTCGACCTGCATGTTATGCGAGTCGTCTCCCGAATCGGGCTGGTGGCCTACGGGTGGGAGTTGTCCGCAGACACTCAAATTGATTTCGGGACGAATCCTTCCACGCGCGAAAACTATCTGTTTTTTCACCGGTTGTTTCGCAGGCTGGCGGGTCTTTCAAAAGGACGGTTCACCCCCGTTGACCTCGACCGAATCTTCTGGCATCTCGGACGATGCAAGTGCAAAAAGGAAACGGGATGCGAAACGTGTCCGATCCGGGACGTGTGCCTCACCGGGAGGCAGAGATGCCCAAAATGATGGCTGGTTGTCGCCCATTCCATAGGTGACGGACTGGCCAGGGCGTTGCACCATGAACGCCAGCGACACGACATAGGACTGACGATTCATTACCAACTGGCGACTTCGGGCAACGAGGCGCACGCCCTCAAGCTCGTCCAGCAGCTTCACCAGGCGGCGCTCGATCTGCCCCTTGAGCGCGTCGGCGACATTACCGAGTTCCGAGGCGACCAGTGCGATTGGAACCAGCGGGCGAAGGATGATCCGCATCGGTGGCTTCTGATTCAGGCGTGTACCCACATCGAGCTTCCGGCCGAACCGTGGGAGAAACGAGAGGGCGTCACCCGTGAGACGGACGTTCTGCCCCTGCACGTGATCGCCTTTGAGACGGAACCGGGCGGCGGCTGCGAACCGGCCAACTTCGGGCTTTGCCAGTTCCCCAGCGAGGTTTCTCACCCTGAATTCGGGAAGCTCCAGACCAAGCTGAAAGGCTGGTCATGGAGGTCCTTCTGCAAGACGCATTACGCCAGCGACCCGCGCTGCGGCGGGCTGCCGAATTTCCTGCGCTGCCACTTGGGCGTGGTTGCGCTCTTGGACGAGGCCAGGAGGCTGGGTTTTCTGGGCAAGGTGAGCGACGAAGGCGAATTCTGGGAAACGCGCAGTCTGGAGCGGTTGACTAAAGAGGTGGGGGAGCAAAGCGCGATGCTGGCCAGCTTTCTCGGCGCGTTGCAGGAGGCTGCGCGCCAGGCGTCGGACGGTGCGGCCAGGCTGGAAGCGCCCATCGCGGGGTATCCGAACTTCGAGCACCTGGAGGCGGAGGGCCAGCGGTTGCTGCCGGAGCAATTGAAGGCGGCGCTGAAGGCGTTGGCGCGATCCAGCCTTCTTCGAGGCGGTGCTCGCTGAGGTCAGAGGCGGGGCGGCCCCACCCCATAAATGGGGCGGATTGGAGTCCTTTTGTGCGACCGGAGCGGCGGCCTGAGCCGCTATTGATCCCGGCCTAACCCGCTCCCATACTCGCGGCGACAGAACCCAGGACGAGCACATGAAACCGATCTCACGCCGAAACATGCTGAGCCAAACCGCCTGGCTGGGAACCACCGTGGCGGCTGGCCTGCCGCTGGCGACAGCCGTCGCCGAGCCGTTGCCCGGTCAAACACTGCCGACAACAAAGCCGAAGCTGAAAGTGGTCATCACCGGTGGGCATCCCGGCGACCCCGAATACGGGTGCGGCGGCACCATCGCCCGTTACACCGACCTGGGCCACGAAGCTGTCCTGCTTTACCTGAATAAAGGCGAGTGGACCGACAAGCCGTCGTATGACCCAGCCCCTGTCCGCGAGGCCGAAGCCAGGAAAGCCTGCGAAATTCTCAAAGCGCGGCCTGCCTTTGCCGGGCAAATCGACGGCAAGGCCATCGTCAACCCGCTCCATTACGAGCAGTTCCATCGCCTTTTGGAGGCCGAGCAGCCCAACGTGGTCTTCACCCATTGGCCCATCGACAACCACGCCGATCACCGCGCCATTTCGCTCCTGGTCTATGAGGCGTGGTTGCGGATGGGCAAAAAGTTCGCCCTCTATTATTACGAGGTTTCCAACGGGGAGGACACGCTCCAGTTCACCCCGACACACTACGTTGATATTACGGGAACCGAACTACGGAAGCGGGCGTCCTGCTACGCCCACGCCAGCCAGGCCCCGGACAAGTTCTACGCCCTCCAGGAAATGGTCACGCGGATGCGCGGGGTCGAGAGCGGCCACAAGCAGGCCGAGGGCTACATCCGGCATGTGCAAAGCCCCGACTTTGCTCTTCCGATGGCCTCGCTCGGGGTTTGAGGCCGGACGCCCTGCCCGTAGATGGGCGTCAAAGCAGCACCAATTGCTGGCCACTGGGTTCCCGCAGGCTGGAGACCCCAAGGCCAAGCAGCCGTAGCGGACGCGACACCAGCTTTTCCCGGCCCAACAGGAAGCATCCCAACCGGTAGATGTCCTTGGCTTCCGTCAGCGGGTCTTCCACGGTGATTTGGCGCGTGAGCGTGGTAAAGTCGCCATACCTCACCTTGACCTGCACCGTATGCGCTCCCAACCGGCGGTGCTTGAGCCGGGCGGCGATGTCTGCGGCCTGCTCCCGCAGGCAGGCGCGAAGCACTTTCCGGTCGTCAGTGTCTTTCAAGAAGGTCTCCTCGCCGCTGATGCTCTTGATCTCGTCGCCCGACTCCAGCGGACGGTCGTCCTGGCCCAGGGCGAATTGCCTCAGCGTTGGGCCAAACGAACCGACCAGGGCACGCAGGTCGCCGGGATAGTCCTGGAGGTCGCCCACTGTCTCGACTCCCGCCCGGTTGAGGATGCCTTCGGTCACCTGGCCGACGCCGTAGAGGGCACGCACCGGCAACGGACGCAGGAACTGAACCTTTTCCTTCTCGGAAATCAGCGTCAGCCCGTCGGGTTTCTGGTGGTCGCTGGCGATCTTGGCCAGCAGCTTGTTGGCGGCCACCCCGATGGTCGCCGTCAACCGCCGCTCCGAGCAAATGCGCTGCTTCAACTCCCGCGCCAGGGGGACTGCCCGTAGCAGGGACGCATCCGCGTCCTCAGCCTGGCAGAGCGCCGACATGTCGATATAGGCTTCGTCAATGGACATCTGCTCAAGCACCGCCCCCGTCTCGGCGACGATCTGCATAATTTGGCGCGACTCCTCCCGGTAATGGTCCATACGGGGCCGCACGAAGATTCCTTTGAGACAAAGCCGCCCCGCCGTGGCGCTGGGCATGGCCGAACGGACGCCGAATTTCCGGGCTTCGTAGCTGGAGGCGCACACCACCCCTCGCTGGGTCGGAGGCGCGCCAACGATTACCGGCTGGCCGCGCAGGGCCGGATTGTCCCTTTGTTCAACCGAGGCGTAGAACGCATCCATGTCCAAATGGAAGATGACGCGAAACATCGCCGTGAAGATTGGCACAATCCGGTGGAATACAGAAGTCCTGGCGTCACCGTTACTGACCGCCAATCGCATCCAGGGAGGGGAGTGGACGGCTCCCCGGCTCCAACCCGGTTTCGAGGCTTGCGACCTCAGCGGTTGGGGGTCATTGTGGGGCTGAATCCGCAACATGTCATGAAGCCCAAACGCATCCGAACTCGCGCAATGGCGCTGGCCTTCTCCTGCGCCCTCGTCACGCTTGCCTGCTCCTGCCCTGGCCAAGGAAAAACGCCCTCAAGACCTGCTGAGACAGGGGCCGTCCAGGTCCTGGTGGCCTACTACTCGCTAACCGGCAACATCCCCGGCAAGATGAAAGTGGTGATTGACGACTGGTCGTGGAAGATGAAGGTGGACTTCACCGACAAGGTCGGCGGCGCTTTCGCTACGGGCGGGGGGCAAGTGGGCGGCAAGGAGCACGTGGCCGTCTCGCTGGTGATGTTCATGCTCAGCAACCGCATGATTGTGGCCGGGCCGCTTTACCAGAACGACAAGACCGGAAGCGTCTGGGGCGAAGTTGGAGCAGCCGCCATGACAGGTCCGCTCGATCCAGGCGTCAGCGAGGGCGAACTGGACAGCGCCCGGCGGCTGGGGGAGCGCATTGCCCGGCTGGCCCAGAAACTCAAGCAGTTCCGACCCCCGAAGCAGACCCGGAATTAGTGGGGGTCAACGTCACCGGATAGTCACCGTCTGCGAGGCGTCGTTCGCTTGCGGCAGAAGTGGCTTTTTTTCGTCGGCACGGTTAATCTGCCGACATGCTTGTCCGGCTTGCTCTTGCATTTGGCCTCCTGTGCGCAGGCGGCGTTGTCCTCCCCGCTGCGCAATCCTCAGTGCCTGCCTCTTCGCCCACGTCGGCCTTGCGCGTGGCCACTTTCGACGTGGATGCGACCCCTCCCGTTGGCTCGATGATGGCCTATGATCCGGTGACCAACCACTGGGAGCTTGGGCTGCGGGCGCGAGGCATCGTCCTGTTGGGCGCGGGGGAGCCGATCGGTACTTTGTGCCGTGGACTGGATCGGCATTGCCAATGAAGGTCACGATGCCTTTTGCGATGCCCTCGCCCGCGCCGCCGTCACGTCGCCTCGCCGGGTGGCCGTGCATTCGCTGCATCAACACGATGCGCCGGACTGTGACTTCTCGGCGGAACGCATCCTCAACGAAGCGGGCGTCGATCCACGCCAATTCGAGGGTCGTTTCCAGCGCCAAGTGATCGCCGATTTGGAGACGACCGTGCGGGAATCCCTGCCACGGGCGCAACCGTTGACGCACCTTGGCTTGGGCGAGGCTCGGGTGGATCAGGTCGCCTCCAACCGGCGCATCTTGGGGCCGGACGGCAAAGTCCGGGCCACTCGCTGGACGGCGACCAAAGACCCGGCGATCCGCGCCGAGCCGGAGGGCACGATTGACCCCACCCTTTCCCTGGTCAGCCTGTGGAACGGTGAGCGGCCCGTGGCCGTCTTGAGCTACTACGCCACGCACCCCCAGAGCTACTACCGCACTGGGCTGCCCAATCCGGACTTTCCTGGGCTGGCCCGTTTCTTCCGCCAACTGGCCGTCCCCGCCGCCTTGCACGTTCATTTCACCGGCGCAGGCGGCAACGTTGGCGCGGGCAAGTACAACGACGGTTCGCCGGAGAACCGTCTGGCGCTGGCCAAACGGCTGGCCGATGGAATGCGCCGGGCTTGGGAAAGCACGAAGCGCCAGCCCATCAGCGCCGCCGACGTGAGTTGGACGGTCGAATCGGTGGCGCTGCCGCCCGCCAAACATCTCACCGCCGCGAAGCTGGAATCGGACCTGAAGGAACGTACGGGGGCGTTCGTGGCGGCAGGTGGCGCGTCCAGACTCGCTTGGTTGCGCCGCTGCCAAGCGGGCCACCAAATCGAACGTGCAATGCTTGAGCCTGGGGCGGTCGCGTATCCTGCACCTGCCCGGCGAGCTATTTGTCGAATACCAACTGGCAGCCAAGGCCCTGCGACCAGACCTGTTCGTGGCGCTGGCGGCGTATGGGGATTATGCGCCTTGGTACATCGGCACCGAAGTCGCCTACAGCCAAGGCGGCTACGAAACCGGCCCGGATGCTTCCAACGTCGCGCCGGAGGTCGAAGCGGTGCTGATGGCGGCGATCCGCAAGTTGCTAACGTCGGCTGATCCATGAACGGCCTCTTGGTCAGGGTCGGCATCGATTCCGCCGATGGCCGCTGGAATGCCCCGATGCGTTTGGCTTCCGGTGAGTTCGCGTACGTTACCATCACGGAGGCGAAACCGCTGCGGCCAGGAATGGCCCGCCGATACGACAAATTCCATGGGGCGATCAAATCCTTTGGCGAGCGTCTGCCTGAAGATTTGCGAGGCCAGCCAACGCATCTTGACCCGGATTTTGACCACCTGACTTACGGCGATCAGGGCCAGCGTGGGCGGCGCGTGGCCAGCCTTGAGCACGGCGACCTGAGGACTGGCACTTGCTGTGCTCTCGGTTTCTGCTTCCCACTGGGCGCGTCGCCGTTAGCCGAGCGCCAGGTCCAGGTCGGCGATCAGATCATCGTGGTGTTCGATGCCAACGGACAGCCGCAACAATGCCTTCGTGATGCCCAACCTCTCCCGGTCAGCAGGCTTCATCTTCGCGTGCGATGTTCGCACCGGCGCACAGATGGTGGTTTCCACTCCACCCAAACTGGCAGCAGGCCGAATCAACTTCAACCGGCGTTGCACCGCATCGGTCGCCCCAGCCTCGGGCTTCACGTCGAATGCCAGCATCGCGCCAAAGCCGCGCATCTGTGTCTTGGCGATGGCGTGGCCGGAATCAGCAGACAAGCCGGGATAATAAACGCGCGCCACCCTTGGATGCCCGGCAAGAAACTGTGCGAGCCGGCCCGCATTGGCGGTTTGACGCTCAACCCGCAGGTGCAGTGTCTTCAAGCTACGTTCCAGCAGATAGCAGGTGGCGGCGTTGAGGCTGCCGCCCAAATGGCAGGCTTGGTGCCGGATTTGGGCTGCCAGTGCCTTACCTGCGACCGCATCGAGTTTCAGGATGCAGGTATGGGGTCATAATAACCAACTTTGCTATTTTGATTCGGAATCTGTCAAGATCTGGTGATTGGGTATTCCGTCCACACCGCCACGCCCACAAAATCTGGTATTTCCTGATTTCCTTCAACGAGTATTCTGTCCACATGAAACGCACTTTTCTGATTGTCCTGGTTGCCCTGTCAGCTTTCGCGCAGTCAACCTCTCCTCCTCCAGGCGACACGAAGCCCGGCAAGATCTTCGACGAGGTGGCTGATTCTGCACTGATGGTGATGACCAAACGGGCCGAGGAACTCAAAATCCATGGGGCGGCTGTGGTGGCGTACATCGAAGGGACCGCCACAAAATCCTGGTTCTCGAAAATGGTGGTGGTGGGCACGATGACGAATGTTCCAACCGAAAAGGACCATGGCGCCAATCTGCTCGCCATCGCCTATTCCAAAGCGGCGGAAATGGCGGAGACCTTGAAGGACAGTGGAAACGCTGGCCGACCTCCGATGACTGGCGAAACGGGATGGCAGGGTGGTTTGATCAAGAAGGGGAAAACCGGATACCTGATCGCAGCTTTCAGTGGGGGGCCATCCGAATCGGACGTTAAGGTGTCGCAGGCCGGTTTGGCGGTGTTGGCTGAGAAGCTGTAGGGCGAGCGCCCCAACGGCGCAATTGAAAGAGCACCTATGAATCTCAGACGCAGATGAACCTGACCAATTCCCTCTTTTCCAGCCTTTCGATGGCCCTCACCATCATGGCTGCCGACGCCGGAACGACCTCTCCTTCCGAGCCTCTTGCTGGGGGTCGTCTCTTTGGGCTTTGGCCAAAGACCATGCCGAGTACCTGCTGGCGGTTCGTCAATTGTCGCGGGAGATGAAACGCCCGGTTTTCGTTGGCGAGTTCGGCTTGGCTTCCTCTGGCGCTACGGGGGACACGAAGGCCGAATTTGAGCGGCTCCTCGCCAACCTCGACCAGGGGCAGGTCAACCTGGTGGCATCTTGGGTTTTTGACCTCGCGAGCCAAAGCCAGGATTGGAGCGTGACTTTCGAGAACGCGCGCGCCTACATGATTAAACTGACAGCCGAGGCTAACCGCCGCTGGAACCGGGCGGCAATGCACGAGCAGCCATGAAACCAAACATCCCCTTTTTTGCAGCGTGCCTGTCCATCGTGTCTCCCGATGCCCAAGTCGCGCCACCCGGCGCGCCGACCAACTCCTGGACCATTATTGCGCAAAAAACTATTCAAACTATGAAGAGCGCGCTGCTTCTGTTCCTGGCAGCCGGGATGGCTCTCGGCGCCGAGGCGCCGATAAACCGCCACGCCCTGGTCACTCGGCACAACCTCGAGTGGAACGACCTGGCCGGGCAGATTCCCCTTGGGAATGGGGAGTTTTGTTTCAACGCTGACGCTACCGGCCTGCAGACCTTCGGCGGCAGCACCATGTCGCACTGGGCATGGCACTCGGCCCCGCTGCCGCCCGGCTGTACTCCTGCCGACCTGCCGCCGACCGGAACAGTGGAGACAGGCCGAATCGCCGGCCCTATGCGCAAAGCGTCCGAGCATCGGGAACTCGACGGCTGGATGTTCCGCAACCCGCACCCGATCAACCTCGGCCGCCTGCGCTTTTTGCGCTCCACCGGCAGAGTGCTGGAGCCAAAGGAGATAGGCTCTGTTTCGCGGCGCTACGACTTGTGGACCGGGATGCACACCAGCCGATTCGAAGTGGATGGCCAGCCGGTCGTGGTGGAAACCTGCGTGCATCCCACGCTGGACCTCATCGCGGTTCGCGCGGAATCACCGCTGCTGCGGGGCGGCAAGCTCGTGGTGGCACTCGACTTTCCGTATCCCAGCGCCAACAACAGCTCACGCTGGGCCGGCGATTGGAATCGTCCAGGCGCGCACACCACCCAATTGGTGTTGCGGGAAGGCGAAAACCGTGCCCAAATCCGCCGCACGGCCGACGCCTCGAACTACCACGTATGCGTGGCGTGGTCCGACGGCGGCAGCTTCAGGCCATGGCCGAAGGCTGCCCTCGGTGAGCACAGCTTCATGTTGGCCGGTGATAAGGCTGGCCGATTGGAAGTCCTCTCTGGTTTCTCCGACCAGCCGCTGAGCGCGCTGCCAACGGTGGCCAAAACGCAGCAGGCTGTGGCGGAACATTGGAAGGAATTCTGGAGCACGGGCGGGGCGATCGACCTGTCGCAAAGCAAGGACCCGCGATGGAGGGAGTTGGAGCGGCGAATCGTGCTCTCCCAATACCAGATGGCGGCGCAATCGGCCGGGAGTTGGCCCTCGGCGGAAGACGGGCTGATGGGGGTGGACCCCTGGAGCAGCCAGTTTCATATGGAGATGGTCTGGTGGCACCTGGCGCACTATGGGTTATGGGGCCGCTGGGCCATGGCGGAGCGGGCGCTGGGCTGTTACCAAAAGTTTCTCCCGCTGGCGCGGCAACTGGCCGGGCAGTTCGATTACAAGGGCGCGAAGTGGGGCAAACAGGTGGGGCCGGAGGGCCGCACTGCGCCTTGGGAGGGAAGTTTTGTGCTCCATTGGCAGCAGCCGCACCCGATCTTCTTCGCCGAGTTGGAGTATCGCGTGCGGCCAACGCGCGCCACGCTGGAGACGTGGAGGGACATCGTCTTTGCCACAGCCGATTACATGGCTGACTTTCCGACTCCGGACAATGGCGGGACCTTTCATCTCAGGCCCATCATGCCGCCCAGCGAGCAGGGCGTCACGCGTGACACGGTCTTCGACCTGGCTTATTGGCGTTGGGGCCTCGACCAGGCCCAGCGCTGGCGCGAGCGGCTGGGCCTGGGCGCGATCCCCGTTGGGACAAGGTCCGCCTCCATCTGGCGCCTTTGCCGGTGGCCGGCGGCGTGTTCGTTCACTCCGCCGAATGGGCCGACACGTACACCAGGCGCGCGTGGGAGCATCCTGACCCTGTTGGTGTCCTCGGCATGTTGCCGCCTATGGAGGGTGTGGACCGCGAAACCGCGCATCGCACGGTCCTCAAGGTGTGGCAGGCGTGGGATTGGGCCAAGTGCTGGGGTTGGGATTTCCCCTGGATGGCGATGGCGGCGGCTCGGGCGGGCGAACCGCAGATTGCCGTCGAGGCCTTGCTGAAGGACGCGAGTGCCAGGAACCGCTACGATGAACGCGGCGTGAACGCGGGCGGCCCCTGCCCCTACCTCCCCGGCAACGGCGGCCTGCTTTACGCGGCTGCCATGATGGCCGCAGGATGGGATGGGGCGCCGGCAAGACCGGCCCCGGGCTTTCCCGACGACGGAAGCTGGGTGGTCAAGTCGGAGGGCTTGAGCAAAGCGCCTTGATCCACCATGAAGCGGTGCAATCAAATCATCCCAAGGACCCCCATGAAACCTTTCTTGTTATGCATCCTGTCTTGCCTTTTCGCCGTGACCGGGGTTCGCGCGCTGGCCGCAGCAGATACGCCTGTCGTTAGGTCGCCTCCAGCCATAATCCCGATTGATCCGCCCGAGAGCGGCTTTTTTGCCAAACGCCTGAGCTACGAGGGCATCCCCATCAAGGCGCCCGCCAACGTCGTGGATGCGGCCCTCTTCGCCGCGCGCGAACGCCTTTCGATGATGCTGAGCAACCTCCCGAGCGTGCGGGCCAACCTGGGCGCCGCGGGCGCCGAGTTGCACATCATCGGACGTGACCAGGTCACGACCGATCTGCCGGAATGGCGCCAGGACAAGGGCAAACCCCTGGCCGAATACCACGGTCTGACCCGCGACCAGCGGACCCGCGGGATGGGCGGCCTCTTGACCTCCTGCGGTGAGGAGAACCTGCTGAAGCTGGAGAAGGATCGCTACCGCGGTCGCGACATCTGCGTCCACGAGTTTGCGCACAACATTCTGGGCTACGGCGTGCCGGACGCGGTCCGGGAGAAGGTCCGGCAGCAGTACCGGCGCTCGCTCGATCATGGGCTTTGGGCTGAGTCATACGCGGGCTCCAACTACGACGAGTTCTTTGCCGAACTCACCATGTGGTACTTCGGCACGCACGGCGACCTCCACATGAAGGGCCCCAAGCCAGCCGTGGGCCGCCAAGGGCTGAAGGCCTACGACCCGGAGGCGTTCACTTTGCTGGACGATTTCTACAGCGGCCGCATGGAACCGCCCGCCGCCAACCCTGTTCAACCCCGCTGACATGGCCGCATGAAAACCCTTGAAGACATTCTCGATCGGAACATCAATTCGGGAATCGAAAAGCTCGTGGTAATGGCAGGCTTGCTGGTGGCCGTGCTGATGGCGCCGGCGGCGGAGCCTCATGACCTTGTCGGGCAGACTGCTCAAGGCCCGTTCAAACCAGACTGGCCTTCGCTCCACGCACACCAGGACCCGGAGTGGTTCCGCGATGCGAAGTTTGGCATCTACACGCACTGGGGGCCGGTCACCGTAGGATGCGAAGACGCGCCCCAGGGCGGCGAGTGGTACGGCCGCGAGATGTATCTGACCAACCATCCCATCTTCGCCTGGCACCGGCAGAAATTCGGAGACCAGTACACGTTCGGTTACAAGGACGTGATCCCGCGGTTTACGGCGCCGAAGTTTAACCCCGAGAAATGGGCTGACCTGTTCGCACGCGCCGGGGCGAAGTTCGCCGGGCCGGTCGCGGTGCATCACGACAACTTCGCGATGTGGGATTCCGCCGTGACCCCGTGGAACTCGATGAAGATGGGGCCCAAGCGCGATATCACCGGCGAATTGGCCAAAGCCTACCGGGCACGCGGACTCAAACTCATCACGACCTTCCACCATGGCTTCGCCTGGCGGTATTATGAGCCTGCCTTCCAGTTCGACGCCGCCAATGGCCGGAACTTCCAGCTCTACACCGAGCCGCACGGCCCGAAGGACCCGCCCTCGCGGCGATTTCAAGACCAGTGGCTGGCCATGGTAATGGAGGTCGTGCGCAAATACGAGCCGGACCTGATCTGGTTCGACTTCGAGTTGAACGAGGTCATCACCCCCGAATACCAGCGGCGCATGTTTGCCGATTACTACAACTGGGCCGCCGCCCAGGGCAAGGAATCCGCCGTCGCGCACAAATTCCGCGAGATTCACCAGCACACCGGCATCCTCGATTTCGAGCGTGGGCGCGAAGACAGGCTGGCGCCTTATCCGTGGCTCACCGACACGGCGCTGGGCCCGTGGTTCAACCGCAAGGCCGACCCGTACCGCTCCACCGAAAATCTCATCCACGTGTTGGCCGATATTGTGGCGAAAAACGGCTGCCTGCTGCTCAACGTCGGGCCCAACGCCGACGGCTCCGTCCCGGAATGCGCGGAGAAGATGTTGATCGAGATGGGTGCCTGGCTCAAAGTGAACGGCGAGGCCATCTACGGCACGCGGCCGTGGTTGGTCTATGGCGAAGGCCCGACGCGCAGCGGAGGCGGCGGTTTCAGCGAAGGAACCGACCGGGCCTTCAACGCCCGGGACATCCGTTTCACGACCAAAGGCGACGCGCTTTACGCCATCACCTTGGGATGGCCGGAAGGCGAGTTCACCCTCCATGCTGTCCGCGCCGATTCCGCCGGCTCGGACGCGCAGGTGGAACTGCTCGGTCATGGCCCCGTACCGCACCGGATCAATGCCGAAAGGCAGATCGTCATCAACCCGCCTGCGCTCTCGGTCGCACAACTGCCCTGCCAACACGCCTTTTCGTTCAAGCTCACCGGCTTCAAAACCTTCATGCCACCCCGCGCCAGCGCCAGGTCCAGCGCCCCGACCGCCGGCCGCAAAAACAAATGAAATTCCCTATTGACATTTGTGTAGCATAATGATACAGTAGCCACATGAACGCCGTATCCGCCGTCCGCCCGCCGCTCCAGCGGCTCTCCCACAAGCCGCGCCCCGTCCTCAGCCGCGGTCCCGCGCCAGCCCTCCCGCCGCCCTCCACCCAAGCCCCCGGCATTCAACAACCGCTCGCCACAATGCCCCTCCGGGCGGAAAAGCGGCGGAGATGTGCGGAAATGTGCAAAAAATTATTTCCGCCCGCTCAACCCTTATGTTCGTCCCCCGTCAGCCCAGCCCGACCCAAAGCGACGGTCAATTAAACCCAATCAAACCCAATCAAACCTAATCAAACCAATTTTTTTCACCCTCATGCCGGTCCCCAGTTCAGCCGCGCCGCCCCGGGGAGCCGTCAAGGAATTGGGCAATCACGGCGCGCCCGCAGCCGGTGTGCCCATCGGCCAGAAAAGCGGCTGTGCCGAGTTCGGCCGCGGGCCACGCTCCGTTCATGAATAAATTGCTTCTGCGCGGCCCGATCCAGCGCGGCATCCTGGCGGCACTGCTTGCGCTCTTTGCCCTGGGCAATGCCGGGAGCGCCGGGGCCCGCGTGGAGCGAGCTACCGAGGTGGCAATCTACCCGGATGGACGGCCGGCAGCCAAGTGGCACCTGGAAGCCCAGGACAAAGGCGTCGTGCTGCATCATGGTGGTGGTCCGGGGAATTGTGATGCCCTCGGCGCAAGAGAATGTCTGGGTATGGCAACATGACAGGAAGCTGGAGCACACCGACGCCATCTGGGTTTATTGGACCCGGGACCTCACCCGCTGGAACAGCGACCACAAGGCGGTGGTGCTCGACCGCACCAACTGCCAATGGTCGAAGCACATCATCGGCCTCCCCTCGGTCGTTAAGGCCGGCAGCCGGCTCGCGATTTTCTACGATGGGAACGGCTCGGCGAAAATGCCGGGCGGAGTGAAGAGCCACATGAAGCGCAACGTCGGCTTGGCCTGGCTGGACCTGCCGCTCATCCCTCCCGCCAACTCGGCGGGCGAGGCCGCGGCCTCGCCCAAGATCACCGTGGCCAGCTACTACTTCGGCAACTATCATCCCGGCGATCCGCGCAACACGAAGATGAAGGGCAAGGACTGGTCGGAGTGGGAGCTGGTCAAAGCCGCCAGGCCCCGCTTTCCCGGGCATCAGCAACCGAAAGTCCCGTTGTGGGGTTACGCGGACGAGTCCGATCCCAAGGTCATGGCGCAGAAGATCGCGGCAGCGGCGGACCACGGCATCAACGCATTCATCTTCGACTGGTATTATTACAACGACGGCCCGTTCCTGGACCGTCCGATTGACCTTGGGTTCCTCCGGGCGACCAACCGCCACCGCCTCAAGTTCGCCTTAATGTGGGCGAACCACGATTGGCAGGAGATTCAGCCCTATAAGCGCGGCACGCCGCCCAAGCTGCTCTTTCCCGGGAAGGTCGCGCCCGCGACCTTCGAACGGATCGGCGATCATGTCATCCAGGATTACTTCCAGCATCCCTCCTATTGGCGCATCGACGGGCGGCCCTACTTTTCGTTCTACGACCTGGCCAAACTGCTCGATAGCTTCGGCAGTGTGGAGGCGACGCGCGTGGCGCTGGACCGATTCCGCGCCAAGGCCCGCGCCGCCGGACTACCGGGATTGCATCTCAACGCCGTGGTCTGGGGGCAACCGATTCTGCCAGGCGAGAGCAAGCCCGCGGACGCGGCGAAGCTGGTGCGCGATTTGCGCTTCGATTCCGTCACTTCGTACGTGTGGGTTCATCACGTGTCACTGCCCGACCAAGTCACGGACTACAAATTCGCGCGCGACGAGTATTTCAGATATTGGGACCGGGCAGAGAAGCTGTTTGACGTGCCGTATTTCCCGAACGTGAGCATGGGCTGGGATCCGAGCCCGCGCACGGCCCAAGAGGATGAGTTCGGCAACTTCGGCTATCCGTTCACAAACACCATCGGCCAGAACACGCCCGAGAACTTCCGCGACGCACTGGAGAAAACCAAAGAGCGCCTGCTCGCCCAGCCCAGCGGGCCGCGCATCCTGACCATCAATTGCTGGAACGAGTGGACCGAAGGCAGCTACCTGGAGCCCGACACGGTCAACGGGCTGAAATACCTGGAAGCGGTGCGGGGGTGTTTCGTGGGGGCAAGTAGTTCATCCATCAACTCATCCAGATATTTGAATTTAAGATATACGCACCCCTAAAGATATAAGTGGACAAGATTAGGGGACTTGTGATAAGTATGAGGCAAGTTCGATGAAAACTTGCATGAACATATTGGTCTCGATTGGGCCGCTGACGCCGGTCGCGCAAGCGACACGTCATAGCTGGTCCAGCCGAGGCACTATGTTTAGCCTCGGCCTATCCAGGGCGTATCGTGGGCAGAAGCCCGAAGCCAACCCGGATAGACTCAAGGTGAGCAGGTAACCGAACATCATAGGATTTCCAGACCCTGCTTACCGAAATGGAAGCAGGGTTTTTTGTTTACCCATGCCGAACTGAAAGAAGCAACACTCGACAACGAAAGGCAACGCACTGTGAGCAGAATAAAACCGACGTCTTGATGATGTCACCTGGCACAAAACGAAGAACGGCGCGGGAGAGCCGAGGCTCTCGGCCGGTGGGATTTGCCCAGCGGTCGCCGACAAGCGCGCCGGATGAACCAGGCCTGATTTTACAATTTAAGGGCTTCGCAGGAGGTGTGCCCCCAAACACCGAAAGAACCACCGTGAAACCGTGGGTTGGTACCGCGAGGTAGCAAGAGGTGTTTGTTCTTTGTTGAAATGGCGCGGGCCGGGAGCAGAAACGCTCCCGGCCCTTTTACTCTCCTGCGGCTGTGATTTAACAGCAGAATGTCTCCCCGCCACGGAGGATGTCCGGGTGCAACTCCCGGCAGCCGCACCAATTTCGAATAAGCCGCGCACCAGCCTGTGCAGCCGAGTCTCCAAAACTCAGCTTGCCTGGGGCAGCACCAGGGCGGCTTGCCAATTTTCCAGATTTTGGGGCCGTGGCAGAAAAGTGATGCACCTGCCTTGCAAGCAGGATGAAACGGGAGCGTTACCCGTCGGTCTCCACCAGCCTTCGCCCGCTACACCAGGGCGGGCGAGGGCTGTCCACCCCAGCTTTAGCCAAGGTGGGCTTTGACTTCCCCTCTGCCGGGCTACAGCTTGGCAGGCCATTTCACTGCGGGGAGAATGAGATTCAGGCGAGGCCCATAACCTCAGCTTTCGTGGGCGCGACTCCCACCCCCGCTACCAAGGGAAGTGATCCGGCTGCCGGTCGGTAAAACCGGTGTCTTCAAATAGAGCTGGAAGCGACGACTGGAGCATTACCAGCACTTCCCACCATTTTCGGACTCGTAGCTCAATCAGCAGAGCGCCCCGTTGTCTGCGGGAGGGTTGAGGGTGCAACTCCCTTCGGGTCCGCCATTTTCACGGAGCGTAGCTCAGGATTTAGAGCGCCCGGCCTGGGACCGGGAGGCCGCAGGTGAAAATCCTGCCGTTCCGACCATTTCCAAAGGCTGCCGTGGCCGAAATAGATGAGGCATTCGTCCTCTAAACGAAGTCATGCGGGTGCAACTCCTGCCGGCAGCGCCAAATGCCAGGTGGTGTCAAAGTAGCACGGCGGCCTGTTAAGCCGTTCGGTGTTGGTGCGAGTCCAACCCTGGCAGCCATTTTCAGGGTGTAATGTCAGCAGCAGACGGCCTCCCTCGGAAGGAGGAGGACGCGGGTGCAATTCCCGCCACCCTGACCATTTTGCGGAGGGCAGGCAGATATAAGCTGGCTGCACCTGTCCCGAAAACAGGCTCGGCACCGCCGAGGTCGGAGCGTTACCGACGCCCTCCGCCAACCCGTAAACCGACAACCCGAGAGGTCAATATGACTATCACCCAATACCTGCCGCAATGGCTGCGAAGCCGGTTCCAGAAACCAGTTCCGCAGGATCGGCCAACCCCCAACAAGCAGGACCGCCAAGTTCTGCCGACGTTGCCCCGTTCGGAACGCCCCGCAGTGGTCCATCCCGGCGATGGCGAGGGTCCGGCCGGCATTCGCGCGCGGTGGCACATCTGCACCTAACCCGCCGGTCGGCACATCCGCCGCCTTGAACGACAGACAGCAGCGGTGAGCCATGCTGACCATGCCACCATCACGCTGCCGTTCTGGCACCGTGTGATGAACAGGGAAACCCAGAACCGTACGATGAACAAGGTGGCGTCCCTGGATTGAACCAAAATACGGCGGTAGGCGCTCCCTGCACGCGCCTACCGCCTCGATTTGCCGTCCTGTAGCTCAATAGCAGAGCACCCGGTCGATAACCGGGCGACGCAGGAGCATTACCTGCCGGGACGACCATTTAACCCCGAGTAGCTGAGGCAGATTAGCGCCTCCGTGAAGAGGAGGAGACGTTGGCGCGATACCAACCTCGGGGACCACTTGAGTGCGGAGTGTGGAGTGCAGAATGCGGAGTTTTGAACTGAGCATCCCGCACTACGGAAACCCCAACCCCGCCTTGGCGGGCACGATCCGCCTTCGCTCTGAGCTACGGCGGATAGAAAGGAAGCATGAACACATTGACTGAAACGAACGTGCGCCTCTTTGCCTCGGCCAATAGCTGGATCGAAGGCGAAGCGCTCCGCCAGCTCTACGCAGCGGCACGACTCGAAGGCGTGCGCCTGGCGGTTGGTTTCCCGGACCTGCACCCGGGCAAGGGCAGTCCGGTGGGGGCCGCCTTTGTCACCGAGGGGGTCATTTATCCCCACCTCATCGGCGGCGACATCGGTTGCGGCATGGCCCTGTTCAAAACGAACCTCGTGCAGCGCGACCTCAAGCTCACCCTCTGGACTGACCTTCGCTTCGATTTGGAGCATCCGTGGGAAGGCGACGTTGGCAAGGTCCTCGCCGCAACGGAGCTTGAATCCACGGAGGTCGACGAAGCACTGGGGACCATCGGCAGCGGCAATCACTTCGCTGAACTGCAGCAGGTCGAGGCCATCCTGGAGGCAGCAGCCTTCAGGCGACTGGGCCTGGGCAAACAGCAACTGGTGGTCCTAGTCCATAGCGGCTCGCGTGGCTTGGGCGAATCCATCCTGCGCGCCTATGTGGATGAGCATCAGACCGAAGGCTCCGATGCCGAGTCGTCTTCCGCGGCGGGCTATCTCCGAGACCATGACTTGGTCCTGAAGTGGGCCAAGGCAAACCGAGCGCTCATCGCTCGACGTTTCGTCGAGGCGCTGGGAGCGGAGGCTGAGTGCCTCTGGGACGGCTGCCACAACAGCATCACTCGCCGCGGAAGCGATGGCGACGCCGTCTGGGTGCATCGCAAGGATGCTGTGGCAGCCGAAGGTGAAGCCCGTAGTGATCCCGGGTTCCCGCGGAGCACTCAGCTACCTAGTGAAGCCGATCGGCGATGGCGCAAGCCACGGCTGGTCGCTGGCCCACGGTGCCGGTCGCAAGTGGGCTCGGAGCGAAACCCGCCTGCGTATGCGCGAGCGCTTCGGCAGGAAGCAGTTGACCCAGACACCGCTGGGGGGACGAGTCATTTGCGAGCCCCGCGAGTTGCTTTACGAAGAGGCTCCAGCCGCCTACAAGAACATCGAGGACGTGGTCAAGGACCTGGTGGATGCCGGGCTTGTCTTGGTCATCGCCACGTTTCGGCCGCTCCTCACCTACAAGACGCGCAAGCAGAGCAAGGTGACAAGTGGCGAGTGGCGAGGGGTGAACCGGTGCGCTTGCGCGTCCCTCGACCCTCAACCCCCGACCCTCGTCACTCTCCCGTCCGTGAATGCAAAGGAGCTCGAGCAGCCGGCCCTTCAAGCCGGGCATAGCCGGTGCAAGTCCGGCCACGGACACTTCAAATGCGGAATGCCGAGTGCGGAATGCGGAGTGAGGAATGCGGAATGAGGCGCACCGGGGGCGTCAGCCATTCCGCACTCCGCACTCCGCACTCCGCACTTCTAAGGCCCCCAAGGTGTAAGAGAATATGCACGCCTGCCCGCGAAGCAGGAGGATCGTGGTGCGAGTCCACGTGGGGGCACCATTTTTCAGGATTGTGGTGTAACAGCAGCATCTCCGCCTGTGAAGCGGACGGTCCGGGTGCGAATCCCGGCTTCCTGACCAATTTCGATGGGCCGATGATCCTTGGTTATCCTCCACCATCAGGAGGGGGTAGCTTAATCGCGAGAGAGCGCCTGGTGACGGTGCGCGAGCACCGAAAGCTCAGGAGGTGCAGGTTCGAATCCTGCCAAGAGGAGTCCCTCTGCCAAGGTCGCCACTTGTCCATCGAGTCTTCATGACTCGCCGCTGAGTTCGGATTATCGGTGAAGTCCCGACCCGTCGGGACGAGCGGGTTCAAATCCCGCCCCAGCCGCCGAGATGGCTGGGTCCCCATCTCGCCTCTTGCCCGTCGCTCCTTTTTGTTGGGCCGAAGCTGTGGGTTATCGCTCCAAACGAAACAACCCCACGCTGACCAACTTGTCCGCAGCTCAGAACCAAACAACTCGTGCCGAAGGTTGGCGGCGCATTCAGGGGAAAGGAGGCCGCTATGGCTCTCAACTACGCAAAGCTCTTCAACCGCCGGGCCACCCCGCAGTCGCAACCCATCCCGGGCTCGACCCAGGTGGCCAACTCCGCCGGAGGTTACTCCTGGCAGGTCAATGACTGGACCCGGTTCGACCGGTTCCTAGTCCTCGGCGCTGAAGGGGGCACCTACTACATCACCGAGCAGGACCTGGTGGAACAGAACCACGACGCGATCCCGACCCAGTGGCTCAACGAGGTTGAGGTTTGGGACGCCCTCCTGCAACGCATGCCGGTCACCGCCCTGGTCCGCAACCTCGGCAAGATGACGGCCATTGGCCTGGTCAAGCCGCTCAGCGCGGCGGCGGGCCTGGTGATCCGTAAACTGGGTGACGAAGCCCTGCTCAAGCGCGCCCGCATCCACCCGTTGGCGGTGTTAATCGCCCAAAAGGTGTATGCCCAAGGCCGCGGTGAGAAAGGCAGCCTCGCCTGGCAGCCGGTGCCGAAGATCATCGATGCCCTGGATGCGGCGTTTTACGCCACCTTCCAGAACGTTGAACCGTGCCGCAAGCCGGTGCTCCTGGCCCTGGACGTCAGCGGCTCGATGGACGGCTCGATGATCGCCGGCTCGTGCCTCTCGGCCCGCGAGGCCAGTGCCGCGATGGCCCTGGTCGCTGCGGCCACTGAGCCGGATTGCGAGATCATCGCCTTCAGCGCAGCCGCCGGCGGTCACGGCGGTCAGTGGGGTGGCGGTGAGTCGGGTATTACCCGGGTCGCCCTCTCGCCCCGGATTCGCCTGGACAGCGTCATCGAGAAGGTTCGCGCGATCCCGGTGGGTGGCACGGACTGCTCGCTGCCGATGGTCTGGGCCCGCCGCAACGAGGTCCGGGTCTCGGCCTTCGTGACCTACACGGACAGCGAGACCTGGGCGGGCAACAACTAAATGCAGAATGAAGAATGCAAAGTGAAGAACGCAGGCGGGCGCCTCCGTTCATTCTGCATTCAGCATTCTTAACTCCTCATTTAATTGGCTTCACCCTGGCCGACCCGAACGACCGTGGGATGCTGGACGTCGTCGGTTTCGACACCAGCGTGCCGGCGGTCATCTCGGACTTTGTGCGCGCGGCGTGAGTTCCGCGCCGCCCGCCGGCTCAAGGACGCCAAGAAGGCAACAAGGCGGGCGGGTGGGCGGCCATCCGCCCGCTGATATTTGAACGTCCCGTTGGCCGAGCAGCCCAGGCAGCGGTCTGCAAAACCGGGCAGGTGAGTGCGACGCTCACACGGGACTCCAGCCTTCGCCCGCCGGGCTACGGCTCGGCAGGCCATTTCATCGGGCATGAGTGTTGAGAGATACACGCTGATGGCCGTCCGCAAGGACCTTCCAAACCGGAATACAGGGCGCAATACCCTGATGCTCGACCATTTCACGCGACGCGAACACCGGTGCCGGCCAGGACCATCATCCCGATTCCGCATCGGGACGGCGGTTCAACTCCGCCTTCGTGTCGCGATTGGGTTGCAAGCATTGCAGCGATGCAGCGGTCTCTTAAACCGCAGAGCACGGGGCAGCACCGTGGCGACCCACCATTCTCAAGTGCGGAGTTCGGAGTGCGGAATGCGGAATGACGACGACAAGCGTGGTCACGACGGCTCTGCCTAATTCCGCACTCCGCATTCTGCATTCTGCATTTAGGAGGCCGGCGTGGCTCAGCAGCGACAGGCGTTGGCACGCGGCGGCAGTTTCGTAAACTGCCGGGCAATCCGCCCCACGGGAGTGCGAGTCTCCCCGTCGGCCCCACGTTCAAATGAAGAGTGCAGAGTGGAGAATGCAGAACGGCCTGGGACCGCGGGACGCGCCGATTAGGCCGCAGGGCACTCCGCACTCCGCACTCCGCATTCTGCATTCTGCATTTAGAAGGCTCCCGTAGCTCAAACTATTAGAGCGGGCGGCTTCGAACCGCCAGGTTGCAGGTGAGATTCCTGCCGGGAGTGCCATTTTGCCGCGTTAGCCCAACTACCAGAGGCGCTCCGCTCAGAACGGAGAGGTTGGGGGTGGAACTCCCTCACGCGGCACCATTTCGCCCACGTAGTCCAATGCAGAGACGGCGCACTTAAAACGCGCAAAGTGTCGGTGCAAATCCGGCCGTGGGCACCAACCGCGTGTAGCCCAATAAGCAGAGGCGTCCCGCTCAAGACGGGAAGGTTGCAGGTGCGAACCCTGCCACGCGGACCATTTCTGGAATGTCAACCGGGCAAGCGAACCGGGCCTCACTGCTAACGAGTGCGTGCCTCCGGGCAAGTGGTGCAAGTCCACGGCATTCCGCCATCTTCTGCGCGCGTAGCTCAAAGAGAGCCGGCGGGCCTATACCCCGCATCGCACTAGATCAGTGCCGGGATCCGGAGCGTTACCGGACGCGCGTACCATTTTTCTTCCGGACACGGCGAAACCGGTTTAAAACCAGTCAGCCCTGTCGCTGATCAGGAGGCCATTCGCTACAGCGGCGTTTTCGTCCCCATAGCTCAAAGCACAGAGCGGGAGTGTCCTAAACTCCAGGTTGCTGGTGAGAGTCCGGCTGGGGACACCATCCTCCGCTTGGAACCCGAGCAACGCGAGGGGGCCAAGCGGAGGATGTCCTCCGTAGGCTGGGCGAAGGAGGACTTTCCACGGAGCGGGTTCCAAGCTGTGGATGGCAGGCCGCAATATGTTTTACACGCACGTCATCCAGAGCTTGAGCCACCGCGACCAGAGGTACATCGGTCATACGGCAGACCTCCGCCAACGAGTGGCAGACCATAACGCCGGCAAATGTCCGCACACGTCCAAGTTCATGCCTTGGAAGCTCAAGCTGTACGTCGCGTTCGAATCCCTTGAACAGGTCCAGCACTTCGAGAAATACCTGAAGAGCGGGTCCGGTCATGCCTTCGCAAAGCGACACTTCCGGGGCGGAGCAGAGAGCCCAGAGGGCTAATTTATCTTCAGCGGCCGTGCCAAGGCCGAGACGACGGTGCGACTCTAGCACCCGCTCCATTTTTGGGGATGCAGCTCACCAGCAGAGCGCTCGTTTGACATGCGAGAGGCAAATCCCGATTCCGAATCGGGATTCGTCCCCACCATCCTTCGCTCTTCGAGCTACGGCTCGGCGAGCCATTTCGAGGGCATAGCTCCGCCAGCCAGAGCGGATGCGTCACATCACGGTCTGCCTGGAAATGCTCGCCGAGGCCGACCGGCCGATCGACGCGGTCTTGGGCGAACCCTTTGAGATTGTCGCGTCGGAGCCTCGAACGAGCCTTGCTCGCCGTGAAAAAAAGAGCCGCAAACGAGGGGCAAAAGCAGCAAACGCAAGAGGAGCATTGACGCAGCGGGGTGGCTCAACGCAGAGTGCCGAAATGAACTTCGAACAACAGCAAGGTTGGACCACGATGCATTCGCATTTCCAATTTTGGGGCAGACTGGCGCTGCTGGGTGGCTTACTGATTAGCGGGTGGCGTCCTGCAGCCGGCGCCGTGACTAGCTTCGTGCAGGGCAAGAACCGTTTCCGGGTGCTGGCCCCGGGTCTGGTGCGCCTGGAATACTCACCCTCCGGCTTGTTTGTGGACGTTCCCAGCGCGGCCGTTGTGGGGCGGGATTGGCCGGAGGTGGCGGCGCAATCGGTGACCAACGAGGGCTGGCTGGAAATCACAACCGCCAAACTGAAGCTGCGCTACAAGGCCGATTCCGGCGCCTTCACGCCTGCTAACCTGGTGGTGACCTGGAAGGATGCCCAGGGCGACCATGCCTGGAAACCGGGTGACAAAGACGACCAGAATCTGGGCGGTGTGGTCGGCGACATCGCCATCCGCTCGACGCCGGTGACCGACCCCGGCATGCTGAGCCGCCGCGGCTGGTTTCTCCTCGATGACAGCCACACCGCGCTCTGGGATGAGGCCAGCCAGTGGGTCAAGCCGCGAACGGAGAAAGGCGGCCAGGACCTCTATTTCTTCGTGTACGGCCACGATTACGCCGGCATGTTGAAAATGGCCGCTGGCCTGCTCGGCCCCGTGCCGATGCCGCCCCGCTTCGTCCTGGGCGCCTGGTTCGGGTCGCGCTGCGGTTATGCCGCGAGCCAGTGGCAACTGATCGTGGACCGTTACCGCGAAGAAGGGCTGCCGCTGGACATGCTCATCATGGACTCGTGTTCGTGGACCAGTGTGGTCTGGTCCGGTTATGACATCGACCGCGAACAACTGCCGGATCCGCAGGGCTTCCTCGCCTGGATGAAAGCCCATGGGATACGCACTTCGTTCAACGAGCACTTCGGGTCGCTGACGAAACAGAACGACCGCAATTTCGACAAAATGCGCGAGATTGCCGGGTTGCCGCCGGATGCGAATGAAGTGCCACACAACCTGGCCAATAAGGCTTACGCGCGGGCCTTCATGGACCTGCTGCACAAACCGCTGCTCGACATGGGCATGGCCTTTTGGTGGCAGGATGGCGCCGCGCCGGCCAACCTGGAAGGGCTGGACCCGATGATGTGGACCCGCCAGGTCGAATACGACGGCCAGGAACGGCTGACGGGCAAGCGCTCGTTTGGCTTCTGCCGCCTCGGGGCCTGGGGCTCGCATCGCTCCGGAGGGTTCTTCTCCTCGGATTTGATTCCACAGTGGAACACGCTGTCGCTGATCGTTCCCTTCACGGAACAGGGTGGCAACATGCTGGTGCCTTACGTGGTCAACTTGTGTACGGCGGTTTACGGCGTCAACGTCGAGCCCGAGCTTTATCACCGCTGGGTCCAGTTCAGCGCCTTTAGCCCGATCTTCTGGTTTCACGGTTTGTGGGGGATGCGCTTGCCGTGGGAATATGGTCCGGAAGGTATCGAACTGTATCGGAAGTATCTGGGGCTGCGTTATCGGCTGTTGCCCTACACTTACACCAATGCGCGCCTCGCCCATGACAGCGCCTTGCCGCTGGTGCGGGGCATGTATCTGATGTGGCCGGACCAGGAGGCCGCCTATCATTACACGCATCAATACATGTTCGGCGGCGACCTGCTCGTCGCCCCTGTCACCGAACCCGGCTATGGTGAGGCGGTGACCAAAGATGTTTATCTGCCGGCGGGCACGGATTGGTATGACTTCCACACTGGCCGCATCCATCGCGGTGGCCAGGTTCTGCCTTATGTCTCGCCGCTGGATCAATTGCCGCTGCTGGTGCGCGCCGGGGCCATTGTGCCGTTGGGGCCGAGGTTGGACTACACCGACCAGCGGCCGCTGGACGACCTGACCTTCGAGGTTTACAACAGCGACAAAGGCGCGGCTTTCCAGCTCTACGAAGACGACGGGATCTCGTTGGATTTTCGCACCAACGCGTTCGCCCGGACTGAGATTTCGCTGGCCCCGCAGGGCGCCGATCAAGTGCTGACCATCGCCCCCAGTTCCGGGAGTTTCACCGGCCAGGCGGAAAAGCGCGCTTACGAATTTCGCTTCCATGGCCTGCTCACGCCGGAGGCGGTTGAACTCAATGGCCAGGCAATCCCCGAAAAACGCGAAGGCGAAGAGGGCCTGCGCTGGCGTTGGGATGTGCCCCGGCGCGTGACGATCGTCCGCCTGCCCGACGCGCTCTCCGTGCGCCAGCCGCTGGTGCTGACACTCAAGGACGCCGGCAGCTTTGCCGACGCCCTCGTGCTCCAAAAGGTTGTCGAGTTCCGTGACCGCGTGCGCCGGGCCAAACACGAGGAAAAACTCAAGTATGCTGTCTTGGATGGTTGGGGCGGTGGCGAGCATGACAAGCCGCCGCGGGTCATCCGCGAGACCGAAGCGGTCGAGACCCAGCTCGATGAACTGGTGGCCAACCTGCGCGGTCTGGCCGCCAACCCGCCCGATTTCAAAGCGATGACGGCCCGGCTGTTGACCGCCTTTACGCAAAAGCCGTTTGAGGTCACGCGCACGATTCCGACCTTAAACGAGTCCAGCCGTTCGATTGGCGAGGTCATCCAGAGGGGCGCTTTCGAGCCGGCCGAGTTGCGCAAGCTGACTGGCATCCTGCTCGGCTGCGAGCTGGCGGCGCGCACGGTTTGGGATGCGCCGGCTTTTCACACGGCTGGCCCGTATCTTCACGTGCGGGCGCGGCTGGACTATGAACGCGACGCCATCGGCCCGGCCCAGGTGCGGTATGAGTTGGAAATGCCGGAGGAGGCAGGCGGCCGCAGTTGGGCGGCGGGCGCGCCGGCGGTCAATCCCCTGGACGCTTATTGCGAATACGGGATTATGCACCCGCACCCGACCGTCTTCGGCCCGCATACGTTCCGGGTCAAGGCGATTCTGTCTTGGGAGGGCGGTTCGACTGAGGTTGCGCGCGAGATGGTCTGGCACAGCACCGCGCTGCCCTGAGGCGAAAGAATAGGAACTGGCTCTATTGCTCGAAAGCTCTGTGCGCACCAAGGAACCGCGGTGCAGCCAGCCGGATGACCTCGCCTTGGGCGGCCAGCTCGGCCAGGGGGCGCAGATCTTGGCCGTGCGAATGCCACGGAGTTTTTGCAACTGCTGAACCGGGATCGGTTCCTGAAGCTGGGCCAGCGCCTGGCGCACCTGTTCGGTCGGGGTGGGAGCCACCTCCAGCCTTGGACGCCTGCCCCGCCATAGCTCGGAGCGAAGGCGGGTGCAAGTCGTCTCGTGCCTACCAGCCTTCGCCCTGAGGCCTTCGGCTCGGCAAGCCAATTTCCGCTCGGTGGTGAAACAGGATCACATCTGGCCTACACCCAGAAATCGGAGGGGCAGCACCTTCCCGAGCGACCAGCCTTCGCCAAGGCTACGGCGGGGCAGGCCAGCCTTCGCTCTACGAGCTACGGCTCGGCGAGCCATTTTGCCGCTGAGTGTGGAAGTCTGCACACCTGTCTCTGAAACAGGGAGAGCTGGAGCATTACCAGCAGCGGCAGCCAATTTGATCCGGCCAACTTCAACAAAGAACAAACACCTGACCGCCCAGGGGCGGTGGTTGTGCGCAGTGGCCGCGTGGCAACACTTTATGAGCGTTTTGACTAAAGCGACCGTGCTGGTGCTCAACCGCAACTGGCAGGCCATCAACGTGCGCACGCCCCAGGAGGCGTTCTGCATGATGGCCACCAACGTGGCCACTGGCCTGGACATCGAGCGCGGCGATGGCGCCCGTGCGGAAGCACTCCGCCCGGTGACCTGGGAGGAGTGGCTCACCTTGCCCATTCGGGAGCAGGACAAGGTGGTACACACCGTCCGCGGCGCGATCCGCGTGCCGACAGTCATCGTGGCGGTCAACTTCGCCAAGGTGCCGAAGAAGCGGCCGAAGCTCTGCGCCCGGACCATTCGGGAGCGCGACGGCAACCGCTGCCAATACACCGGCCGGGTCCTGCGCCCGGACGAGGGCAGCCTGGACCACGTCGTGCCCCGCTCGCGCGGCGGCAAAGACACCTGGGAGAACCTGGTCTGGTCGGCTAAGGAAGTGAACCAGCGCAAAGCCGACCGCCTTCCGCACGAAGCCGGCCTGAGGCTCCTGTCCACTCCCCGCGTGCCGAGGCAGTTGCCGGTATCGGCACTCGTTGGCAACGTGCGTGGTATTGAGGACTGGAGGCTGTTCCTGGACCATTAGAGGGCGGCCGAGGCCAACTGCGAAAAACTCGCCCTCCTCGGGCCAGTGTGCTAAATCGAACATAATAAGAATAACGGTTGAACATCCGCCGAACACAAGATTTATGATCAATGCCAACAGCTCGGCGGTCCTCGATAACTCTCTTCTCCAACGCATCGTCTCGCACAAACCGAGCGAAGCGCCGGAGCGCTTTTCTGCAGGAGTTGCTGGACCGCTACAGGATTATAATCCCATTTGTCCTAATCGAAGAAATCCTAATAAATCTGGCAAGACCAGGGAGTGAAAGACGGGCCCAGGTTGCTCGCACGATGGCCACCCTCGTTGCGGAATGTTCGGCAAACTGGATTGACGAGGACATGCGGATTATATTCCGCGAACTGGTCCTAAGGGAGCCAATTCTCCGCTTCCCGCCTTTGTCTGAGGAACTCGCCGGTCGGGTTAGGGAAATCTTCAGAAGTGTCGTCCTAGAGGGGGTGGACCGTCCGGAACTTGCCGCGTTCGTCTCTGAGTTGGGTGAGCGGAGATACAACGCGGCCATGGACAAGACGGCTTTCCAAAATGCGCTGGTCCCGTACGGCAGCGAATCGTGCTTCAAGACGTTTGCCGCCTTCATGACGGAGGAGATTTACCCATTTTTTCGGGCCAAGCTGAAGGATCCACTCGCAAAACGCAGGATGCTGGAGGCTTACTTCGGAAGGTGCCTCCGACCGCCACGCCACCCGGACGTGAAAGTTGAGGTCGACGCGGCTTTCGACGCGTACGCGCCCGATACACTACGCGCGTTTCCGGTCACGACGAACTGGTTGATTGTGCATCTAACGTACATGCGAGCTCCCCTAGCCAAGATCGGCCCAGAGGGCCAGAGGAAATCACTGCCTTCCCTGATACACCGCGGGAAACATCAGGTTAACGACGACTTCGACGAGAGGTACGTTATCGCCGGGATGATGTGCGACCGCATCTTGACCTGCGATGAGGGAATGAAAAACATCGGCGAAGCGTTCCGGGAGGGTGGTTATTGGCCAGGCCAGGTCGTTTACTTCCATCCAGAGGATGATTTGATGGCTCAGATCCCGAAACTCGCTTGAGCCGTGTGCAACTATGGAGTCAGCCTCAAACCCACGCCGGTTACTTCCTGTGGTTCGCATTGATTTGCTGGACCTGCCGTTGCCTCCAGCGGCGTTGACGGTGAGCCGATTCTTGTCATTTCCAAGCGGACTTCTGCCTGATCGAACCGAAAACCGGCCATGATCACGATTGATGGTTCAGAAGGCGAAGGTGGCGGGCAGATTCTGCGCACTGCTTTGGCGTTGTCGCTGGTCACCGGCCAACCGTTTCGCATGGAGCGAATCCGGGCCAAGCGCCAGAAGCCCGGACTGTTGCGCCAGCACCTGACGGGGGTGGAAGCGGCCAAGACCGTGGGCTGCGCCGAGGTGGACGGCGCGGCGATGAGTCCCAAATGCTGGAGTTTCGCCCGGGACCGGTCTCGCCGGGCAATTACAGGTTCGCCGTCGGCACGGCGGGCAGCGCGACCTTGGTGCTGCAAACCGTGCTGCCCTCGCTGCTGACCGCCTCGGGCACGAGCACGCTCACGCTGGAGGGCGGAACCCATAACCCGATGGCGCCGCCGTTCGATTTCCTGGAGCGCAGTTTCCTGACGCTTATCCACCGGATGGGACCCAGTGTGGAATTGGAGTTAAGGGCCCCGGCTTCTTCCCCGCCGGCGGCGGCCGGTTTCACGCGCGCATTGAGCCCGTCAAGCGCTTGTCCTCGCTCGTCCTGCTCGATCGCGGTGCCGTTCGCGGTCGCCGAGCTCGGGCGTGGCTATCCAAGCTGTCCGCAGAGGTGGCGGAGCGCGAACTGGCCATCGTGCGCGAAGAGTTGCGCTGGCAGGCCGCTGAATGTGCGGTGGAAGCCGTTGCCTACCCGAAAGGTCCCGGCAACGCGTTGGTGCTCGAGGTCGAAGCGGAGCACGTGACCGGCGTTTTCACCGGCTTCGGCGAGCGGGGCCGTCCGGCCGAAGAAGTCGCCAAGGAGGCCGTTGAGGCCACGAGGGCGTGGTTGATGGCTGAGGTTCCCGTGGACGAATACCTTGCCGAGCAGTTGTTGCTGCCGCTGGCGTTGGCCGGCGGAGGCAGTTTCCGTACCACCAAACCCTCCCTTCACTCCACTACCAACCTGGCCATCATCCAGCGCTTCCTGCCGGTTCCGATCCGGTTCGAACAAGAAAGTGACCTGGCTTGGCGTGTAACTGTTGGGCACGGCTGACGAACCACCCTGAATGGCCAGAAGCAAACACACCGATCCTCGCGCTATCCGGGCCGCCCGCCGCATTCGCGCCCCATTTGAACCCCGCGCTGTGGGCGACCTCGGCCAGCGGCGAAAGTCAGGCCGAATGCTCAAGGAGTTGAACGGCGGCGCGGTGGCCCTGGACAGCGCAGGCACGCCTTTCCGCTCGCACCCGCGTGTTACGTCCCAGCCACCCAGCCCCAGGTTTCATCATCCAGCCGGCAGGAAGGAGGTCCTCCGGTTTATCGAGGCCGTCGGGCCCGTGGCGATTTACGGTCTGCGCTCGGTCGAGTTGGTGCGCGCCCACAGCCCGAGCGGCGTGCCTTGCCTGGTTTTTGGCCGATACGAGGCCCCGGGCAGAATTCTGCTTTTTGAGCAACCGGTGCCACCCTGGCGATTGCCGGGTCTGCTCGACCACGAGAGCGTGCGGCGTTTTGAACGCGCCGGCGCAACGGTGACACCGCGGCCAGATTCGGGCGCGACGCTGGTGGACTGGCCCGCCGGAACTCTCGAACGGTTCATGCTCGAAGAGGTGCTCTTGCATGAGTTGGGGCACCACGTACTCCAGCACTACAAGGCCAAACGCCCGGCGCGCATTGCGCGAACTAAAGACCATGAGGCCTTTGCAGCGCTCTTTGCCGAGCGTCAGCGCCAAACCCTGCAGGGCAGACAGAGCCAAACGCCATGAATGAGGGCGTAACCCTGGTCGGCGATAGCATCGAGAATCCCGCCAATGCGCTCGTCATGGTGCAGGCGGCCCGCATGTTCGGCGCCGCGTGCCGCTTTCGCGATACCAAAGGCCTGGCCCAATCGTCCGAGGGACCGCTGCTTTCTGCCCCCACGTTTCCCAGTATTGAAGCCGGTGACCTTGGCCAACTGCATCCGCGGATGGTCGCCTTTGATAACCTCCCAGGCGCCGCGGAGGTTTACGGTTACGAGGCCGGCCGTCACTTTGGCGTGATGGTGGGCAACGAGCGCAGAGGCTTGTCCTACGAATGCGCCCGGCTCGCAACGGACAAAGTCCAGGTGCCGATGCTCTCGCGTCGGATCAATTGCCTGAACGTGGCCGCCGCCTCGGCCGTGGCGCTCTATTGTCTCTGTGGAACCCGGGTAAGCTCGATGGCAACCCGGGGGGACCCCGGCAGCCGCCGGCCCGAGGTGCTCCTGCTGGGCGCCGGGGACCACGTGGAACTCGGCAGCGCCATCCGTTCGACGACCGCTTTCGGCTGGGGACGCGTCTTGATCGAAGACCGTCAGCAAGTGTGGTTTGGGTGCGACCGGGCGGTGCGGTCCCAAGGTCGTGCGGCGGCGGGCCGCGGCCGAAACGAGATCCTCTGCATTCCCTGTCCCGCGGGCGCCGCCCATGCATTCGCGCGCGTCACCGTCATCACCGTCAAGCCGGAGGCCACGCCGCTGCATCGCGTGAATTTGGCGCGGGGCTGCCAGCCAATTGATCGTCATCGCCGACAAGAGTGTCGTGGATGGCCCGGCGGAGGACTAGTCTCGGTTGGGAAAAGAGGTCGAGTTTGCCCATTTGCAGATCCCGGCTGTGGGGTTCCTGTATCATTATCGCCTTATGGCCACGACCGCCCTGGCCGAGATTTCGCGCCAGGTGGGTCGCCGCCCGATGGCCAAAGTCCCACCCGGGGCGCGGCCGCCAATTTACGATCAACGCCTCGCCGGCCTAGCCAAGGCCGCCGGCGAGGTCGTCCATCTGGACAACCTCCTGGGTTATTGAATCGGCCTACCCTCTCCATGAACTAACCACAAAAGCTTCTGTTCGTCTGCAGCCAGAACCGGCTGCGCAGCCTGACCGCCGAGCACATGTACCGTGGGTTCCTCGATTACACGGTGAAATCGGCCGGGACCTCGCCGGGTGCACGAATCCGCGCGAACGAAGGCCATATCGGCTGGGCGGACCTCATTTTCGTGATGGAGAAAAGCACAGCCGGCTCCTGGCCGAGAAGTTCGGCAAAGCCCTGGCCGGAAAACGGGTCGTCTGCCTCCGCATTCCCGACATCTACCGCTACATGGACCCCGCGCTGATCGACAAGCTCAAGTCGAGCCTGAGCCAATATGTGGAGGTGCCGCAATGAAACTCTCCGAAGCTCCCGGCTCCTTGAACGGCCCGCGCATCGCTCGATGGAGAAACACGTTAACGTCCCACACCCGCCCTGCCAACGTCCCACTATGAACACCAACTTAACCGACCTTATGAATAGAAGATCCTTCTTGGGTAATGCGATTACCGGTCTCGCCGCTTCCGGATTTCTCAACCAGATGCGCGCTTGGCCCAGGCCACTACGAATGCCAACGGCCTCAACATGCCCATCGGCTTCCAGTCCTACGTGTTCCGGGAGGAGATCTCCCAGAAACCCCAGGAGACCATGGGCCGATTGGCCAGCTACGGTTACAGGACTGTGGAATGGTGCAGCCCCAAAGGATACCAGGGACCCTTCACGCCGCTGGTCAAATACTCCGGCAAGGAACTGAAGAAGATCACCAACGACTCAGGCCTGGAAACCGGCAGCTGCCACTTCACCTGGAACGAGATCATGGATGACAACAGCCTCGCCGAGCGTATCGAGTTCGCAAGCCAGTTGGGGTTGAAGCACATGGTCTGTTCCGGTGGACTCATGGCCAAGACCACCGATGAGGTCAAGAAACGCTGCCAGCAGATGAACCATTTCGGAGAGATGGTGAAGAAAGGCGGCATGGTTGCCGGATACCACAACCACAATGGTGAATTCGATGAGAAGCTGGATGCCCGCCCGCAATACGACCTGATGCTCGAACATCTCGACCCCTCGCTTGTGAAGATGCAGTTTCAGGTCGCTGCGATCACCTCGGGTTACAAGGCCCAGGACTATTTCCGCAGGTTCCCCGGTCGTTTCATCTCGGCCCACCTCCAAGACTACGCCCCGGATGACCATAAGAAGGAGGTGGTCATGGGTGCCGGCATCGTCGACTGGAAGGATTTCTTCGCCGCTGCGAAGGTGGGCGGATTGAAATACATCTTCGTTGAGATGGAATCCAACCCCGCCATCATGGAGGGTTGCGCGAAGTTTTTGAAGAGCCTGGGGTAGAACGAAGCGGGGGCAGAACGCCTTATTCTGTACTCGTTCGTGGATCGGAATGAGTCTCATCGCTCATGCAGCCGGATTCCACCAGCACGGCTCCTTGCCTTCGATGGCCGTGGCCGCCCTCCGACGGACCTCCTCCATCTGGGCCGATTGAAGCGGGCGAAAGCTCTCGAGCGCCTGGAAGGCCACGTCCTGCTCGTTGGGAAAGCTCAAGCCCAACAGCGCCACGTCCAGACCAATCGTCAGCGTGTAGTGGTCTATTTGAATGCTCCAAACCTCTGTGGTTTTGCTGCCGCGCCGTGGGCGGCGTGCGGGGGGGCCGGGCGGCACGGCTCCGTTATGGCCCCAAACGCAGGCGGTAGAACCGGTGAGCAACGTCCATGGAATTGGTGAAGCTGGCGGTGGTGCTGGTAAGCGTCAGCGTGGTCAGCGGGGTCCAATCGCGCAGGTTCGTCGAGGTTTGCACTTCATAGGCTTGCCCGGGGTCGCCGTGGAGATTGAATGTGAATTGGCCATTTGCCGGAGTGCCGGGCACCGAAAGCCAGAAGGGGCCCCCAGCAATGCGGATCCCCTTTCGAATCGTGCCGTTCCCAGTGTCTGCTACGAAGAGGTTGCCCGCGCTGTCCACCGCGACACCTGACGGCCGGTTGAACCGCGCCTCGCTCCAGGTCCCATCCAGCGAGCCGGCCCCGGCGTGAGGGGGGCCAGCCAGGGTCAGGAAAGTGTATTGCTCGTTCGTCTGAGCTGGCACCTGCCACAGACTGCACACGAGAAAAGCAACCAAAGCCAGACCTTGCCAATGAGACTGCCGCCGCCAGGTCTGCGCACGGCGCGTGGACAGTGAGTTCGTATCCATAGGAACCTTCTCCATTGTTGCTCCTGTTCAGCGTACTACCAAGCGGCCGGAACATGCCTGAGCCGTTTCACGATTGATAGGCAGTGTGTGAGGTTACGCGGCCCTGTCAAGCTCAATGCAGAGAGAACAGCGCAGAAAGCGAGAACCACGGCCCCACTCGCTTTCCAAGGCGCGCTTCAGCACCTCGGGGTGGTGGCTGGAAATGCCGCGGAACCGCGCCTTTCGGGCCGGAACAGGTGCCAGCCCGATGTGCCGCTTCAAAGATAAGTGCGCGTGGCCCGACAGCCCAGGCGCTTTTCCACGACCCGAAGATCCCTGGCGTTCGCCCGGAACGGACGCCGTTTGCAATCATTTAGCGAACCTGCCAAACTCGATCATCTGCATTGAACTCGACCGGCCCTGGCACAACACTCGGTCTTGCGTAATGAAAACGGCTTTCTTTGGCAAATGGCGACGGTTGACCGTCCCGATATTGGCGGCTCTGCTGGGGGCGTCGACACCGAGCCAGGCCGCCGCACCGGCGACGACCTGGGCGGCGCCGCCGGGGGAGAAACTGTGCGAGGATTACGAGCTCCGCGTCAACGGCCAGCCGGTGCCGGTTTACGCCTGCCGGGTCTCGGCCGTGCCGTTCAACCAGGTGTGGCCCGGTTACCAGCGCCCCATCGACCAAACCGAGCTGGCTGGGTTTGCCCATTGGGGCATGTCCGGCCCGGTGTCGGTGGAGGTCACTGCGAAGCAGTCGTTCACCAACGTCGTGGTCCGGCCAGGCGCGCGCGGAGTCCGTCCCGCGGTGAACGGCCGGACCATCACGTTTGCCCTCTCGAAGGCCGGGCAGGTGACCGTCGAACTGGACGGCCCGCATCACGCGCTGCACCTGTTCGCCGATCCGCCGGAGACCGGCGCGCCCAACCGCGACGCGGCCGGCGTGCGATACTTTGCGCCGGGCGTTTACCAGCCGGGCAAGATCCAGCTCAAAAGCGGCGAGACCCTCTACCTCGCTGGCGGAGCGGTGGTCTATACTGCGGTCGAGGCGCGCGGGGCCGCCGGCGTGCGGATTCTGGGCCGAGGCATCATTGATACGCAGCGAGTACGCGCGGGGTCAGGGCGGCGGCTGTATCCGGCTGACGGATTGCTCCGACGTGAAGGTCGAGGGCGTCATCCTCCGCGACCCGGACGTCTGGTGCCTGAGCGCCTTCGGGTGCCGCAACGTCGAGATCGACAACGTCAAGCTCGTCGGCCTGTGGCGCTACAACGCCGACGGCATCGACATCTGCAACAGCCAGGACGTCCTCATCCGCAACTCCTTCGTTCGCTCCTTCGACGACGCCATCGTGCTCAAAGGGCTCAACTGGGGCCGGGGCGGGTTCCATGAAAGGCCGGTGCGGAACGTGCGCGTCCACGAACCTGGTCCTCTGGTGCGACTGGGGCCGCGCGCTGGAGATCGGGGCCGAAACCTCGGCGCCGGAGATTGCCGACGTCCGGTTCCAGGACTGCGACATCATCCGGACCACGCACATTGCCCTGGACATCCAGTGCGGCGACCGGGCGCTGGTCCACGACATCCGGTATGAGAACATCCGGGTCGAGACCGACGAGGTCAGCCCCGCTCCCGCGCATGCAGGGCAGCCGCGACGAGCGGTACCTGGAGGACCCCACGGCCCAATACGTGCCGGACCTGCTGGTGATCGTGATCCGCGAGAATGCTTACTCGAAGGACGCCGAGCGCGGGAACGTCCGCGACATCACCTATGCGGACGTGTCCGTCACCGGCAAACGTGCTCCCCGATCCTTCTTCAACGGCCTGGACGCCCAGCACGCGGTTCAGGGCGTCACGATCGACAACCTGCGGATGAACGGGAAGCTCACCACGACTGCGACCGAAGCGAACCTGACGGTCGGGCCACACGTGAGCGACGTGCGCTTCGGCAAGGCAGCGAAATGACCACGGCGATGACGGCCCTGCAATTGACGCGACGGTTCAGGCATCTCCACCCGAGTTTTTCCCACAGCCGGTATTTCGAGCTCCTGCGAGAAGAACTGGGGCGGCGCTACCCCGGCCGGCACTGGTCAAGAGAATTGACGATGACATTTCCATTGCTGACCGGGATCGCGACACCAATCCGTCTTTTTCCGAGACGCCGCCAGGCCGAACCCGCTAAGCTTGGCCTTCTGTTGCTCGGCGAGACCCGACCTGTTCGCTGTCTGTCTGGCCTGCCAAACCGACCGATTTGGCCGAATCAGCCGACCGGGGGGCGGGCACCAAAGCGGGCACTAGCTGAGTAGGTTCTGGCAGGAGCCGAGCAACGGCTGATTACGCTTGAGTAGCCCGCAAAATGGGGTGAGTTTTGCCCGCGATTGCCCAAAACATAGCCACGTTCTGCCTCATTCCCGCCCGGATTCCACGCGCCGGGCAGATAGTGGGCAGGCAGCATTGAAAGTCGCGATTCCGGCCGGAACCCTCCAAGAACTCGACAATCGCCTCGATTTAGGCGGAGATCCCTGCCAATTCAGTTGGCTCCGGCGTTTGTTGTTGTATCATTGGATGAGTTCGGACTCGCCTCGATCAAGAGTGGCACGAGTCGTGCGCAAGCAAGGGTGGTTATGCATAAAGCATGGGCTTTTGGCCGCTCGCGCCATGTGGCGGAGAGCATCGGCCTTGCCCTCGTCGCGGTTGCGCCGTTTCTTTCTGCGTCCGCCCGGGGTGAGAGCTACGTCTTGTTCTGGAATTCCAGCACCTCTCCAGACGTCGTCGGGTACAATCTGTATTACGGTGGGGCTACCCAGACCTATACGAACATGGTTGCGGTCGCTAACATAACCAACGCTACCATCTCGGGCCTGCTTCCTGGGGCCGTGTACTTTTTCGCCGCCACTGCCGTTGACAGCGTGGGTTTGGAGAGTGAGTTCTCGAATGAAATCTCCTACCAGGTTCCAGGCGGACTGCCGGGTCCCGCACAGCCGCTCATCACCTGGCCAACCCCGGCGGACATTGTCTATGGAACGGCCCTGGGCGCCGCTCAATTGAACGCCACTTCCTCTGCTCCTGGCATCTTCACTTACAATCCACCCGCCGGCACGGTGCTGAATGCTGGCAGCCAGGTCCTCTCGGCCACCTTCAACCCGACTGATACGAACAGCTATGTGCCGGTCACGACCAATGCCGCGCTGGTCGTCCTGCCAGAGGCCCTGACCATAACTGCCGTGAATACGAGCAAGCTCTACGGTGCGGCGGTGCCGGCTCTGACGGCCAGCTACAGCGGTTTCGTCAACGGCGACACCGCCAGCAGCCTGACCACGCAACCGGCCTTGACTACCACGGCGACGGCGGCCAGCCCCGTGGGCAGCTATCCGATCACCGCCAGCGGCGCGGCCAGTCCCAACTATACCATCAGCTACGCCAGCGGCACGCTGACCGTGAGCAAGGCGGCGCTCACGATCACAGCCGCCAACGCGAGCAAGCTCTACGGCGCGGTGCTGCCGGTTCTGACAGCCAGCTACAGCGGCTTCGTCAATGGAGACTCCGCCAGCAGCCTGACCACGAAACCGGCCCTGACCACCACGGCAACGGCGGCCAGCCCCGTGGGCAGCTATCCGATCACCGCCAGCGGCGCGGCCAGTCCCAACTATACCATCAGCTACGCCAGCGGCACGCTGACCGTGAGCAAAGCGGCGCTCACGATCACAGCCGCCAACGCGAGCAAGCTCTACGGCGCGGCGGTGCCGGCTCTGACAGCCAGCTACAGCGGCTTCGTCAATGGAGACTCCGCCAGCAGCCTGACCACGAAACCGGCCCTGACCACCACGGCAACGGCGGCCAGCCCCGTGGGCAGCTATTCGATCACCGCCAGCGGCGCGGCCAGTCCCAATTACACCATCAGCTACGCCAGCGGCACGCTGACCGTGAGCAAGGCGGCGCTCACGATCACAGCCGCCAATGCGACCAAGCTCTACCTTGCGCCCATGCCGGCTTTGAGCGCCAGCTATAGCGGTTTCGTCAATGGGGACACCGCCAGCAGCCTGACCACGCCGCCGACCTTGACCACCACGGCAACGGTGGCCAGCCCTGTGGGCACCTATCCGATCACCGCCAGCGGCGCGGCCAGTCCCAATTACACCATCCGCTATGTCAGCGGCACGCTGACTGTGACGAAGAAGGGCGCACCAAAGGTCAGGGTTGATATTGGCCTCTCGCAGAATCTGGCCATCACAAACCTCGGCAGCGGCTTGGTCGCGATTGGCGGCGAAGGTATTTCCGGCTTGGCGTATATCATTCAGTACACTACCAACACGCTGCCCACGACGAACTGGTTGACCCTGGGCACGGTGACAGCCGATCCCTCCGGCGCATTCGTCCTCATTGACACTGTTGGGCCGGGGCTGCGGTTCTATCGCGCTATCTATCCTTGAGGGACACCTTGGCGGCGAGGATTTCGTGACCTTCCGCGGCTGCAGGCAGATTCCCTGATTGCCTTGTAGCCGCGGTCGCGCCGGTGCCGGTCAGCGGCGCGCCGTCTGTCCGCGCGGCGCTCTTGCCGGCGGCAAATCGCGCGCCTGGCACCCTTGGGTTTTTCGCCGGCTAAGCCGATGCGGCGATCTTGCCGAGGATGGCCTCCATCTCGGACGCAGTGAAGGCTCGGAGCGTTTTGGGCCGAACGTAGCCCAGCGAAGCCAAAGAAAGCATTGCTGCCGCCGCGGTTTCATCGTCCGGCGCCTCACAAATGATCACCGTGTCATGATCACCTAAGGTCCAGAATATGTTCTTAACCGTAACCCCAAGTTTTTTCGCCGCAGCCTTAAAGGAGGCGGCTCGGGTGGGCGACTCACGGAGGTTTTTCACTCCCTGTTCAGTGAAGTGCGTAAGAGTAATATAGTTCGGCATATGAATCTCATTAACTGGTTTGGCCCGTGTAGTCAAGAAAACGAGACGGCGATCAGCAATTCCGCAAGGTGGGGTGCGCCGCCGCTTTACTTTCGGAGGCCCAGATTTTTGTCGGCGCCGAGCGCTGTCGTGATGGAGGGGCGGCCGGGCAGAGCCCGCGCGAGACAACACCTCTCCCGCAGTCCCCGAGTCCTCCTTGTTGCGTCGGCCAGTTTGCAAAGAGCAACACCCCGAAAGCGCTCACCCAGGCGGTCGTCAGCCACAGGCAAACCACAAATCCCAAGGCAAGTCCTCCTCCAAAGCCAGATCCAGGTCATGCGCCAGCTCTTTGAGGCTCACCTGGCCCAACCGGACCAGTTGACTGTGGAGCACCGCGTAGGCGCTAAAGAGGACGAAACCTAGGACTAAAATCAGCATTTGCGCCAACATGGCCACCGGTTCGTGATGGTAGCAATGCTCCAGGTGGTAGAATTGCGTCAGCTCATTGAACGCCTTGTTCTCGATGCCCCAGCGCCGGTGACCGCCCTCATAGACGACCTGGACCGGATAGCCCGCCAAGCCCTCCGATGCCATCCACCACCAGTCGCTGGTCTGGGGTTGATGGGTCATTTTTCCGCCCACCATCTTGTGCTGGATCCACGTCTCCTGCGAGTGGACCACCCGCACTTTGCGGCCGTAGCTCTTGCTGAAGTTCAGGTCTTTGACCTCCCAGAGTTTGACGTGCCGGCCACGGGTTTCGTCGTCAAACTCCAGAGCGGGTTCTTGTCCGGCACTCAGGGCGCGCGCCTCTTGCAAGACCTCCATCCGTTCCTGTTTGAGCACGACGATCCAGGCCCAGCCCAGCTTCTCCACCGCCTTCAAAAAGGGGCCTTGCACATACCAACTGTCAATGGTCACGGCGTTGAAAAAGCGCACGCCGTAAAGCCGGCGAATCCGCCCCAGCAGGCGCAGGCCGGCCTGGGCTTCCTCTTCCCCGGGACCGATAGGCTCCACGTCCACCAGCACGTTGAACTTGGGCCCGTTGATCTGGGCAAAGACATACCGGTGGTAGTATTCGATCACCGTGTGTTTTTGGCCTTGGTCGTCGGTCTCTTGAATCTCCCTCTGGCAGCAGCACGGACAGCAGCGACTGCGACTGTGGAAGTGTTCGTTGGCGTCCAAACTCAGGAGCAGCAGGCCGTTGATTTTACAGCTCTCCAGCGCCTTGTTGGCCTTGAGGTTCTTGTTCACCCCGGCCAGGCCTTGGCGCAAGTCCTCCAGGTAGAAGCGCTCGCTCACATAGTGAAAGGCGTCGTCGCTGATGCGCTCTTGCCAATGGATGAGGTGTTGCCAGCGCCGACGCTTGGTTTGCTTGGAGAGATCCAGGTAACTGCCGACGCGGATGGCCACGCCCATGAGCATGCTCAGCAACAAGGGCCGCGTAGGAATCTTGGCGTAGGGCCGATCGCTGCGCACCCCGCGCACGACCCGGCCCATGGCGAAGACTTTCGTTACGTAGCCCAGAAACTGAGCCAGTTCGTTCATGAAGACGCGGCCACCAGAGGTTCACCACGGCGGAGCAGTTCGCGATTGATTTGGCTGATTTCGTCAAGCACGTGCTGGACCTGGGCATAAGCGGCCACACCTTGGCGTGCTTGGTCGATCTGGCCCGGGGACTTCAGCAAGAGCGATTGCACCTGGCCTTTGGCGAAGCAGCGGTTGAGATAAAAGAACGGGCCGTGCTTGGGGCCACCGGTGTGGCAGCGGCAATTGGCCTTGCCACATTTGAGGAATCGCTCGATTAAGGAGGCGTGGAGGACTCCGGGGGGGAATTGGAAGGAGCGCAGGAGATGGGCCTTTCGCTGGCGGAGGGCCAGGGTCGATGTGCGCTGGAGCGGCTGTATCCTACTCATATATAGATGTAGGATAGCAGAGCGGGCGAGCAATGCAAGCGAAAAAGAAAATGCCTCTGTTTCCGAAAATGCCCTAACTGCCTGTGGTCAGCCAGGTTGGAATTGAAACCCCACCCACCTTACGGAATCGCTGGACGGCGATGGCTCGGGTCGGGGTGTGGGGTGCGGAAATTCATCTGCTCGCATCCCGAATGCGTGCTCTTGATGGCTTGCTTTTTCATTTAACCACCGGCAACGGGATGCCATACTAAATTTAAAGCAAACTGATTATGAGAAATGTCTGGGCCTATATCGAACTTGCAATTATCAAAGGCCATTCATTTCCCTTGAGCTTGCCGGCGTATGAAAGCCGACGCTTCTGGCCCTCGGACCTGCCTTCGCCCACGCCAAGCCCCAGAGCCACCCCAGCGCCAAGGTCCACGACCCGGGCATCGAGATGCGGTGGGGTAGGCCGCGGCACACCGCCCGGCTCTACCGCAACCTCCCCGACCACGCCCCCCACGTGCTCGCATGCGCCATGGTTAATGATCGTCCATTGAGCCGGGGCCGGCCATTTATCGACCGCAAATTGCGACCGGAATTGGACGCCAGGCCGGCGCCGCCGACACTACCCACCGCACCGCCTCAGGCCGAATTGCGGCGCCGCGTGCGCCGGATGCTCGGCCCGCGTTTGTGTGAACGCCTCGGCGTGCCCACGACGGACGCCAGGCGAGTGGCGCCCCACCGGGTTTTCACTCTCAATCCCGACGTGATCTCCGTCGAGATCGACGGCGACAGCGTGTTGCTGGATTTGCGGACCGCCCGTTCCTTCAGCCTGAACCCGGCGGGCAGTTTGCTCTGGAACCGCCTGCGCGCTGGACGCCCGCTCGGCGCCGCGCGCGCGGCCCTCCGCCGGCGCTTTGACGTGCCGGCCGAGGTCGCCTGGGCCGACCTGGCCGCGCTGGTCTCGGACCTGCGCCGCGAAGGACTGTTGCGGGAAGCCGCGCCGAAGGCGCCGCGCCCTGGCCCGCGCCCCGGCGGGGCCTTCGGGCGCGGGGCGGCGGCTCGGGGGGGCGCCGCCATTTCCTCGGGCGGGAAGGCCGCGCGCGCAAACCGGCAGTCGGCGCGGTCGAACTCCGCGCCGAGCCTGTTCGCCCTCCACGCCGTCGGCCTGGTAAAGGACGGCTGTGGTTTCCTCATCGCCGCCGCCAGCGCCTGGCACAAAAGCCCGGCGTGCCGTGCGCTAATTCGCGCCGGCTACCGTTCTCTGTCCGGCAACACCCCGCTCCTGCGAGAAGCCGGCGCCGGCCTCGAACTGGCGCCAGTAGCGCGCACCGCTCCCGGTGCCCAGATCCCGATGGCGCGGATTGGGAAATCCGCCCTGCGGCCGGCCGCCGAACGCCGGGCGGCGGCCGAGCCATGCCGGCCGCTTTTCCTGCTCTTCCCCCAAGCCGTGGACTGGCCCGACAGTTCGCTCGAACCGCTGGGCCGCAGCCGCGCCCTCGAGGAACTGCTGCCGCTAACCCTGGTGATGCGCGAGCGCGACCTCGAGCCGCGGGAGTTCGAACTCCTGGCGCGCCTGGTCCAGACCACCGCCTGCTATCGCCTCCACTGCGGCGAAGACGTGTCGGCCCTGCCCGCCCTGTTCGACGGGTTGCTGAACCAGTGGAAGGCATCACAGAAGGCAACGAAGAAAACGAAGAAAAGGAAGAGGCCGGAACGCACGCCGCGACCATGAAGAAAGAGCCTTACCACCAACCGTTGCTCACCCGGCACAGCCTGCCGCGCGTGGTCGCGGCCAAGGCGGCCGGGGAATGCGCCCTGCTTCTGGTCTGCTCGGAGGGCACGGCCGCCGGCGTGGAGCTGAGGGTGAGCAAGGTGGGCACGAATCTTGTGCTCTCCTGGCCGGCGTCGGCCACCAACTCCGTCCTGGAATCCAGTTCCTGCCTGACCACCGGCTGGACGGCAGTGGCGGCGGCGCCGGTGACCAACAATCAAACCGTGAGTGTGAGCGTGCCGCTGGCTGGCCCCCAGCAGTTCTTTCGACTGAAGACCAGCGAGAAGGACCCAAGCGCCGATAAGCCACCCACCGAGAAGAACCCGAGCGAGAAGGACCCGAGCGAGAAGGGCGGTGATGGAAAGGGCCTGACTTGAAGCAAGCTGATACCATGAAAAAACGCCCTTACCACCAACCTTTGCTGACCCGGCACAACCTGCCGCGCGTGGTCGCGGCGAAAGCGGCCGGCGAGTGCGCCTTGCTCCTGGTCTGCTCGGAGGGCATGGCCGCCGACGTGGAACTGACGCTGAGCAAAGTGGGCACGAATCTCGTGCTGTCGTGGCCGGCGTCGGCCACCAACTCCGTCCTGGAATCCAGTTCCTGCCTGACCACCGGCTGGACGGCAGTGGCGGCGGCGCCGGTGACCAACAATCAAACCGTGAGTGTGAGCGTGCCGCTGGCCGGCCCCCAGCAGTTCTTTCGACTGAAAGACCAAAGCAGTGAGAAGGACCCGACAAGTGACAAAATGACCGACAAGAATCCCACTACCGACAAGACCAGCGACAAGGACCCCACTACCGACAAGACCGGGGACAAGGATCCCAGCACCGACAAGACGGGTGACAAACCGGGTGACAAACAACCCGGCGCCGGGTAAAAAGTCACCACTTGAAACGAGGCAATGCCGTGAAGAAGCAATCTTACCACCAGCCTCTGTTGACCCCGCACAGCCTACCGCGCGTCATCGCGGCGAAGGCGGCTGGTGAATGCGCCTTGCTCCTGGTCTGCTCGGAGGGCGGGGCCGCCGGCGTGGAGCTGAGGGTGAGCAAGGTGGGCACGAATCTCGTGCTGTCGTGGCCGGCGTCGGCCACCAACTCCGTCCTGGAATCTAGTTCCTGCCTGACCACCGGCTGGACGGCAGTGGCGGCGGCGCCGGTGACCAACAATCAAACCGTGAGTGTGAGCGTGCCGCTGGCCGGCCCCCAGCAGTTCTTTCGCCTGAAGGCAAGCGAGAAGGATCCAAACGCCGACAAGGACCCGGGCAAGAAGGACCCCAAGGCCGACACCGGCAAGGAGAAGGAGACCGACAAGGATCCGCTCGAGAAGGACCCGAGCACCGACAAAAACACCGAAAAGGGCTTGACCTGAAATGATACTCCTTCTTGGCTCACCAGAGGACGGCTGCGTGCGCGAGACGATGGCGCACTTGAGAGCGGACGGCCACGAGGTGTTGCTCGTGCCCGAGGCGGAATTGCAGTCCGCCCTGCAAATCAAGTGGGAGCTTCCCGCGCCCGCCGAGACCGGCTATCTCGTGTTCCGCGCGCCTCGTAGCGCAGGTTTCCAACCTGCTGTATCGCCGACTTCCAGTCGGCAGGGCGTCGAAATCCCGCGCGGGCAGCGGATTGGAAATCCGCGATACGGCAGACTGGAAGTCTGCGCTACGGTTCGGCTTTCGGACCTGACCGGCGTGCTGGTGCGGCTGCGCCAGGCGTTCCAGGCCAGCCTGGCGGAAGCGGATGACCGGGGCTACATGCGGGCGGAGTGGAGCGCGTTGCTCTACGGCTTCCTCAAGTCCCTGCCCTGCCCGGTGGTCAACCGTCCGCGGCCCGGGGCAGGCCAGCGGCTGCCGGAAGCGCGGACCACGGCCGAGGCGCTGCGTCGAGCTGGTTTCGTCGCGCCGCAGACGCTGGCGACGGCATCGGCCAGGGCGGCGCGGGAGTTTTTCGAGCGCAATGGCCGCCGGGTGCTCTGCGCCCCGCCGGGCTACAGTGCCGGTCTTCTGCTGGAAGGCGACTCAGGAACGCGGATGCTCTCGTCCAATGCGAGGCGGTCGTTTCGGTTGCAGGCAGTGCCGGACGGACGCTGGCTCCGGGTGATTGTGGCGGGCGGTGAGGTGTTCGGCGCCGAGGCCGAAGGGGCGTCGCCGCCGGGCGCGAACGCGGGGCTTTGGCGTCGCGCGCGGCTACCGGCGGCGGTGGCGAGCCGGTGCGCACGGCTGGCCGCATCGCTGGGGCTGGGGCTGGTGGAACTGCTGGTGGCGCGCGGCGAGGCGGACGACTTCGTTCTGGCGATCAACGATTTTCCGGAGACGATTCAATATGAGGCGCCGTTGCGCGAGGGCATCGCGGCGGCGCTGTGCAACGTCCTGACGGGGAATCCCGGACGACGCCAAAGCGGGCGTAGCGGCGTCTCGGCAGAGCGCCGCAAACCGGCTCTTTCGGGCCAGAAAGTGCGGCGCTCTGCCGAGACGCCGCTACGTCCCTAACTTTGGACCTTGAGGTTATGATCCTGTTGATGGGCGCACTGAGTGATGACGCGATGGCTTACGTGGTCCAGCGGCTGATGGAGGCCAGGGCCCGGTTTGCGCTATTGGACCCGCGCCGGCACGGGCGTGGCTTCGAGTTGGAATGGGAGATGAGCGGAACCGCCATCGCGGGCCAGTTGCGCCACGATGGCCGGGTCACTCCGCTCGAGGCGGTGCGCTCGGTCTATGTCCACAACCTCGGCTATGCGCGCCCTGGCGCCGGCCGGGCGAGCTTGCCCTCGGGCGAACCGTATTGGCTGTTGCACCACTTCCTGGAAACGACCCCGGCGCTGGTCTGCAACCGGCCCTCGGCCGGGGCGACCAATTACTCGAAGACCTGGCAACAGCAGGTCATCGCCGCGCACGGCTTCCGCGTCCCGCGCACGCTGGTGACCAATGTGCGGGATGAGGCGCGGCACTTTTACGAGCAATGCCGGCGCCGGGTGATCTACAAGTCGCTCAGCGCCCGGCGCTCGATCGTCAAGCGGCTGAGGGCGGCGGACCTCAAACGCCTCAAGCGAGTGCGCGCCTGTCCGACCCAGTTCCAGGAGTGGGTGCCGGGAGTGGACATCCGCGTCCACGTGATCGGCCGCCGGCTGTTCCCCACCGAGATCATCACGGAGGCGACGGATTACCGCTACAGTGGCCAGGACGGCCTGCCGCGGGCGATGCGCGGGGCCGAACTGCCGGCGGAAGTGGGCGAACGCTGCCTGGCGCTGGCTGACAGCCTCGGGCTGGTGATTGCGGGTGTGGATCTGCGCCGGCACTTGGACGGCGAGTATTACTGCTTCGAGGTCAACCCCACGCCCGGCTTCATGTTCTACCAGCAATACACCGGCCAGCGCATCGGCGATGCCCTGGTTGATACGCTGTTGCGCGGGTGAGAGCGGCCGTCGCGCCCGGGGTTGAGTTCATAACTCGGGTAATTCCTGATAACTGTTGTTTGTTTCATTGACAACGAGTGCTCGTTCAGTGATTATTGAAATTGCAGCGACTCCAATGACACCTCGAATCCCCCTACTCATATTCTGTGTTTTGGCCGGTGTGGACTGGCGGCGCGCGTGGGGGCATTGGACGATGGCGGCGGTGGCAGCGGCAGCACTGACGGCAGGTGGACGGAGCGCCCTGGCGGATACACCGACCCTGGCGGAAATGGACCAATACGTGGCGCACATGGCCGCGCAGGATCTCGAGGTTCTCAAGAAGCTCAAGCCTCATCAGCTCTGGGTTGCCCCGGATGGCAGGCCCGGGAACACTGGCGCAAAGGACTCGCCGATTGACCTCAAGAGCGCCTGCACCAACAACAAGCTTGTCCTGCCCGGCACAATCGTCTGGCTCGTCGCAGGCAATTACGAGATGGGCGACCTGATGCCCAAAGGCATTTGCGGCATGCGCGAAAAGCCGATCATCTTCCGTGCGCTTCCCGGGGCGCGCGCCACGGTCATTGGGCAGCTTTCCTCTAACAAGGGCTGCGACCACATTTGGTGGTGGGGCGTGGAGGTCACCGGACCGATCGGCTCGGGCGTGGAGACCCACGATGGCGGCGAGGGCCTGAAGTTCATCAACTTGTTCATTCACGACAAGCATCCGGTTCAGCCGCCAGCGGAGAAAAGACCCTCGGCCATGGGCGTCGGCGGGTGGGACATCGGCAGCGACCACGAGTTCTATGGCAACATCGTCTTCCGCAACGGCTGGAACAGCCTCGATCACGGCTTCTACTCTCAGAATAGTGCCGCGCATAGGGCCAAGCGCTACGTGGACAACCTAGTCTTCGAGAACAGCGGCATAGGCTTTCAGCTCTACGGCTCCGCGCCCTTTCTGCGCAACCTCTACTTTGAAGGCAACGCGGCCTTCTGCACGGGGTTTGTGCCTTACGCCCCGGAACTGGCCAAGGAGCCGCAGATGAACATCCTCATCGGCGGCTCCAGGAATCCGTTGACCTGTGCCATCGTTCGCAACAACTGCACGTATCACCCATCCCTGGCGGCCAAGCGCGGGGTGGACATCGGCTACCGTGGCAGTCCGAACAGCCAGATTCTGATCGAGCACAACTACTTCACCGGCGGGTCGAGTGCGATGGAGTCAAGAACATCGCCGAGGCGACCGTGCGCCACAACCTGTTCTGGTCGCCCAGCGGGATGGTATCCGTCACCGTCGCGCCTGCGGAGGTCATCGCCAAGGCGGGTCTGGCGCCCGCCAGGGTGGTCTTCGAGAACAACACTTACATTGACAACGGCCGATTCAGCCTCGCCGCCTTGCAGGCCACAACCAAATCCGGCCAAACCGACAAAGTCCTGCCGGGCAACCATGGGCGTCCGGCGGAGGTTTATGTTTTCAAACGCGTCAACCGCTATGAACCGGACCGCGTTCATCTGGCGCTCTACAACTGGCCCAAGAGGGATACGGTAGCGCTGGAGCTGGGCGACGTGCTCAAGACAGGGGAGAAATTCCGGATCGTTGAAGTGCATGATATCTGGGGTGCGCCTGCGTTGGCAGGGACGTATGGCGGCAAGCCGATTATCTTCAAGCCGGCCGGCCCCTACGCGCCCGAATTCGGCTGCTACCTCCTCTTCCGGGAGATTCTGAGCGAGTCGAACCGGGCGCTCCAAGTTTTATTCTTGCAAAGCCGGGGCTTTGCGGTTACTCGGGGCCTTATGAACGTGACAAACCTGACACCACAACAACTCCGGAACGCAGCCGACCTCAAGGAGCGGATTGATGCGCTGCAAGATGACCTTAATGAACTTCTGGGCGGTGAGGTTCCCGCCCCTGCCCGGGCTGCCATTGAAGCAGCCCAAGCGCCTCAAGCGCCGAGGAATGGCAGGAGCAAGAAGCGGAAGAAGGTCAGTCCAGAGGGTCGTGCAAGGATCAGTGCTGCTCAGAAGGCAAGATGGGCGGCATGGAGAGGAGAGGCTCCATCCGCAGAGGCCCCGGCAATTGAGCCAGAGAAGCCCAAGAGGAAGAGAAGTGCGGCCTGGAGCAAGGCACTCTCAGAGGCAATGAAGAAGAGGTGGGCGAAGGCGAGGAGGGCGGGCAAGTCGAGGCTGTGAAGTTTTCGATTTTGACGGGCGCAATGCCCTTAATGGGGGGTGGGTGGCGCCGATCCGCAGAAATATGCGCAAGCCAAAGCAGCAGGAGAGAACCTGCCGTCGAATCACTCGCGTTGCGGCAAAGGTTCCGAATCGGAGCTTATGGGACAGGCTCTAACAAGAAAAGTCAATCTCATCAAAACCGGTGAATAACCTGTGAATAATTACTTCTTGCCTTTTGCGATACTCCGTTCCCAACTCCGCGAATGGATAAACCGCTGATCGTAAGCTCCCTTTCGCCCGCTTTCGCGGCCGCGCTGGTTTCCTGCGCCGCCGTCTGTCTGGCGGCCGACGCTCCCTCCACCCGTCCTACGAAGGAGACCTACCTTCGCATCGCGGCCGAAACCGAGGCCAACCTGCAGAAGGAGATTCTCCAAAAGTTCTTTCCCGTCACGGTCAACAAACAGGGAGGCGGATTCCATGAAAACTACTCGCTCGACTGGACCCGCGCGGCCGGGAGCAACAAGAGCATCGTTTACCAGAGCCGGCTCACCTGGACGAGCGCCCAGGCCGCCCGGCGCTTCCCCGCGCAGGCCGACCTGTACCTGGCGATGACCCGCGGCGGCGCCGCCTGCCTGGCGGACAAGCTCTGGGACAAGACCGGCGGCGGCTTCTACTGGCAGGTCGACGCCAACGGCCAGCCAATCTCCGAGACCAAGCAGATGTACGGTCACGCCTTCGGCATTTACGCCCTGGCCGCCAGCTACCAGGCCGGCCAGGACCAGGCCAGCCTCGACCTGGCCAAGAGGGCCTTCCAATGGTTTGAGGAACACGCGCACGACCAGGTGAACAAAGGCTACTTCGAGACTATCGGCGCTGACGGCAAGCCCGTGACCCGCGGCGGCGACAACGCGGTCGGCGCCGCCGCCGGCCAGAAATCGATGAACACCAGCATACACATCCTCGAGGCCTTGACCGGCCTCTATGCGGTCTGGCCCGACCCACTTCTCAAGACGCGCGTCCAGGAGATGCTGGAAATCTGCCGTGACAAGGTCTATGCCGAGCCCGGATACCTGATCCAGTTCCTTTCCGCCGACTGGAAGCCGACGCACAGCCCCGACTCCTTCGGCCACGATGTCGAGGCCGGCTTCCTGATGGTCGAGGCGGCCGAGGTCCTGGGCCAGGACGACCCTCGCGCCTGGACCGCCGCCCGGCACCTGGTCGATCACGCCATGCAATACGGCTGGGACAACCACCGCGGCGGCCTCTATGACACGGGCGCCATGAACGCCGAGGGCGTCGTCACCGGCGGGCTCCGCACCGAGAAGATCTGGTGGGTCGAGGCCGAACACCTCAACGCCCTGCTCCTGCTGCACGAGCATCTGGGCAGAGAGACGAGCCAGTACTGGGAGGCCTTCATCAAGGAGTGGGACTGGATCAGCAAGTACCAGATCGACCACACCCACGGCGGCTGGTGGCCGACCGTCCAGGCCGACGGCACCCCGGCCAGCCGCGTGAAGGCCGACATGTGGACGGAGTGCTACCACCAGGGCCGGGCGATGCTCAACGTGTCGGAACGGCTCAGGAAGCTGGCGGCCGAGGCGAAATAGACGGCAACAGGCCGGCCCAAGGCCGGTGAGGAGGGTCACCTATGCCGCATACGGCGCAAACGAGCGGCAGGATTTCGCAGGGTCATTGTCGCACCTGGATATAGCTCGAACCTTTCGCCTGGCAGATCGGACAACTTTCCGGAGGGCTTCCGAACTCGCACCCTCATGGTTGGAATGTGCGGAAGAAACGCCCACGCTCGCCGAGGTTAGTCCAGTTGAGACCTTGCGTTGTGTTCGTGAGCGTGACACTGAACAACGGGTCGGACCAGAACACCGGGCACCGCCAGATTGGTGGCGCTCTGCACCGTGTAGCGAGTCCCGATCTGCCCGCGCAACGTCAGCAAGTAGCGGTCGCCGCCGAGACTTTGCAGGTCCAACCCGGACCCTGGGGCCTCGTAAGCACGGTAGAACGCCCGCGGACCCGGCGCGGGCAGATTCGTGAGTTGCACCCAACGGCCGGCAAGGGTCAGGCGGTTGAATTCGCCCCACGGCGCCGAGGTCAGATTGGTGCGATCCTGCAACACATAACTCGCTCCAGGATGGCCGTAAAGCGTGAGCACCGGGCCGTTGCCGAGGTCCAACACCGGCTCCGCGCCGACGACGATGACACGCCCTCCAAAGCCAGTGGTGTTGGTCACCACGAGGCCGCTGGAGCGGTAGGCCCGCGGCGGCGACACGGCCAACGGCACAATGGCGGAGTGCGGGTTGGACGCGGCCAGGAAGGTCAGTCGCGCCAACGTGCGGGCGGCGTCAATGCGGAGCGCGGGATTCAAAGTGAAGCTCACGGCGTAGGTGTCCGGGCCGAGCGGTTGAAGCGTCGCCGAAGTCACTTCCGCGGCGGCGGGTTGCAGCACGAAATTGGTCAACTGCGGCGGTTCGGGCCCAAGTTGGAAGCTCAGGCTGGCGAGGTCGAGCGTGGAGGCCAGGTTCACCGGTACGACCGCGCTTTCGCCGGCCATCAAATTAGTGCCGCCGAGGCTCAGCACGATATCGGGCAGCACATCCCGCACGACCACCGTGAATTGCTGCGTCGCGCTGAGCGCTGGCAAGCCGGTATCGGTCACGATGACCGTGATCGGGTTTGTGGAAGGGCCTTGGGTCGAGGTTGGCGTCCAAGTGAACACCCCGTTGGCCGGGTTGATGGACGCGCCGGCCGGAGTGTTGGAGCCAAGGCTGAAAGTGTAGGCGCGTGCCGGGAGGTTATAGTCCGTCACCGTGTTGGTGATCGCCAGGAGGTAGCCCTCGTCAATAGTGTAATCGCTGATCGGGGCCAGGAGCGGCGGCCAGACGCGTTGGTTGACGACAATGGTCACATAGCCCGTGGCGCTGAGCGGCGGAAAACCGTTGTCAGTTACGACCACGGCCAGGAAGTTGGTGCTCGGTCCGCTGCCAGGGCCGGTGCTCCACCGCAACTGACCGGTCACCGGATCGACAACCACACCCGGTGGCGCGCTGCCCAGCAAGCGGAACGTGAGCGTCTGCGACGGAACGTCCGGGTCCGCCGCCGTTGGCGTGATTCGGACCGTGTCGCCTTCATTGGCGGTCACAGGCCCGCCGAACGAGATCGTTGGCGGCGCATTCGACAGACTCACGGTGGTCACCGCCTCGGGGGTGGTGGGCGGCGCTTCGACGTTCCCGGCGGTGTCGGTGGCAACACTATAGAAGGCGTAGGTGTGGCCAAAACTGCCGCGGTAAAGCGCACTGGTGGCAACGGTGCGCGGCAGCCAGATCGTGAAGGGTCCGGCGTTATCCGAGACAAAGATGTCGTAGTAGGCCACGCTCGCCTGGCCCGAGTTGTTCTGGCCGCTCCAGGCGACACCGAAGCTCGAGGGACTGCGTGGCGGCAGCGCCAAGACGGCGCTCGAAGGTGGATTGGTCTGCGACGCGCTCGAGGCGGCTGCATAGACCAACAGGTAGGTGTCGGGACCCGCGTTGGTGTGGTAATCGAACAGGTGCAGGATGTTTTCGTAAATCGGCCTTTGCCCAAGGCCGATGAAAGTGCGGTCGGTCGTCCAGAAATTCTCCGCGCGGAAGTTGGAGCCGTTGAGGCGGATGACACCCTGCAACTGAAACTGGCCGTTTGCCGGATCGGGCACGCGAACGTAGTTAAAGCCGCTGGGGAAGGTGGCGGTGAGTTGCACCTGCAAATGCGTGGCGTTGGCCGGGCCGTCGGTCGAGGCCGTTTGCACCACGCTCACCGGTTGGACGGTGCCGTCGCTCAAATAGAGGGTGTCCGGCAAGCTGTTGACGTCCGCAACGTCGTTGACGAGGAAGTCGGGCAATCCGTCGTCCCACGCGCCCTGGGCCTGAACCAGGTGGTTGAGTTCGTGGATCTCGACGCTGTCGAAGAGCGAGAGACGCTGGTCGCCGAGATCACTGACCTGTGCGAAGGTGGCCTTGTAGTCGGTGAACAGGCCTTGGAGCGAAGAGGTCAAGAGCCAGCGGCCGATCTTGATTTGCCCGGGTCCGAGGTCCCCTAAATTGACCGTAAGCGACGGCGTCACCGCTTGAGTGCCGACCTGGGCGCCGATGATCTTGAAATCAATGACCAGACCCTTCTCGTTTTCGATGATCTTCGGCTGGGCCGACGCGATCTGGAGATTGTGCGCCGTGCCGTAACCGCGGTTCTGAACCATGACCGCCAGGGAGTAGGGCACTGAGGGCTCGATCTGTGGCGTGAAGGGATCGTCGGCGAACACGTCGCGCTGGTGGAAATAACGGACCGTGAGGCTGGGACTGGGCAGCACACTGATGGACATGGGGGCCAGGGGCACGGTGATGAGAGTGCCCTCCTGACGATACTGCAAAGTGCCGCTCACGAAATGTTCGGTCGGGTGTGTCGGGGCTGCGTCGGAAGTGGGGATGAGTGTCCAGATTGCCTTGCCGGTGGACTGGGCCGCAATGACACCCGTGCCGTCCACGCCCGTGAGGCCCGTCAACTCCGGCGGGAGGATTCCAAACAGGCTCGTCGTGTTGCGGCCGGAGCCGTCGCTGACCAATAGCTGGATGGAAACCTCGGCCAACTGGCTGCCGGTGCTGTTGGCGATTTCGAGGGTGGCTTTGAAGGCGTCGCGCGTGAGGATGGCCTCCTGGTCGAGTTGCAGTCGCACCCGGGCGCAGATGCCGCCGCTGCCTCGGGAGATCATGGCCAGCAGATCCCCCGCCGTTTGTTGAACCGCCACAACGGGATCGCTGTACCCCTCGGCGGCTAGCGCGGTAAGGGCATCGTTCGCCTGGATCAGAAGATTGCTGCATACGTCCAACGCCAGGAAGTTGCTGTCCCACCCCTGCGGCACCTGGTAAGTGAAGAGGATGTTCTGCCCAGCGTAGTCAATGGTGCGATTCCAGCGAGCGAGGAACCGGCTGATGTCGTTGGTCGTCAGTGGCGGGCAGATCGGAAGGGCCAGCAACTGCGCCTGCTCCGTTGGCGAAATGCGATAGCCGGCATCACTGTTGGTCTGCGCATAGAGTTGGAAGGCGGTTAGCCAATTCGACAGGCACACTTGGTCCTGGCAGGTGAACCAAACCGGATCACCAAACAGGTTGGTCAACGGGCCAAGCACCGCACCCAGGCGGTCGAGCTGCAGGGTGAGGGGTGCCAGATCCTCGACGCTGTCCTTGGGGGTGCGCCCCCGGGCAGGGGAACTCAGACCTTGGGGCTCGCTCCCTCCACTGCCGCCGGCTCCGGCGCCGCATTTCTCGTTGAGTTCCAAAAACTCATAGGCACAGTTGAACATGCCTATAGCCTGGCCTGCACCTGAGAGGCCCTCGATGCCGCTCTCGAGGCATTCAAGGAGGTCAATGCCTAACTTGGCGCTCAAGGAGGCGAGCAGGGCATTGTCCGGGTTCCCAAAATACATCTCGTAGCCGGCGTAACCGGCCTGAAGGCAAGCGGGCAGGCCGTGCCCCAGCGGCAGCACTTCCAGCACGCAACCACCGACCCATTTCAGATACTCCCACTGGCATTCCGCGCACGGAACCTCGGCCCCGCTCACGGCCGATTGCACCGCATAAGCGGCCTGCCCGACGGCGCCCGCCGCGCTGGAAACGGCGCCAGCGAACGCCAGGACGACGGCGCCCCCGCAGTCGGAAGCCATGTTGACGATGGCGATGGGCACATCGTAGAGGTTGAGTTTCCCGCCGCAATCGCAACCGTACCGTAAGACGCCGCTGGCACTGCACTCCCCCCCGCCGGCGTCCTTGGCTTTGCCGGCCACGCGCGTGATGGACAGCGGCACGGTACAGACGCTCAGGCCAGGAAGGTCCCCGAGGTCGCTCGTCAACGGGGTGAACTGCCAAACCGAGTTCGTTTGGAAGTAGAGGAAGGCCTTTTTCGCGGCAATAAGTCCATGGTTGGAAATCTTCAGATTGATTTGCGTTGAGGTTCCCACAAACGCCAGATCAATGAGGTTCGGTTCGACGGTAACCACTGGCGCGGGCACCGCGGTTTCAAAAACCGTGGTGACGGTGAGTTTGGCACGGTCCGTAATCTGCGTCGGTTCGACCGTCCAGTAGTACTTCACGGTCTGCCGCGGCATGAACGCAACCACTTCGTTCGTCTGGGCGGCCTGGACGAAGATCATGTCCTTGTAGCCGCCGTGGTCATCGGCGCTGACCTCGATACGTAGTAGGCCTCGGCCAGGTTGGTGATGAGAATTGTGCCCGTCGTGCCGGTGTTGGTCGTGGCCACCGCCGCACCGGTTGCGGCGTCGGTCAGACGGACCGTGGCGTTGGTGACACTGGGCGCCCCCTGGGCGTAGTAAGTGGCCCTGGTCCACCGCGGTGAGCCGCAGGCAGCCCTTGAGGTCGGAAACATTAAGGAATTGGAAGCCTACGCTGGCGCTGGAGCCGGGCGTGTTGAGCGCCAAGGAACCGGTGTAAGGTCCCAGGGGCAGGCCGGCAGCCGGCATCAGCAACAGCGTCACGCGATTCGACGCTCCCGGGTCCAGCGACGGCAGTGGATTGGGGCAGGCGACACTCAACCAGGGCAGGGATGGGATGCACACCGTGATCGGACCGGAGGCCACGCCACCGAGATTCACCACGTCGAACTGCGCTATGGTCTGTCCGCCACGCAGCATGGCGACAGTGAGCTGCGCCGGCGTGGCGGCCAACTGCGCAGTCAGCGGCACGACCGTCACGCTAACGGGCAGGTCGAGGGTCACGCCCTCGGCAGAGGCCACGTGGACTGTGAAGGTGCTCTGGCGAATGGCCGGGTCGGCGGCCGTGACCGAGCAATTCAAGGTCACGGGAGCTTGCGCCAGGCAGGTGTTGGTGCTCAGCGAAACCGCGGCGGTCAGGTTCGCGGCCAGCCCATTGACGGTGGCGCTCAGACCGGTCAGAGGCAGGTCGCCCAGGTTTTGCAGGCTGGCTGAGCCGGCGGCGCTGTTGCCGGCAATGACGTTCAACGGCAGCGAAGCCGGCTGCAACGCCATGCCTAGAATCCTGAACTGGTCTTGGGCCGGCGCTTGCGTGATGCCTGGAACCACGGCGGCAACGGTGTAAAGCCCGGCCTCGGTCGGCAGCGGGTTAAACACGGCCGCGAAGTTTCCGTTCGCGTCGGTCACGACGCTCAGCACTCGTTGGAAGCCACGGACACTGAGCAGAATGTTGACCGGCTGGTTGGCCGCAGGCCCTCCGGCTATGAGGGTGGCCGAGCCGCCGAGCGGCACTGGGGTGCCCGCGACCACGCTCGTCACGCCCGCTTTAACGACGGCCGTGTAGCCGGAGGAGACGACAATGGAATTGGCACTGACGCCGGTGTTGTTCGCCTTGTTAATTTCCGTGGTGGCGCCGCCCGCGTCGGCGAGCACCTGGATGCGGTAAGACCCCGGCGAGGCCAGTGCGCTGCCCGGCACCATGAGGGACTGATCCACGTATTGTCCAGGAGAAAGCGGGCCGCCAAAGGGCACCGTTCCCACCAGGACTGCGCTGCCGGGGGCGGAATCCGTAATGAGATACACGGCCTGGCTGATGCCGTTGGTAACGGGGCCCAGGCCCTGGTTCGCCAGCCGGAAACTGACCGTTATCGGCTCGCCCACAAACCCCGAGGGCGGAACCGTGACACTCGTGATGACGAGATCGGGGAGGCTCAAGTCAGATACGGTGAGCTGATCGCTGCCGCTGGTATAGTTCGTGGCGCTGGCAGTGATGAGGACAACCACGCTCGTATGGGTGAGGCCATCGTTCAGGCTGGCGATGGAGAAGGCCGCGTTGGATTGCCCAATCGGAATCAAGACCGTCGGCGGCATGGCAGTCTCATTGGTGGCCGATGTCTTGAGGGTCACGACCAGATCGTTTGTGGCGGGGGTGTTGCGCCCTACCACGGCGCTCGTGGCCGGATTTAAACCCTTGCCGACTACCTTTTGGGCGACCTGAACTTGGAGCGTCGGGCCGTCGTTGTCCTGGACCACGAGCGTCTCAGTGGCGGGAGCGCCGACTGGATTGCCCGAGGCGTCGAGGGCTTGAGCGGAAATCACCGTAACCTTGGGTCCGGTCACGACGTTGTCGTCGACGGCCGCAATGTAGAATGTGGCAGCCCCTTCCATGGGCGGGATTGTGACTTGCGCAGGGACCAGGGCCGCGGCCGGGTTGGCGCTGAACAGCGCGACGGTCAGGGGCTGGCTGGCGAAAGGCAGGCGGTTCACGGTGCCAACTACGGCGAGCGGACCGTCGCCTTCGCTGATGTTAGTGCGGTCGAGCGAGAGTGTGAGCGTCGGCAGGTGGCTGCTGATCACTGTGAGATTGGTGGAGGCGCCAACGAATCCTGGCGCGGTGGCGGTGACGGTAAAAACTCCGGGCGGTTCGATGAGGGTGCTGTCCACCGCCAGCAAGCTGAACGAGCTCGAGCTCCAGTTGGTGGGAATGGTGACCGACGACGGCACTGACAGCCGCGCCGGGTCCGAACTGGCGATGGACACCACCACTGGCTGGCCGCTCGGGGGATCGCTGCCGACTGTGGCCAAGACCGACTGGCCTTGCAAGGTTTGTGCCGTCGCCAGCGAGATTGAGAGCCGCGGAACTTGCGTGTTCACCACGAGCACGGCGGAAGTAACGCCGAGATAGCCGTCGGCCTGCGCGGACAGGGCGACCGACAGGTCAGGCCCAGGCAATCCGTCGTCCAGCACCACGGCGGTGAAGGGCGCCGCCGCCGCTCCAGCGGGGATGGTGACGGTCGAGGGGACGGCGATGCGGTTGGTGGCGCTGCTGGCCAGCGTCACTGAGGCCGGCGCGCTGAGGTCGCCATTGCGCGAGACCAGGCACGCGAGATTCGGGTTGGGCGTGCTCTCCGCCACGCTGGCCGTTGGAAGTATCAGCGAAAGGGACGCGGGGACCTCGAGGTCGCTGGGCGCCAGGGCGGCATTGTTGGTCTTGGTTTGCTCGAACAGGGTGTTTTCGCCATCCACGCACACGGCCACACGCAAATCGCCCGCCAGGCCGGTGAGTGGAATTGTCACCTGCTGGGTTTGAACCAGGCCATCGCCAACAGCGAGGCTGTTGGTAAACGCGACCGAGCCGAGCTGGGGATAGGCCATTGGATTTGCGGCGAACTGATCGAGGGAAAGGCCGGCCGGAACCAGGTAAACCACCTGGCTCCATGGGCCAGGGGCGGGAGCCGCGCCTAAATTTGTGACCGCCCAGGAAACTGGAATGGTCTGGCCCGGGACAGCATTGGTGGGCGAGGTGACCTGTCCGACAGCGAGGTCCGGCAGGGGCGGCAAGGTCAGCGCGAGCGCCTGGCTGGCCAGGTTATTCGCCTCATTCGACTCAGCCACCGAACCGTCAGCATCGGCCTGCACGACGAGGTAATAAGTGCCGGGGTTGAGCGAGCTGCTCAGCGGCAGGCTGACGAGTTGCAGGTTCGTGTAAGAGCCGCCCGGTTGCAGCCCGCTCGGGGCCGGCACGGTCAGCAACGCGAGCGCGCCGGAGAGATTATTGCTCCCGGTGGAGAGCAGCAAACGGTCATTCCACGGACCGCTGGCAGCGGCGCTGCCGCCATTCTTTACGCTCCAGACCACCTGGATGCTCTGGCCGAATTGCGCCGCCGCCGGCAGGGTCTCGGAGGTCACAACCAGGTCCGGCGCGCGGATGGTGACGAACTGGCTGGATACGGTGGTGTTGTTGGTTTCGAAGACGTCCTCCGGCACCACGTTGCTGGCGTCGATCGTGACCACGACGAAGTACTTGCCTTCCAAGCCACCCGGCAAAATGACGGCTTGCGTGCGGCCGATGGATTGGCCGGGCAGCAGGTTGTTGGTGAAGTTAAAGGCCGCGAGCTGGAACGCGTTGGCCCCCGAATCGTTCGTGGACAATCCGACCGTCTCGACCCACGGCCCGATGGCGGACGCGCTGCCGGCATTAACGGACAACCAGCTTACGAGCAACGGTTGGCCTGCCACGGCGTCGTTGGTGGCGTTGACGTCGGTCACGATCAGGTCGGTTACCTGGCGCACCACCAGCGTGGCGCTGGCGCTGAGGGCCGCGCCGGCGGCATTCGTCAGGCGCAGGGCATAAAGGCCGGCCTGGTTTGTCTGAACGTGGTTCAGCACGAGCGAAGCGTTGGTGGCGCCGGCCAGCACGGCATTGTTGAACAGCCACTGGCAGGCGAAAGGCTGCGTGCCGTTGGCGGTGACGCGGAAGGTGGCGGTCTGCCCCTGGATGACGGAGATGCTTTGGGGCTGCACGACGATGCTCGGCGCCTCGACAACAGGGTTGGTGACGCCGAGCGCCGTAAGCTGCAGGGCGTTGGCGAGGTAAGTGGGGCTGAGGGCGGCATTGGTGTAGTAAACCAGACCGGCATAGTTGGAGAACTGGCCGCTGAGCGAGTTGCAGGTGAGAACCGTGAAGGAGTTGCCGACCGCGGGCAAGAAATCGTTGATCACGGTGATGCTAAGCAGCCCGTCCAGGGTGGCGTCGCCATTGACTGCGAGTTGGTCGTATTGCGACCCGGCGGTGAGGCCGCCAATCTCGATATTCAACCGCCCATCGGCAGCCTGGTTATAAGCGCCGACGAAGGTCAACAGGCCCCCTGAAGCTCCGGGGCTGACGATCCCGCGGTTCTGGAAGTTCACACCCGAGCAACTGAACGTGCCCGTGCCGGAAATCTCACCAGGATTCTGATTGAGGAACGAAGCGCCGCTGATTGTCGCCGTCACGCCGGCGAGGCGGAGGAGGCCCGTGTTGCGATGGTTCGCGCCGGCTCGACCCAAGGAGCCGCCGTAATTGAAAGTTACGGTGCCGGCGTTGAGGAGTTCGGCATTCAGGCCTCGGCTGTTCCCTGCGCCAGGATTGACTTGGATGACGCCCTCGGGCGCGTTGACCAGCGTGCCCCCGACCATGAGCGTAGCACCGCAGTTCCAGGCGCTCGAATCCAGCAGTATCGTGCCGCGGTTGGTCACATCCCCGCTGGCCGTCAGCACCGCTTGACCGTCGCCGCCGCCATGCACATAGAGGACCGTGTTGCTCAGGTTGTCGGTCAGCAGCGTGCAACTGCCCCAGAGATCAATCGTCGTCGCTTGCGCCGGCGAACCGGTCACGCGCACGTTGGCGCTGCGCAACCGTCCGGGACCGACAATCCGCCCGCCCGCCGCCTCGTAGGTCCCAAAGATATCCACGTAGTAATCCCCGCCGTCCACCACCCCTTGGTTGATCAAGTAGCCGCTGATCGAACGCGTGCTCCCTTGACCGTTCATGGCGACGATGACCCCCGTGGCGGCGTTGAGCAGGTTGGAGCCGCCCACCACCAGCACCGACACGCAGTTCCAGACGGACGATTCCAAGTGGATGGTCCCGGCGTTGACCGCCCCTTGGGCGGTGGTGAGCGTGGCCTGGCCATAACTGCTGTTGCCTTGCACCCGGACCGTGGCTTGCGTCGAGCGGTTGGCCACCAGCGTGGTGTTGCCTGCGGCGTAAATCGTCGAGGCCCCCGCGCTGGCCGCCACGTCCACCGCCCCATCGCGCACATAGACGCCGCCGGAGAGCGCACCGCCTACGAAGTCAAATTCCCCGTCCGCCCAGGTGAACAACCCCAGGCCGTTGATGCTGCCCGCTTCCTGCCGGAAGAGCTTGCCCGCCCCGTTGCAGTAGAGGCCGATGCCGCCCGCCACGTTGACCGTGCCCTGGTTGAGGACATTGGCATTGAGGAGGCGGTTGTTGCCGGCACCGAGGTTGACTTGGAGCACGCCCTCGGGCGCGTTGACCAGCGTGCCCCCGACCGTGAGCGTGGCACCGCAGTTCCAGGCGCTCGAATCCAGCACCAGGGTTCCGCGGTTGGTCACATCCCCGCTGGCCGTCAGCACCGCTTGACCGTCGCCGCCGCCATGCACATAGAGGACCGTGTTGCTCAGGTTGTCGGTCAGCAGCGTGCAACTGCCCCAGAGATCAATCGTCGTCGCTTGCGCCGGCGAGGCGCTTACGCGCACGTTGGCGCTGCGCAACCGTCCGGGACCGGCAATCCGCCCGCCCGCCGCCTCGTAGGTCCCAAAGATATCCACGTAGTAATCCCCGCCGTCCACCACCCCTTGGTTGATCAAGTAGCCGCTGATCGAACGCGTGCTCCCTTGACCGTTCATGGCGACAATGACCCCCGTGGCGGCGTTGACCAGGTTCGAGCCGCCCACCACCAGCACCGACACGCAGGTCCAGACGGACAATTCCAAGTGGATGGTCCCGGCGTTGACCGCCCCTTGGACGGTGGTGAGCGTGGCCTGGCCGTAACTGCTGTTGCCTTGCACCCAGACCGTGGCTTGCGTCGAGCGGTTGGCCACCAGCGTGCTGTTGCCTGCGGCGTAAATCGTCGAGGCCCCCGCGCTGGCCGCCACGTCCACCGTCCCATCGCGCACATAGACGCCGCCGGAGAGCGCACCGCCGATGAAGTCAAACTCCCCGTCCGCCCAGGTGAACGTCCCCAGGCCGTTGATGCTGCCCGCTTCCTGCCGGAAGAGCTTGCCCGCCCCGTTGCAGTAGAGGCCGATGCCGCCCGCCACGTTGACCGTGCCTTGGTTGAGGACATTGGCATTGAGGAGGCGGTTGTTGCCGGCGCCGAGGTTGACTTGGAGCACGCCCTCGGGCGCGTTGACCAGCGTGCCCCCAACGGTGAGCGTGGCGCCGCAGTTCGAGGCGCTCGAATCCAGCACTATGGTTCCGCGGTTGGTCACATCCCCGCTGGCCGTCAGCACCGCTTGACCGTCGCCGCCCCCATGCACATAGAGGACCGTGTTGCTCAGGTTGTCGGTCAGCAGCGTGCAACTGCCCCAGAGATCAATCGTCGTCGCTTGCGCCGGCGAGGCGCTTACGCGCACGTTGGCGCTGCGCAACCGTCCGGGACCGACAATCCGCCCGCCCGCCGCCTCGTAGGTCCCAAAGATATCCACGTAGTAATCCCCGCCGTCCACCACCCCTTGGTTGATCAAGTAGCCGCTGATCGAACGCGTGCTCCCTTGACCGTTAATGGCGACGATGACCCCCGTGGCGGCGTTGACCAGATTCGAGCCGCCCACCACCAGCACCGACACGCAGTTCCAGACGGACGATTCCAAGTGGATGGTCCCGGCGTTGACCGCCCCTTGGGCGGTGGTGAGCGTGGCCTGGCCGTAACTGCTGTTGCCTTGCACCCAGACCGTGGCTTGCGTCGAGCGGTTGGCCACCAGCGTGCTGTTGCCTGCGGCGTAAATCGTCGAGGCCCCCGCGCTGGCCGCCACGTCCACCGTCCCATCGCGCACATAGACGCCGCCGGAGAGCGCACCGCCGACGAAGTCAAACTCCCCGTTTGCCCAGGTGAACGTCCCCAGGCCGTTGATGCTGCCCGCTTCCTGCCGGAAGAGCTTGCCCGCCCCGTTGCAGTAGAGGCCGATGCCGCCCGCCACGTTGACCGTGCCTTGGTTGAGAACATTGGCATTGAGGAGGCGGCTATTGCCGGCGCCGAGGTTGACTTGGAGCAGGCCCTCGGGCGCGTTGACCAGCGTGCCCCCGACCGTGAGCGTGGCACTGCAGTTCCAGACACTCGAATCCAGCAGTATCGTGCCGCGGTTGGTCACGTCCCCGCTGGCCGTCAGCACTGCCTGGCCGCCAGCGGCGCTGCCTTGGATCGAAAGCGTTCCGTAGTTGAGCAGACTGCGCATTGTGGGCTGAGCGCCCTGATAGACCACAACCACTGGCGCAGACAGTGCAATCAGCACGTCATCGTTCGTGCCGGGCACACTGTTGCCGCTCCAGTTGTTGCCGTCGCTCCACGAACTGCCATCGCCCCCGCCGGTCCAGAAGACCCCATTGGTCCAGACGAGGACCCCGAGATGCGCGACGGCACTACTGACAGCCCCGAAGGCGTTGGTGACAACCACCTGGTAATCACCAGCCTGACTGAGCTGGACGTTCGTCAGCGTCAAGGTGGCGTTGGTGGCGGCGGGGAGGTTGGTGCCCCAGAGCCGCCATTGATACTGCAGCGGCTGCGTCCCGGCGGCGATCGTGGCGAAGATTGCTCCCTGGCCCAGCGGAACCGTCAGGTTCGATGGCTGGGTGAAGAACCCCGGCGGGACCTGGTTGCAAATGCCGTTGGTCCCGGCAGCGCGAATGGCCGCGACTTCGCCGGCTGAGAGGGCACGGTTCCATAACATGAGTTCGTCAAGTTGACCGCTCCAGAATCGGCCCCCGCCTCCCCAGCGGCCGAGCCGGAGGAACTCCGTGCCGTCATAGGCAATCGGCCCGCTGCCATTGACGAATCCGGCGAGATTGCCGTCCAGGTAGAGGCTGGCGACGTGGTTAGTGTCCACGGTGACGGCGAGGTGCTGCCACGTGCCGGGGGTAAGCTCGAAGGAGATGGCTCCGATGCCGGCCGCGCCCCAACTGTGGGTGTTGTTCGTGTTGGCATATTGGATCGCCCAACTGCGGCTGTCGGTGTGGTTGTTGTCCAGGACGTCGGCATCGGTCTGCTGCGTGACGCCGGCTTTGATCCAGAGCGAGAGGGTGAACGACTGGAGATTGAACCAGTTGCCCAGGTCCACGGCGGCGTTGGTGCCGTCCAGGGTGAACGCCCGGCCGATGAAACCGGCGTTGGTTGCTGAGGCACTGCCCTGGAGTGTGCCCGGGAGAGAGCCAATGCGGTCACTCGCGTTGGCCTCAGCGGGCCACCAACCGAGGAGCCCGGCGGGCGGTTGGGCGCAGTTGGTTTGAGCTCGCACAGGCGGGCACAGGGTGAGGAAGAGAACACCGGCGACGGAGAGCTTCGTTTTCATAGCACAGGTCTGGGGTCGTACTCTGGCTCGCAGCTCGGGGTGAAGGCGCCGCCTCAGCGGGTGAGCGACCGGCGACTCCTTCTCGTGCCAGTCGCGTCTTCGCCTCGAGCTACAGCGGAGCTTATATTTATCCGCAGCTATTTCAGCAAGAAAAAAATGGGGGGCAACTGGACCAAACCAGGGGCTCGCAATTTCGCGGCGACTGGATCATTTCAGGGCCGTTGCCGCGCGGTTTCCAGTTGCCCATGATGCCGCAGCCCGGAGTCGTCTTGCGCAGGTCTTCAGCGTCCCCCGCCCCAGGCCTTGCGGGCCCAGGCATCCATGGCGTCGTATTTGTCTTCCCAGGTGGTGTACATGGCTCCGACGATGCCGGGTATGTCCTTGGTGCGGTCGAGCCATTTGGCGATGGCGGTTCCGTCCTCGTCGCCATCATAGTAGCCGGAGAGGATTTGTCTGAGGCCGAGGTCGGCGAAGAACTTGCAGTTTTTGCCCTCGAGACCGCCGTGCCAATTGACGATGCCGAGGTCTTTGTCGAGGCCCTTCCAGGAGCCTGCCAGGGTGCCGTTGGCGGCGTAGTAGTGGGCGACGGCGTTGTGCATCGGGTCGAACATGTCGCTCCAGACCCAGATTTGGGCGTCAGGGCGGGCGCGGCGGATGAGGTCGGCGGCCTGGCGGACATTCCAGGCGAGCAATTCCCCCGGGGTCAGGTGTTTGCCCTGGCAAAGGGCGCACTGGTTCATCACCCGCAGTTCATCGTGCGACATGAAGTAGGCGGCCGGATGAAACAGCTCCTCGGCCTGTTTGACCTCGAGCCGCCAGTCATCGAAAATCCTGGGTTCGCTGAGGCAGCCTGTCAGGCGGTCTTCATAGACGATGAGGGGGTGGTAATAGCTGACGCGCAGGCGGGCGCCCTCGTGGATGCGGGAGGCGGGGGTCAGTTTGATGACCGGCCCCTCGTGGAAGGCGCGCCAGGGATGAAGCTGGGGATCGACAATGGGCTGGTAGTCGCGGCCCTCTTCCCAGGCGGGGCCATCCTCGCCGCGCACTGCCACCGGGCAACCGGGCCGGCGCAGGACGTTCACCAACCCGATTTCCTCGAGGCGCAGGTCGTCCCACCACAGCTTGCCATCCTTGCCCGACCACGAGCCCAGGTAAAGCAGGCCATCACGGTTATCCAGGCTGTTAAAGACCAGGTCGTACCGCTTCCAATCCTGGGTGCGTTCGGCATGGAAGGTCTGGAAGTTGATCGAGTGCTGGGCGTCTGAGGTCAGCACCTTCACTTCCGGGTCTGCCGGAGAGAGATTCTCGGTCTTGACCCAGACGGAAATGTGGTATTGCCGGCGGGGTTCGAGTTTGAGAGGTTGGGCCAGCCGGCAATGGCGGTATTGGTTCCTGCCGATGCTCTCCATGCGGAGGGAGGTCGTCCCGCCGTGAACCACGGTGTGGTCGGCAAAGCTCGTTACCCCTTCGTCATCCTGGAAGGTCCAGCCCTTGAAATGGTTGCCCGCAGCTTCCTCAAAATCGCCATTCACCACTCGGGTAGGATTATCAGCCTGGAAACGGGCGGTTCCGTCATGCGCCACGAACAGGGCATCCTTGGAGAGGACTCCTTCGGTGTAGTTGCGGTCGTGTGGGCCACCCATGACGATGGCCACCAGGTCGAGGCCGTTCTGCCGGGCTGCCTGTTTCAACTCCGCCGCTTTTTCCGAGGCGACGTTGTATGAAAAGGCAACCCCATTGTAACCATCCGCCTTGGCGCGCGGGAAACGGGCGATCATCCGCTCTACCTCTTTGGCGTTGCTCATGTCCCGCCACACGAAGAGCCACCGCTTCTGCATCGCCGCCGCAGGCCCGTCGGCCGCCGCCTGCGCCGTGCCCAACAAGCTCAACCAGGCGAGTCCGGAAACCATCACCGCCGCCAGGGCTGCGCCCGCCCTGCTGAAGGCGGAACGGAATTGCGCTTTCGATGATGCGGATTGGGAAGAAGACCGCATTTCAGTCATGCCGGCCAGCATACTCACCCGGCCGGCCTCGTCAAATCCTTACGGAGACACGCATCCGAGGGGCGAGGGTCGAGGGTCGAGGGGGGGCGAGGGGCGGCACTTCGTTCCCTCGACATTCGCCCCTCGGCCCTTGACACCTGCGTCGCTGTTTACAAGCCCAGCCGGCAAGGGATAGACTGCAGGGATGTTGCTGTGTTGAACGACGGCCGGCCTGGATTACCGAAAGTGAGAACTTGCCTGTTTCAGAGAAGTGGCTCCGTCGCCCTGAACCGATGGATGCTCTGGCTGTTCCCGGCCCTGTCGCTGGCGGGCGTGTCCTGCGTCTGGGTCCCGAAGAACACCCCTGCGCTCGGGAGGTATGAATACGAGCGGCCGGAGATGGGGGTGCCTTTCCGCATCGTCCTCTACGCGCCCAACCAGGCCAGCGCCGACCGGGCAGCCGAGGCCGCCTTCCGCCGCGTCCAGGAACTCAACGACATCATGAGCGATTACGACGCGGAGAGCGAGCTGAGCAAGCTGTCCCGCACCTCGGGACAGGGCCGCGAGGTCCCCGTCAGCCCCGATTTGTGGCTGGTGTTGGAGCGGGCGCAAGCCATGGCGGAACGCAGCGACGGTGCTTTTGACATCACGGTTGGCCCTTGTGTGAACCTGTGGCGCCGTGCCCGCCGTCAGCATCAACTGCCCGACCCGGAGCGGCTGGCCCTGGCCCGCAAATCGGTCGGCTATCGCCTGGTTCGGCTCAACCCCAAAGGGCACGCTGTGGAATTGCTGGCGCCGGGCATGCGGCTCGATTTGGGCGGGATCGGCAAAGGCTATGCGGTGGACGAGGCCCTGCGGACACTCAAAGGGCTGGGCCTGAGCCGGGCGCTGATCGAAGGGGGAGGCGATGTCATGGTCGGGGAGCCTCCGCCCGGCAGGCCCGCCTGGCGCATCCAGCTCGCGCCGCTGGATGTGACCAATGCGCCGCCGGGCCGAGTTCTGTTGCTTAAGAACGCCGCCATTTCCACCTCGAGCGACCTTTATCAGCGGTTGGAAATCGAGGGCCAACGCTACTCGCATATTGTTGACCCCCGGACCGGCATCGGTTTGACCAACCACTGCCTGGTCAACGTCATTGCCCGCCACGGCATCACGGCAGACAGTCTGACCAAAGTGGTAAGTGTCCTGGGACCGGAGAAAGGTCTGAAGGTGGTCGAGGCCACGCCGGGAGCGGCGGCCCGCCTCATGCGCGACCCGGGCGGGAGGCTCGAGACATACGAATCGAGGCGGTTCAAACGATACTACGGGATTGCCCTTGCCGGCAGCACGGGTTTTGCCGAGACTTTGTCAATCAGGCCGTAAGTGGCCGCCTGTGGGGCGTCAAACTGGGCGCCGGTTCCCAGCCACCCCGCCACCTCTGAGGTCTGCCGCCCGGCAGCCTTGGCCAGCCCCTCGATCAACTGCTCCGAAGACGAACTATCTCCTTGCCCTCGGTCAGAGGCGGCTTGAGCCGGCAGCGGCGTGAAGACGAAACGCGCGCCCGGATCGGCGGTTCTGTAACCCTTCAAGCCATGTGCGACTATGGACAGGGCTGTGCCTGAGATGATGCCGCGACAATGGATGGCCACGGGACAAGTCGTTTTCTCGAGGACTTGAATGGCCCGCAGCGAGTCGGCTATCGGGCCTCCGGGCGACTCGAGGTCAACCAGGATGGGCGCTCGCCTGTCGGCCGCTTCCAGGTAAAGCAGTCTGGCGATCCAAAAGGCCGATGTGCGTTTGGTGATTGGACCTCGCAACGGCGCCCGCCTGAGTTCAACGTTGGCTTTTTGCCAACGCGCAGCATCTTGCATCCTGCATTAGTAGCAACGCCGCACGAGGCTGTCAAAAAAAAGAAGAGCCGATGAATCGCGCCGTTGGCGCTCCATTCTCGTTTCCAACACCTTTCCTGGGGCGTGGCCCCAGGATGGAATACAGTTTGTCATTTCTCCATGGCCTGGACCACGGGCCGATGCCGGGGGATTTCCGCTTTGAAATCGCCCAGGCTGACCCACTGGGCGCGGCGGTTCAGGTCCACTTCGGCCACGGCGACGCTGCCCCACTCTTTGGCCTGGGCGATGATGTCGCCGCAATGGTCGAAGACGGCGGAGACCATCCAGTTGCGGGAGGCGTCTTCGTAGGCGCTGCTGACCAAATAGACGTGGTTTTCGCAGGCGCGGGCGCGGGCGAGCAAGGGGTTGCAGCCCCAGACGGGCCAGGCAATGATTTCGGCCCCCCTGTTGGCCAACTCGCGCGCGATCTCGGGGAAGAAGCCGTCGTAGCAAACCATCATGCCGACCTTTCCGAGTGGAGTATCGAAGACCGGATACTCGCTGCCGGGACAAACGCCAGCTTTGATTTCATCGCGCGGCAGGCAGACTTTGCGGTATTTGCCGGCCAACCGCCCCTCCGGGCCGAGCATGACGGCCGTGTTATAGACCAGGCGCCCATCACGCTCGTAGAGCCCGGCGACGATATAGAGGTGGTGCTTCCGGGCCAGGGCGCCGAAGAACTCGGTGGCAGGTCCGGGAATTGGCTCAGCCACCTCGTCGGGCTTTTTGCCAAGACTGACATAGGTCAGCGTTTCGCCCAGGGCAACCAGGTCGGCCTTCTGGCGAGCTGCCTCGGCAATGAGCGGCTCGTATTGGCGGCAATTGTCCAGCGGGGTTTTGCCGCCGCTGGGACGGAAGTGGACTGCGGCCAGGCGCACGATGCGCGGGAGGCAACGGCGCAGTTTCCACCAACGAGACGTTGCTCCAGCGCACTTCGCCTCCCGGGGCCCATTGCAAATGCAAGGAGACCAGGGCCTGGCTGGCCCGGCTGGGGGCGCGATAGACATCGGAGCACCTCGGTCCACCCCTGGTTGTCGGCGCCGCGCGTGGATGGGAATTCGGTTTCTGCGGCGCCGATCGAGCCCCGCAGGTAGCCCGCCACCGTCGGTTCGTCCAGCGGCACACCCCGGCCCTGGGCATCGCGCCAATCCAGCTTGGCGACCACGCTGCGGCGCGGCACCGCTACCGACCTGGCCTGGTAGAGCGCCGAAAAGCGGTAATGCTTTCCGCCTTCGACCGGGAAACTCCTGGTCCAGCAACCGTCCAAACCCTCGCGGGCATCCGCGCGAACGATGAACGAGCCTTTCCCGTCTGCCCCGCCTTGGGACTCGAAAGCAAAGGCTGGGCGGATTTCCTCGCGGGGCGCCGCCGTCTGCCAACCCTCAGGCGCGCCAGCGGGGCCGGCGGTTAAGGCAGGCGGGCTGGAGTTCTGGCCAAAGCCGACGCTCAGTCCCAGCCCCAGTGAGGCAACAATAATGTTCGGTTTCATAAGCTCGATGGCCGCGAGCATACCATAGCGGAACAGTGGCGCCAACTGCCAAGGAGCGCAGAGGCTCGATCTGCCAGGCCCAGTGACAAAGTCTGTCGAGCCGTCTCCGGCAGGCCGATGTGGAGGGCGGTGGCAAGCGGAGCGCGACGCCGCTTTGGCTCGGGCAGCCTGCGGACTTCTTGGAAGTCCCGGGCGGCCCAAAGCGCCGTCGCCGCTTCGCTCTGCCGACACACTCCAAAACAGCACTTTGTCACTGGCCCTGCCTGACCTGCGGCCTGCCTCGGCCCGGGGGAGCGTCTTGTCCTTGACGGCTCCTTTGAGCACATGTATCCTTTTGGGTGTGAGCCATTCGCGACAGATCAGACCATCGCGGAAGCACAGATTGCTCGCGGCGCTGATTGGCATCAGCCTCGCCGCGACAATCGTTGCCCTCTCCGTTGTCCTCTTCGGTTTTGTGCTGCCCTCCATGAACGGGGCACGGAGGCTTTCACGGGGGGAGATTAGCGACAAAGTGGTCCAGCAATGGCAAGACATTAGTTTATTCTGGATCAACAAGAAACCCTTCATCTACGTGGCTTTCAACGGGTTGGCGATCTTGTTCTTGGTCGCTTTGGGCCTGTGGTGCCTGCATAGTGTGTTCAGGTATTTCTGTGCCAAGCTTGATGATCAGGGCTATTGGAACCGTGCCATCGCAAAGCGCAACGCCCGGCACGGCCACAGGTCTTAGCTGGGCGACCTTCTGCTCGGCCAAGGCGTCCTTGATGCGCTGCCGGCTCTTCGGCCCGATGCCGCCCACGTCTGCCACGCCGACGGACTGCTGCTCGATGATGTCGAAAATCTTCTCGCCGGACCTCTCCACCAGCTTCTTGGCGTAAACGTGGCCGATGCCCTTGACCATGCCGCTGCCCAGCTATTTCTCGATGCCCTCGTTCGTGGTCGTTGCGGTGCTGGCGAGCATCTCGGCCTTGAACCGGAGGCTGAACTCCTGGTGCTGAACCCAGCGGCTCTGGGCCGTGAGCCATTCGCCGGGGCTGGGGGAGAGCATTTTGCTGGCGAACGGGCTGGGCCTGGTGTTGAATGTCGCGGCTGGGCGCCGGCTTGAGCGCGGCGGAGAACTGGTTTGAAAGCATACATGAGCGCAGTCCAGTCGCATGGCAAACAGGTGGTGGTCACGGGGGCCTTTGAGGACATTCGTTCGCGCCACTTCCGGTTTCTGGAAGAGGCGGCGCGGTATGGCGAAGTGACCGTGCTGGTGTGGCCGGACGCGGCGGTGGAGGGGTTCACGGGCAAGCCGCCCAAGTTCCCTCTGGAGGAACGGCTTTATGTGTTGAACGCTATACGCTATGTCCACCGGGCAAGCGCCGCTCGAAGGCCCGGCAAATGCCGAGGCCCCGCCGGTCATGCAGGGGTTCGATGCGGACCTATGGGTGGACGAACCCTCTCCGATGAATGCCGCCCGCCTGGCCGCCTGCCGCCAACGCGGCCTCGACTACCGGGTGCTGTCCGCCGAACTGCTCAAGGGCTTTCCCGCAGCCCCCGCCGCAACCCGGCGCCCCTGGCCGCAAGAAAGTCGTGGTGACCGGCTGCTATGATTGGTTCCACTCCGGCCACGTGCGTTTCTTCGAGGAGGTCAGCGCCTACGGCGACCTCTACGTCATCGTCGGCCATGACGCGAACATCCGGTTGCTCAAGGGCCAGGGCCATCCGTTGTGGCCGCAGGAAGAGCGGTGCTACCTGGTCGGTTCTATTCGCTATGTGACGCAGGCCCTGATTTCGAGCGGCGAGGGGTGGGTGGATGCCGACCCGGAAATCCAGCGGCTTAGCGCCTGACATTTACGCCGTGAACGAGGACGGGGACAAAGGCGGCAAACGCGAATATTGCGCGCAGCGGGGCATCGAATACCTCGTCCTCAAGCGCCTGCCCGCGCCCGGCCTGCCCGGACGCAGCGAGCACGGACTTGAGGGGGTTTTAAGCCCGGTCTTGACCGCGGCCATCATTCCGCTACAGACTGGGGCCCATGAAAACTAGCGCACTGACAATCGAGCTGATAATGGCCTTGGGCCTGGGCGCATTGGGGGCCCAATCGGATAGGAGAGGCGACCTGCCCATTGCCGCCGGTCCCTTCGAGCCGACACTGCAATCCCTGACCAACTATCATTGTCCGGAATGGTTTCGGGATGCCAAGTTCGGCATCTGGGCGCATTGGGGTCCGCAGGCGGTGCCGATGTTCGGGGACTGGTACGCCCGGCAGATGTATCAGCCGGGCCATCCTCAGTACAAAGATCACCTCGAACACTACGGCCACCCCTCGACCAACGGCTACAAGGAGATCATTCAACTGTGGAAGGCCGAAAAATGGGACCCCGAGCGGCTCATGGCCCTCTACAAGCGCGCCGGCGCCCGCTATTTCGTCAGCATGGGCTCCCATCACGACAACTTCTTTCTCTGGAACTCCAAGCTCCACCGCTGGAACGCCGCCAATATGGGTCCCAGGCGCGATGTGGTGGGCGAGTGGCAGAAAGCGGCGACCAAATACGGCCTGCGTTTCGGCGTCTCGGAGCACTTGGGCGCCAGTTTCACGTGGTTCCAGGACAGTCACAAGTCCGACGCCAAGGGCCCCCTGGCGGGCGTGCCTTATGATGGGGCCGATCCGCAGTACCAGGACCTCTACCATTTCCCCGCCGAACCGGGCGACACTGGTTGGTACAGCACCAACCCGCGCTGGCAGCACCAGTGGTTCGATGAAATCAAGGAGTTGGTGGACAACTACCACCCCGACTTGCTCTACACCGACGGGGGCGTGCCCTTCGGCAACGAAGTGGGGCGCAGCCTTATTGCGCACCTTTACAATGCGGACGCCAGCCGCCACGGGGGCAAACCGCAAGTGATTTACACCTGCAAACAAAAGTCCGAAGGCCGCTGGGTCGAGGACCTCGAACGCGGAGTGATGCCGGCCATCAACCCCAACCCGTGGCAGACGGACACCTCAATTGGCGACTGGTTCTACAATCGCAATTGGAAGTTCCGGCCGCTGAGCTGGACGGTGCAGATGCTCGTGGACATTGTGAGCAAGAACGGGAATCTCCTGCTGAATGTGGTGCAGCGCCCGGATGGGTCGCTGGACGCGGAAGTCGAGCAGATGCTCAACCAATTGGCCGATTGGATGGCCATCCACGGTGAAGGCATTTACGGGACCCGTCCCTGGCTGGTCTATGGGGAAGGTCCGGTCCGCGCCAAGGGCGGTCATTTCGGGGAGGACTTTGCCTACAGCGCCCGGGACATCCGCTTCACCTGCAAAGGCAAGACCCTTTATGCCTTTGCCCTGGGTTGGCCTCAGGACGGCCAACTTGTGATCAAGAGCCTGGCCAAGCCCGCCGAGGGCCGGGGCAACAGCATCTCACGCATTGAACTGCTGGGGCACAAGGGCAAGCTCCAATTCACCCAAACGACCAACAGCCTGGTGGTGGCCATGCCGCCGGAAAAGGTCAGCGACATCGCCTGCGGCCTGAAGATCACTGGCCGCAATCTCAAGGCGGTGCTCACTCCTGAAAAGACCGTCCTGCTTCAGCCCGAGCCAAACGGCACGTTCATTTTGCGCCCGGACTCTGCCGAACTTCACGGCAGCCTCCAGCGGGAAGCCCAGGGCGGGCAGCCGAACATCGGTTTCTGGGACAACCCGGCGGATTGGGTCTCCTGGAAAGTGCAGGTGACCCGGCCGGGCCGCTTCGACGTGAGCGCCTCCCTTGCCACCGTCCACGACGGGGCGCAGGTGGCGCTGGCCGTCGGCAAGGAGTCCCTGGCCGGGAAGGTCCCGGCGACCGGAAGCTGGAGCGAGTTTCGCGTGACCGACTTTGGCCAAATCGAGGTCAAAGAGCCGGGCGAGGTGCTCGTGGCCGTGCGCTCGACTGACCCGGCTGCCTGGAGGGCAATCAACCTCCGGCAGGTCAAACTGGTTCCGCAGGGCCGATGAATGTTCGCGCTTCCAGTTGCGCTCAGGCGGAGGCAGTGGCCACTGAGAGCCCGTTGCACGACCTGGCGGTCATCATCCGGTCGCGCACGCCGCTGATTGTGGTCGAGAGCAACGAGGAACCGCAGATCGTTTCGATGGTCCAGCAGCTTGGCCGGCAGCTCCAGGTGCGGACGTTTCGCTGGACGGTCACGGAGGGCTTGCGGGCTTCCGAGCCGGCGGATCAGCCGCAGGATTCGGTCCTCAAGTCGCAGGAGATTCTCAATTACATCAAGACCTCGGGGTCGCACAGCCTGTTCATGCTCCTGGATTTTCATCCGTATATCCAGGACAACGTGCATGTGCGTTTCTTGAAGGACATCGCCTTGGGCTACGGCAAGCATTTTTCGACGGTCATGCTGGTGGGTGTCACGCTGCAAGTGCCCGAGGAGCTTCGGCCTTTCACGGCCCATTTTCGCCTGCCATTGCCGAAACGCGAAGAGCTGCGGGCCATCGTGTATGACGTGGCCGGGGATTGGGGCGCCGAGCACGGGGCGCGCAAGGTCGAGACGACCAACAAGGCCATAGACCTGCTGGTGCGCAATCTGGCGGGCCTCACGGCCACGGACGCCCGGCGCCTGGCCCTCAAGGCCATCAATGACAACGGCGTCATCTCGGAGTCCGACATGCCGGAGGTCATGAGGGCCAAATACGAGCTGCTGGGCCGCGATTCGCCGTTGTCCTTCGAGCATGAGACCGCACGGTTCGCCGAGATCGGCGGGATGCGGCGGCTGCGCAAGTGGCTCGAGCTGCGCAAGAGTTTCTTTGTCGAGGAGACTCCGCCCAACCTGGACCCGCCCCGGGGCGTGCTGCTGCTCGGGGTGCAGGGGTGCGGCAAGAGCCTGGCCGCCAAGGCCGCCGCCGGCATCTTCGGCGCGCCGTTGCTGCGGCTGGATTTCGGGGTTCTCTACAGCAAATACTACGGCGAAACCGAGCGCAACCTCCGCAAGGCGCTCGATACGGCGGACATCATGGCGCCTTGCGTGCTTTGGCTTGACGAGATCGAAAAGGGCCTGGCTGTGGGCGACGATGATGACGGTCTGTCGCGGCGGGTGCTGGGGACGTTGCTGACGTGGATGTCCGAGCGCCAGAGGGCCGTTTTTCTGGTGGCCACGGCCAACGACATCAGCCGGCTTCCGCCGGAGATGGTGCGCAAAGGCCGGTTCGATGAGATCTTTTTTGTGGACCTGCCATCGGCGGAAAACCGGCGCGACATCCTGAGCATCCACTTGCGCAAACGCTCCCTTGACCCCGCCGGGTTTGACCTCGAGGCGCTGGGGCGGGCCAGCGAGGGCTTCTCCGGCGCCGAGATCGAGCAGGCCATTGTCTCGGCCATGTACACCGCCCGAGCCCAAGGGCGCGCTCCCGCCCAGGCAGACCTGCTCACCGAGATCCAGGAGACGCGCCCGTTGTCGGTGCTCCTGGCCGAAAAGGTCGAGGAAATTCGACAATGGGCATCCGAGCGGACAGTGCCGTGCGATTGAAGCGGACGGCGGTGGAGAGATAGCCTTCGGCCAATTTTCTGAACATGGGCATCTGCATCTTCACTTCAGCCTCGCTTATACCCGGGTGGCAATTCGTCACCGGGCAGGGGGGGGGCGTTGGGTGCTTTGGCCATGACCCGGTCGAACGCCTCCAGGTTCGCCCGCTTGGCGCGCGTTTCCATGTCGTCACTGCCCTTCCAGGCGGCGACCTGGGCGGAAAGAGCCAAGGCAACGATCTGGTCAATTGGAACCCGTTCCCGTTCCGCCGCCGCGAGGGCCTGTCGGGCTAAATAGTCAGGCACATTTGCTTCAATTTTCGTCATTTCGTTTGCCTCAAGATTTCCAGGAATTCAGCCGGTCGAACCACTCGAACTCCGAATTGTGCGGCATGGCTGACATCTCGAATGTTGTGCGTTACAAGATACCCAACTCGCGCCTCTCGCGCCAGTTGAATGATGGCCTCGTCATCCGGGTCGCCCGCAACGGGTTGCCATGGGGTGGCCGGCGAGAATCTCTCGGCCAGGAAACACAAACCGTCGAGATAAAGATCCGCGTCGCGATCCGTCAAACCGATGGCCGGCGCTTCCCGGCGCAAGATTCCACGATACTCGCCGAGAACCGTGTTGCTCAAAACCAGCGACCAGCCGCCGGCTCTCAGTCGCGCCAACAATTCATGCGACGCGCCCGTGATCGAGCGCAACCCCGCCACCAACACGTTGGTGTCCAGCACTGCGCGAATCATAATCGTGTCAATTTCACCTGTTTTGAAACCTGTTTCTCGCCTGCCGGAAAACCCGCCACTGTCAACCAGTTTAGAAAGTGAGGACTGACGCCAGCACGACTGACCCCCTTCACAATGACTCGACGCATCTGAGCATCGCCTCTTCCTGACGCTCGATGGAGTCCAGGAGTTTGAACTGGGTCCGGGAGCGATCGAGGTTATGGTCGGGGCGATGGATGCGGAAGTAGGTGTCGCCGCTGAGGAAATCGGTGAGGAAACGGAGGCCGATTTCGAAGGTGATGAGCTTGCCGGAGAAAGGGATGAGGGCTTTTTCGGGTTTGGTCAGGAACTGGCCGGCGGTGGAGAGATAGCCTTCGGCCAATTTCCTGAACATGGGCATCTGCATCCTGACTTTGGAAAGGTCGCGCTCGTCTTCGAGGGTGGGGCTGGTGGTGGTGCGGACCATGTCGCCGAAATCGTAAAGGGCGCAGCCCGGCATGACGGTGTCCAGGTCCACGACGCAGACGGCCTTGCCGGTCCGGGTGTCGAGCATGACGTTGTTGAATTTGGTGTCGTTGTGGGTGACGCGCTCGGGAATCCGGCGTTTGTGCATGGCCTCGAGGATGACATCGACCAGTCCTTCATGCTTGAGCGCGAAGGCGATTTCCGGTTTGGCGTCTTTGGCCCGATTGAAATGGTCTTTGGTCAGGGCCTCGAGGAGCGCGGCAAAGCGTTTTCGGGTATGGTGGAAGTCAGGGATGGTCTCGATGAGCCGATCACCGGGCAGGTCCACCAGGTGGAGCTGGAACTCGCCGAAGGCCCGTCCGGCCTCGAAGGCCTGCTGCGGCGTCTGCACCGCCTCGAAGGTCTGTGCCCCTTCCACAAAGACGAAGGTGCGCCAGAACTCCCCGTCGCCATTCCGAAAATGGGAGTGGCCGTCGCGGGTGGGGATGACAATGAGGGAGCGGCGGGTGATGTCCTCGGTCGTTCTGCGTTTCGAGCTTGTGGCGGATATGGGTGGTGACCCGCATGAGGTTCTTCATGAGTTCCGGCGGGTTTTTAAAGACGGTTTTGTTGACCTTCTGGTGGATGTAGCGGACGCGGGTGCCACCCTGGTCGTAGGTTGCGGAATAGGTCTCGTTGATATGGCCGATTTTGAAGGTCTCGGCGTGGAGGATTTCGCCGTAAATCTGGAACTGCTTGGAGATCTGCTGAAGTTCTTTTTCCGCGTAGGCCATAACAGTAAGGTCGGTTATTTATCGGGGCCGAAAAATGACTCGCTTAGTTGTGGAGGGCAAAATCCTCGGGCCTGATGCCGGGCTTGAATTTGCCAAAACCGAACCAGGCGGGTTGGTATTGGCCGATATAGTCCACGTTGGCCTTGGGAGGGATTTGGTCTTCCAGGCCGGCGCACCAGTAGCAGGCATTGACGAGCAAGCGGCGCAGCCCCGGGTTTTCGAGGTCCACGGCGGCGCCCATAGTGGTGGTGAGGATTCTGGAGGTCTTGCCTGACGGGCCGGTGTAATTGCGCACCCAGACCAGGGGCATCATTGGATTGTTCTTGGGGCCTTGGACGGGTGGGTCGGAAGGCCTCATGCCGGAGAGGACCTGGCCGCGGACCAGGACTTTGGCGTCGGGGGGCAAGTGGGCCACGGCATAGACATCGGTGGGTCCCCAGATATCGGTCACGCCTCGCAATATGGGGTGGTCTTTGAGAGCATCGATCGAGGATGCCGCGCGTGCTTTCGACGCCATGGTTGCCGTGGTGGTCCACCCAGGTTTCGCCCAGGACCTGCTGGCCAAAGCCGCCGGGCCAGTCCCGGTTGCGCCAATCATACTTGGCGTAGGGGTTTTGCTTGTCCCGATTGTACTGGAAGGCATGGGTGCTGGTGCGCAGGGCGATGATCGGCTTGCCGGCGTTGAGGTAGTCAACGAAGTGCTTCATTTGGGCCTCGGGCAACTCCCGGAAACGCAGGGCCATGAGACAGACATCGGCGGTGTCGAGGGCGTCGAGGCCGGGGATATTATCAAGAATGGTTGGCTCGATGACGCCGCTGGCGGGGTTGATGGCGAATAGGACGGTGCACTTAAAACCGTGCCGCTCCGCCAGGATCTTGGCCAACATGGGCAATCCCTCCTCCGAGCGATACTCTTCGTCGCCGGACAGCAAGACAATGTGCTTGCCTTGGCCGGGCCCGCTTTTGCCTTCATAAACAACCCGGTCGGCCGCCCAGAGATGGGGGGCGGGGACGACTTGCAGGAGGGCCGCCAGCACAGGGAGGTATAACATGTTTTTCATAGCAATGCCGTGTCGGGCTCATTGATAGCGACTCGAACACCGATGCGCAAGCCTTGGGTGACATTGGGGCCAGTGACAAAGCCCGTCGAACCGTCACGGGCAGGCCACTCTGTGGAGTGCGGTGGCAAGCGGAGCGCGACACCGCTTTGGCTGGGGCAGCGTCTGGCGTTCCGGCGCGTCCCGGGGCGGCCGAAATCCCGACTCGTCGGAACGCTTCGCTCTGCCCTGCCCCTTCCAAAAGCTTGACTCCATTGGTTAGGCCGATAGACTCAGGTTCAAGATGCAACCCAATAGTCAACCCTCCGTGGCGGAGGCTATTACAGGGAGCAGCATTGAGGAACCGAGCAGGAATCGCTGCGGGCGGACGGGTTATCGAGCTGGAACCTGTCCCAAAAGCCCGGCGAACGGAAGACTATGTCGCGACCTTCGTCGCCACCTTTGTCGAATTGGCCATGCTTGGACAAAGATGGCGACGAAGGTTGCGACAAAGGTTTGGGACCGGAGCTTTCGGGACAGGCTCCGGCTAAGTGTGCTGGCAGTGTGCGCTTTGAACAACGCCTGCCTCGGTGAGAGCATTACGCTGGCAGCCTTCGGCCATCGGATTGTCGTCTCCGGCGAGAGCGGCGGAACCTCGAACGGGGATACTTGGGATGGCGCCTGGGGCGCGGATGACACGCTTTATTTTCAGCATAATGACGGCACGGGGTTTAGCAATGGCGCTTATGTCCATGATCGGATTTGCCGGCTCCAAGGCACGGCGCAAATCCCCTCGACGCTTTCCGGAACGGACTTGAACCCTGGGGTTGCGGGCAATTCGCTCGCGGGCAGCCCGTGCTATTCGACAGGCTCTACGAGGTGGATGGGGCGCTGTACCACAACGTTTGTTACAGTCAGCAGATTCCCGGCGCCTGGGTCTTCCACCACACCAGCATCATTAAGTCGTTGGATGGCGGCAAGAGCTGGGTCAACCACCTGGGTCAAACGAATGTGATGCCGCCCGATGATGCGAATCGGTGCATGTTTCCCAGCGAAAGCTGGGGCGAGGTCAATTTCGTGAAGTACGGGCGCGGGGGCGCCGCTCCCGCCGTTGATAATGCCCGGGCCTATGTCTATCTCTGCTCCGCCTGGGGGGACTGCCGGTTGGCGCGCATCGGCAGGACGGACCTGCCGAAGCTGGACCGGACGAAGTTCCAGTTTTTCATGGGCGGCGACGGCTTGCTCGACTTGAGTTGGACCAATGACATTACGCGAAGCGCGCCCATTCCGACCCCAAGCACTTCTCCGACAGCCATGGCATATAACGAAGCGCTGGGCCGGTATGTGATGACATCGTTCAGCAGCGACAGTTGGCAACAGCCGCCCATCGAGAGCACCTTGCGCGTGATGGAGGCCCCACACCCCTGGGGACCGTGGACGCTGATCCTCGAGGAAAACGTCAACAACCTGGAGGGCGACAACCTGACCTGGGCCTTTCTCATTCCGAAGTTCACCAGTGCGGACGGGAAGAAAATGTGGATGTCGGTAAGCGGCCGGGCGCCCTACGGGCTGCAATTCATGCCCATCTATCTGACGACCGAGCCCGTTCAGACCCAGGAAGCCGAGAACGCGGCGGTGAGCGGCGGCTTTGTTGCAACCTCGACGCCGGGATACTCGGGCACGGGTTATGTCTCGGGCCTGGATGCCATCGGCAAGAAGTGTGAGTTTACCTTCAAGGTCGGCGCAACTGGCGTCTATATCATCCAGTTCCGGCATAATACCAGCGCCTACCGCAACCTCGGATTGTATGTGAACGGCCAGGGGCGGGGTTTGCTGAAGCTCGGCAAATCCGAACAAGTCTATGCGACATGGACGACGATGTCCGTTTTGACGTGGCTGGAGGGTGGAACCAATCGCATCGCCCTCCAATGTGACGACGCCTCGGGCAACGTGAATCTCGACAAACTCTCCCTGGCTCTCTACTCAATGCGCATCAAGGCGAGCCCCTGATATGCTGATATGAACTGTTTTGTTACCGGGGCGTCGGGGTTTATCGGGGCGAATCTCGTGCACGAGTTGGCGGCTCGGGGCCATCGCGTCAAGGCGCTGCTGCGGCCCGGGAGCAACTTGCGGGGGCTGGAGGGGGCGCAGTTCGAGCGGGTGGAGGGGGACCTGGGGGACAGGGCGAGGCTCAAGGCCGCGATGGGGGGTTGCGAGTGGTGCTTTCACGTGGCGGCCAGCTATCATCTTTGGCTGCGGGATTACCGGCCTATGTACGCCGCCAATGTGGAGGGCACACGCAACGTGCTCGAGGCGGCGGGGGGCGCGGGCTGCGCCGCCATCGTCTATACGAGCACGGTCGGCTGCATCGGTTTGCCCAACCGCACCCACGGGGAGGTGGTTCCCTCGGACGAGACGACGCCCGTTTTGGAAGGGCAGATGTGCAATCACTACAAGCTCTCGAAATGGCAGGCCGAACAGGAGGCCATCCGACTGGCTCGCCAAGGGCTGCGGGTCATCATTGTCAATCCGAGCACTCCGATTGGTCCGCGCGACGTCAAGCCGACGCCGACCGGACAAATCATCGTCGATTTTCTCAATCGCAAGCTGCCGGCCTACCTCGAGACCGGACTTAACTGGGTGCATGTGCGCGACGTGGCCCTCGGGCACATTCTCGCTGCGGAAAAGGGGCGCGTCGGGGAACGCTATATTCTTGGAAATGCCGAAGGCAATTGGCCTCTCAAGAAGGCCTTTGCGGTGCTCGAGGAACTTGCCGGAGTGCCTGCCCCAAGACATTGCATCCCTTATTTCGCCGCCCTGGCGGCGGCGCGCGTGAGCGAGGCGATTTCAGCCCTCACCGGCAAACCGCCCCGGGCGCCGCTGGCCGGCGTGCGCATGGCCCGGCACAAGATGTTTTTCAACCCGGCCAAGGCCATCCGCGAGCTCGGGTTGCCGCAAACACCGCCCAAGGAAGCCCTGGCTGAGGCTGTCGAGTGGTTTCGACGGAATGGGTATGTCGAGCGGTGAGGCGGAGGTGCGGCGTGATGCTGATCATTGACCAACGCTCAATTTTCAATTCTCAATAATCCCCAATACTTCCGGACACATGCCCATTCGGAAAAATGTGAAATGCGCACGGGGTGATGGGAGGTCTGAAGTCCGAAGGCCGAAGGTCGAAGGTCGAAGACCGGACTTCGCCCATCGCCCATCGCGCTTGCTGCTCCTCTGCCTGGCCTTGCTCATGGGGACTTTGCTGTGCGGCCCAAGCCCGGCCCTGGCAGAGGACACCCCGCCTGTCGTGCGCTATGCGGAAGTCTATGGGCGGTCAACCAACTTATTCGCGGAGGCGGTCTTTTTTAAGCCGGCCGAGGGGCGAGGTTCGGAACTGAGTTCTCAACTTGCGCCCTTGATTATCCAGGAGGTCAAGGGGGGCAACCGGGCGGTGGTCTTGGAGCAGGATGCATTCGGCAGTTTGAGCTTCACTGATGGCCTGCCGGCGCTGGCTCGAGCACGGCCTGCGATCTACGCAAGCCTGGACGTGGCACAACTCAATGGCAAGCCCCACACGCGGCTGACCTATCTTTGGTGCTACTCGCTGGAACCTGGCCCGCCTGGGGCGGGCCTGCCGCTGCAAGGAATCCGCATGACGCTCGACGCCGCCGGCAAACCGGCGGTCTGGGAAGTGCTGGCCGAGGATTGCGGGGCCGAGCTGATCTTCGTTTCCCAAGACCTGGAGTCTGCGGCCCTGGCGCAGTTCGGCAAACCGCTGCCCGGCCGGCGCTACGCCCTGGAACGGAGCGTCACCGAAGCGCCCACGGTCATCGTCGCGCGGGTCCTCGAGGACGCTCCGGTGGCAATGGGACCGATCGTCTATCTCCGCGCCGGCACGCGGTCGGTGAGCACCGTGATTTGCCGATGCACGGCCGCCCAGGTCAAGCGCCTGGCCGCCACCAGGGCCTATGAGCTGCAGTTCTGCCAGGGCGCTTCCGCAACTCCGGTAGTGGCTCTGGCCAGGACACGGGCCGGGAGCCCCACAGCCTTTTGGCCCGGCGAGGAGCCTGACGGCAGCCGCCTCGAGCGCTGTCTCCGCCTGCCGGCCGGGTTGTAACCAAGTGGGGTCGCGTCTCCACATTCCACATAAGGGTACCGGCAGCACCCAAAAGCGTGGGTACTCGCCGCCTGTTGTGGCTCGACCCTCAGGTGCTCAGTTTAAGGATGGCCGGCCTCACGTGACGGCCCCGGGGCGGCAGCCGCCGAAGGACGTTGTACGACGAGCGGGGAGGAAAACTAGATGTGTCGAATGTGGAATGTGGAGATGTGACCCCAACGGTGAGGAGTTACTGGATCGGTTTCAGGCGGACGGAACGGAGGTTGATCGGTTGCCAGCCTTCTTTGACGGGATGGACGGCGAGCGTGGCCGGGCCGGTTGAGGTCATTTCGAGGGTGCCGAGTTTGACGAGCCGGAAGCGGGTATAATTGCCGGTCACCGGGGCAGCGCCTTTGATTTTCTGATCGCCCAGTGTGACCTCGAACGAAGCGGCCTGGGGGGCTGCGATTTCGGCGCTGACCTCGAACCTGCCGGTTTTCGTGACTTCGTATTGCCAGTCGACCCACTCGTCGGAATCAAGCCAGTAACCGATGTTGTCGTGGTCGCTGCCGGCTTCGTATTTGATCTGCTGGCCGTGGGTGCGGGCCTCGGCGGCGGGCAGGAGCAGTGAGCCATCGTAGTCCTGGGCGAGGGGCGCTGGCGCGATGTCGAACTGGCCCAGGATAGGGAGAACGACGGTCGAGCAGATCGGGTCGGGGGCCGTGGCGGGCAGTAAAATCGTGAGCCCTTGCGGGCCGATTTCGGCGAGGGGGAGCTGTTTGGATGGGTCGGCCAGGAGGTAAGGTTTGATGAATCGAAGGTAAGGACTGCCCGCCCGGTTTTTGAGTCCGGGCACGAGGAGTTTGCCGTCGCTGGGCCAGGTGAAGACGTGGAGATAGAGGGTCGCGCCCTCGGGGGTGAGGCGCCTGGTGCAGCGGCCCCAGGGCAGGCGCTTGAAGGGGCTGGCGGTCGTGGCGTAGATGGCCTCGCCGTTCACTTTCGTCCACTTGCCGATTTCGGCCAGGCGCTCGATGCTGGCCTCGGGGAACAGGCCTTCGGAGGTGGGGCCGATGTTGAGGAGGTAATTGCCGCCTTTACTGGCGCAGTCAACCAGGTTATGGATGAGGGTGGTGGCCGATTTCCAGTGTTGGTCGTGCTTATTGTAGCCCCAGTGATCGTTCATGGTCATGCACGATTCCCAATCCACGCCCGGGCCGAAGCCGGTAGGCGGGATTTCCTGTTCGGGGGTGCCGTAGTCGCCGATGCGTTCCTTGCCCTGGTCCATGCCGGCCATGCCGGCGCGGGCCTTGCCGACGCGGTTGTTGATGATGATGTTGGGCTGGAGGCTGCGGACGTAATCGTAGAGGTCGAGGCCGCGCTCGTGGGTCCAGGGGCTTTCCCATTCGCCATCGAACCAGAGGATGCCGATGGGGCCGTAGCGGGTGAGCAATTCGTGGAGCTGGCTTTTCATGTAGGCGGTGTAGCGGTCCATGTCCGGCGTGCCGACGGCCTTGTCGTTCCAGGCCCGGCGGGTGCCCCAATCCGGATGGTGCCAGTCCATGATGGAATGGTAGAAGCAGAGCTTGAGGCCGGCGTCCTTGCAGGCCTGGGCCAGCTCCATCAGCGGGTCGCGCTGGAAGGGGGTGGATTTGATGCACCAATCGGTCGCCTCGGAGCGGAACATGCCGAAGCCGTCGTGATGCTTGGAGGTGATGACGATGTACTTCATGCCGGCGTCCTTGGCCAGGCGCACCCACTCCGCGGCGTTGAACTTCACCGGGTTGAACTGGCCGGCGAATTTTTCATACTGCGAGACGGGCATCTTGGTTTCCTCAAGAAACCATTCGGCGTAATTGGTTTTGTCTTTCCACTCGCCGGCAGGCACAGAATAGACGCCCCAGTGAATGAACAGCCCGAAGCGGGCCTCGCGGAACCAGGCCATGCGCTCATTGCGCGCCGCCTCGGATTCGGCAGCGGGAGCGGGGCCCGGACGCGCGAGGAAGGACAGGGCCAGCAACAGGGATGGGTTGAAAAGTCTCGAGGATTTCATATCGTGTCTCAAGTTCATTAACCAACGCGGCAGGAGTCTATAGCGGGCGCGTTCCCGTTGCACGCAGAATGATCGGGGAAACTCCTGACGCGGGACCAAGGACAGCCCTCAGACGCATCCACTCTGTTTCCGGGGGAGTTCAAGCCAGCCCTTGGTGTTCTTTATTGTCTCGGCCCCGCAAAACGGGTATCTAAGTAATGCCGACCGCGCAACGGGCCGGATGTGTCTCCCGCTGCGAAGAGGCCGAAAGCTGACGATTATTGATGAAAGTGGTGATTTTGTGCGGTGGTTTGGGGACGCGCCTGCGCGAGGAAACCGAGTTTCGGCCCAAACCGATGGTGCCGATTGGCGAACGGCCGATACTTTGGCATATCATGAAGATCTACGCCCACTACGGCCACAAGGATTTCATCCTGTGCCTCGGCTACAAAGGCGAAGTGATCAAGGACTTCTTCCGCAATTACCAATGGAATACCAGCGACGTGACCCTCCGGCTCGGCGCCCGCCCTCAGCTCAAGTACCACAGTCAACACGACGAAGAGGATTGGAGCGTGACCCTGGTCAATACGGGCCAGGCCACCATGACCGGGGGACGGCTTCAGCGGGTGCTGCGGTTCATCGAAGAGGAGACATTCCTTCTGACATACGGGGACGGGCTGGTCAACAGCGACATCAACGCCTCGATTGCCTTTCACCACCGGCATAAGAAGATCGTGACGCTGACCGCCGTCCAGCCGGCCAGCCGGTTCGGCGACCTCGAGGTGAGCGGCGCCAACGTGAGCGCCTTCCGAGAGAAGGTCGAAAAACAAACCGCTTTCATCAACGGCGGTTTCTTCGTCATGAACAAGGCGCATCGGCAATTACCTCACCGGCGACGCCTGCGTCCTGGAGCAGCAACCGCTGACGCGCCTGGCAGAGGAGGGCCAACTCGCCGCCTTCACGCATACGGGTTTCTGGCAGTGCATGGACACCTACCGCGAGCAGCAGTTGCTGGCCAATCTCTGGAAGGGCGGCCAGGCGCCGTGGAGAGTCTGGCAGACGCGACAATGAACACCGCGGATTTTCTGGTTGTTGGCGGCGGCATTGTCGGACTGAGCATCGCCCGCGAACTCAAGAGCCGATTCCCCGATACGCGCGTCGTGCTCCTGGAAAAGGAAGCGGACTGCGGCCTCCACGCCAGCGGCCGCAACAGCGGCGTGCTCCACGCCGGCTTCTACTATAGCGCCGACAGCCTGAAGGCGCGGTTCACGCGCGAGGGCAACCGCATCCTTCACGAATACTGCCAGCGCCGGAACCTCCCGGTTAACCGCTGCGGCAAGCTGGTGGTGGCCCGGGACGCCTCGGACTTGCCGCAGCTTGACGAATTGGAGCGCCGCGGCAAGGCCAATGGGGTCGAATTGAAATCCCTGACCGCCGCGGAGGCCAAAGCCATCGAACCGCGCGTGCGGACCTTCGAGCGCGCCCTTTTCTCGCCCACCACCTCCACTGCCGACCCCGCCCAGGTCCTCGGCTCGATGAAACAGGACGCGCTCGAGGAGGGCATTATCATTCACCAGAATGCCGCTTACCTGGGACGCGCCAACGGGCGTCTGGCCAGCCGGGCGGGGGATTTCGAGGCCGGCTGCGTCATCAACGCCGCCGGGCTTTATGCCGACCGCGTCGCGCGCGACTTCGGCTTTTCCGAGGATTACCGCATCGTCCCTTTCAAAGGGATCTACTTGTATTCCGACGAAGCGCCCGGCAGCGCTGCGGACCAATGTGTATCCGGTGCCCGACTTGCGAAACCCCTTCCTGGGCGTTCATTTCACCGTCACGGTCACCGGCAACTGCAAAATTGGCCCCACCGCCATCCCGGCCTTTTGGCGGGAACAATACAAGGGCATGGAGAACTTCAAACTCAACGAGTTTGCCGAAATCCTCTTTCGCGACCTGGGCCTGCTCCTGTTCGCCGGGTTCGATTTCAAGCGCATCGCGGCCGAGGAAACACTCAAGTATTTCCGTCGCCGGCTCGTTTCGCTGGCCTCGCGCCTGCTGGAAGGAGTCGAACTCGAGGATTATCGGCATTGGGGCAAGCCCGGCATCCGCGCCCAATTGATGAACATCAAGACCCGGAAACTCGAGATGGATTTTGTCATCCAGGGCGATGCCAAATCGCTGCACGTCCTGAACGCGGTCTCGCCGGCCTGGACCTGCGCCATCCCTTTTGCCGGTTATGTGTGCGATCAATTGCAGAAACTGAACAAGTGCGGCGCGCCAGAGGAGATTTGAATTCAGATGTTCCACGGCTTTTATAGAGGCAAACGGGTCCTGGTCACCGGCCATACGGGATTCAAAGGCGGCTGGCTCTCCCTTTGGCTCAACATGCTCGAGGCGCGAGTCTGGGGCCTGAGCCTGCCGCCACCGACCAATCCCAGCTTCTACGAGGTCATCAAACCGCTGGCCTTTACCGGCGACATCCAAGGGGACATCCGCAACCTGGAATTGCTGGCCGGCACAATCGAGGAGGTCCGGCCCGACATCGTCTTCCATTTGGCCGCCCAACCGTTGGTCCGCCGGTCTTACAGCGAGCCTCTGGAGACTTTCCAGACCAACGCCCTGGGCACCGCCAACCTCCTGGAGGCCGTGCGCCGCGCCGAGATGCCCTGCACCCTGGTCATTATCACGAGCGACAAATGCTACGAGAACCGCGAGTGGGAATTCGCCTATCGGGAAAATGATCGCCATGGGAGGGCACGACATCTATTCCATGAGCAAGGGCGTGGCCGAGTTGCTGTGCCGGGGCCTGGAACAAATCCTTTTTCCTGCCCAACGCCAAACTCGGTCCCCTGGCGACCGCCCGCGCAGGCAATGTGATTGGCGGGGGCGATTACGCCCAGGACCGCCTCGTGCCGGATTGCGTGCGCGCGCTGGTCGAGAAGCGGCCGATAGTGGTGCGGAACCCCCGGGCGGTGCGGCCCTGGCAGCACGTGCTGGAATGCTCGAGCGGCTATCTTTGGCTCGGCGCGAGGCTCAGCGTGGCGGGCAAGAACTCACCCCTGGCCGGCGGATTCAACTTCGGCCCGGGCCCCACCGCCCGCCATACCGTCGGCGACGTCGTCCAGGAGATCCTCAAGCACTGGCCCGGCCAGTGGGTTGAGGGCTCCGACCCCAGTCAACCGCACGAGGCGAGGCTGCTCACGCTGGCCATTGATAAGGCGTGCGCGCTGCTCCAGTGGCGCCCCGTTTGGACGTTCGAGGAGGCCATCCGCCACACCACAGCCTGGTACAAGGCGCGCCACGCCGCCGGCCATCCTGACCTGGCCGCCCTCGCGCTCGGCCAGATCGAGACCTACGCGGAGTCCGCCCGCCGCCAGGGTCTGGCCTGGACCACCCCGGAGGGGGAGGCAGGAGTGCGGAGTGCGGAGTGTGGAGTGCAGAGTGGAGATGGCCGGGCCTGGGCCGCCCCGGAGGGGGAGGGAGGGGCAAGGTGAAGCCCCGAAGCTACGGAGTTTGGGCATTTTTCACGCCAACGGCGTGCGGGCATATCAGCCCAGGGCAACGCCCTGGGAACCCGGCCTCCAATGGCAGAGCCCGCCCTGCAAGGGCGGGGGTAGCCTCCGCGACCTGCGCCCTTTCAGGGCGCCAGACTGTAATAGGAGGCTTTCCCAGGGTGTTACCCTGGGCTGGTATGCGGCGCGCTTTCAGCGCGTGCCTGGTCCCGAGAATCCCACTGGCGTGCGGGCACCTCTCAAGCGATTCTGATATAATGAGAGCCGTACACGCTGCGCGGCATAGAAAAGCCAGATGCATCCCGACGCCGCCAAACTGAAAGAGGACATCCTCCGGCTCACCCGCGAATTCGCGCGTCTGGCCCATGCCGCCAATCGCCCCGGCTACGAGTCGGCGGAGGAATCCGGAGTCGAGCGCCCTCCGTTTGTTCCCGGACAAACGCCGGTGCCTTATGCCGGACGGGTATTTACCGAGCAGGAAGTGGCGGCGGCGGTCGGGGCGACGCTCGATTTCTGGCTGACGCTCGGGCCCGAGGGGGAGGCTTTTGAACAGAGCCTGGCCGAGTTCCTGGGCGTCAAGGCCAGCGTCCTGTGCAACTCCGGTTCCTCAGCCAACCTGCTGGCCATGGCCGCCTTGTCGAGTCCCCGCCTGGGCGCGCGCCGGCTCAAGCCCGGGGACGAGGTCATCACGGTCGCCGCCGGTTTTCCCACCACGGTCGCGCCCATCCTCCAGAACGGTTTTGTCCCGGTCTTCATCGACAACGACCCGCTGACGCTCAACGGGCGGGTGGAGCAACTGGAAGAGGCGCGCAGCCCAGGGCGCGCCAAGGCTGTCTTGATGGCCCACACGCTGGGCAATCCTTTCGACCTGGCGGACTGTCACCGAGTTCTGCCGACGCCATGACCTCTGGCTCATCGAGGACAATTGCGACGCCCTGGGCTGCGCCTACGACGGGCGGCCCACAGGCAGCTTCGGCGACCTCTCAACGCAGTCGTTCTACCCGCCGCATCATCTGACCTTGGGGGAAGGCGGGGCGGTCAATGTCCGCGACAACCTCAAGCTCCGGGTCATCCTCGAGAGTTTCCGCGATTGGGGCCGGGATTGCTGGTGCGCCAGCGGCAAGGACAACACCTGCGGCCGGCGCTTCCAGTGGAAGCTGGGCGAACTGCCCGAGGGCTACGACCACAAATACATCTACTCGCACCTGGGCTATAACTTGAAGCCGCTGGACCCGCAGGCCGCCATTGGCCGCGCCCAACTCCTGAAACTGCCGCAATTCATCCAGGCCAGAAAAGCCAATTGGGAACGGCTCCGGCGCGGGCTGGCGCCACTGGAGGAGTTCTTCGATTTCATGCTCCCCACCCACGCCACCGGCTGGTCGCCGGAGGGCTTTTCCTGGGACGGTTCGGGCCACCGCGCGGATTGCTCCTGGTTCGGTTTCATGATGCTGGTCAAGCCCGGCGCGCCCTTTACCCGCACCGAACTGGCCCGGCGCCTGGATGCAAAAAAGATCGGCAACCGCATGCTCTTTGGCGGCAACCTCCTCCGTCAACCCGCCTTCGTGCAACTCCGCAAAGACAATCCCGCCGCCTTCCGGGTGGTCGGCGATTTAACCGGCGCCGACCGCATCATGAACCAGGCGATCTTTATCGGCGCTTACCCGGGCCTGACTCCTCCCATGCTCGATTACATGATCGAAACCGTGTCTGAGTTCGCGAAGAGCAAGCTCAAATGACTATTCCATGCCTCAGGTCGTTCTCCTAACGGGCGCAACGGGTTTTTTGGGGAGTCATCTGTGCCGGGCGCTGCTCGAGGGCGGGCACACGGTCGAGGCCTTTCGCCGCCACGCCAGCGATCTGTCGAGGCTGGGGCCCCTGGCCGGGCAAGTCCGCTGGCACTGCGCCCCGGAGGAATTGGAGGCCCCTTTTTCAGGCCCAACAATCCCGGATGCCCTCATCCACTGCGCGGCCCTCTATGGGCGGCGCGGCGAATCGCCCGTCCAGATGCTCGAGGCCAACACCCTCTTGCCCGTCCGGCTCTATCACCTGGCCGCCCAACGCGGCGTGCCCCTGTTCCTGAACACCGATACCATCCTCGACCCGGCCCTGAACCTCTACGCCCTGGCCAAACATCACGCCGCCCAATGGTTAATGCGGGCCGCCGGCCCAACCCGGGTGCTCAACCTGAAAGTCCAGCATTTCTACGGGCCGGGCGACGACCCCGACCAAGTTCATCACCGGGCTTATCACCCAATGCCTGGCCAATGTCCCGGAAATCCCCCTCACCGACGGACGCCAGGAGCGGGACTTCATTTATGTAAGCGACGTCGTCAGCGCCATGCTCGCGCTGCTGGAGGGCGAGGTCCCCGCCAACGCCCCTCGGGGCGGATTCGCCAACTATGACATCGGCAGCGGCAATCCGGTTCCGGTGCGCGACCTGGTGGAACTTATCCACAAACTCACCGGCAGCCGCTCCCGTCTGTCGTTCGGCGCGCTTCCCTATCGTGCCGGCGAGCCGATGCTCACCCGCGCCGACCCCTCGGCTCTGCTGGCGCTGGGCTGGCGTCCCCTGGTCCAACTCCCCGAGGGTCTGGCGCGCACGATCGAGGCCGAACGGAAGGCAAAAGCTCCTAAGTGCTCATGCAAGGATTAATTCCGATTTTCTTGTCGGCGAGCGCGGCCAAGGCGCGGGAATGCCGCGAAAAGCGGGAGCAAGCTCCGCGCACTCCAAACGCTTCGCGAGGCGCCCACCGGCCCCCCGACTGGCCAAGCCCTTGGAGTGCGTTGGCAAGCGGAGCGCGACACCGCTTTGGCTCGGGCAGCATGCACTGCAAGAGCCCAATTTGCCCGCAGGCTGCGAAGAGTTTTGAGCCACAGATTTCACAGATTTCACAGAAGAGAATCCCCATCTGTGCAATCTGTGAAATCTGTGGCTCAAAAATCATGGCCGAGGTGCTTGGTTGCCGCTGCGCCGCTCTAAGCTCTTTGCGTCTCTGCGTTCTAATCGCCCCTCCGAACCCGCCTGCCTGTCCCAATCCAGCCGCCAGTGTCCCTTCCGCCACGCTCCCCACGCTCTGTGGACCGTGGAATGTGGACCGTGGTTCGCGGCTATCCGAATTCACAATTCTCTTATGAACCGACTTCTCGTCACCGGCGGCTGTGGATTTCTGGGCTCGAATGTTGCCGCCCATTTTCTCGGGCAAGGCTGGCAGGTCACGGTGATTGACGCCCTGTTTCGGCAAGGCGGACAGGCCAACCTCGAGTGGCTCGGCTCACAGGCCCGCGAGGCCCAATTGACCTTCGTGAAGCAGGACCTGGCCGAAGAGGCGGGGGTAACGCAGGTCTTCCGGCAGCATGGCCCGTTCGATTTTATATGCCACCTCGCCGGCCAGGTCGCCATGACCACCTCGCTCTCGGACCCGCGCCGCGACCTGCTGACCAACGTCCTGGGCACTTTCAATGTCCTGGAGGCGGCGCGCCGTCTGAGCCCCAACGCCCTGGTGGCTTACAGCTCGACCAACAAGGTCTATGGCGACCTGGATTGGGTGCGTTACCAGGAAACGCCCACACGTTACACCACGCCGGATTATCCCAAGGGATTCGATGAATCCACCCCCCTGGATTTTGCCAGCCCCTACGGCTGCTCCAAAGGCGCCGCCGACCAATACGTCCGCGACTGGCACCGGAACTTCGGACTCAAAACCGTCGTCTTCCGCCATTCCTCGATCTACGGCGGCAGACAGTTTGCCACCTTCGACCAGGGCTGGATCGGCTGGTTCTGCCTGCAAGCCAGCCGCCAGCAGCAAGCCGCCCAGGCGGGCCAACAGCCCGAGCCCTTCACTATCGCCGGAAACGGCAAGCAAGTCCGCAACGTCCTCCACGGCGATGATTTGGTTCGCCTCTATGCCGCCGCTTACGAACGGCGCGACCAGGTTGCCGGCCAGATCTTCAACATCGGCGGCGGACTCGCCAACAGTCTCTCGTTGCTCGAATTGTTCGAATTGCTGGGCCGGCTGACGGGCGTCGCTTTGGCCTTCACCCAAAACCCGCCCCGCCCCAGCGACCAAAAGGTCTTCGTGGCCGACATCCGCAAGGCCGCCCGCGTCCTGGGCTGGAGCCCCTCCCTCACCAAAGGGGAAGGCATCGCGCGCATGCTCCGCTGGGTCGAAGGACAGCGATTCCGTAAGGTGGGTGGGGTTTCAATTCCAACCTGGCTGACCACAGGCAGTTAGGGCATTTTCGGAAACAGAGGCATTTTCTTTTTCGCTTGCATTGCTCGCCCGCTCTGCTATCCTACATCTATATATGAGTAGGATACAGCCGCTCCAGCGCACATCAACCCTGGCCCTCCGCCAGCGAAAGGCCCATCTCCTGCGCTCCTTCCAATTCCCCCCCGGAGTCCTCCACGCCTCCTTAATCGAGCGATTCCTCAAATGTGGCAAGGCCAATTGCCGCTGCCACACCGGTGGCCCCAAGCACGGCCCGTTCTTTTATCTCAACCGCTGCTTCGCCAAAGGCCAGGTGCAATCGCTCTTGCTGAAGTCCCCGGGCCAGATCAACCAAGCACGCCAAGGTGTGGCCGCTTATGCCCAGGTCCAGCACGTGCTTGACGAAATCAGCCAAATCAATCGCGAACTGCTCCGCCGTGGTGAACCTCTGGTGGCCGCGTCTTCATGAACGAACTGGCTCAGTTTCTGGGCTACGTAACGAAAGTCTTCGCCATGGGCCGGGTCGTGCGCGGGGTGCGCAGCGATCGGCCCTACGCCAAGATTCCTACGCGGCCCTTGTTGCTGAGCATGCTCATGGGCGTGGCCATCCGCGTCGGCAGTTACCTGGAT
>CAVQND010000023.1:0-113225 GCA_963713735.1 uncultured bacterium
AGTTCAATCTCTCTAATATGACATCTGTAACCCTCACGCAAGCGATTTCCGCGGCTGCCCAAGGATTTCACTCAGTGTTATCTCAGTTCTTATGTGTGCTTATTCTGGCGCCTCCGCCGTCTAGCCCCCGCTCTTTACTGGCGCGGGTTAGGTGCCAGGACGGTTGAGAATTGCTAAGCTCGACCTGCGAGTAGTTGTTTTACCCGTGGAATTCTTCATCGCCCTCGCCCACGTTCTTGGTTTGCTTTTCGACACGATCCTCGCAACCAATGATAATGCCGTCATGCATCCATCTGGCGCGTCTCGCCTGCTTCGTTTTCGACTCAAGTGTTCAGCCCAAAGGTCCGTGGGTGAAGGATCCGAAGCGTGGGGCTGCAGACGAACCGCTTCTCACAGAAGTTTTCATGGACTGCGCCAGCCCCCTGGCGCTTCCATCAGCCACAGGATCAAGCGTTGCGGCCAGGCCCTGTTTGGGCGGCGACAGGAGATGTTTGGACATGGCGCTTGGAAGACGCATCCGTGGAACGACGTCGCAACCCGGTCCCGTGGTCTCGCGTGCCCCGCGCCAGCACACTCGCTTCTTCGGGGTCGGAGGTGACGGTGACCGTCTTGGCCCACGGCGCGGGCCTCCACACCGCTCCCGGGGGCGAAGCCCGACCCTAAGCCCGAATTCCTTCTTCAGCCCTCTGATCGTTTGTTCTCGAGGCCCCGCGGCGGGTAGCGGGCGCGGGCACGTTGGGCCGAACCAAATGAAGCTCGCCACGGTCCAGCAGTTCCCACTGGACGGTTTCACCGCCTCCCAGACCGATCGCCGCGGCCAACGCCAACGGAAAGCTCACGTAGAATCGGGGCTGCTTTCCCTTGGAGCGCATCTCCTGGAACTTTGATGGCCTCGGTGCGGCTCATCCGCGACCAGGGACTCAAGCATCGCATGGAAGAGCCCGAGACCTTCATCAGCCGCATCAATGGACTGTGCATTAAAATGGCCCATGCCTGGAATCGCCAGGATGCTCAGGTGAGCCAGCGCCTGCGCAAACAAACCCTCCGCCAAATGGATCGCCTGGTCGGCACCGTGCGCAACCACGCCCGCCGGTATCGCGAGTTGCTCGACGCCCATTGGGAGCAAACCGACTGGACCCGAGCGCAAGCCGAGCAGGTCCTTCACCGCATGGACCGAGTCCTGGAGCAATTGCCCAAGGCCCGCCAGCAAGCCCGCCAGCGCATCTTAAAGGGCCAGCTCGTGCTCAATGAAGAAAAGATCCTCAGCCTGTATGAAGCGAACGTCCACGTGATGGTGCGCAAGAAGGCCGGGGCTGAAGTGGAGTTCGGCAACACGCTCTGCCTGGCCGAGAATCCCCAAGGGTTGATCCTGGATTGGGAGTTGTTCCGGGAGAGTGCCCCGGCCGACGCCGCCCTGTTGCCGCGCACCGTGGCGCGCCTGCAGGAAGCCTATGCCCCAGCTCCCAAAGCGCTCGGGGCCGACCGCGGGTTCGATAGCGAACTCAACCGCTTCGGCCTGAACGAAGAGAAGATTTTCAACGCGGTCTGTCCCCGTTCGCCCAGGCAGTTCCGGCAGCGGAATCGCTCCTGGAAATTCAAGCGCATGCAACGGCGGCGGGCGCAAACCGAAGGCCGCATCGGCATTTTCAAGAACGTCTTCCTGGGTGGACGGATGCGGTGCAAGGGCTTCGCCCACCGCGAACTGACCGTGTCCTGGACGGTGTTAGTGCATAACCTGTGGGTGCTGGCGCGGCTGCCACGAGCGGCGGCGGTAGAGGCCAGGCGCCGGGCGGCCTGAAAACCGCGCGGCGGATTTTCCAAACCAGAAACCGGGGACGCGGTGTGTACTGGAACGACCAATTTCGCCTGAAAATGGGGCCGGTTGAGGATTAACGCCCAAATCTACTGATAGCGAAGTGTTCGTGGATCAGCAATTATCATGCTGCCGCAAAAACCCGGTCTTTTGGGACAGGCTCTATTTAGGCTCGCCCGCGCGGGTGGGGGCCGTGCGCTCGGCGAAGGGTTGCAGCGTGAAGGTCGGATGCGGCTCCTGTTGGTACCAGAAGGCCACGCTGGTGTAGTCATCGGCGTCGGCCGTGGCAGGCGTGCCGTCGGTGTGCTGGTTCTGGATTTGGACTTTGAGCGACTGTTGGAAACGGACCGGGTTGGGCAGGTACCAGCGGTACATGCGGTGATCGCCCTTTTCCATCTGCAGGCAGCCGCTGTAAAGGTACGAATAGGTATGATCGAAACCCCAGCAGGAGCCGTATTCGTCTTCGGTGCCTGGCGTGTGCGTCATCGGCTTGGCGTCCAGGAGGAAAATCGTGTCTCCTTCGCCCCACCAGCCGCTGAATTGCGTGTGGACTTGCAGGAAATTGCCGACGTAATGGCCCCGGCCTCGGGTCTCCAGGAGCGTGTGCAAACCGTTGCTGACAGGATTGCTCCGATGCCACACGCAGTGGAGGCGGCTTTTCTCCTGCGCGAAGGCGGGTCCCTCCTCGTAGTCGATGCCGTAGGCAACACTTTGCGCGTAGTCCCGGTCGCCGTCATTCGCCAAAATGAACCGCGCCCGCCGCGAAAATGGCATCGGCAGATAACACATGTAACAGGCGTGGTTGATCTGCATCGGGGCGGATTGATAATCAATGGTCTTGCCGCCGATGGCGCCAAAGAGATCAGCCAGTGGCGTCTGCACACTGGGTTCTGTTTCGTCGTCCCAAAACACCTTCAGGACCAAGCCCGGATACCAATGGACCTGGGTGGCATCGGTGATATAAAAGTAGGTCACCTTGCCGGGGCCTTTGAGGTCAGCTAACACCGTCTCTTTGCCTTTAGGCACCGCCAACGGGTGATACTCCATGTGGTTGCGTGAGACAGCATCGGTGATGCGATAGAAGTCCTGAACCGCTTGGGCCTGGCTGAGGGGCCTGGCGCCCAGCAGCGCCACCCCAAGGCCGCCGACGATGCAGGAGAGCTTGAGCTTCGTCATAGGTTATCTTTCAATGCTCTAAAGATTTAGCTTCCCCTGGACCTGATTGGATGGCGGGCAGGACCCGGGCATCTATTGGGATTCAATCGAATAGAAACGTTCGTGGTCGGCGGCCGAGTACGGGAGGCTGAGGCGGAAATTGCCGTGGTCATCGAACGTATTGACGCCAATCACCGTCCAGTTGGTGAAAGGAAGCGCCGCGTTGGTGGAGGTTAACACATAATAGACACTGTTGGCCAGGCCGTTGGTGCCGCTGATGATCAAACTACCCGTTGCCGATTGAAAGCTGAGCGCGGTAATTCTGGTGCCGGTGGTGGGGAAAGGAGGAGCGGCAGTGACCGCGAGTTGGACTGCCGTGTTGTCAGCGCTCTTCTGGAGGGTCGCTTTGTAACCTGTGGGAAGAGTGCCCAGAACGAAGTCGTAGGCGCCACTGACGGGCGTGAGCGATTGTATCAGGGTCACCGTGGTGGGAACCCTGGCGATCAGGGGCATTTCGGTCACATTGATGGTGTCGCTGGTCCCGGTAATCGTCAAGTTGCTGGTGAGGACCGGCGCGCCCGGACCGCCAACCGCCAGGTTCAGCGTCGAGTCGCCAAGAGTCATGCTGCCGATCGGCGCCCCCGCCGTGCCGATCGAACCAGCGACGGAGGTCAGACTCAGGGTGCCGTTGGTCACCACAATGGAACTGGCCCCGCCGCTGACGATGGTGCCGGCCGCGACCGTGCCGCCGACATTCAAGGTGGCGTACGCGAAGGGGGACGTGCCCCCGCCAAACGCCTGCCCCAAAGCAAGCTGATTATTGACCACCACGGCGCCCCCGGTATTGACGGTGAGCGTTCCAGTGACAGGCGTGTTGCCGGCGGCGGAGGACATGACCCCGAGTTGCAGTGTGTTTACATCCAAAGTGCCAGGCCCCAGGTTGAAGATTCCTGCGGAATAGCCGCCGCCAGCACCATTAAAGCCCTTGCCCACTATGAGGGTGTCCATCATAATATCCGAGGTGCCTTGGCTGAGATCCACCAGGCCGGCGCTCGCAACCTGAAAGCCTCCGGGAGGCACAACAATGCCTGAACCTGGAGGCGCATTACAAGCGCCGCCATTTTGTGTGTTATCGGCGACAATGAACTCCAACACGCGATTCGAACTGGCGCCGCGAAGGTAAAGCTGTGACGGCGGGATGAAATCGGGATTGAACTCGAGGACCGCGGTGCGACTACATTGTTCCCTGCCGATGGTTATCGTGTCAGCATAGACGGCGTTGGTTTGTCCCAGGTACAAATAGTCCCCGTAGTCGCCAAACCCGGCAACGTCGTTCAGGACCAGCGCGGGCCCGGCGGTAGCCGCATACCCAGTGCCCTGGATGTTTCCCACCTGGGTCAGGTATATGACGTTGGTTTTGGCCAGGTACACCATCCCATCCTGTCGGCCGGCGTTGACATAGGTTGGCTGCCCGGGGGTCGGGCCGTTTCCCTGGATGCCAATCAGGAAGCGGCCGACGGTGGCATTGAACGTATCCAGGCCTGACATATCCAGAGTGGCATACAGACCGCTCTGCCCGCCTTGGTAAGTGCTGCTGCCTTCTGAGACGTATATCGCCGACCCAACATTGGTGTTGTTGACGACCAGGGTCCCGCCGGGACCGCTGATGGTATTGTAACAGGTTCCGTAGCCGCCCGTATCGGTGTCGGTTCCAGAGCTGAGCATGATGCTAACGTTCGTATTGAACACGCTCAGCGTCAGCCCGGGGTTAATCACGGTGTTGTGGGCGTAGTCGTGGTTGCCGTAGGCGCTGCCGTTGGTCGCCGCGTACCACAACCCCCCCACCATGATATTGGCGTCCACGATGTTGTCCGGGCCTGCCGTGACGGAGGCGGACTCGCCGGTGTCATCAAAAAACGCCGTGTCATACGTCGCCGGGAGGGGCGGCACCAGCCAATTGGCGCCGTCGGACCAGTTGATGTTGTTCGCATTGGCGAGATCGGGGCCGTTCCAAAAGACGTTTCCCCGGGGAATAATCGGGCCGCTGCTGAAAGTCACCAGGATGGACATCGAATCGGCGCTTTGGGTTACGTGTTGGGCGACAAAACCGGCGGGGGCGCCGACCCGGAAGTTGCCGGCGCCGCCCACGATGGGACTGGCGGACTGGAGGATGGTCACGGTCGCGGGATATGACTCGATGGGCGGCAGCGACAACAGGTTGATGGTATTGGTACCAGTGGCGCTGACATTGCCGGCATAGATGTACGATGGGGCGAAGGGCGGGGGGTTCACAGTAATTGTCGCGTTGGCAAGGTTCAAACTGGTCAACGGAACCGCCGCCGTGCCCAGGCCATTGGTGGCTGCCAACGAGCCGCCGGTGATGTTGATGGTACTGGTGCCGCCGCCGCTGGCGCCGGGCGCGGTGGCGGGCTGGGTGCAGGGCAGGATATTGTTGGCCAGGACTGAGCCGCCGTTGATGTTGAGCGTGGCGAGGGGAGCGCCGGCGACGGGGCCGCCGGCAAAGGCCAGATTAAGAGTGTCATTGACGATCAAGGTGCCCGTGGCGTTCACATTAAGCGTGCCCACAGCGTAGTTGTAAACATTGCCGTCGGAGTAAGCCGGGTTAAAACTCACGTTGACGGTATTGGCAGTGATGGTCCCCGCGTTAAAAGTGAGCGTGCCGGTGACCGCGGCCCCGCTGTTTGAGCTATTGCGGGAGGCTTTGCCGACGTGCAGGGTGTCCACCAACGCATTAACGGTCCCGCCGGTAAAATCATTGGTGCCGGAACCTCCGCCAGAGGTCAAAGCGTTTGCGACTCCGTCTCCAATATTCCAACTGGCCACCGCGCCGGCACTGGCGCCGCCAATGAAAACCGTGGGATTGGCATTGGTAAAAGCCGGATTGAAGAATATGCCGCCGCTGGCCCATTGGCGGCCGACAGAAATGTAGTCGGCGAAGATGGCGTTGGTCTGGCCCAGGTAGAGGGACGAAGGCATATTGTTGCCGTAACCCGCCGCAGTTTCGCCGTCGCCGGCGTCACCAACGTCGAGAGCGACGAGCGAAGAGTCGCCGGCGCCGGTCCCGGAGGACGCGGTAATGGTGTTGGTTTGGGCCAGATAGACGGTGCCGACCGGCTGCAGGACGGTGGTCGGACCCACCGAACCCACCCCCACGAGAAAGTTCGGCACGGTGGCATTGAAGGTGGCCAATCCGGACATATCCAGAGTGGCTTTGGCGGTGGAGGACGCGTCGCTATGGCCCAGGCCGACGTAAACGCTGCCATTGGTGAGGTTGAGCGTGCCGGCGCCACCGCTGACGGTGACATTGCAGGTCGTGTTGCCGAGATCCAGCACCGGACTGCCGACAGTCAGTCCGCCCAGGGTGACGGTCAAGGTGTCATTGTTGGCAATCGAGGTGTTTTGATAAGTCCCGCTCGTGTTGGCGTAGGTCAGCTCGAAGACCGTGACATTGCCGTCCACGATGTTGTTGATTTTGGAAGGCGAGGTCACGGAGCCGGTGTTGTTGAAAAAGGCGGGGTTGCCGGGGCCTGGTTGCGCGCGCGTTGACCAATTGAGGCCATCAGACCAGTTGGTAGTATTGGCCACGTCCGCGCCGGTCCAGTTGATGGGCAGGTAGGGACTTTGGGTGAGGGCCAGTTGGACAGACGAGGCGGTGGTCTGAAGGGTTCCGACGTAACCCGCGGGCAAAGTGCCCAGCTTAAAGTCCGCGGCACCATTGCCGCCGATGGGGTTGGCCGATGAAATCAGTGTAATGACGGGCGACACACCGGCGAGCTGCGATATGGAAGTGACATTGAGGATAATGGCATTGGTGACGCTATCCGTCGTCAAATTGTTCGCGACGACGGCCCCTCCCAGGCTGGCCACCGCCACGTTGAGGGTGGAATCGCCAATAGTCAGACTGCCGATGGGCGCCGCCGCCGAGCCGATGTTGGCGGCGGTAACGGTGGCGTTGGCGAGCGCGAGGGCGCTGGCAGATTGGCCGCTGTTAACAACGCCATAATGGCCATTGGCCACGTTGAGGGTGGCGCCGTCGGTGAGGGTCAAATACCCCGTCGCCACGGCGTTTTTTGAAGCGCCGAGCTTGACCCCCAGGGCCAGGTTGTTGGAATTGACTACCACGTTGCCGGAATTGACGTTGAGCGTTCCGAGGACCGGCGTGGTCCCGGCGGCGGCGGACATGACACCGAGTTGCAGCGTGTTTACATCCAAAGTGCCAGCCCCCATGTTGAAGACCGCTGCCGTGTAGCCGCCGCCAGCAGCATTGTGGCCCTTGCCCACCAAGAGGGTGTCTATCATGATATTCTGAGGTGCCTTGGCTTAGATCCACCAGGCCGGCGCACCCGGCATTGGCAGCTCCAGGGTTTTGGGCGGGCGTTGGGTTGGCAATGCCTGCGCCGGGAGCAACGCCTGCATTCCCAGTGCCGCCATTCATGGTGTCATCGGCGACTACAAACTCTGACACGCGATTGGAGCTGGCGCCGCGAAGGTAAAGCGTGGGCGCGGTGAAATTGGGATTGAACTCTAAAACCGCAGTGTGATAGGCTTCGTGCCTGCCGATGGTTATCGTGTCCGCGGAGATGGCATTGGATTGTCCCAAATAAATATAGCTGCTGAAGTCGTCAAAATTCTGGTAAACGTCGCACAAGACAAGGGCGGGCCCGGCGGCAGCCGCATTGCCGGTGCCCTGAATGTTTCCGACCTGGGTCAGGTTTATGAGGTTCGTTTTGGCCAGCCACAGAACCCCCGTAGCACGGGAGTTGTTGAAAAGGTTGACCTGCCCGGCGGTCGCGCCGACTCCCTCAACCCCTACGAACAAACGGCCGACGGTGGCATTGAAGGTATCCAGGCCTGACATATCCAGAATGGCCCATTGATCGATGGCCCCCGCGTAAGTGGCGCTGCCTTGTTCGACGTTTATAATTGAGGCAACGTTGGTGTTGTTGACGACCAGGGTCCCACCGAGGCCACTGATGGTGTTGTAACAGTGGGTGAGGCCGCCGCTCGGGTCGCTCAGGCTTCCAGAGTCCAGCATTATGGTCGTATTCGTGTCGAGAAGCGTCAGCGTCACGCCTGGGTTAATGACGGTGTTGTGCCATCGGTTGTTGGTCTGCCGGTAGAGCAAGCTGCGCACCTGGAGGTTGGCGTCCACGATGTTGTCCGCGCCTGCCCCGGCGGAGGCGGACGTGCCGGCCTGAACAAAAGTTACCGTGTTGGTGGCGCCCGGCACGACGCCGCCCGTCCAATTCAGCGGGTCGGACCAGTTGAGCGTTGGGGCGCCAGCTTGGCTCCAGTTAATGTTTTGAGCCGACGCGCCGGAACATAGGGCAAATAATGCGGACAGAGCGGTGCAAAGCCGCAAAACAAGGAACGATGGTTTCATAAAGTCCATGGGCGCGTGCGAACTGCGCCGCCCCACTCGGCCGCATTCTCAGTTGCGCTGTTAAGGTCTGGCTCAGGCGTGAAAGGCCCTCCGATTATGATTTGGCCGGCAGGTTCGGCGGCTCCGGTTTGGGTGCGAGACGGACATCCTTCGGAGGTTGCACGTTGCCGGAAGGAACGAACGTAGCCCAGGTTTTGCCGGACTCCGGGTTATACTGAGCGGTCTGCCCCGGGACCGGCGGAATACGGATGAGGGCATGGCAGGCAGGACACTGGATTTCGCGCCCTGCAAGCTGCTCCGCGCACTGCAAATGCTGCTGACAATGAGGGCAGGAAAACTTGAACTCGCTCATAAGGTCTTCATTGCTGGCGGGATGGATTATCGGCGGAAGCGGCGAAATCGTCCAGCTTTTTTTTCCATGGCACGGCCTCTTCCTGCCCTTCCATTACAGCAGCAGCGGTTTCCGAAAACGGTTCTTTTGGGACAGGCTCCAGCTATGCGGGCGCCGCGAAGGGGCGAGCTATTGAAATGCAGAGACTTGAAGAACGCGGACAAGAGATTATTGGCGGGCCGTGAGCAAGCAGGAATACTCCCGTGCGGCGCGGCGCAGCCGCAACCAAGCACCTCGACCCTGATTCTTAAGCCACCATTCCTCCACTGGGCGTCGCTGAAATAGGAGGAGCCGCCAGGATCCCAACGAGGCAGGAGATAGCCCCGGGAACGGGCAGGCTGAACGGCATGCCCTGCACAGGGTCACGCGGCCGCTAAACACAGAGCGGCGGCGCTCTGCTGAGCCGCCGCTACGCACTCCTTCCGCGTGGGGACTAACTGTAGTGATAAACCCGCACGCGAGACTCGATCACATCTGGATCGCAGGCATTGAAGCCGTCGTTAAGGCGCCACCGCGTTAGCGGGGTTGCACTCCCAGCTTTTCAGAGCTTTCGACCACGCGACAGGTTGCCAAGAACCAGCGCCGCCAAACCGAGCAGGACACCGGTCGAGCCGCCATCCGGGACTTCGACGGAGTCGTAATCGGATTGCGCTTTGATGGTCAGATAGCCCGAATTCAGCAAGCCGACGCCCGACAGGTCCTGGAGAGTTCCATCTTCCAGTATTGAGGGAAGGGGGGTCGGAATGCTGAGGCTGGCAACGTTTTGATCGAAGTTCAGCGCCCCGTCAGATTGGAAAAAGATTTGCACCGTTTGGCACGGCGCGCCGCCAACCGGGTCCCGCATGATGTTCCCGACGGTCAAAGTCAGGAAATCGCTGACCCGAGGCCCTAATGGGTCAGCCGCAGGCTCGAGCAGGAACACACCAGAGTTTCCGGGTGCGAGGCCGTTACCCTGTACCGGCACAATGCCGGAGATCCAGGCCTCCTCAGGAGCAGACGTTATAACGCATGCCTCCAACCCTACAACGTCCACCGTCGGAAGTCCGTCCGTGAGATCAGATATGCTAACTGACGGTTGTGGCGGGGCGACTTGCGCCCAAGCCCAAGGTGCAGCCACAGCAAGGGTGGCGGCTACTACGTAACCCAGCAGAATGTTTGGTTTTTGCATAACCTTACGCTTTTGGTTTCAGTGTCAATTTACAGGCACAACATTTTCAGATGAGGATTGAAGCTTATCTTATACCACCGATATCGATGGAGAACATTGGGCGTGCAACCTGCTTATTTGTAGTAGGATAGGTGATTGTAACCGGGCGCGTGGTCAGCCCGGTTTTTGAATGAAAGTGTAAGCGAAACCGACACCCTCTCCGGGACGGCTCGGTTTTGCGACCTCGGGAGAGTAAGGAAGGCCCTTGAACTGAGGGACTTATGACTTATTCGTGCAGCTCCAGATGATCGGACCTTGAGGTGTAAGATTTGTCGACACGCTCGCCACTTTCGTCGCGGGTTCCTGTGGCAGGGCAGCGTGCAGGTTTTTTCATGGAATTCCTGAAGGAACGGCTTATCTTCGCAGGCCATGCATACTCTACTGTCCCGCCGCGAGTTTGTGAGGGCGACTTCGGCGATGGCGGGCGGGCTGGTCTTGGCAGGGCCGGCGTGCGCCCAAGCGGGACGAGCAGGCGGACAATCGGACCGGGCGGTTTCCGAGTTGCCGGCCGGCTCGGCGCCGGAACCGGTTTGCTTTGCGCACTTCCCAGACCGGCTGCATGCCTTTGTCTGGCGCAACTGGCCGCTGGTTGCGGTCGAGCGCATGGCGCGGGTCGTTGGGGCGGAGCCTGTGGACATCGCGGGCCTGGGACGCGCGATGGGCCTGGGGGAGCAGCCGCGCATTCCCCGGGGCCAGCAGGCCCGCTCCTACCTCACGATTATCAAACGGAACTGGCACCTGCTGCCCTACGAGCAACTGTTGGAGCTGCTGGGTTGGACGGCGGAGCAAATGGCCTACACACTGCGCGAGGACGATTTCTTTTTCATCAAGTTGGGCAGCCTCAAGCCCCGCTGCGAACGGTTGGTGTACCAGGCGCCGGGGGAGAGTGCCCGGCAAGGGGAGCGCGAGATAGCGCGCATCCTGCGCGAAGAATTGGCCGGAGAACCGACCCAACCCAGCGACCCGCTCTTCGGCTTTGTGGCTGCTCTTTCAAAGCCGCCTGCCGCCCAAGACCAGTTCCCCACCCCTGGCAATTTGAGGTTTTGCTACTCCTACTTCGCGCCGTACGGCGACCCCTTGCTGGGAGGAGAACTGGACCCTTACCCGGACGGGTATCTGGCGCGCTTGGCGCAGGCGGGGGTGAACGGCGTCTGGCTCCAGGCAGTGCTTTACAAGCTGGCCCCCTTTCCCTGGGAACCGGAGCGCAGCGCGCAATACCGGACGCGGCTCAAGAACCTGCGAAAGCTCTTGGCTCGCGCGGGCAAGCACGGCATCCGCGTTTTTCTATATCTGAACGAGCCGCGCGCCATGCCGCTGCGGTTCTTCGCGGACCGCCCGAAGCTCAAAGGCGTGGTGGAAGGCGACCACGCAGCGCTGTGCACCAGCGCGCCGGAGGTGCGCGAGTTCCTGGTTGAATCCGTGGCCACTATCTGCCGGGCGGTGCCGGACCTGGGCGGCTTCTTCAGCATCAGCGCCTCCGAGAACCTGAGCAATTGCTGGTCGCACGGCCAGGGGGCGCAGTGCCCGCGTTGCTCGGCGCGCCCGGCGCCGGAGGTCATCGCCGAGGTCAACCGCCTCTTCTACGAGGGCATCAGGCAAGCCGGCACACAGGCGCGGCTGCTGGTTTGGGACTGGGGCTGGAACGATGCCTGGGCCGGGGAGGCCATCCGCCGGCTGCCCGCAGGGGCGGCCTTCATGAGCGTGAGCGAATGGGGATTGCAGATCGAGCGCGGCGGGGTCAAATCCGAGGTGGGCGAGTATTGCCTCTCCGCGATCGGGCCGGGTCCGCGCGCGCAGCGGCACTGGCGGCTGGCCCAGGGGCGCGGCCTGGAAACGGTGGCCAAGATTCAAGCCGGCAACACGTGGGAACTCTCGGCGGTGCCTTACATTCCGGCCGTGGAAAACGCCGCCCGCCACGCCGAAAATCTCCGCCGGGCGGGCCTGAGCAGCCTGATGCTTGGCTGGACGCTCGGCGGGTTCCCCTCGCCCAACCTGGAAGCGGTATCCGAAACCCTTGCCTGCGGTTCGGCCGAAGAGGGGATGCGGCGCGTAGCGGAACGGCGGTTTGGGTCTTCGTTGGCCCCTTCTGTGGTGGCGGCATGGCGCGGGTTCAGCACCGCTTTCTCCGAGTTCCCGTTCAGCGCCGGCGTCTTGTATTCGGGGCCTCAGCAGCTTGGTCCGGCCAACCTGCTCTGGAGCGCTTCCACCGGCTATCATGCCTCGATGGTGGGTTTCCCTTACGACGACCTCGACGGCTGGCGGGCCATTTATCCGCCAGAGGTCTTTGCAGGACAGATGGAAAAGGTCGCCGAAGGGTTTGGAGCAGCCCTCGAGCGCCTGCGAACGGACGCCGCGAAGGTCGAGAAGCTCTCCACGCCGGGGCAACGCCGCGCGCTTGGCGAAGAATGCCGGGTGGCGGAGGCGGCGGCGATTCATTTCCGCAGCGTTGCCAACCAGGCGCGGTTCGTCCTGGCCCGACGCGCCCTGGCGGCGGCGAAAGTGCCGGCGGAAAGGGGCCCTCAAATCGCGGCCCTCGAGCGCGTGCTCAAGGACGAGATCTCCCTGGCCCGCCGCCTGTACCGCATCCAGTCTGAGGATTCCCGCATCGGTTTCGAGGCCTCCAATCATTACTTCTACGTCCCAGTCGACCTGGCGGAGAAGATCCTGAATTGCCGCAACCTGCTCGCCCGCTGGCTACCGCGAGTTGGAGCGTAGCATCGGTTTTCGTAACTGTTCTGCCCGCGCACTCCAAGGCCATCGCCAGTTCGGAGGCCGGTGGCCATGTCGCGAAGCGTCTGGAGTGCGCGGCAGGCCCGCGCTTGGTCTGCGCCCGCTGACAAGCACCTCGGAAATGATTTTTACACGAGCGCTAATCAAGGGACTGATCGGTTTCCGATTGCCTTGCGCAGGGCGGGGCCGGCTGATAAAGATGCGCCTTAATGAAAGCGCCCTTGTGGTTGTTTATCGGTGTCTGTTGGTCTGGTGCCGGCCAAACCATTCCGTCGCGGCTGCCAAAGGCGCCACCCGTTGCGCCGCCCACGGGAGAAGCCTGGGAATCAGGGAGGTCCGCCCCCTACTTTCCCGCGCCCGAATCCCAGGGCGGCTGGCGCAGACTGGAGAAGGACGACGAGCTGCGCCGCCTGGCCGGCATGAATCCCGGCAAGCTCGAGGAGCTCAAGCAGTGGCTCCTGGCCTCGGACGAGCGCAAGTTCGCCGCAGTGGTTATCCGCCGCGGCTACATTGTGCTGGAGGTCGAGCGCGGCAACAGCGCCAGGACCGATTCGGGCCGCGTCGCTTCGGTATCCAAGGCGATCTGCGCGACCGTGCTGGCTATCGCCTCCGAGCAAAGTCAGCGCGGGTTGACGCCCCGGAAGATGCGGTTCGATGACCTGGCCTTCGAGTTCATTCCCTGGGCGTGGCCGCTCAGCGACCCGCGCAAGGCCCGCATCACGGTCAAACAGTTGCTCAACCACACCTCGGGCCTCTGTCCCGAGGCAATCGGGGCGCCCAACGACGGCACCTGGGAATACATCCTGGGCCACAGCGGCGACCCGAGGACTGAGAAACTGGCCTTCGACCCCGGGACCGCCTGCGGCTACTCCACTCACGCCTTGGCTCATGCCTCGCTGGTCTGCGAGACGGTCACGGGCAAGCCTTATGACCAGTTTGCCATCGAAGCGCTGTTCAAGCCGCTGGGCCTCGAGCACTGGTCCTTCCAATACTACGAGGGCGGGGAGAAATATGGGCGCCATCCCTCGCACGGGCTGGGTATGCCGGCGCGCGACCTGGCGCGCATCGCCTACTGCATGCTCCGGGGCGGACGCTGGCACGACCGGCAGATCATCCCCAAGTGGTTCGTCCAAGAAACCGCCGCAGCCACCCATGACGTCAAGACGCCCGAGATGCGCTGGAAGTTCAACCCGCAAATTTTCTCCCACGGTTGGGAATTGCCCGCACAGATGACCGGCCAACTGGGCCGTTTCGGCCAGGGCATTCCCGCCGACGCCCGGGACAAGCCGGGCTCCGGCGGACAACTCATCGCCTTTGTCCCGAGCCTGGACCTGGTGGTCGTCCGCCAAACCGGCAGCAGCGGCGAGTGGCAGTTCGAGGAGTACCTGCGCCGGGCTTGCGGCGCGGCCACGCAAGAGGCCAAATGAATTGTCGAGATTGGCCAACTTCTGCCGATTGACGCAACTTGCGTTTCTGCGGCATCTGACCAACAGGGCTGTCATGGGTGACCAGGCGGTGAGCCCTTCGGCGGCGTGGAAAAAACTCCTGGAGTTCCTGGCCTCGGCCGAGGTAAAGTGCGTGGCCGAGCCGGGAGGTTTGGATGAGCGGCTGGGGGATTTCTGCAAGCTGGGCCGGACATGGAGGATAATCACATCCGCGCGCCGCCCACGCGAGCAGAAAAGAAAAGAGGCATTGGAGAATTGCCCTCACAGTTGTTCCTCGAATTCGCCGAGTTTGATGGGGTAGGTCCCGTGTTGGCGCACTAACTTCACGATGTAATCGTAGGTGTGGCCGGACACGGCGCTGCTGACGGAGTGGTCGCTTTGGAAGATGAATCCGCCGCCTTTGGCCGCATTGAGCTTGCGCAGCACCTCGCGGCGGATGGCGGCACGGTCACCGCTTTCCCAGACCTGGATGTCGCTGTTGCCGCAAAAGCCGATGCGATGGCCGTACTGCCTGCGCAGCGCCAGAACGTCCATTCCGGCCTTCACTTCCAGGGGGTTATAGGCGTCGATGCCCATTTCGATGTAATCGGGGAAAATGGCCTTCACATTTCCGCAACCGTGGTAGATGACCGGCAGGCCGCGCGCGTGGGCATGCGCGGCCATCTGCGCGACCCACGGTTTGAAGAACTCCCGCCAGGCGCGCGGTGACATGAAGGTGCATTTCCTGTAGGCGACATCGCCCCAGATGACGAAGCCGTCCAGCAGGCCCGCACCCGCCTCGAGCTCGGCTTTGGCCATTTCGAGGTAGAAGGCGCCGATGCGGTTAATGATCGCGCCCATCCGCTCAGGATATTGAGCCATCCACAACAGGGCGTTTTGCTGGCCAATGAGGCGCGTGAGACATTCGCTCGCCTCAATCATGCTGCCGTACACGGGGAAGTCCGGCCGGAGCGACCTGACGGTCTCAATCCAGGAGGGCGAGTTCCGTTGGAAGCCATCGCCTACGCCCGCGAGCTGGTTGTCACCGGCGGCCAGGAAGCGCCGGCGGTCACGGGGGTCATCGAACTGCGCCCGCTCCAGCTTCTCGAACGTGTCGGTCTCCCAGCTCCGCATCTCCGGCATGGGAAACGCGAAATGCTTGTGCAGGATCGCGCCGAAGCCGGTCTTCACGACCACCACCTCCGGCGTTTGGATGAGCGTCTCAAACGGACGAATCCACGGATCCATGTTCGGCAGCGTGACCATCCAGTCGAGGTCGTAGTAGTAATAGGGATCGGCATCGGCGGGCAGGCCGAGGTCCTGCCGCCAGCGTTGGATGAAGCTCCCCCAAAAGAAATCGCTCATCGGCACGCGGTCCGGCTCCTGGTGGCGCAAGGCGCGGTTCATGCGCTCGAGCTTGCGCGCCGTGCTTTCCTTGCGGCCGGTATCGACAGCCGGCCGGTCCGTGGTTCCAAACATGCTGAGCGGTTCAGAAAACATGAAGGTTGGGGCGATCATAATCACCAGGGGCGCGACAAGCAACCGAAAGGCGATCAACGTGCGTTCGTGCGGGTTTGGTCTTGACCTTAGAGGTGGCGTTCTTTCAGAACCCCTGCATGATCTTGTCCCGCTGGATGGCCTCGATCCGGGCACTATGAAACCATGCTTTGTGGTTGCACTGGCGGCCTTCGCCGCCATCGGCGCGGCCGTCGCCAAGCCGGTGGATTTGACGCTGGGCAACAGGGATGTGCTCCGGGTGGAGGCGGTAAGCAGTGGCATTTTTCGCGTCCGCCTGAGCGCGGATGGCCGCTTCGAGCCGTCGTTGATGGAGCGTTATGGAATCGTGCGGACCAACTGGCCTGCCCTGGAGGCAACCGTGCGCGAGGAGGACGGCATCGCGCGGATCAGCACCGGCGCGGGCACGTTGAGCGTGCGGCGGCAGGATGGCCGGATGCAATTGCTCAATCCCCAGGGCCAGGCAGTCTGCGAGGAGATTCTGCCCCAGAAGACCCGCTGGACGACGCCGGAGTTGCAAGCCTTCAAAAAACGTCAGGCGTCCATGGCCGAGTATTTCAAGGGCGAGAAACGCAAGGAGGGACAGGTTCAAATGGTCGGCGGCAATTCGCCGGATAAGACGGCGTATGCCGGGAGCTTGCATGCCTTTGACCTGCCGACCAATTCGTTCGGGGCAACGTTCGCCATTGGCGAGGGCGAGCGGTTTTACGGGTTGGGAACGGCTTCATCCAGGCGCATCCAACTCCGGGGCCACGGCTATCGGCTCTGGACGCAGTATCGCGGCAATTTCGGCTACGAGGGCCAGGGGCCATGGGAACAGACCGAAGGGCCGGTGCCCTTGTTGATCGGCACGGGCGGCTGGGGTGTGTTTGTGAACACGACCTGGGTTCACTACTACGACATTGGACGCTATGAAACCGACAAGGCGTATTTCTGGGGACCGGGCGGGCAGCTCGATTTTTATCTGCTGGTGGGCAAGCCCGATGCCAGATTGATCGCCCGTTACACCGACATCACCGGCAAGCCGCGACTGATGCCCGAGTTCGGTTACGCGCTCACCTACGTGAGCCAGATCACCCAGAACGAACACGAAATCCTCAACGACAGCCGGTTGTTTCGCGATCGGGGCATTCCCTGCGACATCATCGGCGTGGAACCGCAGTGGATGAAGAAGAACTATGATTCATCCCATAAGAAGGAGTGGAATCCGGACAAGTTTTATGTGCCGGCATGGATGGGGCCGGACTCCAAGTCGGGAACGTTCATCGGCGGGCTGGAGCGAACCGGGTTTAAGCTTTCGCTGTGGCTGGTGTGCAACGATGACCTGACCATGGAGGAGGAGCGCCAGGTGGCCATCCGCGAGGGGCGGGGAAAGGACTTCCCGGCCACTCCCGACGCCTGGTTCAATCACTTGCAGAAATTTGTGCGAAACGGGGCGCGTTGCTTCAAAATGGACCCGGAGAACCTCATCCAGGAGCATGTGGGACGCCATTATTACAATGGCCGGACCGATCTTGAGAATCACAACCTAACGCAGATGTCTGTATCACAAGCAGATGTGCCAGGGGTTCGAGGATTTCACGAAACAACGGGCCATGAACCACTACTGCGCCGCGTATGCCGGGGTGCAACACTGGGGAGCCACGACCATGGGTGACAATGGCGGCGGCCAAAAGGCACTGGTCTGGATGCTCAATTACGCCATGAGCGGCCACATGAACACCTCCTGCGACATGGACACCTCCCCGCGCGGGATGCACTTCGGTTTCTTGCAGCCGTGGAGCCAGTATGACAACTGGGGTTATACGCATCCAGCCATGGTTTCTGGGGAAACACTCCGAACAGATTTGTCGCGATTACGCCCGGCTGCGGTATTCACTGATGCCTTACCTCTACTCCGCCGCCCATGTGGGGCACCGGACCTCCCTGCCTATCCTAAGGCCGATGCCGCTGGCGTTTCCCGAAGAGGTGAAACTGGCCGACAACCTGAGCCAGTACATGCTGGGCGAAAGCCTGCTGGTAGTGGCCTTTACGGATCAGGTCCAACTGCCGGCCGGACGCTGGATTGACTACTGGAGCGGGAAGGAATTCACGGGGCCGATGGAGATGACGTGTGTGTATCCGACCAACCGCGCCGGCGGCTTGTTCATCAAGGCCGGGGCGATCATTCCCTACTGGCCGGAGATGGATTACGTGGGAGAAAAGCCGGTGGAGACCATCAAGCTGGAGGTTTATCCCGAGGGGAAAAGCGCCTTCACGTTGTATGAGGACGACGGCAATTCCCTGGATTACTTGAAGGGGGCCGTGGCGGAAACATCGATGCAATGCGAGGCGACTAAGGGCCGGTTGAAGCTCAGCCTGGAACCACGCGCCGGCAGCTATAAGGGCATGCCATCCCGACGCGGCTATGACATCCGGATTCACACCCCAAAACCAGTATCCGTTAGCGTGAACGGCAACCAAGCGGAGTGGACATACGACCTCTCGGCCGGAAGTGTATGCTTGTCCACCATAGAAGACCCCTTAAGGAAAACGCCGGTTGTGGTTGAGATTGGGAGGTGATTTTGCCGCAAAAAAACAGCAGCAGGTGCTACCCCATGAACTCATCATTCTTTCAACCCCACCTCCCGCCCATGCCGTTGCTGGCGGCCGCCCTGCTCCTGGCGGCGGCGGAACTGTGGCGGACAGACCCTCAAGAGCTTGGACCCGCCGGTACTGCTTCCCGACGGCACAGAATTCAAAACCTGGGAGGCGCCGCTCAGGTTCACTCGGACTTACTATGTGGACGGGTCAAATCCAAAGGCCGCGGATGCCAATCCCGGCACCAAGGAGCGGCCTTTCGCCACCATTAACCAGGCCGCCCGCGTGCTCGGTCCGGGCGAACGCGTCATCGTGGGGGCGGGCATTTATCGGGAACGGATTTGCCCGGCTCGGGGTGGGACGGGCCCGGAGCAGATGATCAGTTACGAAGCCGCGCCTGGCGCGCGGGTGGTGCTGAAAGGGTCGCGCGTGTTTCGCGAACCGTGGACCCCGGCCGATTCGGCTTCACCGACGCGGATTTGGCAAGCGCCCCTGGATGCCAAATACTTCCAAGGTTACAACCCGTTTGACATCAACAACGTCACCTCCCGGCAGTTTGAAATCATGGATTTTGCCAGGCCAATGCGCGGCAGAGCGCCTTGCAGTCTGCCGCGAGGGCTTCTCTTTCAGGATGGCCGCAGGCTGACGCAGATCAGCTACCGCTCTGGCCTGGACGGATGTGAGGGCTGCTATTGGGTGGACCGCACCAATCAGCTCCTCTTCGCGACCTTTTTCGGCTTGGCCAGGCCGGAGCAGGCCCTGCTCGAAATAACGACTCAGGAAACCGTCTTTGCGCCGGAACAGATCGGCCTTGGTTACATCCGGGTCAAGGGGTTCGTCGTCGAGCAGGTGGCCGGCCCATTCCCCTGGGAACAAGTCGGCGCGATTTCGACCACACGGGGACATCACTGGATCATCGAGGATAACACCGTGCGCCAGGTCAACGGGGTCGGCATTGATGTCGGCATCCAACTGCACCAATGGCCGCAGCCGGCACTGGCCGGCTTCCACATCGTGCGCCGAAATAGGGTGACTGATTGCGGCATCTGCGGGATTTGCGGCTTGGGGCCGGGCGGCGGCCGTGAATTTGGCCTGTTGATCGAAGACAACCTGCTCCTGCGCAACGCCTTTCACGACATCGAACGGCTGTACGAAACGGCCGGGATCAAAACCCACAACAACGTCCACTGCCTGATTCGGCGCAACCTGATCCTGGATACTTACCATGGCGCGGGCATCTGGATGGATTGGGACAATCGCAATTCCCGGTGTTGCCAGAACCTCATCGTTAGCGCGCATACCATACACGGCGGGATTTTTGTCGAGGCCTCTTACGTGCCGAACTTGATCGATCAGAATTTCATCTGGGGCACGCAGGGCCACGGCATTTACGAACATGATTGCAGCCACCAAGTGTTCGCCCACAACTTCATCGGCCAGAGCACGGGGTCAGGGTTGCATCTCCACGGAAAAATCACCAGCCGGCGCATCGGCCCGCTCGAGCCGGAATACGGTGCGCACCAGGTGCGCAACAACCTCCTGTATCAAAACGCCAAGACGAACGTCTTTGGAGGTCAACCTTCGACGGTCAGCGGAAACGTGTCTGAGGGGATCACGGCTGCGTTCGACCGCCGGGAGCTGCAGTTGGCTTGGTCAGTCACAGGTCCCCTGCCCCCATGCGCGCCGGTGCCGGGCGTCAATTTCGATTTCTTCGGGAGGCAGCGAAATGGCGCGGAAGTGGTCGCGGGTCCCTTTGCTCCAAGCCCGGTCCAAAACGCCAAGGTCAAACTCTGGCGCGGAACGCTGCCCGACCGGGCCAGTGGCCCGGTTGTTGATCAACTATCCGGAGCCACCGCGCAGCCCAATCCTTGAGCTCCTCTTCAAGCCCGACTGCGGCAACACGTTGCCGGCTCGATAAATCAACCGACACAACAAAAACATACCTATGAAATTCAAATGGCCAGACCCATTCCCGGGCGCTTATTGGCTCGACGAGCGTGAAGACCGAGCCGCGCTGGACGTGCTCCATCGACGCTCCCTGTTTCGCTACTACGGGCTGAAGAAACCCAAGTATGCCGAGGCCCTGGAGAAAACCGCCCGCCGGTTCTACGGCGTGAAATACGCCCTTGGGGTCAACAGCGGCACCGGGGCTCTTTTCACTGCCATGACGGCCCTGGGGATCGGTCCGGGGTGCGAAGTCATTGTGCCCGCGTTCTTCTGGGTGGCCACAGCCGGGGCGGTCGTGAATGCCAACGCGATTCCGGTCTTGTGTGAAGTGGATGACAGCCTCTGCATGGACCCACAGGATCTTGAGCGCAAGATCACCGGCGCGAACAAAACTGATTGTGCCGGTCCACATGGCGGGTGCTCCCGTGCAACATGAAGGCTATCATGGCGATCGCAAACCGGCACCGCATTCCGGTGTTCGAGGACTGTGCGCAGGCCAACGGCGGGACCTTCAAGGGCAAGCGACTCGGCACCTTTGGGGAGCTGGGCATGTTCAGTCTGCAATGGAACAAGAACGCCACGGCGGGCGAAGGCGGATTGCTGGTCACCAACGATGCGGAGCTCTACGAACGTTGCGTCGCCGCCCACGATCTGGGAATTCCCTGGGTGAAGGCGCGCCGTGTGAAACCGGCACGGTCACCTGGGGCGGCTGGCCGTCGCATGAGCGAATTGACCGGCGCGGTCGGCTCCGTCCAACTCAGGAAGCTGCCGACGATCATCAGCCACATGCGCGCCTCCAAGCGCCGCATCAAGGCCATGCTCGAAGGGACGCCCGGGCTCACCTTCCGCCGCTTGAACGACGCGGCGGGGGACACGGGACCGTTTCTCATCCTGCTGTCTCGAGAACGAAGCCAAAGCCAGGGCTGCGGTTGAGCGAATGCAGGCTGCGGGCTTGGGCACCGCGGTCCGCCTGGCCGACTATGGTATGCACATCTACTTCAACATCCCGCAGTTGGTGGCCAAAGTGCCGTTGTCCCCTGCGGGAAATCCCTGGAGCCTCCCTGAGAACCAGAAGAGCATCCGGGACTATGGCAGGGGCGCCTGTCCACGCAGCGACGCTCTGTTCAGCCGCTCCATTCTCCTGCCGATCCCCTCGCGGCTGGACGCATCGCAGGAAAAGACGGCCGCGCAAATCATCAAGGCCGCGCTCCTATAGGACATTCCGAGGAGCGCATGCGTTGCTCGGCCCGGGCCCTTGAGATCGCTATTCCGCACCTCGTTGGTGCGGATGAAAACGGTACCGTTTAAGGGGTCCCCTGGTGGTTCCTCCAGGTGTCAGGCTGTGCGGGGCTTCCGGGGGCGTGCCTCATAGCGTAAAGCCCTCTCGATACGGCGGATTCACGAATTTATCCGCCTCGGGGCAATTCGGAAACGTCAGGTTCGCCGCGTCCCATTCGAGCTTCCGGTTCATGCGGATGGCGATGTTGCCCAGCAGGACCACTTCGGCCAGGTGGGCCGCGTGCTCGGCGAAATTCGACCCGGCAGGCTTTCCCCCGCGGCAGGCGTCGAGAAACTCCTTCCAATGCCCAGGGGAGCGGGCCAGCTTCTGGGGCGGCCGGCCGAACTCCTTCGCCTTGCTCTCCGGGATGAGGCGCTCACGCAACATGATGCCCTTGTCACCGACGTACATCGTGCCGTCGCCCTCGGCGAATTTCTCGTCCGGCGCGAGACCCTCGGGGCGGGGCGGGCGCATGCCGCCGTCGTACCAAAAGATGCTCAGCGGCCCGTGCGTGTCGCTGGGGGCGAACTTGTAGTGGGTGATCGAAGCCAGCGGAGCGGTTTCGTTGCTGATCTCCTTGGGGCGCTGCCAGTTGGTCGAGCAGGCCTCGACGCTGGCTGGGTCGCCAATCTTCATGGCCTTGAAGATCGCGGAAAGCTCGTGGCAACCGATGTCCCCGAGCACGCCGGTGCCAAAATCCCACCAGCCGCGCCAGGCGAAGGGGTGATAGCACGGGTGATAGGGCCGCGCGGGGGCGGGGCCGAGCCAGAGGTCCCAGTCCAGGTGCCCCGGGCAGGGCGGGGTCTCCTTGGGCCGGGCGACGCCGCGCTGGGAGATGTCCGGGTTGCGGTTGGACCAGGCATGCACCTCCTTGAGATTGCCAATCGCCCCGGCCCAAATCATCTCGGCCACCAGGCGGGGCTCTTCACCGGCCTGCCCGAAATTGCCCATCTGGGTAGCCACCTTGGTCTCGCGCGCGAGCTTGCCGATCTGGCGGGCTTCATAGACGCTGTGGGTCAGCGGCTTCTGGCAGTGGACGTGCTTGCCGAGCCTCATCGCCATGGCCGTGGCGACCGCATGGACGTGGTCGGGCGTAGCGATGGCCACTGCGTTGATGTCCTTTTGCGTCTCCAGCATCTTGCGGAAGTCGGTGTAGAGTTTGGCGCCCGGGTATTTTCTGGCGTTGTCGGCCAGGTGGTTTCTGTCCGGATCGCACAGCGCAACGATGTTCTCGCCGGCCTGAGCGCAAGAGGCCACGTCACCCGACCCCATGCCGCCGAGGCCGATTCCCGCAATGTTGAGTCTCTGCGAAGGAGGGGTCTGGCCCTGCCCCAGCACGTGACGCGGGATAATCGTTACGGCCGTCGCGGCGACAGAAGTGGTTTTCAGGAAGCTCCGGCGAGAGGACGAGTCTTGGTTCATGAGCTGATCTTTCGTTGTTGAGGTTGATTTGATCTGGGGTGAGTTTATGCCGGCGCCAGCGCAGGTCAAACTCCGTCTTGGTGTGACCAGCGGTTTGAACTTTGAATGGCCTCCCGTTCCGTGCGATTGAAGTCTATGCACGACCTCCGTGATCTCTTGTCCGGCCAAGTCCGGGACCTGCACATTGAGCAAATCGTATTCACGAAGTTGGTGAGGCAGCACGCCGCCTTCGGCCGCCAGGGCCTCCGCGATGGCAAAGCCAATCCCAGCCGTGGAGCTGGTGACCAGGGCAAGTTTATCTTCGAGGTGCAGCTTCATGGTCAGAATTTAGACTGAGCGGATACCGCCGTCCAGGACGTCAGCCGCATCCGCAGGGCCTCGTTGGCGTTTTTCAACCTGGAAACGCCAGTTGAATAGCCGCCAAGAGGCGCAAAAAACGCAAGAAGGAGCACTTGCACTCGCCACGATCCTCACCCAAGCGGAGACAGACCCGCTGCACGCAAGTCCTTCACGTTTGCGACCTTTGCGCCTTTTCGCGGCTGAACTGCTCCTATTAGGTTCGATCACTTGCGGAGCCACGGACCGTCGGAAGTCTGAGGCTCAACACAACCCGATAAATCCCAAAAAGTGAGAAAGAAGTGAGAAAGCGAGATCCTCGCCGAACGCCGTTTTGTGAGTGCCCACAGAGCCGTTTTAGCACGTGCCAGACGGGGCGATCTCGAATGGTGGGCCCAGAGGGATTTGAACCCCCGACCAAGCGATTATGAGTCGCCTTGAGGCCTAGAGTGGTACGTTCTTCAATCCTGCGGCGACCGCCAATTGCCGCTGCCGGGTATCGAAGGTTAGAAAATGACGCAGCTTCAGTTCCAATGCGCAGGCCACGTGCAATACGTCAAGGGAGCGTGTGCCCAGTGTTGGCGTATGGTTCCGGCTCAGCTCAGCGGCCCGATTGAGCGCCGCGCGCCATAAAAGGTCGGCTTGCCGGAGGTGTCCCGAAAGAAAATCCGTGTTGAAGTCCTCCAGTGCTTCAATCAGCCCGCGCTCATCCAGTTGTCCCAGAAACGCCGCCCGGCAGATCGCGTTGATGACTTCTGTCCGGCCGTGGTGCGTCACCGCCAAGGCCCCGCGGACCCTGGCTCTCCAGGAGGCCATGTCTCTCGAGCCGGCCTGGTGGATGTAGAGGCGAGCCAACGCGCTCGGATCCACGTAAACCTCGGCGGCTGTCACCCGCGTTCCTCCTCCCAGAACTGGCGGGTTTCAGCCGCCGAAAGGGGGGTGGGCTGCCGCCTCAGCAGCCGTGCGTGGTAGTCAGGCAGGCGTGTGCGTTGTTGAGGCCTGGTCGGTAGCAACCGGATAGCGTAAGCGGGCTCGCCGCGGTCCGTGATCACGACTTCGCCGTGTTCCTCGATTCTTCGCTTCACCGCGCGGAAGTCGGTCCGCAGCTCGCGGATGGTGGCAATATTGGCGCTCACGACGTGAAACATTATCGTTTCACACAGCGGAGTCAAGCTGGATCCGAGAGGCTCTGGGCCATTCTCGTTTTTGGGACAAGGTCTAAATTGACTCGGCGTCGTGACCAAGTCCAAGTTCGCGGAGGGCGGCTTTGGTCTCTTCGATTCTCTGCTTTGAGAGGCCGCCTTCAGGGGAAACCTCGACGGTGAGCTTCAGCTTGAGGCCCCTCCCGGCTAGGCTTCTTCCCAGCGCCCCTCCGGGGGCAGGAGAACCGGACAGAAAGGGGACAGACAGAATTCGGTGATCTACATTTCGAATGAGCCAATATACTTGAAACCCGCATGGATAAAGGGGATTTTGTTGGTGGGCCCAGAGGGATTTGAACCCCCGACCAAGCGATTATGAGTCGCCTGCTCTAACCACTGAGCTATAGGCCCATCTAATTGCGAATCAACGACTTATGCGAGATTTGAGATTGGGATATTGACAATCTGATACTGCAATCTGATACTGTTTGAGTGAAAACAAGCCAAACAGAGCAAACGGCAGACAAAACCGAGAGCCAATCCGACTGGGTGAAAACGCCAGTCGCCAATATGATCCGCTACAAGCCATCGGGCATCTATTTCGCCCGGGTTCGCGTCCGGGGCAAGCTTTTTCGGCATTCCCTTAAAACAGACGTAATGAGCGTTGCCAAGCTCCGCCTCTCGGATTTTGTCAAAGAGAAGCAGGAGGAGATGGGGGATGACGCTGCTGCCCGCTCCGGCAAGATGACCATGGCCGATGCCGTCGCCATCTTCCGCCAACGTCTGGACGGGCAGCAGGACATCAAGGAGGGCGCCAAGGTCTATCGGCGGAAGTGCATTGAGTCCCTGCTCAAGTCGTGGCCGGGACTGGCAGAAAAGCCGGTGGGGAAGGTTGGCAAGGATGATTGCCTGGCTTGGGCGAACCGCTTGGCGGCGGAATACAGCCCGAGCGTGTACAACAACACGGTGGGAACTCTGCGTATGATCCTCGACATCGCCATTGAGAAAGGAGCGCGAGCGCAGAATCCGGCGAGGTTCATTTCAAAGCGGCGCATCACGCAACGCGAGCTTCACCTGCCATCACCCGGGCAATTTGAGGCGTTCGTGACCAACCTCGCAAAGGGCGGCGGGTGGTGCAGTCGTGACTGTGCGGACCACGTGCAATTCCTGGCCTACGGCGGATTCAGAAAAACCGAGGCCGCGAACATCACCTGGGCCGACTGCGATTTCGACAACAGGCAAATCCGAGTGCGCATCACGAAAAACGGGAAGCCGCGATCCGTGCCGATGATCCCTGATATGAAAGCATTGTTGGAACGTCTGAGAGCGGCGCGGCCAGACGAAGCTCCTGAGATGCCGGTGATGCGCGTCCGCGAGTGCCAAAAGGCAATGGACCGAGCAGCCAAAGAGGTGGGCATGGCGCGGATTACCCACCACGATCTCCGCCACCTTTTTGCAACCAGGTGCATCGAATCCGGCGTCAATATTCCCACCGTTTCGCGTTGGCTCGGTCACCAAGACGGCGGCGCTTTGGCTATGAAAGTCTATGGACACCTGCGGGACCAGCATTCGGTGGAGATGGCGCAGAAGGTGAGGTTCTCCAAGGCCAAGCCGGAAGGGGACGTTCCAGCGGCCGATTGAGACTGGACAAAAACTCTTTGCGTTTTGAAGGCGAGAGCCTTACGTTATAGACAACCCGTGAGCGTGGATGCATGGGTCGGGTGATCAACGCTTGGTCGCCCTTTCTCCTCGGTCTCGTGATCGAGGTAGTGACCGATCCCACCGCTGGATGGTTCCCTGAGAGGACATCAATCGGTGCTCCGGCCAAAAGAGAGCTCCGGCTCTCAACCAACCGGGGTTTAGAAAGGGCCAATCAAATGGCTTCTTCTCTGAACGGCTCCCCACGGTTGCTTTATTCCGTGGGCGAGGTGTCGGGAATGTTTGGAATCAGCGCCAAGAGTGTCTATCGCCTCTTGGACCGGGGCTTGCTCAAATCCTCGAGTGCTTTGCGGCACAAGAGGATTTCAAAGGCCTCCATTGACGAGTTCATCGCCAAAACCACTGGTGGCGGCGGGTGAGCGAGTTGAGGTCATCCGGGGGCGAGAAACTTCCGGGTGCTGAAGAGCCAAAGTGAAATCCATCAGGCGCCGGGCGAAAGTTCGGCGCCTGCTTTTTGGCGGGCTGGCACGGCAGCCAAAAATTCGCGCTTCAGAACTAATTAAAGCTTTTTTGCCTGTTGGCCGGGGTTGGACTTTTGAGGTTGGTGATACTGCCACTCACGTTCTCGATGTCTCGGATTTGTCGGGTCGTACGTTTCCCCGTGTAGGGGACGGTGCGTTGGTGATGATCCCCGCTCCTTATTGATGCCGTTGATGTGCGGGATGAGGTCAGACTGGTACGCAATCTTATGAAATGCGCAGAGTATTCTCCTGCCCACTGACACGAGTTTCCCAGGCGACGCTGGAAGCCGTGCGGCACCCTCAAGAAGCAGTTCCAGCGTGTGCCTTAGGCTCACGTTGGCGGTTGGTAAATCGAGCGTCTCCAGGGTTTTTTCTAGTTCATCTTTCGGGTGTTTCGCGAGTTCCTGGGCTAATTGTTGGAGCGCCGAAGGAGAGTCATAGAGCAGTTCGGATGGGATGTTCGTTGCAGCAGAAATGATCTCCGCGAGATCCGGCGAAATCGTACGCCCCCCGTACTCTATCTTTTGAATCACAGAGGGGGACCTTCCCACCAAAGCAGCGAATTCGGTTTGGGTTTTCCCAAAGTACTCTCTAATCATCCGCAGTGCCGTTTTTGATTTTGCTTTGGCATTCATCAACTCGCACTGTGCGACTTTAAGTGCTCCCTGTCCATTGAAAAAGCGGCCCAGATTCACGACCGTGCAGGCGTGAATCGAAAGAGCAAAGAACTAGAAGTGGGCGTGCTGAGCTTCGCCCAATGGTTGCCTGGCGTCGTGGTCGCTCTTACCTGCGCGGCGCTATTAGTGAATTTGGCTGGGGCCGACTGCGCTCCGGCCGTTCCCGCAAATCGCAGTCATCCGGAACTTGGCTGTTTCCCACCGGCACAACGGGAACATGCAATTCTTATGGAAAAAATGATACTCAAACAAATGCCGGCCGTGCCTCCCAAGGGCCGCAACGGCGGTAACTTCAGCGAGATCAAGCTGGAAACCGGGGCCGACAAACTTGGGAAAGCGTTCAGTCGGCTGAAGGTGCGTGTGGCTCTGGAAGCCCTGGATCCGCACGGGAAGCGGTGGGAGGTCGAGAAGATCTACAACCTTCTCGGCCGGGGCGTTCGGGACTTCCAAGCTGACTTCCTTTCGTGGAGCGGTCGGTTGCTCACGGACGAGGAACTCAGCGCCTTCGACGCTGAGGCCGCAATGAAAGGCAAGCCGGTGGTCGTCGAACTCTCGCATCGCCGGGTCGGGAAGAACAAGCTCGTGGCCGACATCGAAAAGTTCTTGCCCGCGCCGCCTCCCGCGCCGAGCAATGACTGACCTTGCACAGGGTCGCTGCCGCTCGTGACCGGGGGCGGCAGCGAACCTTAACACCCTTCCCACCTTAAAGCCAATCACACCAACCCGTTGCTGGACATGGAATCATTCCCCGCAAATACCTCCACCGGCACACCGTCCCCGATTCCGGCGGCGGCGATGGAGCCAAGCGCTCCATCGGGCATCATTTGTCTCAGGCCATTGCCCGTGAGGAATCTGCCCAACATTGACCAGGCAAGCGCGCTGATTGCCGATCAGACTCTCGCGGTTCCTCCGGAGATCGTAGTTGGGCTTCTGCACGCCGGCACCAAAGGGGTACTCGCCGCTCCGACCAAGGTGGGGAAGACCTGGGTGCTGCTCGACTTGGCCACCAGCGTCGCGACTGGAACCCCCTTCCTGAAGTGGGACACGGTCCCTGGCAAGGTACTGTTCGTCAACCTCGAGATCCACCGGGCCTTCATCAAGAAACGGCTCGAGATTATCAAGGAGCGGAAGAACTTGCCGAACCTCGACAACCTGAACGTCTTGACGTTGCGGGGCGCGTCGGCAGATCCCGAGGAGTTGCTGGCTGCGATCCTCGACGAAATCCGCGGCGACCACTATGTGCTGATCATTCTTGACCCCATCTACAAGCTCATGGTTGGCCGGTCCGAGAATATGGCCGGCGGTGTAGGCGCGCTGTGCCAGAACATCGAACAACTTGTGGAAAAGACCGGGGCGGCGGTCGTGTACGCCCACCACTTCACCAAAGGCAACCAATCGAAGAAGACGGCGATTGACCGGATGAGCGGGAGCGGGGTCTTCGCCAGAGACGCGGACACGATCATCACCCTGACCGACCACGACAAGAAGGACTGTTACGCCGTCGAGATGACTTTGCGCAATTTCCCTCCCCAGCCGGCCTTCGTGGTTGGGTGGCGCTTTCCCTTGATGGTCGAACGGCCGGACTTGGATCCGAAGGACTTGAAGGGTGAGCAGGCCGAGGAGGATGACGATTTGGAACGGCTCCTGGCACTGCTGGACGACAAGCCGCTCACCACGAGTCAATGGCAAAAGGCGGCCGAGGCCGACGGTTACTCCCGGCCCACATTTTTCAGGAAAAAGGTCAAGCTGGAGGACGGCAAACGGGTGAAATTCGACCGCAAGGGCAAGGCCTGGAGCCGGGCGCGCACGGCGTCGGCGGCTGAGGCCAGTCCAACTCCGGGAGGTTCTGAAGCCGCTCAACGCGAGACCGGTGAGACGACTGAGACTCGTGAGACAACCGAGACTCCAGAGACCGGTGAGACTCCTGAGTCTCCTGAGACCGCTGAGACTAAGGAGACCGTTGAGACCAATAACGCTCCCCCCGCCGCCACCGCAGCCGGCACTCGTCCGGAGGTCTCAAGTATCAAAAGTCTCAACACTCTCAGGGCTCCGAAAACATGACGACCATTTCCCCTCGGCGCATTCAAAGCGGTGCGCCGACGGGAGCGGCCCCCGAGGAACCGCGCACAAACCAAAGAATCACACCGGCAATCACGAGCCGCTCGGCCGGACCAAATGAGCGGCGACAGAGACGCCAACAATACATATATGAGAAAAACGAAACAGGTCAAGAAAGACAACCCGCCACAGCCCGCTCCCCAAGACAACGCAAGGGACGCAGAAGCTCTTCCCGAAGTGGCGCCTACAGGCGTGAAACCGAAGAAGCCGGCAGAGGGTTGGTCATTGATCAATGGCGAAGAAATGAACCGGCTCCACCCCGATACATTTCCAATCCCCTCCGACTTCGTTCGTCGCAACATTGAGGTCGGCCTGCACGCAAAGATAGGCCTCGACAGCTCCACGAGCGGCGGTGAACGCTTTTGGCTCGAAATCGTCTGGAGACAGGCGACTCCCGACAATTGCTCGTTCATTGGCAAGGTTCGCAGCCGGCTCGTGTATTCTGCCGGTCACGGCATTCGGGCGGGAGATCTGATTGAGTTTCGTAAGCACCACATCCTGGACATCGCGCCGAACAAACCTAGTCTGGCTTGGGCGACCCACTTAAAGGCACAGGCGAACGACATCTTTGCCACCCAGCCCGCCATTGCACATTACCTCGTCGGCCCGCCCAACGCGGTGAGGCTGTCGGTCGAGCAGTTCCTTTTATGCCTCGCGTACGAAAGCTTGCAGACCTTTCGGGCGGACATACCGATCGTCACGGAAGTGGAGTTGCAGGCCAAGGAAGCGTCGATCCGGGCCCGAGTAATAACAGCAACGCAAGCACACTTGCCGGCACCGGACTGGATTTCATCCGACGATGAGAACATCGCCTTGCTGTGCAGTGTCGGCGCCGTGGAGCCTATTGTCAATAAAACGACGGCCATGATCAAATTGCGCACGGCAGCGCAATGCCTGGTTGAGCCGATGTTGCGCTCGAACCTGGTGGTTCAGAGGCCTTTCCAGTCGTTTATGGGCGCGCTAAAGTCGCTGGCTGCTGAAACTGAGGACAACGAGTCGCACGAGCACACGTCACACACTGGGCCTTAGGTTGGAGAACCTCCACGAACTCCCGCCAAAGCAAGTTCAAATCCGGCAGCGTCTTTACCCCAGGACCTGCCGGACACGACGGACATGACCACAACTGTTCACAAATCTATGACCCCAGAGGAGATTAAAAGCGCCGGCCCCACCGATGAGCCCGGCGAACAATCGTTGGCCAATCACCCCGCGCCCGCCAACGACAAGGTGTTGCTGCTGGCAGTGGGCATGCCTGCGGGGAAGATCGTCATCACGCCTCTGGATCTGGAGTTCGAAACCGACGACCAGAGCCCGTTGTCAAAAGCCGAGCAAACCTTGTCCAAGAAGAGCCAGGCCAGGTTCGACCAACATCGACACGCGTTCGAGCAGGCTCTCCAGGCGCTGCATATCATCTTCGCCGGGCGCCTGTGCCGCGAGAGGTTCTCTGGGTTTGACAAGTACTGCTTCGCGATCCACGGCCTGTCTCTCTCCCAGAAGAAACTGGACGAGCTGAAGGCGAAGGCGACCAAGCTGTCCTTGACGCCCGGCCGGAAATGACCACCAAAAAGGACTGCCGTGTGGCCTATTGTTTATGCCAAACCTCCTCATCAACCGCAGTCAATACGAGAGCCGGAATGTGGATACAGAAACAACACTTTGCCGGGTATGAAATGGGCGAGGGCTGGCGTCCAAGAGGCGGATAGGCTCCCGGCATGAGGATGGCGGTCTTAGTGTCCGCCGGCCTCACTAGTCGCCCGTCCGCCATCCAGTCCATTCGAATACAACTATGAAGACATGTCCGTATTCCCGGCTCACCCCGGCAGAACGAGCGAGACCACCCGAGCTGAGCTTGGATCCCCTGGTCCACGTTACCCTCAAGAAACTGAACTGGGCACTCGAAAAGGGAACCCGCAAGCCATTCGACCAAGACTTTCGCCATAGCCAGCCTGGGATCTGTCAATACCTGCGCTTCGCAATCCCGGTTCAAAGTGATCGGGGGAACGACAATGCGCTCGCTTACCACGTCGCCATGTTCATGTGGATTGTTCTGAACTCGCGATTTGGCAACGTTCCCGCCATCAGACTCAAGACTCTGCGAGCGACTGAATTGAGGGCCGGAAGGCTATTCGGAAACCCGAGCACGCTAAGACAACTGCAGAACCTACCGGTCATACAATTTGCGCTGTCCGTTGTCCGACACGCTCGGCCACTCAACTCCCGATTCATTACTGACGAAAAGACCGTGCTCGTCAAGGTGCTGACCGTGCTCCTGTGTTTCAGCGCCGCCCTGGAGAACCGCAAGGACAGGTCTCAGAAAGGCAAACGGCGGTCCTCCTGATTTGCGGAAACATATTGCCAACGCTGCATTTCTAGGAGTGCCCGGTGCAGCTCGCGGCGTCACCAACAAGATGGGCATCAGAATCGCAATATGAAAAAGCAGAAACCAAACATTAACCAAGATCCGAGCAACACGAGACCAGCCAACGTCTCGAAAACGCCGTCGCCCGAAATGCTCCCGAGTTCAATTCCGATGTCTCCCGCAGACCTGCAAGCCTTGTTTGACCACCTCACCAGGGACGGAGCGCCGGAATGCGACCACACGTTACGGGAGACCCAGGCGTTTCTCAAGGAGCGCAACCTCAATGCCGAGCCCATCGTTGAATGGCTGCAACAACACGGCGGCTTCTGCGATTGCGAGGTCAGACTCAACGTGATGTTCGAGTTCGCCGAGGACTTGGACAAGCTTGAGCAGTATGTGTCGAGTCAGTTGCCAAAGGGCGGGGAGAGTGGAGAAGGGACGGTGGGCAACCAAATGGCGCCCGAGGGTATTGTCAGTAACGACCAACCGGCGCCGGGCGAGTTCAAAGACACCGGCACAGAAAACGCCACTTCTACGGAAGCTCCCCGGCCGGAAGGGACGAAGCGAGCACACTCCCAGATTCCGATTGGCCACGACGTGAAAGTGATGGAGAAACTCGCCAAGCAGTTGGAATGGGCCATTGCGCGTGACAAATCGAAACTCCGTCTGTGCCGCGAAATGATCCGGAAGGCCAAGAATGCGCGGCGACCACTCTTGGATGGGCTGAGCCGCTCGTGGCTGGATTGGTCCGGCCTGGGCTGCATTTCCTCGAACCTCGATGACGCCACCGGTTCGAGGTGGGCCGTGGCCTAACGACAGATTCGGTCACAACAATACAATCATTTTATGCACTTCAACAAGTTCAGTGTGTTCATTGACCTGCCCAGCAAGGCAGAACAGGCCTATGCCCTCGATCTGGCTGAGAAGGCCATCCGGGTGCGAAATGAGGATGAATCGGCTGATGACCTCCCCGAGGTCCTTAAGCCCGAAAGTCGGAGGTGCGAACCCGGTGGAACTTTGCCTGCGAAAAAAACGGCAGTGCGCAATAAAAAGCACTGCAGTTATGTGAAGTGGCTTCTTGCCGCCCATAATCAGAGGATTTCTGCCTCGCGCCCCATCCCGGCACCGCAGGCACGATACTCGATCGTGCCAGGAGCAAGGCAGGCTACATCAATGCGATTGGCAGATCTAAACCGCCGCTGCACATAACTGAGGTGGTCACATAACAAACATGTCCGTCTCGTGGACATGGGCACGGCTGACCAAAGCTGCAAGGCCACCCACAGCTACGAACCTCAACAACCTCAACAACATCAACCCCAAATACATCATGGCAAAAATCACATCCTCCAACTCCCCAAACTCGGCCAGCGCAAGTTCGCCGTCTGAAATGAAGGGGAGAATCATCAACTACATCAGAGCCGGTTATCCAGGGCTCTATCTCGTATCGCCGGAAGAACAACGGGTGGACGCGGAAATCAAGCGAATCGCCCAGGACCTCAAGTACAGCCTTCACGTCTGGTCGGTCGTGGATGGCCTGGTCAACACCAAAAAGCACACCACCACGGCCGCCAACGACCCTCTGGAAGCCCTGGTCGCCATCAAGGACCTGAGCGAAAAGACCGTCATCCTCCTGCGCGACTTCCACCTGTTCCTGCAAGATCCCAACCCGATCCTCATCCGCCAGCTCAAAGATGTTCTCCAGGAGGCCAAGACCAAATCGAAGACCCTGATCATCCTGGGCTGCCGTTTGTGCCTGCCTCCCGAGCTTGAGCATGAACTGACCGTCATCGAGTTTGCGCTGCCTGGAAAAGAGGAGTTGAGGGCTGTTCTGGGCGGCATCATGGAATCGGCCGGCATCAAGTCAATGGAGAACGAGGCCAGGGAAAAGGTGATTGACGCAGCTTCAGGGTTGACCACCATCGAAGCTGAGAACGCCTTTGCTCTATCGGTGGCCGAGAACAAGAACATCGAGCCCGCCATTGTGGCCAGGGAGAAAGCTCAGGCGGTGAAGAAGAATGGAATCCTGGAGATCGTGGAAACAAAGGAATCTCTCGAATCCATCGGTGGCCTGGACGTGCTCAAGGAATGGCTGCTCAAACGACGCCACGCCTTCAGCCAGCGTGCCATCGAATACGGCCTGCCCACCCCAAAGGGCCTGCTCATCATCGGCATCCCGGGTACTGGCAAATCCCTGACCGCCAAAGCCACAGCCAGAGTCTTCGGCGTACCCCTGCTGAAACTTGATGCAGGCCGGATCTTCGCTGGTCTGGTCGGTCAAAGCGAATCCAACCTCCGCGCCGTCATCCAAACCGCAGAAGCCATCGCGCCCTGCTGCCTCTGGATTGATGAAGTGGAGAAAGGATTCAGCGGCACCAAAAGCTCGAATGCAACAGACGGCGGCACATCATCCAGGGTCTTTGGAAGTTTCATAAGCTGGATGCAGGAAAAGTCCGCACCTGTATTTGTCGTCGCCACAGCCAATGATGTGTCCCAACTGCCGCCCGAGATGCTCAGGAAGGGTCGTTTTGACGAGCTTTTCTTTGTGGACTTGCCCAATCAACAGGAACGCGAAGCCATCTGGGAAATCCAAATCGGCAAGTATGGACGGGCGCCTGGGGATTTCGACATCGCTCAACTGGCCAAGGTGACGGAGGGGTTGACCGGCAGTGAAATTGAGAATGCGTTTGTCGAGGCCCTTTACCTGGCGTTTGATGCTGGGGAAAAGGAACCGACCGACCTGGATATTGCTGGGGTCCTCACCGAATTTGTGCCGTTGTCCAAGTTGATGGCGGAGCAAATCACCGGGTTGAAGAACTGGTCGAAAGGGAGGGGCTCGATTGGCGACATCAATGGTTGCTGAAAAAATGGGGGGTCGAGGTAGGGACACCGGTTGCCCGGTGCCCCCCTCACAGATCCCGGCGTGCGATTTGCCCGCACCGGGCTCTTCAAGCTAACACGCCGTGTATCGCCCGCAGGAAGGTTTGCCAGTGTTGGTCCGTCGTTCTTACGGCATCTGGTTGCCTGTGCGGGCTTCGTTAGCCTGTCCGCCCCTTCACCCGCTTCCAGACTCGCGTCTTGCCGCGGGCTACTATGGACGAATCCGACTCCCTGTCCGGCTTCGGGGCGTTCTTCTTGTCGTTGAACTCCCCTACCCGCTTGGCCCTCGTAGTTAGTGCGGCGGGACCCTTCAGGGCCTCCCTGGTTCCATGCTGCTTCTGCTGCGCGTGCCACGCTCTTAGACCCCGGCTGACCTTCCAGAGCCTCACCAGTAACGGCTCTGTCCGTGTTGGGTTCCGACATTCCTAAGCCGTCCCCGTCTGCGTTTAAGCGTTTCGAGGCTGAATTGCTTAAGCAGGAGGCGAGTCCTGCTTGCGGCCCACGCTTTTGCCCTGTGTATGCTTCCCGCAAGTCGTTCGGTTCCGTCATCCCTGGGGACTCCGGCTCCTGTCCTGGTTGCAGGCAACACTCGGGTTTGGGCGGTTGGTTAGACCTTTCCATCTAGAGTCCTTGACTGGACAGTGAAACGTTCTCGCCTCGCCAGAGCGGTTCAGGCGGTCTGTTTATCTTTGGCTTGAGCCACCTGGAGGGCTAATCCAATCCACTGTTCCGTAAGCCGCCGAAACTGTTTGTAATTGGCCAGCTCAGTCCGCACCTGGCGGAGGATTGCTCGGCGGATGAACTGGGAGGTCTTTTTTCCGCGATAGACGTAGTTGAGCTGGTAATAGGGGCCGTGTCGGCGGGGATGTTTGGGGTCCTTGCACCGGCAGCCGGATTTGCCGCAGACATTGTATTGGCGGGAGAGGCTGCCCGGGCGCATCGCTCCGTGCTTTTGGAGTTGGGCTTTAATTTGGGCGATTTGAGCTTCCAGTTTCTTAACCGTTTGAGTAGTCTTCATATCCGATAGCATAAATATACTATCGGATATGCGCAACCTCTGTTTTCGCCCCGCCTTTCCCAAACGCTCGCACCTCCTGTGGCTGGCCTGGCTGCGCGCCCTCCGCCCCCTCCGCCCAGCCTGCTCCCGCACCACCACCTTCCTGTGGCTGGTGGTCGTCCTGGCGGCTTTGTGCCTGCGCCCCGACTTGGCCGGCGTGACCAGCCTGATCCGCAGCCTCGGCCTCTCCGACGCCAGTTATTACTGCCTGCTGCACTTCTTCCATTCTCCTGCGCTGGACCTGGACCGTTTGACCCAATTGTGGCGGCAGACCCTCCAGCACTTGTTCCGCCGCTGCCTGGTGCGGGTCAACGGCCGCCCGGTCGTGCTGGCCGATGGCCTCAAGCGCCCCAAGGAAGGCCGCAAAATGCCGGGGGTCAAAAGCCTGCACCAGGAATCCCGCTGCAATGCCAAGGCTTCCTTCATCATGGGGCACTCCTTGCAGGCCGTCGCCTTGCTGGTGCAGGTGGCCGGGGTTTGTCTGGCCGTGCCGGTGGCGGCTCGCATCCACGAAGGCATCGTCTGGAGCGCCCGTGACCGGCGCACGCTGTTGGACAAGCTCAGCGCCTTGCTGCTCGGATTGCATTGGAACGGCCCTTTGACCGTCGTGGCCGACGCCTATTACGCCGCCGCCAAATTCGCCCGCTCGCTACTGGCCGAGGGTCACCACCTGGTCACGCGCGTGCGCTCCAACGCCGTCGCTTATTTCCCGCCTTCCCCACGGCGTTCCCGCAAGCCGCGCCGCGGGCGACGCCGTGCCTATGGCCACAAGACTCCCCTCCAGGATTGGTTTCGCTACCGCGCGCAATTCCTCAAAGCCCCCAGCCCGGTCTATGGGGAATCCGGCGTCAGCCTCCGCTATCTGAGCCACGACCTGCTGTGGCGCCCTTTGGGTCAGTTGGTGCGCTTTGTTTGGGTGAGCCACCCGACTCGCGGGAACTTGATCCTCCTCTGCACCGACTTGACCTTGGCCCCGCTGGAGATTATTCGCCTTTACGGCTGGCGCTTCAAGATTGAGGTCAGCTTCAAGCAGGCCATTCACACCGTCGGGGCCTACGCGTATCACTTCTGGATGCAGGACATGAATCCCCTCCACCGCGGCAGCGGCAAGCAATATGTGCAGCGCAAGTCCGAGCTTTACCGGGAGCACGTCCGCCGCAAGCTCGCCGCCTACGAACGGCACATTCAGTTGGGCCTCATCGCCCAGGGACTGCTCCAATATCTGGCGCTGAGTTTCCGGCGCGTGGCCTGGTTCAATTTCCACTCCTACATCCGCACCGTATCCCCGCAAAAACCGCCCTCCGAGTGGGTCGTCTCGCAGGCCCTCCGTCACACCTGGCCGGATTTTCTCTGTGGTTTACCCCAAAACGCCATCCTCAAGAAATTCCTTGCCACTAAAATCAGTCCAGCCCGCTGCGGCTATCTTGACGCCTTTGATCTGGACATCGCTGCATGAACGTTTCACTGTCCAGTCCTTGAGTTTCAAAACTCTTTGTAGTCCGATCAAGTTTTAAGCGGCCATTTTTTCTGTGATGTAGGCGTCCAAGGTGCTTTGGAATTTGGCGAACTGGATGGCCAAAGCCGAGGATTTCTCGGTGCGCGGGTCGTTGAGTTCGGAAAGTCCGCGGCGCAAGACCCGGTTGTGGACGCGGGCATAGAACAGCGCCGTTTTGAGGCCCGAAGGTGTGAGCCGATAGCGCTGAGTCTTGGCGATGCGTTCGATGAGGCCGTGCAGGCGCAAGCGGCGCAGGTCGTAGCTCATGCGCCCGGGGCTGATTTGGGATTCGGACAAGCCGAGCAACTGCGCAAGCAATGGCCGCAGTTGGCGATTACGAAAGCCCTGGGGCTGGAGGCAGAACAGGACCAACACCGTGAGCAGCGCCCGCACCCGCGCCTGCCCGAAGGGCAGGGCGGACACGTGCTGGCCGTCGACCTCGGCCGGTTTTTGGAGTTTATCAAACGCCTCGGCGCCGATGTGGCAGTCGTGAGTCAGTTGCTCGACTTCCAAGACGCGGCGGTTGGCGGCGAAGCCGATCTGGCGCAGCGCCGGCAGGTTTTTGAGGCGTCGGCCCACCCCGAAGTCGTAGCTGTTGTTGATCGTGGTTTCGGTCCGCAACGCTCGGCCTTCTTTGTGGTATTGTTTGAGGTGGGTGTTTTTGTAGTAGACGTGCAAGGAGGGCACGACGCCCTCGGTGATAATGCGCGTCCGGCATCGGCCGTCGGTGGCGGTTTTTCTTTGCATCTTGCGGGCAAAGATCAACTGCACCTGTTCAGGACGGCCCAAATCGATGTTTTCGCGGATGACCTCCTCGAAGAAGCAGCGTCCATGCACGGGACGGTCCCACACCTGGGTCAGGGAGAACTCGGCCTGGAGGACGGACAGATCGTAGCGGTAGCCAGCCTTGCGGTCTTTGGCGCTGTAGGGGTGGGGCAGGCGAGCCAGCCACTTGCGGAACAAGGCGTCGATCTTCGTGTCGCTTACTCATCAGTAAATAGCATAAGACACACTTGGAGCCATAAAAAAAGACCGGACCAGGCTCCGATCCTGCTTGATCTCAGCTAAGTCTTGCTCGACGCGCTGTCGAAGCGCTTCATTCTTGCGCAAGGGCTTCTTACTCGTGCCGTTCTGCTTTAAATGGCTCCAGGCGAATTCGTCAGGGTTCAAATCTGGAGCATAGGGTGGTAGGAAATGCAGCTCTAAGCGGCCTTTGGTGGACTGTACATATTTGGCAACCGACTTAGCCTTGTGCGCGGGCAATCCGTCCACGACCAACATTACCGGCTTCTTGCGCCCTTTCATAAGGTCTTTGAGCATCACAATGAACAATACGGCCCTCAACGTGCCGCCGTAGACCTTGTACCAGAAGGCTCCCTTGGCATTCACCGCACTGATCGCGTTAATCTGCTGGCGCTGCCCAGAGGTTTTCACCACCGGTGTTTTGCCTTTCAGTCCGTAACTCCGCCCCAGCGGGCTATCAGATCGCACGCCCACTTCATCGAGAAAGAAGATGTCCGCACCCCTCTGTTTAGCCCGTTTCCTCAACTCCGGATACTTCTCCTGCTTCCACTGGCTGATCTCCGCTTCATTTCGTTCGTAGGCTCGGCGCAGTGGCTTCTGGGGCGTTATGTCCAGCGAAGTCAGCAGACGACCTATCGAGGGAAGAGTCAGCGAGACTTTAAACCTATCCTGGATCATCGTGGCGACAATGCTTCGGGTCCATAATCCGAAATCAAATCCGTATTGGCGTGGGTCCTTACCGACGATCCAACGCCTAACCCGCCGCTTTTGGCCTTCCGTTAGCTTGGGCGCCGGCCCTTTAGCAGTCGTGCTCCGCAAAGCTTCGCGTCCACGCTTCCTACGCGCGCGCAGCCACTTACTCATCAGTAAATAGCATAAGACACACTTGGAGCCATAAAAAAAGACCGGACCAGGCTCCGATCCTGCTTGATCTCAGCTAAGTCTTGCTCGACGCGCTGTCGAAGCGCTTCATTCTTGCGCAAGGGCTTCTTACTCGTGCCGTTCTGCTTTAAATGGCTCCAGGCGAATTCGTCAGGGTTCAAATCTGGAGCATAGGGTGGTAGGAAATGCAGCTCTAAGCGGCCTTTGGTGGACTGTACATATTTGGCAACCGACTTAGCCTTGTGCGCGGGCAATCCGTCCACGACCAACATTACCGGCTTCTTGCGCCCTTTCATAAGGTCTTTGAGCATCACAATGAACAATACGGCCCTCAACGTGCCGCCGTAGACCTTGTACCAGAAGGCTCCCTTGGCATTCACCGCACTGATCGCGTTAATCTGCTGGCGCTGCCCAGAGGTTTTCACCACCGGTGTTTTGCCTTTCAGTCCGTAACTCCGCCCCAGCGGGCTATCAGATCGCACGCCCACTTCATCGAGAAAGAAGATGTCCGCACCCCTCTGTTTAGCCCGTTTCCTCAACTCCGGATACTTCTCCTGCTTCCACTGGCTGATCTCCGCTTCATTTCGTTCGTAGGCTCGGCGCAGTGGCTTCTGGGGCGTTATGTCCAGCGAAGTCAGCAGACGACCTATCGAGGGAAGAGTCAGCGAGACTTTAAACCTATCCTGGATCATCGTGGCGACGATGCTTCGGGTCCATAATCCGAAATCAAATCCGTATTGGCGTGGGTCCTTGCCGACGATCCAACGCCTAACCCGCCGCTTTTGGCCTTCCGTTAGCTTGGGCGCCGGCCCTTTAGCAGTCGTGCTCCGCAAAGCTTCGCGTCCACGCTTCCTACGCGCGCGCAGCCACTTATAGATGGAAGTCCGATAGATTCCGAACGACTTCGCCACAACACTGGGCCTCTCGCCAGCCAAGACTCGGTCGGTGGCGAGCATCCGCATGTGCTCCAAGACCTTGTGGTCTAAGGAACGATTATCGATCTTTGCCATGACGGAGTGAGCATAGCACGGCTCCATCTAGTGTGTTAAATCCTATTTACTGGTCAGTAAGCCGTCGCACAGGCGCTGGGCGGCTTTGAGATCGGCGCAGGAGAGCAGCCCGTTGTCCAGGGCCTGGAAAGCAATGTCTCGCTGGTCCAGTTGGCACTTGAGATATTCATGGCCGCTGAGGCAGAGCTTGGCCGGGTAAGGGAAGTAGGAGCAGAACTTGAGGAAGAAGGGGCCGAAGTCCTTATCGCGACAGTAGAAGTAATAGACGTTGACCATGGCTGTCGAATAGATGATCCAAGGGATGGTGCCGCCGCCGGGCAGGGCCTTGCGCGTGGTGCGGGGCACGCGGACCTTCTCCTGGGCCACACCCACGAAGATCACGCCTTCCTCTTTGTTGAATTGGCGGAGTTTCTGTTGGAGGACCTCGTCCTTGCGCTGGCCCTTTTTGAAGCGGACCAACTCCAGCCCCTCCTGGTGGAGGAACGTTTCGATGGATTTGACGAAGTGGCAGGTCATCTCCACGGCCTGCTTGGTGGAGGCGAAGCGGTGGCCCAGGTAACCGCGGCAGAAGGCGGCGATGCCCCCCTCGCTGGTGAGCTGGGGCACGTAGGCGTTCAAATACATCCGGTCGATGCACTCCAGTTCCATGACGACGTGTTCTTTCTGGAGTTGGGCAAGGCTATGGGTTAGGCTCATGGCGAGTTCCGGTTGGGCGTTTGTTCTCCAGACTATGGAGCAACCGCCGCTTGTCGGCAATATTCCGGCGCTTTCGGGCGCCGCGCCGCCCAACCGGGCTCGATCAACGGTCTCTGATCAACGAAGTGCGAAGCAAACAACTAACGAGGCAGGGCCTCAGACCGGCAAGGCAGCTCGAGGATCAATCGAAGGTCTCAGAACGTCCCCTGCCTTGCCGGTCTGAGGCCCTGCCTCGTTAGTTCTTTCGTTCTAAACTCTGGGGCTTTTCTCCCCAAACTTGAGGGACTTCCACCCTCGGAGCACCATGACTTCACCTTGGCGCACAGGAAGTTGCTGGTTTAGGGCTTTGGAATGGGGAGCGGGGAAAGGGGGAATATGCACTTCGTGTGGATTCCTCTTTTTCAGCTGTAAGCAGCTGAAGAGCAGGTGAGGGTCGGAATAGGCCTGAAAAAGGCCGAACGGAGGAGGAGAACCGTGACCGTCATGAAGTGCGAGTATGTTTTCCGCCCCGGCTACGCCCCACAACATGCCCGACTGTTTGCAACGAGCGCCGATGATCGTCTTGCAGCCGGCTTCGATGACTCCCGAACCGATGAAGAAGCCGCGGCTGCGGAAAGTGCCATACTGCATGCGCGCCACATTGCGAACGAAGTAGCCCAGATCCTTTTCCACTACTTCAGCGCGGGCGGTACCGGGGCATTCCTTGCGCGCGGCTGCGATGAGATGTTCGACATTGTCGCGGAGTAGTTGCCGCGCCCAACGGCCGAGTCGCTTCTTGAAATCAGGATGCTCCTTGCTGCCCAGCAGGGCCTGCAGCACCTTGCCCGCGTGCTCCAGGGCGTGATAGAAGTCCGCGATTTGGATGGCCGTGGGAAAACAGAGCCGCCCCATGTGGGCCAAACCTTCGGCGCCATCGATCAGCAGGACCACCGTTAAGGCTAGCCAAAGATATTTGAAATTTTGAATTATTGCCCGCGCAGAATGCTCTCCGCGCTCGAAAAAGTGAGAGATCTTTTTCACAGTTTCCGCGCAGTAGAATCTAAGGGCAAACCCCGGCGGATGGCCTCCCGGCGTAACATGGGGCCAAGCTCCTCGATAGGGCACAGGGTGGAGACATAGGTGGTCGATTCGTGGTCGCGCACCGGATGGCCTTTCTCGTCGCATTTGTGTTGGGTGAAAACGCAGCCCAGATTGGCCATGCGGGTCTTGGCGCTGCCGTCGGGTTGCTTGCCCGCCCGCCCCTCCAGTTCCTCTTTGCGCATGGGCACGCCAGAGGCGTCACCGCTCAGATACATGATGGGCACGGCTTTGGTGCCGGGCAACGGCACCAGGGCCCCCCGTGCCTGCCACTTCTGAGCTGCCGGCCCCACGCTCTGAACCAGCCGTTGAATCTGTCGGGCCGAGATGTGGATGCCCCCGGTGTCCCTCAAATGCTCATCGGCCTTTTGATAGCTGGCCGAATCGGCTCCTCCCAGGCACACCAGTCGCGCCAAGGGGGGCGTGCAGCCTCCCTCCAGGCCCAAGGCCGCATCGGCTGGATAGCGCCCCTGCTGCTTGCCGGGATGACAGTAATAATCGCGTTCCAGGGTGAAGAACCCGAAGATGCAGTTGACGGTCAGTTGCGTTCGTCCCTGCGCCGCCAGCCTCCCACGCACTCTCCTGCGGTTTCGCAAACCTGGCCCGCCTGAGGAAAGACCAACTCGCCGGACAGTTGAGCCCGCTCGTGGTCGAGTAACCATTTGGCCACCTCACTCAAACCGTCATCCGTCTTGTTCCCATTTGGAAAGTGAACTGGAATCTCCATTGCGCGATAATTGTCCTGACGATCATCCTGCGATCCGCCGCATCTTGGCTCGAACAAATCCACCACGCAACCCGTTTCGCCCGTCTTGTTTGTAATGTAAGGGGGTCCTGCACGTCCCAGGAGCGCCGCCTTTCGGGGCATGGCAAAGGGAATTTCTACTGAGTAGGGCAACTGGGTATCCGGATGCCTGCCTCGGTCGCGGCAGCCAGGATTGTGGTGCCTTCGTCGTCGCTTATGTGTTTGCCGTCAATGGTCAGAGCTTTGGCTGCCATATTCTTGAATCCGTTCGGGCGGAAAGCAAGCCTGTTCACAAAAGCCCTCCTAATAATCCTGGCAGTTCCCTCCCGCTTTGCTAGGCTGCGAAGCATGATTGAGCAATCACGCACCCAAGGCCAGGCCCACCGCGTCGAACTCAACCTGAAGGATGTCAATCAACTCTTCAACACGATCGATCCCTCCCCGTTTCACGAGAAAGACCTGGATCACGACGCGGAGGAGTTCATGGTGAGTTGGACCCGCGAGTTTCCGCTGGACAAACCCGTCGTCCTGGTCATTTATTTGAGCGAGCTTCCGGTCGGAAAAGACCCCCAACCGATGATCGAACAATCCGTCAAAAACTACTTCGCGTATCGAGCCAGGCTCGGCCACATGGAATTCCGCCAGTTGATGAAGGACGGTCGTCACAGTTTGCTGATTGGCGGGGTATTCCTCGCCGCCTGCTTGACCGCGAGCCAGGGGCTGGTCGGGCAAGCTTCCGGAACGTTCCTGAGCGTGGCCCGCGAAAGTCTGACCATCGCCGGTTGGGTCGCGATGTGGCGGCCGATGGAGATTTTTCTTTACGAGTGGTGGCCATTGCGCCGTCGCTGGCGAGTCTTCGAGAAAATGAGCCGCATGAACGTGGAGGTGCGAAAGCGCGGGTGATTCAAGCGCTCGTTCGAGGATCTGCCAAACTGCCTATGCCACCGTCCCCCGTCAGGTCCGCGTGCCGTCTCGTTCGGTTCTCGCCGGGCGCGAAGGGATGAGTTAGGATTCGAGCACCAATGAAATTCACCGCAATAACACGATTGGAACATAACGTCCACCGGGCAGGCGAGATCATCGGTGTGCTGGCAAAATACGGCCTGGCCGATTGGGTCAAGGGCCTGAATTTCTCCTGGATACAGGAGCGAATTAAGAGCGTTGATGGCCAGCATATCCCCGACCTCAAATTCGAGGAGCGGGTGCGCCTGGCATTCACCGAACTGGGCACTACCTTCATCAAGCTCGGCCAGGTGCTGAGCACGCGGCCCGACCTCGTCGGCCCCGAGGTGGCCGGGGAACTGGCCCATCTGCAAACCGCCGCCCCGTCCGATCCGCCCGACACCGTTCGGGCAACAGTTGAAGCCGAGTTCGGCAAACCGTTAAGCAGCCTGTTTGCACACTTCGATGAAGCGCCATTAGCCTCGGCCTCCATCGCCCAAGTCCATCTGGCCCGGCTGGACTCGGGCGAGCAAGTCGTCGTCAAGGTCCAGCACGCCGGTATCGCGGAGAAAGTTATGCCCGACCTCGATATTCTCGCCGGCCTGGCCGAGTTGGCGGAAAAGCACTCTTCCCGGATTCGTCTCTACCAGCCCGTGGCCATCGTCCGGCAGTTCCGCCGCACCCTCCTGCGCGAGCTGGATTTCACCTTCGAGCGCCGCAACCTCGAGGAGTTCGCCCAACATTTCGCCCAGGACGACACCGTCCATTTCCCCCGCGCCTATCCCCAGTGCTCCACGCGCCGCGTCCTGACGATGGAACGGCTGGAGGGCATTCTCGGCACCGACTCGGCAGCGCTGGCCGCCTCGGGCGCCAACCTCGATGAATTCGCGCGCCGCGGCGCCAATATGTATCTCCAGATGATCTTCCGCGATGCCTTCTACCATGCCGACCCGCATCCCGGCAACCTGATGCTCCTGCCCGGCGGAGTGGTCGGGGTGCTCGACTGCGGTATGGTTGGCCGGCTCGACGACGAACTGGCGGAAGGGCTCGAGGAAATGCTCATGGCCGTCGTGGCCCACAACTCGGTGGACTTGGGGGACGTTATCCTTCGCCTCGGCTCGGCGCCGCCCGGCACGCCCCGCGATCAATTGCGCGCTGACCTCACCGATTTCGTCGCTGACTACGTGGGCCAGTCCATTCAGGACCTGGACCTGAGCAGCGCGTTGAACAGCCTGTTTGAGATCATCCGGCGCTACAACATCACCTTGCCGGCCCCCCTGGCGCTGCTGCTGCGCACGCTGGCCGAGTTGGAGGGAACCGCCCAACGGTTGAGCCCGGAGTTCAGTCTTGCCGAGGTGTTCCGCCCGTTTTACGCCACCATGGTCCGTCGGCGGCTCTCGGTCCGGCGCCTCCTTGGCCGGCTCCAGCACGCTTATCGCGACTGGGAGCGGCTGGCGGAGGCTTTGCCACGCGACCTGGGCGAGGTCCTGCAGCGCGTGCGCGATGGCACCTTCTCCATCCACCTCTACCACCGTCATCTGGACCCGGTGATTAACCGCCTGGTGCTCGGCGTGATGACCGCCGCGCTGTTTGTCGGCTCCTCCCTCCTCTGGAGCATGAAAGCGCCGCCTGCGATCTCCGGGGTCTCGATATTTGGCGCCGCCGGTTACTTAACGGCGGCCTATTTCGGTTGGCGCCTTCTGCGCGCCATCAAGAAGTCCGGCGACATCAATTCGAAGGAATAGAAAGTCAAGCGGGACCCATGCCCTGTCAATGGGCGAACCCTCGGTCTTTCGTTGGGCGCGAATCCTGACTTGTCGTCTCGCGTCCGGCCAGAAGGTATGCGGACCCGTGCATGGCTTTTGACTGTCAGTGTTGCGCTCTGCCCGCTCCCGGTATAGGATTGACGTTACAGACCGCCTATGAAAAAGACTCCGCCCAAAATCGACCTCAAAGTGCCGGATAAAGACAAGCCGAACCCGGGATTCAACGTTTGGCCGTTTTTCGCAATGCTCCTGGCCCTTTGGGTTTGGCAGGCGGCCGTGAGCCAGTTCTCTGTGCGCACCATTCCCTACAGCGAGTTCAGAGCGGATCTGGCCCGGCACGAGGTCGTGGACGCAGTGGTCAAACCGGACGAAATCACCGGCCGGATCGTGCCCCAGGCCGCGCGGCGCACGAACGCGCCGACTCCTGTGATTGCCGGTCCAACGACAAATGGCCATGTTGCGCCAACGAACACCACGGCGGCCGCGACGGAGCCGTTCCAGTTCCGCGCGGTTCGCATCGAAGATCCCGACTTGGTCAAGGACCTCCAGGCCAGCGGCGCGCAGTACAACGGTGAGCGACCCAATTTTCTTTCGCAGTTCTTGCTGAGCTGGGTGCTGCCCATCGCCATTCTCGTGGGTTTATGGTCATTGATGGGCCGGAAATTCGGCGCGATGGGACCCTCCGTTTTCGGGTTTGGCAAGAGCACAGCCAAGCTGGTGGAAGGCCAGGAGACGGGGGTCAGCTTTGAGGATGTGGCCGGGTGCGAGGAGGCCAAACTGGAACTCAAAGAGGTGATTGATTTTTTGAAGAGCCCAAGCGTTACGAGGAACTCGGGGCGAAGATCCCCAAAGGGGTTTTGTTGGTGGGGCCACCCGGCACGGGCAAAACGCTGCTGGCTCGGGCGGTGGCCGGAGAGGCCAAGGTGCCGTTTTTTTCGCTGAGTGGCAGTGATTTCGTGGAGATGTTCGTTGGGGTGGGCGCCGCGCGGGTCCGGGACCTCTTCCAGCAGGCGAAGCAGCACGCGCCCTGCATCATCTTTATCGATGAACTGGACGCCATCGGCCAGAAGCGCAGTATTCACCTGGGCATGGTCAATGATGAGCGGGAGCAGACCCTCAATCAGCTCCTGGCCCAAATGGATGGGTTCGAACCCAATGCCGGCGTCATCATCCTGGCAGCGACCAATCGGCCCGAGGTGCTCGACGCGGCGTTGCTGCGGCCAGGGCGCTTCGATCGGCAGGTGATTGTAGATACGCCGGACCTGGACGGGCGCGAGGCTATTCTCAAGGTTCATGCCCGGGACAAACGGTTGGCGCCGGGGACCGGTTTGCGCCAGCTTGCCCAGGCCACTGCCGGGTTTTCCGGAGCCGACCTGGCCAATGTTCTGAACGAAGCCGCTCTGCTGGCTGCACGGCGCGGGGCCCGCGAGATCAGCCAGGCAGACCTCGAAGATGCCGTGGAGAAAGTCGTGGCGGGTCCGGAACGGAAAAGCCGCCGGCTGACGGAACAGCAGAAGCGGCGCGTGTCTTATCACGAGGTGGGACACGCCCTCATAGCCGCCTACAGCCCGGAGGCGGACCCGGTGCGCAAGATCACCATTGTTCCCCACGGCCACGCGGCGTTGGGCTACACGCTGCAAGTGCCCACCGAGGACCAGTTCCTGCTCAGTCAGGCCGAGCTGCTGGCTCGGATGCGCGGGATGCTGGGCGGGAGGGCCTCCGAGGAGCTGGAATACGGCGACCTGACCACCGGCGCCCAAAACGACCTGGAGCACGCCACCGCCCTCGCCCGCCAAATGACCTGCCTCTACGGAATGAGCGAAAAAGTGGGCATGGCCACCTGCGCGCAACGGGCGCCGGCTTATCTTCCCGGCGAGCCCTTTCAACTGCAGCGCGACTGCAGCGAGCAAACCGCCAGGGACATCGACAAAGAGGTCAAAAGACTGCTGGACGCTTCTTATGCTGAAGCCAAAGAGATCCTGACAGCGCACCGGACTGACTTGCGACGGGTGGTCGCCGAACTGCTCAAGCGTGAAACTCTTGATGGGGAAACGCTCTACAAGCTCATTGGCAAGGAGATGCCCAAGCCGAAGGAACCGGCCCTGATGCCGATTGAGAACCGTGATGGGACCGTTTCTGGCGTGGATTCAATCAGCTCCAATTAAACCAGAGTTGAAGGCATGAAGTCGGGAACGGACTTGATTGGTGTGCCGGGTGATGGGCCGAGGAGGCGATTAGGTGAGTCCCAGCCTCTAAAGTTATCGGAACTTGTGGACATCGGCGAATTGCGTGAACTATGCGAGAGCTTCACTGCTTTGACCGGCGCGGTGATGGCCATCCTTGATTTGGATGGAAACATACTGATCTCGACCGGCTGGCAGGAGATCTGCACCCATTTTCACCGGGCCCACTCTGCCACGGCGCTCCGCTGTCGCGAGAGTGACACCGTCCTCGCCGGCCGCCTGAAAGAAGGAGAGAGCTACAACGTTTACCGGTGCCGGAACGGCCTGGTCAACGTCGCCATCCCGATTATGATCAACGGCGAACATGTCGCCAACTTCTTCACGGGCCAGTTTTTCCTTGAGGCGCCCGACAAGGATTACTTTGTTCATCAGGCCGAAGAATTCGGTTTCAACAAAGGCGCCTACCTCGAAGCCTTGGGCAGGGTTCCCATCTTCTCCGAGAGTCAAGTGAAGGCGATGATGAGTTTTTTCTCTCGGTTGACTCGTCTTATCGGCGAAATGGGGGTCGCCAGAAAACACCTGGAGCAAGCCGCCAAAGAGCAGGGACATGAACTGTCGGAACGCCAGGGAGCGGAGGCCAAGCTGAGGGAAAGCGAACAGCGGTATCGGCGAATCGTGGATACCGCCTCCGAGGGGATCATTGTATTTGACGAGCATTATGTCACCACCTTCGTCAACCGGCGGATGGCGGACCTGCTCGGATATGAACCGGAGGAGATGGCGGGCCGAAAGGTTCAGCGATTACGTGTTTGAGGAAGACCTCGCCGACCTCGAGGGAAAGATAGCGGCGAGGCGGCAGGGCATCACCGAGCGATACGAGCAGAGGGTTCGTCGAAAAGACGGCCACCCCTTATGGGTGCATGTCTCGACAACCCCCATCCTGGACGCGGAGCGTCGCTTTCAGGGCGCCTTTTCCATGTTCACGGACATCACGCAGCGCAAAATGGCGGAAGACGAGTTGCGCAAGCATCGCGACCATCTGGAAGATCTGGTGAAGCAACGCACGGAAGAGTTGGCGTTGCTCAATCAGCTTGTCTATGGGTCTCTGGCCTCGACGGACGTTGGCGCCTGGTGGATCGATTTCAAAGAGGAGGACACCTATCATGCCTTGGACAACACGGTTCAAATGCTCGGCAATACGCCGGACAAGACCGGAGACAAGTCCTACCGGCTGAGCCGATGGGCAAGGACATTGGCCGATACCAAGGCGGCCTTCCCTGAATGTGCAAAGGCCATCGATGAGGCCATGGAGCGTTTTTCAGGGGCGATCTCGGGCAAGTACAAGGATTATCGAGCCATTTATCCGGTGGCCTTGCCTGACGGGTCGGTCAAATGGTTCGATGCCCGCGCGGATGTGCCCCTGCGCGACGAGCAAGGCCGGGCGCTGCTGATGACCGGCACGCTCATCGACATCACCAGGCTTAAGCAAACGGAGGAGGCGCTGGTCGAAGCCAAGGAGCGGGCGGAGGCGGCCAATCGGGCCAAGAGCATTTTTCTCGCCAGCATGAGTCATGAGCTGCGCACGCCCCTCAACGTGGTGCTCGGGTTCTCGCGCTTGATGAAGAATGACACGGGCGTCCCGGCGAATCAGAAGGAGAACCTGGACATCATCGTCCGCAGCGGGGAACACCTGCTCAACCTGATCAACAACGTGCTCGACATCTCCAAGATTGAGTCCGGCCGAGTGGTCCTGGAGGAGTCCGAGGTCGATCTGCGCCAATTGCTCCACGAATTGCAGTCTTCGCTTGGGGTCGGGGCCGCCGAGAAAGGACTGAGCTTCACTTTGGAGCAGTCCCCGGCGCTGCCCCGGCACATCGCCGTTGACGCGGGCAAATTACGCCAGGTGCTCATCAATTTGATCGGGAACGCCACAAAGTACACCGAGAGCGGCGGCGTGAAGCTGCGGGCTGGGGTTGTGAGTTGGGAGCCACTGCATCGGGCGCGCCTGCGATTCGAGGTGGAAGATTCCGGTCCAGGCATCAGCAAGGAAGATCAGGAGCGAATTTTTTCCCCCTTCGTGCAACTGGGGAACCGCGCGCCGATCGAAGCCGGGTCCGGCCTGGGGTTGGCCATCAGCAAGCAGTATGTCGAGCTTATGGGCGGGAAGATTGGCGTCGCCAGCGAACCGGGCAAGGGCTCGGTGTTTCACTTCGAGATCCCGGTGGCAGTGCTCCCGGTGGTAGAGATTCCCGCGGAGTTGGGGCGCGGACGGATCACCGGACTGGCCGAGGGCCAACCCCGCTCTCGCATCCTCATCGCGGAAGACCAGCCCGAAAACCGGCTGTTGTTGCACAAGCTGTTTGAGCCGCTTGGCTTTGAGTTGCGGGACGCGGCTAATGGGCAGGAAGCCGTGGCCCTGTTCAACGAGTGGCGCCCGCACTTGATCTGGATGGACATCCGCATGCCGGTGATGGACGGATTGGAAGCGGCCCGCCGCATCAAGGCAACGGAAGCCGGCAGCCGCACGAAAATCGTCGCGCTCACCGCCCATGCCTTGGAGGAGGAAAGGAAACCAATCCTGGAGGCGGGTTGCGACGGTCTGGTGCGCAAGCCGTTCCGCGAGCAGGAGCTTTTTGAGGTCATGGCCCGGCATCTTGGTTTGAAATACTTGTACGAAAAGGAGGGGGAGCAAATAGTTCCGGCTGGACCGAAGGCTCCAATCCGCCCGGAGCAGTGGGCGGCCTTGCCGGCAGAGTTGCTGGCACAATTGCACCAAGCGGCAGTTGAATTGGACACCGCCCGCACGCTGGCGCTTATCGAGCGGGTCGCCGAGCATGACGCCTCCATTGGCGGCGTCCTTAATGAGCTTGCCCGGAAGCTGGATTACCCACACCTTTTGAAACTGCTGGAAAGCGAGAATGCCAAAGCAGGGCGGACGTTATGATCGATGATGAGAAAGTCACCCCGGCGCGGCAGGAGATCCTGGTGGTCGAGGACACTCAGGCCAGCCTGCGGCTATTAGCGGACCTGCTTACGAAGCACGGCTATCGCGTCCGGCCCGCCTCCGACGGCAGCCTGGCCCTGAAATCCGTGGCGGCCAAGGCGCCAGACTTGATTCTGCTCGACGTGAACATGCCGGGGATGGATGGTTACGAGGTGTGCCGCCGCTTGAAGGCGGACGAACGCAGCCGCCGGGTCCCGATAATCTTCATCAGCGCCTTTAGCGAGACCGGCCAGAAGGTCAAGGGGTTCGATGCGGGAGGCGTTGACTACATAACCAAGCCCTTTGAGCCGGAGGAAGTGCTGGCACGGGTCAGGACCCAATTGCGTTTGCGCGAGGCCGAAGAGGCCTTGCGTAACGCCCGGGACACGCTGGAAATCCGCGTGCAGGAACGCACGGCCGAACTCCAGGCCTCCAACCAGGCCTTGCGTGAGAGTGAAGAGAAGACCCGCGGCGCTTTTGAGGAAATCGAGCGGCTCAAGGCGCAGCTCGAACTGGAGAACACTTACCTCCAGCGAGGAAGTCAAGGAGGCGAAGGAATTCGGAGACATCATCGGAAAGAGCGCGGCCCTGAGGCAGTTGCTCCGTCAAGTGGAGACTGTCGCCCGGACTGATGCCAGCGTGTTGATTCTGGGGGAAACCGGCACGGGCAAGGAGTTGGTCGCCCGGGAAATCCACAAGCACAGCCGGCGCCAGCGACACGCCGCTCATCCGCGTCAACTGCGCTTCCATTCCCCGGGAGCTTTACGAGAGCGAGTTTTTTGGACATGCCCGAGGCGCCTTTACCGGCGCCCTGAGGGATCGGGCGGGCCGGTTCGAGGCCGCCCACGGCGGCACCCTGCTCTTGGACGAGGTGGGCGAAATTCCCTTGGAATTGCAGAGCAAGTTTCTCCGGGTTTTGCAGGAAGGCCAATATGAGCGGGTCGGCGAAGAGCGGACCCGGAGCGTGGACGTTCGCATCATCGCCGCGACGAACCGGAATTTACAGATGGAGGTCGAAGCCGGGCGCTTTCGGCAAGACCTTTACTATCGCCTCAATGTGGTCCCCATCGAAGTGGTCCCCTTGCGCAAACGCAAGGAGGACATTCCCCTGCTGGCGGCGCATTTCCTTGAGCGAGCAGCCCGGAAATTAAAGGTGCGGCCAGTTCGGCTGACCCAGGCGCACCTGGCCCAGTTGCAGGATTATGATTGGCCTGGCAACGTGCGCGAGTTGCAGAACCGAATCGAGCGGGCCTTGATACTCGCGGAGCACGGCGTGATGTACCTGGACTTGCCGGCGGGCGGAAGCCCGACGGGAATCGCCGCCGCGCCTCCCACGCCCGGAGTTCGGGCAGCCGACGTGGAGGTCCTAAGCGACGTCGAATTCCGGCAGCGTGAGCGCGGCAATGTTCTGGCGGCGCTCAATAAAACGGGCTGGAAAATTCACGGGCCCGGCGGGACCGCAGAGTTGTTGGGGCTGAAGCCGACGACGCTGATTTCCCGCATCAAGAAGTTCGGACTCAAGAAGGAGGTCCACGGGGCTATTCTCCCAAGGACCTGTTGACTTCCTGCCAGAACGAGGAACTCTTAGCGCATGAGCACGACGGCAGAAAGGCTGCAAAGCGAACTTGCCAACCTGAGCGAAGCCGACCCCGCGGAATTGGCTCATTTCTTGATCCAATCGCTGCACCATGAGGCAGAGGCGGATGCGGAGCGAGCCTGGGACATCGAGCTGGAGCGGCGCCGCAGTCAGATCAAAGACGGGCGCGCCGCCGGTGAACCGGCCGAAAAGGTCTTTTCCGAACTGCGAGCCAAGTACTCCTGAAGCCAGACTGTATTTGGATCGCCGCCATCGCTCACGCCAGCCGCCGCCCAGGCTACTGGACCACCCGGCAGCCTGAGTGAAGGACATCCCTCGCCGTTTCGTTCCTTTGTTGCTGAAGAGTCGAAGCCGCCAACACCGAACGCGACTTCTCCTGGGTTGACAGCGACAAATTCTGCCCCACATCAACAGCAAGCACAAAAGGGGTTCCCGGTTGCCACATTTAAAATAAACGCAACTTCGCAATTACGCTGCGAGATCCTGCAATCTGCGAACCCTCGCAGGGCGCCTAAAGGCGTTTGGCGTCGCCGCATCGCGCTGCATGCCAAGGACTTGCATCCAGAATGGAGGTTTGGCACGGCTCTTGTAACAGGACGAGGAGATTGAACCGTTGCTGCCTGAAAAAAGCCGGCGGGCAGGCAGGGCGGACACATTAATTTACCTGCCGATTGAGAAAGGCTGAAGAAATGAACGCATTGACACGTTGGGACCCAGCCAGGGACGTGGATGAACTCCAGAACCGTCTGGCGAGGTTTTTCGGATTGGCGCCAGTCCGCGCGACCAGCGGCGGCGAGGAGGTGATGACGGTGGCCGAATGGGCGCCGTCGGTGGACATCAGCGAAGACGACAAGGAATGGCTGGTCAAAGCGGACCTGCCGGAGGTGAAGAAGGAAGACGTGAAGGTCAGCGTCGAGGATGGGGTGCTGACCGTGACGGGTGAGCGCAAGTTCGAGAAGGAGGAGAAGGGCAAGAAGTATCACCGCGTCGAGCGGTCATATGGCAACTTCTTCCGGAGCTTCACCCTGCCCGAGGGCGCCGACGGGGCCAAAGTCAGCGCGGAGTTCAAGGATGGTGTGCTGAAGGTCCATCTGCCCAAGAGCGAGAAGGCGAAAGCCAAAGCCATCGAAGTCAAGGTGGCCTGACGGACCAAATCCCTGCCGCGGCGATTTCAAGATCGCCGCGGCGCTGGGAAAAAATGCATGGAATGAATCGGTGCTCAAGCTGCCGCCGACAGGAGAGAAAAACAGAGGTTCCCGTTCATGGAAAACGACCTGAAGTTGAATGAGGCGGTGCTGGCGGAGCTCGAATTTGAGCCGAGCGTCAACCTGGAAGATATCCGAATCTCGGTCAGGGATGGCATCGCGACGCTCACGGGTTCGGTGAGCAATTATGCCGAGAAGTTGGCGGCCGGGCACGCGGCCAAGCGCGTTGCGGGCCTCAGGGGCCTGGCGGAAGACATCGTGGTCAAGCTGCCCGAATCGTCTCGCCGCGCTGACACTAAGATCGCTGCCGCTGCACTCGATGCCATCACGTGGATGACCTCGCTTCCAGCGGACAGTGTCAGGATAACGGTCCGTGACGGGTGGCTTAGCCTCGATGGGGCCGTGGGTGCGTGGCACCAGAAGCGCGCCGCCGAGGAAGCAGTGCGGAACCTGGCCGGCCTCAAGGGAGTGACCAACCTCATCCTCATCGAACCGACCGCGGCTCCCGTGGACGGGAAAGGGGCGATCGAAGCGGCCTTTATGCGCCATGCCCTCTTGCATGCCCTGCACGTCCAGGTTGACCGCAAGGGAGGCAAAGTAGTCCTTCGCGGCAATGTGCATAGCTTTATCGAACGGGAGGAGGCCGAACGCGCCGCCTGGGCCGCCCCGGGGGTGACCGACGTCGAGAATCGCATTGTGCTCATAAGCTGATGCGGAAAGAGAATCCTGGAGGAAGTTTATGATTGACGTTGAAGATTACTGACCAGTAAATAGGATTTGACACACTAGATGGAGCCGTGCTATGCTCACTCCGTCATGGCAAAGATCGATAATCGTTCCTTAGACCACAAGGTCTTGGAGCACATGCGGATGCTCGCCACCGACCGAGTCTTGGCTGGCGAGAGGCCCAGTGTTGTGGCGAAGTCGTTCGGAATCTATCGGACTTCCATCTATAAGTGGCTGCGCGCGCGTAGGAAGCGTGGACGCGAAGCTTTGCGGAGCACGACTGCTAAAGGGCCGGCGCCCAAGCTAACGGAAGGCCAAAAGCGGCGGGTTAGGCGTTGGATCGTCGGCAAGGACCCACGCCAATACGGATTTGATTTCGGATTATGGACCCGAAGCATCGTCGCCACGATGATCCAGGATAGGTTTAAAGTCTCGCTGACTCTTCCCTCGATAGGTCGTCTGCTGACTTCGCTGGACATAACGCCCCAGAAGCCACTGCGCCGAGCCTACGAACGAAATGAAGCGGAGATCAGCCAGTGGAAGCAGGAGAAGTATCCGGAGTTGAGGAAACGGGCTAAACAGAGGGGTGCGGACATCTTCTTTCTCGATGAAGTGGGCGTGCGATCTGATAGCCCGCTGGGGCGGAGTTACGGACTGAAAGGCAAAACACCGGTGGTGAAAACCTCTGGGCAGCGCCAGCAGATTAACGCGATCAGTGCGGTGAATGCCAAGGGAGCCTTCTGGTACAAGGTCTACGGCGGCACGTTGAGGGCCGTATTGTTCATTGTGATGCTCAAAGACCTTATGAAAGGGCGCAAGAAGCCGGTAATGTTGGTCGTGGACGGATTGCCCGCGCACAAGGCTAAGTCGGTTGCCAAATATGTACAGTCCACCAAAGGCCGCTTAGAGCTGCATTTCCTACCACCCTATGCTCCAGATTTGAACCCTGACGAATTCGCCTGGAGCCATTTAAAGCAGAACGGCACGAGTAAGAAGCCCTTGCGCAAGAATGAAGCGCTTCGACAGCGCGTCGAGCAAGACTTAGCTGAGATCAAGCAGGATCGGAGCCTGGTCCGGTCTTTTTTTATGGCTCCAAGTGTGTCTTATGCTATTTACTGATGAGTATATCAAAAAGCAAATCGCCGTTTATCAAGCGAACCAACTCGAGGAGAAGCGCCTGGCAAATGCTCAGCAGCGGCCCGGGCGGGGCACGGAGGGCAACCTGTCCTACGGGCCCTACTTGCTGATTTCTCGAGAAGGGCGCGGGCGGCAACACCGTTGCCCAACGGGTCGGAGGACAATTGGGCTGGCAGGTATTTGACGACCGGATCGTGGATGAGATCGCAAAACAGGCGCACGTAAGCCGCCAATTGATCGAGAGTTTGGATGAGCGCGATCGGGACACGATCCATGATATCGTTGGCCGACTGCTGAAGCCGCACGAGATGGGCCAATCCGGCTATGTGGTCTATTTGAAGCAAGTCGTGCTCACGCTGGGCCACCAGGGGGACGTGGTCATCGTTGGCCACGCAGCGCAGTACCTTTTGCCCAACCGGTTCGGTTTGAGCGTGCGGATGGTTGCGCCGATTGAGGCGCGCATCCGGCGGGTCGCCGACAAGGCCCACCTGAGCTTGGATGCGGCGCAAGCCGAGGTCGAAAGAACCGATCGCGAGCGAGTGAGGTTGGTCCGCCGCGAACTTGGTCACAACGTGGCTGACCCTTTAACGTACGACCTCCTCATCAACACCGCCGCGCTCGCCGTTGAGACGGCAGCAGAGATTGTCATAACGGCTCTGCAGCGCAAGCTGGGTGTTCAACTCAAAGCAGGTCCTAATATCCCATAAAAGCTCTGGAGGCATTTTGCCGTTGCTGCCCGGAAAGATCGGCGGGCGGGCAGTGGGCGGCTGGGTTAAACAATCCGCCGGTTCAGAAAGGCATGACAGTATGACAGGTAATATAAAGAAAAGCGACGCGGAACTGAAGAGTGACGTGCTCGCCGAGCTCGAATATGAGCCCGGCGTAAAGGTCACAGACATCGGCGTACTGGTTAAAGACGGAGCGGTGACGGTCAATGGCTACGCCACCAGCTATGGCGAGAAATGGGACGCGGTGCGAGCAGTCAAAAGGGTTGCGGGGGTCAACGCCATCGCCGACGACATCGAAGTGAAGCTGCCGAGTTCCCTGAAGCGGACCGACGGCGATATCGCCGGCGCGGCAGCGCGTCAAATCGAATGGTCCACGACGATTCCAGCAGGAACCGTTAGGGCGACGGTGCGTGAAGGCTGGATCACCCTGGAGGGCGAGGTCGAGTGGTGGTATCAAAGGTCCTCCGCCGAAGACGCCGTACGGTATCTTGCGGGCGTCAAGGGGGTGACGAACCTGGTCACCATCAAGCCCAAAGTGGCGGCGGCCGGGGTCGAAAACGCCATCACATCGGCCTTCGAGCGAAGCGCCCTCTTGGATGCCAAAAAGATCCAGGTGGAAACTTCCGGCAACACGGTGACACTCCGCGGCAAAGTTCGGAACCATGCCGAGCGGGAGGAGGCCGAACGGGCCGCCTGGAACGCTCCGGGGGTGTACTCGGTGGACAATCGGCTCAAGATCGCGTGGTCTTGGGCTTCTGCGGAGTAACCGGTGATTGGCCGTCCCCGAGGGGCCAGGAGTTCGCGCCTGGCCCTGCCCGGCAAGGCAGCCACCGAAGGGATATGCGACTATGATACCAGACAGAAATGTTTTCGATGCGACGATGAACGCGGTGATCATTTACGACAGATTTGATTCCGCGGCGAAGGCGAACGCGAGGCTGGAGCGTGCGGCGCATCGGACGGACGAAACGATGCATTGGAGCGTCAAGCCGTGGCGCGTGGACCTGCTGAAACTGCCGCCAGCGGCCGACGCAGCGCTGGCGGAAGCCGCGGAAGCGCACCTGATCGTGCTCGCGGTGGGCCAGGTCCAGTCCTTTCCCCCGTTGCTGCTGGACTGGCTGGAGCGGTGGGCCACATGCAGGCAGGTCCACGAGGCCGCCCTGGCTGTATGGGATAGTGGCAACACCGGCACACGCTCGGCGCGATGGACACCCGAGTTGTCGCAGTTTGCCGGGCGCCATGGCTTGAGCCTGATCTTTGACGACAACGCGCTCTACGAGGACAAAGCCTCGATGCTGGGGACCGGCCGGCGCCGCCACGAGCCCTCGTTGGCCCCGACGCTCCCACACATCCTGGAACAGCCAGTGCGCGACAACTATCTGCATTGGGGCATCAACGAGTGAGACTGCCAACCCGCCTTTCTCGGTCTCCGGGAGGACGAGAATCCAACCGATTGCCTGTGGACGAAGCCGTGGAATCCTACGTTGACCTGATAGCCGAACGCATCGTGCAACTCGGCGGGGTTGCCGAAGGCACGGTGCGCGTGGCCGCCTCGCGCACGCGCCTGCCCGAGTATCCGCTCGCGATCGCCGATGGCACGGCTCATGTCGAGGCCGTTGCCCGAGCGCTTTCGACCTTCGGACAAACAGCCCGCGCCACGATTGATGAAGCGGACGGATTTGACGACAAGGACACGGCGGACATCTTCACCGAGATTTCCCGGGGCATCAACAAATGGCTGTGGTTCGTCGAGGCTCATTCCCAGGCGACGAAATAAAGCCAGGCGCTTGCTGAACTATGAGCAAACCTCATGTTTTCCGACAAAAACTCGAGCGGTTGCGGCCGATCTCAGCGGAGGCGGCCCCAAGCCGAAGGTCCAAAAAGCGGGACAACATTTTTTCCAGGTCCCGGGACCTACGCGAGGATCGCGACGAGCGCCAGATGAAGACGTCGCATCCACAGTCATTTCCGCACGGACGGTAGTTATCAGCCCATGAAACGGAAGTTTGTTGTTCAAAAGCATCAGGGTCGAAATCTTCATTACGATTTCCGGCTTGAGGAGGGCGGCGTATTGAAGTCGTGGGCTGTGCCCAAAGGACCGTCACTCGATCCGGCCGTCAAACGGCTGGCGGTGGCGGTTGAGGATCATCCGCTGGAATACGCGGATTTCGAGGGCAATATCCCCGAAGGCCAGTATGGGGCGGGGCCGGTCATGGTCTGGGACCGGGGCACTTACACCCCAGAGGATTCGGACAATGTTGCCGCGAGCCTCGAACACGGCGAGTTGAAATTCGTTCTGCGTGGGCGGAAGCTTCGCGGTTTGTGGGTGCTGGTTCGCACGCGGAACAGGAACTGGCTCCTCATCAAGCATCGTGACGCTTACGCGTCCAATGAAGACATCACTGCGCTTGAACCCCTATCCGTCCTTAGCGGGCGGTCGCTTTCGGAGATTGCCGGGACGAACCAAAATCCGTCTGAAAGCCGGCGGAGGGAACGTGAAGAATAATGGACCAATCGCCAAGGCGGGAAGGCAGGGCATGGGAGCGGCCACTGTGGGCGGCATCCTGATTACCCATCCGGCCAAGATGTGGTTTCCAGCCGAGCGAATCACGAAGCTCGAGGTCTCCCAGTATTACGCGGCCGTTGCGCCCCGCATGCTCCCCTGGTTGAACCGGCGACTCCTTACGGTCGAACGCTGCCCGGACGGAATCGCGGCCGGTTGCTTCTTTGAGAAGAATTTCGTCAAAGGCCTTCCTGCCGGCGTTCCCACCTGCTCCGTTCCAGCCGAGAGCACAGGGAAGACCGTGCATTACGTTGTGGGCGGGGCGAAGGAAACTCTGTTAGCGCTCGTCAACCTGGGTTCTATCGCGATTCACATCATGAATTGCGAAACCGGCTCTCTGGACCGCCCTGATTGGCTGGCCTTCGATCTTGACCCTTCGTCCGGAGAGTTCTGCGACGCGGCAGCGGCGGCCGGCGTCTTGCGCAAGGTCCTTGAAGAACTGCGGATTCGCTCCTTCCCCAAGACCACCGGAGGCCGGGGGTTGCATGTCCTGGTCCCGTTGCGACGAGGCCCCAATCAGGAGCAAGTGCGCCTGGTTGCCCACGGCGTCAGCCAAGAGATGGCCAGGCGCTCGCCGGCCATGATCACCGTTCAAGCTCAAAAGACAGAGCGCCAGAATCGCGTTTTTGCCGATTGGCTCCGGAACGCCTATGGCGAGACCATCGTGGCGCCTTATTCGGTCCGTTGCCGTCCCGGGGCTCCCGTTTCGACACCCCTCCACTGGGAGGAAGTCAGCCCTCGGTTAGACCCGTCTCAGTTCAACATCCGAACGATTCAGCGCCGCCTGGATGCCGCCGATCCCTGGGCTGAATTTTGGCAACAGGGTCAGGTTTTGCCGAAAAGCGCGAATGCCGCCGCTGAGCGGCGGCCATAAACTATGAATGAACAAATACCTGTTTCCAAGCCGACATCTCCCTCCAGACAAGGAGAAATCGAAGGCTTCGATGCCTTGGAGGAGCTGGCCCTGGACCTGCGTTGGTCGTGGAATCACTGCGCCGACGAAGTATGGCGAGAGCTTGACCCCGCGATGTGGGAGTTCACTCAAAATGCCTGGGTGGTTTTGCAGACGGTCTCGCGCGACAAGCTCCGGGGCGCTTTGGCCGACCCTAAGTTCCGCAAGAAAGTGGATGCTCTCTTGCAAGCCAGGAACCAGGCAGCAGAAGCGCCCGCATGGTTTCAGCAGAAACACCCGCAGTCTCCATTGACTGGCGTGGCCTATTTCAGCATGGAGTTTATGCTGAGCGAGGCCCTGCCCATTTACTCGGGCGGATTGGGCAACGTGGCCGGAGACCAACTTAAAGCCGCCAGCGATCTCGGTTTGCCGGTGGTCGGCGTGGGTTTGCTCTACCAACAGGGGTATTTTCGCCAGGTGATCGACAAGGATGGGGCGCAGGAGGCCCTCTTCCCGTTCAATGACCCCGGGCAGTTGCCCATCAGGCCCTTGCGCCGGCCCAATGGGGAGTGGTTGCGGCTGGAGGTCGCCTTGCCCGGCTACTCGGTATGGGCGCGGGCGTGGCAGGTCCAGGTTGGCAGGGCAAAACTGTACCTGTTGGACACGAACGACGCATCGAATTACCCGGCGCACCGGGGCATCACCAGCGAGCTATACGGCGGCGGGCCGGAATTGCGTTTGAAACAGGAGTTGCTCCTGGGCATCGGCGGGTGGCGGCTGCTTGAGGCGCTCGACATCCAGCCCCAGGTCTGTCACCTCAATGAGGGGCACGCCGCCTTCGCCGTCCTGGAACGCGCCCGCAGTTTCATGAAAGAGACAGGCCAACCATTCGATGTTGCGCTGGCCGTTACCAGGGCGGGCAACGTCTTCACGACTCACACCGCGGTGCCGGCTGGATTCGACTGTTTCGCCCCGAGCCTAATCGAGGAGTACGCGGGCAGCTATGCCAGGAGGCTTGGCATTACGCTTCACGATTTGCTGGCTTTGGGCCGGCGGAATCCTGACGACCCGTCGGAAAGTTTTAACATGGCCTATCTGGCGATCCGCGGGAGCGGGTCGGTCAACGGGGTGAGCCGCTTGCACGGGAAAGTTAGCCGGCAGATTTTTGCGCCTCTGTTTCCGCGTTGGCCGGAGGAGGAAGTGCCTGTGGGCCACGTTACGAACGGTGTTCACATGCCGACTTGGGACTCGGCCCAGGCCGACGAGCTCTGGACGGAGGCGTGTGGGAAAGACCGTTGGTCAGGAACCACCGAGGCCCTGGCACAGGACATCCGCCGCGTCCCTGACGCCAGGCTCTGGCAACTGCGCAACTCGGCCCGCAAGTCCCTCGTTGAGTACGCCCGCCGACGTTTATCTCAACAATTGGCGGCCTCCGCCGCGTCCGGCGAGGAAGTCGAGGAGGCGAACCGTCTTTTTGACCCCGACACGTTGACGCTGGGTTTTGCGCGCCGCTTCGCAACCTACAAGCGGCCCAACCTGCTCCTGCACGACCCGGCGCGCCTGCTGCGGCTGCTAACCAACCCTCGTTACCCCGTCCAGCTTATCATCGCCGGCAAGGCCCATCCGGCAGACGCCCCGGGCCAGAAGCTGATCCAGGAATGGATTCAGTTCATCCGGCGCCCGGAAACCCGCCGCCACGCGATCTTTCTCAGCGACTATGACATGCTCCTGACCGAACGGCTCGTTCAAGGGGTGGATGTATGGATCAACACTCCCCGCCGGCCGTGGGAAGCCAGTGGCACCAGCGGCATGAAGGTCCTCGTCAACGGCGGGCTCAACTTGTCCGAGCTGGACGGCTGGTGGGCCGAGGCCTACACCCCGGAAGTGGGCTGGGCCTTGGGGGACGGCAGAGAACACGGCGAGGACCCGGCTTGGGATGCAGCCGAGGCTGACGCGCTTTACGAGCGGCTCGAACGCGAGGTCATCCCCGACTTTTATTCCCGCGACGAGCAGGGCATCCCTGCCGCCTGGGTAAAGCGGATGCACGAGAGCATGGCACGCTTGACCCCGCATTTCTCTGCGAATCGCACGGTCCAGGAATATACTGAACGACATTACCTGCCAGCGGCGCAGGCCTACCTCAAGCGCGCCGCCGATAAAGGGGCCGTTGGCCGGCAGGTAGTCGAGTGGCGGCGCAACCTGAATGAAAAATGGCCGGCCGTGCGCTTTGGCGAAGTCAAGAGTGACACCAACCCGGCCCGCCATGCCTTCGAGGTCCAGGTCTATCTCGACGACCTCACCCCGGAGGCGGTGCAGGTGGAGCTTTATGCCGACGGAGCCAACGGCACCGCGCCGGTACGACTGGCGATGACGCGCCTCGGGCCGCTCGTGGGCGCGGTCAACGGCTACGCCTATCGCGCCGAGGTGCCAGCCTCGCGCCCGGATGCAGACTACACCGCCCGCCTGATACCGCATTGCTCCGGCGTGTTGATTCCCCTGGAAGCCAATCAAATCCTATGGCAGCGATGACCGGCTGAGGAAAGCCACTCACGCCGCGATGACCCTGAAGACAATTAGCCGAGTCAGTTACGGGGGCATGGCTGCGATTGTAACCAGCATGGCCCTGATCACCGGCCTCAAGGCAACTGGGACAGCCAAACCCACGCTCATTACCGCCCTGCTGATTGTCGCGCTTGCGGACAACATCACCGATTCATTGAGCATCCATATCTATCAACTGGACAGTGAAACGTTCTCGCCTCGCCAGAGCGGTTCAGGCGGTCTGTTTATCTTTGGCTTGAGCCACCTGGAGGGCTAATCCAATCCACTGTTCCGTAAGCCGCCGAAACTGTTTGTAATTGGCCAGCTCAGTCCGCACCTGGCGGAGGATTGCTCGGCGGATGAACTGGGAGGTCTTTTTTCCGCGATAGACGTAGTTGAGCTGGTAATAGGGGCCGTGTCGGCGGGGATGTTTGGGGTCCTTGCACCGGCAGCCGGATTTGCCGCAGACATTGTATTGGCGGGAGAGGCTGCCCGGGCGCATCGCTCCGTGCTTTTGGAGTTGGGCTTTAATTTGGGCGATTTGAGCTTCCAGTTTCTTAACCGTTTGAGTAGTCTTCATATCCGATAGCATAAATATACTATCGGATATGCGCAACCTCTGTTTTCGCCCCGCCTTTCCCAAACGCTCGCACCTCCTGTGGCTGGCCTGGCTGCGCGCCCTCCGCCCCCTCCGCCCAGCCTGCTCCCGCACCACCACCTTCCTGTGGCTGGTGGTCGTCCTGGCGGCTTTGTGCCTGCGCCCCGACTTGGCCGGCGTGACCAGCCTGATCCGCAGCCTCGGCCTCTCCGACGCCAGTTATTACTGCCTGCTGCACTTCTTCCATTCTCCTGCGCTGGACCTGGACCGTTTGACCCAATTGTGGCGGCAGACCCTCCAGCACTTGTTCCGCCGCTGCCTGGTGCGGGTCAACGGCCGCCCGGTCGTGCTGGCCGATGGCCTCAAGCGCCCCAAGGAAGGCCGCAAAATGCCGGGGGTCAAAAGCCTGCACCAGGAATCCCGCTGCAATGCCAAGGCTTCCTTCATCATGGGGCACTCCTTGCAGGCCGTCGCCTTGCTGGTGCAGGTGGCCGGGGTTTGTCTGGCCGTGCCGGTGGCGGCTCGCATCCACGAAGGCATCGTCTGGAGCGCCCGTGACCGGCGCACGCTGTTGGACAAGCTCAGCGCCTTGCTGCTCGGATTGCATTGGAACGGCCCTTTGACCGTCGTGGCCGACGCCTATTACGCCGCCGCCAAATTCGCCCGCTCGCTACTGGCCGAGGGTCACCACCTGGTCACGCGCGTGCGCTCCAACGCCGTCGCTTATTTCCCGCCTTCCCCACGGCGTTCCCGCAAGCCGCGCCGCGGGCGACGCCGTGCCTATGGCCACAAGACTCCCCTCCAGGATTGGTTTCGCTACCGCGCGCAATTCCTCAAAGCCCCCAGCCCGGTCTATGGGGAATCCGGCGTCAGCCTCCGCTATCTGAGCCACGACCTGCTGTGGCGCCCTTTGGGTCAGTTGGTGCGCTTTGTTTGGGTGAGCCACCCGACTCGCGGGAACTTGATCCTCCTCTGCACCGACTTGACCTTGGCCCCGCTGGAGATTATTCGCCTTTACGGCTGGCGCTTCAAGATTGAGGTCAGCTTCAAGCAGGCCATTCACACCGTCGGGGCCTACGCGTATCACTTCTGGATGCAGGACATGAATCCCCTCCACCGCGGCAGCGGCAAGCAATATGTGCAGCGCAAGTCCGAGCTTTACCGGGAGCACGTCCGCCGCAAGCTCGCCGCCTACGAACGGCACATTCAGTTGGGCCTCATCGCCCAGGGACTGCTCCAATATCTGGCGCTGAGTTTCCGGCGCGTGGCCTGGTTCAATTTCCACTCCTACATCCGCACCGTATCCCCGCAAAAACCGCCCTCCGAGTGGGTCGTCTCGCAGGCCCTCCGTCACACCTGGCCGGATTTTCTCTGTGGTTTACCCCAAAACGCCATCCTCAAGAAATTCCTTGCCACTAAAATCAGTCCAGCCCGCTGCGGCTATCTTGACGCCTTTGATCTGGACATCGCTGCATGAACGTTTCACTGTCCAGTATCAAGAGTCTGAGCGACTCGATGAACGAGAGGCGTTTGTCGGAACGTTGTCGAACTTTATCACACGGTTGTTGGGTTCACTCAGCTTCGTGTTAATCGTCGCTGTATTCCCGCCCCAAGCGGTTGTCCTCGGATCGATTGTCTGGGGCAATCTCTTGTTAGCTGTGCTAACTTACTTTCTGGCGCGCGAAAGAAACGTCGGGATTGTCCCGGAAATCGCTAAGCATCTCGTTGTGGCAGCGGCAGCGATCGCCATAAGCAGAATCACTGCCCAGTTATTAACCTGATTGGAACTTGCGAAGTCTCGCAAGGAACGGCACCACGCCCCAGACCCTCAAAAATGCCTGCTTTCCTGGGTTTTGCGACACGCGGCGCAGTTGGCACGGCTTATGTATTCAGAAGGCTCAGCCGGCGATGAGGGCGCCGATTGGATGTGAGATCGGTCCCGCCCCTGGCAAGCGAAAGGGTCGAATCGGAAGTGTTGGGCCGGACGACGCTCGCAGAATCAGCAGATGAAAGAATTTCAAAATGAATAGTGTCAAACCAGTCAACGCCCCACTCTCGGAGCCCGACGAAGCCCCCGGCGGCGTGGGCAGCCCGCGCGGTGTGGAGCTTCCACCCCAACATCCACAATCGCTCCTTGAAACAATACGCCGCATCCGAGCGCGGGCGGGGGATGCGCTGGCGGAGGAGGAGCTCACGTTTTTTCTGCAGGGGTGGGACCTGCCCGAAGAGGAAGGCTTTACTTTCCTGTGCTTTCATGACGGGTGTGTAACCCTCGCCGTGCCCGCGCAGTACCAAACCTCGCGTGTAACGAAAGCGTGTGAGTTTGTGTCGGGGAGTGTGACTGTCGCCGTTCCCGCGCAAGACAAGACTTGCCGGCATCCGCGGTCCGCATGGATTACCCCTGCGCGAGAGAAAATCGCCACTGAGCTGGCTCGAAAGCACGGGCTCTTTTGTTTGTGAACCCCCAGATGCTCCACCAGCCTTTGTTCCGACTGGAGCCTGGGAGACCCACCACCATCTTCAACTCTGGAACCGCAAAGAGACTATCGTCTTCGCTTACCCGGAGTTTTTGAAAATTCGGTTATACGCCACGGGCACGCATCTCGATCTTCACCTGGCGCCAGACCTTCTGAAAGACCTGTCTGCCCTGTACAGGGAAGCTTAAGCGCTTGATGATGTGGACAACCCGATCCGTTCCAGGTTTAACGATTTCGACACTCAATGTGAAGCAGCCTGCCGATGCAGGATCCAGCGGATGAACCTATGGGCCCCGATAGCGCAATAGCAATGGAAACCCAGGCGATCGTCGCCACGGACTTGACCAAATGGTTTGGCGAAGGCCAGGCCAAGGTGACCGCCGTGAATAGTGTGGGGTTTGTCGCTCACTTTGGCGAGATACTGTTCATCGTCGGCCCCTCGGGCAGCGGCAAGACCACGCTGCTGAGCATGATCTCGGGCATCCTGCGCCCCAACGCCGGCAAGGTCACCGTCAAAGGGGCTGATATCTGGACCCTGGACAATGACCAGTTGGCTGATTTCCGTCTGAACACCATTGGCTTCGTCTTCCAGGACTACCATCTTTTCCCGCGGCTAACCGCGGCCGAGAATGTCGCAATTCCATTGATCCTGAAGCAGCGCGATTGGAACGAATCCATCGCCGAGGCCAAAAAATACCTCGAGATTGTCGGTTTGAAAGACCGGGGCGACATGCTCCCGGTGAAACTCTCGGGCGGCGAGCAGCAGCGCGTGGCGATCGCGCGGGCGATCAGCAGCAGTCCGGAGATACTGATCCTCGACAAACCGACCGCCTCCCTGGACGGCGACACCGGGAGGATGATCATCGCCTTCGTCAAAGAGCAGATTCTCAACGAGAGCCGGTCCATCCTAATCGTCACCCATGATGCGCGGATCAACGAGTATGCGGACCGGATCCTCCGTATGGAAGATGGCCGGATCACCTTGTCGGAGAAGGGCACTGAATGAACGCAGCCCAACCCAAGCCTGAACTCAAAGCGGCCGAGCATAAGCCGGACGCCAAGGCAGCAGGGCTTAAGCCCGATGCCAAAGCCGCCCAGCCCAAGCATGACATCAGCAACAAGCTCATCTTCACCCTCTCGATAGCCGGCCTGCTGGCCGCACTGGTCGCCACCATCCTCTTTGCGAGGGAGAGGAAGGCCCAACCCCCGGTGTTCAAACCGGTCTCCAACCCGTACAGTTCCGCCATCTATGCTAATGGCATCATCGAGAGCGACCAGTCGAGCGGTGAGAATATCAATATCTATCCGGAAGTTTCCGGCCCGATCACCAAGGTGCTGGTGCGTGAAGGCCAGCAGGTCTCGGCCGGCACTCCGCTTCTCACCATCGACGATTCCGTGCAGAGACCTACGGCCGAGCAGCTCAGATTGCAGGCGGAAGCCTCGCTGGCCCTCCTGGATGAGCTAAAAGCGCAGCCGAGAAAGGAGACGCTGGCGATTGCCGTGGCGCAGGTGGGTCTGGCCGAAGCCAACCTGAAAGCGGCCCGCGACCAGTACGAGAAAGACCGCGCCTCTTACGACTTCGACCCGAAATCGATCAGCAAGAACGCGCTCGATACGGCCCAAGACGCAGTCAGTCAGGCGGCAGCCGCATTGGACGTGGCCCAAAAGCAATATGAACTGACCAAGGCCGGCGCCTGGAGTTACGACATCAACAACCAGGAGAGGCAGTACCAGGCCCTCAAGCAGGCTTACGAGGCTGCTAACGCGCTGCTGGTAAAGTATGCCGTCAAAGCGCCCGTTGACGGGGTCGTGCTGGCCGTCAACGCGACGGCCGGCAGCTATGTTTCGTCCCAGGGCGCTTATGACCCTTACACAGAGTTATTCGGCCCGTTGGTGATCATGGGACCGCGCCAGGACCATCTGGCCGTGCGCTGTTACGTGGACAAGATACTGGTCTCACGGCTGCCGTCTCCGTCGCATATTCGCGCACAGATGTCAGACCTCAAAATAAGCGGGGTATACCGCCCGAAACACTGACGAGTTCAAATCCCTCAATTTGAGTGGTTCTCTATCGGCGGGCGCTGGCGCAACCCCCGTCCCGCCAGCGGCCCGGAGGCTGACTCGGCTGGCGGCTTCAGGCCTCCACGTTCATCTTCAATTCCATCTCAGATCGTTGCCCGAGTCGGAACTTCAACTTTCTTCCCGGCAGACACGGATGCTCCAGTCCCCGGGCATTGGTCCCGTCCAGTGTCTGGATGACCGCTTTCCTCAACTCTCCTCCGTAGTTGGTTCGTGGCATCAGGTGGATCACGATTTCCTCAGCTCGCACTTCTATCACTCCGGGAGACTGAGTCAACTTGCGGAAGTAATCGTGATCGTCCCGGTAATTGTCGTAGGCTTTCTTGAAGGGTTGCAGTGCTTGGTAGAAGAGATTACGGGCCGTGATCCTTATCACATCCATGAGCCGCTTGCACTGGCCCTCCATTTTCACCATGTGGGCCTGGATCATCGCTTCTAAACGCGATTCTTGGGCTTTGGTCCCGGCGATTTGAACCTGAATGGCCACGATTTCTTTGTGGCCTTGCTCGATGCTCTTTCGTCGTTCCAGACGCGTCGTCTCGTAGCGTAGATCGGCGGCCTTGAGCGCCACCACTTGCCGACTCAGTTCTTTGTATTCGGGCGTGTCGGTCGAACTCTCCCGGGCCAGTTTTGCCGCAAGTTCCGGGCCTTTGACGGCTCGGAGTTGATGGGCTTGGTGGGCTTGCTCCTCAGCCAAGAGGTGTCGCTTTAAGGGTTCGCTCACTTGCTTGAGCTTCAGATCCAGAGCTTTGCGGGCTGCGCTCTTGACCTCGCGATCCTCCACCTGTCCTTTGAGCTTCTCATACTCGATGCTCCGATAACTGGTGATCTGGTTAATGCCAAAATGCTTGTCGAGATACTTGAAGTCATTCTCCTGCAGCCACCGTTGAAACATTAACTGGATGATCTCGATCGCCGCCCGCTTGAGGTCATCGGCGAGAATGGCCACCTGGATGGTCCGACCTTTGTCATCGGTGGCTTGCACCACGATTTGCCGCAACAGCGAATTCTTCTCCCAAGGTCTCTCCACATACTCGAAGCGATAGAGCCGCACATCGGCGGCATAGTTCCGATACCGCGTGATTGTCGTTTGGCCCATGACTTTGGCGGGATCCCACGCCTCGGCCGTGAAGCCCTTTTCCCAGGTGATGAGATGGAGGGTTGGATCGCTGGTCACTTTCTCAAAAAAATCCGCTCCGTAACAGCCCCGATCCACCACGAAGGTGGGCACCATGTCGGCGGGCCATTGGAGCGCTTGGCGGGCGCGTCCAATGACACCGCAGAAGCGTTGGCGCAGATCGACAAAGTTGTCCGTCGTCTCAAAATAGATGGGCGCTCCTCCGGCCGTGTGGAGGAAATCGCTGTGCAGGACTTTGTCCGCGCCGCGGATTTTCGGACACCAACCTTTGAGCACGTTCTGCTCCCCGGTGTAGTGCTGGGTGTGGGGATCGAAGTAGAAGTCGCTGCCCACCGCCGGGCCCAGGTTGGTCTGATTGAAGCGCCAGAGTTTGTCGAGCAGTCCCGGGTCCGCAGCCAGCGCCTTGAGTTGATCGCGCTGCGGGGTGGGAAAGCGCACGACCCCACCGAGGATCAGTTCCAAGTCTTCCCAGTTCAGATATTTGGTTTGCTCTATGTTCTGGGCGCCCAGCCACAGGGCCGCCATCCATTGGGCCAGGATCCCCTGAGGGGTTGGCCAGAGCTTGGAAACCGCGGCCAGGGCGCTAGCAAACATCAAGACCCCAGCGTGATCGCACCAGTAAAGGGACTCGGCGGGATCTTTGGGAAAAAAGGGAGTTGGGTGGGCATTGTTCCCGGACGGCGTCCCGGACCGAACCCTCGGTTGGAGGGCGCAATCAGGCGCTTTATCCGCGTGGGTTTCCTCCAAAGACTTCACACCGCTCTCCCTGGTTTGCTGAGGCACCTCCGCCCATTCCTGGGCTGGAAGCACGGCGCCGCTCTCCGGACTGGGAAGACTGGCGGGTAGCTCCTCCTCTGCCTGAATTCGACCTAAAAAGTGATCACTACATTAATCCTGCGCCCGGAGGAGCCGCTTGTCGATGGCCTTGAGGATGGTTTCCTGTTTCTTGGTTAGCGCCACGACGCGGGAAAGCCTGAAACCCCGCTTGGCGTCCCGAAGATAGACCTTATACATCGTGCCCAATTCCAGGAGTGCGGCTTCCGCGGTGAAGTCCGTACGGCGCAAGCGATAGCGCAGCAAAGACAAGAGCAGGTAGGCCAAATAGCAAACGAAGACGTGAGCATGCACGCGCTCGGCTAGCCAGTGGCGCACCGGCCGCAGGTGGGTGATACCCTTGAGACTGTGGAAGGCTTTTTCGACAATATCCTTGTCAAAATAGAGGGAAAGCATTTGGTCCTCGGATAAGGAGCGGGTACAGAAGATGCACGAGTAGCCGTCGAACTCTTCGGCCTCGGTCAAGACGGCGGGCAGCAAATGGCCGCGGGCATCGAAGAAACGTTCCAGGCCGGGTTTAATAGACTTGCCTTGGGCCAAGAGGTTTTGGGCGTAGAGGATCTCATCGCGGCGGGATTCGCGGGCGTCGCGTTGGTGACGCTCGTTCAAACACAGCGCCAAGCGTCCGCGCACCCCATCCAATTGGTAGGGGCGCAGGCAGGTGTAAAAGACGGTCGAACCCACTCGTTGCCGATAGGGCAGTTGCATCAATAGCTGGGGATCGGCATAAGGGCGCCAGAACTTTTTCAAGGCGTCGTTGAGGGGGACCCCGCAGAGCGTGTCCAGGTACAAGTGCTTGATGTCCTTGATGTTACGCCCGCTGGTGATACCCCGGTCGTAGATGAACAGCCCCGGTTCCAAGCCGTAGCTCGCAAAGAGGGTGACCAAGTCGTGCAAGGTGCGTGCATCATGGACGTTGCCGTCGAAGACCTTGTGAAACAAGGGAATGCCTTCGACCTGGGTCACGCCGAGACCCACCTGGATGAGGGGCCGCCCCTTGACCTCCTCCTTGTCGTGACCCGGTTTGCCCAGCGGGCAATGCCGGCCATAGAGGTAGGTGTTAGTCACGTCGTAGATGACACCGGAGGGCCGCAGGCGGTATTGGTGGCAAACCCCTTGGAAGAGCTGCCGCTGCCAGGCCTCCGCGTCGAGGCTTTCCAGGTGGTCCAACGCGCCCACCAGGCGCCTTTCGGTCAGGCCCTCCAGATCCAGAAGAAAGTTCAGGTCGGTACGTTCGAACCAACTGGGCATGTAGTTAAGGCTCCGATAGTCCAAGCAGTGGGCATAGACCAGGCTGAGGATTTCCTGGCTGTAGTCGCCCAGGAGTTCGGGCAGTTGGATTTCGGTGGCGAGGTGGTGCAGCACCAGCAGTGGACCGTAGAGTTTGACGGCTTCGACTTCGGCTTCCGAGAGGGAGGTTGATAGGATGGTGCGGCCGTCAGCCTCCTTGCCCACATAGCGAATAAAGCGCTGGACCACCTTGCCCTCGACGCGGCGGGTTTCGACCTCGGCGAGGTAAGTGCGGTCGCCTTTTCGGATCTTCCGAATGAAGCTCATGTAGTGACTATTATATACACTACCTCGGAGACGAGCAAGCGGTTTTTTGAGAAATCTGCATGTCATTGGGAGCCCTGTAAAATCAGGCCGAAACCCCGATCGCACTCACTTTCGCCCGACTGTAGTGAATAAAATCTAGGTCGAATTCAGGCCTCTGGGAGCGGTGATGGCTCGGCAGCCAGACCGCCTTTGAGGATTCGGATGAGGCCCTGTAGGCCGGAGCGAGAAATCTCGATGCCAAAAACGCTCTGAATCTCCAGGCGCAACCGTCCGACCGCACCGTAGCTTCGTTGGGCCACCAGGTCCGGCCAGCGCAAACGAGCGAAGTTTTCCACCGCGGCAGTCAGCTTGTGGCACACGCCTCGACCTTCCAACACCCGGACCAACTCGGCTGCATCGCCCTGCAGCAAGGCCTTTCCCCAGCGCCGAATCGTTTTGGGATCGACCTGGAAAGTTTCGCACAAAGCGCTGAGCTTGACCCTCGCGTTGTAGAGTCGAGCCAACAAGAGTTTGAAGGCGGGATCGGCGGAGTCGTTGTTGACGATTTCGACGAGCTCGAAGCCGTAGAAGACCAGGAGTCGTTCGCCCGAAGCGTCCTGATAGACCGCGAAGACGGGGTTGCGCTTATCGGTCCCAAGGAGTAACTGACCGCTCGGCGGCGTCTGGAGCGCCGGCTTGGCCTGAGCCAGCGCTATCGGGTCAGCCTGCAGCTGCAGCTCAGCCTGGGGCGACGCACGCGCGGAAGTCGGTTTCGGCTCTGGGGCTGCCGGCAGGATTGGCGCTTCGGGCATGGGCCAGAATAGCGCCCGTCAACCCGGCGGGAAAGTCCCGAAAAAGCCAACACTTTCCCGAAAAGCGCTCATCAAGAAATTGACGAATCTGAGGGAATTAAACTGGTCAGTCTTTTGCTCAAAGACCCCTGCTATTTTGAGGTCTGGATGTCGATCCGGGGGTCTTACACCAACCAGGTGCCGTTGGAGTTCGTCCGGGTCCAACCTTATGTTTCGCCCAAGATCGAGCTGTCGAATCAGCGCCAGGAGCAGGTCGATCTGCGTGTGTTGCCGGTCATTTTCCGGTTCGAGAAAAAGGACGCACCGGTCTATCCGGGCCAGTTAGTGGACGTCTTCATTGGGCAGCAGTAGCGCCCCGCCGGACCAGACACCCGTCAAAGTGAATGCCATGAACCACTTTCGAGCATCAGTTCAGCGAGGCGCATGGCTGGCCGTGATCCTGGCGATGGTTGAGGGCTGCGCGGTCGGGCCCGACTTCGTTCGTCCCAAGCCGCCCGACACGGACCGCTACACGCCCGAGGCGCGGCCCGAGGCCACGGTCGCGGCGGATGGCCAGGCGCAGCATTTCACCCCTGGCGCCGCCATTCCTGCCGACTGGTGGCGGCTTTTCAAGTCAGCGCAATTGGACGCGCTGGTCCGGCAGGCCATCACCAACAATCCGACCCTCCAGGCGGCCGAGGCCAGCTTGCGCCAGAGCAAGGACAACATGCGGGCAGGTTATGGCGTGTTCTTGCCGCAAATCCAGGGTGAGGTCGCCGGCAGCCGACAGCGCACCGCCCCGTTGCAGGAAGGTTTTCAAACGCCCAGCACGATTTTCAACCTGGCTACCGCCAGCGGCACCGTCAGCTACGGGCTCGACGTGTTCGGCGGCTCGCGCCGCAACGTGGAAAGTCTGCGGGCGCAGGCCAACTCCCAGCGCTACGAGAGCAAGGCGGCCTACCTCACGTTGTCAGCCAATGTCGTTAACACCAGCATCGCGCGCGCGGCGTACGCCGCGGAGATTCGGACTACGAAAGAGTTGATCGAGTTGGAGCAGCAGCAGCTTCACCTGGCCCAAGCGCAGTTCCGCGCCGGCACAGCACCGTATTCAAGCGTGTTGAGCGCGCGCGGCCTGATCGCCGCCAACCAGGCCCTGCTGGCGCCCCTCGAGCAGACTGTCAGCCAGGCCGAGCATTTGCTGGCGACGCTCGAAGGTCTGGCGCCCTCCAGGGCCACCCTGCCCGACATCAACCTGGCCGGACTTTCGCTGCCGGTGGACCTGCCGGTGAGCCTGCCCTCCGAGCTGGTGAACCAGCGTCCCGACATCCTCTCGGCCGAGGCGCAAATGCATGTTGCCAGCGCCAAGATCGGCGTCGCGACCGCCAACCTGTTCCCCAGCTTCAGCTTGAACGGCACCTACGGCGCTGCCAGTATGGGCAGCTTCTTGGTCCTTTCGGCGGCCAGCGGGAGGTTCTGGAGCCTCGGTCCGTCGGCCTCGATTCCAGTGTTTCAGGGCACCACGTTTTGGTACGGCCGGCGCGCAGCCATCGATGCCTATCAGCAGTCGCAGGCAATCTATCGGCAGACCGTGCTGGGCGCGTTCGCGCAAGTCGCTGACTCCTTGAAGGCGCTGGGGCATGACGCCGAGGGGCTGCAGGCACAGGTCGAGGCACAGCGCGCCGCTGGCGAAGCGCTCCACCTGTTGCAAGCCAATTACCGCGCGGGCCTGGCCAGTTACCGGGATGTGTTGACGGCCGACGTGCAATTCCACCAGGCGACCATCGCCTATCTGCAGGCTGTGGCGCAGCGCCACCAGGACACCGTCGCCTTGTTCGTGGCCCTGGGAGGGGGTTGGTGGAACCAGCAACACCCGAAGGACAAAGGGGAGGCGCCATGAAGCACAGTGGCATCTTGCGGATTGCGTTCAAGCTGCTGGTGAATGACAAGCCGAAGTTCTCTGCGCTCCTGATCGGGATCACCTTCACCACGTTCCTGATGTTGGAAATGACCGCGATGTTCGTCGGCATCCTCAACCGCGCCTATTCCAATGTCACCAACATCGGCGCGGCGATGTGGGTCATGGACCCGGCGGTCAATACTGCCACCAGTCCGATCCCTATGCCCGATTACGTGCTGGACGCGGTGCGGAGCATGGACGAGGTGAGCTACGCGGTGCCGCTCTTTATCGGTGGGGCGCTGGTCAAGCTCCAGAGCGGCACCTATCAAGCGGTAAATGTCGTCGGGCTGGACGACACCAGCCTGTTTGGCCGTCCCGAAGTCGAACAGGGCAACATTCAGGACATCTATGCCGACAACGCCTTCCTGGTAGTCATGGACGTTGAATTCTCGAAGCTGGAGAACCCGAAGATCGGCACCTCGTTCGAACTCAATGACCACCGCGGCACGATTGTGGGCGTTGCCAGGGTCGCCTCCAACGGACTGATGGGCGTGCCGACGCTCTACACCACCTACTACCGCGCGATCGAATACATCCCCTCGATGCGTTTCACCATGTCTTACGTGCTGGTGCAGCCCAAGAGCCTGGCCGGCGTGGCCGCCATCAAGCGGCAAGTCGCCAAGCTTGGCTATGTCGCCTTTACCAAGGATGAATTTAACCAACGCATCACCGACTTCTATGTTTACCAGACCGGTATTGGCACGAACATGCTGTTCATGACGGTGATCAGCTTTATCGTCGGGCTGTCGATCTCGGGCCAGACTTTTTACACGTTCATCCTCGAAAACATCGAGAAATTCGGCGCCCTCAAGGCCATCGGCGCAAAAGGGCGCGAGTTGGTCCGTATGATCCTCTTCATGGCGACCTTCACGGCGCTGACCGGCTACGGCCTGGGGGTCGGTCTGGTGACGCTGATGATCTCCCTCGCCCGATACCGGGTGCCCAACTACGCAGCGATGATCACCTTCTTGAACCTGGGGGTGGCTTTCGCCATGGTCGTACTGATCGCCGGAATATCCAGCTATATCGGAGTGCGCAAGGTCCTCAAAATCGAGCCCTTCGACATCTTCAGGGGTAGCGGCGCCGCGAGCGTCTTGGAACGAAGAAGCCCGAGCAAACGGGCAGCGGGAGCGTGCCGGCAACTCACCCCGCCACGGATTATACGCCGCGGGCCGTGCCCCACTTTCCCAGGGGCTGCGGCCCCCTTGGGGCGCGGCCCAGTCCTTTGGCAGAAGCGGCCTGGCAGGAGGCAAAGTCACGCGCCGGCCTTTCAGGAGATTTGCTGGCTTTATCGTATGTGGCGAAGGAGAACTCATCAAGACCTTCCTGCTCCCTGGCCAGGCGCCAGACGGGCAAGAGATTGAGTGAAACTTCGCCTGGTCCCGCTTCGTGGCGGGCGAGCAACCAATGCTCGCTTTCCAGTCCGTCGAACTCGCCTCTCGACAACTGCCTGTCCTCGCACGCTGCCGATTTACTCCGCCGGATGGAGAAAAGCCGTGGGCATGATCTTGTCTTCCGCGAGCTTATCATCGAGGAGGTCCTGGCGGTGGATGAGTTCCTGCACGAACGGTCTTGGAAGCGGCCATGGCGCGGTAAGTCACGGGGACCTGCCAGTCGGCGTAGGTTGGGTCGAAGCCCTTCATGGCGCTGACCACTTGCTGGCGGAAAGTCGTTTCGATCAGGCTGCTCTGGCCCGGCCAGAGTTTGAACTGGACACGAAGAAAACCCCAAACGCCGTCCGGCGCTTTTTCGACCTCTCCAATGGTCGGTTCGCTAAGAATGATTGCGGCGAATTGCGCTCGCATTCCTTTGGCGACCTTTTCGACGATTTGGGCGGCTTTTTCCGGGACCGCGCCCGGCGGAATCAACACGTCGGCGTAGGCATGGACGCCGCCGTCCGGAAATCGGCTGACGTTGGCGATAGTGCGGTTGGGGATAAGCACTCTTTGGTTAAGAAAATTGATGAGTACCGGTGAATCGCGAGCCGACTTGCTCCACCCGGCCGATGACGTTGGTGGTGCTGGCGATCTCCACCATGTCACCGACGTCCATCGCGTCCGAAAAGATGAGCGTCAGGCCGGTGACCATGTCCTGGACCAGGCCTTGCGAGCCAAAGCTGATGGCCAGCCCGACGATGGAAGCGCTTGCCAGATAAGCCGTCAAGCTGACGCCGAGTTCCTCCAGCACCAGTCCAACCGCGACGAAGTACACCACCGAGGTCACTCCGTTGGCGGCAAGCTGGATCAAGGTAACGAATTTTGGCCGCTGCGTGACGAAGCCAAGGCGATTTTTTTGCGAATGGCCCTTCTGGATGAGCCATTCGCTGACGGAGCGGATGGTTTTGACTGTGACATGCACGAAGACCGCCAGTGCGACGATGAGAATCAGCCGCCATCCGACCGAAGATTCGTGTCCGGTGAGATGAGTGAAGGCGCGACCCGTGAGGGTTTCATTCAACTGGGCCCAGAAGGCGGTGGGTAAGGAGTTTGTCATAACAGCTCAACGTTTCCACGCCCACTCCATCCCGTGCTCATCCGGCTGCAGCCGCCGCCGTTGCCGGACGAACGGGCGACACAAGAGCATCCCAGAGGCAAACCCGCCAACGTGCGCCCAGAAGGCGATTCCACCCGCCTGGTGGGGGTTGGCCAGCGCCAGTGTTCCGTTGAATAATTGACTCAGGAACCAGAACCCCAGATACAGCACCGCCGGAAGCTCGAAGAAGTACGGCAAAAAGAATACTGGCACAAACACGACCAGCCGCGCCTTCGGATACAACAGGAGATACGCGCCAAGCACCCCGGCGATGGCCCCGGAGGCGCCGAGCGACGGCACGTGAGAGTTGGGTTGAGCCAGCAATTGCGTCGCACCTGCCAAAACGCCGCAGATCAGGTAAAACGCTCCAAAGCGCAGGTGGCCCATGGCGTCCTCGACGTTGTCGCCGAAGATCCAGAGTGCCCACATGTTGCTGATGATGTGAAGCCAGCCGCCGTGCAGGAATTGATGGGTCAGAAACACCCAGTAGCCGCCTGCGGGGAAGCCGGTCGTGTTCGCCCAGCCGGGATCGGTGAAACGTGCGGGCACGATCCCGAAGAGGTAGAGAAAGCTCTCCAGCGATTCCTTTGGCAGCGCGACCTCATAGAGGAACACCAGCGCGTTAAGCAGAATCAATGCCCGGGTAACCAACGGCACCGAACGGCTGGGGATCGAGTCGCGGATGGGTATCATAGCTCAGTGCCTTGGGCTTCTAATTGTGGAGATTGGTTGCCGTGTGGGGCGTGGGGCGGCCAGGGCGATAGGAAAACGGCAGGTACTCAACCGAGGGCTGGCGCCGGACCGGCTGGGGGTAAAGGTGCATCAGGTGCAGGACATCTTCCGGGATGTCACTCCGAACGGGCAGCCCCAAGTCCCGTGCTCGCTCATAAGTAATGGGATAATCATGGGTCCAGGTGCCCTCGGTCAACAGCCGGGCAAGTTCAGCGGTCTTTTCCGCAGGGCCCTTGCCGGCCAACAAGTCGCTCACGTCGCTCTTCAGTTGGGCGATCGCTTTCTCCGCCTGATCGGCCAGAATCAAGGTCTGGTCGTCCACCTTGGCGATCGGCTTCTCCCGCACTACCCTCAAGACTGAGGCCGCGGGCGACTGGCCGAATTGCGGGTCCACCGGACCCAGCACCGCATGCTCGGACATGACAATTTCGCCGGCGGCCAGCGCGATCAACGTGCCTCCCGACATGGCATAGTGGGGCACAAACACCGTGACCTTGCCCTTGTGTTTGAGCACGGCGCGGGCGATTTGCGTGGCGGCCAGCACCAATCCGCCCGGCGTGTGAAGCACCAGGTCCAGCGGCATCGCCGGGTCGGTGAGGTGAATGGCGCGAAGAACCTCCTCGCTATCGTCAACGTCAATATACCGAATCACGGGAAAACCCAGGAAACTCATCGATTCCTGCCGATGCACCAGAAGCACGACGCGAGACCCGCGCTGCCTTTCAATGCGCGCAATCAGGCGCTTCCGCGTCGCCTCCAGCAGCCGCTGCCGGAGGACCGGCTGCACGGCCGAGAGCATGAAAAACACCCAAAAAATCTGCATCGGATCCACCTTCATTTGCATTCCTTTCTCTTTTCTGTTTCCGGAATTCTCGCAGCCTCTTGGGCCTTCTTGTCGTGGTCTGGTCGCGGGCGGCCCAGTGTGTTCAGAGCAATGATGTCCTTTCGTTTCCTGCGGCAGCCGCAGCCTGGGGGCAGAGGCTCACAATGCCAGTGCTTCCTTGGTGAGTTTCCATGCCTGGCGCAGCTTGACGGCGCGCCGCTCGTGCTCGGACTGCACCTCGGCGATGCGCGCCCGCAGCTTCGCCTTCGCGTCACCCTGCGCTTTAGCCAACTGCTCCTTCAGGGACTTGACCTTCGCTTCCGTCTCTCGCTTCGTCGCCTCCGACGCCGCCTTGGCCCGGTCCCGCGTGGCTCGCAGCTTGGCTTTGGCCGTGGTGATCTTCGCCTGGAGCTTCCCCTTGGCCTCCTTGCCCGCCCGAGCGCGCTCGGCTTTCAACTCGGCAACCTCGGCCCTGAGCGCCGCCGCGTCCCGCTCAAGCTGATGGTCCAGAACCTCCTCGCGCGCCCGGCGGAAGACGACGCCGCCCGCGGCCTCCATGCGGGTATCAACTGGCATCACCCATTCCTCCCACACTTCGGCGACCACGGCCACCTTGCCTGGCTGCAATTGTTGCTCGACCTCCGCAAGGAAGTCCTCGCCGACCCCGGCCTTCGCCAAGTCATAGAGCACACCCCCGAGCGAGCCGGTGTAGGCGCCGAATGCGGCACCCACGGGCCCGCCCAGCAGGCCGATCAAACTCCCGGCGACCAGGCCGACGCCGGTTCCAAGCGGGCCCCGTTCGGCGGCCTCCTTGACGGTCACCTTTCCGTCGGCGTCCTTGGCAATCACGGCGCTCGCGTAGAGCGTAATGCTGCCCTCGGCATGCAGATCCTTGAGGGCCTTGAGGCCCGCGTATGCCTGCTTCTCGTTATCGAATATTGCAACGATCATCTTGTCGTCCATAGCTGCTTTCCTTTTGTTGGTGTTCCGTTTGTGGTTTTCACGATGCGTTCAGTGAGCCTACTCCGGATGGAGTTCTCCCCGACAGGCGTTTACCACGCGGCGCGCAGCCAGGGAAATCGTCAATCGGGCAACCCCGCTGAAAAGCATGCTGATGCCCACCAGCGTGCCGATCACCCACGGGGTGCTGCCCGGCCATGTCCAGGCGATTATAATGGCGAGAATCAGCGTGACAATCCCATCCATTAGCAGCCAACCGGACCCGCTTGAGGGGCGAAGCTGGAAGGCCAGAATGAACTCCAGAATCGATTCCAAAAGCAGGTACGCGGCCAGCACGAGCGTCAATGACTTGAGACCCACCATGGGATGCAGCAAGAGCCAGCCACCCGCAGCGAAATAGATGAGGCCCAGGAGTATTCCCCACCAAAGGCCGCTGCCGCGGTGCGCGTGCCAGGCATACGCCATAAGGGCGGCACCGCAGAGCACCATTAGCCAACCGACCAATATCGTTACGGCGATGCCGGAGGCCTGCGGCACGATGATCGCCAGAATACCGGCCACGAGCAGTAGCACACTCAGCACGATCAACCATCCCACATCCCGGTTGATTTCTTTGTTTAGGCTCATATTGATCCGCCTTTCGTCGCTGTTTTTGTTTAGCCGGCGTGCCCCATCAGCTTGCCACCGTCTGCCCGGGGGCGTTCAAAACATGTTCATCCAGCTCGGCTGGTCTGGTTGTCTTGAGGATCTCTTTGGCGTGGGCAACTTCGGCCTCAGTCCCGTGGGCCATGAGCAAGTACTTGTTCACCTTGATCGCCGTTTCGTACCTCAAAACGCTGTTTTTGGGTATGCCAATGCTGTAGAGGGCAGCGCCCAGAGCGCTCAAACCACCCACCACGAGCGCACTCTCCAGCGCGGCGACAAATGAGGCCGCCAGCGGCCCCGCGATCAGTGTCGGACCGAGGCCCGGCACCCAAAAGAACGCGGCGCCAAACAGCAACCCCCAAAATCCACCCCATAATGCGCCCATCTTTCCCCAGTACTTCATCCGGTCGCCCGTGTTGTAGTAGCCCACGACCTGTTCGTCCGTGTGATAGTCTTTGCCGACAACCGATAATTTCTTCATGTCGAAGCCCCCCCTTTGGAGTTCCTTCACCGCCGTTTCGGCCTCCGGGTGAGTGTTATAGATTGCAATGACCGCCTTCGGGTCTGATATGGACTGGCCTTTATTCAATGCTGGTTTCATACTTTTGTTTCGTTTGTGTTTTTGTGTTGTTTTCGAGACGACCGCTTTTAAGCACGGCACATGCCAGACCTGTTGCGCGACTGTAACCCTCGCGGAATCAAGGAGATCTGTGGGTGAAGAACGCGATCCGGTGTTCTGCGAGCACTCGCAAGTTACCAAATCTCGCAAATCGCGTTAAACCCATGCCTTGCGCAGGAGCCAGGTCTTCACCAATTGGGTCAGGCCGAGGTAGCAGAGCAGCGTCAACAGCAGCAGCGGCCAATAGAGCAGCGGCAACGGGACGAGGCCCAAGGCTGCCGCGGCGGGGGAATAGGGCAGCCACGCGGCAATCTCCATGACGAGCAGGGTCATCATGGTCAGTTGCCAACTGGCGCGCGATTGGACGAAAGGAATGAGGTTGGTGCGAATGACGTGGATGATGAGGGTCTGAGTCATCAGCGATTCGACGAACCAACCGGTATGGAAGAGGGCGGCGGCATAGCAGTCGTCGGTGGAGGTATTGGCGAAGCGCCTGGCCAGTTCAGGCGGGGGGGCGAGATGCAACTGGCTGCACTTGAAGAGAAACCACATCATGGCGAAAGTAGTATAGTCAAAGATGGAGCTGATTGGGCCGATAAGGACAATAAAGCGCGCGATTTTACCCATTTGCCACGGGCGGGGCTTGGCAATCTGTTGGGCGACGACGGTATCGGTGGGGATGGGGACCTGGGAAAAGTCGTAGAGCAGGTTGTTGGTGAGGAGCTGGATGGGCGTCATCGGGAGGTAGGGCAGCCAGACGCTCGCCCCAACCACGCTGAACACATTGCCGAAATTCGAGCTGGCGCCCATCCGCAGGTACTTGAGGATGTTCACGAAGACCTTCCGTCCCTCCATGACCCCTTCCTCGAGCACCATCAGGTTCTTTTCCAGCAGGATGATGTCGGCCGAGTCCTTGGCGATGTCGACGGCATTGTCCACCGAGACGCTCACATCGGCCGCCCGCAGGGCCGGCGCGTCGTTGATGCCGTCGCCCATGAACCCAACGACGTGTCCTTTGCGCTGGAGGGCGCGGACGATGCGGTGCTTGTCGGCCGGCGAGAGCCGCGCGAAGACGTCCGTGCCCTCGACGGCCTCGGCCAATTGCTCGTCGGTCATCGTCTCGACCTGGGCGCCCAAGACCATCTTCTCAGCCTGAATGCCGACTTCATTGCACACCTTGCGCGTCACCAGGTCGTTGTCGCCCGTCAGGACCTTGACCGTGATACCGTCCCGGCGCAGGGCGGCAATGGCCGAAGCCGCGGTCTCCTTGGGCGGATCCAGAAACGCAAGGTAGCCGGTCAGCACCAGGTTGCTTTCGTCCGCCTTGGAGTAGGCGGCCTGTTTTTCCAGCTTTCTGGTTGCGACCGCCAACACGCGGAAGCCGTCCTCGCTCAGGTCGTTCACCTGTTGCATGAGGTCGCCGACCAGGATCGGTTCCATCGGGAAGATCTCGCCGTCGCTCTCGAAATGCGTGCATTTACTGAACACGGCCTCGGGGGCCCCTTTGGTGAGCAACTGGCGTTGGCCGTCGGGCCCTTCTACCGCCACGGACATCATCCGGCGCGAGAAATCGAAGGGGATTTCGTCCACCTTGGTGTACTTGTCGAGGGGCATTGCCCGGTGCAGCTCCTCGTGCTGCAGCACGGCGCGGTCGAGGACGTTTTTCAGCCCGGTTTGGAAGTGGCTGATGAGATAGGCATCACGCAGCACCTCCTGGCTTTCGTTTTTGAACACGTCGCAACAGAGTTTAAGGATGACGTGGTCCATCGTGAGGGTGCCGGTCTTGTCGGTGCAGAGCACGTCCATGGCGCCGACGTTCTGGATCGCGTTGAGGCGCTTGACGATGACTTTCTTGCGGGACATGGCCAGCGCGCCTTTCGAGAGGCAAACCGAAACGATGGTCGGCAGCATCTCCGGGGTCAGGCCCACGGCGACCGAGAGGGCGAAGAAAAAGGCCTGTTTCCAGTCCTGCTTGAGCGTCCCATTGATGAGGAAGACCAGCGGCACCAGAACCAGCATGAAGCGGAGCATGAGCCAGGTGAAACTTTTCACCCCTTTGTCGAACGCCGTTTCGACGGCCTGCCCGGCGAGGCTGCGGGCCACGTGGCCGAAAGCGGTCTGCGGCCCCGTGGCCACAATCACCGCCGTGGCCGAGCCGCTCTCGACGCTGGTGCCCAGAAAGCAGAGATTGGTTCGTTCGACGGCCGATACTTTTCCCGCGTATCCCGCGCGTCGGTCTTCTCGACGGGCAGGGATTCGCCGGTGAGCGTCGAACTGGATGACGAAGAGATCCTTGGCGGTCAGGAGCCGGACATCGCCCGGGATCATGTCGCCGGCGGCGAGCTTCACCACGTCGCCCGGCACCAGTTGGTTCAAGGGGATTTCCCTGGCTTGGCCGCCGCGGACGACAGTGGCGGTGACGTGGATCATGGCCTTGAGTTTGGCGGCGGCGTTGTCGGCCCTGGTCTCCTGGATGAAGCGCAGCGACAGGCCCAGCCCCACCATCACCAGCATCACCCAGCCGCCGACAACGTCGCTCCGGGTCGTGGCGGTGGCGAAGGTCACAACCGCCAGGATGGTCAAGAGGACGACCAGCGGATTGCGCGCAGCCACCCAGAACCTCTTGAGCCAACTCGCTTTTTTCTCGCGCGCCACTTCGTTTGGGCCATATTGCGCCAGCCTCGCTGCCGCCTCGTCCTCAGTCAAACCCGCCGGCCCGGTCCCCAGCCCCCGCAGGACTTCGCCGCTCTCCTTCATCGCGGCTTCCTGCATGGCATCGGCGGCGCGCGGTTCGCTGGAGTTCTTTGTGCCGGGCATAGGACGGTTCCAATCCTGGATCACGGGCTAGCACCTGCGAGGGCCATGACCGGCCTAATAGACGCCGTTGAGGCATGGAGCACAACCTCAAAGTGCGCATCGAACAATTGTTGGACTGCAGCCATTGCCTGAGGAGCATCCTCGCCGATAATGGTGAACGTGATTTCCGAGCCGCAACCTGCCGCGAGCGCCATAAGGCCCAGGATGCTGTTTCCAGACACTTTGTTGCCGTCCACCTCGACTTCCACGATTGAGCGGTACGGTCGAACCGCCTTCACCAGCAGGCCGCAAGGACGAGCGTGCAATCCGTGTTCAATATTTACGACGAAGGTTTGGCGCACACGCCGGACAACAGCCTGAGCGCGCCTCGCCTCAGTCCCGGGGGGAAATGCAGCGGCACTCATGACATCATCAAACGATAAAAAAACCATTCGCAATTACTCAGCACCTGTCCAGGCTCTTTGCCCAAAGCCGGCTGAAGGCGAATGGCGCTAAGTTAAGAACGGCGCTTCTTGCGGGCGGGAAGATGGTCCACGCGCGCCGCCCTCAATTCACGCCGGGGGCGCTTCATGAAAGGGTAGGCTTTGGGGCGGCGTTTTTGGCAGCGGGGTCGAAACGGTCGGGCCGTTTAGGCACTTGGTCTTCGGCGACAACGGCCAGCATGTCCGCATAAATGGCCCGGCGCAATTTGCGGTGGGAAACCGGGACTTGGGCGATGATTTGGCTGTACTGGCGGGCAGTGTCCAGCGTGCCTTTGAAACTGAGTCGGTCCAGCGGGGTGTGGCAGACACAGGCTGCCTCGCCCATAATGGAGCGGATGAGGTTGTAGGCAATGAGGTGCATTTCCAGTTCTTTGTGGATCATCGGCGGGGTCAAGCAACTGAGCATGTCCATGTGCAAGGTGGTCTTAATGTCATCCAGATAGAGTTCGATATTCCAGCGCCGTGCGTATAGGGCTGCCAGCAGTTCGACGGGCCAGAGCACTGGATCGGTGAGGGTGGTAATCAGAGTGATCTTTCTGGAGCGGCCGTTGGCGGTGGGCACCCGGAAACGCACCATGCGCACGGTGAGGGTGGCGGGCAGGCTCTGCCATTGTTCTGGCGTCATGTTTTTGGATCGCTGTCTGGGTTTGGCCAGGAGGATCAAGCGGTCGTTGTGGCCCAAGCGTTGGCCCAGGCGAAAGTCCTCGTTGCGGCTGGCGTGGAGGCGGAACAGTCCGTCGGCCCCCTGCTCTTTGAGGGTGGCCAGATTGACCCAGGAGCCGAAGTTGCGGTCGCCCAGGAGCAGGTCATCCTTTTTGATGGTCGGCCACAGCGTGTGAGACAGAGCGTTTTCGCTGGTGCTGTAGGGGCCGTAGGCGCGCTCCAACAGGGCGCCGGTTCGGAGGGAAAAGATCCCGACCAAACGCAGGAGAGGGAAGCCGCACTCGGGCTGCTGGTCGGAGGATTGGGGATAGAGCAGGCGGTTGGCCTGGGTGTCGGGCAGGTTGAGGCAAGTGCCATCGATAACCTTGAGAGGGCGCATTGCTGCGAGTTCCAGATCGAAGGGATCGCGACAGATGTGCCCGGCCAGGTGGGAGCGGATCTCGGTCAACTCATCGAGGGTCCAGCGGGCACGAGCCTGGCAGTAGGCGCTGGTGTCTTTGTCCAGGTGCTTGGGGTCGGGCTGTTTTTGGTGGTAGGCCCTGATTTGTCGGACCGCCTCGCGGCAGGAGGAGTCCGGACTGAGGGTCTGGCCCAGGAAGCTCAGGAAGGTGAGTTTGGGGGGATAGAGGCGCTGGCGGCTATTGGTTTTGGTGGGGTTGGGGGCGAGCAGGGCGGGGTCGAGGCGGTCGGCCAGGAGGCCTTCCAGGTGATGAAGGGGTTGGCCGCGCAAGGGCTCAGCGGTTTGCTTCAAAGGGGAGTGGAACTTGCCGAAGAGAGGAGCGGTCGTAAACATATATATCTGTATAAATACAGATATTAATTGACAAGTCAAGCCCTTTCTGGCAAAATTATGGCCCATGGGCTTAAAAGCCGAACACCCCCTGGGACCTCCGCCCGCCGCCTATACCAAACTCCTGGGCCGGTTGCCCCGGGCGGGCTGGTTCTGCCAGGGCACGGTGGTCAGCCGGCCCTTGCGACGCAAGGTCGCCGGCCAGTGGGTCCAAAAGGGGCCTTATTACCTCTGGACTGGCAAGCGCCAAGGCAAAACCGTTTGTTACGCGCTGTCCCGAGAGCAGTACCGAAGTGGCTAAAAGTGCGATTGCAGCCAATCGAAGGGTGATGGCTACCCTGGGCAAACTCCAAACGATGACGCTCGAAAGAATCCTCAAAAAGGTGCCTGGTGTGCGAAAACGCAAGTAGTTCACAATACGAAAGTTATGCCTTAACTTAGCGCCATTCGGCTGAAGGCGGCTTGGCGCGCCCCTAGTCCGCGAAACCTTCCGACCCCGCGCTGGAGCCGAGATGTTCCGTGTTCGTTGCCACCGAACCTGAGCAGTCATGACCAGGCTTCATACTCCGCTTCCAGGTCGCGTCCTGCGGCGGCTCAACTGACGGCGACCAAGGAAGCAACCTCGCCCCGCTCGTTCCGCACCGTGCCCAGGGATCGCGGATCGAGCCTTGGCCGTCCATCGATCAGGAAATAATACTGATGATGGCCGTGGTGAAGAGGGAGGCAGAGAACCCAGCCTCCATCCGGCATCCGGCGCATCGGATTGGCGGTGGTATCCCAGTGATTGAAATCACCCGCCACGCTCACCTGCCTGGCGGAAGGCGCGAAGCAGGAAAAGTTCACTTCGTGGAGCGTCCGCTCCGCCGAATAACGATTCGGCAGCCTGAATTGATGGAAATCAACAAACATACGGTTGTCGTGATGACAAATGCCGTGGCAGGTTGGTCTTGGGCTGTTCGGCCACGGCCCGCTTAATGGATTGTCTGACCCACCACGAGATGCAGGCCGGAAACTCCGCTCCTTTAGTGGAATCAAAACGCTCGACGGCCTTCAGCGCGCCGAGGTTGCCTTCGCTGACCAAGTCCAGCAGCGGCAGTCCGACCTCTTCGTATTCCCGGGCGATTCTGACTACCAGGGGCAGGCTCGACTTGATCATAATCTCCCGGGCCCGCCTGTCGCCTTTTTTGATCCGGGCCGCCAGCTCAACTTGCGCTTGTGGCTTTAGGGGCGTCACCCGGCCGATCTCGCGCAGGTAAAGTTTGATGGCGGTTTGGCCGTCACGATCGGAACGCTTCCGGCGGCGGAGCCCACCGTCTCGCGTGCATGCCCGTGCCGAGTCTGGCCTGGCCCGTCGGGCTGTGCAAGCGCGCGCCGGGTCTTTCCTTTGTTCTGCGATGTGGAGACTCATACGAAATCAATCGAGGCGTCCCGATTAACTGCGAAGGAATTCGCGCTCTTTCTCCCGCACGACCAAAACCGGGCAAGGCGCGTGGCGAACTACCCTCTCGGTCGTGCTGCCAAGCAGAACATGGGCCAGGCCGGTGTAGCCGTTCGTAGCGATGATGATTAAGTCCGTCTCCAGCTCCCGAGCTGCCAGGACAATTTCATGATGCGGCGTCCCCCTTCGGATGAGCATGTTTTGAACCAAGCGCCTGTCCACGTACGCCTCCTTGCACAGGGTGCGGAAAGCCTTCTTTGCTCCCGCTGGTCCGAGCTCGGCATCCATCATGCTGAGAGAGACGGCGTCCGGATAAACGAGGATGGGCTCGATAACGTGGAGCAGCGTGATTTTGAGCCCATTCTGTTTGGCAAGACAAAGGGCGTAGCTCAGTGCCTTTTTGGAGGGTTCGGAAAAGTCGGTTGGCACCAGAATGTTTCGCAATTCCCATTTTGGCTGGCGGGCTTCGTCCCGTGTGTGTGGAGTCTGGCCTTTCGCGCCGACTTGACTGCGCCGCGCCCCAGCTCTTGGTTCCTGCGTTCCTGCTTTCAGCTTTGCAAACGTCTTCATCTGCGCTTTCCTTTCTTTGGCGGTTCGGCAAAAGTTCCCTTCGGCCTTGTAGCCGCGAAGGTCGTTAGACTGCGCTCTGGACCGGACGACCGCCATTAAGCACGGCACATGCCAGAGCTCTTGCGCGACTGTAACTCTCGTGGAATGAAGGAGATCCGTGGGTGAAGAACGCGAGCCGCTGTTCTGCGAGCACTCGTAAATTACCAAATCTCGCAAATGAACCTCGAAGTTGCGCTCCCTCAGAACTTGCGTGAATGCCTTCCGGAGGGTTATCGTGCTCTGCAACAGCAAGCACGATGAAAGCGGAAGTCCTTGGATTCGGAGAGATCGAACTGGACGGCGAACGTTACGACCACGACATCGTGATCGAAGCCGGCGAGGTGAAGAAGCGCAAGAAAGGCGCCTCTAAGCGCTTTCGCGATGAATACGGACACACCCCGCTGTCAGCCGAGGAGCACATCCCCTGGGGAGGAAAGCAATTGATTGTTGGCACCGGCTTGTATGGAAAACTGCCGATAATGCCGGCAGTACAGGCGGAGGCAAAGCGCCGCGGGATCGGACTCGTCGCAGTGCCGACAACGCAAGCTTGTCAGCTCCTGTGTTCAGTAGAGCGCAAGGAGACGTTTGCGATCTTGCACGTGACGTGTTGATCGCGCTATCTCTGCTGGGGCACGACAAGATTCTTCGCTGCCGCATAAATGCGGCGTTCGGAAGCCACCCCTCTTTCTTTTTGTTTTTCAGCGGCACGGCACTGGCCCGCCCGTCGAATTTCCCGCCTGCCGCGCCGCTGATGAAGCTGTGCCGCGGTGCAGACCCGACTGCCCGGCGCAACGCGGTAGATAACGTCAAGGGTGATCACCTCAGAATCTCACCTGCATGCCCCAGTTTTCCGTGAGTGCCGCTGTCCTGGTGGCGCGGGGCATCGAACCGGGGCAAATTGACCTCCAGAACGCGGATGACAGCGACCAAGATTCAAATCAATCGAGCGCCGGTGTTGACTCTCTGGGCGGCGGTCGTGGCGGAGAGGCTGGGGTTCAATCACGACAAAGCGTTGTCTCTTGGCAAAGCACTGGCCGGCCTGAATGCGCAGAGCAAGGGGCGGCGGCAGGGCATCTTCAAGCCGACCCCGAGGGAATTCAAAAAGGTCCGTGAGCGTGAGAGAGGCGAGGAGTTCCGGGTGGAGCTTCTGGGACGGGCTTTGCCGGCGGTGAACACGGACGAAGGGGTACGGGCGGTCGTCAAGTCCAAGCCCATTGAACCTGAAACTGTCGAGCGTTACCTGGAGAGCAAGTTCGGGGAGGCTCTGCCGGAGGTGCGCAAAGTCCTAATGGGCTTGGCCAGTGCCCTTGACCCGGCCGAATTGGCTCGGCAGGGGTTCAGCCTCTACGAGCAGTTCCGGCCTCAAATCCCGGAAGGCGTCAGTGGTTGGGGCGCCAGGGGAGAACTGGACCTGGGGCGAATCCGGAAATTGGCGGTCGAAAAATGAGCCCGAAGAAGCGCAAGCCATTGATTCTCCTTCCTCCAGCATCGGTCTTTTCGATTACCTGTTGTCCCCCTCCTGCGTTATGCTCGGGCGTATGAGCATCACCTCAAGACGCCTGCTGTTCTGGACCCCTCGAATTCTGTGCATCCTCTTTGCCGTCTTTCTCAGCCTTTTTGCCCTGGACGTTTTTGACGAGCATCTGGGGTTCTGGAAGACCCTCTTGGCCCTGGCGATTCATCTGATCCCCACCTGGATTGTTCTGGGCGGCCTGGTGTTGACGTGGCGCTGGGAATGGGTGGGCGCAATCCTGTTCAACCTCCTCGCCGTTCTGTACGTGGTCATGGCTTGGGGGCGATTCAATTGGTCAACGTATGCCCTGATTTCCGGCCCGTTGTGCATCGTGGGCATTTTCTTCCTGCTGAACTGGCTACACCGAGCAGATCTTCGCCCCAGTGCTTGAGGTGGCGCAGGTCGGTGTCAAAGTCGAGGTCCAGTCTCCGTTTTTCGTGTTCTCACCCGCAACCTCGAGTATTTTAGCCCCATGGTTTCGCTCCCCAATGCCCAAATTCGCGCTCTCAAGGCCCAAGCCCAGCGCCTCAAGGCCACGCTGAAGATTGGCAAGGAAGGCGTCAGCCCGCAATTCCTCGCCGCCCTGGACGACGCCCTGAAACATCACGAGCTGGTCAAAGTGAAGTTCGACGACTTCAAGGAGCAGAAAAAGGACCTGGCTCCACAACTCGCGGAGAAGAGCGGTAGTCATCTGGTCACCCGGGTTGGCAATGTGGTCGTGCTCTACCGGCCGAAGCCAGAGGAGGAGAAGAAGCAGGGGTAGGGATCAACGAGGCCGGTCAACGTGGATTTGGGCTCTCTGTACACGAGGCGCCGCTGTCAATTCGTCGTTGCCCGTTTCCGTTTCCCTGGGGGTCCAGGGCGGGAAATGGGAAACGCCGCCTCAAAGCCCAGCCGCCGTCCAGTTCAGGTCTCTCGTCAGCGGCCATACCCCAAAAAACCTCAGGATCCTGTTGAAATGCGCGTTTTTTCAGCTTTCCTGGGGGGTGTCAGCGGTAGGGTCAGCTCGTCAAAGTGCGTCTCAAGTCAAGCTGGGGCCTAAGATTTTCCGGCACCGCGCCCGCGCCGGCAAATCAACCGGCGACCCCTGCGCCAGGTCAATTCAGTGGTTGTCCACCGTGATTGAGTGCCTCCATTTTATCGGCGTCTGAGCTGGCGACGACCCGGCAGGGCAGTTCATGTTTTCTGGTGGTCCATTGATTACAGAGAGAGTGGTACGAGAGTTGCTGTGGGCCGAGCGGGAGTTCAGCGGCGACGTGTCTTTGCTGCCGAATCAGGAGCACAACTTGGAGGGCAATGGAGAATTAGAAAACGAAAACAACAGCCATGGCAGAGAAAAGACTTCCTTTTTCCAGATCTGATACTGTGATCTGATACTGTATGCCCAAAAATGGGTCCGTTTCGGGGCCGGATGGGGCAGAACGTGAACGACTCAGAAGTGGAGATCAGGCCCGTCAGTATTGGTGATTCCTCGTGCGTCCACTTGGGGGTAAAACTATTAGTTCCGATTATGAGTCGCCTGCTCTAACCACTGAGCTATAGGCCCACGCCATTGGACATCAAGACCGGGTGAAAAACCCCGCCGCCGATCTTGTCCGCTGCACGCCATCGGGTATGTATTTCGCCTGAGTCCACGTTCGAGGCAAGCTATTTCGACGGAGCTTCGAGGACGAGGGCGCCTGACAAGGATCTTCAGCAGGTTCATCTCGTGGATGCAGGGGAAAAAGGCGCCTGTGTTCCTCGTCGCCACAGCCAATGATGTTTCCCAGCTTCCTCCAGGGATGTTGAGAAAGGGCAGGTTCGACGAGCGGTTCTTCGTGGACCTGCCGAATCAACAGGAACGCGAGGCCATCTGGGAAACTCAAATCAACAAATACAGTCGAGATCGTCATCATTTCGACATCGTCCAACTGCCGAAGGTGACTGAACGGTTGACCGGGAGTGAAATCGAGAATGCGTTGTCGTCCCCGATGCAGGTGACCGGCAGGCCATCGATAGTGCTCGGGATGGTCACGGACCCCCCCCGGGCCGGTGTATCGCGTGATGGTAATCGTGCCGTTATTGGTCGTGTAATCAAAAGGCCTTCATCGCGGTCTGGCGCGCTGGGGTGGTCTTGAGCAGCGAGAGGTCTGAGGGCAAGGCAGATGGCGCGGCCCGGGCCAGTGGTGATTGGGGGCATGAAGTGTGCCGAGTCCTTCACTCAAGGGCAGGCAGGGCAAGGCGGGGGGCCAGGGGTGGTAGGGAGCCGTGGAAATGAGTTGACATGTCCGGTGAAGACCTGTGCTCTACAGGTAAACGCATTGAGAATATATGAAAGGCAACGTTGACCTGATTAAGACCCTTAATTCGCTTTTGGCTGACGAACTCACCGCCATCAATGAATACATGGTTCATTCCGAGATGTGCGCCAACTGGGGTTTCGAGCGCCTGCACAAGGCCACCGAGAAGAGGGCCATCGACGAGATGAAACATGCCGAGAAACTGATCGGCCGGATTCTTTTCCTGGAAGGCACGCCCGAGGTGGGCCGGCTGAACAAGCTGCAAATTGGCCCGGATGTGGCTGCCCAACTCAAGAACGACCGACTCGCCGAGGCGCGCGCGGTGCGCGCTTACAACGAGGCCATTCCCCAGGCGGTTCAGGCTTCCGACAACGGCACCCGCGAACTCCTGGAATCCATTCTCAAAGACGAGGAGGCCCACATCGACTGGCTCGAGGCCCAGCTCGACCAGATCGAGCAGATGGGCCTCCAGAATTTCCTCGCCCAGCAAGTGACCGCGAGCTGAGCCGGGCCCAAAGGTCTGGAATCGGAGTTTCTGCGACGGGCTCGAGCTATTCGCCGCTGAGGATCAAGTCGAAGCGGTGGTTGAACTCAGCCAGAGGCAGGCCGTTGTCTTCGATGCTGGCCCATCCGTCATAGCCCACTTCGTCGAGGGCCCGGCGCACGGCGGGCCAGTTGATGCTGCCGTCGCGCGGGTGAACGAACTTGCCGCCGTGGCCATCGGGGTTGAGTTTGAAGTCTTTGACGTGAAGCCTGACGATGAGCGGGCCAAGGGTTTTGATCCAGTCTTGAGGCGGGGCGTATTTGACATGATTGCCGATGTCGAAGTAGGCCTTGACCCAGGGGGTGCCGAAGGAGGCCACGAAGTTGCGGAAGAGGTCGGGTTTGACCCAGAGATTATTCCAGACGTTCTCGAGGCCGATGATCACCTTGAGTTCCTGGGCCAGGGGAATGAGTTTCTCGACGGCCGCGCGCGAGGTGTCGGTGGCGTGGTTATGGGCTTTGATGTAGGCCGCGAAGCGGGAGTTGTCGCCGGCGGCCACGCGAGTGAGGTGGCCCGTGTCGGGGTCGAAGACGATGTCGAACTCCCAGGCCTCGGGCATGGGCATGCCGCCGATGCGGCAGGGCACCAGCAGGATGTCGTCGGCGCCGTAGGCCTTGGCGGCGCGGAGGGCCAGGCGGCTCTTGTCGAAAGAATCCTCGATCTTCCTGGGGTCGTCGCTGTTGAACTCCATCCACCCGCGCAAGACGGAATGGACTCTGAGGCCGAGCTTTTCGGCAACGGCGCGGCCTTGGGCGGCCTCGTCTTCGGGACAGACGTGAGTGGTTTCAACGCCGTTGAAGCCGGCCTCCTTGAGCGGTTGCAGGGCGCTCTCGGTCACTTGGCCAATTATCATCGCCTTGCGGATTCGGCCCCGGAAAGATGCGGCGCGCAGTGAGGGGGCGGCCAGCAGGGCGAGCGCGGCGGCGCCGGTGGCGCGAGTGAGGAACTGACGACGGGTAAGTGGATACATCATGGGGATGTGATGAAGCGTTTCGAGGCGGCTGTCAAGAAGTTTGCACGGAAGGCGTAGCGCAGACTTCCAGTCTGCCGTATCGCGGATTTCCAATCCGCAGATGCGACCAAGCAGGCGCAGCCTGCCGACTGGAAGTCGGCGATACAGCAGGTTGGAAACCTGCGCTACGCAGCCTCGGGAGCCTGGTACCGCTCTCAGGCTATGAATTATCGGTGCTAGGGCGGCGGCTCGAGCGGGAGCCGGAGGCAGGCGGCTTCCAGGTCGGTGCGGGCCAGCAGCAGGTCGCCCGAGAGCGCGATCGGGTTCCAGGTTTTGCCATGGAATACTCTGAATCGGCCGAGTTCGTTGGGCGATTGGGGTGTCGGTTGGAGCAGGACCAACTCGCCATTCTCGGCCATAAGGAGGAAGAGGTCGCGCACCAGCAGCCCCTGGCCGTGTCCATAGCGGCCTTTTTTCCAGGGCTGCGAGCCGTCTTTGAGGTCAAGGCAGGCCAGGACTCCGTCGTCCAGGCCGTAGAGAAACCCCTCCCGCTGAACGAGGTTGGCGAATTTCGCCTTCATCTTTTTGGACTGCCAAAGGCGGGAAGCCGTGAGAGAACCGTCGCCGGCGGGCTGGATTTCGAGCAGTTCGCTGCCGACGCCGTAGCCGCTGGAGAACAAGACGCGGTTGGCGCCAACGACCACGGGCGCCGCTACCTGGGGTTCGCCGATTCCCCAAGGGTATTCCCAGAGGACCCGGCCGCTGGCAGGGTCGTGGGAGGTAATCTCGCGGGAATTGAAGGCCAGGACCTGTCGGCGGCCAGCCAGAGAGGCGAGAAAAGGGGAACCGTAATTGGCCGACCGGCTGCCGCCCGACCAGGCGAGTTGGCCGGTGTCCTGGCGATAAGCCAGCAGCGATCGGTCGGGGGAGCCGCCGGCGCTGACGACGACTATTCCGTCAAGGGCCAGCGGCGAGCCGGAGAAGCCCCACTCCGGCATACGGCTCTGGGCGTCTTCCACAATATTGCGCGACCAAAGCTGCCGGCCGGTGGCCAGGTCCAGGCAGTTGAGAAGGCCGGTCGCGCCGAGAGTAAAGACCCGGTTGCTCACGACCGTCGGGGTGCAGCGCGGGCCTTCGCCGGCCAGAGTGGTGTGATAATGGGCCGGTTCGGAGTGCGACCAGAGCAGGCGGCCTGTGAGGGTCTCGTAACAAGTGCTGGATTCTCCCTGCGGGCGCTGCTCCTGGGTGAAGGCGCGTGTGCCGACGATGGCCCAACCGGACCAGGCCGCGCCGATGGGCCGGCGCCAAAGGACTCGCGGCGGGCTGGCTCGCCAGTCGCGTTTGAGCGCAGGGCCTTCAAGCGTAGCCGTGCGGTTGGGACCGAGGAATTGGGGGAAATCAAGGGCTGGAGCGGCGAGCGTCCTCGGCCCGGAGGCCCCACCCTGAGCCGCAGGCGAAAGGGGAACAGCTCGCGTCCAGCGCGGCTCGAGTATCGGCACCAGGTCGCCGCTGACTCCGCGGATGCGAAAGAGCATCGCCGTGAGGCCGATAAGGCCCGCCAGCGCCGTCGCGACGCCGAGGCGCACGCGCCAGGGTGTGCGCGAAGCCGCCAGCCACCAGACCATGAGAAGGAGAAAGCCAACCAGCCATACTGTGAGTATCCGCAGGTTGCGCGCCTGGAAGGACCCGCCGGCGTGGGCCCGGAGCCAGAGCGTCGTGCCGCCGGCCAGAACAAGGATCAATGCGGCGGGCCACCAGCGAGGGCCATTTTGTGAGCGCGATTCGGACATGGGGCATGACGATAAGCTGAATGGCTGCCCTGGTCCAGCTTAGCCGCCCTTGGGTTCGGGTTCTATTTCCACCAAACGATAGCCAATGCCGGGTTCAGTCAACAGGAGCGATGGTTTTGAAGGTTCGGCCTCAAGTTTCTCGCGCAGGTGGGCCATATAAACGCGGAGGTATTGCGTTTGGTTGATATAGTTCGGGCCCCAGACTTCGCGGAGGATCTGTTGGTGGGTGAGGACCTTGCCGGCGTGCTTGACGAACAGGCGCAGCAGGGCGTATTCCGTGGCGGTCAGTTTGGCTTCGGTCCCGCCCGCTTTGACCACCCGGGCGGTTAAATCCACTTCCAAGCGCCCCGAGCGGAAGAGGGCGGAATCCGACGGGGGTTGGCTATGTCGCATGGCAAGCCGCAGGCGCGCCAGTAACTCGCCGGTGCCAAAGGGTTTGGTCACGTAATCATCGGCCCCATTGTCCAGGGCCCTGATCTTATCTTCTTCCCGGTCGCGCACCGAGAGCACCACGACCGGCACCTGGCTCCATTCGCGCAACCGCTTGAGCACGGTCACGCCATCCATGTCCGGCAAACCCAAATCAAGGAGCACCACATCCGGACGGTGCTGGGCGGCCGCGGAGATGCCCTCCTGTCCATTGGCGGCCTCCAAAACCCGGTAGCCGTTTGCCTCGAGGCACACGCGCAACAACCGGCGAATTTGCAGCTCGTCATCAATGACCAGCACTGCTGGTTTAACGGCAGGCGTTTGGCTCATAGAAGTGCTTCCGCGATTACCGGCGGGGGTTTGCTGACGGGCAGGCGGATGGTGAAGCGGGCGCCGCCGCCAGGCTTGTTCTCTGCCTGGACCAGGCCGCCCTGCGCCTCGACAAAGCCTTTCACAATGGTCAAACCCAGGCCGGTGCCCCCGGCCGCGGCCGATGGGGCACGGTAAAACTTGTCGAAAATGTGCGGGACGGCGTCGGGTGAAAGGCCAGGGCCATCATCGGAGACGGTGAGGAGCAGGGCGTCAGACTCGATGGCAGCGCGGACCTGCACGGCGGTGCCCGGGGGTGTGTGGACGGCGGCGTTGAGCAGCAGGTTGGTCAGGGCTTGTTGCATTAGAACAAAGTCCATGCGCACCAGGGGCAGTCCTGGGGGGACCTGGATGGAGATCCTGTTCCGGCGCATGTCCCGTTCGATTTCCTTCAATGTGGCCTGAATCAAATCCGCAACGTCGCACCAATCGAGCTTGGGTTTGACATGGCCCGACTCGAGCCGGGTCATGTTCAGCAGGTTGCCGATGAGGCGGTTGAGTCTCTTGGAGGCTTCCTGGATCTCGCCCACCATGGCCTGCTGAAACTCGTTCAACGCGCCGCGTTGAGGCTCGCAGAGGTTGCTGGCGGCATTGCCGATGACGGCGATGGGCGTGCGTATTTCGTGCGAAACCGAGTTGAGCAAGGTCTTGCTCAGGCGCTCGGACTCCGCCACGAGCTTTGCCTGTTGCTCGGCATCGCGCAATCGTTGGCGATCCAGCACCAAGGCTATTTGACGGACGAATGAATCCAGGAGGTCGCGTTGCTCGGTGGCCAACGGGGTGGCATCCTTCAAATGCAGGCTGAGCACTCCCACGGCGTGGTCGCCGGCCACCAGGGGCAGGTGGAGACCCTCGGCGAGAGGCAGAGTATCGGTTCCAGAACCAGCCGGTTGGCGGCGGCGGAAAGCCCAGACGGCCACGCTCTGTTCCTTTTCCAACAAGGTCCAGGTGCTGGCGAAGTAAGGGGTGAGGGAGTCTTTCTGGTTTTCCTCCGGCAAGGACAGGGCAACTCCGGCGTGGAAGGCCTTGCCCACCTCGCGGATGATGACCGCCAGGAGGTCGGCGAAATCTGTGGCCTGGGCCAGTTCGCGGGTCAGAAGGTAAAGCGCGGTAGCGCGTTGCTCGCGCCGGCGCTCGGCGTCCTGCTGAGCGCGCAAGCGCGCCGCCAGGTGGCCCATGGCGAGGGCAATGACAAAGTAGGTCGCGAACATCATCGCGTCGCCGGCATTGACGATGCGAAAGCTGTAGCGCGGCTCGGTGAAAAAGAAATCCCACAGCAGGGCCGTCAAGGTGGCTGCGGCCAAGGTGGGTCCTCGGCCGACGAACATCGCCAAAACAACCACACAAAGCAAATAAATGAGAGCGACCGGTTGGTTTCCCAGCCAACGCTGGAGCAGCGCATTCAAGCCCGTGACTCCGGCTACGACCCCCAGCGCCAGGCCGTAACTTTGGGCGGCGGCGGCATCGAGCTGCGGCCGGGCCGGGCGTCTCAGGCTCGGCGCCTCGCCCTCGGCCCTGACCGCGTGGACGTCAATGTGGCCGCTTTCGCGAATCAAGCGGTTGAGCAGAGAACCGCCGCGCAACAAATCCAGGGCCCGCCACCGACCGGTTTGCCCACCACCAGTTGAGTCGCATTCTGCTCATGGGCTACGCGCAAGAGGCCCCGCACCACGTCAGCGTCCGTCGTGGTGATAACTTCCGCGCCCAATTCCCGCGCCAGGGCGAGGTGGCGGGCAAGGCGGGTCTGTTCGTCCTCATTCAAGGGCTGTGGCAGCTCGACATACACGGCCAGCCAGGGCGCCTGGAGTTCACCGGCCAGGCGGCGGGTCCAGCGCACGAGGGCGGCCGAGGTCGGGCTGGCGCTTACGGCTACCAGCAGGCGCTGGCCGGATTTCCAGGGATCGGCGATGCCCTGCGCCTGGCGGTAGGCCAGCACGTCCTGGCCGACGTGCTCGGCGGCAAATCGCAGGGCCAGCTCCCTCAGAGCCGAAAGGTTTCCGAGCCGGAAAAAATGCTCCTGCGCGGCACTCGCGGCCTCCGGCACATAGACTTTGCCGGCCGCCAGGCGGTCACGCAGTTCCTCGGGCGGGAGGTCCACCAATTCAAATTCAGCGCCGTCAAGAATGGAGTCAGGCACAGTTTCCCGGATCGTGATGCCGGTGATTTGATGAACGGCATCAGCGCGGCTCTCGACATGCTGGACATTCAAGGTGGTAAAAACGTCGATGCCCGCCTCGAGGAGTTCGAGCACGTCCTGGTAGCGCTTGGGATGGCGGGAACCCGGGGCGTTGGTATGCGCGAACTCATCCACCAGCGCGAGCTGCGGACGCCTTGCGAGGACCGCATCGAGGTCCATTTCCGTCATGGCGACCCCGCGATATTCGGCGCTCCGGCGCGGGAGCATGGGCAACCCTTCTGCCAGCGCGTCGGTTTCCTTGCGCCCATGAGTTTCCACGTAGCCAATCACCACGTCCCGGCCGGCCGCCAACTCGCGCCGGGCCGCCTCGAGCATCGCGTAGGTCTTGCCCACTCCCGGGGCCATCCCAAAGAACACCTTGAGTTCGGCGCGCCTGGTTTTGGCATCTTCCTTTTGCAGCGCCGCGAGCAGCACATCCGGGTTGGGGCGCTCGTGCTCAATCATGCGGCCAGACTATCGTGCGGGAGGGCCGTTGGCCATCCCAATTGTGAAAAGTCCACAGTCCACAGTCCAGGGTCCACGGTCCAGAGTCCAGATTCCGGCGCCCGCAATTGTGCTGGGGCGGCGGCGGTCTCCGGGAGAGGTGGGACGCGCGAGAGGATAGGTGCGGCGGCGGGCAAAGGGGGGATGAGTCTTTTCTTCACCAGGGCCAATTCATGAAAGGGGCGGGGATGGCTCGTCCCCGGTTCCGCTCTCTTAGCTGCCGGCAAGAAGTCCCGATTCCGAATCGGGATCCCCGCCCCTGGTTTTGCGGCTTCATGAATTGGCCCTGTCTTCACTTCGAGCGACTTTTTTGCCTGGATTTGGTTGGATTTAGTCGGATTTAGTCGGATTAGGTCGGATTTGGGTTTATTGGGGCGTGGCGTGGGGGGGCGGGGCTGCGGCGTCCTGGGCGGGGCGAGAGGTCATAATTGCTTAAAATTGCTTAAAACGGACGCGCGGGAGCCGACGGGGGAGGGGCGAGGGGCAGGCGCCGAGTGTCGAGGGGCGAGGGGCGAGGGGCGGCGGCTCGTCGCCGCGACGCCCGCCGCTCGACACTCGCGGACACCTGCGGCTGCGCGCTTTTGAACATCAGGCGTTGGGTCTTAAATCCTGCGCATTGTGTCGCATTCATACACAGGAGTTTCGCATGTTCGCGGGCGGGTTGGCAAATGCTGCATTGGCTCTATTGGCTGTATTGGCTGTTTTTTGCGCTGGAATAGCCGAATTTGCTCGCAGGCTGCGGGGATTTCTCACGGAAAAAAATGAACCGCGGAAGACGCGGAAGACGCGGAACGCCGAGGCCCGCCGGTTCTCTTTCCGCGTATTCCGCGTATTGGGCAGGCAAGGCGAAAGGCAAAGGACCGAAGTGAATGGGCCCCCAAAGTGGAAAGTTAGGCGGCGTAAATAAATAAAGGTATCAACTTCTGAGAATCGTGGTATGATAGCTGCACATGAGTGCTATTGCCGCGCTGACGCAGAAGTTCAGGGCCATTTGGCCACTCCTAAATGAGCGGACCCGGCGCCTTACCGCCGCCAATGAAGCTATGCAGATGGGTTATGGCGGTGTCTGCGTGGTTCACCGGGCTTGTGGCTTGTCCCGCAAAGCCATCCTCAAGGGTATTGGCGAAATCGAGCGGGGCGACTCCTCGCTGGCGGAGCGCATCCGGCGCCCGGGCGCCGGACGCAAGAACCTCACGGTGTTGGATTCCGGGCTGGTGGCGGCGCTGGACAATTTGATTGAGGGCGGAACTCGCGGCGATCCGGAATCTCCCTTGCGCTGGGTCTGCAAGAGCACTCGGACCCTGGCCGAGGAGTTAAGCCAGCAAGCTCATCCGGTGAGCCACATGCGGGTGGCCCAACTGCTGCACGAGCAGGACTACAGTTTGCAGAGCAATCGGAAGCTGGAGGAAGGGGAGGACCACCCGGACCGCGACGCCCAATTTCGGCATATCAACCGGTGCGTGAAGCGGGCCTTGGCGGCGGGGGAGCCGGTCATTTCGGTGGACACCAAGAAGAAGGAACTGGTGGGCAACTACGCCAATAGCGGCCAACAATGGCGTGTGGCGAAACAACCGCAACGGGTCAAGGGGCACGACTTCCCGGGTCCCGAAGTGCCTCGCGCCTATCCCTACGGCATCTATGACTTGGGGCGCAACAGCGGATTCGTAAACGTGGGCACCGACCATGACACGGGGGCCTTTGCGGTGGCCTCGATTCGTGGGTGGTGGCGCTTTGAAGGGCGAAGACTTTATCCTGCGGTCCGGACGCTGTGGATCACCGCCGATGGCGGAGGCAGCAATGGGTGGCGGCTGCGACTCTGGAAACTCGAGTTGCAGGGCTTTGCCGACAAAAGTGGGCTGTGCCTTTCCATCTGCCACTTTCCGCCCGGCACCAGCAAGTGGAACAAGATCGAACACCGACTCTTTTCGTTCATTTCGTCCAACTGGCGCGGTGAACCGTTGCGAGATTACCAGACGGTCGTGAACCTGATTGCCAGCACAACGACGGCCAAAGGATTGACGGTGACCTGCCGGCTGGATCGTCGAAAGTATCCGACGGGTAGAAAAGTCTCACGCGAGCAGATGAAGCAAGTGAACCTAAAGCCTAACAAGTTCCATGGTGAGTGGAACTATTGTTCCGCTTCACGCTTTTCTGGGAGAAAAGTATCTTGATAATCAAGGAGGTTCGACAAAGGCGTATCAAGATCGTCGAGGAAGCTGGTGGCTTGGGTAAGGGGCGGAGAGGCGGATGCTGCGCGGCACACCCCTGCGGCGGGGCGAGAGGCCGTTTTGGCGAAGGGATGGGGCTCAGAACAGGAAGGCCTCTTCGCGGCGGTCCGGTGGCAGGCGCAGACGCATTTGTGGCGAACGCCGGGCGCGTTTGATGGATAGCTCCAAGACCAGCATAGCCTGATCGAGGCGGCAGTCGCAGAGTTGAGGCGCTCGGCCCAGCGCTTCGGCGACGAGGCGGTGAGCGATTTCAAGCTTTTCGAGGATGGAAAGGTCCAGTGGCATAGGCTCTTTAGCGAAGGGTTTCTTTGAGTTGGCGCAGTTGCTCCAATGCGCGTTGTCGGCCGCGCTCCTGTTGCGCCGGTGAGCAGGTTGGCGGCAGGAGGGCGGCCGGGGTTTTGGGGGTGGCGGGGCCGTGAGGCGAACCCGGCTGATGTTGAGGTCCTCCTCGAAGCGATCCAGTTGCAAGAGGTTGGAGAGCTTGAGGGCGCCGACATTGCGGCGGGTGTGGCGGATTTCCTTTTGCAGATAGCGCACGACCTGGAGGAGGTCGGCCTGGGTGAAGCCGGCGCGGTGGAACTCGAACCAGAGCCGCTCCCGGTCAAAGCCCAGGCTGAGGGTTTGGCCGGTGAGCTGGCAATAAGTCTGGTGGAGTTGGAGCAGGGTCGCCGGGACCGAGCCTGGGGGTGGCCCGTTCACCCCGTCAGACAAGCCTGACGAACGGGCCGCAGATGGGGGCTGGGGATAGCTCACGGGGCTCATGGAACCAATTGGGCGACCCAGGGCAGCAGTTCCAAGGCGCGCTGCACGTGAGCGGCGGTAACGGACCGGGAGTTCTGCCCCGCGGCTTCTTCGAGGGCGCGCTGGGCCAGGTGATTGAGCAGCCGGGGCAGGCCGTTGCCGGCGCGAATGAGCAGTTGGAGGGCCGCTGCGTCAAAGGGGTTGGCGTGGATGCCGACCTCCTGCAGGTGGGCCTGGACGTAGCCGGCCAGTTTGCTCGGCCGTCCAGAGCGTCAGGGGCAGGCAAAAGCTCAGGCGGGCCAAGAGCGGCGCGTTGATGCCCATTTGCAGGCGCGGCAGCAGTTGCTCGTCGCCGACCAAGAGCAAACTGAAGGGCGGCTGGGTGTCGCGCCGGTCGCAAGAGAGCAGGCGCACTTCCTCCAGGGCGGTGGCGCTCAAGTTCTGCGCCTCATCGATGACGATGACCGGCCAGAGCCGCTCCAACTGCTGCCAGCCCTGGCGGATGAGCAGCACGTTGTCGGAGCGGCGCATCCGGGCGTTCTGGCCCAGTTCGGCGCAGAGCAGGCGCAACAGGTCGGTGCCGGTGACCGAGGAGTGCGCCACCACCAGGGGCTTGAAGCGTTTGTCGGGCAGGCTGGAGAGGAAGTGCTGGATTAAGAGGCTCTTGCCCACGCCGTTGGGTCCGTGAAGTAATCCGCAGGCGCGCACGGCCACCAACTGTTCGAGCCGGTGGCGGGCTTGCTGGAAGCTCTGCGCGGCATAGGGTTTGGGAACGGCGGCGCCAAAGGGCATGGCGGTGGCACCCCACAGGCTCTTGAGGGCGACGTCCAGGTCAGGCGGATTTATCGGGCCGTTCATAATCGCGGTCGGTATAGGTTTTGGCGTTGAGTTGTTTATCGCACCGGCGAGCCTGGGCGAGGAACTTGCCCTCCCACCAAATCTCCAGGCGGCGCCAGGCGAAGGGGTCGAAGCGGATTTGGATGAGTTGGCCGCGCAGATGCACGGGGGCTTCCCAGAGTTGGCCCGCCAGGCTGAAGGTCGCGTCCAGGCGCACGCGCCGCTGGGCTCGGCACAGGAAGAGGGCTTCCCAGTCAGTTTGGGCGTCGGCGGTGCGCAGGTTGGAGGCGCGCTGGGCGAAGCGTTCGGCCGGGGTTTGGCCGCCCAGCGCACTGTGGGGCCGCTGATGGTATTGGCCCTCGATCCAGCGCCAGAGCCGCGCGTTGAGTTCTTCCAGGCTGTGGACGGGGTCAATCACCAGACGGGCCTCGAAGTCCATCTGGAGGGTCCGGTACCAGCGCTCGATCTTGCCCTTTGAGAACGCGGCATAGGGGGCCGCGTGGCAGAGGCGCACGCCGAGGTTGGCGCAGACGATCTGCAGGTGGTAGCTGGTGAAGATTTTGCCCTGGTCGGTGTAGAGCTTTTCGGGGAAGCCGCGCCGGGCCAGGCCTTGCCGGAAGCAGTCCAGGAACCAGCAGAGCTTCTCCGAGTCGTAATACTGGGCGTGGGGGACCAGGCGCGAGCAGTTGTCCAGGAGCGAGAAGAGCCGGGTATGGATGACCTGGCCGTCGGCCAGCTTGAGCGTGGGTCCGAACATCATGTCGGTCATCCACAGTTGGTTGGCCAGGGCACACTCGAAGGCCTTGGTCGGGCCGCTCAGTCCGGCCAGTGGATTGGCCTTGAGGGAACGAGCGTCCAGGTGGTGGGCCGCCAAGACGCGGTAAACCGAGGGCAGGCTGAAGGTGCCCAACTGGAGCGTGCCGTTGTCGAGCAACTGGCGCACGATGCACTTGACCGTCAGGTCCCGATATTTTTGGCGCCACTCCACCAGGGCCTGGCAGGCTTCCGGGCTGAGCGCCTTGCGCGCGCCTTTGTCTTTGCGGGGTTGTCGGTGCAGGGCCTCGAACCCCTGGTTGCGCCACAAGTAATACCAGCCCTCCAGAGTGGAGGCGCCGTAGAGCTTGCCGCCCCAGGGCCGTTCGCTGGCCAGGGTGGTGGCCCGGGCCAACGTGAAGTTCTGCGCAATGGCTTCCTGTATCCAGCTCGCGGCGGCGTGCCGGGCCAGGGCCGATGCTTCGGAATCGCTTGGTTGATTCATACGCTCGCGAGTCTGGGGCCGGTCTCACGCACTTGGAATAGCAAGGGTGTGTGGGGGTTAACCGGCGCCCGACTCCCGGGCGGGCTCTGATGCAGCCCGAAGCGGTCGCCGCTGATGGCAGCGGTAAGTCCCGAACAAACAGGTGTGATATTGCTGGACCAACTCTCGGGTGGCGCCGGCCAGATCCCCGCAGCGCGCCAGCAGGACGTTCCAAAACTCCCGGGCCGTGGGTTGAAGCGGCAGCGCCCCGAACGCGTTGCCCACGATGCACAAGAGCGCCGGCAGATGCCCTTGATACCGGCGCCAGTAAACCGCGATGGCCGTGCCCCAATGCTCGACGGCCCGGTTCTGTTCCCGGGTCCGGGTCTGGCCGCTGAAACCGGCCGCAATGGTCTCGCTATTGACCGCCCGATACGGCTGGGCGAAGTCCGGCAGGCAACTCACGCTCACTCGGCAGTGCCGGCACAGGAACCGCCGCACCCAAATCATCAGCACGCCCGTCAGCCAACTGACATACCGGTGGTAATACGCCAACGCCTCCAGACTGTGCGCCCGCCCGCAGTTCAGGCAGTTTTCCGGCGCCTTGACTTGCTTATGATACTTCCGATCGGCATACTGCTGCGGGGTCAGTGAGGTTTTGAAGATGTTTTGCATGAACCCTCTATAACCAAGCTGGCCCCGCCTGAAAACCTCGTTTCACCAGCCTCCCTCCATCTTGGCGGCCCCGGTTGCCTGCGCGACAACGCCCCACCGAGCCCGCTCTCGCCTCACGCTCGCAACGGAGATCTCGCCACCCCCTCCTGGTTAAGTGTGAAGCAAACCGCCTCCGACTTCAGTGATTTCCGCGAAGCGGAACAGAACTATACCATCGAGCCTCACGGGTGAACCAACTTGATACCTTTATTTATTTACGCCGCCTTATGGTTTGAGCGCCGCCGGCTTAAGGCCCTGGGGACCGAAGAACCTTGACCGGCGACGGTCCCCCGACGGCCCGGTCGGGGGTAGCCAAGCCCATTTTTGCGCAGGTTCCTGCCCTGGCTGCCGCTTCCGACCCCGCGGCGGCCAAAACCGCCCAGGAACCGGCAGAATTTGCGCGTTGACGGGCGCGTGCCGCTCCTGCATCATCTCCCCGTGATGAATGCGGCCAGGAACCAATTCTCCCTCACCCGCGGAGCGTCAAAGCCGCCGGCGCGGCAAAAAACCAAATTCCTATCGGTCAGCGACTTGCGCTAGGCCGTCACCAGCTGCGCCAGCGACACCGGCCTGCCAACTGTCGGAAAGGACCCCACAATGACAACGAAGCTAGAATTCAGTGTATGCGCAGCCACACTGGTTTTGGCCGCAAGCCACTCTTTGGGAGCACAGAGTTCAGTGCCGAATGGTTCCTTTCAGCCTCCGGGGGGCCTGGTCGGCTGGTGGCCGGGAGACGGAAACGCGAAAGATGTCATTGGCCGCAACGACGGGAGCGCACTCGCCGGCGTCACGTTCACGAAGGCCATGCGCGGCGAAGGATTCGGCTTCGACGGGGATAACGGTTACATCAGTGTTCCGGACTCTGCATCGCTCAGGCTAACTGCGTCGCTGACGATTGAATGTTGGCTGCTGGTCAGCAGGCTGCCCGACGACAGGAATAACTGTGGATGGGGGATGATTTTCTTTCGAGGGGATGACCGGCAAGCTCTCGACCCGTATTTCCTCGCAGTGCGTCCCGACGGCACCGTCGTGTTCCACGTTGAGGATGGCACGAGCCAGATCGCTGAGTTGGCAACGGCCATCCCGACTAGCCGCTTTGTTCACGTGGCCGCTACGCTGGAGGACCGCACTGGGGAGATGAGAATGTATCTCGATGGCAGAGTGGCCGCGCAGCGAGTCACAAGGGTGCGGCCTTTCGGCGACTTGGATCCGGCGTCGAATCCGGGGATCGGCATAGGCAACACCCAAGGCCATCCGGCCTCACCGTTTCCGGAGCCATTTGCCGGCATCATTGACGAGTTGCGGGTTTACAGTCGTGCTCTGTCGCCGGGCGAGGTTCATCAGGCATATATCGAAACTGCCCGCGGACCCGAGGCCAGCGATGAGAGCCTGGAAACCGTCCGCCTTCCATTGAAGGCTTCGTCGAGCGCCGCCAACCCCGAAGCCGTCGCTAGTCCGACTATGGTGTCAACTGGACCGGAACTCCGCGTGTTCACTGCCATAGAGCTTTCCTGGCCATCCGAAACGAACAAGGTCTATCGGATTCAGTGGACACCCTCGCTGGAGCAGCCGCAGTGGACAAATCTTGAGCCTCTGATTTCAGGTACGGGCACTGAGGTATCATTATTTGATTCAGCAAGAGAGCACCCGCGGGGATTCTATCGAGTGCTGATTGAATGACTCTAATACTGTTGGGCGGCATCCGGGCGCATGTCAAAGAACCCGCGCAGCGTCAAAACCGCCGGCGCGGCAAAAAACCAAATTCCTATGTGCGGCCTTCGTCCTTTGACACGCTTGCAGGTGCGAGTCCTGCCTCGGCAATGGATGGTTGGGCCGAGCAGTGATAGCAGACTCCGACCGGGGGAGACCCCGGCTGGGGCAAGCTCTGCCGCAGACGGGCGGGCCTGTCGGCGGCCTCAAGCCGCTGGCGAGGACTGGTCAGCCGCTCTAGCCAACGCCCAGGCCGCAACGTTTAGAACTGACTGCCGCCCCGAAAGTGATTCCTTTTCTGAAGAGCCAACGGCCTGCGGGCACAGCCGCGGACCGATACGTCTGGACTCTGAGTCAGACGCGGAAAGGAACGCAGGCTCTGCGTCAAACGCCGCCGGGGACGGCTGCGGAAGGGCGCCGGGCGACAAGGCTGGCCTCCAACCGTACCGGGGAAAACTCGCCGTACGGGATGAAACGAGGGGGCGGGGGAAACGTGGGCAGGACCTGTCCCGATTCGGAATCGGGATTCGCCACGATGCTCGAAAGGGCAGAAACAAAGGAAGCCATTGGTCTAAACCGGTCGCGCCTCCACTCCACTCGACCACACAACGATTATGAAACGACCAAGCTCGAACTTCCTGGTTCTGTGGCTGAGTGGGTGCGTGCTGGTGATGTCACTGGCGGCGGCGCCTGCCGCCGGGCGACGGATTATGTCGCTGGATGGCACCTGGCAACTCGCCGAAGGGCAGGCGGACCAGAGGCCGGCCCGGTTCGACCGCAAAGTTCCGGTGCCCGGCCTGGCCGATCTGGCGCAACCGGGCTTTGGGCCGGACACCTTCAAGAACACCAAACGCCTGTTTGGGCCGGAGGATGCCGCCTTGGCCCAGCGCTCCTACTGGTATCGGCGCGAGTTTGTCATCGAGGGCGAGGTGCCGGCCGTCGCCACGCTGCTGGTGCGCAAGGCGGCCTTCGGCTCGACGGTGTATCTCAACGGAGCCAAAGTCGGGGAGAGCCTGGCCAGCTTTACGGCCAATTGGTATGACGCGCGGGCCGCCTTGCGCGGCGGTGGCGCGACCAACGAACTGGTCATCCGTGTGGGCGCCTCACGCGCTTGCTTGCCGCCCTGGGTGCCGCTTGCCTGGGATTATGAGAAGAAGAGCTACATCCCGGGATTGTTCGACAGCGTTGAGTTGGCGCTGTCCGGGACGCCGAATATTGTGCGGGTCCAGGTGGCGCCCGAGATTGGCAACAAACAGGCGCGGGTGGTGGCACAGATGCACAATGCGGGAAGCCCCACGGGCGCCCGGCTGAAGTTCGTGGTGCGTGAGGCAAAGTCCGGCAAAGTCGCCGGGCAGACCGAGAGCGAGCCGCAGTCGCTCGCCACCGGCGCGGACAAGACGGTTGAGGTTCGCATTCCCATCACCGATTGCCAGCTCTGGTGGCCGGAAAAGCCGTTTCTCTACACGTTGGAGGTGAGCAGTGAGGCGGACGGCTTTGAAACCCGTTTTGGCATGAGGGAATTCCGGCTTGAGCCGCGTCATGGCGACACGCCCGGCCGGGCTTGGTTGAACGGCAAGCTCTACTTCATGCGCGGCAGCAACGTCGCTTTATATCGGTTTTTTGAGGACCCGGAGCGGGAGCGGGAATCTCCTCGCCAATCTGGCCGGGAAAGACGCGCCGCCGGCGAAACTCTATGCCCTGGCCGCCCGCTTGCTGGCTGCGGAAACCGAGTACTGGCGCTGCCGCCGGCAGGCGGCCGGCGTGTTGGAATTCTGCGGACTGGCCTACTCACGGACGGACGAGCCGACCAGCGACCACTGGCTGGACGTGAAGCAGCTCATCTGGGAGCCGGAGTTCTACCATTACGTTCGGGACGCCTTTGCCCCCGTCGGCCTGATGGTAGATTTCACCAAGGAACGCATCCTGGCGGGTTCCAAGCCGACGCAGATCCCGGTGGTGGTAATCAATGATTTGGAGCAACCGTGGCAGGGTCCGGTGATTCTGCGCCTGAAATGCGGCGGGCGTATGGAAGCGGAACTGAAACAGGAGTGCCACCTGGAACCCTGGGGCCAAAGCACTCTGAATTTCGAGATGAAGTGGCCGACCCAGCCTGGGCCCTGCACGCTGGAGGCCGAACTAGCCGGAGTGGACGGAAAACCGGTGCGGAGCCTGCGGGACACCGAGATTGTGGATGCCAAGAGCAATATGACCATCACTGCGGCGTCGGGGGCGCGGCAAAACTTAATTGGCATGGGCTCGACATCGGCAGTGCCGCACAATTATTCAAGGTTGCCCTTGGACAGCCGTCTGGACATGGCGCGGATGGTTTGGGGCCATGATGGTCTTGGTTTCCGGGTCTGCAAACTGTGGGCTGACCAGCGCTGGGCCCCCAACGGAGCCCAAATGCTGTCCAGCTACAAAAGTCTCTACGATGACATCAACTCGGTCCAGACTAATATGATTTGGATGTATGGCGCCACGGGGAATGCCGCACGCGACGGCCTTGAGAACTATGCGGCCCATCATGCGCAGATGGTGGCGGACTGCAAGGCGGGCGGCATGGTTTTTCAGTATGTGGGGACGTGCAACGAACCGAATGGCAGTAATCCATATCTGTATTGGCCCAGCAATGCCGCGGCGCTGGTCAAGGATTTTCGGGAGGAACTGGACAAAAGGGGGCTTCAGAATGTAAAAATAGTGTCTCCGGAATGTCCCGGTGTTGATTCCATGGGCATGAGCTACATTCGAAATATCAAAGACGATCCTGCCGCGCTGGCCGACCTGACAGCCTTTTCCTCCCATTCGGCCAATATGTGTTTTACCCCGGAGTACTACAACCTGTGCAATGTTCCGGGCAAGGAATCCTGGCAAACGGAAGGGGATGCCAACGGTCCCGAGGGGACTAACGATGCGGGTCTTGCGGCAAATTTTGCCGCAAAAGCATGCAATGATTTTAATTTCGGCTGCCAGGTGTGGATGCATTTTTTGGCCTATCAAGATTACGACCCTCGCGACAACGCCACGCGGATTATGGGCTACGACCCAAACACGGGCGAACATCAGCCGTTTCTCAAGTATTGCTATTACAAGCAGTTGAGGCTGGGCTTCAAGGACGGTTGCCTTTTCCGCTCGTCAACCAGCGATGATACGCGTGAGGACCGCTATAGAACGATGTGTTTTACCTATGGGGACAAGCCGGCGATTGTCGGGGCCGCCGGACAGAATGTTGACGGCTCCTGGGGCCTGAACGTCGTCAATCTGACCGGCGTGCCGGAGCGGCGGCCCGGATCAGGGCGGGGCAGCGCCAACTATCAGTTGGCCGCGACCTACAACATCACCTATCATGTTGCGGAACTTGAGAAAGCGGGCAAGCTCAGCTTCACACTGTACCGTTCCAGCTCCACGGTGCGGGTTGCCAAACAGGGGACGGTTTCGATGACTGGCGGCAATGTGACATTCAACATCGCACCCCTGGAACTGGTGACGCTGGTGAGCGCCCCGACCACGCCAGCCGGTTCCCGGGGCGGCATTCAGATCCGCCGGCAACAAGACCTACTACCGGTTGGCGGCCGTGGAGGAGCGGGACAAGCGCAGCGGATCTTCCGACTACGCGGTTGCACCTCGCCCCGTCATCTACTCCAAGCCGCTGGTGACGGCGAAGGTGGGGCAGGAGTACCAGTACAAAATCGGTCCTAACCGTTCCTTGGGGGACTTGAGCGCACGGATGGAGGGCGACAACCAGGTCGGCGGTTGCTTCGACATCGAGAAGCCCAAGTTCGCCCTGGTGCGGGGGCCGTCCTGCACCTATGGAGCAAGTAGCCAAAGCGAACCTCGCTCGTCGTCTATGAGAACACGCCTTCTCCTCTGGCTGATGCTGGTATCCTTCGCCGGCATGCACTCCGCCGACGCCAAGGGCCCGGTCGTCAAAGCCACCATTTTGGCGGGCCGTTCCAATATGGGAGGGCAACAACTCCCGGATTCTGAGCCGGCAACGCCGGTGTCGCGTACCGTGCGGAATATCGAAGGTTGGACGGTTCGAGAGGACGATCGCCTGCTGGAGCCGCCCAACGAAGCCATCGGCGCGCAGGCACTGCGTTTCCTCGAAGCCAGGCTGGCCGACATCAAGGCGGTGATGGCGGCGGATCCGCTGAAGAAGCTGCAAGGCGTCGCCATCGTGCTCGACCTGAGCCACGGCAAGCTGCGCACGATGCAGTATCACCCCAGCCCCGAGTGGCTGCGGGATAACGGCTACTCGATCGACCTCGCCAAATGCGTTCACATTCCCGTAGCTGCCGATCTGGCTACGCCGCGGAATATCAACCAGCAGCCGTGGGTTGTCTTGCACGAACTGGCCCATGCCTACTACGACCAGGTCCTGGGCTTCGAGGAGCCCCGCATCCTGAAAGCCTACGAAGACTTCAAGAGGAACGGCCACGGCGAGGCGACGCTGCTCTATGACGGAACCCGCACCCGCCACTATGCGCTGACCGACCACAAGGAATTCTTCGCGGAGATGACCGAGGCCTATTTCGGCCTGAACGATTTCTTCCCCTTCAACCGCGCCGAACTCATGACCGCGGAGCCGGAGATCTTTGATCTGATGCAGACGATCTCGGGGCCCGTTGCGGGAGTGCAAACCAAGTCCGTGAAGGCCGCCGGATCACCAGCCCTGCCCACGGCTCCAGGGGCGAGAGTCCCGCTTCCGGACTTTCGGACGCTCGCCGAAGGCCCTCAGCAGGTCCGTCTCTTGCCCGGCCAGCACGAGTTCGTTTTCCGCATGTATGGTGCGCCGGGCGACCTGGAAACGCTTCGGCAGTTGGTCGGTGTCATGCGTGAGCGGCGAATCGGCAACGGCTTCGATCCCGGGCCGGGCACCGGCCCGGCTCCAAGCCTATTTTCGACTACCTCGCCACGGTGGGCTGGCCGGTCGTCTCTTATTCCGGCGGCGAAATGCAGATCAAAGGCGGACGCGCCGTGCTGGGCCCCGAGAATCTGGCGTCGCTGGAGGCCATGGATCGGGTGGGGCTGTTCACCGCCGTGCAACTGGGCGAATGGGGCTACTACTTCCACAACCTGGCTGCCAATGAGTCCTGGTGGAGCGAGGTTTTTGGCCGGGACTTCGATGCGTTCAAGCACCTGATGAAACCGCAGGGGTTGGCCGGCTACGACCGCCGCCCCGCCGGCCGCAGGGAGTGCTACGAGGTGATGCGGGATTATTTCCAGAGCCGGCAGCGCGACCTTTTGGGGCGGGTGATCAGCGTGACGGGCCATTCGCATTACGAAGCCTATGCCGGAGAATGGGGCGCGCGGTGCATCGGGCTCGAGGTGGGTGAGAACATCGCCTTCACCCAGTCGAAACTCGCGTTTGCCCGCGGCGCCTCCCGGCAATGGCAGAAGCCCTGGTCCGTGCAGGTAAGCCCTTGGCTTTCCGGGGCCTGCACGGCCAGCGGCCCGTTGCGAAACGAAGGCGGCGGCGCCCGCGGCCTGGACGCGGGCCATTCACTGAGCTTTTACGAGCGAATGTGGTTGCACGGCTGGTTTGCCGGGGCAGCCATGGTCACCCCGGAGAACAGCATCGCGAGCTTCTTTGAAAAGCCTGAGGCGCCATGGACGCTGACCTCGCATGGCCGCAAGGCCGTCGAGGTCTTCGACTTTATGCGCCACCACGACCGGGGCGTGCCCTATATGCCGGTTGCCATCGTTCTGGATCACCTGGCCGGCTACAATGCCTACATGGACAAACCGTGGGGCATCCTCGACCCACGGCCGGCGACCGGGAGGTCCGCGACTTGTTCGACTTCCAACTATTCCCAGGGAGCGACCACATCCACACCAACCCGTTCCCCAACAACCCTGAATTCAGTTACCTGCGGCCAACACCCTGCGGTGAGGTGTTCGATGTCCTGCTCACCAGCGTTCCGCCGGGAATCCTGGCGAGCTACCCGGTGATACTGCTGGCGGGGGACATCGAATTCGACACGGCCTTCTTAAGCGAGTTGGATAATGCTCTTCGCCGAGGCAGCCGGCTCCTCTTGTCGCCCCGCCATCGCGAGGTCTTGGGCGCAGCCGAGTTTCGCCGTCTCAGTGGCCAAGGGGCGGTGGAAGTGCTCGAACCGTGGACCAACCCGGTAACGCGCCGGCCCGCCGCCGTCTCGAACGACCGGTTCCGGAGCCTGGTGCGGCAGCATCTTCCTGTCGAGGTGTCGGGCGACCCGGTCCAGTTCCAGATCAACCGGACTCCACACGGGTGGGTGATCGAACTCGTCAACAATGCGGGAGTGACCAAGAAACCGGGCGAGCCGGCGGTGACAGACGCCGCCGCCGTCGCTCGCGTGCGTGTGAGACCGCAGATGCCTTGCCAGTCCGCCCGGGAATGGCGCGCTTTGAGGACCCACGATAATCCGGCCTTTGTCGAGGTGGAATTGGGGCCCGGCGCCGTCGAGTTTGTTGAATTGACGCCGGCCGCGAAGTAAGGGGGCGATGACAGCGCTCTCGGAAAGAGAAGCGTCACTGAAATGTCTGTTCAATGGTCCCGAACTATCATAAACGCATATCTCATGAACCTGAACACACGCAGAACGTTTCGGAGGTGAAATGAAACCATATCTTCTCCTGTCCGCGGCCTGCCTTGTCGTTGTAGCCATCCAGGCTCCGGCCGCGCCGGTTGGCGCTTCGGCTGATTCAGCCGGCCTGCCGGACCTCCTCGATCCCCAAAACCTCACGGCCTGGTGCGTGGTGCCGTTCGATGCCCGCAAGCGCGGGCCCGAGCAGCGGGCCGAGATGCTGCAGCGGCTTGGCTTCAGGAGTTTCGCCTACGATTGGCGTGCCGAGCACATGGCGACGTTTGACGCCGAGGTCGAGGCGCTCAAGAAACACGGCATCAACCTGGTGGCCTGGTGGTTCCCGACGGAGGCCGGGGACCCGAACGCGCGGCTTATCCTTGAAGTGATCAAGCGTCATAGCATCCATCCCCAGTTGTGGGTCATGGGCTCCGGCAGTCCCACCAAAACAGACACGGAGCAACGACAGCGGATCGAGCAGGAGGCGGAGCGGATTCGCAAAATCGTGGAGCTGGCCGCTCCTTACGGTTGCCCCGTCGAGCTGTACAACCACAATGGCTGGTTCGGCCAACCGGACAACGAAGCCGCCGTCATCGAGCGCCTGAAACAGCTCGACGTAGGCGGCGTCGGGATGGTGTACAACTTCAGCCACGGTCACGCGGACGTTGCGAATTTCCCGGCGATCTGGAAACGCATCCAGCGGTACGTCGTAGCGGTGAACGTGACCGGCATGGTGGCCGATGAGCGCCTGATCCCGCCGTCGCAAGGTGACCACGAGCTGGCGATGTTGCGGACGATCCAACAAAGCGGTTGGCGCGGTCCCATCGGCCTCATCGCCGAGCAAGGCGGCGATGCGGAGGTTACGCTGGGCCAGAACCTGCGCGGCCTGGAACAGTTGAAAAAGGACTTGGCGCAACCGAGATCGGAAGCCTTGCCGCTGAAAACAGCCGTGTCGCAATACGGCATCACGTGGACCTTCGAAAAACCGGCGCGCGTGGGACAGTTTATCAACGGCGATTGGTATGTGGTCGGGCCGGTGATTGTGATCAGGATTGACCCGGCGCCGCGCTATGGCACCGAGGTCACCGACGATGAGCTCGATGGCCGCGAGAAGGTCCCTCTCGAACAACGTTGTCGGAACGGCTCGATGCTCAACGCGCCCGGCCGGCAGGAGGTGGCCTGGGATTCCGGCGTCCTGAATTATTATCATCCCGAGCATCGGGCGCGCCTGCCCATTGCTATGCAGCCGGGCGACAGCCTCGCCTCCAGCATCAGCCTCCGCCGGGGCGAAAAGGTGACCTATACCTATCACCCCGGGACGGTGCGCGGGGAAGGCGACAACAGCCCGGTCAAGGTTGTGGCTGTGCTTACGCGGCGTCGCCGAGCCCCTGCCGTCCGACGCCTTTGTCCAGGTTATTGTGGCCACGACCCCGAGGTCTTCCTGGCCCGCCACCTTAAACGCGAACTGCTGCCGCGCTTCGACCAGCCCAAGGAAGCCCCGGACCCCGCCAGGTTCGCCGAACTCATCCAGCGGCCCTGGTGCGGCGCGGGTTTCTTCTCCTTCGACGTGCCCCAGGAGAGCATGCCCAATTACGCCCAGGCGTATGCCCAAGTCCTTGCCGACGCCGTCCTCCTGGCCTGCTGCGCCGGCACCGGGCCCGAGGACAAGGAACTCCTGCTGATCAACGTCGTTCAGATCGGCATTGACCATTACAGCCTGGTGCGCCACGGCCATCCCGGCTGGGCCGCCCACGGCGGCCACGGGTCCGGACGCAAGTTCCCCATCGTCTTCGCCGGCGCCCTGCTGGGCGACCAGGCCATGGCCAACGTTAACCGGAGCTTTCCCCAGGCCCACTTCGGCGAAGACGAACAGACTGCCTACGGCGATTGCTGGACCGGCGCCAAGGTCGTCTTCACCGGCCATTCGGGCATCGACCAGGTCACCGGCATCGGGCGCGATTTCGTCAGGGCGGGCAATCCTGGGGTCCCTACGAGCATTTGCCGCCCGATAAATGGGTCCCCGAAGAGTTCCGCAGCGAGGCCTATCGCCGGGCAAACACCTCGACGTGCTTCGTCGCCCAGGCCCTTGTCCTGCGGGCCGTGCAGCTCGAGGGGGCCTGGCACCACGACGCCTTCTTTGATTACGTTGACCGCTGGATGTACGAGGACGACAAGCCCTTCCGGGTCGAAATTGCCAAACACTGCCCGCCCGCCCTACGACCCGAACGATTACCTGGACGAAACCAAAGACTGGTTCCACGAGGGCTATGCCGACCGGCCCTGGATCAAGCAACTGTGGAATCAATACCGCCCGC